>JBBAPI010000011.1:0-141917 GCA_040400915.1 Rubrivivax sp.
TGCGTGGCCACGCCCACCGGGCAGGTGTTGAGGTGGCACTTGCGCATCATGATGCAGCCTTCGACGACCAGCGGCGCGGTCGCGAAACCGAACTCGTCAGCGCCCAGTAGCGCACCAACGACCACGTCGCGCCCGGTCTTCATCTGGCCGTCGGCTTGCACACGGACACGGCCGCGCAGGCGGTTCAGCACCAGGGTCTGCTGCGTTTCAGCCAGGCCCAGTTCCCAGGGCGTGCCGCAGTGCTTGATCGACGACCAGGGCGAAGCGCCCGTGCCGCCGTCGTGCCCGGCGATGACGATGTGGTCGGCCTTGCACTTGGTGACGCCGGCGGCGATGGTGCCCACGCCGACTTCACTGACCAGCTTGACGCTGACCGAAGCACGCGGGTTGGCGTTCTTCAGGTCGTGGATCAGCTGGGCCAGATCCTCGATCGAATAGATGTCGTGGTGCGGCGGCGGGCTGATCAGGCCCACGCCGGGCACGCTGTAACGCAGCTTGCCGATGTAGTCCGACACCTTGCCACCCGGCAACTGGCCGCCTTCGCCGGGCTTGGCCCCCTGGGCCATCTTGATCTGGATCTGGTCGGCGCTGACCAGGTATTCGGTGGTCACACCGAAGCGGCCCGACGCCACCTGCTTGATCTTGCTGCGCAGGCTGTCGCTGTCCTGGAGCGTGTAGTCGCTCTCGATGACGTCCTTGCCGACGATGTCCGACACGGTGGTGCCGGCGACGACCTTGATGCCTTTGAGTTCGCTGCGGTAACGCGCCGGGTCTTCACCGCCTTCGCCGGTGTTGCTCTTGCCGCCGATGCGGTTCATGGCGATGGCCAGCGTGCTGTGCGCTTCGGTGCTGATCGAGCCCAGACTCATCGCGCCGGTGGCGAAGCGCTTGACGATCTCGGCCGCCGATTCGACCTCTTCAACCGGAATGGCCTTGCTCGGATCGACCTTGAATTCGAAGAGCCCGCGCAGCGTCATGTGGCGCTTGCTCTGGTCGTTGATGAGCTGGGCGTATTCCTTGTAGGTGTCGAACTTGTTGGCCCGCGTGCTGTGCTGCAGCTTGGCGATGGCGTCCGGCGTCCACATGTGTTCTTCGCCGCGCGAACGCCAGGCGTATTCGCCACCGGCGTCCAGCATGCTGGCCAGCACCGGGTCGTTGCCGAAGGCGGCGAGGTGCATGCGCACGGCTTCTTCAGCCACTTCGAAGACGCCGATGCCGCCGACCTGCGTGGCGGTGCCGCGGAAGAACTTCTCGACGAAGGTCTTTTCCAGACCGATGGCTTCGAACAACTGCGAACCGCAGTAGGACATATAGGTGCTGACACCCATCTTCGACATGATCTTGGACAGACCCTTGCCGATGGCCTTGACGTAGTTGTAGAGCGCTTTCTCCGCGTCCACATTGCCCGGCAGCGAGCCCTGCAGTTCGACCAGCGTTTCCATCGCCAGATACGGGTGCACGGCCTCGGCGCCGTAGCCGGCCAGCACGGCGAAGTGGTGCACCTCGCGCGCGCTGCCGGTCTCGACCACCAGGCCGGCCGTCGTGCGGCGGCCTTCGCGCACCAGGTGGTGGTGGATGGCGCTCAGCGCCAGCAGCGCAGGGATGGCCACCTGGGTGCGGCCCATCGCCCGGTCGGTGATGATCAGGATGTTGCTGCCACCCTTGATGGCGTCCACCGCCTCGGCGCACAGCGAAGCCAGTTTGGCCTCGACACCGGCGCGGCCCCAGCTGATGGGGTAGGTGATGTCGAGTTCGTAGCTCTTGAACTTGCCACCGGTGCGCGCTTCGATGGCGCGCAGGCGGGCCATGTCCTCGAAGTCCAGCACCGGCTGGTTCACTTCCAGGCGCATCGGCGGGTTCACCGCGTTGATGTCCAGCAGGTTGGGCTTGGGGCCGATGAAGCTGTTCAGGCTCATCACGATGGCCTCGCGGATCGGGTCGATCGGCGGGTTGGTGACTTGCGCGAAGAGCTGCTTGAAGTAGTTGAAGAGCGGCTTGTTCTTGTCGCTCAGCACGGCCAGCGGGCTGTCGTTGCCCATGCTGCCGATGGCCTCCTCGCCGTTGGCGGCCATCGGCGTCAGCAGGAACTTCAGGTCTTCCTGGGTGTAGCCGAAGGCCTGCTGGCGGTCGAGCAGGGTTTCGCCGGACACGGCGGCCGGCGTGCCCGCTGCGATGCTGTCCAGCCGGATGCGCACGTTCTCGATCCACTGCCGGTAAGGCCGGGCGTTCGCGAACTGGTTCTTCAGTTCTTCGTCGTCGACGATGCGGCCCTGTTCCAGGTCGATGAGGAACATCTTGCCGGGCTGCAGCCGCCACTTCTTGACGATCTTGCTTTGCGGCACCGGCAGCACGCCCGACTCGGACGCCATCACCACCAGGTCGTCGTCGGTGACGATGTAGCGGGCCGGGCGCAGCCCATTGCGGTCCAGCGTCGCGCCGATCTGCTTGCCGTCGGTGAAGACCATCGCGGCGGGGCCGTCCCAGGGTTCCAGCATGGCCGCGTGGTATTCGTAGAAAGCGCGGCGGCGCTCGTCCATCAGCTCGTGGTTCTCCCAGGCTTCCGGAATCATCATCATCGCCGCCTGGGCCAGCGGGTAGCCGGACATCGTCAGCAGTTCCAGCGCGTTGTCGAAGGTGGCGGTGTCGCTCTGGCCTTCGAAGCTGATCGGGTAGAGCTTGTGCAGGTCGTCGCCCAGCACCGGGCTCTTCATCACGCCTTCGCGGGCGCGCATCCAGTTGAAGTTGCCCTTGACGGTGTTGATCTCGCCGTTGTGCGCCACCATGCGGTAGGGGTGGGCCAGCGGCCATTCGGGGAAGGTGTTGGTGGAAAAGCGCTGGTGCACCAGCGCCAGTGCGGACACGGCGCGCGGGTCGGCCAGGTCCTTGAAGTACACGCCCACCTGGTCGGCCAGCAGCAGGCCTTTGTAGATGACGGTGCGGCAGCTCATGCTGGGCACGTAGTACTCGCGGCTGTGCGTCAGCTTCAGCGCCTGGATGGCGGCGCTGGCGGTCTTGCGGATGACATAGAGCTTGCGCTCCAGCGCGTCGGGCACGATGACGTCGGCGCCACGGCCGATGAAGATCTGGCGGATCACGGGTTCCTTGGCGCGCACGGCGGGCGACATCGGCATGTCGCGGTCCACCGGCACGTCGCGCCAGCCCAGCAGCACCTGGCCTTCGGCCTTGACGGCGCGTTCCAGTTCCTGTTCGCAGGCCAGCCGCGAGGCGTTTTCCTTCGGCAGGAAGATCATGCCGACGCCGTATTCGCCCAGCGGCGGCAGGTGGACGCCCACGCGACCGTCGGGCGCCTGGCCGGAGCTGGCCATCTCGGCGCGGTAGAACTCGTCGGGAATCTGGATCAGGATGCCGGCGCCGTCGCCCATCAGCTTGTCGGCACCGACCGCGCCGCGGTGGTCGAGGTTTTCCAGGATCTTCAAACCCTGCTCGACGATGGCATGCGCCTTCTGCCCCTTGATGTGGGCGACGAAGCCGACACCGCAGGCGTCGTGCTCGCCGGCCGGGTTGTACAGCCCGTGCTCAGCCAGGTCGGCAATTTCGGCGTGCGTGGCGTGGCCCGGGATGGGCTCGGGCGTGGCTGCGTGCGTGGGCATGGCGCGCTCCTGGTGGGGCTGGCGTGAAAAGGGTAGTGAGCCTACCGCAGTGCAACACAGCAGGCAAGTTGGAATAAATGGGGTCAGACACCCATTAAATTGACTTGCAAGAACGCTCGCAGTGAAATGGGGACACATCAGAATTGATGCTGTCGGCCGTCGCCTGACGGCGTGCTGCAGCGCATGCAGGCCGCGTGCCAGGGCTGCGATCGCTGCGGGCCGGGCGGCTGCCGCCGGGAGTGATCAGGTCGACGGCTTGCGCGGTCGCCCGCGCGGACGGGGGCGGGTCGGGCGGGCGCAGGTGGCAGCCACCTCGGCCGCAAAGGCCGCCGATCCCGCCGCCCAGCCACCCAGGGCCGATAGCCGTAGACCCTCCACGACCGCGGCCGGCAGTTCCTGCGCCAGCAGGGTGCGCAGCATGGCTTCGCGTTCGAAGGGCGTGTTGCCCAGGGCCCAGATTTCCGGCAGGTCGCGCAGCAGCGCGGACCGGGTGCCGCCGGTGTGGTGTTCGGCGCTGGTGACGCCGGGCTCGGCCGACAGGCCATCGATCAAACGCAGCGCGTTCAGGCGCGTGGCGCCCGCTTCGACGACGGCGCAGCGGTAGCGGCCGTCCCACAGCGTGCCGCGCCGGCCTTGGCGGCGGTTGTAGGCGCTGCCGTAGCGTCGGCCCAGGCCCTGCACCAGGCGGCTCAGGCCCTGAGCCTGGGCGGGCGTGGCCAGCAACTGCAGTTCGGTGGGCAGCAGGGCGTAAGCGTGGATCTGCACCCGTTCAGCGGCCGCTGCTTCCTGCAGCGCGGCCAGGCAGGCGCTGCGGTCGGCGGCATCGGTGCACAGCCCCGCTGCGCCCAGGCCACTGTGCGCGCGCAGGATCAGGTAGTGCGCCTCACCGGGCACCACCAGGCGCGGTAGGCGGGCCACTGGCGGGCCTTCAGTCGGCGAACAGCCGCCGCCCCGTCAGGCGGTGGTGTTCGCGTTGGGCGTAGCGGTCGGTCATGCCGGCAATGTAGTCGGCCACCGATCGGGGCAGCTTGGCCGCTGCCGCGTAGTCAGCCGGCATCTCGTCGGGTCGGGCGATGTAGGCGGCGTACAGCTCACTGACCATGGTGCGGGCCAGGTCTGTCGATTGCGTGACCTGCGGGTGGCGGTACAGCGCACTGAAGAGGAAGCGCTTGAGCTCGGCGTTCTGCGCATGCAGACCGGGGCTGAAGCGGACCAGCGGCGGCAGCGCCCGCGCGGCGTCGCTGTCGGCCGGCCGGTGCTTGGCCAATGCCGCTGCGGTGGTCGCCACCAGGTCCTGCACCTGGGCCGACAGCAGCCGGCGCAGGGTCTCGAACAGCAGGCGACGGTTGGGCTGGGCGGCCAGGGCGGGGAAGTCGACCAGCACCGTGAGGCGCCAGCGGTCGAACAGCGGCACCTCGTTCAACTGCGCCAGCGTGATCAGCCCGGCGCGCAGACCGTCGTCGATGTCGTGCGCGTTGTAGGCCATCGCATCGCTCAGGTTGACCAGCTGGGCTTCCAGGCTGGGCTGGGTGCCGTGGATGAAGCGCTGCGCCGGGCCGTCGGGTTCGGCGGCCACCAGCCGCCGGGCGTTGCTGGGCGAGCAGTGCTTGAGGATGCCCTCGCGCGTCTCGAAGCTGAGGTTCAAACCGTCGAAGGCCGGGTAGCGGATCTCCAGCGCGTCGACCACGCGCAGGCTCTGCAGGTTGTGCTCGAAGCCGCCGTGCGCGGCCATGCAGGCCTGCAGCGCGTCTTGCCCGGCGTGGCCGAAGGGCGTGTGGCCCAGGTCGTGGGCCAGGGCGATGCCCTCGACCAGGTCTTCATTCAAGTGCAGCGCCCGGGCGGCCGAGCGGCCCAGTTGCGCCACTTCCAGCGAGTGCGTCAGCCGGGTGCGGAATAGGTCGCCTTGGTGGTTGATGAAGACCTGCGTCTTGTAGACCAGCCGGCGAAAAGCCGTGCTGTGGACGATGCGGTCGCGGTCGCGCTGGTGCACATTGCGCGGCGGCGCCGCAGCCTCGGCGATGCGCCGGCCGCGCGAGCGCGCGGGGTCGCTGGCCCAGGGGGCGAGGTCGCCGGCGCTCACGCGGTGGCGCTGCGGGCGGTGGCCGGGGCCGTGTGGCCTTCGATGACGCGCAGCACGGTGTCGTCAGGCGCCGGGCGAAGCACCGCGCGACCGGGTGTTTCGATCAGCACGAAGCGGATCTCACCAGCCTCGGCCTTCTTGTCGCCGCGCATCAGTTCCAGCCAGCGTGCGGCCGGCATCGCCGGCGCCTGCACCGGCAGGCCGGCGCGTTCGACCAAGCGTGCCACGCGTGCCACGAAGGCGGTCGGCACCAGCCCCAGTTCGGCCGACAGCGCCGTGGCCAGCACCATGCCGCAGCCCACGCCTTCACCGTGCAGCCAGGCGCCATAACCCAGGCCGGCTTCGATGGCGTGGCCGAAGGTGTGGCCGAAATTCAGGATCGCGCGCAGGCCGCTTTCGCGTTCGTCCTGGCCCACCACCTCGGCCTTGATCTCGCACGAACGGCGCACCGCGTGGGCCAGCGCAGCGGGGTCGCCGGCGCGCAGGGCGTCGATATGGGCTTCGATCCAGGCGAAGAAAGTCATGTCGGCGATCGGCCCGTACTTGATGATCTCGGCCAGCCCGGCCGACAGCTCGCGCGGCGGCAGCGTGGCCAGTGTGGCCAGGTCGCAGACCACGCGCGCCGGCTGGTAGAAAGCGCCGATCATGTTCTTGCCCAGCGGGTGGTTGATGGCGGTCTTGCCGCCCACCGAAGAATCCACCTGCGCCAGCAGCGTCGTCGGCACCTGCACGAAAGGCACGCCGCGCATGTAGCTGGCGGCGGCAAAGCCGGCCATGTCGCCGACCACGCCGCCGCCCAGCGCAAAGAGCACGGTCTTGCGGTCGCAGCCGGCGCTGAGCAGGTGGTCGAAGATCAGGTTCAGCGAGCTCCAGTCCTTGTGGGCCTCGCCGTCGGGCAGCAGCACGCGGCTGACTTTGCGGTAATGCGGCGACAGTGCGGCGTGCAGCGCGTCACCGTAGAGCGCGTTCACGGTCGGGTTGCTGACGATGACCGCATGGGCTGCCGGCGGCAGGTCTTGCCAGGCGGCGCTGTCGGCCAGCAGACCGCTGGCGATGAGGATGTCGTAGCGGCCGCCCGGGGTGCTCACCGTGACCTTGCTGGCTGGATCTGCTTGCATGTCGACGGAGTTTACGGTGGCCGGCGCTGCCGTCCTGGTCGCCCAGCCGGCTGGGCTCAGTCGGGCGAGGCGTCGATCTGCGAAGGCACCTGCGAGGGATCGACCAGGCCGGCCAGTTCCAGTTGCATCAGCACCATGCCGATCAGCGCCGGCACCGAGGGCCTGGCCGCTTCGACCACGAAATGCGCTGTGCGGCGGTACAGTGGATCGCGTTCGCGGTACAGCTCGCGCAGCCGCTTCAGCGGGTCTTCCACCTGCAGCAGCGGCCGCTGGTGGTCGTTGCGCAGGCGGCGGTGCAGCTCTTCGGGCGTGTTGCGCAGGTAGAAGACATGGCTGCGCGAGTGCAGGGCGTCGCGGTTGGACGGCCGCAGCACCGCGCCGCCGCCGGTGGCCAGCACGATGTCGGGCATCGCGCTGAGTGCTTCTATCACCTCCTGCTCGACATCGCGGAAGGCGGCTTCACCCTGCGCCGAGAAATAGTCGCGTATCGGCATGCCGATGCGCTTCTCGATCTCGGTGTCGCTGTCGATGAAGCGCAGCCCCAACTGCCGCGCCAGGTGACGACCAACCGTCGACTTGCCGCAACCCGGCATGCCGACCAGTGACAGCGTCAGCGGCAAGCGTCAGGGGCAGGCGGTGGGCCGCGTGCCGACCGAAACGTTCACGGCGATGGTGGTGCCGAAGCCGCTGGGTGAGGTGAAGGTCACGAAGACGACGCCGCTGCTGGCCGGCGGCGTGAAGGCGTAGGCGATGGAGGCGGGCGAGGCCTCGGTGGTGCTGGGCACCGGTGAACCGCCACCCACGGTGACCGTCAGGCCGTTGGTGGGCGTGCTGGCCGAGATGACGGTGCCTGCGGCCAGCGGATTCAAGCGCGGCGACAGGCCCAGCGCCACACTGCCCGGGTTGGCGTCGCCAGCGATCAAGCTGAGCAGGCCGCTGGTGCCGCCGTACCAGGCATCGCCGCCAGCCAGGGTGAACTGCTGCAACTGGGTCGTCAAAGGCCCGACTTGCATCGTGATCTTGTTGCAGGCCGCAGTCAGACCGCTGGTGTCGGCCCACAGCGGCCGGGCCGCAGAGGTCGAGAAGACGGTCTCGGCCGCACGCCGCACGTAGACCTGGCCGGCGCCGCTCCAGACGCCGTCGCAGGTGCCGGGCGCGGTGGGAACACTCGGGTCCAGCGTCATCAAGGTCGGCGGGGCGACGCAGGCCTTGGTGTTGTTGATGGTCAGCGAGATGAACTCGTCAACGGTGGGGTCGAAGACACCGTCGAAGTTCCGGTCCTTGAAGATGTTGCCCAGATCCTGGAAGGGCTCGCCCAGGTCGTACTGGTTGTTGCCGTTGAGGTCGATGAAGGACTCTTCACCCAGCGCATAGGCGGTGACGGTGATGCGCCCGTCGACCGGCCGCGGATCGGCCGACACCAGATTGGCCGTGGTGCGCGCAATGCCGCTCACCAGGGCGGTCTGCTTGATGGCTTCGATCTGCCCGCCTTCGGTGATGAAGTTGATCGAGGTACCGGCCGGCACCGGATTGCCGCTGCGGTCTGAGGCAATGATCTGGTAGGTGTTGGGTATGCCATCGACGTTGTAGCCCTCGATGTTCTTCTTGCCCTGCGAGAGCGAGAAATTGACCTGCGAGGGCAAGCCCACCGCAACGCTCAGGTTGCTGGATACGGTGGCGATGCTGGTGTTGGCGGCCAGTCGCGCATTGACGCGCACCGGCGTCGGCACCGAGCCGGAATTGATGCGCACCGTCACCTGGCCCAGCGCGTTCGACGTCGCCGTGAACGGGTTGGGCGAAGGCGGATTGACCGACTCCACAGGGCGGCCTTCCATCGTCACGCCGCCGGCACCGGTCTGCAGGCGCAACTCGACCTGGATATTGGGCAGCGGGTTGCCAGCCAGGTCGTTGACCTGGAAAGTGATCTGCGAAGACTGGGCAAATCCGGAGCCGCTCAGGTAAATCTGCTCAGGCGCAGCCTGGACGAAGGCGATGCTGGAGGTTGCCGGCGATTGGATGTCCAGCTTGAGCGCGGCGGTTGCACCGGTCGACGTGACCACCGCCTGGATCTGGTCTGAGGCCTGCAGCGCGCCGCAACCGTTGTCGCGGAACTGGATGACGATCGGCGTGCTGGTGGCCGTCACGCTGGCCGGGGACAGCGTGGCCTTGCCCAGCGCCACACACGAGGAAGACAAGGTGAGGTTGACCGGCGACGTGACGCTGGCGCCCGTCACGGGCAGCGTCAGGGTCGTCTGCCCGTAGGCCGACAAGGGATTGGCAGCCGCCGTGAGCGCGCCCAGCGTGACCGACGTGGCCTGGACCTGGAAGCCCTGCGTCTGCTGCAAGGCCACGCCCGCGTAGGACACGCTGGCGGTGACTTCGTCAGCCCCGGCCGACGAGGCGTTGGCGGGCGACATCACCACCACGGCCGCGCCGCTGGCATTGGTCAGCGCCGTGGCGATGTTGGTCGTGGCCAGGCCGCGGACCACCTTGAAGGTCACCACCTGGCTGGCCACCCCGTTGCCCTGGGCGTCCAGCAGTTTGGCCGTCACCGTGGCCGGTGCGGCGGCGCTGACCGAGGTGGTCGACAGCGCCAGCGCGAGTGTCGGCGTGCCGCTGGGTGTGCTGGACGCGAACTGCACCACCGTCGGCGAGCTGGCGACGATGCCCTGGACGGTGATGCTGGCGGTCACCGTGTCCGCGCCCGCCGAGGTGGCGCTTTTCGGCGAAATCACGGTGCTGGCGCGCCCGGCCGCGTCGGTCTGCTGGGTTGCGGGCGTGAAGGTGGCCAGGCCGGCTTGGCTGGTGAAGCTGACAACCGCGTTGGGCAGCAAGGCACCGGTCAGGTCCTTGGCCACCACGGTCAAGGTGGCCGGGGTCGTCGCGCTGATCGCCGAACTGGAAACCGATGCGGTCAGCGACGGGGCCTGGGCGTTGATCTGGACGCTCGCCAGCGCCTGCACGGCCTGGGTTCCGACGGTGGCCGCAGCGGTGATGATCTCGACACCGCTGGTCGACGGCGACAGCGGGCTGATCTGCACCGTGGCCGTGCCGCTGCCGTTGGTCAGGGCCGTGCCGCCGCTGAGTTTGACCAGACCGTTGCTGGCACTGAAGGCAACCAGCTGGTTGGACACCGCCGCACCGCTGGCATCGCGGACCAGGGCCGACAAGGTCAACGGCGCTGTCGTGTAGGTCAAGGGCGCGGCGGGCTGGCTGATGCCGATGGTGGCAGCCTGTGCAGTCACCGAGAAACCCGCACTGTTCTGGATCTGCACCGCATTCACCGTGGCTGCGGCGACCACCTGATCGGCACCCTGGACACCCGAGGCCGCTGAGGCGAGGGTGGCCGTGCCGACACCGTTGCTGTCGGTGAGCACCGAGGCGGCGCTCAGCTTGGCCAGATTGCCTCTGAGGGTAGACAGGGCAACGACGCCGTTGGGGTAAGGCTTGCCGGCACTGTCCAGAACGGTCACGGTCAGTGTCGCCGGTGCCGCCGAGGTGACCGTGCTGCTGGACAGCTGCACCGTGATCTTGGGCACACCGGCACTCGCCGACAAGGCGACGACCTGCAGCGACGCGGTCTGCACGATGGCGGCACTGGTCGCGGTGACCTTGATCGTGCGGTTGCTGTTGTTGGAACCGATGCCCAGCGTGGCCGTGACCGCGCCCGACGCGTTGGTGACCGGCCCGCTGGGCGTGGCGACACCGGAATCGACGGCGATGGTCACCGGCACACCCGTCACGGTGTTGTTGTTGGCATCGACGGCCAGGGCTGTGGCGACCACCGTCTGGCTGCCGTCGTTGGCGATGTTGCTGGCACTGAGCGTCAGCACCAGATTGGCCGCAGCCGGCGTGGTCCCCGTGCCGCCACCGGTGCCGCCGCCCGGGAAGCCCGAACTGCCGGCGCTGCCGCCACCGCCGCCGCACGCGGCGAGCATCGCCACGGCGATCAAAGTCAACAGACGTTTCAGCGTCATCATGGTGAGTTTCCTGGGACGGACCTGTGACTGCCGGCGAGTGGGCTGCGCGCGGTCTTCAACGCGCCGCCGACCGGTCGGCCACGATCTTGGGGGTGATGAACACCAGCAGTTCGGTCTTGCTGATGCTCTTGGTGCGGGTCTGGAACAGATAGCCCAGCACGGGCAGGTCGCCCAGCAAGGGCACCTTGCTCACGTCCAGGCGTTCGTCTTGCGTGAAGATGCCGCCGATCACCACCGTGCCGCCGTTTTCCACCAGCACCTGGGTCTTGATCTGCTTGGTGTTGATGGCCGGGCCGGCAGCGGTCAGCGAACCGCGGCTGTCCTTGTTGACTTCCAGGTCGAGGATGACATTGCCTTCGGGCGTGATCTGCGGCGTCACTTCCAGGCTCAGGCTGGCCTTCTTGAAGGACACCGAGGTGGCGCCGCTGGACGTCGACTGCTGGTACGGGATTTCTTCGCCCTGCTCGATGCGCGCCTTGGTCTGGTCGGCCGTGATGACGCGCGGGCTGGACACCACATTGCCTTTGCCTTCAGCTTCCAGCGCCGAAATTTCCAGGTTCAGGAAGCGGTTGGCCGCAGCGCCGAAGAGCGACAGCGCCACGGTGGCCGGCACGGCCGTCGAGTTGCCCAGCGCATTGGCCGCCATGTTGACGAACTGCGTGTCGGCGTAACTCGATACCGCGCCCGGCTGCAAGGTTTGCGAGCCGATGGCGTTGTAATTGCCGCCAACGGTCACCGCGTTGCCGCCGCCGACACCGTAGCCCGGCGTGCCGCCGCGCACGCCGCGCAGGTCCGAGCCGCCCAGTTTCACGCCCAGTGAACGGCCGAAGCTGTCGTCGGCCTCGACGATGCGCGCTTCGATCAGCACCTGGCGCACCGGGATGTCGATCTTGGCGATCAGCGCCTGCACTTCTTCCAGCTTGCTCGGGATGTCGGTGACGAAAAGCTGATTGGTGCGGGCTTCGAAGATCACGCTGCCGCGGGCCGACAGCATGCGGTTCGAGGCATTGCCGCCTGTCGTTCCGCCCGCGATACCGCCCCCGCCACCGCTGCCTTGCGATTGGCCCAGCAGACTGCGGGTCAGCGTCTCCGCCTTGCTGTAGTTCAGCTGAAAAGACTGGGTGCGCGTGGGTTCCAGATCGGCAACCTTCTTCTTCGACTCCAGTTCGACCTGCTCCTTGGCGGCCAGTTCTTCCTTGGGCGCGATCCACAGCACATTGCCGTTCTTGCGCACGCCCAGGCCCTTGCTTTGCAGGATGACGTCTAGCGCCTGGTCCCAGGGAACGTCTTTCAGCCGCAGCGTCGACGTGCCAGTGACAGTGTCGCTGGTCACCACATTGAAGTTGGTGAAGTCGGCGATGACCTGCAGCAGCGAACGAACCTCGATGTTCTGGAAATTCAGGCTGAGCTTTTCGCCCTGGAAGCCCTGGCCGGCCACCAGCTTGTTCGGGTCGACCTTGACCGGCCGCACTTCCAGCACGAACTGGTTGTCGCTCTGGTAGGCGCTGTGTTCCCAGGAGCCGGTGGGCTCGACGACCATGCGCACGCGGTCACCGGTCTGGAAGGTGGTCACGCTCTTCACCGACGTGCCGAAGTCGGTCACGTCCAGGCGGCGGCGCAGCGGTTCGGGCAGCGTCGTGCGCAGGAATTCGACGACCAGTTGCTGGCCTTGCTGGCGGATGTCCACGCCCACCTGGGTGCTGGGCAGGCTGACGATGACGCGGCCGGCACCATCGGTACCGCGGCGGAAGTCGATGTCGCGCAGCGTCTGGCTGGTGGTGTTTTGCGCTGGGGCGAACTGCACGGTCTGCGACGCCGCCACGGCGCCCGATGAGGCAGCCGGCGCGCTTGCCACCGGGGCGTCCGGGTTCTCCAGGATCAACAGCAAGGCCTTGCCCTGCAGCAGCGCGCGGTAGCCCGCGGCCGCTTTCAGGTTCAGCACCACCCGCGAACGGTCAGCGCCCTGCGCCACGCTCACCGAACGCAGGTTGCCCTGGTTGATCTCGACCATGCTGCGACCCAGCGCGTTGGTGACGCCGGGCAGGTCGATGGCGATGCGCGCCGGGGCCTGCACGGCGAAGCCGTTCGGTAGGGCGGTCAGGGCTTCGGCCAGTTCGACGCGCACGACTTCGGTGCCGGATTGCTGGCTGCTGGTGATGGACTGGATCGCGTTCTGCGCCCGGGCGGCAGCGGGCAGCCACAGCGCGCCGACGGCGGTCAATGCAGCAAGGGCGGCTCGCCAAGGGAACATGGTGCGGGTCTTCTGATTCGTTTTCATCGTGCCTTCTCCACCAGCTGCAGCGCGGTGGTCCGCTCGATCCATTCGCCGGCGGCGTCCTGCACGATCTCACGCAGGCTGAGCTCGGTTTCGGCGATCTTCGTGATGCGACCGTAGTTCTGGCCGAGGTAGTCGCCCGGCTTGACCTGGTAAAGCAGGTTGTCCACCCGCAGCAGGGCAAAAGGCTGGCCTTGCTGGACCACGCTGCCGACCATGCTCATGCTGTCCAGCGGGTAGGCTTCCAAGGCTTCCTTGCGGCGGTTCAGCTCGGCGGCCAGCAGGGAATTCGGCTGTCGCGCCTCTTGCTTGATCGCCACGGTCAGCTTTTGGGTGCTGAAAGGTTCCACGGCCTGCGCCATGCTGTAGGGCTGGGGATCGAACTTCTTGGGCTGCTGCAGCGGCGTGACATTGGGTTTGACTTCGCGGCGCTGCTGCTCCATCCAGCCGCGCAGTTCGCCTTCGTCGGCGCTGCACGCGCCCAGCAGGGCGACCAGGGCCAGGGCGGGCAGCATCCCGCTGCGCTTCAGGGGGTGCGAAGACCCGTGCTTCACTTGCTTTCGCCCCCGGCCGGCGCCTTGCTGCCCGGCGCCGGCTTGCGTTGTGCCGCGATTTCGCCGGCGTCCAGGTAGCGGTAGGTGCGGGCCGTGGCTTCCATGGCCAGCATGCTGCCGGCGTCCTTGGTGTTCACCGGTGTGATGGCCAGGTTCTGCAGGGTGACGATGCGCGACAGGTTGGCCACGTCGGCAGCAAAAGAACCGATGTCGTGGAAGCGGCCACTGACCCGAACCGCGATCGGCAATTCGGCGTAGTAGTCCTTGATCTGGACCTGCCCCGGGCGAAACAGTTCGAACTGCAAGCCCCGGCCCAGGCCGGCCTGGTTGATGTCGGACAGCAGCACGTCCATTTCAGCCCGGCCCGGCAGCTGCTTTTCCAGCTGGGTGACGTACTCCTGAACCTGCAGTTTCTGCTTGCGCAATTCACCGAGGTTGACCGCCTGCCCCAGGCGGTTGCGGTAGTCGGCCTTGAGCTTGGGCTCTTTGGCGCGCGCGCTGTCCAGTTCGTCGGTGGCCGTCGAGATGAAGAGGAACCAGCCGGCCACCACCACCGCCGCAGCGGCCACCAGCCAGGCTGCGGCCTTGGGCAGTGCGGGCCATTGACCCGGTTCCTTGGTGTTGAGGTTGCGGAATTGCGAAGCCGCGTTGTCGACCAGGCTGCTCACATCGAAGTTCACGGTGGTGTTCTTGGCCATGGCGTGCTTCAGCTGGCTTTCGCGGGCAGGGGCTCCGGCCGCGGGGCCGCAGCAGGCGCCGCACTCGCCGGTCCGGCTGCCGCCACGCCTTGCTGGCGCTTCAGCGTGACCCGCATCGAAAAATCGAACAGGCGGCGCTGTTCACGGCTGGCCGTCGTGACGGCGACGGCCTTGATCTCGATCAGTTCCGGCTTTTCCAGCCACGGCGAGTTGTACAGGGTGTTGCGGATGAACTCCGACACGCGTTCATTGGTCTGCGCCGTGCCGTTCACGGCCACCACCTCACCGGTCTGGCGGATGGCGGTGAGGTAGACGCCTTCGGGGGTCTGGCGTACCAGTTCGTTCAGCAGGTGAACCGGCACGTTGCGGTCGGTCTGCAGGTCTTCAACGGCTTTCTGGCGCGCCTTGAGGGCGTCGATGTCGGCCCGCAGTGTGGCGATGTCCTTGATCTGGAGATCGAGCTTCTTGATCTCGCCACTCAGGAAAGCGTTGCGCTCTTCCTGCGCCGAAGTCATCTGTTCCAGCACCGAGAACCAGAGCAAGCCGATGGCTGCGCCGGCGGCCGCGCTCAAACCCAGGCTGATGAAGAAGGCCCGCTTGCGCTGACGGCGCTTGTCCTGCCGGTGCGGCAGGAGGTTGATCAGGATCACTG
The DNA here is from genome assembly GCA_040400915.1 of Rubrivivax sp. Lineage (GTDB taxonomy): Bacteria > Pseudomonadota > Gammaproteobacteria > Burkholderiales > Burkholderiaceae_C > Rubrivivax. The sequence goes on from JBBAPI010000011.1 coordinate 14,969, forward strand.
GACGAATCTCCGCATCGCCAGGCCGCAGGCGGTGAGGTAGGACGCCGCTTCACGCCGCACCCGCGGTTCGCGCACGCCCGACCCGAGCTGCATCTGGTCGAAAGGGTTGACCACGTTCGAAGCGAAGCCCGTGAGGTCGGTGACGCGGTCTTTCAGACCGGGCAGGGTGGCGGTGCCGCCAGCCAGCATCACATAGTGCACCTTGTGGTGCGGCGTGCTGGTGAAGAAGTATTGCAGCGCCCGGCCGATCTCTTGCGACAGGCTGTCCACGAAGGGTGCCAGGATGGCCGAGTTGTAGTCTTCGGGCAGGTCGCCGCTGAGCTTCTTGGCCTCGGCTTCTTCGAAGGAAAAGCCGTATTGGCGCGAGATGAGCTGCGTGAGCTGCGAACCGCCGAAGGCCTGGTCGCGGTCGTAGAGCATCTCGTCGTCGCGCAGGACCTTCAGGCTGGTGGTGTCGGCGCCGATCTCGAACAGGGCCACCAGGGCGTCGCGACCTTCACCGGGCAGGGCCGAGACGACGCGGCTCATGGCCAGCCGCGAGGCATGCGATTCGATGTCCAGCACCACCGGCTTCAGGCCGGCGGCTTCGGCCAGACCTTGGCGGTCCTGCACACGGTCCTTGCGCGAAGCCGCGATCAACACCTCGACATCGCCGATGGACGTGGGGCTGGGGCCGACGACGCAGAAATCCAGACTCACTTCGTCCAGCGAAAAGGGGATGTACTGGTTGGCTTCGGACTCGACCTGGAGTTCCATTTCTTCTTCGCGCAGACCGCCCGGCAGCATGATCTTCTTGGTGATGACGGCCGATTGCGGCATGGCCATCACGACCTGCTTGGTCTTGGTGCCGCTCTTGGACACCACGCGACGCACGGCGTCGGCGACCTCGTCGAATTTCTCGATCTGGCCGTCGGTGATCCAGCCTTTTTCGAAAGGTTCACTGGCGAAGCGCTCCAGCACGTACTCACCGGTCGAGGTCTGGTTCAGTTCAACCAGCTTGACGCTGGAAGAGCTGATGTCCAGCCCGAGCATGGGTGGCGGCTTGCGGCTTAGCAGTGAGTCCAGGAAACCCAACACACTCTCCCCAGCCACGCGGCCATGAAACGACAAGATCCCAAAATGAACCCTGATCGAGAAGGCCGACGGCCCCGGACTTGTTAAGAAGTTACTTCAATGCTAGCAGTAAAGGCCTTGAGCACGAAAGACAAAGGCGCCGCAAACGCCCCCCAGGCGTTGCGGGGGCGGGACTTCCTCGAAGAACTTGAAACAAGCCGCAAGGACGGGTGGCGCGCACCGGGCCTTGGGCTCGCGCGGGCCTGGTCGGCGCCTTCCTATAATCGGCAGCCCCGATTTGCGGGACGTTCATGCCACCCCCCGAATCCGCGTCCGAACTCCGCCCCCCGCCCACGCCCGCATCGGCGTGGCGGCGCAGCCTGGGGCGGGCAGCGGCTTGGCTGGCCGGTCTGGTGGCGGCCGGCGTGGCGGCGGTGCTGTGTGTCGTCGGGCTGGCCCTGGCCGTGGCCTACCCGAATCTCCCTGACATCCACAGCCTGACCGACTACCGGCCCAAGCTGCCCTTGCGCGTCTACGCGTCAGATGGCGTCTTGCTCGGGGAATTCGGTGATGAACGGCGCAGCTTCCTGGCCATCGCCCAGATCCCGCAGGTGATGAAAGATGCGGTGCTGGCCGCCGAAGATGCCCGCTTCTATCAGCACGGTGGCGTCGACTACAAGGGCGTGCTGCGCGCTGCCCTGGAGAACCTGCGTGATGCGCGCAGCCAGGGCGCCAGCACCATCACCATGCAGGTGGCGCGCAACTTCTACCTGCCCACCGAGAAGACCTTCACGCGCAAGATCTATGAAATCCTGCTGGCGCTGAAGATCGAGAGCGTGCTCAGCAAGAACCAGATCCTCGAGCTCTACATGAACCAGATCTACCTGGGTCAGCGGGCCAGCGGTTTCGCCGCGGCGGCGGATGTCTACTTTGGCAAGAAGCTGGCCGACGTCACGGTGGCCGAGGCCGCCATGCTGGCCGGCCTGCCGAAAGCGCCTTCGGCCTACAACCCGATCGCCAACCCCAAGCGGGCGACGACACGCCAGCGCTACATCATCAAGCGCATGTTCGAAACCGGCTTCATCACCGAAGCCCAGCACGACGCGGCCCTGGCCCAGCCGCTGAGCTACCGCAACCCGGAAGACAACCCGGCGCACGCAGAATATGTGGCCGAGACCGCGCGGCAGCTGGTCTTTGCACGCTATGGCGAAGAGGCCTACACGCGCGGCCTGAACGTCCACCTGACGGTGAAGTCCGACGACCAGCAGGCCGCCTACCGCGCCTTGCGCCGTGGCCTGATGGACTACGAGTTGCGCCAGGTCTACCGCGGGCCCGAGGCCTATGTCGACCTGCCCAACGACCCGGCGCAGTTGGACACCCGCGTCGCCGAGGCGCTGTCCGAGCACCCCGACAACGATGAACTGCTGGCCGCGGTGGTGCTGGAATCCGGCCCCCGCAAGGTGACGGCGATGCTGCAGACCGGCGACTCGATCACCGTCACCGGAGACGGCTTGAAGCCCGTGGCTTCGGGCTTGTCGGACAAGGCCGGACCCAAGACCCAGGTGCGCCGTGGCGCGGTGGTGCGCGTCCTGCGCGGCGCGAAAGGCGACTGGATGCTGACCCAGCTGCCCGAGGTCGAGGGCGCGCTGGTGGCGATGGACCCGCGCACCGGCGCCCTGCGCGCGCTGGTCGGCGGGTTCGACTTCGGCAAGAACAAGTTCAACCATGTCACCCAGGCCTGGCGCCAGCCCGGTTCGAGCTTCAAGCCCTTCATCTATTCGGCGGCGCTCGAAAAGGGCTTCACGCCCGCCACGGTGGTCAACGACGCTCCGCTGTTCTTCGACGCCGGCAGCACCGGCAGTCAACCCTGGGAGCCGAAGAATTACGACGGCAAGTTCGAGGGCCCGATGCCGCTGCAGACAGCACTGGCCAAGTCCAAGAACATGGTGTCGATCCGCGTGCTGCGCGCCACCGGGGTCGCGTTCGCGCAGGAATGGATCCAGAACTTCGGCTTCGAAGCCGACAAGCACCCGGCCTATCTGACGATGGCGCTGGGCGCCGGCTCGGTGACGCCGATGCAGATGGTCTCGGCCTACAGCGTTTTCGCCAACGGCGGCTACAAGCTGCCGCCGGTGCTGATCGAGCGCGTCACCGACCAGAAAGGCAAGGTGCTGCTGCAGGCCCGGTTGCCGGTGCTGGACGACGCCATGCGCGCCTTGCCTGCGCGCAATGCTTTCGTGATGAGCACCCTGCTGCAGGAAGTGGCGCGCTCGGGCACCGCCGCCAAGGCGCAGGCCCTGCTGAAGCGGCCCGATATCTACGGCAAGACCGGCACCACCAACGACTCGATGGATGCCTGGTTCGCCGGCTTCCAGCCGACGCTGGCGGCGGTGGTCTGGATCGGCTACGACACGCCGCGCAAACTGGGCGACCGCGAAACGGGCGGCGGTCTGGCGCTGCCGGTGTGGATCGAGCTGATGCAGCATGCCTTGAAGGGCGTGCCTGTGCAGCCGCTGCAGCCACCCGAAGGCGTGCTGCAGTCCAACGGCTACTGGATGTTCGACGAGTTCTCCGGCGGCGGCGGCATCACCAGCGTCGGCCTGGAAGACAAGCTGCCCGACCCGGTCGGGACCGAAGAGCGCAGCGGCATCCTCGATCTCTTCAAACGCTGATTCAGAACTGCAGCGCCAGGCCGCCCTGGCTGCTGGCGTGGCGCGACAGCGCTGCGATGAACTCGCTGCCGTCGCGCGTGTCCAGCCAGCGACCCTCGACCCAGCGGTAGTGGAAGCCGCCGGCCTTGGCCGCCAGCCAGACCTCGTGCAGCGGCGGCTGGTTGTTGACGATGATCTTGCTGCCGTCGGGAAAGGCCAGTTCCAGCAGGCCGCCGGTCCGGTGGGTGTCGATGTCGATGACGTCGTCCTGCAGCCAGCGGTCGGCCGCGCTTTCGATGCGGGCCAGCAAGGCGCTGGTTTCCTGCTGGTACTGAACGTCGCTCAAGGCCGTGGGCGCTGGGGCCGTACTCATAGAATCCGCCGATGCAAGTTGCTTCAAAAAACAGTTTAGTCCGCCGCGCCCCGACCCCCTTGGCAGCGGGGCTGGCACTGAGCGCCGCGCTGCTGCTCGCAGCCTGCGGCCAGAAGGGGCCGTTGCGCTTGTCGCCCGAGCCGAATGCGCTGCCGCCGGCCGCGCCCGCCGCCTCGGTGCCGGCCCGATGAGCGCGGCCCCCTTGCTGCCCGGCGCGCCTTTCCTGGCGCGCGAAGACGGCCAACTGCAGCTCGAAGGCCATGCGCTGGCCGGTCTGGCGCAGCGCTTCGGCACGCCGCTGTTCGTCTACTCGCGCACTGCCATGCGCAGCGCACTGGCGGCCTACCAGGACGCCCTGCGCGGCCGAGCCCATCTGGTGTGCTACGCGATGAAGGCCAACTCCAGCCTGGCCGTGCTGCAGACCTTCGCCCAGGCCGGCTGCGGCTTTGACATCGTGTCCGGCGGCGAACTGGCGCGTGTGCAGGCCGTCGGCGGCGACATGGCCAAGGTCGTGTTCTCGGGCGTGGGCAAGACGCGCAACGAAATGCGGCTGGCCTTGCTAGCCGGCGTGCGCTGCTTCAACGTCGAGAGCGAGGCCGAGCTCGAGCAGCTGAATGCGGTGGCGCTGGGCCTGGACCTGCGCGCGCCGGTCAGCTTGCGCATCAACCCCGACGTCGATGCCGGCACCCACCCCTACATCTCCACCGGCCTGAAGAGCAACAAGTTCGGCATCGCCCACGCCGATGCGCTGGCCGCCTACCGCCACGCCGCGTCGCTGCCGGGTCTGCGGGTGGTGGGCATCGACTGCCACATCGGCTCGCAAATCACCCAGACCGGGCCCTATCTCGATGCGCTGGACCGTCTGCTCGACCTGGTCGAGGCGGTCGAGGCGGCCGGCATCGCCATCCACCATGTCGACGTCGGCGGCGGTCTGGGCATCACCTACACCGACGAGCAGCCGCCCGAGGCCGGGGTGCTGGTGGCCCAGCTGCTGCAGCGCCTGGACGCGCGCGGCCATGGCCATCGCGAAATGCTGTTCGAGCCCGGCCGCTCTTTGGTCGGCAACGCGGGCGTGCTGCTGACCGAGGTGCTGGTGCTCAAGCAAGGCCACGTCGAGGCGGGCGGCAAGAATTTCTGCATCGTCGATGCCGCCATGAACGACCTCGTGCGCCCGGCCCTGTACGAGGCCTGGATGGGCATCGTGCCTTGCGAGCTGCGTGACCAGCCCGCCACCACCTGGGACGTGGTCGGCCCGGTCTGCGAGTCCGGCGACTGGCTGGGACATGACCGCAGCCTGGCGGTGGCGCCGGGCGACGTGCTGGCCGTGCTGTCGGCGGGCGCCTACGGCATGACCATGTCCAGCAACTACAACACCAGGCCGCGCGCCGCCGAGGTGATGGTCGACGGCCCGCAGGTGCACCTGATCCGCGAACGCGAGACGGCGGCGGCCCTTTTTGCCAACGAACGACTGGTGGCCTCATGAACGAACGCAAGCCCATCACCCTGCACCGCCTGCGCGCCCTGCACGCTGCGGGTGAAAAGCTGGTCATGCTGACCTGCTACGACGCCACCTTCGCCAGGCTGGAAGACGCGGCCGGCATCGACATGCTGCTGATCGGCGATTCGCTGGGCATGGTGCTGCAGGGGCGCGACTCGACGCTGCCCGTCACGCTGGACGAGATCGCCTACCACACGGCCTGCGTGGCGCGCGGCAACCGCACGGCCTGGGTCATCGCCGATCTGCCCTTCGGCAGCTACCAGGAAAGCATCGGCCAGGCGATTGCCAGTGCGTCCCGGCTGATGCAGGCCGGTGCCCACATGGTCAAGCTCGAAGGCGGCGGCTGGACGGTGCCTGTGGTGGCAGCGCTGGTCGAGCGCGGCATCCCGGTGTGTGCGCACCTCGGCCTGACGCCGCAGTCGGTGCACGCCCTGGGCGGCTGGCGCGTGCAGGGCCGCGACGAAGCCGTGGCCGCGCGCCTGAAGCAGGACGCGCTGGAACTGGAGCAGGCCGGCGCTGCCATGCTGGTGCTGGAACTGGTGCCCAGCGCGGTGGCCGCCGACGTGCAGGCCGCGATGCGCACGCCCATCATCGGCATCGGCGCCGGCCCCGGCACGGCCGGTCAGGTGCTGGTGCTGCACGACATGCTGGGCCTGAACACGGCGCCGGTGCCGCGCTTCGTGCGCAACTTCATGGCCGAAGGCGGCTCGGCGGCCGACGCCCTGCGCCGCTACGCCGCCGCCGTGCGCGATGGCAGCTTCCCGGACCCCGCCCTCCACGGCTACTGAAGATGCAGATCGTTCGATCGGTGGCCGATCTGCGAGCGGCCTTGCGCGGCGGGCCCGCACCGGCCTTCGTCCCGACGATGGGCAATCTGCACGCCGGCCATCTGGCGCTGATCACCCAGGCGCGGGCGGCGGCGCCGGCCGGCCATCCGGTGGTCGCCAGCATCTTCGTCAACCGCCTGCAGTTCGCGCCGCACGAAGACTTCGACGCCTACCCGCGCACCTTCGAGCGCGATGCCGAACTGCTGCGGGCGCAGGGCTGCGACATCCTGTTCGCACCCCGCGAGAGCGACCTCTACCCCGAGCCGCAAGACGTCAAGGTGCACCCGCCTGCCGCTTTGGCCGACGTGCTGGAAGGCGCCTTCCGCCCGGGCTTCTTCGTCGGCGTTTGCACCGTCGTGGCCAAGCTCTTCAACATCGTGCAGCCGCAGTGGGCGGTGTTCGGCAAGAAGGACTACCAGCAGCTGATGGTGGTCCGCCACATGACGCGGCAGATGGGCCTGCCGGTGGACGTGCTGGCGGGTGCAACCTGCCGCGCCGACGACGGCCTGGCGCTGTCGTCACGCAACGGCTACCTGTCGCCTGAAGAGCGCGCCGAGGCGCCGTTCCTGGCGCAGACCTTGCGCGAGTTGGCGGCGGCGGTGCAGGCCGGCCCCTGCGATGCGGCGGCGCTGGAGCGCTGGGCGACGGACCGCCTGACAGCGCGCGGCTGGCGGCCCGACTACGTCGCGCTGCGCCAGCAGGACCGTCTGGCCATGCCGGGCTCGGAGACGACCGAGATGCCGCCGCTGGTGGTGCTGGCCGCGGCCACGCTGGGTCGCACGCGCCTGATCGACAACCTGGAAATCCCGGCCCGCTGAATCGCGCACGGGCAGGTCGCCGGTTCCGGCTAGATGCGCCCTTCCTGCACCGCGTGGCAGGCCACCTGCACGCCCCTGAAGCTGAGCAGCGCCGGCCGCTCGGCCGCGCAGCGCGGGTTGGCATGCGGGCAGCGCGGGTGGAAGGCGCAGCCGGTGGGCGGGTTCAGCGGGTTGGGCACTTCGCCCTGCACGGGCGTGCGCGAACGGCCGCTCATGTGGATGTCGGGGATCGCGTCCAGCAGCATCCGCGTGTAGGGGTGCTGCGGCTGGCTGAACAGCAGGGCCTTGTCGGCCACCTCGACCAGCCGTCCCAGGTACATCACGCCCACCTGGTCGGCCACGTGGCGCACCACGGCCAGGTTGTGGCTGATGAACAGATAGGTCAGGCCGCGTTCGCGCTGCAGGTCTTTCATGATGTTCAGCACCTGGGCCTGCACCGACACGTCCAGCGCGGAGGTGGGTTCGTCGCAGACCAGGAATTCCGGCTGCGTGGCCAGGGCCCGCGCGATGCTGATGCGCTGGCGCTGGCCGCCGCTGAACTGGTGCGGGAACTTGTCGCAGTCGGCTGCGGCCAGGCCGACCTGCAGCAGCAGCTCGCCGACGCGTTCGCGCAGCGCTGGCCCACTGGGCACCAAGCCGTGTTCGCGCAGCGGCTCGCCGATGATGTCCAGCACCTTCCAGCGCGGGTTCAGGCTGGCGTAGGGGTCCTGGAAAATCATCTGCATGCGGCGGCGCAGCGTGCGCAGGTCGCCGGCCTTGCGCGCGGCGTCGGTGGCCTGGCCGTCGAAGCGCACGTCGCCGCGCGTGGGTTGGTACAGCCCGACCAGCAGCCGCGCGACAGTGCTCTTGCCGCAGCCCGATTCGCCGACCAGCGCCAGCGTCTTGCCACGCTCGATGGTGAAGGACACGCCGTCCACCGCGTGCACGAACTGCCGCGGTTTGCGCTCGACGACGCGGTTCAGCCAGGGCGCCGAGACATCGAAGGTCTTGGCCAGGTCGCGCACTTCCACCAGCGGCGTCGTCATGCTGAGACTTTCGTTTCACTGACCAGCCAGCAGGCCGCCTGGGTGGCGCCGGCATCGAAAAGCTCGGGCCTATCCTGCCGGCAGCGGTCCATCACCTGCGGGCAGCGCGGGTTGAAGGCGCAGCCGGGCGGAATGGCGTTCAGGCGCGGCATGGCGCCGTCGATCTGCAGCAAGCGTTCGCGGTGGTCGTCCATCGCCGGGATCGAACCCATCAGGCCGGCCGTGTAGGGGTGGCTGGGGCGGTGGATGACATCGGCCACCGGCCCGATCTCGACCACCCGGCCGGCGTAGAGCACGGCTACGCGGTCGCAGGTTTCGGCGATGACGCCCATGTCGTGGGTCACCAGCATCACCGCCGCGCCGTGGTCCTTGCACAGGCGCTTGAGCAGCGAAATGATCTGTGCCTGGATGGACACGTCCAGCGCCGTGGTGGGCTCGTCGGCGACGATCAGCTTGGGCTCGGCGGCCAGCGCCAGCGCGATGACCACCCGCTGGCGCATGCCGCCGCTGAACTGGTGCGGGTACTGGTCGATGCGCTGCTCGGCCGCCGGTATGCCGGTTTCCTGCAGCAGCTTGATCGCCCGCTGACGGGCTTCGGCGGCGCTGACCGGCAGGTGCGTCAGGATGGTCTCGGTGAGCTGCTGGCCGATGGTGTAAAGCGGGTTCAGCGAAGTCAGCGGGTCTTGAAAGATGGCGCCGATCTGCCGGCCGCGGATCTGGCGCATGGCTTCGTAGGGCAGCTTGTCGATGCGCTGGCCGTCGAGCCGGATTTCGCCGCCGGCGATGCGGCCCGGCGGTTCCAGCAGGCCGATGATGGCCGCGCCGGTCAGCGACTTGCCGGCGCCCGATTCACCCACCACACCCAGGATTTCGCCCGGCGCGATGTCCAGGTTGATGTCGTCCAGCGCCAGCAGCGTGCCGCGCCGCGTCGGGAATTCGACGCGCAGGTTCTTGACTTCGAGCAGGGGCTTGCGTTCAGCCATGTCAGCGCAGTCTTGGATTCAAAGCGTCGCGCAGCCAGTCGCCCAGCAGGTTCACGCTGAGTGCGATCAGCACCAGCATGGCGCCGGGGAAGATGGTGATCCACCACTCGCCCGAGAAGAGGAAGTCGTTGCCGACGCGGATCAGGGTGCCCAGCGAGGGCGAGGTCGGCGGCACGCCCACGCCCAGGAAGGACAGCGTGGCCTCGGTGATGATGGCCGCCGCGACCTGGATGGTGGCCAGCACCAGCACCGGCCCCATCACATTGGGCAGCACATGCTTGAACATGATGCGCAGCGGCGCCACGCCGATGACGCGCGCGGCCTGCACGTATTCCTTGTTGCGCTCGACCAGCGTGCTGCCGCGCACCGTGCGCGCGTACTGCACCCAGCCGGTCAGCGAAATGGCCACGATCAGCACGCCGAAGGCCAGCGTGTCCTGCGCGTTGGGGAACATCGCGTGGCCGACGCCGTCGATCAGCAGCGCCACCAGGATCGACGGGAAGGACAACATGACGTCGCAGATGCGCATGATCAGCGCGTCGGTCTTGCCGCCCGCGAAGCCCGACAGCAGGCCCAGGCCGACACCGACCACCAGCGACACCGCCACCGACGCCAGGCCGACCCCCAGCGAGATGCGCGCGCCGTAGAACAGCGCCGACAGGATGTCGCGGCCCTGGTCGTCGGTGCCCAGCCAGTGCGCGCGGCTGCCGCCTTCGGTCCAGGCCGGCGGCAGGCGGGCGTCGGACAGGTTCAGGCTGGCCAGATCGAAGGGGTTGTAGGGCGAGACCCAGGGTGCGAAGACCGCGCAGAAGGCGCACAGGGCGGCGATCACCGCGGCGGTCATCGCCATCGGCGAGCTGCGGAAGCTGAACCAGACATCGTTGTCGAGCCAGCGTGACAGGCGGCTGGCCGTAGCGGGCAAGGGCGCAGCCATGTCAGTGTCCCCCGGCCGGTTTTTCGATGCGCAAGCGCGGATCGACGGCGAAGTACAGCAGGTCCACCGCCAGGTTGACGAGCACGAAGATCAGCGCGATCAGGCACAGGTAGGCGGCCATCACCGGGATGTCGGCGAACTGCACGGCCTGGATGAAGAGGAAGCCCATCCCGGGCCACTGGAAGACGGTCTCGGTGATGATGGCGAAGGCGATCAGCGAACCGAGTTGCAGGCCTGTGATGGTGATGACGGGCACCAGCGTGTTCTTCAGCGCGTGGCCGAAATAGACCGCGCTGTTCTGCAGGCCGCGGGCGCGGGCGAACTTGATGTAGTCGGTGCGCAGCACTTCCAGCATCTCGGCGCGCACCAGGCGCAAAATCAGCGCGAGTTGGAACACCGACAGCGTGATGGCCGGCAGCACCAGGTGCTTCCAGCCGTCGGCGGTGAGCAGGCCGGTGCTCCAGTTGCCGAAGCTGACGACGTCGCCGCGGCCGAAGCTGGGCAGCCACTTCAGCGTGACCGAGAAAATGAGGATCAGCAGGATGCCGATCAGGAAGGTGGGCAAGGACACGCCCAGCAGCGACAGCGTCATCACCACTTGCGAGCCGAAGCGGCCGCGCCGCAGCGCGGCGTAGACACCCAAGGGCACGCCCACAGTCAGCGCGATGACGGCAGCGGCCAGCGCCAGTTCCAGCGTGGCCGGAAAACGCTCGGCGATGAGGGTGGACACCTTGCGCCCCTGGCGCAGGCTGAGGCCGAATTCGCCCTGCACGGCGTTGCCGGCGAAGCGCGCGAACTGGATGGGGAAGGGCTGGTCGATGCCCAGGTCGCGGCGCAGTTGCTCACGCTGTTCCTGCGTGGCGTCTTGTCCCAGCAGGCTGGTGACGGGATCGCCGACGAACTGGAAGAGCATGAAAGCGATGAAGGCCACGACCAGCATGACGATCAAAGCCTGGGCAAGACGGCGAAGGATGAAAGCGAACATCGGGCCGGGCTGGTCGATTCAGGGACAACCGTTGCAAGAGGCAGAGCAATAAAAAGGGCCGCCCTGAGGCGGCCCCGTCGCGAGCCACAGCGCCTGTCGCCAGGCGCTGCGCACAGCCATCAGAACTTGTGGTTGATGCTGAAGTCGTAGCCCGTCGAGGTCTCGCCGCCCTTGATGCCGGCAGAGCCGCTGCCCGAAGCGGTGTACTTGGCACCGACCAGGTTGGTGCCTTCGTTCGCCACGCGACCGTAGCCAACGCCCAGGGACGTGCGCTTGGACAGGTCGTACACATAACCAGCGCCCATCAGCGTGGCACGGAAGGTATCCGAGCTGCCGCCAGCCTTGATGTAGTTGAACTTGAAGGTGCCCGAGCCGAAGGGAACCTGCACGCCGGCCGAGGCCAGCTTCTGGTTCGTCGTCGAGTAGTCCGACTTCTCGTAAGAAGCCTGAACCGTCATGAACCCGAGGTTGTACGAAGCGCCGAAGTTCATCGTCGTCAGGTCATCGATGGCGGTACCGGTCTTGTCGGTCTTGCCGTAGGCGCCAGAAATGTTCAGCGGACCAGCGGCGTAGCCGAGGCGGATGCCTTCGTGCTTGTTGCCCTGAATGGCTTCGCCTGCAGCCACGGTGACCTGGCCGTAGATGCCACCCATGGCCGGCAGGAAGTAGCTGATGGTGTTGTTGGCGCGAACGCCGGTGGTGGCGCCACCGGAAGCCAGGAAGGTGTTGCGCAGGTTCGAGATGGTCGAAACGCCCTGGTAGCCGAACATGTCGTAGGTCGAGATGTTCACGAAGGTCGGCAGGTAGTCGCGGCCCATACGGACTTCGCCGTAGTTGCTGATCAGGCTGACCGTCGAACGGCGGGTCCAGTTGAAGCCCGAGGCGTTGCCGACGTCAGCCGACAGGTCGCCTTCGATCCAGAAGCCGGCACGCAGGCCGCCGCCGAGGTCTTCGATACCGCGCAAACCGAGGCGGCTGGACGACTGGCCGTTGGGGCTCAGGGACTTCAGCGAACCGGCAGAGCCGTTGTCGACGCTGCGGGCTGCCAGGTCGACGATGCCGAACATGGTGACGGAGGACTGGGCCGAAGCCGCACCTGCGAACGCGGTCAGCGCAGCCAGGGCAAGCAGTGATTTTTTCATTTGGACTATCTCCTAGGTTGAACAAGAGGTCCCGATCGGGATAGGCACCCGGCAAAGGGCGGATCAGGCCAACATCCTCAGCGGAAGTTGTTGGTATTGCAACAGACGCAAGTGACAGTTGCCAAGCCGGGGAAGCGTTAGGGGCTTTGCCTGTTGCCTGTCAGCAACGATGTGCGAGCCACGACAGACGGTAATCGATGGGCTATGCTCTTTCCGCATGAAAGCCACCGATACGCTGATCATCAGCCTGGACAACGCACTCAGAACCCTGGCCGGCGCGGTGCACGCCGCCCGGCCCAACCCGGCGGGCCTGCTTCAGGGCGAAACGCTGGACGCGCAAGAGCGCCGCGCGGCCGGCGCCTTGATGCGGGTCAATCATGTCGGCGAAGTCTGCGCGCAGGCCCTTTACCAGGCGCAGGCCTTGACGGCGCGCACGCCGGCCCTGCGTGAACAGATGGAGCATGCCGCCCGCGAAGAAACCGACCATCTGGCCTGGACCCAGGAAAGGCTGGCCGAACTGGGCACCCGGGTCAGCTGGCTGAACCCGCTGTGGTACGCCGGGTCCTTCGGCATCGGCTTGCTGGCCGGCCGGGCGGGCGACGCCGTCAGCCTGGGCTTTGTCGTCGAGACCGAGCGCCAGGTCGAGGAGCATCTGGCGGGCCACCTCGAACGCCTGCCGGCCGGTGACACCCGGTCCCGCGCCATCATCGAGGCGATGCGGGCCGACGAGCAGCGGCACGCCGAAAAGGCCGACGCGGCTGGCGCCAGCGAATTGCCCGCGCCGCTGCGCTGGCTGATGCGCGGCGCGGCCAAGATGATGACCGTCACGGCCCACCGCGTCTGAGCCGTCTTCAGGCTTCGACGATGTCGAAGCTGGTCACGATGTCGGCGGTCTTGCCCAGCATGATGCTGGCCGAGCAATAGCGATCGTGCGACAGCGCGATCGCGCGCTCGACGGCGGCCGGCGGCAGGCCCTTGCCGGTGACGGTGAAATGCATGCCGATCCGGGTGAAGACCCTGGGGTCCTGCTCCGCGCGGTCGGCGTTCAGCTTGACCTGGCAGCCCCGCACATCGTGGCGGCCGCGCTGCAGGATCAACACGACGTCGTAGGCCGTGCAGCCGCCGGCACCCGCCAGCACGGTTTCCATCGGCCGCGGCGCCAGGTCGCGTCCGCCGCCGGCCGGCGCCCCGTCCATGGTCAGAAAGTGGCCGCTGCCGGTTTCGGCGATGAAGCCCATGCCGGTGCTGGGCATCCAGTTGATGGTGCATTCCATGGTGCATCTGCCCCTGAAGAGCGCACGCCGTCGGGCATGCAGGTGGTTGGGAGTCGGCCATCGAGGCCGGATCTGAGAACAGCATATTGCACTGCAACATTGCGGTGCTAAACTGCGTCGCAAGGGTGGTTCACGCGGTGAAGCACCCGCCGATTGTCTCCTCCACCCTCAAACCGGTGGATTCGGCCCGGGGTCGCAAGGCCCCGGGCCCTTTTTATGAAGCAGCCCGGCCCGCTGCCGGACGAGCGCAGGCGCATCCGGACCCTGTCCTATGATCTGACGCCCCGGCGGGTCAGCCGCCCCACCGTCATTGCCACCCCCGCCCACGATGCCCAACGGCTCCCGCCTGCCGACGGTGCCGCCCACCAGCGACGCGCCACCCGCCAAGACACTGTCGGCAAAGTCGCGGCGCATCGCGGCCGACTACCTGCAGCGCGTGCTGACCGCCCGGGTCTACGACGTGGCGCGCGAAACCGCGCTGGAACCGGCGCGCACCTTGTCGCGCCGACTGGGCAACCAAATCCTGCTCAAGCGCGAAGACCAGCAACTGGTGTTCAGCTTCAAGCTGCGCGGCGCCTACAACAAGATGATCCGGCTGCCGGCCGAAGCCCTGGCCCGCGGCGTCATCTGCGCATCGGCCGGCAACCACGCCCAGGGCGTGGCGCTGTCGGCCAAGCGGCTGGGCTGCCATGCGGTCATCGTCATGCCGGTGACCACGCCGCGGCTCAAGGTCGACGCCGTGATCGCGCTGGGCGGCGAGGTGGTGCTGTTCGGCGACAGCTTTTCCGACGCCGATGGCCACGCGCTGGTGTTGCAGCAGGCGCAGAACCTGACCTTCGTGCACCCTTTCGACGACCCCGACGTGATCGCCGGCCAGGGCACCGTGGCCATGGAGATCCTGCGCCAGCACCAGGGTCCGCTGGACGCCGTCTTCGTCGCCATCGGCGGCGGCGGCCTGGTCTCGGGTGTGGCGGCCTACATCAAGGCCGTGCGGCCCGAGGTGCGCGTCATCGGCGTGCAGACCGTCGACTCCGACGCCATGCTGCAGTCGGTGACGCGCGGCCGCCGTGTGACGCTGAGCGACGTCGGTCTGTTCTCGGATGGCACGGCCGTCAAGCGGGTCGGCGAAGAAACTTTCCGCGTCGCCCGCGCCCTGGTCGACGACTATGTGGTGGTCGACACCGACGCGGTCTGCGCGGCGATCAAGGACGTGTTCCAGGACACCCGCAGCATCCTGGAACCGGCCGGGGCCTTGGGCGTGGCCGCCATCAAGCAGTATGTCCAGGCGCACAAGCTCAAGGGCAAGACCTTCGTGGCCATCACCTGCGGCGCCAACATGAACTTCGACCGCCTGCGCTTTGTCGCCGAGCGGGCCGAGTTCGGCGAGCAGCGCGAGGCCCTGTTCGCCGTGACCATTCCCGAAGCGCGCGGCTCGTTCAAGCGCTTCTGCGAATTGCTGGGCCCGCGCTCGGTGACCGAATTCAACTACCGCATCAGCGACGCCCAGGTGGCCCATGTGTTCGTCGGCGTGGCCATCGCCCGGCGCGAAGAGGCCGACCGCATCGCCCGCACCTTCGTCAAGCATCGTTTTGCCACCGTCAACCTGACCGACGACGAACTGGCCAAGGAGCATGTCCGGCACATGGTCGGCGGCCGCAGCGAACTGGCGAGCGACGAGCGCCTGTTCCGCTTCGAATTCCCCGAACGGCCGGGTGCCCTGATGCGATTCCTGGCGGCCATGCACCCGGGCTGGAACATCAGCCTGTTCCACTACCGCAACCAGGGCGCCGACTACGGCCGCATCCTGGTGGGCATCCAGGTGCCCGCCCTTGAACAAGCGGTGTTCGAGGAATTTCTCCGCTCGCTTGCATTCCCTTACGCGGAAGAAACGCGCAATCCGCTGGTGTCCTTGTTCCTGAAATAGCGATGCTCGGTACACTCGCAGCCGATGGCAGCACCGAACCGATCCCTGGTCACGCCGACCACCAATCCCAAGCTCGAAAAAGCGCTGCACGCGAAGCTGCAGGGTCGTCACGAATCCGGCGGCAGCCTCGGTGAACTCGAGCCACTGGCGATACGCCTGGGGCTGATGCAGAACTCGTTGCGGCCCTGCTTCCACGATCCGCAACTGCTGGTTTTCGCCGCAGACCACGGCTTGGTCGTCGAGGACATCCGCGACCCGCACGGGCGCACGACGCAGGACACCGTGCGCCTGCTGCTGACCAACCAGTTGCCGGTGAGCCTGTTCGCGCGCGCCCAGGGTCTGGAGCTGACGGTCATCGACTGCGGCATGTCTGAAAACCTCGTGCCGCACGACCGCCTGCTGGTGCGCAAGATTGCCTACGGCACGCGGAATTCGCGCGTCACCTCGGCGATGAGCATGGAGCAGGCGCACGCCGGCATGCGCGCCGGCATGCAGATCGGCGAGCAGTTGCGCGGCAACCTGACCATCTTGTCGGCGGTCGGCGTGGGGGCCCACGAGAGCGCGGCCATGGTCCTGTCGCGGCTCACCGACACCAAGGTGCGCGATCTCATCGTCAGCGGCCCGCAGATGAACCACGAACAGCTGTCGCACCTGATGGTCGTGCTGCAGGGCGCGCAGGCGCGTCACCGCGATGTCGTCGAGCCCATCGAAGTCCTCGCCGCCTTGGGCGGCTACGAAGTGGCCGTGATGGTCGGCGTGATGCTGGTGGCAGCCAGCAAGCGCCATCTGTTGATGATCGACGGCGTGCCGGCTTGCGCCGCGCTGATGTTGGCGGCCAAGATCGCCCAGGCCGTCACCGACTATTGCGTCTTCTGCCGCAGCCACAGCCACCTCGGGCTGGACCAGGCGCTGAACCTGTTCCGCGCATCGGCCTTGCTCGAAATGGGCATGGAAAGCACCGATGGCACCGGCGCTGCGCTGGCCTGGCCGCTGGTCAAGAGCGCCGCCGCCCTGCTGGGTGACCTGGCCGAAGGCGAGGACGCCGGCGTTTCGCAGCGCGGCGAACTGCCAGACGCCGACATCGACTCCCCAGCCCAGGGTTCACCGTTCGGCGCCGCGCTCTACTGATGGCGGACTGAGGGCGTCGACATCGGCAGGCCCTGTGGCCGCCAGCGCCGTCATCGGCGAAGCCTCTGCAAACCCAGCTAGTCGTTCTTGGCCGGGTTGTCGTTCGGGTTGGCCGGCAGCGGCGCCAGACCCGGTTGCAAGCCACGCGTGGCGATCTTGAAGCGACCCGTCGCCAGCGGCGGTCCACTGGCGTTCTCCGCGTCGGGGGGGACCGCCGCAGTGGGCTGCTGGGGTGACCAGGCGGGCAGCGCGCCGGTGGCGGCTGCCGCCGGCGGCGTCAGCGTCAGCGTCACCTGGGGGGCGCCATCGCGCGGGCCCAGCATTGCGCCGCGGGCGGCCACCGATTTCAGCACCGTGGTCCCATCGATGGCGGCGCCCACGCGGAAGGCCTTGGCTGGCTTGCCATCGACGGCGATCAGCGCCAGACCTTCCCGTGCAGAGCCCGCAGCGCGGGGTGTGACCACGCCCAGCAGCTGGAAGCGCGCATCGGCCGGCGGCTCGGCAGCGGCGGCCACGACCGGGGGCGGCGGGTCGGCTCCCAGCAGCCGGGTCAGGTCGCCGCGGACGGCCGGCCCGTTGGCGGCCACCGGGGTGCCCGTTGGTGTCGGCGGTGCGCTGACGCCCAGCCGCAGACCCCAGAACAGCGCCCCGGCTCCCACCAGGGCCCAAACCACGAACGTCGACCAGCGTGCCAGCATGGGCGGATTATGATGGCAGCCAACCCGCTCGCGCGGCGCCCCTCACGCTGAGTCTGACTGCCCATGACCTCCATTTCCGTCCTCAGCCGCCAGCCCGGCCTCTCGACCGGCCGCCCCCGAGGCTTCACGCTGATCGAGTTGATGGTGGTGCTTGTCATCATCGGCGTGCTGGGCGCACTGATCGTGCCCAACTTGATCGACCGCGCCGACGACGCCCGTGTCACCGCGGCCAAGACCGATGTCAACAACCTGATGCAGGCGCTCAAGCTCTACAAGCTCGACAACCAGCGCTACCCCAGCGCGGAGCAGGGCCTGGAGGCCCTGGCGAAGCGGCCCACGGTCGGCACCGTGCCGCCCAACTGGAAGCCGTATGTGGACAAGCTGCCGACCGACCCCTGGGGCCGCGCCTACCTGTACACCAACCCGGGTGTGAAGGGCGAGATCGATGTCTTCAGCCTTGGGGCCGACGGCCAGCCGGGGGGCGAAGGCAAGAATGCCGATATCGGCTCCTGGCAGTAGGCCTGGCCGCCGCGCCGGGCGCGGACGGTCGATGCCCGGCTTCACGCTGATCGAATTGCTGATCGTCATCGCCATCATCGCCCTGTCGGTCGGCGTGGTGGCCTTGAGTCTGCGCGATGGCCAGGCCGCCCAGCTCGATGAAGAAGCCGCGCGGCTGGCAGCGCTCTTCGAGATGGCACGTGCCGAGTCGCGGGCTTCGGGGGCGCCCGTCCGCTGGGCGCCGACTGCCCTGACGGCGGACGCTGGCGGGCAATTCCGTTTCGTCGGCTTGCCGGCCTCTCAGCCTTTGCCGGAACGTTGGCTCGACCGGCAGACCCGTGCCGAGGTGGTGGGTGCGGCGGCCGTGGTGCTGGGCCCGGAAGCCATCCTGCCGGCGCAGCGGGTGCGGCTGCGCCTGGGCGACAAGCGGGTGGAGATCAGCACCGACGGCCTGTCCCCGTTCGCGCCGGTCTCGATGGTCACAGGCGCGCCGTGAAGGCCGCCGTTTCCCGCCTAACGCCGCCACGCGGTTTCACCCTGCTGGAAGTGCTGGTCGCGCTGGCCGTCGTGGCCATCGCGCTGGGTGCCGGCTTGCGTGCCGCCGGCGTGCTGACCGACAACGCCGCGCGGCTGGCCGATGTCGTGGCCGCGCAGTGGTGCGCTGACAACCAGCTCACCAACCTGCGCCTGTCACGCAGCTTCCCGGGTGTCGGTGAGGCCGACTTCAGCTGCGAGCAGCTTGGCCGCAGCTACCCGGGCAAGCTGATCACGCGCACCACGCCCAACCCGAGTTTCCGTCGCGTCGATGCCCAGCTCAGCGACGCCGAGGGGCACCCGCTGCTGACCCTGTCGACCGTGCTGGGGCGGCCATGAAGGGGCGGCCGCGCGCCGCTGCGCCGGGCGGCGGCGCTGGGTTCACGCTGATCGAAGTGCTGGTGGCGCTGCTGATCATGTCCATCCTGGCTACCCTGGCCTGGCAGGGCTTGGACGGCATCGTGCGGGCCCGCGAACGCAGCCGCGATGCGATCGACTCCACCGTGCGCCTGGCCACCGTGCTGACGCAATGGGAGCAGGACCTCAGGGCCGTGGTCGACACCGGCGCGCTGGCGACGCCGCTGGCCTTCGACGGCATGACCCTGCGCCTGACCCGACGCACGGCCGGCGGCGTCATGCTCGTGGCCTGGGCGGTGCGCGGTGGCCAGTGGCAGCGCTGGACCGGGCCGGTGATGACGCGGGTTGGCGAAGTGCAGGAAAACTGGGTCCTCAGCCAGTCACTGCAAGGCAGCGAACCGACCCAGCTGACCGTGGCCAGCGAAGCCAGCCAGTGGCAGATCTATTTCAACCGCGGTGGCCAGTGGACCAATGCGCAGTCCACCGGCGACCTGGCACCGGCGTCGGGTGCGGCGGCGGCGCCCCCGCCGCCGGCGTCATCGGCGTCAGCGGCGGTGGGCGCCGCAGCGGCTTCGGCGCCGGCGACGCTGCCGCAGGCCCTCGAAGTCCCGGCCGGCGCAGCCCAGGCGGCGGCCGCAGCGACTGCGCCGCCGCTGGCGCGGGAACTGCTGCCTGAGGCCGTGCGCCTGCAGATCACGCTGGGCGGCCGCGTCCTGACGCGGGACATCGCGCTGGGGGCGGGTGGCTGATGGCCCGGCGGCGCACCCGGCGGGCGGACCAGCGCGGCGCGGCGCTGCTGCTGGCGATGATGATCATGGCGCTGGTCACCACCCTCACGGCGGGCATGGTGTGGCACCAGCGGCGGGCGGTGCAGGTGGAAGCCGCCGAGCGCGCCCGCGTGCAGGCCGGCTGGGTGCTGCGCGGCGCGCTGGACTGGTCGCGCCTGATCATCCGCGAGGACCTGCGCGCCGCCCAGCGCCGGGCCCATTTCTACACCTGGGGCCGCGATGCCTGGGGCACGCCGCTGGCCGAGGCCTCGCTGTCCAGCTTCCTGGCCGTCGACAAGGACAACAACGCCGACGCCGGTCTCGACGCGGCCATCAGCGGTGTGATCGTCGATGCCCAGGGCAAGCTGAACCTGCGTGGACTGGTCGACGGTGCGGGCAAGCCCATCCCGGCCCGCGTCCAGGGTCTGCAGCGCCTGTGCGACCTGCTGGCCGCGCCCGGCGATACGGCGTCGCGGGTGGCCGATATCCTGGCGCAGTCGCTGGCACCGCGCAGCGACAGCGATGCCGGGGCGCTGCCCATCCGCCCCGAGCAGCTGACCGACCTGGGCTGGCACGGCCTGGACCCGGCCACCCTCGGCCGGCTGGCGCCTTATGTCGAACTGCTGCCGTCGATCACGCCGGTCAACATCAACACCGCGTCGCGCGAAGTGCTGGTGGCGGCCATCGACGGACTGGATACGGCCAACGCCGAGCGGCTGGTGCAAAGCCGCCTGCGTGCGCCTTTCGAAACGCTGGACGCCGTGCGCTCGGTGCTGGGCGACAGCATCAAGCTCGACGAGACCCGCGTCGGCGTGTCATCCGCCTGGTTCGAGGTTTCTGGCCAGCTTCGGCTGGACGAGCGGGTGGTCGAAGAACGCTCGCTGGTGCAACGCGACGGCGACCGTGTGGTCGTGCGGCGGCGGGAACGTCACAGTTTCGAGCTCGCCCCGCGCTGAGCGGCACGGGCCGCCAAGCTACAGTCCGGGTTGCCGTCCCGCCTGCGCACCGTCCGACTCATCCCTGCCTCGCCGCCCTCTCGCCGATGTCCACTCTCGTGATCCTGCTCCCCCCGCGTGAGCGCTTGACCGCCCGCGCTGCGGGTCACGAGGCGGCAGCCGGGCTGCGCCTGCCCGTGGACTGGCGCTTCGTGTTCAGTGCCGACGGTCGCAGCGTGGCGCAGTCGGGCAGCGCCGCCGCCGCGCAGCTGCCCCGCGCCGACCAGTGCGTGCTGGTGCTGGCCGAGGCCGACGTCAGCTGGCACCGCATCGCCGTTCCGAAGGCGCCGGCCGTGCGCTTGCGCGCTGCCCTGCTGGGGGTGATGGAGGAAGCGCTGCTGGAGGACGACGAGGCCTTGCATTTCGCGCTGGCTGCCGACGCGCTGCCCGGCCGCAAGGGCTGGGTGGCCGTGACCCACAAGCCGCGCCTGCAAGCGGCGCTGCAGGCGCTGGAGAACGCCGGCTTGAGCATCGAGCGCGTGGTCAGCGCCAGCCGGCCCGGCCCGGCGGCCCGCGGCCATTTCTACACCGAGGCGGGCGCCGAAGCGGCGACGCCGTGGTTGGCGCTGGCCGAGGCCGAGGGCGTGGCTTGCCTGCGCCTGGAAGGCGGATTGGCGCGTGCGCTGCAGCCGGCAGCCGGTGCCGGCGTCAGCTGGACCGCCACGTCCGCTGCGTCGGCCGCTGCCGAACGCTGGCTTGGCGCGCCGCTGGCGCTGATGACCGACGGCGAACGCGCCCTGGAAGCCGCCGCCGCAGGCTTGAATCTACGCCAATTCGATCTGGCCGCACGGCACCGCGGCATGCGGGCGCTGCGCGAGGCCGTCAAGCGCTTGCGCAGCAGCGAATGGCGCGCGGTGCGCTGGGGACTGGGCGCCCTGGTCGCCGTGCAATTGCTCGGTCTGAACCTGCAGGCCTGGCAACAGGCGCAGTTGCTGCAGGCCAAGCGCACGGCGATGGTCGCTCTGCTGAAGACCGCCCACCCTGGCGTGCGCGCGGTGCTCGACGCGCCGCTGCAAATGGAGCGCGAGACGGAAAGGCTGCGCGCGGCTGCCGGCCGGCCGGGCGACAACGACCTCGAAGCGCTGCTCGGCGCCGCCGCCAGCGCCTGGCCCGACCAGCTCGGGCCGGCGCAGACGCTGCGCTTCGAAGCCGGCCGCCTGACGGTCGCCGCGCCCGGCTGGGCCGAACCGCAACTGACGCAGTTCCGCGACCGCTTGCGCGGCGCCGGCTACGGCGCCGATTTCAGCGAGGGCCGGGTCGCGGTCAGTCGGCTCAATGCCCGGGGCGCGACATGAGCAAGCGGGCTGCCTGGCTCGCTGCCCTGGCGCCGCTGCGCACGGCCTGGCTGGGCCTGTCACAACGCGACCGCCGGGGTGCGCTGCTGGCCGCCACGGTGCTGGGTCTGTTCACCGTCTGGAGCGTGGCGGTGCAGCCGGCCTGGCGCAGCTTGGCCCGGGCTGCGGCCGAAACCGACGCCGTCGACCTGCAACTGCAGGCCATGCAGCGCCTGGCCAGCGAAGCCGCCGAGTTGCGCGCGACGCCGGCGGTTCCGCTCGATCAAGCCACCGCCGCATTGCAGGCGGCCACCGCCCGCCTGGGCGATCGGGCCCAGCTCTCGATGCAGGGCGAGCGCGCGGTGCTGACCCTGACGGGCGTGGGCGCCAGCGCACTCAAGCTGTGGCTGGCCGAAGCGCGGGCCGGCGCGCGCGCGCGGCCGGTCGAGGCCACGCTCAACCGCGGACCCCAGGGCTACAACGGCACCCTGGTGCTGAGTCTGGGGGCCGGCGCGTGATGCGCTGGGCGGTAGCCGGCACCCTGGCCGGCTGCGCCGTGGTGGCCCTGGCCGCTGCGCCAGCGGCCTGGCTGGCTGCGGCGGTGGGCGATGCAACGGGCCAGCGCCTGGTGCTGGCCGATGCCCGCGGCACGGTCTGGCAGGGCTCGGCGGTGCTCGTGCTGACCGGTGGCGCTGGCAGCCGGACTGCCAGCGCACTGCCGGGTCGCCTGCGCTGGACGCTGGGCCTGGACGGCACAGCGCTGGGCCTGCGCGCGCAACAGGACTGCTGCATTAACGGCGAAATCCGCCTGCGCGTGTGGCCCGGCCTGGGCCGAACCCGCATCGAGCTGCTCGCTGCGGGTCCCGGCGCCCTGTCGGGTGCGGGTGTGGGTGCGGCTGCGGGTGCTGGCACGGCGCTGGGCCAGTGGCCGGCGTCCTGGCTGGTCGGCCTGGGCACGCCCTGGAACACCCTGCAACCCACAGGCAGCCTGCAACTCAGCAGCCCCGGTCTGGCCATCGAACAGCGGCAGGGCCGCTGGCAGTTCAGCGGCCGCGCCGATCTGGAAGTGGGCAGCCTGGCGTCGCGGCTGTCGGCGCTGGACGTGCTGGGCAGCTACCGGCTGAGTCTGAGCGGCGACGCCGCCCGCGGCGAGATGCCGCAACTGCAACTGCGCACCAGCAGCGGGGCCCTGCAACTCAGCGGCCAAGGGCAGTGGACGCTGGACGGCTCGACGGCGCAACTGCACTTCAACGGGTCGGCCGCGGCCGCACCGGGCTCGGAAGAGGCTTTGGGCGGTTTGCTCAACATCATCGGCCGGCGCCAGGGCGCGCTGTCGGTCATTTCCATCGGATGAACATGAAGACGCATCAACCCGCCCCTGCCCCGGATCGCCAGCCCCAGCATGCCCTGCGAGGCTGGGCGCTGGCCGTCGCCGCCCTGGCCGGCCTGGCCCCTGCGCTGCCGCTGCCGGCCGTGGCGCAGACCATCGCCACGAAGTCGCGCGCGCCGGTGACGGTCAACTTCGTCAACGCCGACATCGAAGCCGTGACGCGCGCTTTCGCGGCCATGATCGACCGCGCCATCCTCGTCGACCCGCGCGTCAAGGGCACCATCACCGTCTACAGCGAACAAGCGCAGAGCGTGCGCGACGCCTGGCTGTCCTACCAGGCGGCGCTGCGCGGCCTGGGGTTCGCCGTGGTGGAAAGCGGCGGCCTGCTCAAGGTGGTGCCCGAGTCGGACGGCAAGCTGCAGACCAGCACCGTGTCGGTGGGCGACGTCGCCGTGCGGGGCGACCAGATCATCACGCAGATCTTCGCCCTGCGTTACGAAAACCCGAACAATCTGGTGGCCGTGCTGCGCCCGCTGATCAGCGCCAACAACACCATCAACGCCAACCCGGGCAACAACGCCCTGGTCATCACCGACTACGCCGACAACCTGCAGCGCATTGCCAAGATCATCGCGGCGCTGGACCTGCCCAGCGGTACCGATGTCGAGATCGTGCCCCTGCAGCACGCGGTGGCCGCCGACCTGGCTGCGCTGGTGCAAAAGCTCAGCGACGGCGGCGGTGGGGCTGCCGCACCCGGCGTGCCGACGGCCGGCGGCGCGGTCACCGTGGTCGCCGATTCGCGCAGCAATTCGCTGATCATCCGCGCCGGCAATGCCGCGCGGCTGGCCTCGCTGCGCGCCACCATCGCGCGGCTGGACCGCCCCAGCAACCTGATCGGACCCGGCGGCGGCATGTGGGTCGTCCACCTGAAGAACGCCGATGCCGCACGGTTGGCGACGGTCGTGCGCGCCGCCTTCGGCGCTGTAGGCGGTGCCGGCGCGGGCGCGGCGGGCGCCGGGGCCGTCGCGGGTGTCGGCTCGGGGGCTGTGGCCGGCCTGCCTGGCGTCGGGCAAGCCGCGGGCAGCACACCCCTGGGCAGCGCCGCCCAGCCTTCCACGGGCGGCTTCATCCAGGCCGATCCGGCGACCAATTCGCTGGTCATCACCGCGCCCGAGCCGCTGTACCGGCAGGTGCGCGCGCTGATCGACCAGCTCGACAGCCGCCGCGCTCAGGTCTACATCGAAAGCATGATCGTCGAGGTTTCGGGGGGCGATGCGGCCGAATTCGGTTTCCAGTGGCAGGGCCTGCTGGGCCAGAGTGGCGACAAGCTGGGTCTGGTCGCCGGGACCAATTTCGCGACGGCGGGCAGCCCCAGCATCATCGACATCAACACCGCGGCGGCCAAGGGCGCGGTCAACCTGGGGTCGGGCTTGAACATCGGCCTGTTGAATTCGCTCAATGGCGTGGTCTCGCTGGCGGCCATCGCGCGCGCGCTGCAGACGCAGGCCGACACCAACATCGTGTCGACGCCGAATCTGATCACGCTGGACAACGAAGAGGCCAAGATCGTGGTCGGCGAGAACGTGCCCTTCATCACCGGCCAGTTCACCAGCACCGGCACGGCGACGACCAACCCGTTCCAGACCATCGAACGCAAGGACGTCGGCATCACGCTGAAGATCAAGCCGCAGATCGGTGAAGGCGGTGCCATCCGCATGACCCTGTTCCAGGAACAGAGCAGCGTCAAGACCGACACCGCCGCCGGCACCACCAACGCCGGGCCGTCGACCAGCAAGCGCTCCATCGAGGGCACCGTCACCGTCGACGACGGCCAGATCCTGGTGCTGGGCGGTCTCATCGAGGACCGCTTTGTAACCAGCAAGAGCAAGGTGCCGCTGCTGGGCGACATCCCCATCCTGGGCGCGCTGTTCCGCAGCGAAACCCGCGAGCGCAAGCGCAGCAACCTGATGGTCTTCCTGCGGCCCATCGTGATGCGCGACGCCGAATCGGCCAACCGCTTCTCGCAAGACCGCTACGACCAGATCCGCAGCCAGCAGCAGGCGGCCCAGCCGGCGCCCAGCTACGTCCTGCCGATCAACGAGTCGCCCGTGGCGCCGGCCATGCCCGACGGCAAGCGCTCTTTCGCGCCGGCCATGCCGCCGCCCGATGGCGCGCCGCCGCCCAAGGCGCCCTGAGCCCCTGACACACCGAGCACCCCGACATGGCCACCCGCCACTTGCTGCCCTACGCCTACGCCAAGGCCAACACCGTGCTGCTCGAAGACG
Source organism: Rubrivivax sp. (assembly GCA_040400915.1). Classification (GTDB taxonomy): domain Bacteria; phylum Pseudomonadota; class Gammaproteobacteria; order Burkholderiales; family Burkholderiaceae_C; genus Rubrivivax. Next base: position 40,322 of record JBBAPI010000011.1, read on the forward strand.
ACGGCGAACAGCTGCTGCTGTGGGCCGGCGAAACAACGCCCACGGCCGCACTGGGCGAAGTGACGCGGCTGTTCGACGTCGGCCGCTTCGAACGCGAGGCCAGCGCCACGCTGGGCCAGCGCATCGCCGTGGCCTATGCCGGCGGCGAGCGCAGTGCGGCGGCGGTCATCGGCGAGGTCGAGAGCGGCGTCGACCTGAGCCGCATGATGCAGGAACTGCCGGCGGTGGAAGACCTGCTGGAAGCCGCCGACGACGCGCCCATCATCCGCATGCTGAACGCGCTGCTGACCCAGGCCGCCAAGGACGGCGCGTCGGACATCCACATCGAACCCTATGAGCGCAGCTCCAGCGTGCGCTTTCGCGTCGACGGCACCCTGCGTGAGGTGGTGCAGCCCAACAAGGCGCTGCACGCCGCGCTGATCAGCCGGCTGAAGATCATGGCCGAGCTGGACATTGCCGAAAAGCGCATGCCGCAGGACGGCCGCATCAGCCTGCGCATCGGCGGCCGCGCCATCGATGTGCGCGTTTCGACGCTGCCGTCCTCGCATGGCGAACGCGCCGTGCTGCGTCTGCTGGACAAGGCCGAGTCGCGCTTCACGCTGGAAGGCCTGGGCATGGACGGCGAGGTGCTCGAGCGCTACGCCCGCCTGATCCAGCAGCCGCACGGCATCCTGCTGGTGACCGGCCCGACGGGTTCGGGCAAGACCACCACGCTGTACGCCAGCCTGGGCCGGGTGGACACCGCCACCACCAACGTGCTGACCGTGGAAGACCCGGTGGAGTACGAGCTGTCCGGCATCGGCCAGACCCAGGTCAACGCCAAGATCGACCTGACCTTCGCCAAGGCCCTGCGCGCCATCCTGCGCCAGGACCCCGACGTCATCATGATCGGTGAGATCCGCGACTACGAAACGGCGCAGATCGCGATCCAGGCCAGCCTGACCGGCCACCTGGTGCTGGCCACCATCCACACCAACGATGCGCCGTCCTGCGTCACCCGCCTGATCGACATGGGCGTCGAGCCCTATCTGCTGTCGAGCAGCCTGCTGGGCGCCTTGGCCCAGCGTCTGGTGCGCAAGCTCTGCCCGGCCTGTCGCCGGCAGGACGGCGAAGGGCTCTGGCACCCGGTGGGTTGCGCGCAGTGCAGCGGCACCGGCTACAAGGGTCGCACCGGCGTCTACGAGCTGATGGTGGTCGACGAGACCGTGCAGACCTTGATCCACAACCGGGCTTCGGAGCAGGACCTGGCGGCGGCGGCCCGCGCGGCGGGCTTGAAGTCCATGCGCGAAGATGGCGACCGCCTGGTCAGCCAGGGCCTCACCTCGGCCGAGGAAGTCATCCGCGTGACCCGCGACTGATCGGGACGGCATGCCCGCCTACCGCTACGAAGCCCTGGACGCCGCCGGCAAGTCGCAAAGCGGCCTGCTGGAAGCCGACAACGCCAAGGCCGCGCGGGCCGCGCTGCGCGGGCGTGAGCTGGTGCCGCTCAGCGTGACCACGGTGACGGTGGGGCCGCAGGACACGGCTTCGGCGCGCTTCACGCGGCGGGTTTTCTCGGCCACGGGTTTGACGGTGTGGACGCGGCAGCTGGCCGGCCTGGTGGGCTCGGGTCTGCCGCTGGAAAGGGCGCTGACCTCGCTGTCGGAAGAAACCGAAAACCCGCGCCAGCGGGAGCTGGTGGCGCACTTGAAGAGCGAAGTCAATGCCGGCAGTGCCTTCGCCCGTGCGCTGTCGACGGCGCCGCGTGAATTCGACGACGTCTACCGCGCCGTGGTTGCTGCCGGTGAACAGAGCGGCGCGCTGGGCCCCGTTCTGGAGCGCCTGGCCGATGACCTGGAACAACGTCAGGCGCTGCGCAGCAAGGTCATCGGCGCGATGCTCTACCCGGCCATCGTCTCGGTGGTGGCGCTCGCCATCGTGGTCATCCTGCTGGCCTATGTGGTGCCGCAGATCGCCGGTGTCTTCGCCAGTTCCAAACGCGCCCTGCCGACGCTGACCGTGGCCATGTTGGCGCTCAGTGCCTTCGTGCGTCAGTGGGGCTGGGCGGTGGCCGTGGTCGTTGCGGGGGGCACCTTGCTGTTCAGCCTGGCACGGCGCGGTGAGGCCTTCCGTGAACGCAGTGATGCAGCCTTGCTGCGGCTGCCCTTCGTGGGCCGGCTGGCCCGTGGCTACAACGCGGCGCGTTTCGGCGGCACGCTGGCCATGCTGGCCGGCGCCGGTGTGCCGATCCTGAAAGCCCTGCAGGCTGCCGCCGAAACCCTGGGCAACCGGGCGATGCGCGCCGACGCGATGGACGCCCTGGTGCAGGTGCGCGAAGGCGCGCCGCTGGCCAGTGCGCTGGCCGGCAAGAAGCGCTTCCCAGGGCTGCTGGCGATGTTCGCGCGCCTCGGCGAGCAGACCGGGCAGTTGCCCGAGATGCTGCTGCGCGCCTCGGTGCAGCTGTCGGCCGAGGTGCAGCGCCGGGCGATGGCGGCGGCCACCATCCTGGAGCCGCTGCTGATCGTGGTCATGGGCGTCGTGGTCGTGCTGATCATGCTGGCGGTGTTGATGCCCATCATCCAGCTCAACACCTGGGTGAAATGATGAACCCGCGCTCGAAAGGCGTTTGCGTCACCCGCCAATTTGGCGTGGCCTGCCTGCTGATTGCCCTGGTGGCCCCTGCCACCGCCGAGCCTGATGAACAGGCCTTGGGCCAAGCCCTGGGCTACCCGATCGGCAGCAACGCGGCCAACTGGTACGAGATGCCGAACTGGGTCGGCTCGTGGTCGGCGCTGGACCAGGTCCCCGGCATCGTGACCACCGTCGCACCTCGCGCGGCAAAGCCGTTCGCCTTGCCCAAGGCCGCGCAGGCGCCCGCGCTCCAGTACCGCTATCGCAACCTCGGCCACACGCTGGATGAATACCTGGAGCGCCGCCGCATCACTGGCATCCTGGTGCTGAAGAACGGCGAGATCGTCGCCGAGCGCTACCGCTACGGCCGCACCGAGGACGCCCGCTTCCTGTCGTTTTCCATGGCCAAGAGCGTGACCTCCATGCTCATCGGCATCGCGGTTTCGCGCGGCGCCATCGCCTCGCTGGACGACACCGCGGCCCGCTACGCGCAAGACCTGGCCGGCAGCGCTTACGGCGACACCACCATCCGCCAGCTGCTGCGCATGAGCTCGGGCTTGCGCTTCACCGAGCGCTACGACGGCCAGGACGATGTGGCGCGCCTCACGCGCAGCGTCGCCGGCGGGCCGCCGGGTGTCGTGCCCGTGCTGCGCAGCATCAGCGAACGACTGGCGCCGGCCGGCGAGAAGTTCGTCTATGCCAGCGCCGAGAGCGAAGTGCTGGGCCGCGTGCTGACGGCCGCCACCGGGCGCAGCATCACGGCGCTGACGGCCGAGTGGCTGTGGCAGCCCATCGGTGCCGAGCACGATGCCTACTGGCGCATCAGCCCCGACAAGCAGGAAGTGGCCTACGCCTTCTTCAATGCCAGCCTGCGCGACTGGGGCCGCCTGGGCCTGCTGCTGGCCAACGACGGCCGCGTGGGATCGCGCCAGGTGGTGCCGCAGGACTATTTGATCGACGCGACCGACGCGGCGCGGCAGCCCGAGGCGTTTCGTCCAGGGCGCGCCACGCCCTACTACGGCTACGGCTACCAGTTCTGGCTGTTCCCGCTGAAGTCGCGCAGCTTCGCGATGCTGGGTGTGCACGGCCAATCCGTCTTTGTGCAGCCTTCGACCGGCATCGTGATGGTCCAGACGGCGGTCTATGCCGGTGCCAGCGGCGCGCTGGACCCCGAGGCCCACGCCGAACGCACGGCCCTCTGGATGGGCGTGCTGCAGTCACTCGGCGGCCAGACCGACTGAAGGCACCCTGGGGGCGGCCAGCCGACCCGGCCCGCGGTGATCAGGGCGTGGCTGCCGGGTTCTCTTCTGGCGCTTTCGTATGCTTGATGAACAGCACGGCGGCGAGGATGCCGATTTCGTAGAGCACGCACATCGGCACCGCCAGCGCCAGCTGCGACACCACGTCGGGCGGGGTGACCACCGCCGACACGATGAAGGCGCCGACGACGAAGTAGCCGCGTGACTTGCGCAGCTGCTCGATGCTGACGATGCCGATGCGGGCCAGCACGATGACGGCGATGGGCACCTCGAAGGCGATGCCGAACACCAGGAACAAGGTCAGCACGAAGCCGAAATACTGCTCGATGTCGGGTGCCGCCGTGATGGACGTGGGCGCAAAGGCCTGGATGAACTTGCTCATCCCCGGGATCACGATGAAGTAGCAGAAGGCCACGCCGACGATGAAGAGCACGGTGCTGGACACCACCAGCGGCAGCACCAGCTTCTTTTCGTGCGTGTACAGGCCCGGTGCGACGAAGGCCCACAACTGGTACAGCACCACCGGCAGGGCCACCAGGAAAGCCGCCATCAGCGTGATCTTCAGCGGCACCAGGATGGGCGAGATCACGTTGGTGGCGATCAGCGTCGCGCCTTTGGGCAAGTGGCTGAGCATGGGCGCGGCCAGCAGGTCGTACAGCCCCGCCGGGCCGGGCCAGAAGGCCAGCACCGCGAAACACACGGCGATGGCGATGACGGCGCGGATCAGCCGGTCGCGCAATTCGATCAGGTGCGAAACGAAAGGGGCTTCGGTGCCGGCGAGTTCGTCGGGCTTGTTCGTGTCGCTCATGGTCTGGGTAGGCCGGTCAGGTGCCGGACGAGATGCCCGGCGGCCGGAAGCGCGCCACGCGGGCGGCGCCCGACTGCGCTTTGGTGCGGATGCCGTTGCGCTGCTTGTACCACTGGGGTGTGGCGCCGCGCTTCAGGCGCCATTTTTTCTTCGGGTGGCGGTAGCTCGGCGGTGGCGGTTCCCAGCCGCCGCTGATGCTGTTGTCTGTCGACGAGCCGTCGGCACTGTGGCCCAGGACGCCGGCTGTGGCGTCCTTCCAGCTGCCTTCGAAGGCGCTGCTGGCGGAGTCGACTTCACTGCGCACGGTGTCCTGCACATTGCGCGCGGCGTCCTCGAAGTCGGTCTTCATCTTCTTGAGTTCTTCAAGTTCGATGGAGCGGTTGACCTCGGCCTTCACGTCGGACACATAGCGTTGCGCCTTGCCGAACAGTGCGCCCACGGTGCGCGCCACGCGCGGCAGCTTCTCGGGGCCGATGACGATCAGGGCCACCGCGCCGATGAGGGCGATCTTGTCGAAACCAAAGTCAATCATGTGTCAGGCCGCAATCCCGTTGCAAGGGCTGCAGCGCGGCCTCAGCTCTTGGTCTTCGCTTCAACGTCAACCGTGTTCGCATCGCTGCGCTTGGCGGTCGTGACCTGTTGGGCCGGCGCGGCGGGGCCGTCGGCCTCGGCCGTCTCACCCGCGCCCTTGACGCCTTCCTTGAAGCCGCGCACCGCGCCGCCCAGGTCGCTGCCGATGTTGCGCAGTTTCTTGGTGCCGAAGATGACCACGACGACCAGCAACACGATCAGCCAATGCCAGATGCTGAACGAACCCATGATGATTTCTCCTGCCTGTTGGCGCTGAACGGTGCTGAACTGCACCACTGATTCTACGAGGTGTGACCGGCGGCGCCGGTGACAAGGTCAGCCTTTGGCCCAGGGGCGTGGCCCACCCATCACATGCATGTGCAGATGCGGCACTTCCTGCCGGCCGTCGGGCCCGGTGTTGATGAGGGTGCGAAAGCCGTTGCTGACACCCAGTTCCCTCATCAGCCGGGGCGCCAGGCCCAGCATGCGGCCCAACAAGGCGTCGTGCTCGGGCGTGACGTCGGACAACATCGCGATGTGCTGCTTGGGAATGATCAGCACATGCACCGGCGCCCAGGGCGCGATGTCGTGGAAGGCCAGCAGTTCGTCATCCTCGAAAGCCTTGCGGGCCGGGATCTGGCCGGCAACGATCTTGCAGAAGATGCAGTTCGGGTCGGTGCTCATGGTCGGCAATTCGCGGTCCTGTTCAGAGCGGCACGGGCATGGCCCGGCCATCGTTGAAATTCCACCAGCCGCGCAGGAAGCGGTACAGGTACCACAGGCCGATCGCCGACCAGGCGAACCAGCCCGGGAAGACGAACAGCACCCACAGCGGCGAGGTCAGCAGCAGCCAGCCCAGCGTGAACCAGAAGCTGCGCGCCTGCCAGCGGTAATGGCTGCGGTAGAAATCGTCGGGCAGGCTGTCGCGCTTGATGTAATTGATGATCAGCGCCACCACCGAAAAGATGCCGGCGGAGAAGAAGGACAGCGTGTGCAGGGCGTAGAGGATGTGCGTCAGCGTGCGCAGGCTGTCGTCGCTGCGTCCGCCACGGTCGGGTATCACCACGTCGTTCATCCAGCTTCTCCTTTGGATTCGGACTCGCGCTGCTGCGCCTTGCGCGCGGCGAACTCTTCCAGGCCCGACAGCCCCTCGCGACGCTCCAGTTCGGCCAGCACATCGGCCGGCGTCAGGTCGTAGGCCGCCAGCGCCACCATCGTGTGGAACCAGAGGTCGGCCACCTCACCGACGATGCGCGGCCGGTCGCCGTCCTTGGCCGCCATCACCACCTCGGTGGCCTCTTCGCCTATTTTTTTCAAAATGGCGTCGTGACCCTTGGAAAACAAGCGGGCGACGTAGCTTTTGTCGGGGTCCCCCGCGCGGCGCACGGCGATGACGGCGGCCAGGCGGGCCAGGGTGTCGTTGCCGGAGGGCAGGGCGCTCATTTGTAGATGCTTTCGGGGTCCTTCAGTACCGGCTCGACCGGCGTCCAGGCGCCCGCTTCCAGGCGCTGGAAGAAGCAGCTGTGGCGGCCGGTGTGGCAGGCGATGCCCGGCTCGTGGCCGAGCTGCGTCACCTTCAGCAGCACCACGTCGTTGTCGCAGTCGATGCGGATGTCATGCACCTGCTGCACATGGCCCGATTCTTCGCCCTTGCGCCACAGGCGCTGGCGTGAACGGCTGTAGTAGACGGCGCGCTGCGTCTCGGCGGTCAGGGCCAGGGCTTCGCGGTTCATCCAGGCGAACATCAGCACGTCGCCGCTGCGGCTCTCCTGCGCGATCACCGGCACCAGCCCGTCGGCGTTCCACTTGATGCTGTCCAACCAGTTCATGCGCTCAGTCTAAGGGGTGGGTCCGTGGGTCGGTCCGAGATGGCCGCGCTCGGCGGCGAACCAGGCCAGCACGGGCACCGTGCCGGGCAGCACCGGCGCCACCTGCACCGGCAGGGTCTGCCACGCCATCTGCTGCTGTTCGCGCATCTCGAAGGCGCCGGTCCAGGCGTAGACCTTGCAGAAATTCAGGCGAACGCGGGCGTGGGGGTAGTCCATCACCAGCACCTGCCAGGGCTGGGCGGCGGCGATGGTGATGCCCAGTTCCTCGTGCAATTCGCGGCGCAGGGCCTGCTCGATGTTTTCGCCGGCTTCGACCTTGCCGCCCGGAAATTCCCAGTAGCCGGCGTAGACCTTGCCTGCGGGGCGGCTGGTCAGCAGGAAGTGGCCGTCGGCATCGATCAGAACGCCGACCGCCACCTCGACGGGTATCCGCTCAGCTGGCATGCCGGCCAGCATGGTCGCGGGCGAACTGCTGCGCCACGCGGCCCGAGCGGCTGCCGCGTTCCAGCGCCCAGACCAGGCTGTCCTGGCGCGCCGCCGTGATGGCGGCTTCATCCACGCCGAAATCGCGCAGCCACTGCGCGACGATGGCCAGATATTCGTCCTGGCTGAAGGGGTAGAAGCTGATCCACAGGCCGAAGCGCTCGCTCAGCGAGATCTTCTCCTCGACGACTTCGCCGGGATGCACCTCGCCGTCTTCGGTGTGCTGGTAGGTCAGGTTCTCGGCCATGTACTCGGGCAGCAGGTGGCGGCGGTTGCTGGTGGCGTAGATCAGCAGGTTGTCGCTGGCCTGCGCCACGCTGCCGTCAAGCACGCTCTTCAGCGCCTTGTAGCCCGGCTCGCCCTCGTCGAAGCTGAGGTCGTCGCAGAAGACGAGGAAACGCTCGGGCCGCTCGGTGACCAGGTCGATCAGGTCGCCCAGGTCCACCAGATCGGCCTTGTCGACCTCGATCAGGCGCAGCCCGCGCGCCGAGAACTCGTTCAGGCAGGCCTTGATCAGGCTGCTCTTGCCGGTGCCGCGGGCGCCCGTCAGCAGCACGTTGTTGGCGGCGCGGCCGGCGACGAACTGTTCGGTGTTGCGCACCAGGCGCTCTTTCTGGCCGTCGACTTCCTTCAGGTTGTCCAGCCGGATGGTGGACACGTGGCGCACCGGTTCCAGCACGCCGGCCCCGCTCGAGCCGCCGCGACGGCGGTAGCGCCAGGCCACGGAGGCCGACCAGTCGGGAGCCGTGGCGGCGTGCGGCAGGATGGCTTCCAGGCGCGCCAGCAGCGATTCGGCGCGCACCAGCAGGTGTTCAAAGGCAGGGTTCATGCAGGGAAGTTTAAGTGGCGGTCTGCAGCCCGGCGGCCGGCCGCAGTCAGGACACGCCGGGCAGCGCGCGCACGGCGTCCTCGGCGATGACATAGACCCGGTCGCCCGGCCCGCGCGGCAGCACGTGCATGCCGGTGAAAGCGCCGAAAGCCGGCAGCACGCCGACCTGCGGGCCGAAGTGGAAGCAGGGCAGGCGCAGGCGCTGCGCGGCGCGGCCGCCCAGCAGCGCCGCGGGGTGGACGTGGCCGGCCAGCACGTAGGCGCCGGGCACCGGGTCGGGGTGGTGGGCCAGCGCCAGGCCGTCGAGGTGGAGCGGGCCGTCCAGGCATTCGACCTGCCAATCCGGCGGCGGGTCGCCAGCCTGGCTGTCGTGGTTGCCGCGCACCAGCGTCAGTTGCAGGTCGGCGTGCTGCGCCCGCCAGCGCGCCACGGCGTCCCAGGTGGCGGCAGCCTGGCCCCGCGCTGAATGCAGCAGGTCACCGAGGAAGACGATGCGCTGCGCAGCGGTCGCGGTCACCGCGCTGCTCAGCCGCTGCAGCGTCGCTGTCGTCGTGCCGCCCGGCACCGGCACGCCCAGACGGCGGAAAGACACGGCCTTGCCGATGTGGGCGTCCGCCACCAGCAAGGTGCGGTGCTCGGGCAGGAAGGCCGCTCGCTGCGGCAGCAACTGCAGCCACTGGCCACCGACCTGCAGTTGCGGCAGGTCGTTCAATCGACCGCCCTCAGGTGCTCAGCCGCTGCAGCGCAGGTTCGAGATGCTCGGTCGGCAGGCGCTTGAAGCCCGAGCGCGCGTAGCGCTGCAGCCGGCCGATGACCAGCGCGGTGATGGCCGAGGCCAGGGCCTGCGCATCGACCGTGGGCGTGGGCGAGCCGGCGGCCTCGGCGGCCTGGCGCAGGCTGCTGCGCAACTGCGACTCCACGCGGTCGAAAAACTGGTTCATGCGCGCCGACAGGCGTTCGTGTTCGAAGACCAGGGCGTCGCCCACCATGACGCGCGACATGCCGGGGTTCTTCTCGCCGAATTGCAGCAGCACGGCGGCGATCTTCTGCGCCTGCAGCGAAGGCGAAGCCTCGCGTTCGACGACCTGGTTGACCAAGGTGAAGATGCTGCTTTCGATGAATTCCATCAGCCCTTCGAACATCTGCGCCTTGCTCGCGAAATGCCGGTACAGGGCCGCTTCGCTGACGTCCAGCCGTGCGGCCAGCGCGGCGGTGGTGATGCGCTCGGCGCCGGGTGCTTCCAGCATCGCCGCCAGGGTTTGCAGTATCTGCGTCCGGCGTTCGCCAGGCTTGGGTCGCTTGCGCAGCGCGGGCGCTGGGGCTGCTGCTTCGTCTTCGGCGCTGACCGAGGGAATGGCTTCGGGCGCGTCGGACATGGGGTTCGGCAGGCGGCCTCGTGGCAGGAAAGAAGTGGGGCGTTGCACCGTCAGGAACTCCGCGCGATGATTCTGGCACAGGGTCTGCGGGCTCCTGCTTGCAGGTAAACACTGACAGCGCAGCCAGCGGCGGGCCTGGGTGCAGGGCACGCCGGCCGGCCACGATCAGCGGCTCTGGCCGCGCAGCAGGTCGCCCAGACGGCGCACCCGCCGGTCGACAAAAACCGGCCGGCGGTGCAGGCGCTGCAGGTGCGGTGGTCGGTGGCCGGACGGTTGGGCCGCCAGGGCGGTGCGCAGCCAGCGCTGCATCCAGACCGTCCGCATGCCCACGCGGCGGGCGGCTTTCTGGTGCACCAGCGTGTCCTCGACCAGCACGCAGCGCGCCGGATGGACACCCAGCCGTGCGGCCAGCGCCCGCAACATGCGGGCGTCGGGCTTGGGTCGCAGGTCGCCGAAGAGGTGCATGTCTTCGATGCTGAAGACGCCGTCGAAAGCGCTCGCGATGCCCAGCACGGCCAGCACCCGCGCCGCGTAAGCCGCCGGCGCATTCGTCAGGATGTACTTGCGGCCTGGCAGCCGGCGCAGCGCCGCCAGGTCGGCCGCGTGGCCGCGCACCCGGGCTTCCAGGCCGGGCAAGCGGTGGGTGTCGTGCAGAAAGTGCGCGGCCCGCACGCCGTGGTGGCGCACCAGGCCCAGCAGCGTGGCGCCGTAGCGCTGCCAGTAGCGCGTGCGCAGGGCGTTCGACTCGGCCTCGGTCAGCCCCAGTTCGCGCCGGATGTATTCGCCCATCGCGACGCGGATCTCGCCCATCGACGCGTTGTGCGCGTCGTGCAGCGTGTCGTCCAGGTCGAAGAGCCACACGGTCTCGCGACCCAGCGGCCGCCGCAGGGCCGGCTCTGCCGGACTGCTGGGGGCGCCCCCTTGAGGGGGAGCGGCGCAGCCGCTTCGGGGGTGGGCCATCAATACGACCGGATCATCGTGCCGTAGGCCTGCTCGGTCAGGATTTCCAGCAGCATGGCGTGCGGGACGCGGCCATCGACCACGTGCACCGCGTTGACGCCGCTCTTGGCCGCGTCGATGGCACCGGCGAGCTTGGGCAGCATGCCGCCGCTGATGGTGCCGTCCGCGATGAGGTCGTCGATCTCGCGCGGTGTCAGCTCGGTGATCAGTTCGCCGGCCTTGTTCAGCACGCCGCGGATGTTGGTCAGCATCACCAGCTTTTCGGCCTTCAGCACGGTGGCCAGCTTGGCCGCCACCAGGTCGGCGTTGATGTTGTAGCTCTCGTTCTTCTCGCCGAAGCCGATCGGGCTGATGACCGGGATGAACTGGTCGTCCTGCAGCGCCTTGACCACGCTGGGGTCGATGCTGGTGATCTCGCCGACCGAGCCGATGTCGTGTTCCACCGTCGGATCGCGCTGGTCGGTGAGCTTCATCTGGCGGGCGCGGATCATGCCGCCGTCGCGCCCGGTCAGGCCCACCGCCTTGCCGCCGGCGGCGTTGATCAGGCCGACGATGTCCTGCTGCACCTCGCCGGCCAGCACCCATTCGACGACTTCCATGGTCTCTTCGTCGGTGACGCGCATGCCCTGGATGAAGGTGCCCTTCTTGCCGATCTTGGCCAGCGCGTCGTCGATCTGCGGCCCGCCGCCGTGCACCACGATGGGGTTCATGCCGACCAGCTTCAGCAGCACGATGTCTTCGGCGAAGTCCTGCTGCAGGCCGGGGTCGGTCATGGCGTTGCCGCCGTACTTGATGACGATGGTCTTGCCGTGGAACTTGCGGATGTAGGGCAGGGCCTGGGCCAGGATCTCGGCCTGGTCACGGGGCGTGATGTGGGCCAGCTCGGGGTCTTTGAACGTGCTCATGGGGGGCGGCCTGCAGCGGTGAGGAAAATGCGTGTGCAGCGATTGTAGGAAGCTGCCCGCCGAATCGGGCGCCAGGCCGTGGCTGCGGCACACTCGGGCGGTGTTGAAGGAGTTACCCATGAACAGGCGCAGGGCATTGGCGGTCACATTGGCGGGCAGCGCGGCCGCCTGGGCGGGCGCTGGCGCCCAGGCCCAGGCCGTGCTGGTGGCCGGCGAGGTGGTCAAGGTCGACCGGGCGGCCGGGCGCGTGACGCTCAAGCACGGCGAGATCAAGAGCCTGGACATGCCGCCGATGACGCTGGCCTGGCGGGTTGCCCAGCCGCGCCTGCTCGAAGACCTGGCCGTCGGCGACCGCGTGCGTTTCGTACCGGCCCGCATCGACGGCCAGTACACCGTCACCACCCTGACCAAGGCCCCGCAATGAGCGCCGAGCACACCCACGACCTGCGGGCCTACGCCCACAGCCACGCCTTTGCCGACGAAGGCCAGAAGCAACGCGAACGGGCGCTGACCGCGGTCACCCTCGTCACCCTGGTGACCATGGTGCTGGAACTGGCGGTGGGCTGGTGGACGGGGTCGCTGGCCCTGACGGCCGACGGCTGGCACATGGGCACCCACGCGCTGGCGCTGGGCGGTGCGGTGCTGGCCTACCGGCTGTCGTTGCGGGCGTCCAGCCACCGCGCCGTGGCGGGCGGCTCCGCCGGCTTTGCCTTCGGCGGTTGGAAGATCGAGGTGCTGGCCGCCTACACCAGCGGCCTGGTGCTGTTGGCCGTGGCGCTGTGGCTGGCCTGGGAAGGCATAGACACCTTGCGCCACCCGCGCCCGGTGGCCTACGCCGAAGCCCTGGGCGTGGCCGTGGCCGGCCTGCTGGTGAACCTGGCCAGCGTCTGGCTGCTGTCGCGCGGCGCCAAGCCGGTGGCCCCGGCCGCGCACCCGGCGCACCCGGCAGACCGCAGCGGTCATGAGGGGCACGGGCATGCGCATGCAGCGGCGCCTGGCCACGGGCATGGGCATGCGCATGGGCACGCGCACAGCCACGGCCATGGCCACGACCACAATTTCAGCGCCGCCTACATCCACGTCATCGCCGACGCCTTCACCTCGGTGCTGGCCATCGCCGCGCTGGCCGGTGGCGCCTGGTTCGGCCTGGCCTGGCTGGACCCGGCGGTGGCCTTGCTGGGCGCGGCCGTCATCGGGCAATGGGCCTTCGGCGTGCTGCGGGGCACCGCCAAGGCCCTGGTCGACGCCACCGAAGACCCGGCGCTGACCCAGCGGGTGCGCGACCTGATCGAAGCCGACGGCGACGCCAAGGTGGCCGACCTGCACGTCTGGCAGGTCGGTGCCCAGGCCTGGTGCGCCGCCCTGGCCGTGGTGGCCGACGCGCCGCAGTCGGCCGCCGCCTACCGGGCGCGGCTGCACGGCGTGGCCCAGCTCAAGCATGTCACGGTCGAGGTCCACCGCTGCCCGGGGCCGGTGGCGGGTTGACGGGCTGACGGGCCTCGGCCACGCGCTGATGGTCGGCGCGTCGCGCCGGTGACGGCTGGCGGCCGGCGCTGCGCCTACTATCGTCGGCCAGCCCAACCAACCGGAGACCGCCCATGTCCGCGACCCTGACCGCCGCCGTCAACCACCAATGCCGCCTGGCAGCCCGCCCGGTCGGCCTGCCCAAGGCCACCGACTGGCAGTTCACCGAAGAGGCTGTGGCCGAACCGGCCGACGGCGGCGTGCTGGTCAAGACGTTGGCACTGTCGCTCGACCCGGCCATGCGGGGCTGGATGAACGAAGGCAAGAGCTACATCCCGCCGGTCGGCATCGGCGAGGTGATGCGAGCCGGCGGCATCGGCGTGGTCGTGGCGTCGAAGACCCCGGCTTACGCGGTCGGTGACACCGTGACCGGCGGCCCGGGCGTGCAGGAATACTGGAGCGTGCCGGCCGACCAGCTGCGGCGCAGCGGTCTGGCCAAGATCGATCTGCGCGCCGGCACCATCACGCAATGGCTGAACGTGCTGGGCATGCCCGGCATGACAGGCTATTTCGGGCTGATGGACGTGGGCCAGCCCCAGGCCGGCGAGACGGTCGTGGTCTCGGGCGCCGCCGGTGCCGTGGGCCAGACCGTGGGCCAGATCGCCAAGATCAGGGGCTGCCGCGTGGTGGGCATCGCCGGCGGCGCCGCCAAGTGCGCTTGGGTGGTGAAGGAACTCGGCTTCGACGCCTGCATCGACTACAAGGCCCAAGCCCCTGAAGGCGTGAGCAAATGGGACGCCGTGCGCGAAGGCCTGAAGCAGCACTGCCCGCAGGGTGTGGACATCTACTTCGACAACGTCGGCGGCGACATCCTGGACGCCGTGCTGGCGCGCATCAACCGCAAGGCCCGCATCATCATCTGCGGCGCCATCAGCCAGTACAACGCCACCACCGCGGTGCAGGGTCCGAAGAACTACCTGAGCCTGCTGGTCAACCGCGCGCGCATGGAAGGCATCGTCGTCTTCGACTACGCCGACCGCTACCACCTGGCCATCGCCGAGATGGCCGGCTACCTGAAAGATGGCCGCATGAAGAGCAAGGAAGACGTGGTCACCGGGGGCATCGCCGCCTTCCCGGCCACCTTGCCCAAGCTGTTCAACGGCGAAAACTTCGGCAAGCTGGTGCTGCAGGTGGCGGCCGGCTGACCCGGCTGCCGGGGGAGCCGCCGGCAACGGCGCCCCGCCGACTCAGGGCTTCAGCAACTCGCGCGCGCCGCGCTCCAGGCTGGTCTGGGCCTGCCTGCGCAGCACGGCCACCTTCTGCTCACCGCTCAGGAAGGTCCAGGGGTCGGACGAGCCCTGGCCCTGCCGGTCGCCCACCAGCGTGCCTTCGCGGAGCTCGTGGCTGCGCAACACGGCGCCGGACTGCGCGTCCATCAGCGTCAGGCGGGCATGCACATAGGGCGCCAGCGCGCCGGCCGACATGGCGCCGGTTTCCAGGTTGCGCACCTCGTACAGGGTATCGATGTAGTAGCCGATGCCCATCGCCGTGCCGCGGCCGATGGAGATGCCGTTGGCGGTGCGGATGTTGACCTCGCCGCGGTTGCGGGTGACCAGGACGATGTGGCTCAGCCGCTGGGCGTCGATGGTCTGGACGATCCAGGCCGGCAGTTCGGCCTGCGCGGCGCCCTGCGCGATGGTGCGCTGCTCATCGGGCGACAGCGGCTGGGGCGCCTTGTACAGCTCGACCTGGGCCTGGGGCTGGGTCTTCTGCAAGGTGTCGCGCAGGGCGCGCAGGGCGATGTTGTCGAAGCCCATGCCTTTGGCTTCGAAGACGTAGCGCTCGGTGCGTTCGATGCGCGTGTCCAGCGGTGCGTCGGTCGAGACGGCCACCTGCACGCTGTCACCCAGCAGGGAAAAGACGCCCACCGCTTTCATCGTCACCTGCGCCCAGGCCGCCGGCGCGACGGCGGCCAGCAGACCGAGCAGCGCCAGGCAACGCCGTCGCTGGTGCGCGCTCAAAAGTGGATCCCCCGCATCAACTGCTGCATGGCCATGGCCTCGGCGCTGAGCTGCGACTTGGCGCTCTTGTCGCCCTTGGCCGCCGACGAGTCCGGGAACATGCGGAAGCTGGTGTTCATGCCGATCTGCGCGATGCGCGGCATCAGCGCGTGCAGCACCTGGCCGGTGATGCCCAGGCGCGTGGCGATGCGCACCGGCTTGCTGATGCAGGCCTGCGCGATCAGGTCGGCGGCCTCTTCCGGCGACAGCGTGGGCACGTTCTTGTAGATCTGCGTCGGTGCGATCATCGGCGTGCGCACCAGCGGCATGTTGATGGTGGTGAAGCTCACGCCCTGGTCGGCGAATTCGCTGCTGGCGCAGCGTGTCCAGGCGTCGAGCGCGGCCTTGCTGGCCACGTAGGCGGAAAAGCGCGGTGCATTGGTCAGCACGCCGATGCTGCTGATGTTGACGATGTGGCCCTTGTGCTGCTTCACCATGCCCGGCAGCAGGCCCATGGTGACCCGCAGGCAGCCGAAGTAGTTCAGCTGCATGGTGCGTTCGTAGTCGTGGAAGCGGTCGTAGCTGCTCTCGATGGCGCGGCGGATGCTGCGCCCGGCGTTGTTGATGAGGAAGTCCACGCCGCCATGGTTGGCGATGAGCAGTTGCACGAACCGATCACAGTCGGCCATGTCGGCGATGTCGGCCGCGTAGGCGATGAAGGCGTAGCCCTTGGCCTGGGCCTCGGCGCAGGCTTCGTCGAGCTTGTCCTGGTCGCGGCCGCAGATGACGGTGGTGGCGCCGGCTTCGGCGAACTTGTGCGCCGCCGCCAGGCCGATGCCCGATGAACCGCCGGTGACCAGCACCACCTTGCCGCCGACCGTGCCGCGCAGGCTGCGGTCGATGGACAGGTCGGGGTCGAGGTGGCGTTCCCAGTAGTCCCACAGCACCCAGGCGTAGTCCCGCAGGTTCGGGCAGCGGATGCCACTGCCCTTGAGCACCGCGTCCAGCGCACGGCTGTCGTAGCGCGTCGGGAAGTTGATGAAGGTGAACATGTCGTCGGGCAGGCCGAGGTCCTTCATCACCGCAGCGCGGATGCGGCGCACCGGGGCCAGCGCCATCATCCCTTTCTTCACGCTCTTGGGGATGAAGCCCAGCAAGGCGGCGTTGACGAAGACGTTCATCTTCGGCGCATGGGCGGCCTTGCTGAAGATGTCCAGCACATCGCCGACGCGGTAGCCCTCGGGGTCGACCAGGTGGAAGCATTGGCCCGCCAGCTCGGTCTTGGCGTGGCTGATGAAGTCGATGCACTGCACGACGAAATCCACCGGCACGATGTTGATGCGCCCGCCCTCGATGCCCATGCTGGGCATCCACGGCGGCAGGATCTGGCGCATGCGCTGGATCAGCTTGAAGAAGTAGTAGGGGCCGTCGATCTTGTCCATCTCGCCGGTCTGGCTGTCACCGACGACCAGGGCCGGGCGGTACACCGTCCACGGCACCTTGCATTCCTGGCGCACGATCTTCTCGCTCTCGTGCTTGGTCATGAAGTAGGGGTGGTCCAGCCCTTCCGCTTCATCGAACATGTCTTCGCGGAACACCCCTTCATAGAGCCCCGCCGCAGCGATGCTGCTGACGTGGTGCAGATGCCCGGCGTCGACCGCTTTCGCGAATTCGACCAGGTTGCGCGTGCCTTCGATGTTGACCTGCACCTGGCTGTCTTCGTCGGCGCTCAGTTCGTAGACGGCGGCCAGGTGGTAGACCGCGTCGACCTGGCCCTTCAGGGCCTTGACGACATCGGCGGACACGCCCAGCTTCTTGGCCGTCAGGTCGCCCGTCACCGGCAGCGCCCGGGCCTTGGGGCCCTGGCGCAGGCCCCAGTAGTCGTACAGCGCAGCGAGCTTGCCCTCGCTGCCGGGCCGCACCAGAAAGTGCACCACGGCGCCCTTGCGCGCGAGCAGGGCCTTGACCAGGCGCCGGCCGATGAAACCAGTCGCGCCGGTGACGAAATACTGCATGCTGAGCTCCTCGTTGGTCAACGGTTGCGGGCGCCTGTCTGCGCTCGAGCATAGAGCCGTCTCACTAGAGAATTAGGCTGCGCCCTCCAGGGGGGAACCCTATATTTCTGTCCAGGATGCGGGCCCTGAAATGCCGGGTACCCATCACTGCCGCCAGACGCGCAGGCGCCCTTCAATACCGCAACGAAGCAGGAGATCCACCATGGTCAAGAAGATCAACAAGACCGCCGACACGGCTGCCGACAAGGGGCGCGCCGCCAGCGCGCAAGCCAGCCACCTCGCGGCTTCGGTCAAGGAATCGGCCCAGCACATCTGGCTGGCGGGCATGGGCGCTTTCAGCAAGGCCCAGGAAGAAGGCACCAAGGTCTTCGAAGCCCTGGTCAAGGAAGGCCTGACGCTGCAGAAGAAGACCCAGGGCATCGCCGAAGAGAAGCTGGGCGACGTGGCCGGCAAGATGAGCGCGATGGCCGACACGGTCAGCGCCAAGGCCGGTCAGAACTGGGACAAGCTGGAAGCCATCTTCGAGCAGCGCACCGCCAAGGCGATGAGCAAGCTGGGTGTGCCCACCGCCAAGGACGTGGCCGCCCTGAGCGAACGTGTCGACGCGCTGGCCGCTGCGGTGGCCAAGGCCGGCAAGGCCAGCACCGCCAAGGCGCCCGCGAAGACCGCTTTCAAAGCGCCAGCCCAGGCTGTCCGGGCGGTGAAGACGGCCAAGGCCGCGCGGCCTGCGAAGTCCACCAAGGCCGAGGCGCCGGCCGTTGAAGCCGCTGTCGCCGCGGTGGCGGTCAAGGCGCCGACCCAGCGCAGGCGCCGGGCCGCCGCCGCGGCCTGATCGGCATCAGCCCAGGTAACGCATCTCCAGATGCGCCCTGAAGTGCGCCGGGTTCAGCACCTCGCCGCTGGCGCGCAATGCCAGTTCGTCGGTCGTCCAGCGGCTGCCTTGCGTCCAGATGTGTTCGCGCAGCCAGTCGAACACCGGCGCTAGGTCGCCGGCGACGATGCGCTGGTCCAGGTCCGGCATGGCCCGGCGCATGGCCGCGAACCACTGGGCGGCGTACATCGCACCCAGTGAATAGCAGGGGAAGTAGCCGAACAGCGACTCGGGCCAGTGCACGTCCTGCAGCGGCCCGTCCCTGAAGTTGCCGCGGGTGTCCACCCCCAGCAGTTCCATCATCTTGGCGTCCCACAGCGCGGGCACGTCTTCGGCTTCGATCTGGCCTTCGATCAGCGGCCTTTCGATCTCGTAGCGCAGGATGACGTGCGCCGGGTAGGTCACCTCGTCGGCATCGACGCGGATGCAGCCGGGCTGCACCCGCGTCATCAGGCGGTGCAGGTTCTGCGCATCGAAGGCGGGTTGCGCGCCGAAGGCGGCACTGATCATCGGCGCCAGGCGCGACACAAAGCCGGGGTGGCTGCCGAGCTGCATCTCGAAGCTCAGGCTCTGGCTTTCGTGCAGTGCCATGCTGCGCGCTTCGGCCACCGGCTGGCCCAGCCGCTCGCGCGGCAGGTTCTGCTCGTAGCGGCCGTGCCCGGTCTCGTGCACCGTGCCCATCAGGCTGCCCATGAAATCGTCTTCGCGGAACCGCGTCGTCATGCGCACGTCTTCGGGCACGCCGCCGCAGAAGGGGTGGGTGCTGACGTCCAGGCGGCCGGCCTCGAAATCGAAGCCCAGCAGCGCGATGACCTGTTCGCACAAGGCCCGTTGCCGCTCGACCGGGAAAGGCCCGACCGGCGTGATCACGGCTGCCCTCGATTGGCGCTCGGTGACCTGCTGGATCAGCCCGGGCAGCCACTGCCGCACCTCGCCGAAAACACGGTCGAGTTGCTGGCAGGTCATGCCGGGCTCGTAGCGGTCCATCAGGGCGTCGTAGGGGCGCAGGCCGGTCTGGGCCGACAGCAGCGCGGCCTCTTCGCGGGCCACGGCCAGCACCGGTTTGAAGTTCTCCAGGAAGCCGGCCCAGTCGTTGGCCGGCCGCTGGCTGCGCCAGGCGTGTTCGCAGCGCGAGGTGGCCCACTGCCGGCGCTGCACCAGGCTCTCGGGCAGCGCCGTGCTGGCACGCCACTGGCGGGTCATTTCGCGCAGGTTGGCGCGCTGCAGGTCGCTCAAGCCTTCCTGCTCGGCGCGCTGCAGATGGCGGCCCAGGGCCGGGTCGGTGCGCAGGCGGTGCAGCAGGGCGGCCATTTCGCCCATCGCCGCGGCGCGCGCCTCGTTGCCTTTGGGCGGCATGTTGGCGGCCTGGTCCCAAGCGGCCAGTGACTGCAGATGGCCCAGCCGGTGCAGCCGGGCCCAGGTCGCGCTGAGTTCGTCGTAAGAGGGGGTGGCGGTGCTCAAGGGTGTGCTCCAACAGGCCGCAGCGGCGCGGCCTTGCGCGGCGATTCGGGCGGGCCGGGACCTCAGAAGGTGTAGCGGCCGGGCCAGGCCCAGATCAGGCCGCCGGTCATCATCACGTAGCGGCCGAACTTGCCGACGGCCATATAGCCCAGGCAGGGCCAGAAGGGCAGGCGCAACCAGCCGGCCACGGCGCACAGCGGGTCGCCCACCACCGGCAGCCAGGACAGCAGGCAGGCCTTGGGGCCGAAACCCTCCAGCCACTTCAGCGCACGGGCCTCCACCTTCTTGTGCTGCACGCGTTCGAACAGCACCTCGGCGCCATAGCCCGTCCACCAGCTGATGGCGCCGCCCAGGGTGTTGCCCAGCGTGGCCACAACGACGGCCGGCCAGAACAGTTCCGGGTTGAGTTTGACCAGCCCGATGACGGCGAATTCCGAGCCCACCGGGATCAGCGTGGCCGAGATCACGCAAACGATGAAGACCGTCAGCAGGCCGTACTGCGGCAGCGCGAACAGGGTCAGCAGGGATTGCAGCCAGGATTCCATCGGTTGCGATTATGGACAGACGGCCAGGCCCCGGTCAGCGCGCTGCCGCGCGCAAGTGCACCGCTATACTCGCGCCTCATTTTTCAGCAGTCGGCTGCGATCCAACTCCCATGCGCATAGGTTCCATCGAATTGCCGAATGCGCTGTTCGTCGCACCCATGGCCGGCGTCACCGACCGGCCCTTCCGCATGCTCTGCAAGCGCCTGGGCGCGGGCTATGCCGTCAGCGAGATGGTGACCAGCCGGCGCGATTTGTGGGACTCGCTGAAGACCTCGCGCCGCGCCGACCACACCGGCGAAGCGGCGCCCATCGCGGTGCAGATCGCCGGTGTCGATCCGCAGGAGATGGCCGACGCCGCGCGCCACAACATCGACCGCGGCGCGCAGGTCATCGACATCAACATGGGTTGCCCGGCCAAGAAGGTCTGCAACAAGTGGGCCGGCTCGGCCTTGATGCAGGACGAGGTGCTGGCCATGGCCATCGTGCAGGCGGTGGTCGCGGCCTGCGCACCGCGCGGCGTGCCGGTGACCTTGAAGATGCGCAGCGGCTGGTGTGCCACGGAACGCAACGCACTGAGCCTGGCGCGCGCCGCGCAGGACAGCGGCGTGGCCATGGTGGCGGTGCACGGCCGCACGCGCGAGCAGGGCTATGGCGGCCAGGCGGAATACGAGACCGTGGCGGCCGTGAAAGCCGCGCTGCAGATACCGGTGGTGGCCAACGGCGACATCGCCACGCCGGAACAAGCGCGGGCCGTGCTGCGCGCCACCGGCGCCGACGCCCTGATGATCGGCCGCGCCGCGCAGGGTCGGCCGTGGATCTTCCGCGAGATCGCGCACTTCCTGGCCACCGGCGTGCACCTGGCGCCGCCGCCGACGCGGCAGGTCCAGGCCTGGCTGACCGAGCACCTGCACGACCACTACGCGCTCTACGGCGAGCGCACCGGCGTGCGCAGCGCGCGCAAGCACATCGGCTGGGCGGTGAAGACCTTGCCGGGCGGCCTGGCCTTCCGCGACCAGATGAACACGCTGGACGACAGCCGCGCGCAGGTGCAGGCCGTCACCGACTATTTCGAGCAGCTCGCCGACCGTCACGCCCTGCTGCCGCAGGCGCTGCCGGACGCGGTGGCGACGGCCGCGAACGACGCGCGCCAGCCCGAACCCGACGCCATCGCGGCATGAGCAAGCAGGACATCGACGACTGCATCCGCCACAGCGTGGAGCAGTACTTCAAGGACTTGCGCGGGGCCGAGCCCGGGGCGCTGCACGAGCTCTTTCTGGACGCTGCCGAGAAGCCGCTGCTGGACGTGGTGATGCGCCACGCCGAGGGCAACCAGAGCAAGGCCGCCGACTGGCTGGGCATCAACCGCAACACCCTGAGGCGCAAGCTGCAGGGGCACAAACTCATCCCATGACCACAGCGCTGCTTTCCGTTTCCGACAAGACCGGCATCGTCGATTTCGCGCGTGCGCTGGCCGACGCCGGCGTGCGCCTGTTGTCGACCGGTGGCACCGCGCGGCTGCTGGCCGACGCCGGCCTGGCCGTCACCGAGGTGGCCGAGGTGACGGGCTTCCCCGAGATGCTGGACGGTCGCGTGAAGACGCTGCACCCGCGCATCCACGGCGGCCTGCTGGCGCGGCGCGACTTGCCCGAACACATGGCCGCGCTGGCCGCCCACGGCATCGAGACGATCGACCTGCTGATCGTCAACCTCTACCCCTTCGCGCAGGCCACCGCACGGCCCGACTGCACGCTGGAAGACGCCATCGAGAACATCGACATCGGTGGCCCGGCCATGCTGCGCGCGGCGGCCAAGAACTGGGCCGACGTGGCGGTGGTCATCGACCCGTCCGACTACCCCCGTGTGCTGGCTGAACTGCATGCCGGGCTGGTGCAGCGCGACACGAAATTCATGCTGGCCAAGAAGGTCTACGCGCACACGGCGGCCTACGACGGCATGATCAGCAACTACCTCAGCGCGCTGCAGCCCGGTGCCGAAAACCAGGTCAGCGCCGTGCCCGCGCGCGAGCCTTACCCGGCGGTCTACACCCTGCAGGTCACCAAGACCCAGGACATGCGCTACGGCGAGAACCCGCACCAGAGCGCGGCCTTCTACCGCGACGCGGTGGTCGCACGCGGCCTGCTGGCCGGCTGGACGCAACTGCAGGGCAAGGCCCTGAGCTACAACAACATCGCCGACGCCGACGCGGCCTGGGAATGCGTCAAGAGCCTGCCACCGCAGCAGGCGGCCTGCGTCATCGTCAAGCACGCCAACCCCTGCGGCGTGGCCGTGGCGGCCACTGCGGTCGAGGCCTACCTCAAGGCACTCCAGACCGACCCGACCAGTGCCTATGGCGGCATCCTGGCCTTGAACTGCCCGCTGGACGCCGACGTGGTGGCGGCCATCAACGCGGCCAAGCAGTTCGTGGAAGTGGCCATCGCGCCGTCCATCACGCCGCAGGCCCGTAGCCTGCTGGCCAGCAAGCAGAACCTGCGCTTGCTGGAAGTGCCGCTGACGCCGACCATGAACCTGCTGGACTTCAAGCGCGTGGGCGGCGGCCTGTTGCTGCAAAGCCAGGACGCCAAGAACGTGCTGCCGGCCGAATTGCGCGTGGTGACGAAGTTGCAGCCCTCCGCCGCGCAGATGGCCGACCTGCTGTTCGCCTGGAAGGTGGCCAAGTTCGTCAAGAGCAACGCCATCGTCTTCTGTGCCGGCGGCATGACGCTGGGCGTCGGTGCCGGCCAGATGAGCCGCGTCGACAGCGCCCGCATGGCCGCCATCAAGGCGGGCCAGGCCGGTCTGACCCTGGCCGGCAGCGCGGTGGCCAGCGACGCCTTCTTCCCCTTCCGCGACGGCCTGGACGTGGTCATCGACGCCGGCGCCGCCTGCGTCATCCAGCCGGGGGGCAGCCTGCGCGACGACGAGGTGATTGCCGCTGCCGACGAGCGCGCCATCGCAATGGTATTCACCGGCATACGCCACTTCCGGCATTGAACAGCAGCGCTGGCGAAGGGTACGGCGCTTAGCATCCGGCCCATGTCCCGCGCTGATCTCATGGGCCTGTTGCTGGCCTTCATCGCCCGCCTGATCACGGGTGCGCAGGGCCATTGGAAGGGCTGTCCGCCCAAGGCCGAGCAGCGCATCTACTTCGCCAACCACCAGAGCCACCTGGACTGGGTGCTGATCTGGGCTGCGTTGCCGCGTGAGTTGCGGGCCCGCACGCGGCCCATCGCGGCGCGCGACTACTGGACCTCGACGCCCTTCAAGACCTGGCTGACGACGGCGGTGTTCAACGCCGTCTACGTGGCGCGGCAGCGCAGCGACGAGCAGGACCCGCTGGAGCCGCTGGCGCGCGCCCTCGAAGGTGGCGATACGCTGGTCATCTTCCCCGAGGGCACGCGCAGCAACCGCGGCGAACCGCAGGCCTTCAAGAGCGGGCTCTTTCATCTGGCCGAGATGTTCCCCGGCGTGCAACTCATCCCGACCTGGATCGACAACGTGCAGCGCGTCATGCCCAAGGGTGAAGTGGTGCCCGTGCCCATCCTGTGCACCGTCACCTTCGGCACGCCGCTCAACCTGCAGCCCGGCGAGGACAAGCGCGAATTCCTCGACCGCGCGCGGGCGGCCGTGCTGGCTGCCCGACCGGGGCGCGCATGAACCCCTTGCGCACGCTCAGCGTGGACGGCCAGGTGGCGCTGCTGTTCGTAGTGCTGTTCGGCGTGCTGGTGCTGGTGTCGCTGGGCGTTCTGGTGCTCAGCCTGCGGGCCAGCGGACAGACGCTGAGCGAAGCGCAGCACGACCGCCAGCAGCGCCTGCTGCGCGACCTGCGTGCGATGTGGCTGGGCAGCACGGTGTTCTGGCTGGCCTGGGTTTCGGGGCCCTTGGGCGCCACGCTGGCGTTCAGCCTGTTCAGCTTCTTCGCGCTGCGTGAATTCATCACCCTGGTGCAGACGCGGCGCGGCGACCACCGCAGCCTGCTGCTGGCCTTCTTCGGCGCGCTGCCTTTGCAGTACCTGCTGGTCGGCACGCGGGCCTTCGACCTGTTCACGGTGTTCGTCCCGGTTTATGTCTTCCTGGCCATCCCCGTGGCCAGCGCGCTGGCCGGCGACCCCGAACGCTTTCTCGAACGCAACGCCAAGATCCAGTGGGGCATCATGGTCTGCGTCTACGGCCTGTCGCACGCACCGGCCCTGCTGCTGTTGCAGCTGCCGGCCTACGCCGACCGCGGCGCCTTCCTGCTGTTCTTCCTGGTGATGGCCACGGCCGCCGCGCAGATTGCGCAGGAACTCGCCAGCCGCTGGCTGCGCCGCCGCCCGCTGGCGCGGCAGATCGACCGCAGCTTCTCGTGGCGCGCCTGGCTGATCGGCCTGTGGTCGGCGGCGGCGGTGGGCGCAGCGCTGTTCTGGATCACGCCCGTCGACCCGGGGCGTGCCGCCGTGATGGCCGCCGTGGCGGGCGGTTGCGGCACCTTGGGTGAACTGGTGATGCGGGCCTTGAAGAAGGACGCCGGTGTGCGCTTCTGGGGCAACCGCAGTTCGGTCACCGGCGCCGTCGGCCTGCTGGACCGCGTGGCGCCGCTGTGCTTCGCCGCGCCGGTCTTCTTCCACTTCGTTCGCTGGTACCTCGTCTGATGCGCATCCTCGGTATCGACCCTGGCTTGCAACGCACCGGCTTCGGCGTGGTCGACGTGCAGGGCGCGCACCTGGGCTACGTCGCCAGCGGCACCATCAGCACGCTGGAAGCGCCGCGTGGCGACCTGCCGGGCCGGCTGAAGATCATCTTCGAAGGCGTGCGCGAGGTGGTCGAGCGCTACACGCCCGACTGCGCCTCGGTGGAGATCGTCTTCGTCAACGTCAACCCGCAAAGCACCTTGCTGCTGGGCCAGGCGCGCGGTGCCGCGCTGGCCGCGCTGGTGGTGGGCCATCTGCCGGTGGCCGAGTACACCGCGCTGCAGATGAAGAAAGCCGTCGTCGGCCATGGCCTGGCCAACAAGGCGCAGGTGCAGGAAATGGTCAAGCGCCTGCTGAAGCTGCCGGCCCTGCCCGGCAAGGACGCCGCCGACGCGCTGGGTCTGGCCATCTCGCACGCCCACGCTGGCGCGCACTTCGCGGCGATGGCCAAGTCCACGCCCCTGCAAAGACGCCAGCACGCCCAGTACGGCAAGGGCAGGACCTACTGAGCAGAAAAAAGCCCCGGCAGGGCCGGGGCAGATGTCCCGTTGCACGGGACGCAGGAGGACCGTTTGCGCGCGCGGCCCAGCGGGCGGCGCGCAGGGTTCAGGCGCGGGTCGTGGTGGCCTGCGCCAGCTGCGGCGCGCTGCTGTCCACGGTGGCCAGGCTGTTGACGCCCAGCAGCATGGCCAGGGTCAGGAAGGCGGCGGCGCCGAGGGCGGCGATGCTGTGGCTGCGGGTGGTGTTCATGCTGTTTTCCTTTGCGGTTCGGGTCGTTGGGGGCGGGAAGTCGATGGCTGGACTGTAGGCAGCGGCAGGCCGCTGCACACCCGGCTTGCGATGGCTCGTGCGGCCGGCGGGACAGGCGGTTGCCCGCGCCGATGAACGGCGTGCCAGGCCGCACCCGTTCCGCCCCGGCGGCCCGGCGATGGCCTTGAAATGCCGTGCTGGCGCCCCTCTGTTTCGCGCGGTGTCCGCAGCCGGGTTTGCTTCAATGGGTCAACCCCTCGAAGGAGACTGCACCGATGAGCGCTGAAACCGGCCCGGTCCCCTTCAATGCGCCGTGCGCCTGCGGCGGCATCCCGATAGCCCGCATGCGCAGCCTGTACCGGGTGGGCGATGTCAGCCAGCGCCTGGGCAAGCTGCCGCCCCGCGATGCGCGCGACCACGACGCGCTGCGCGCCACCTACGAACGCATGCTGGAAAAGGGCCCCGAGCGTTTCCAGGTCAAGCCGGCCGGTCTGCCGGCCATGGACCATCTCTATGACGAGATGCCCAACTTCAGCGCCGTCCTGGACGACGTGCGCCGCCAGCTGGCGCTGTGCACCGACAGCCGCGACGCGCTGGAGATCACGCCCATGCTGTTGCTGGGCCCGCCGGGCATCGGCAAGACCCACTTCGCGCGTGAAATCGCGCAACTGCTGGGCACCGGCCTGGGCTTCATCAGCATGAGCAGCCTGACCGCCGGCTGGGTGTTGTCGGGCGCCAGCAGCCAGTGGAAGGGCGCGCGGCCGGGCAAGGTCTTCGAGACCCTGGTGGACGGCGCCTACGCCAACCCGGTGATGGTGGTCGACGAGATCGACAAGGCCCGCGCCGAGCACGCCTACGACCCGCTGGGTGCGCTGTACAGCCTGCTCGAGCACGACACCGCCGGCACCTTCACCGACGAATACGCCGACGTCGCCATCGACGCCAGCCAGGTCATCTGGGTGGCCACGGCCAACGACGAGCGGAGCATTCCCGAACCTATCCTGAACCGCATGAACGTCTTCGAGGTGCAGGCCCCTGACGCGACCGCCGCAGCGGCCATCGCGCTGCGTCTGTACCAGCAGCTGCGCGCCGGCCACGACTGGGGCCAGCGCTTTGGCGCAGCGCCGTCCGACGGCGTGCTGGAGCGCCTGTCCGGCATGGCCCCGCGCGAGATGCGCCGTGCCTGGATGACGGCCTTCGGCAACGCGCGCCTGGCCGGGCGCGACAGCATCGAGATGGCCGACCTGCCGGGCGGCAACGCGCGGCGCCAGCCCATCGGCTTCATGCAGTAAGCCGGCCAGAGCCGGACATCGAAGCCGCCCCTGCGGCCATCCGACCGGCCGCGGGCCGCCCGACTCGCGGCCCGGCGGGCCACGCCGCAAGGCCACAGCACAATAGTGGGATGAAGTTCATGTGCAGTTTCGAGCGGTGTGCGTCGTGGGGCCTGGTTGCCGGGCTGCTGTTGTCGGTGTCCGCCATGTCCCTTGCCGCAGCCGATGCGCCCGCGACCCCCACAGCCCCGGCCGCATCGCCGGGCCGGCCCCGGGTGGGCCTGGTGCTGGGCGGCGGCGGTGCCCGTGGCGCGGCGCACATCGGCGTGCTGGCGGTGCTGGAACGCCTGCGCATCCCGGTGGACTGCGTGGCCGGCACCAGCATGGGTGCGCTGGTGGCAGGCGCCTGGGCGGCCGGCCTCTCGCCACCCACCATGGGCAGCGAGCTGGCCAAGGCCGACTGGGCCGACATGTTCGACGACAACCCCGACTACACCGAGCTGAACTTCCGCAACAAGCGCCTGTCGCAGCAGTTCCTGCCGGGCAGCGAAACCGGCTTCGTCGCCAATGCCGCGGTGTCCCTGCCGGGCGTGGTGTCGGGGCAGAAGATCAAGCTCTTCTTCAACCATCTGGTGCGCGCCGACGAAGGCGAACGCGAACTGCAGCAGTTGCCGCTGCCGGTGTCCATCGTCGCCACCGACGTCGGCACCGGCGAGCGCGTGGTCTTCCGCGACGGCAGCCTGACCATGGCCATGCGCGCCAGCATGAGCGTGCCCGGCCTGATGGCGCCGCTGGACTACCGTGGGCGCAAGCTGGTCGATGGCGGCCTGGTCGACAACGTGCCCATCCGCGAGGTGCGCGAACGCTGCGCGGCAGACGTGGTCATCGCCGTCAACGTCGGTTCGCCGCCGCTGCCGCCCGAGCAGGTCAATGGCCTGCTCAGCGTCACGGCGCAGATGGTGGCGCTGCTGACCGAGCAGAACGTCAGCGCCTCGCTGGCCATGCTGAAGGCCGGCGACATCTACATCAAGCCCGAGCTGGGCGACATCACGGCCGCTTCCTTTACCCGCCACGTAGAAGCCGCCGAGCGCGGGCGGATCGCCGCCGAGGCGATGGCGCCGCAGCTGTCGGCACTCAGCGTGGCACCCGAGGCCTATGCGGCCTGGCGCCGGCGCATCGCGGTGCGCGAGCGCGACGTCCCGCGCATCGACAGCGTGGAGATCGCCGGTCTGGCCCGCGTCAACCCGGCCGTCGTGCTGCGCTACCTGGAGCAGCGCGACGGCGCGCCGCTGGACACCGCCACGCTGAACCGCGACCTGTTGCGGGCCTATGGCGACGGCAGCTACGAGCGGGTGGACTACACCGTGCTGTCGCAGCAGGGCAAGAACGTGCTGCGCGTGATGCCGGTGGAAAAGAGCTGGGGCCCCGACTACCTGCGCCTGGCCCTGCAGCTCGACAGCAACCTCAGCCAGGGCAGCACCTACCGGCTGCGGGCGGGCTACCACAAGACCTGGCTGAACCCCTTGGGCGGCGAGCTGCTGCTGGTCGGTGAACTGGGCAGTGTGACCGGCGTGGGCGCCGAGTTCTACCAGCCGCTGGACGCCGCTCAACGCTGGTTCGTCGACGCGCAGATCGAATTCAAGCGCGAGAACAGCGACTACTGGCTGCGCGAGCAGCGCATCGCCGATTACAGGGTGTCGCGCACCCGGCTGGACCTGACGGCCGGGATGAACTTCAGCCTGCTGG
The DNA here is from genome assembly GCA_040400915.1 of Rubrivivax sp. GTDB lineage: Bacteria > Pseudomonadota > Gammaproteobacteria > Burkholderiales > Burkholderiaceae_C > Rubrivivax. Next base: position 68,741 of record JBBAPI010000011.1, read on the forward strand.
GCCAGTTGCGCTTCGGCTGGCGCGACATGCGCGCCAGCAAGGAGCTGCAAACCGGTATCGACATCTTCTCCAGCGTGGGCCCACAGTCGAGCAACGGCTGGCTGCTCAGCCTGGACATGGACCAGTTCGACCGCCTGCACTTCGCGCGCCGGGGTTGGTCGGCGCAAGCCTCGTACTACAGCTCCGACCGCAGCGGCTATTCGCGTGTCAACCTGGACGGCCGCGCCGCCTGGCCGGTGCAGGACTGGGTGCTCGGCGCCCGCGCCAGCTGGACGGGTTCGCCGCGCGGCCAACTGCCGATCTACGACGCGGCCAAGCTGGGCGGCTTTCTCAACCTCACGGGCTACGCCACCGGCCAGCTGCTCGGCGACGAAGCGGCCTACGCGAACGTGCGCGCCGAACGCATCATCGGCCACGCCCCGTTGGGCATGCGCGGCGACCTGCGCGTGGGCGTGGCCCTGGAGGCGGGCAAGATCGCCCAGCCCTACACCCTGCAGCCGCGCACCGGCTGGCTGAATTCGGTGGCCTTCTATCTGGGCGGCGAAACCGTTTTCGGGCCGGTCTTCGTCGGTGTTGGGCGGGCCGGCAGCGGGTCGGTGAATGCCTATCTGGTGGTGGGCGCGCCCTGACCGGTCGGGCCAGTTGCCCCGTCTCAGCCCGTGCCGGGCCGCATGCGCTACCGTGGCGGCATGAACAAGCTGCAAGCACCGTCCGTCATGACCCTGGCCTGGCGCCAGACCCGCCGTGATTTCCGCGCCGGTGAACTGCGTCTGCTGGTCATCGCCGTGCTGCTGGCCGTCGCCGCGCTGACCGCGGTGGGCTTCTTCGCCGACCGCCTGAATGCCGGCCTGCAGCGTGACGCGCGCCAGATGCTGGGTGGCGACGCCGTGGTCGGCAGCGACCGCCCGGCGCCGCCCGAACTGCTGGCCCAGGCCGAAGCCCTGGGCCTGCTGACTTCGCAGAGTGCCGGCTTTCCCAGCATGGGCCGCGCGCCCGACGACAAGGGCGGTGCCACCCGCCTGGTGGCCGTGAAGGCGGTGGGCACGGCCTACCCCTTGCGGGGTCAGGTGCAGGTGCAGGACGCACCCGGCGCGCCGGTGCAGACCCTGGTGGCCGCGCCCCAGCCGGGCACGGTGTGGGTCGACGCCGCCCTGCTCGACGGCCTGCAACTGCAAGTGGGCGACCCGCTGCTGCTGGGCGACGCCATGTTGACGATCGCCAAGATCATCGTCGTGGAACCCGACCGCGGCACCGGCTTTTCCAGCTTCGCGCCGCGGGTGATGCTGGCCGTGGCCGACCTCGAAGCGACCGGCCTGATCCAACCTGCCAGTCGCGTCAGCTACCGCCTGGCGGTGGCCGCACCGGCGCGCCTGAGCGGCAGCCAGGGCGACGCGCTGGTGCGCGACTTCGTGCGCTGGACCGAGGCCCGCATCAAGACCGAAGCCTTGCGCGGGCTGCGCGTGGAAAACGTCGAAAGCGGCCGGCCCGAGATGAAGCAGACGCTGGACCGCGCCGAGAAATTCCTGAACCTGGTGGCGCTGCTGTCGGCCCTGCTGGCCGCGGTGGCGGTGGGCATCGCCTCGCGCGAATTCGCTGCGCGCCACCTCGACGACTGCGCCATGCTGCGCGTGCTGGGTCTGAGCCAGCGGCGCATCGCCGGCGCCTACGCGCTGGAATTCGGTTTCGTCGGCCTGCTGGCCAGCAGCCTGGGCGTGCTCATCGGCCTGGCGGTGCACTTCGTCTTCGTCAGCCTGCTGGCCGGCCTGGTGTCGGCCAGCCTGCCCGCGCCGGGGCCGTGGCCGGCGCTGTTCGGCCTGGGTGTCGGGCTGACGCTGCTGCTGGGCTTCGGCCTGCCGCCGGTGCTGCAGCTGGCCCGCGTGCCGCCGCTGCGCGTCATCCGCCGCGACGTGGGCGGGCTGAAGGCGGCGTCGCTGGGCGTGCTGGCGGCCGGCATGCTGGGCTTCGCGGCGCTGCTGCTGGGCGTGTCGTCGGACCTCAAGCTGGGCGCCATCGCCGTGGGCGGTTTCGCCGCCGCGGCGGCGGTGTTCGCGGGCTTGTCGTGGCTGGCGGTCGGGCTGCTCAAGCGCGCCGTGCCGGAGAGCCGCGCACCGCGCTGGCTGGTGCTGGCCACGCGGCAGATCGCGGCGCGGCCGGCTTTTGCCGTGCTGCAGGTGTCGGCCCTGGCGGTCGGCTTGCTGGCGCTGATGCTGCTGGTGCTGCTGCGCACCGACCTCATTAACAGCTGGCGCCAGGCCACACCGCCCGACGCGCCCAACCGTTTCGTCATCAACCTGCAGCCCGAACAGGCCGACGACTTCCGCGCCGCCTTGAAGCAGGCCGGCGTGCAGCGCTACGACTGGTATCCGATGATCCGCGGCCGGCTGGTGGCCGTCAACGGCAGGCTGGTCACGCCCGCCGACTACGCGAATGACGAACGCGCCAGCCGCTTGGCCGAGCGCGAATTCAACCTCAGCCACAGCGCCACACTGCCCGACGGCAACACCGTGGTCGGCGGGCGCTGGGTGAGCGACGAGGCCGGTGGCCTGAGCGTCGAAGCCGGCATCGCCGAGCAACTGCGCCTGAAGCTGGGCGACGCCCTGCGCTTCGACATCGCCGGCCAGATCAAGGAAGGCCGCATCAGCACGCTGCGCAAGGTTGATTGGGGATCGATGCGGGCCAACTTCTTCGTGATGTTTCCGCAGGCGGTGATGGCCGATGTGCCGGCCACCTACATCAGCGCCTTTCGCGCGCCCGCCGCGGCGGCGACCGGCGCAGCGGGCCCCAGCTTCGACAACCGGCTGAGCCGCGACTTCCCCAACATCACCAACATCGACGTGTCGGCCAGCATTGCCCAGGTGCAGCGCGTGCTCGACCAGGTCATCCGGGCGGTTGAATTCCTCTTCGGCTTCACGCTGGTGGCCGGCCTGGTGGTGCTGTTCGCGGCCGTCTCGGCCACCCGCGACCAGCGTTCGCGGGAATTCGCCATCATGCGGGCGCTGGGCGCCAGCAGCCGTTTGTTGGCCCAGGTGCAACGCGCCGAACTGCTCGGCGTGGGCGCGCTGGCCGGCGCGCTGGCCTCGCTGGCCGCGATGGCCGTGGGCTGGGGCCTGGCCCGCTATGCCTTCGAGTTCAGCTGGAGCCCCTCCCCGTGGGTGCCGCTGGTCGGCGCGGCCACCGGTGCCCTGCTGGCCTTGATGGCCGGCTGGTGGGGGCTGCGCGAGGTGCTGCGCCGGCCGGTGGTGGAAACGCTGCGCCGGTCGGCGGCGGTGTAGCGTCTGCGCGGCCCAGTCGGCCGCACCGACGCTAGGCCGTGATCGGCCTCGCCATGCCGGCCAGCATCCCGGTCAACACCTCGGCCCTCACCGGCCGTGACAGCAGGTAGCCCTGCACCAGGTCGCAGCCGATGTCGCGCAGCAGCGCCAGTTGCGCTTCGGTCTCCACGCCTTCCACCACCACCTGCAGCCCCAGCGCATGGGCCATGGCCGTGATGGCCTGGCACAGGGCGATGACGCGGGCGCCCGGCGCCAGCTTGCGGGTGAACGAGGCGTCGATCTTCAGGCAGTTCACGTTCAGCCTGTCCAGCGAGGCCAGGCAGGAAAAACCGGTGCCGAAGTCGTCCACCGCGATCTCGATGCCGGCCGTGCGCAGCAGGCGCAGGCTGGATTCGGTGGCGCCGCTGCTCTCGACCATCACGCTTTCGGTGATCTCGGCGACCATGGTGTGCTGTGCCAGCCCGAGTTCGGTCAGGAAGGCGGGCCACTGCGCCATGCGCTGGTCGGCCGCGCGCAACTGCAGCACCGACACGTTCACCGTCATCTGCAAGTGGGGGTTCATCGACCGCCATGCCGCCAACTGGCGCGCTGCGGTGCGAAACACCCAGTCGCCGATGGTGGTGATGATGCCGCTGTCTTCGGCGATGGGTATGAATTCGGCCGGGCTGACGCTGCCGAATTCCGGGTGCGTCCAGCGCAGCAGCGCTTCGCACTTGGCCATGTGGCGGCCGTCCAGCGTGTAGACGGGCTGGTATTCCAGATGCAGCTGCCCGCGTTCGATGGCGCTGTGCAGGTCGGTCAGCAGGCGGCTGCGGCGGCGGCCGGCCAGCTGCAGGGCGGGGTCGAAGCGCAGCGTGCGGTTGCGGCCCAGGCGCTTGGATTCGTACATCGCCATGTCGGCATGCGCGAAGAGTTCGCTGGCCGACAGGCCGTCGGCCGGGTAGACGACGTAGCCGATGCTGCAGCTCAGTTGCACGACGTCGCGGCGCAGCGCAATGGGCTCGGACAGGCGCTGGTTGATGCGCGCGGCCACCGCGTCGGCTTCACCCCGCTCACGCAGGCCGGGCAGCAGGACCACGAATTCGTCGCCGCCCAGCCGGGCCACGATGTCGGCAGCGCGCACGCAGGCGCGGACGCGGCTGGAGACCTCCACCAGCAGCGCGTCGCCGGCCGCGTGGTCCAGCGAATCGTTGACATTCTTGAAGTGGTCGACGTCGATGAACAGGATCGCGGCCTCGATCTGCAGCTGGTCGGCCTTCAGCAGGGCCGCGTCCAGTTCCTCCAGCAGCAGCCGCCGGTTGGGCAGCTGGGTCAGGGGGTCGAAATGCGCCTGCAGCCAGATGGTGCGCTGGGCCTGTACGCGGTCACCGATGTCGCGCACGATCTTCGACACCGCCACCACGCGGCCGTCGGCATCGGTGATCGGCGAGACGGTCACCGCCACATCGAGCAGGTGGCCGTCGCGGTGCAGGCGTTCGCTCTCGTAGGGCTCGACCCGTGCGCCTTGTGCCAGGCGCTGCAGCAGGCGGCTTTCTTCCAGCCGCTTGTCGGCCGCGAACAGGCGCGCCAGGGTCTGGCCCAGCATCTCGTCGGCCGTCCAGCCGAACAGCCGCTTGGCGGCCGCGTTCCAGCTGAGGACGCGGCCGTCCAGCGACCGGCCGATGATGGCGTCGCCGCTGTGCTCGACGAGGGACCTGAAGTAGCCGCGGCTGGGTTCTGCGCGGTCCCGCACCGCGAGCGGGGTGGTCACGGCCAGCCCTGTTCAACCAGAGGCGCAGGTGTCTTCCCGCCTCGCACACGTCGGCCTGGCCTCGACCATCGCGATGCGCTGCTTGACGAGGTCGTGGCCATCGCTGTCGGTCAATCGCCGATCAGGCCCATGTCGGCGCTGCTCATCAGGCCTTCGATGTCCATCAGGATCAGCATGCGGTCGGCTGGGCCTTCAGCGGGGCCGTTCTTGATGGTGCCGATGCCGGTGATGAAGCTGGCATCGACGCTGCTGTTGAGCTGCGGCGCCGGCTTGATGTGGTCGCGGCCGAGTTCCAGCACGTCCGACACCGAATCGACCACCGCACCGACCACGCGGCCGCGCACGTTCAGCACCACCACCACGGTGAAGGTGTTGTATTCGGCCGTGTCGCAGCCCAGTTTCAGGCGCAGGTCGATGATGGGCACGATGACGCCACGCAGGTTCACCACGCCCTTGATGAAGGCCGGCGAATTGGCAATCCGCGTGGGCTGTTCGTAGGAGCGGATCTCCTGCACGCGCAGGATGTCGATGCCGTATTCCTCGGCGCCCAGGCGGAAGGTCAGGAATTCGCCGCCCTGTGAGGTGCGGCCGGTCGAACCGGCGGCACTGGCTGCGGCGGCGGCGTTGGCGCGCGCCGCCTCGTGGCGGGCGACCTGGGGGGTTTCGGCAATCATCTCCATGGCGGTTCCTTGCGGTGTAAGCGGGGTGTCCACTGCCTTATCGGCAGGCCGGTGGTGCGCTGAAGCGCGTGGTTCAGAAGGTTTCCCAGTCGTCGCTGGCGCCGGTCGACGCGGCGGGCGTGGACGCAGCGGCCGGCGCCGGCGCAGCGGCCTTGGGGCTGGATGGCGCCGTCGGCCTGGCGCGCGGGGCGGACGACGCCGCGCTGGCGGCGGCCAGCGCGCCACGCGGGGCGGCCGCCTTGGCCTGGGCGGCGGGCGCCGCGACCTGGCTGCGGGCCAGACTGATCGTGCGCTGTGCCATCACCGCCGGCGTGGCCGGGCGTGGCGTGGCGGCGGACGCAGCACCGACCAGGTGGAAGCCGCTGACGGCTGCCGCCAGCTGACCCGACTGGTCGCGCAAGGACTCGGCCGCCGCTGCGCCCTGTTCCACCAGCGCGGCGTTCTGCTGCGTCGCCTGGTCCAGTTGCGACATCGTGTGGTTGACCTGGTTGATGCCTTCGCTTTGCTCGGCGGCGGCGGCGCTGATCTCGGCAATGATGTCGCTGACGCGCTGCACGCTGCTGACGATCTCGGTCATCGTGCTGCCGGCAGCGGCCACCAGGCGCGAACCGCTTTCCACCTTCTCGACACTGCTGCCGATCAGGCTCTTGATCTCGCGGGCGGCCTCGGCGCTGCGTTGCGCCAGCGAGCGGACTTCCGACGCCACCACGGCAAAGCCGCGGCCCTGTTCACCGGCGCGCGCCGCTTCCACGGCGGCGTTCAGCGCCAGGATATTGGTCTGGAAGGCGATGCCGTCGATGACGCCGATGATGTCGGCGATCTTCTTGCTGCTGGTGTTGATCTCGTCCATGGTGCTGACCACCTGCGCAACGACCTCGCCACCGCGCCCGGCCACCTGGCTGGCCGACGAGGCTAGCTGGTTGGCCGTGCGCGCCGAATCTGCGGTCTGCTTGACGGTGTTGGTTAGCTGCGTCATCGCGCTGGCCGCCTGCTGCAGGTTGCTGGCCGTCTGCTCGGTGCGCGCGCTCAGGTCGTTGTTGCCCATGGCGATTTCCTGGGCCGCGATCTTGATGCCGTCGGCGCCGCCGCGGATGCCGCCCAGGGTGCTGCGCAGCGAGGTCTGCAGGGCACGCAGGCTGCCCGTCAGCGCCTGGCTGTCGGGGCTGCCCGTCTCTTCACGTATCTCCGACGACAGGTCCGAACCGGCCATGCGTTGCGCGTGCTCGACGAAGCCGCGCATGAAGTCGCGCACCTGCATCGCGTTGATCAGCAGCACGGTGATGGCCGCCGCGCCGAGCGCGAGGCCCAGGCCCGCCGACCAGAAGGCGCCCAGGCCCAGCGCGGGGCCGGCCAGCGCCGCGGCCTGGCCGCCGACCAGCAGGACGATGGCCAGCGACAGTCGTTGCTGTGCAGTAAGACTCTTGAGCATGATGGGAACTCCGGGTAGCAGGAAGATCGGTGTGGGCAGGGACGGGTGTTTCAGCGCAAAGTAGGGCGATACGGCCGGCCTCAGGCGGCCTGCAGGCGGAAGCTGGCCACCAGCGTGCCCAGGCGGCTGGCCTGGTCTTTCAGCGACTCGGCGGCGGCGGCGGTTTGTTCCACCAGCGCGGCGTTCTGCTGGGTCAGGCCGTCGATGTCGTTGACGGCGCTGCTGACCAGGGCGATGCCCTGGCTCTGTTCGACGGCGGCGGTGCTGATCTCGCCGATGATGTCGTTGACGCGCTGCACGCTGGCCACGATGTCGGTCATCGTGTTGCCGGCTTGCGCCACCTGACGCGAGCCGGCTTCCACCCGTTCGACGCTGGCGCCGATCAGGCTCTTGATTTCGCGCGCTGCGGCGGCGCTGCGCTGGGCCAGCGAGCGGACTTCCGAGGCGACCACCGCGAAGCCGCGGCCCTGTTCACCGGCGCGTGCGGCTTCCACCGCGGCGTTGAGCGCCAGGATGTTGGTCTGGAAGGCGATGCCGTCGATGGTGCCCACGATGTCGGCGATCTGGCGGCTGCTGGCGTTGATCGCGTCCATGGTGCTGACCACCTGGCCCACGGTGACGCCGCCCCGCTGCGCCACCTCGCTGGCGTGGGCCGCCAGAACGCCGGCCTGCTGTGCGGCCTCGGCGCTGGAGCGCACGGTGCCGGCCAGCTGTTCGATGGAGCTGGCGCTGTCCTGCAGCGAGCCGGCCGCCTTTTCGGTGCGGGCGCTCAGGTCGGCGCTGCCGCTGGCCACTTCCTGCGAGGCGTGCTTGATCTGGTCTGACGTGCTCAGCACTTCACGCATCGACTGCGACAGTTGCAGCGTCATCGCATCCAGCGCCTGGCCCAGCTCGCCCATTTCGTCGCGACGGTCCCAGGCCAGGGTCTGCGACAGGTCGCCGCTGGCGATGCGGCGGCTGGCGGTGATGGCCCCCTGCAGCGGCAGCGTCACCGAGCGCGTCGTCAGCCAGGCCATGACCGCGCCGGCCGCCAGCGCCAGCACGGCCAGCAGGCCCTGGGTGACGATGGCGCGCCGGGCGATGTCGTTCTGGGCGCTGACGCTGCGCTGCAGGATGGCACCCAGGTGCTGGTCGAGTGCATCCACGCTGGCCAGGTAGGCGGCGCTGGCCGGCATCAGCTTGCTGTCGGCGTCTTCGGCGGCACCGACCACATCGCCCTGGCGCTGGCGCTTGAGCAGGCCGTCGCGCAGCGCCGTGTAGTTCTTGCGCTGGTCCAGCGCGGCTTGCAGCAACTGGCGTGACCGCCCGTCCACCAGGACCTTGCCCAGTTCCTCGGTGGTGCTGGCGATGCGCTGCGAGGTGGCCTTCATCGGCGCTTCCGACAGCTCGCGCACGTCGCTGTTGCTGCCGGCCTTGGCCAGGGCCATGCCGCGAGTCAGATTCAGTTCCGACAGCGCGCGCCATTCGCGACTCAGCCTTTGCTGCGTGCTGAGCCCGCCCTGCTCGTCGCTGAGGGCCTGGATGCGGCTGAGCTGGAAGATGCCCAGGCCGGCCATGGCCAGCACCAGCAGCAGGATGAGCCCGAAAGCCAGGCCCAGGCGGGCGGACAGGCGGATGTTTCGAAAGCTCATGATGGGATAGGCGGTGTGGGGCGGGCTCAGGCCCCTGGGGTTGTGGCTGCGAGCCTGAAGGTGCCGACCAGGTCGCCCAGGCGGACGGCCTGTTCTTTCAGCGATTCGGCGGCGGCCGCGCTTTGTTCCACCAGCGCGGCGTTCTGCTGCGTCATGCGGTCCAGGTCGCCGACCGAGCCGTTGACCTGAACCAGCCCGCTGCTCTGCTCGGCCGTGGCGGTGCTGATGGCCTGGATGATCTGGCTGACGCGCTGCACGCTGGCCACGATCTCGGTCATCGTGCTGCCCGCGTCGGCCACCTGGCGGGTGCCGGCTTCGACCCGATCGACGCTGACCCCGATCAGCGACTTGATTTCGCGGGCCGCTGCGGCGCTGCGTTGCGCCAGGCTGCGCACCTCGGTGGCCACCACCGCAAAGCCGCGGCCCTGCTCGCCGGCCCGGGCGGCTTCCACCGCCGCGTTCAAGGCCAGGATGTTGGTCTGGAAGGCAATGCCGTCGATGGTGCCGATGATGTCGGCGATGCGCCGCGAACTGGCATTGATCTCGTCCATGGTGCTGACCACCTGGGCCACGGCGCCACCGCCGCGCTGCGCCACGTCGGCCGCCGATGTCGCCAGGCGCCGGGCTTCCAGCGCGGCTTCGGCATTCAGCCGCACGTTGGCGGTCAGCTCCTGCATCGCGCTGGCCGTGTTCTGCAGCGAACTGGCAGCCTGCTCGGTGCGCTGACTCAGGTCCAGATTGCCGCTGGCGATTTCCTGGGCGGCATCCGATATCGACGCGCTGCTTTCGTTGACCTGTGCAATCGAGCGTTCGATGTGTCTCAGCGCGTCGACCAGTTTGCGGGCCGTGGCGTCCTGGCTGTCCGCGCCGCTCGTGGCGGCCGCGAAATCCACCCGGCCCTCGGTCGTCAGCAAGCCGTTGGCCACGCCGGCCAGCTGCGCGCTGGTCGCGGCGTCGCTGCGGGCTCGGACCGACAGCACCACCAGCAGCCCGGCTTGCACGACGACGTAGCTGGCGTGCTCGATGACCGTCAGCCAGCTGGGCTCGGTGAAACACACCGGGCCGTAACCCCAGGCTTGCAGGGCGTTGAAGCTGAGGTGGTGCAAGGCGATGGTGGCGGCGGCGGCCACGACCGAGCGCCAGTCGCGGTAGACGATGGTGCAGGCGAGGAAGGCGAAGACCGCAAAGTGGGCTTCGGGCCGACCGCGCGCGGCATGGATCAGCAAGGCCACCATGCACATGCCCAGCACCGGCAACACGACAGGGCTGCCATTGCGGCGGCCCCCCAGCAGCGCCACCGCCAGCGCGGCGATGAACAGCCCCGCACCCAGCGCCAGCGGCAGCGCCGCGCCCGAGTAGGCCGCGCCGTAGGCCACGGCGGCGGCGAAGAGTGCGCTCATCGCAACCAGCGTTGCCTTGTCGTTGCTGTGCAGGGAAGACATGGGTACTGACTCCGGAAGCCTGACGATCAGACCGTTTGCATGAGGGAAGAAGGGGCCAAGCTCGCGATGGGCGGACATCAGTGCCGCGACCGCCGCACCAGCGAGCCGACATCCAGGATCAGCGCCACGCGGCCGTCGCCCATGATGGTGGCGCCCGACACGTCGTCGACGCGCCTGTAGTTGCTCTCCAGGTTCTTCACCACGACCTGCTGCTGACCGAGCAGCTCGTCGACCAGCAGCGCCACGCGCCCGCCTTCGGCTTCCACCACGACCATGATGTTGGTGACGTTCTCGAAGTCGAAGCGCGGCACGTTGAAGATGCGTTCCAGGTCAACCACCGGCATGTACTCGTCACGCACCTCCACCACCCGGCCACTGCCGCCGATGGTCTTGATCAGGCCGGGCTGCACCTGGAAGGATTCGACGACGCTGGACAGCGGCAGGATGTAGACCTCCTCGCCCACGCCCACGCTCATGCCGTCCATGATGGCCAGGGTCAAGGGCAGGCGCACGCGCACCGTCATGCCGTAACCCTCGGCGGAATCGATCTCCACGGTGCCGCCCAGGGCGGTGATGTTCTTCTTCACCACGTCCATGCCGACGCCGCGGCCCGACACGTCGGTGACCTCGTCGGCGGTGGAAAAGCCGGGCGCGAAGATCAGGCTGTAGACCTCGGGGTCGGTCATCGCGTCCGACACCTCCAGGCCGCGTTCCTTGGCCTTGCTGAGCAGCTTGGCGCGGTTCAGGCCCTTGCCGTCGTCACGCACCTCGATGACGATGCTGCCGCCAGCATGGGTGGCGATCAAGGTGATCGTGCCCTGTTCGGGCTTGCCCTTGGCCAGGCGTTCGGCCGGCATCTCGATGCCGTGGTCGCAGCTGTTGCGCACCAGGTGGGTCAGCGGGTCGGTGATCTTCTCGACCAGGCCCTTGTCCAGTTCGGTGGCTTCGCCGACCTGCATCAGTTCCACCTTCTTGCCCAGCTTGGCGGCCAGGTCGCGCAGCATGCGCGGGAACCTGTTGAAAACCAGCGACATCGGAATCATGCGGATCGACATCACCGCTTCCTGCAGGTCGCGGGTGTTGCGTTCCAGGTCGGCCAGGCCGGATGCCATCTGCTGGTTCAGCGCCGCGTCCACGCCCTTGCTGTTCTGCGCCAGCATGGCCTGGGTGATGACGAGTTCGCCCACCAGATTGATGAGTTGGTCGACCTTTTCCACCGACACCCGCAGCGTGCTCGATTCGGGCGCTGCGGCCGCCTTCTCGGCCCGCGCCGGCGCCACCTTGGCCGCGGGTGAGCGCAGCTCGACCGGGGCGGCGGCGGCTTCGGCCACCTCGCCAGCGGCGGCCGGAGCGCCCGGTGCGTTGTCGAAGAAGCCATAGCCTTGAGCCGCATCAGCAGCGGCTGAAGCCGACAGGGCTGGCGGCGCGCCTGGCGCGTTATCGAAGAAGCCATAGCCGGCGTCCATCGGCGCCAGCTTGATGTGTTCGCGGGCCACGTGGAAGTTGAACAGGTCGATCAGGTCGCTGTCGGTCGAACTGGTCAGCACCTTGAAGCGGCGCAGGCCTTCCGTTGCGCGGCCGGCGTCCAGCGGTTCGATGGTGCCCAGGTCGGTGATTTCCTTGAACAGCTCGACCAGGTTGTCGGCGTCGTCGGGGTCGGGCAGCGGGCCCACGGTGAGTTCCAGCTGGCGTACGCCGGGGCGGGCGGGCGCGACCGGGGCCGGGGCGGCCGGTGCCGCCACCACGGGGCGTGTGGCCACTGGCGCGGCGAGGCCGCCGGCCGACATGCTGCGGATCGAGACCAGCAGCTCCGCGGTGTCCAGCGGGTCGGCACCGTTGCCCTGGTGGCGGGCCAGTTGCGCCTTCAGCGCGTCGCCCGAGGCCAGCAGCACGTCGACCATCGCGGCGGTGGGCGACAGTTCGTGGCGGCGCAGCTTGTCCAGCAGCGTTTCCATCTGGTGCGTCAGCTCGGCGACATCGGAAAAGCCGAAGGTCGCGGCGCCGCCCTTGACCGAATGCGCGCAACGGAAGATGGCGTTGAGCTCTTCGTCGTCGGCGTTGTGGATGTCCAGGTTGAGCAGCATCTGCTCCATGGTTTCCAGGTTCTCGCCGGCTTCTTCGAAGAAGACCTGGAAGAACTGGCTCAGGTCGATGCCGGCGGCCGAACTGGCTTCGTTGGTGTCGTGGTGCATGTCTGGCTGCTCCGGGATCTAGCGGATCACCTTGCCGATGACCTCGACCAGCTTGGCCGGGTCGAAGGGCTTGACCAGCCAGCCGGTGGCGCCGGCGGCGCGGCCGGCCTGCTTCATCTGGTCGCTGCTCTCGGTGGTCAGGATCAGGATCGGCGTGGTCTTGAACTTGGGGCTCTCGCGCAGCTTCCTGGTCAGGCTGATGCCGTCCATGCGCGGCATGTTCTGGTCGGTCAGCACCAAGTTGAAGTCGCGGCTGTTGGCCTTCTCCAGCGCGTCCTGGCCGTCCACGGCCTCCACGACATTGAAGCCGGCGTTCTTCAGGGTGAAGCTGACCATCTGGCGCATGGAGGCGCTGTCGTCAACGGCAAGGATCGAGTGCATGGTGGGTCTACTCCGGGAAGAGGGGTACGGGGCGCGTGGGGCTGGCGGGCTGGCGGCGGGGTGGTGTCAGAAGAGATCGATCGAGCCCGCATCCACCTCGTCCTGCGTCACCGGGTTGGGCTGCAAGGGCGTGTCATCGACGACGCCGACGCCGTCCTCGTCGTCGTCACCCATGCTGTCGCGGGCGATGCGGTCCACGCAGTTGCGCAGGCGCCGCGAGGTGTGGGCGATGAGCTGCGTGGCCATGTCCTGGAACTGCATCGCGGTGATGGCGCCGGCCATGTGTTCCATGGCCTGGCGCAGCCCTTCGGGTGCGGCGGACTCGGCCTGGGTCGCCCGCTGCAGGTGGCCCGAGGCGCTGTAGAAATGCACCATCAAGGACTGGCCTGCGTCGTCCAGCAGGCGTTGCAGGCGTTCCAGGTCGTTGCCGGCCACCATCAGGTGGTCTTGCAGGTCGGCCGCCAGCATCAGCGGCATGACGCCGCCAGCCTGCGCTGGCGCGGGCTGGGGGTCGTACAGGACAGTGTCTTCCTGGGCGGTCATCCGGGCTCCAATGCGGGCGTTGTGCGGGTCGGTCTCGGCGCCCCATGCTGCGGGTCTGTGTGCAGGAGAGGGCCAAGCGGGCTTCAGTTACCGATGTTTTCGGCATGCCGGGCACCCACATTGAGCGAAAGATGACGGCTGCTGGCCGCTATTTCCGTGCAATCCGACAGCGCAGGTCGTGCAGGCAGCCTGCTTTGCGATACTCGGGGCCATGAACAGCGCCGCGAACTCCTTTCGGCTGCTGCATCTGGAAGATTCCGAGCCCGACCACGCTCTGGCCCTCGCCCACCTGCGGCGCAGCGGTATCCGCGTCGAAGCGGTCCGGGTCGATACCCGGGCCGAATTCGAGGCCGCGCTCGACGAGCCCTGGGATCTGGTGCTGTCCGATTACCACCTGCCGGGTTTCACCGGGCTGGATGCCTTGCAGATCCTGCGTGAACGCTGCGCGGCCGACGGCCGCAACCTGCCCTTCATCCTGGTCTCGGGCCAGATCGGCGAAGACACCGCCGTGCAGGCGATGCGCAACGGCGCCAGCGACTACCTGCTGAAGAACAACCTGGCCCGCCTGGCGCCGGCCGTCGAGCATGCCATCGAGGCCGCACGCACCCAGCGCGCCCGCAAGGCCGCCGACCGCGACCTGGAAGCCTCGCGCAAGCGCCTGTCGGAGCTGGCGCAACACCTGCAGACCAGCGTCGAGGCCGAGCGCCAGGCCATCGCCCGCGAGATCCACGACGACGTGGGCGGCTCGCTGACGGCGCTGAAGTTCGAACTGGACTGGATCCGCCGCCACGCGGTGGCGCCCGAGGTGCAGCAGCGGGCCCTGTCGGCTCTGGAAACCGTGACCCACGCCATCGAGGCCAGCCAGCGCATCATGCAGAACCTGCGCCCGGCCATCCTGGAACAGGGGCTGGTGGCCGCGCTGCAGTGGATGACCAGCCGCTTCGAGAAGCGCACCGGCATCACCTGCGAATTCCGCACCACCCACGAACAGGTGGTCTTGCCGCCGGGCGTGCCGCTGGTGGCCTACCGGGTGGCGCAAGAGGCGCTGACCAACGTCAGCAAGCATGCGCACGCCGGGCGCGTGGTGGTGGACCTGTCGCTGTCCGGCGGCGTGCTGTCGCTGGAAATCAGCGACAACGGGCGCGGCCTGGGCCAGGCCGATCTGGCCAAGGCGCGCAGTTTCGGCATCCGCGGCTTGCACGAACGCGCTTCCACAGTGGGCGGCTGGGTCGACCTGAGCAGCAGTGCTGCGGGCACCACCTTGATCCTGTCGGTGCCGCTGCAGACCGATCACCCGGAGACGGGCCAGAATCGACCCTTGTCGCTGTCCCACGATGCCCGAGAACCCGACAGCGCCGAAGACACCGCCTGGAACCCCCCTTGATGCACCGCGCCGGGCTGCCATGATCGACGTCATCCTCTGCGACGACCACGCGCTGATCCGCCGTGGCATCCGCGACACGCTGTCCGACGCCTGCGACATCCGGGTGGTGGGCGAAGCCGGCGACTACGGTGAGTTGCGCGTGCTGATGCGCACCCTGGCGGCCGCCAGTGCCGCCGCCGGCGAGTCCCGGGCGGCCTGTTGCGACGTGCTGCTGCTGGACATCAACCTGCCCGGGCGCAGCGGCCTGGATGCGCTGCACGCGCTGAAAGACGAAGGCTCGCCGATCAAGGTGCTGGTGGTCAGCATGTACCCGGAAGACCAGTACGCCATCCGTGCGCTGCGCGCCGGGGCCTACGGCTATGTCAACAAGGGCGGCGATCCGCAGTTGTTGGTGCAGGCCGTGCGCACCGTGTCGCAGGGCCGCAAGTACGTCACGCCCGAGATCGCGCAGATGCTGGTCGAAAGCCTGACCGCACCGGCCAGCGACAGCCCCCACAGCAAGCTGAGCGACCGCGAACTGCAGACCCTGGTGATGATCGCCAGCGGCAAGCGCCTGGCCGACATCGCCGAAGACCTGACGCTGAGCCCCAAGACAGTGTCGGTCTACCGCGCGCGGGTGCTGGAAAAGCTGGGGCTGGCGAACAATTCCGAGTTGACGGTCTATGCCATCCGGAACGGACTGGTCGGCGAGTAGCAAGCTGGTGCGCAGAGCCCTTGAAGCTGTATATTTATACATATTCGAAGCAGATTGAGTGCCCGTCATGCCCTACGATTTGACAGATGCACAACGTGATCGCTACCGCGCAACTTCGCAGCGTTCTCAGCAACGCAAGCTGGCACTTACCGCCGGTATTGCGGCTGACGCGAGCGGCGTCGAACCGCAGGGCAGCAGGCTCGATCCCAATGATTTGATGCCTCGCATCTCGGCCCATGGGCTCACCGCCATTTCGCTTTTTTCTGGTGGCGGCGGTTTGGACCTCGGCTTCGAACGGGCTGGCTACACGCACCAGGCGTCCTACGAAATCTTGCCCATTTGCGGTGAGACGCTGCGCGCCAACCGGCCGAACTGGTCCGTGATGACCGGTGCGCAGGACGGTGATGTGGAGCGGACAGCCTTCACGCCCTTTCGCGGTGTCGACGTGGTTCACGGCGGCCCGCCGTGCCAGCCTTTCTCCACGGCGGGCAAGCAGGCCGGAGCAGACGACGAGCGCAACATGTGGCCCGATTTCGTTCGCTGCGTGCGGCAGGCTAGGCCGCGGGCCTTCATTGCCGAAAACGTACCCGGCATGCTGGACAAGAAGTTTGAATCCTTCGTGCAGCAGTACATCGTGGAGCCGCTGCAGGGCGAATACACGATCTTCCGGTTCAAACTCTCGGCCGACGACTACGGTGTGCCGCAGGCGCGTCGCCGGGTGTTCTTCGTGGGCTTCCGTTCAGCACGTGATGCGGCTCGCTTCGTGCCGCCGCCACCCACGCACGGCAATACGCAGGCGCTGTTCGGTCCACTCTTGCCCAGAAACACCGCAAGACTGAGTCTGGGTCTTGACGACCACGGTTTCGATTTGGTCGCACCGACTTTGCGCTCTGGTTTTACAGGGCCGCGCAAGACCACAGGGGTCGTGAACAGCCAAGCTTCGATGAGGACTTGGTCGAAGTTGGGTATTTGGCCGAACGGTGTTCAAAGCACGAGAGCCCTGGCTACCGCTTTCGTCCCGGAGAACGGCCACCATAGATTGACGGTTGCAGATTGCGCACTTCTCCAGGGCTTTCCGGTGGACTGGCGGTTCAGCGGCGCGGTCTACCAGGCTCTTGGGCAGATCGGCAATAGCGTCTGCCCGCCGGTTGCCTATGCCGTTGCCTTGCAGGTAGCCCGTGCGCTAGGAGCAGCCGATTGACAGTTCAAGACGACGAACGCGAACGCGAACTGGTGCGTTTGTTCAACCTCGATTGGGACCCATCCCACCAACGCGAGGGTGTTGACGCCTTGCTTAGGGTGAAGGTGGGTGATGTCGAAAAGTCGATCGAGGTGGAGGTGAAATCCACCACCACCGACACGGTGTCAACGGCGCGCGACGTGAGCATGGACCACATCGTCAAGTGGCGTAGCAAGCTCTTCGTCATCGGTTTCTATTCCCGTGAGGTCCGTCGGCCGGAATTGCAGCGCTGCCTGTGCCTGACGCCCGATGACATGGCGCCTTGGATCGCGTCCATAGAGTCCAAGATCGCGATAGACCACCGACTGGCACAGAGAACCTCGGCCGCGCTGCGGCTGTCGGACCTGTACGGGGTTTGCGGAAAGAAGCCGACATACACCTTGGACGATGCCCGAACGGTCTTGCGCCAACAGTGGACAGCCGATCAGTACCTGCGCGCGGCGGATTGCGTTGATGCCAAGGGTCGCCCCGCGCTGTCTCCTGCCTCCATGTTGGAGGTGCTGCGTCTGCGCGCCCTCTACATCGCGCGGCGCGGCGCCACGCTGAACAATCCCCACATTACCAAGTCGCATCTGAGCCCGTTTGTTGGCACTGATCGGGATGTCCGCCGCGATTGGGCGTCCAGTGTGCGCACCATCGCCGCAGTCTGGCTGGAATCGCTTGTGACGCCATCGGGCTATGCCATCCGGAACGGACTGGTCGGGGAATAGCGCCGGGTCGGTCTCTGGCCGGCCGGTCGCGGCGTTGGACGACCCGCAGGCCATGCAGCATGCCGGCCGCGACCTGCTGTCGCTGGCCCTGATCGACGCGCGCAATCTGTTGTTGCATCGCCTGGCCGAAGACGAGTCGCCGCCCGCGCTGCGACTGGCGCTGAGCGCCGGTTGGTACGCCGACCGCTGGATCTGCCGCCATGTGCAGCGCCAGCGTGGCGAGGCCTGCGACCCCAGGGCGCCCCGCCTGGCCGGCATCGAGCCGCGGGCCGATGGCTGGGCCGCCCAGGTCGGCGAGCCGCCCACGCCCGAGGCGCTGCGCGGCTACCTGGCCGAGACGCTGGACATCACGCTGGAGCTGCTGGCCGCCGTGCCGGCACAGGCCGAGAGCGACGCGGCGCTGTACTTCTACCGCCAGGCCCTGCTGCACGAAGACCGCCTGGCCGAGGCCTTGGCCGAGCGCCTGCATGCCGCGGCACCGCCGGCCCGCGCCGAGCGCCCGCCGCTGTGGCTGCCGGCGCAGAACGCGCTGCTGGGCAGCCTGGACACGGCCGGGCCCGAGGGCGCCGGTCGCGGTCTGGTGCCGCACAACCAGCGCTGGGCGCACGCCGTGGCGGTGCCGGAGTTCGAGATCGACGCGCAGGTGGTGAACTGGGCCCGCTATGTGGAATTTGCCGAGGACGGCGGCTACGACCGGGCCGGGCTGTGGACCGCCGACGGCTGGGCCTGGGCGCAGGCGCAGGGCCGGCGTGCGCCGGGCCGGGTCGAGCAGTTCCACGGCGCCGTGCTGGTGCTGCGCGGCCACGGCGCGAAGACCGCGCTGGCCCGCGCCGCAGCGGGCCAGCCGGCGATGCACGTGACCCGCTACGAGGCCGAAGCCTGGTGCCGCTGGGCCGGTCGGCGCCTGCCCACCGAACCCGAATGGGAACTGGCCGCGGCGGCGGGCGCGCGGCGCGGTTTTCTCTGGGGCGATGTCTTCGAGTGGGTGGCGGGCAGCGCCCGCGCCTGGCCCCGTGCCGGCGCGGTGCCGGCCGGCTGCCTGGATGCGCCGCCGGAGGCCGGCCCCCCGCTGGGCGTGCTGCGCGGCGCCTCTTTTGCCACCCGCCGCCGGCGGGCTTATCCGCAGGCCCGCCGCTACGCGCCGCCCATGCAAGATACGATGTTCTGCGGTTTCCGCAGTTGTGCCCTTTGACCGAGGTTATTGCCCATGTCCCGACTTGAATTCACGCTCAACGGCCGCGCCAGCGCGACCGCTGCCGAACCTGCCATGCTGCTGATCGACCTGCTGCGCGGCACCCTGGGCCTGACCGGCACCCACCAGGGTTGCGACACCGCGCAATGCGGCGCCTGCACCGTGCTGCTCGACGGCCTGGCCGTGAAGAGCTGCAGCGTGCTGGCCTTGCAGGCGCAGGGCCGCAGCGTGACGACTGTCGAGGGCCTGACGCAGGCCGACGGCACCCTGCACCCGGTGCAGGAAGCCTTCATCGCCTGCCACGGCCTGCAATGCGGCTTCTGCACGTCGGGGATGATGATGGCGGCCACCGGCCTGCTGCAGCACAACCCGAAGGCGAATGAAGCCGAGATCGTCGATGCACTGGAAGGCAATCTGTGCCGCTGCACCGGCTACGTCAACATCGTCGCTGCCGTGCAGCAAGCCGCCGCCGTGATGGCCAAGGAGGCCGCATGAACGCGCCCGCTGAATTCGCCAGCCTGGGTGTTGCCGCGCGCTTCGGCAGCGGCCAGGCGGTGCGCCGCATCGAAGACTTGGGCCTGGTGCAAGGCCGGGGCCAGTACACCGACGACGTCACGCCCGCGGGCGCCGTCTACCTGCGTTTTGTGCGCTCGACCAGCGCGCACGGCCGCATCGTCAGCATCGATACCTCGGCCGCCACGGCCATGCCCGGCGTGCTGGGTGTCTACACCGGGGCCGACCTGGAAGCGGCCGGCGTCAAGCCCTTGCCCGCCGCCGCCGGTTTCAAGCGCGCCGACGGCCAGCCCATGAGCCCGCCCACCAAGCGCGCGCTGGCGGTGGGCGTCGTGCGCCACGTCGGCGAGGCCATCGTGGCCGTGGTGGCCACCACGCGTGACGGCGCCCGGGCGGCCGCCGACGCGGTGGTCGTCGAGATCGACACGCTGCCGGCCGTCAGCAACGCCCGCGACGCCATCGCGCCGGATGCGCCGCAGGTGTGGCCCGAAGCCCCCGGCAACGTGCTGGCCGAGATGCGCCACGGCAAGCCCGACGCGGTGGCCGCCGCTTTCGCGCAGGCCGCGCACCGCGTGACGCTGGACCTCGTCAACCAGCGCCTGGCGCCCAGCACCATCGAACCGCGTTCAGTGCTGGCCTACCTGGACGAAGGCCGTTTGACGATGCGCCTGTCGACCCAGATGCCCACCGGCGAAAAGGCCGCGCTGGTGGCCTGCCTGCCCGGCCTGAGCGCGGAGCAGGTGCGCGTGGTGGTGGGCGACGTCGGCGGCGGTTTCGGCATGAAGACCGGCGCCTACCCGGAAGACATCGCCGTGGCCTATGCCGCGCAGCAGTTGAAGTTGCCGGTGAAGTGGCAGGCCGACCGCCTGGAAGACTTCCTGACCGCCGTGCACGGCCGCGACCTGCTCAGCCACGCCGAGATGGCGCTGGACGCTGAGGGCAAGGTACTCGGCGTGCGCCTGCGTTCGCTGGCCAATGTGGGCTGTTACGTCACCGGCGCGGGCGTGGCCATCCAGCTGATGATCGGCCCCTGGGTGCTGACCAGCATCTACGACATCCCGGCCATCGACCTGCAGATCAGCGCGGTGCTGACCCACACCGCGGCCACCGGCGCCTACCGCGGCGCCGGCCGGCCCGAGGCCATCTACGTCATCGAGCGGCTGTTCGACGCCGCCGCGCGCGAGATGGGCATGGACCCGGCCGAACTGCGCCGCCGCAACATGATCCGGCCCGAGCAGATGCCCTACCGCAACCCGATGGGCCAGACCTACGACAGCGGGCAGTTCGCCAGCCTGCTGGCGCAGTGCCAGACGCTGGCTGACTACGAAGGCTTCGACGCCCGCCGCGCCGAGTCCAAAAACCGCGGCAGGCTGCGCGGTCGCGGCCTGGCCACCTTCCTGGAATGGACCGGCGGCAACGCGCTGGAAGAGCAGGTTCAGGTGCGGGTGACGGCCGACGGCTTCATCGAACTGACCTCGGCCACGATGGCCATGGGTCAGGGCATCGCCACCAGCTACGCGCAGCTGGCGGTGGACGTCTTCGGCGTGCCGCTGGAGCGCATCCGCGTGCTGCAGGGCGACACCGACCGGGCGAACGGCTTCGGCAGCGCCGGCAGCCGGTCGCTGTTCACCGGCGGCGCAGCGGTGGCGGCGGCCTCGACCAACACCATCGCCAAGGCCCAGGACCTGGCCGCCGAGGCGCTGGAAGCACCGGCCGCCGACATCGAATACCGCGAGGGCCGCTTCACCGTGGCCGGCACCGACATGGGCATCGGCCTGTTCGAGCTGGCGCAGCGGCAGGCGGGTGCCGTCATCGTCGCCGACGGCGGCGCCAAGGCCAGCGCACCCAGCTGGCCCAACGCAGCGCACTGCTGCGAGGTCGAAGTCGACCCGGCCACTGGCGTCGTCGAGATCGTGGCCTATGCCTCGGTCAGCGACATCGGCCGTGTCGTCAGCCCGGTCATCGTCCAAGGCCAGGTCGAAGGCGGCGCGGTGCAGGGCATCGGCCAGGCCTTGAGCGAGTGTGTCGCCTACGACGCCGAGGGCCAGTTGCTGAGCGCCAGCTACATGGACTACGCCCTGCCGCGCGTGGATGGCTTCCGCGGCTTCAAGACCGCCTTCGACACCCGCATCCCCTGCCTGACCAACAGCCTGGGCGTGAAGGGCGTGGGCGAGCTGGGCACCATCGGCGCCACACCGGCCACCGTCAACGCGGTGGTCGATGCCCTGGCGCATGGTTTCGATGGCGCCGGCCTGGGGCGTGAGGCCGAAAAGATCCAGATGCCGCTGAGCGCCGAAGTGGTCTGGCGTGCGCTGAACCGGATGCCGGCTGCGTGAAGGCTCCGGTCGCGCTGGTCGTCGGCGCCGGTGACGCCACCGGCGGCGCCATCGCCCGGCGCTTTGCGCGCGGTGGCTACACGGCCTGCGTGACGCGGCGCACGGCCGACAAACTGGTGCCGCTGGTCCAGCGCATCCAGGCCGAAGGCGGCCAGGCCCACGGCTTTGCTTCTGACGCCCGCGTTGAAGCCGAGGTGCTGGCCCTGTTCGCCCGCATCGAAGCCGAGATCGGGCCCATCGAGGTGCTGGTCTTCAACATCGGCGCCAATGTGCGCTTCGGCATCACCGAGACCACCGAGCGCGTTTACCGCAAGGTCTGGGAAATGGGTGCGCTGGCCGGCTTCCTGGTCGGCCGCGAGGCAGCACGCGTGATGCGGCCGCGCGGCCAGGGCACCATCCTGTTCACCGGCGCCACGGCCAGCCTGCGCGGCAGTGCCGGCTTCAGTGCCTTCGCCAGCGCCAAGTTCGCGCTGCGCGCGCTGGCGCAAAGCATGGCCCGCGAACTGGGGCCGCAGGGCATCCACGTGGCGCACGCCGTCATCGACGGCGCCATAGCCACCGCATTCATCGCCAGCAACTTCCCCGAGCGTTATGCGCTGAAGGCCGAGGACGGCATCCTCGACCCCGAGGCCATCGCCGAAGCCTATTGGCAACTGCACCAGCAGCCGCGCAGCGCCTGGACGCATGAGCTGGACCTGCGGCCGTGGCTGGAAACCTGGTGAACGGAGACGCACCATGAGCAAGACCCTGGAATTCTTTTTCGACTTCGGCAGCGCGGCCAGCTACCTGGCCTACACGCAGTTGCCCAAGCTCGTGGCCGAGACCGGCGCCACGCTGCGCCTGCGGCCCATGCTACTGGGCGGTGTCTTCAAGGCCACCGGCAACAGCAGCCCGATCAACGTGCCGGCCAAGGGCCGCTGGATGCTGGGCGACCTGGCGCGCTGGGCGCAGCGCTACGGCGTGACCTTCCAGTTCAACCCGGCCTTCCCCATCAACACGCTGACCCTGATGCGCGGCGCGGTGGGTTTGCAGTCGCGACAGCCCGAACGCCTGACGGCCTACTGCGATGCTGTCTTCACGGCGCTGTGGCAAGAGCAGCAGAACCTGGGCGACCCGGCGGTGCTCGCCGTCACACTGGCCGCCGCCGGTTTCGAGCCCGAGGCTTTCATGGCGCTGGTGGCCGACCCCGAGGTCAAGGCCGCCCTGGTGGCCAGCACCGAAGAAGCCGTCGCCCGCGGGGTTTTCGGCGCCCCCAGCTGCTTCGTCGGCGAGGCGATGTTCTTCGGCCAGGACCGACTGGACTTCGTGCGTGAGGCGCTGGCTTCGGGCTGAACCGTTTCAGCGCCCGCGCTGCGGCGCCGCAGGTCTTCTGGCCGGCACCGGCTTGCGTTCGACGTAGCGGCACAGTGCCAATAGGCAGTCATCACGGTCCACCAGGATTGTCTTGAGCCTTCCCTGGAACAGATGGCCCACCACGCCCTCCCGGCGGTTGAAGCGCTGGGTGTAGACGCCGTTCACAATAGGCCCATGCAGTGGAGGGTCTACCCTTGGCAACACTGACGATTGAGCTACCGACCACAGCTATTGGCGAAGACGAACGCACTCTCTTTGACGGGCTCGGTGAGCGCGTCGCGCCACCGCGCCAGGCGAGCGACATCACGCAGGTTGAACTGTCCCAAGCCCTGGGGGCGTCGCAGCAGACTCAGCAACCAAGAAGGGAAGCCCGATGAACGCGTTGGTGTTCGAGAATGTGCCGGTGGCCGAGCTGCCGGAGAAGTGGCGCGCCAGGCTCACCCAGGTCGGCAGCACCACGGTGACGGTTCGCATTGAGGAAGAGCCGCAAGCGGTGCAAGCTCACGGCGAGGACTTTGCCAACGATCCGCTGTTCGGGATGTGGCGTGATCGCGAGGACATGGCCGATGTGGCCGGCTACGTGCGCGAGTTGCGCGCCTCGCGTTTCAACGGCGACGGCACACGGCGCGACGGCTGATGTCGACGCTGATCGACTCCGACGTGCTGGTGTGGCTCACGCGCGGGCACGTCGGCGCTGCCCAGCGGTTGCGCGCGATCAGCCACTGGCGTATCTCGGCGGTGACCTACATCGAGCTGGCCCAGGGTTGCCGCGACAAGGCCGAGCTCGCGCGGCTGAAAAAGGGGCTTGCAGCACGCGGTACCGTGATCGTGCCGATCACGCCAGCGATCAGCGAGCGCGCGGCCGAGCTGATCGACAGCCTGGCCCTCTCCCACGGGATGCGACTGGCCGATGCACTCATCGGGGCCACCGCTCTCGTGAACAGGGACACGCTTGTCACGGCCAACGTCAAGCACTTCGGCGCTGTCCATGGGCTCGACATCGAGACCTTCGAACCTTGATGCAACTGCGCCGCCCTCAGGTGGCAAAGTACTCAATGACCCAGGCGCTCGGGCGGCGCAAGAGTCAAGACCTGACCCCCACACCCCGAGGCCCTTCTGGCGCTGATCGCCGACCCCGAGGTCAAGGCGGCGCTGATCGCCACCACCGAGAAAGCCGTGGCCCGCGGGGTTTTCGGCGCCCCCAGCTGTTTCGTCGGCGAGGCGATGTTCTTCGGCCAGGACCGGCTGGACTTCGTGCGTGAGGCGCTGGCTTCGGGCTGAACCGTTTCAGCGCCCGCGCTGCGGCGCTGCATCGATCGCGCCACCCAGCACCCGCGCCAGTTCCTCCAGGCTCTGCAGGTTGTGCGCCGGCAGGAACAGGTCGGTGTTCGGCAGCATCGCCTTGATGCCCGCCGCGCGCGGCTGAAACTGGTCGAAGCGCAACAGCGGGTTCAGCCAGATGAGCTTGCGGCAGCTCTTGTGCAGCCGTTCCATCTCGAAGGCCAGGCCCTCGCAGCGCGGGTCATCGGGCGTGCCGTGTTCCAGGCCGTCGCTGATCAGCAGCACGGTGGCGTGGCCGCTGAGCACGCGGCGCGCCCAGTGCTGGTTGAAGTCGCGCAGGCAGGCGGTGATGCGCGTGCCGCCCGACCAGTCGGCCACGTCGCGCACCACCCGGGCCACGGCGATATCGGGGTCGCGCTGGCGCAGCGCGCGCGTGGTCCGCGTCAGCCGGGTGCCGAAGACGAAGCTCTCGATGCGTACATCGGCATGGCCGATGGCGTGCGTGAAGTGCAGCAGCATGCGGCTGTAGCGGCTCATCGAACCCGAGATGTCGGCCAGCACCACCAGCGGCGCGGGCCGGCTGCGCGGGCGCTGCCAGCGCATCTGCCAGACGTCGCCGCCGCTGCGCGCCAGCGCCTGCAGCGTGGCGCGGCCGTCGGGCCGGCCGGGGTGGGCCGAGCGCTCGCTGCGCCGCGTGCGCAGCGGCTCGAACAGCGGCGCCATGCGGCGCAGCAGCGCCTGCGCAGCGCGCCACTCGTCGGCCGTCATGGTGTCGAAATCGGCCTTGCGCAGCAGCTCGCGGTCGTTCCAGGTCAGCGCGGCGTCGACCTCGATCTGCTCGGGCGGCGGCGGTGGATGGGGCTGGTTCGGCTGGTGCGGAAAGAGCGCTTCGCCCAGGCGCCGGTTTTCAGGAATTGCGCGCTGTTCGGTCTTGGCCTGCACGCGCGGCAGCAGCATCGCCATCATGCGGCCGGCGATGTCGGGGTCGCGCCAGAAGATCGCGAAGGCCTGGTCGAAGAGTTCGCGGTGTTCCACGCGGTCCAGCAGGCAGGCGGCCAGGGTGTCGTGGAAGTCGCGCTTCGATTCCAGACCGGCGATCTGCAGCGCCGTCAGCGCCAGTTGGATGCGTTCGGTTGGCAGCGGCAAACCGGCCTGGCGCAGCACGCGGCCGAAGTGCATGACGTTGTCGGCCAGGTGGCCGGGCAGCGCGGTTTGCGTAAGCATGTGCGCCATGAATGCCGGTGCGCGTCAGCGCACGGGGCACAAGGCCGCAGCGAGCAGGTCGTGGCTGACACCGCGACCTTGCCAGATTTCGCCGAACTCGAAGTCGGCCTCGTTGGTGAACACGATCACCACCTTGCCCAACGCGGGCGCGATGATGTGGCGTACCTGGATGCCGCCCACATCGCCCCGCCGTTCAACCAGGCGCACCGGCGCCGGGCAACCCTTCAACGGCGCGCTGTAGCCCCAGGCGCCAAGGGCGACATAGCCCCAGCGCGGCTCACCGGTCCACATCACCTGAGTCGAAGCGGGTGAAACCAGGGTGTTCTGCAACAGCGCACGGCCAAAGGCCAGCAGATCGCGAGCACTGCCTTCCAGCGCCGCCGAACTGCCGAAACGCACCAGGCTGGGCTGCGGCACGATCTGGCCCGATGCGGTGTAGGCCACGGCCTCGCCGCGCGGCAGCGGGCCGGCCATCTGCAGCGTGCGCAGCTGCAGCGGCCCGGTCAGACTCTCTTGCAGCAATTGCGGGTAAGGCCGGCCCGAGACGCGGGCCAACAGCGCGCCCAGCACCAGCGTGTCGCAGTTGTTGTACTCAAAGGCCACACCCGGTTCGCGCTGCGGCGTGCCGGCGCAGTAGCTCAAGGCGTCGGGGCCATCTTCGCCGTAGAAACTGGGGATGCCTGCGGGCCCGGGCGGGCTGTCGTTGGGGTTGGGCAAGCCCGACAGGTGCATCAGCAGTTGCCGCACCGTCACCTTTCGCGCGCTGGAGCCCTTGAAGTCGGGCAGGTGACGGGCCAGGCTGTCGTCGAGCGAGATGCGGCCCAGGTCCACCTGCTGCAGCGTGAGTGCCGCTGTCACCTGCTTGGACACCGAGGCCCAGCGCCAGATCTGGCCGATGCGGTGTGGAAGCCGCCGCTCGCGGTCGGCCAAGCCCGTGGCGGCCTCGAATTCCACGCTGTCGAGCGTGCCCACCAGCACCTCACCGGCAAAGCCCTGGGTCGCTATCGCGTCAAATACGGTTTGCACCGGGCCGGGCTGCGCGCTGACCGTGAAGGGGGCTGACAAGCAGGCTGCAACCAGGCAGGCCGTGGCCAGAACCCGACTCGCTGCTTTCATCGTGGCCCGGCCGACTCGCTGCGCACCTGCGCCAGCAGGCGCGCGGCTTCGCTGCCCTGGACCTTGCCGATGTCGTCCTGGTACTTCAGCAGCACGCCCAGGGTGTGGTTGATGGTTGCGGGGTCGAGCACCAGCGCGTCCAGTTCCATCAGCGCGCGCGTCCACTCGATGGTCTCGGCGATGCCCGGCAGTTTGTACAGGTCCAGGCCGCGCAGTTTCTGCACGAAGGCCACGATCTCGGCCGACAGCCGGGCCGGCGCGCCGGGCACGCGCCGGGCCAGGATCTCGGCCTCGCGCGCCGCATCGGGGAAGCCGACCCAGTGGTACAGGCAGCGGCGTTTCACGGCGTCGTGGATCTCGCGCGTGCGGTTGCTGGTCAGCACCATGATGGGCGGCTGCAGCGCCTTCACGGTGCCGTATTCGGGGATGGTGATCTGGAAGTCGCTCAGCACTTCCAGCAGGAAGGCCTCGAAAGGTTCGTCGGCGCGGTCGAGTTCGTCGATCAGCAGCACCGGCGGGACGGGTTGCGCGGGGTCGATCGCCTGCAGCAGGGCGCGGCGGATCAGGAAACGGTCGCTGAAGAGTTCATCGGCCAGCGCACTGCGGCCTGGGTCCTGCGCTTCGGCGAGGCGGATCTCCAGCATCTGCCGCGCGTAATTCCATTCGTAGGCCGCGCCGGCCAGGTCCAGCCCTTCGTGGCATTGCAGGCGGATCAGCGGGCGGCCGAGCATGGCGGCCAGCGTCTTGGCGATCTCGGTCTTGCCGGTGCCGGGCTCGCCTTCCAGGAACAGCGGCCGCTGCAGCTTCAGCGCCAGGAAGACGGTGGTGGCCAGGGCGCGTTCGGGCACGTAGTCCAGCGCCAGCAGGCGGGCGGCGGTTTCGTCGATGCTGGCGGGCAGGGGCGGGGTCTCAAGCATGGTGATGATTCTGGCAGCAAGCCCCGGGATACACCCCGTGTCGGCGCGGGCCTGAGGCTGGAACACTCGGTCTGACGGCGCCCAAGCGGGCTGCGCCCACCGCCTAACCCAAGGGAAACCCACCATGACTGCCACCGCGACCCTCCTGGATGCCATCTACGACCACGAAGCCGCGCAGCCCGACCGGGTCTTCCTGACCCAGCCCATCGGCGGCGGCCAGGTGGTCGACATCACCTGGGGCCAGGCGCTGGATGAAGCCCGCCGGATGGCCAGCCACTTGAAGGACAGTGGCCTGCAGGCGGGCGAGATGGTGGCCATGCTGGCCAAGAACAGCGCCCACTTCATCCTGACCGAGCTGGCCATCTGGATGGCCGGCGGCACCACGGTGGCCATCTTCCCGACCGAGACGGCCGACAACATCCGCTACGTGCTGCAGCACTGCGAAGCGCGCTGGCTGTTCATCGGCAAGCTCGACGACTGGGACATGCAGCAGGCGGGTGTGCCGGCGGGTCTGCGGCGCATCGCGCTGCCGCTGTCGCCGGTCACGGACGGTGACAGCTGGGACGCCATCGTGGCCCGAACGGCGCCCCTGCCGGGCCGGCCGGGGCGCACGCCCGACGACCTGGCGATGCTGCTCTACACCTCGGGCTCCACCGGCCAGCCCAAGGGCGTGATGCAGACTTTCGCCGCCATCACGGCGGCGACGCAGGGCATCGTGGACTGGGGCCTGAAGCTCGATGGCGGCCTGGTGGTGGAACACCGGGCCCTGTCCTACCTGCCATTGGCCCACTGCTTCGAACGCGCCTGGGTCGAATGCGCCGCGCTGATGAGCGGCCACACGCAGCTGTACTTCAGCGAGTCGCTGGCCACCTTCATGGACGACCTGAAGCGGGCACGGCCGACGGTCTTCGTCTCGGTGCCGCGGCTGTACACCAAGTTCCAGCAGGGTGTGCTGGCGCGCATGCCCGCGGCACAACTCGATGCGATGCTGGACAACCCCGCGATGGCCACCGCCGTCGGCAAGCAGGTGCTGGCCAGTCTGGGCCTGGATGCGGTGACGCGCGCGGGCACCGGGTCGGCGCCCATGCCCCCGGCGCTGATGACCTGGTACAGCCGGCTGGGCCTGGCGCTGTACGACGGTTACGCGATGACCGAAGACTTCGCCTATTCCCACACCTCCAGCGCCGAGGCCCATGCACCCGGCCGTGTCGGCCGGCCCAACCCCGGCGTGCGCAGCCGCCTGGCCGAAGACGGCGAAATTCTCGTCCTGTCGCCGGGGCGGATGAAGGGCTACTACAAGGACCCCGAACTGACCGCCGAGAGCTGGACCGCCGACGGTTACTTCAAGACCGGCGACCTGGGGGCCTACGATGAACGCGGCCTGCTGCAACTCACCGGCCGCAAGAAGGAACTGTTCAAGACCGCCAAGGGCAAGTACGTGGCGCCGGCGCCCATCGAAGGCCGTCTGGCGGCACACCCCATGGTCGAGCTGGCGCTGGTGGCCGGCTCGGGCCACCCCGCGGCGCACGCCATGGTGCTGCTGAACGAGATGCTGCGGCCGCGCATCGCGTCCGAGCCGGCACTGCGCGCCGAGGTCGAAAGCGAACTCGCGGCCTTGCTGGACACCGTCAATGCCGCCGTCGCCAGCCACGAACACCTGCAGTTCATCGTCGTCGCGAAGGAGCCCTGGACCATGGCCAACGGCTGCCTCACGCCGACGATGAAGATCCGCCGCAGCCGCATCGAATCCAGCGTGGCCGAGGCGGTCGCCGGCTGGTACGACAAGACGGGGCCTGTGGTCTGGGCGTGAGCGACCGGCCTGATCCTGGCCCTTCGCCCGTCCGTCACAATCCAGCGTGATGCGCCGGTCCTTCTTCGCTCTGCTGCTGCCGCTGCTCCTGCTGTTCGCGCAGCAGGGCGTGCTGACGCACGAACTGGCGCACCTGCGCGCGCCGGCCGGCAGCCCGGCACGTGCTGGCGAGGCCACCAAGCAGATCGCCGCCGACACGCTGTGCCTGTCCTGCCTGAGCCATGCCGACCTGCCCGGTCTGCTGCAGGCCGCCGCATTCCGGCTGCGCCTGGCCGGCTTCGTCCATGTGCAGCCGAACACGGCCTCGGGCGTGGTCACCGCAGCGCGCGCGCTGCCACCCTGCAGCCGAGGACCGCCGGTTTTCCTCTGATCGCGCCTTGCCCCTGCCCCTGGTGAGCGCTGCGCGCGAGCCTCGGCGCCACGCCATGCACAGAGGACCTTCCCCATGTTTCGAACCCCCATCCGGGAGGTGGCAGCCGCCATGGCCCTGATCTGGCCGCTGCTGGCTGCCGCCGACGCAGCCGACGCCGCGCCCGATGCCGATGCGGCTGCCGCCACCCCTGCTGCTGCCGCCCCGAAGACCCAGAAGATCGAGATCACCGCCACGCGCGCCCGTCTGGACGCTGCCCGCAACGGCCTCTCGCCCGCCACCGGCAGTTCGATCTACCGCTTCGACGCCGCCGACCTGGCGCGGCTGCCGCTGGGTGAAAACTCGCCGCTCAACCAGGTCGTGCTGCAGACGCCCGGCGTGGTCCAGGACAGCTATGGCCAGCTGCATGTGCGCGGCGACCACGCCAACATGCAGTACCGCATCGACGGCGTCGTCATCCCCGAATCGATCAGCGGCTTCGGTCAGGCGCTGCAGACGCGGCTGGCCGAGCGCATCGACATCCTTACCGGCGCACTGCCGGCGCAGTACGGCTACCGCACCGCGGGCGTGGTGGACATCCGCACCAAGGGCCAGAGCGTGGAAGCCGGCGGCAGCCTGGGTCTGACGCTGGGCAGCGCCGGCCACCGCGAACTGAACGCCGACATCGGCGGCACGCAAGGCGCGTTCAGCTACTACCTGACCGGCACGCTGTTGCGCAACCAGCTGGGCATCGAAAACCCGACGCCGGCACGCAGCGCGCTGCATGACCAGACCGACCAGGCCAAGGGCTTTGGCAGCGCCTCTTACCTGCTGGGCGACAGCAGCCGGGTGAGCCTGCTGTTCGGCATGTCGAACAGCCGCTTCGAGATTCCCAACCTGGCGGGCCTGGCCCCGTCCTACACGCTGGCCGGCGTGCCGCCGCCCGACTCGGCCACGCTGGACGCGCGCCAGCGCGAGCGCAATGCCTTCCAGGTGCTGTCCTACCAGTCGCAGGCCGGCGCGGTGGACTACCAGCTGGCGCTGTTCCACCGCAGCACCGACGTGCACTACCGGCCCGATCGGGTCGGCGACCTCGTCTTCAACGGCATCGCTGCCGACATCCTGCGCCGCAACACCGCCGACGGCCTGCAGGCCGACCTGAGCCTGCCGCTGGGCCCGCAGCACACCCTGCGCGCCGGCCTGTTCGCGCAGCGCGAGCGCTACGCCACCCACAACCGCGCCCAGGTCTTCGCGGCCGACAGCCAGGGCAATCAGACCAGCAGCACGCCCTTCACCATCCAGGACGACGTCGCGCAGCACGGCCACCTGTGGGGTGTCTATGCCCAGGACGAGTGGAAGCCGAGCCCGGCGCTGACCGTCAACTACGGCCTGCGCTACGACCGCGTGAAGACGGTGACCGACGAGTCGCAGCTCAGCCCGCGGCTGGGCCTGGTGTTCGACCTCAGCCCCGAGTTGCGGCTGCACGCCGGCTATGCGCGCTACTTCACGCCGCCGCCTTCCGAGAAGATCGACACCACCTCGGTGCAGAAATTCCTCGGCACCACCAACGCCTTGCCGTCGGACGCCAATACCGCGGTGCTGTCCGAGCGGTCGAACTACCACGACGTCGGCCTGTCGTGGCAGGCGACGGCCCAGCTCACGCTGGGCCTGGACGCCTACTTCCGCCAGGTGCGCCACCTGCAGGACGAAGGCCAGTTCGGCAAGGCGCTGGTCTATTCGGCCTTCAACTACGAACAGGGGCGCGTGCAGGGCCTGGAGGCCTCGGCCAGTTGGCGCGCTGGGGAACTGAGCGCCTATGCCAACGTCGCCTACGCAAGGGCCTTCGGCAAGGGCATAGAGACCGGGCAGTTCAACTTCGACGAGGCCGAGCTGGCCACCATCCAGAACAACTGGGTCCATCTCGACCACGACCAGCGGCTGACGGGCTCGACCGGCCTGGCCTACCGCTGGCCGAGCAGCCTGGCTTTGAGCGCCGACGCGCTGTTCGGCAGCGGCCTGCGGCGCGGCTACGCCAATACCGCCAAGCTGCCGGGCTATGCGCAGTTCAACGTTGCGGTGTCCCGCAAATGGGACCTCGGCGCCAGCCTGGGCGCCTTCGAAGGGCGCGTCTCGGTGCTGAACCTGTTCGACCGTGTCTACGCGCTGCGCGACGGCACGGGCATCGGCGTCGGTGCGCCGCAGTTCGCGACGCGGCGCGCGCTCTACCTCAGTGCGACGAAGTTGTTCTGACGCATGAAAAAGGCCGGCACGCAGCCGGCCTGCTGAGTCGAGCCGAGCCCGACCGGGGCCCGCTCGCCCCGGCTTGAATCAGCCCACCGCGCGTGCGGCCAGCACCGGGATCAGGGCGGCGCGGTAGGCCGCGCTGCCGTGCAGGTCGCTGTTCAGGTCGTCGGCGGCCACCGTGGCCCCGTTCAGCGCAGCGGCGCTGTAGTCAGCCGCCAGGCGGGTTTCCAGGCCGCTGGCGCGGAACACGCCGCCGGCACCGGCGCCCGTCACGGCCACGCGCACGCCGGCCGGGCCCTGGCTGACGAACACGCCGACCAGCGAAAAGCGCGAAGCGGGCTGCTTGAACTTCTGCCAGCCGGCCTTGGCGGGAACGGGGAAGCTGACGGCGGTGACGATCTCGCCCTCGGTCAAGGCGGTGGTGAACATGCCCAGGAAGAAGTCGTCGGCGGCGATCTGGCGCTGGTTGGTGTGCACCGTGGCACCCAGGCCCAGCACGGCGGCCGGGTAGCAGGCCGCCGGGTCGTTGTTGGCCAGGCTGCCACCCAGCGTGCCGCGGTTGCGCACCTGGCGGTCGCCGATGTGGCCTGCCAGGTCGGCCAGCGCGGGAATAGCGGCTTGAACCTCGGCGCTGGCGGCGACTTCAGCGTGCGTCGTGCCACCCCCAATGACGATGGCGTTGCCGTCCCTGCGGATGCCCTTGATCTCGGCGATGGCGCCCAGATCGACCACGGTGCTGGGCGCGATCAGGCCCAGCTTCATGGACTGCAGCAGCGTCTGGCCGCCTGACATGTATTTGGCGTCTTCCTGCGCCGCCAGCGTCACGGCGTCGGCCAGGGTGCTGGGGGTCGCGTAGGCGAATGCTTGCATGGTGCTTCCTTATTGCTTCGATGCCTGGATGGCTTTCCACACATTGTGCGGGCTGGCGGGCATGGGCATGTCTTTCACGCCCAGGGCGTGGCAGACGGCGTTGATCAGCGCCGGCGGGCTGCCGATGGCGCCGGCCTCGCCGCAGCCCTTCACGCCCAGCGGGTTGTGGGTGCAGGGTGTGCCTTTGACGGTTTCCACGGTGAAGTGGCAGAAGTCGTCGGCGCGCGGCATGGCGTAGTCCATGTAGCTGCCGGTCAGCAGCTGGCCGCTGTCGGGGTCGTAGACACAGTCTTCGCGCAGCGCCTGGCCGATGCCCTGGGCCAGGCCGCCATGCACCTGACCTTCGACGATCATCGGGTTGATGACGTTGCCGAAGTCGTCGCAGGCGGTGAAGCGGTCGACCCGCACGACGCCGGTCAGCGGGTCGATTTCGACCTCGCAGATGTAGGTGCCGGCCGGGTAGGTGAAGTTGCTGGGGTCGTAGAAGGCGTTCTCGTTGAGGCCCGGTTCCAGCTTGTCGTGCGGGAAGTTGTGCGGCACGTAGGCGGTCAGGCTGACGCTGGCGAAAGGCACGCTCTTGTCGGTGCCTTCGACCTTGAACACGCCGTCTTCGAAGACCACGTCGCTGTCGGCCGCTTCCATCAGGTGGGCGGCGATCTTCTTGCCCTTGGCGATGACCTTGTCCAGCGCCTTGACGATGGCCGTGCCGCCCACCGCCAGCGAACGGCTGCCGTAGGTGCCCATGCCGAACAGCACCTTGCCGGTGTCGCCGTGCTCGATGCTGATGTCGTCCAGCGGGATGCCCAGCTTGTCGGCCACCACCTGCGCGAAGGTGGTCTCGTGGCCCTGGCCGTGGCTGTGGCTGCCGGTGAAGACGGTGACCTTGCCGGTGGGGTGGACGCGCACCTCACCGGCCTCGAACAGGCCGGCCCGTGCGCCCAGGGCGCCGGCCACCGACGACGGCGCGATGCCGCAGGCTTCGATGTAGGCGCTGTAGCCCAGGCCGCGCTTCAAGCCTTTCGCGGCCGATGCGGCCTGGCGCGCTTCGAAGCCGGCCACGTCGGCCAACTCGATCGCGCGGCTCATCGTAGCTTCGTAGTCACCGGTGTCGTAGGTCAGGCCCACCGGCGTGGCGTAGGGGAAGCTGGTGATGAAGTTGCGCCGGCGCAGTTCGGCCGGGTCCATGCCCAGTTCACGCGCGGCGGTTTCGACCATGCGTTCCACCGTGTAGGTCGCCTCGGGCCGCCCGGCGCCGCGGTAGGCGTCCACCGGGCTGGTGTTGGTGAACACCGAGGTCACGGTGGCCACGATCTTGGGCGTGGCGTACTGGCCGGCCAGCAGCGTGGCGTAGAGGATGGTCGGCACCGCGCTGGCGAAGGTGCTGAGGTAGGCGCCCAGGTTGGCCGTGGTGTCGACCTGGAAGGCGACGAACTTGCCGTCCTTGTCCAGGCCCAGCTTGGCGGTGGTCAGGTGGTCGCGGCCGTGGGCGTCGGACAGAAACGCTTCGCTGCGGTCAGCCGTCCACTTGATGGGCCTGCGGATCTGCTTGCTGGCCCAGACCAGCGCCGTCTCTTCGCCGTACAGGAAGATCTTGCTGCCGAAGCCGCCGCCGACGTCGGGCGCGACGACGCGCATCTTGTGCTCGGGGATGCCCAGCACGAAGGCGCACATCAGCAGGCGTTCGACGTGCGGGTTCTGGTTCGACACGTAGAGCGTGTACTCGTCGCTGCTCGGGTTCCAGTGCGCATTGGCCGCCCGCGGCTCGATGGCGTTGGGCGCCAGGCGGTTGTTGCGGAAGGTCAGCGTGGTGACGTGGGCCGCGGTCTTGAAGGCCTCGGCCACGCCGGCGGCGTCGCCGATCTGCCACTGGTAGCAGCGGTTGTCGGGCGCCTCGACGTGCACCGACGCACCGGTGCCCGTGATGTTGTCGATGGCCATGACCGCCGGCAGCACCCCATAGTCCACCTCGATCAGGTTGGCCGCCGCGCGCGCCTGTTCCTGGGTCTCGGCAACGACCAAAGCCACGCGGTCACCGACGTAGCGCACCTTGCCGTCGGCCAGCACCGGGTGCTTGGGCTCCTTCATCGGCGTGCCGTCGATGTTGTTGATCAGCCAGCCGCAGGGCAGGCCGCCGACGGCCTTGAAGTGCTCGCCGGTGTAGATGCCCAGCACGCCCGGCGCGGCTTCGGCCGCTGCCACGTTCAGGCTCTTGATGGTGGCGTGGGCATGCGGGCTGCGCAGGAAGTGGCCGTAGGTCTGGCCGTGCAGCGTGATGTCGTCGGTGTAGTTGCCGTTGCCGGTGAGAAAGCGTGCGTCTTCGCGGCGCTTCACGCTCTGGCCGATGAATCCGGGTCTTGCGGTCATGGTGGTCTCCTCAGGCTTTCATGGCGGCGGCGCCCTGCTGGACCGCCTTGACGATGTTCTGGTAGCCGGTGCAGCGGCACAGATTGCCCTCCAGCGCTTCACGGATCTTGGCTTCGCTGCTGCAGTCGTGGTTCGCCACCAGGTCGATGCTGCTCATCACCATGCCCGGCGTGCAGAAGCCGCATTGCAGGCCGTGGCAGTCGTTGAAGGCGGTCTGCATCGGGTGCATGGTGCCGTCTTTCGCTGCCACGCCCTCGATGGTGGTCAGTTCGGCACTGGCGGCTTGCACGGCCAGCATCGAACAGCTCTTCACGGCCCGGCCGTTGATGTGTACGGTGCAGGCGCCGCACTGGCCGGTGTCGCAGCCGACGTGGGTGCCGGTGAGGCCCAGCGTGTCGCGGATGAACTGCACCAGCAGTGTTTGCGGCTCGACGCTGCGCGCCGTCGTCTTGCCGTTGACCTTCAGGGTGAGCGAGGACATGCGTGGAACTCCAGGTGATGACCAACCCGCGATGCTAGGCAGGCTGCTGCGGTTTGGCGTGCTGCCACAAACACCTATGAATCGCCTTGCATAGCGCGTCGGGTGTAGTGCGCGGTGGCGAGCTTCGCGGCTCTATTTCGCCTTGCGGAAGGTCCACCAGGGCAGCGCGCCGGTCAGCGACAAGACCTCACCGGCTTGGGCCAGGCTGTAGCCGGGCAGGGCCTGGACGGCCGCCTGCCACGCCGGGTCGTGCAGGGCGCGGCGCAGGGCCTGCACGGCCGGCAGTTCCAGGGCTTCGGCCAGGCAGACCAGGAAGTAGTCGTCCTCGGCCAGGGGCACGAAGTCCAGGCCGTAGGCGCGGGCGGCGGCCTCGATGGCGATGCCGGTGTCGGCCAGACCGCCGGCCACCGCCGCGGCGACCGCGGTGTGGCTGTCCTCGGTGCGCGCCACGGCGAGCCGCCCCGCGTCGATGCCGGCCTGGGCCAGCAGGTGCGTGGTCAGCAGGCGCGTGGCCGAACCCGCCTGGCGCTGGGCGTAGCGCGCCCCTTGCGCGGCCACGTCAGCCAGGCCTTGCAAGGCCAGCGGATTGCCCGCCGGCACCACCAGGCCCTGCGTGCGCCGGGTGCAGCCGATCAGCTTGTGGCGGCCCGGCTTGAGCAGCGGCTTCAGGCTCGCCGCGAACAGCGCCGCGCCTTCGGTCAGTGGCGGCACGTGGAAGCCGGCCACCGCGCAGCGGCCTTCGGCCAGCGCACGCAAGGCGTCGATGCTGCCGGCGAAGCGCAGGTCGATGTGCAGGCGTTCGGCGTCGCGTGCCGTCTCGCGCAGCGCGGGCAGGGCCAGGTCGTGGCTGGCGTAGACGGTCAGCACCTGCTGGCTGCCGTCCAGCGCTTCGGTCAGCACACGTTCCAGGTCGGCGCGCAGGGCTTCGATGTGCGGTGTCAGGCGGGCGCGGGCGTGCGTTTCGGCCCACAGCAGGCGCTCGGCGAAGGGCGTCAGCCGCGCCGGATGGCCCTGGCTCCAACTGACCAGCGGTTCACCCAGCACCGTCTGCCAGTGCTTGAGCGCGCCCCACACGTGGCGGTAGGACGCCCCGGTGGCGGTGGCGGCGCGCTGGATGGAGCCGTGTTCGTGCACCGCCGACAGCAGGTCGAACAGCGGGTTCTGCACGGCCGCGCCGCGCTGGCCCTCGGGCTCGAAGGTGTACTGAAGGTGGACGCCGCGGGCTTTCATGCGCAGGACGATAAAGGAAGCCGCCGCAGCGACCGCGCAACGCGCCGGCTTGGCTTGCCGCATCCGATGGCGCTTGCCCGGTATTCGAAAACCTCAGGCTGCAACTGAAAAGCTGGACAAGGGAAGGATCAACTGCTTCGGCTGTCCGCCAACCATCTCGAAGCCATGGTGCGGGTAGAACGCAACAGCCGTACCGTCCTTGGCATCGACGACCAGTGCAAAGACAGCGACCTCGGAACGCAGCGCGCGCAGCGCTGCATCTGCGAGAAGCGCAGCGCCCAGCTTGTGCCCTTGAAAGGACAGGTCGATCGCCAGGCGTCCAACTCTGGCGGCCGGAACCGATGGATACCGGGGTAGTCGCTTCGACAAGCTCTCGGGCAAGTCGGTCAGCGGCACGCTGGCTGCGGCCAGCGTGTAGTAGCCGGCGACGACGTTGGTTTCATCCTGGACTGCGACGTAGCACGCGCTGGCACGACGGCGCCCATCCTGAGTGGCCTGCGTTCGGAAGTACCCGTCCAGCGCGGCGACGCCACAGTTGAACCGGGTTCGCTCGTGCTGCGCACTCAGGACCTCGAGTCGAAAATGGCCGGTCACTCCGAACCACGAACGAGCCGACTGTGCGCCTCAAGGGCCCGCTTCATCGCTGGCGCCAAAGGCGGCGGGTTCAACAAGGCCTCGGCAAAGCGTTGCTGATCGTCGACCGACAGGCGGATGATCTGCGCTTCCTCGATCGTCCGGTGCGCGTCTTTCAGGGCGGCAGCGACCAGAAAGTCACTGAGGCTGCGACCCTGGATTTCAGCGGCACGGCGAACAACAGCCAGCGCATCCGGCGCAATGCGCGCTTCGACGCGCGCAGTCCGACTGGCATCGGTGATGGGCGACATGGCGTATCCCTCCTTGGGATGAAATGTACGTTTATCTGCCGTACATTGTCCATGGATGTGCCGTCTCGAACCACTTGGATCTGCATCCCGTGCGAAAGCGTGCAGCGGACCAGCCCACCTGGCCGTTCAGCCGCCGCCGCGCTGCAGGTAGAGGTCGAAGTAGCGCATGAAGTCAGCGCGCGCTTCGTCGCCAACCGCCGTGAAGGCGAAAGCCACCGCCATGCGGGGCAGGCTGACCATCGCGATCTGGCGCGGCGGCAGCACCGTCCAGCCCAGTTGAAGTTGGCCGCTGCCGATGGCGACGTGCGCCTGCCCCGGATCCAGGTTCAGCGCCCGATCGCGCACGGCACCCGGCAGCCAACGCAGCCACTCGGTCTCGGTGCAGCCGTATTCGCGTTCGAAACGGTCGGCGATCACGCCCGGTCAGCCACCGGCGATTGGCGGCCAGATCGCCAGCACATCGCCCTCAACCAAGGCCCGCGTACCGCGGTCTGCGGGCGCGATGTAGTGGCCGTTGATCAGCACCAGGTGCACCATCTTCATCGGCAACTGGAAGGGGGCGATGACCTGCGCGATGGTCGCGCCTTCGGCGACCTCCAGCGGCATCTGGTTGCCGTGGCGGTGGGCCAGCGGCAGCCAGTCGGTCAGACTGGCGTAGAGCTTGAACGTGATGTGCATCGGGCCATCAGATCACACCAGGGCGTGCTCGTCCTGGGCCTGCGCGCGGGCCAGGTAGGCTGCCACCAGCAGCGTCGGGTCGGCCAGCAGCTTGTCTTTCCACGGCCCCAGGCTGATCTGCCCTTCGACCAGGCCGCGCATCACGCCGACGTGGTCGGTCCAGCCGATGCTGTTGCAGCCGACCAGCCGGTCGGCGTCGAACTGCAGGCTGAGGTGGCGGCCGGCTGCCGCGTCGGTCAGTTCGACATGCTGGCCACCGGGCACGCCGTCCCACAGACCGAAGCTGGTGCTGATCAGGCCCAGGGTGTCGAGCACATTGATCTGCGTCACGCCGCGCAGGCTGGTGCGCTGGCCGGCCATGTTCAGCGCGGCCACGCGCGCCTGTTCGGCGGCATTGGGCTGGATGGCGCTGACGATGGTCTTGCCGCTGACCTTGTCGAAAGCCTCGGCGCAGTCGCCGGCGGCGTAGATGCCGGGCACGTTGGTCTGCAGGTGTTCATCGGTCAGCACGCCCAGCAGGCAGCGCACGCCGCTGTGTTCCAGGAAGCCGATGTTGGGCTTCACGCCAGTGGCGCTGATGACGAGTTCGGCTTCCAGCACGGCGCCGGTGGACAGCCGGACTTGCAAGGCCGGGCCGCTGCGGTCGATGGCCACGACGCGGGCGCCGGTGTGGACGGTGACGCCCTTGGCCAGGCACCAGTCCTTGATCATGCCGCCGGCCGTCGGGCCCATCATGCGCGGCACCATGCGGTCGCCCATTTCGACCACGCTGAGCTGCACGCCGCGGGCGGACAGGGCTTCCATGATGATGCAGCCGATGAAGCCCGCGCCCATCTGCACCACGCGGGCGCCGGGCCGGGCCAGGGCCATGATGGCGCGGGCGTCGGCCAGGGTCCAGCAGGGGTGCACGCCGGCACCGGCCAGGCCCGGGATGGGCGGCGTGGCGGGTGCGGAGCCGGTGGCGATCAAGAGCCGGTCGAAGCCCACGCGGCTGCCGTCGTCCAGCGCCACCGTGCGCGCCGCGGTGTCCAGGCCCACCGCACGGCCACGCTGCAGCGTGATACGCCGCTGTTCGAAGTGGCCCGGCGTGTGGCGCAGGTGGGTGCCGTCTTCGCCGATGTTGCCCATCAGCAGATAGGGAATCGCCATGCGCGAGTAAGGCGCCTCGGGCTCGTCGCCCAGCAGCACGATCTCGTCCAGCGGCGCTTGCTTGCGGATGGTTTCGGCGGCGATGACGCCGGCCGGGCCGGCGCCCAGGATCAGATGTTTCATGGGGCAAGCTCACTGCGCGGTTGGGCTTTTCTCCCTCTCCCGCAGGGCGGGAGAGGGCGGGGGTGAGGGTGGGATGGCGGGACGCTACGGCCCTCACCCCTGCCCTCTCCCGGAGGGAGAGGGAGCAACACGTTCAGAGGCTCAGCCGCTCGCGGGTCTCGGGCTTGAGCCGGCCCTCGCTGTCCCAGCCGCGGATGTCGTAGTAGATCGGCAGCATGGTGCCCAGCTCATTGACCTTGCCCTTGGCCGGCCCGGTCTTGGCGGCTTCGGTGAGCAGGCGCTTGGGCAGGCTGTCGTCTTTCGACGTGAAGCCGGCACGGTTGTTGAAGTCGCGCTCCAGGTTCCAGATGCGCTCGCCGATCAGGCTCAGGTTTTCCAGCGTGAACTCGTCGCCGCAGGCGGCGGCCACCTGCGGCGCCACGTC
The DNA here is from genome assembly GCA_040400915.1 of Rubrivivax sp. Lineage (GTDB taxonomy): Bacteria > Pseudomonadota > Gammaproteobacteria > Burkholderiales > Burkholderiaceae_C > Rubrivivax. The sequence goes on from JBBAPI010000011.1 coordinate 108,627, forward strand.
GGCCAGGCCCCAGGCGAAGCTGGTGAAGATGCAGATGCCGGCCGAGTCGAAAGCGGCGGTGGCGTCCTGGAATGCCTTCACCAGTTCCGGTTTGCCGGCGCTGTCCAGCGGGTCGGTCTTGACCGGTATGCCCAGCACTTCCGAAGCGATGGTGTAGCCGCGCAGGTGGCAGCCGCCGCGGTTGCTGGTGGCATAGGCCAGGCCGATGCCCTGGATGGCGCGCCCGTCGTAGGCCGGGAATTCCTGGCCCTTGCTGCTCATGCTCAGCTCGGGGTGGCCGTACTTGGCGGTCAGACGCTTGCTGCCCTGGCCGATTTCCTTGCCGAAGCCGATGCCCTTGGCGGTGATTTCCGCGAAATAGGCCAAGGCCTGCGCCGAGCCGAACTTCGCGTCGCAGCCGATCTGCTCCTGCGTCAGCACGCCCATGTCGTAGAGCTCCATCACCGCGCCGATGGTCGTGCCGAAGGAGATGGGGTCCATGCCGTGTTCGTTGCACAGCACGTTGGTGTATTGCAGGGTGTCCAGGTCCTTCACGCCGTTGGCGGCGCCCAGCGCCCAGGCGGCTTCGTATTCCAGGCCGCCGGAGGCGCCCCAGTACTGCGGCTTGTTTTCCACCGTGAAGTGGCCGGGGTCGATCTTCTGCACGCGGCCGCAGGCGATGGTGCAGCCGAAGCAGGCCTGGTTGGTGACCAGCGGCTTCTTGCCGTCGCTGCCCGGTGCGGTGCGCGGCCGGCCCATGGCTTCGGCGCCGATGTCGCCGGCGCCTTCGAACTGCACGTCGCGGTGGTTGCGGGTGGGCAGGGCGCCGACTTCGTTGATCACGCTCATCAGCACCTGCGTGCCGTAGGCCGGCAGGCCCTGGCCGGTGACGCCGTTGTCGGCCAGGATCTTCTTCTTCTCGGTGGTCACCCGCATGAACTCTTTCGGGTTGGCCAGGTTGCCCACGCCCTGGGTGCCGCGCACCACCACCGCCTTGAGGTTCTTGCTGCCCATCACCGCGCCCACGCCGCTGCGGCCGGCTGCGCGGTGCAGGTCGTTGACCACGGCCGCGAACAGCACCTGGTTTTCACCCGCGCCGCCGATGCTGGACACCCTGCACAGCGGGTCCTGGTGGCTCTTCTTGATGTGTTCTTCGGTGGCCCAGACGGTCTGGCCCCACAGGTGGGCGGCGTCCTTCAATTCGGCCACGTCGTCGTTGATCGACAGGTACACCGGCTTGTCCGACTTGCCTTCGAAGATGACCATGTCCCAGCCGGCCATCTTGAGTTCAGCGCCCCAGTAGCCGCCGCTGTTGCTGCAGGCGATGGCGCCGGTCAGCGGGCCTTTGGTGACCACGGTGTAGCGGCCGCCGGTGCTGGCCATGGTGCCGGTCAGCGGGCCGGTGGCCCAGATGATCTTGTTGGCCGGCGACAGCGGGTCTACGGTGGCGTCCATTTCCTCGACGAGATACTTGGTGGCCAGGCCGCGCGAACCGAGGTAGGTCTTGGCCCACCCCATGTTCAGCGGTTCTGATTGAACGGTGCCGGCCGTGAGGTCGACGCGAAGGATCTTTCCTGCCCAGGACATGTCGTGGTCTCCTGAATTCGTGGGTAGCCGGGTTTGTGGCTTAGGCGGCGGACGGCTGGTTGCCGAGCTTGTCGGCCCAGGCCTGCATCTTGTCGAGGCCCGTCCAGTTGGCGTCGATGTAGGTGATGGCGCCAGTGGGGCAGGCGGTGGCGCAGGCGGGGTCGCCGCCGCACAGGTCGCACTTCTGCACCTTGCCGGTTTCCTGCACGTAGTTGATGGTGCCGAAGGGGCAACTGATGGTGCAGACCTTGCAGCCCACGCAGGTGGACTCGCTGACGACCTTGGCGCCAGTGACCTTGTCCAGCGTGATGGCCTCCACCGGGCAGGCGTGCAGGCACCAGGCCTCGTCGCACTGCGTGCAGGTGTAGGGTACTTTCTTGCCGGTCGCGTGGAAGTCGAAGACCTTGATGCGCGACTTGGCCGGCGCGAAGACGCCGTAGTTTTCGTAGGAACAGGCCATCTCGCACTGAAGGCAACCGGTGCACTTCTCGGCGTTGATGTGGAGGCTCTTCTGCATGGTGGGCGTCTTTCGCGGCGGTTGTACCGGCGTGCGGACAGGACGTCCAGGCACCGGGATAGGCAATGATCCCCATATGTCCGCGAGCCCGAAACCTAGGTCGAACCCTGAGAGCTCGCCGCCGCTGCTTCAGTCGTGCGCGTGCGGCTTGCGCCAGCCGCTGCGGATGTCCAGCGCTTCGGACAGCCGCGCGACGGGGTCGTAGTCCATGTCGCCGAAGTCGGCGGCGTCCAGGTGCAGGTAGCCGGCTGAACGCTGGCCGGGCTGCGGCCAGTCGGCGGGCGCCGTGGCGGCGTGCTGCCGCAGTTCGATGCGCGTCGTGCCCTGCGCGGGGCTGCGGCGCAGCACCAGCGCGGGCAGTTGCAGGGCGGGCAGCCAGTCCACGCGCAGCGTGTCCGCCCCCGAGCGCCCGGCCAGGCGCAGCCGCAGGCCAGCGCCCTGGCCGCTGCGCGCCTGCAGCCGCAGACCGGCCAGCTCGCGCGCATCGATGAAGGTCGCCAGCGCCGCCCAGTCGGGCTGCAGGCCCAGCGTCAGCAACTCGCCGTGGCTGTAGTCGGTGACCTTGGCATGCTCGTGGAAGGTGCGTTCGAAGGCGATGCGGCCCTGGGCGTCGCGGGTCCAGGTCTCGTCGATGGCGCCCTTGAGGACGGCGATGCGCTCGGCGCTGCGGAAGAAGGTCCAGTCGCTGCGGCGGGCTGGCGCCGGGCCGCTTGCGGCAGCCGGGGTGATGGTCACCGCGTAGCGCGCGACCCGCGGCCCGGCGGGCCCATCCAGGCCCAGCGCGGCCGCCGTCACCGTTTCGATCGGCGCTGCAGCGGCTGCCCGCACGCTGCCCAGGCAGCCGGCCGCCGCGGCGAGCAGCCAGTGCCGCCGCTGCACGCTGCGCTCAGTAACCGTAGGCCTCGCGCATCACGTGGAAGATCCAGTTCTGTTCCATCGAACCGCGCACCAGGTAGGCTTTGGGCCCGCGGGCGTAGACGGCCACGTCTTCACCGCTGTGCGTTTCGCTGCCCAGCGGCACCAGCGCTTCCTGCAGGAATTCGAGGTTGGCGGTGTCGATGTGGGTCAGGTCGGTGCGGCCGCCCTTGCGCACGCCGGGGCCGTTGGTGTAGCCCAGGGTGGTGAAGGGCAGGCCGTTGCTGTCCAGCGTGGGCGCCAGGGCCGCGCCGTCCTTGTTGGGCACTTCGCGAACCAGGCCCAGGATGGGGTTGCCGCGGCTGGGGTAGCCGGCGATGGTGAAGGTGTGGCTGTGGTCGGCAGTGACGATGATCAGCGTGTTGTCCAGCTGGCCGGCGGCCTGCAGCACCTCGACCGTGCGGCGGATGGCGTTGCTGAACTCGATGGTCTCGGTCAGCGCCCGGCGGGCGTTGCCGGCGTGGTGGGCGTGGTCGATGCGGCCGCCTTCGACGTGCAGGAAGAAGCCCTTCGGATCTTTCAGCAGCAGCTTCAGCGCCTTGTCGGTCATCTCGGTCAGCGACGGTTCGCCGGCCGGATCGCTGGCGCGGTCGGCCTCGTACTGCACGTGGCTGGGCTCGAACAGGCCCAGCAAGTGGGTCGTCTTCGCCGGGTCGATGGCATCGAACTGGGCCTTGTTCCAGACATAGGCGCCGCTCGTGCCGCGTGTGCCGACCCATTCGGCGGTGAGGTCGCGGCCGTCCAGGCGGCGGCCCTTCTGTTTGGGGTATTCGGGGTCGAAGACATCGGCGCCGGCGGCCTGGGCCGGCATGAAGTAGGTGCGGCCGCCGCCCATCGCCACCTTCAGGCTGTTGCGCACGGTGGGCGTGACGTCGATGAGTTGCTGCGCGATGTCCTTCACCGCGCCCGCGGCGCCCCGGCAGGCTGCGCCGGTGTTGATGTCGGTCACGCTGAGGTTGCTGTCGGCTTCCCAGTCGCGCACGGCGGTGTGGGCGTACAGCGCGGCGGGCGTGGCGTGGGTCAGCCGCGCGGTGGTGACGATGCCGGTGGCCTTGCCGTGCTCGGCCGCCAGTTCCAGGATGCTCTTCACCGACTTGGCGGCGATGACGGCCGCGTTGCACTCGCCACGCGCCGCGGTGTGGTTGACGCTGAGCATGCCTTCGCGCGTCTTGTAGCCGGTGGCCATGGCGGTCATGGTCGGCGCCGAGTCGCTGGTCTGCTGGTCCCAGGAATAGGTCTTGGACAGCGCCGTGTAGGGGAAGTTGTCGAAGGACAGGCGGTTCTCTTCGCCGGGCTTGCCTTTGAGCTGGCCTTCCAGGATGCGCGCGGCGGTGACCGTGGACATGCCCATGCCGTCGCCGACGAACAGGATCACGTTCCTGGCTGGGCGCTTGTCGTCCTGCAAGGTCTTGCCTTGGTTGATGAAGGCCTTGCCGGCGGTGTCCCAGTCGGCCACCGCTTCGGGGCCCCGCACGGTGGGTGCCGCCTGGGCCTGGCCGTCTTGCGGGACCGACAGGATGGCCGCGACCAGGGCGGCCAGGGCGGGCAGAACGGCGGTGGGTCGCGACATCGGGGGCTTTCTGCACAAGGGCTGTGAATCAAGCTCGACTATAGATTCCAGCCGTGTCCGCCCGCACCGGGATCGGGGGTGGGCTGCGGCCGAATGCAGTCAGGGCTGCGCCATCGCGATCATGAATTCGCGCGCACTTCCTCGATCGTCGTCACCCCGGCCAGCACCTTCTCGATGCCGTCCTGGCGCAGCGTGCGCATGCCTTCGGCCAGGGCATGGCGCTGCAGGTCGTCGGACCGCGCTCCGGTCTGTATCAGGTGGCGCAGGCTGCGTGTCACCATCATCAGTTCATGGATGCCGGCCCGGCCGCGGAAGCCACTGTCGTTGCAGGCCTTGCAGCCCACCGTGCGGTAGAGCGACAGTCGGCCCCTGCCGCTGCCGTCCGCTTCGGCCTGGGCGCCGAAGCGGCGGCGCCAGTCGGCCAGCACATCGTCGGGGCGGGGTGCCGATGCGTGGCCTTGCATGACGTGCAGGTAATCGAGCAGCAGTTCCTCTTCCTCTTCGGCGCTGGCCGCGCGCGCGACGCGGCACAGCGTGCACAGGCGCCGCACCAGGCGCTGGGCCAGCACGCCCAGCAGGGCGTCGGCGAAGTTGAAGGGGTCCATGCCCATGTCGAGCAGCCGGGTCACGGTCTCGGGCGCGCTGTTGGTGTGCAGCGTGCTCATCACCAGGTGGCCGGTGAGCGAGGCCTCGATGGCCACCTGGGCGGTTTCGTGGTCGCGGATCTCGCCGACCATGATCACGTCCGGGTCGGCGCGCAGCAGGGCGCGCAGCGCCTTGGCGAAGGTCCAGTCGATGCGCGGGTTGACCTGCACCTGGCGCAGCCCGCTCTGCGTGATTTCGATGGGGTCCTCGGCGGTCCAGATCTTGCGCTCGGGCTGGTTGATGCTGGCCAGCGCCGAGTGCAGCGTGGTGGTCTTGCCCGAGCCCGTGGGGCCGACGCACAGCAGCAGCCCGTAAGGCCGCGCAGCGGCGGCCTTGAAGCGTTCCAGGTTGGCCGGTGACAGGCCCAGGTTGTCCAGCGCGATGGGTTTGTTGCTGGCCAGCAGGCGGATGACGGCGTCTTCCAGGTTGCTGTGCGTGGGGATGGTGGCCACACGCAGTTCCAGCGCCACGCCCTGGGCGAACTTGGCGAAATTGATCTTGCCGTCCTGTGGCTTGCGGTGCTCGCTGATGTCCAGGTCGCACATGATCTTCAGGCGCGACAGGATGGCGTTGCGGTAGCTGGACGGCAGTTCCAGGTACAGCCGCAGCTAGCCGTCCTTGCGGAAGCGGATGCGCACCTTTTCGCGGCCGCCGCCACATTCGATGTGGATGTCCGACACGCCCTGCGCGTGGGCTTCCAGGACCATCGAATTGATCAGCCGCACCAGCGTGTTGTCGCTCTGTGTGATGGGGTCGGCCGAAGGGTCGGCAGCTGTCGGCTCGACTTTTTCCATCGTGGCCAGCAGCACGCTGGTGGCATCGGGGTCGAAAGCGATGGGCGCCGCCAGGTCTTCGCTGGGGCGCGTCTTGAAATGTGCCGCCCCCACCTTTTCGTAGGCCCTGTCGATGGCGCCCAGCAAGGTACCGGCAGCGGCCAGCACCGGCACCACCTTGCACTGCGCGGCGAACTCCAGTTCGTCCAGCTGGGCGCGGTTGCTGGGGTCGTCCACGGCCACCACCAGGCGACCGGCACGCAGCATCAGCGGCAGGGCCGGCACGCGGCTGGCGATGGGGTAGGGCAGGCGGGCCACGGCCTCGGCGTCGGCCGGGAACTGCAGCACGTCGACGAAGGGGTAGCCCATCTTGCGGGCCAGCGCGGTCTGCAGTTCCGCGCGGCTGACGTGGCCCTTGCGCACCAGCAGTTAGCCCAGCGGCACGCTGCGGTCCACGCGCTGCTGCAGCAGCGCTTCTTCCAGTTGCAGGTCGGTGATGAAGCCCAGGGCCATCAGCGCTTCGCCGATGCGCACCATCGGCATCTGGGCCTGGTGGGCGATGGCCTGCGCCAGGTCGTGCGGCGAAATCAGCTGGCGCAGCAGCATCACATCACCCAGCCTGCGGCCGCGCAGGGCTTCTTGCTCGGCCAGCACGGCCTGCAACTGGTCGGGCGACAGGGAATGCTGGTCGACCAGGGCCTGCCCCAGCAGATGGCCGATTTTGGCTTGCGTGTAGGCCGGACGCGGCACGAACCAGCGGCGCATCGTGCCGTCGGCGTCTTCGGGTTCGAAGAGGAACAGGCCCCAGGCCACTTCGCTGTAGCCCAGGGTCATGCCCTGCCAGGCGGTGGTGCCCTTGAAGGCGATGCAGAAGGGCAGCAGCGGGCGTTCGGCGGCCAGGTCGCGGGCATCGGCGGCGGGCACGGGCCGCATCACCGCCTTCAGGCGCATGCGGCGGAACTGGTCCAGGCGCAGTTCGATGGGCTTGCGCGTGGTGTTCGGGCGCAACTGCAACAAGCCCTGCTCGGGGTCGAATTGCATCAGCTGGCCTTCGATGACACGGCCGTTCAGGCCTTCGATCTCGACCAGCGGCGCCGGCTCCAGCGGGGTGGCTGCCGGGTAGCCCGGCAGGTGGGGCGTGGGCCAGGCGGTGGCGGTGGGTTCGGCGGGCTGGGGGTGACGGGGCAGGGCAGAGAGGTCGGAAAGGTCGGAAAGGTCGGAGAGGTCGGACATGGGCCACCTGGAGAAGCACCCGCAGGTCCCAGGCCGACGGCGTCGGCGCCTGCGACCGACGGTTTGTGTGTCATGGCGCAGGCATTGCCGTTCCGCCAAGGCCGAAGGTAGGCGGTTGGCGCGGTGCTTTTCCCCAGTCAACACGGCAGCCGGCCCTGAAGCTGCGTTTCCAGCCCTTCCGCCTCCGCCCTGACTTCCGGTGGACGCTGCGCGCAGCGACCACCAGAATGAGCAGGTGCGACGGCGCCAGGATGAGCTCAGCTCGGCGTGTGTCAACGGATGGTCGAGACCTGCATCACGGGCCACCTGCGCAGTGCGTCGAATTCCTAGCTTTCAACCCCGTGTGAACACAGACATGCCAACGAGTCCAAGCCCATCAGCCGAAAAATGGCAGTTCTGGATCGACCGCGGCGGCACCTTCACCGACATCGTCGGCCGCGCGCCCGGCGGCGACTTGCGCACGCTGAAGCTGATCAGCGAGAACCCCGAGCAGTACGCCGATGCGGCCGTCGAGGGCATCCGCCGCCTGCTGCACTTGCGCGCCGACCAGGCCATCACGGCCGAGCGGGTCGACTGCGTGAAGATGGGCACCACGGTGGCCACCAACGCGCTGCTGGAACGCAAGGGCGACCGCACCCTGCTGGTCACGACACAGGGCTTTCGCGACGCGCTGCGCATCGCCTACCAGGCGCGGCCGAAATTGTTCGAGCGCCAGATCGTGCTGCCCGAACTGCTCTACGAGCGCGTGGTGCAGGCCCAGGAACGCGTCAGCGCGCAAGGCGAGGTGCTGCAGCCGCTGGACGAGCTGCACCTGCGCGAACGGCTGTGGGCCGCCTTCGATGCCGGCATCCGCGGCTGCGCCATCGTCTTCATGCACGGCTACCGCTACACCGCGCACGAAGCGGCGGCGGCGCGCATCGCCCGTGAACTCGGGTTCACGCAGGTCAGCGTTTCTCACGAGGTCAGCCCGCTGATGAAGCTGGTGTCGCGCGGCGACACCACGGTGGTGGACGCCTACCTGTCGCCCATCCTGCGCCGCTATGTCGACCGCGTGGCCAGCCAGATGCCGGGCGTGCGCCTGTTCTTCATGCAGAGCAGCGGCGGCCTCACCGAGGCCCACCGCTTCCAGGGCAAGGACGCCATCCTCAGCGGTCCGGCCGGCGGCATCGTCGGCATGGTGCGCACGGCGGTGGCAGCGGGGCACGACAAGGTCATCGGCTTCGACATGGGCGGCACCAGCACCGACGTCAGCCATTTCACGGGCGGTGCGGCCGGTGAATTCGAACGCGCCTTCGAAACCCAGGTGGCCGGTGTTCGCATGCGCGCGCCGATGATGAGCATCCACACCGTGGCGGCGGGCGGCGGGTCCATCCTGGGCTTCGATGGCGCGCGCTTGCGGGTCGGGCCGGAAAGCGCCGGTGCCAACCCCGGCCCGGCCAGTTACCGCCGCGGCGGGCCTTTGGCCACCACCGACGCGAATGTGCTGCTGGGCAAGATCCAGCCGGCCTGGTTCCCCCAGGTCTTCGGGCCCGGTGCGGACGAAGCGCTGGACCCTGAAGGCGTGCGCCTGAAGTTCACCGAACTGGCGGTGCAGGTGCAAGCCGCCACGGGCCGCCCGGCGACGCCGGAATCGCTGGCCGAGGGCTATCTGCAGATCGCCATCCAGAACATGGCCAATGCGATCAAGCGCATCAGCGTGGCGCGCGGCTATGACGTCACCCAGTACACGCTGCAATGCTTCGGCGGCGCCGGCGGCCAGCATGCCTGCGGCGTGGCCGACGCGCTGGGCATGACGCGCGTCTTCGTGCACCCGCTGGCCGGTGTCCTGTCAGCCTACGGCATGGGCCTGGCCGACCCCATCGCGATGCGCGAGGCCAGTGTCGAGCGCCCGCTGGATGCGGACGGCCTGGCGGCGGCGGCGGTGCAACTCGACACGCTGGCCGCCGCTGCCAGCGCCGAACTGGCCGACCAGGGCGTGGCCGCTGCGGCGTCGGCCGTGCGCCGCCAGATCCATGTCCGCTACCAGGGCACCGACACCGCCTTGCAGCTGCCCTTGGGCAGCCTCTTCAAGATCCGGCAGGCCTTCGAATCCGGTTACCGCCAGCGCTTCGCCTTCCTGATGCAGGGCCGGCCGCTGGTCATCGAAGCGGTTTCCGTCGAGGCCGTGGGTGCCGGCGAAAGGCACGCCGCGGTGGCGCCGGGCGAGGTCGCGCCACCCTATGTCGCCACGCCGGATGCGGCGGTGCGCATGCACAGCGGCGCCTGGCTGGATGCGGGCCTGTTCGTGCGGGCCTCGCTGCGCCCCGGTGCCGTCATCGCCGGGCCGGCGGTCATCGCCGAGCAGAACGCCACGACGGTGGTCGAACCCGGCTGGCAGGCCACGCTGAGCGCCGGCGATGCCTTCGAATTGCAGCGTGTGGTGCCGCGCGCCACACAGCACGCCATCGGCACCGACGCCGACCCGGTGATGCTGGAGGTCTTCAACAACCTGTTCATGAACATCGCCGAGCAGATGGGGCTGCGGCTGCAGAACACGGCCTACAGCGTGAACATCAAGGAGCGGCTGGACTTCAGCTGCGCGCTGTTCAGTGCCGCCGGTGAACTCATCGCCAATGCGCCGCACATGCCGGTGCACCTGGGCAGCATGAGCGAGAGCATCAAGACGGTCATCGAGCGCAACCCGGTGATGCAGGCCGGCGACGTCTACGTGCTGAATGACCCGTACCACGGCGGCACGCACTTGCCCGACGTGACGGTCGTCACGCCGGTGTATCTGGACAACGCGGATGCGCGCCCGTCGTTTTATGTGGCCAGCCGCGGCCACCACGCCGACATCGGCGGCACCACGCCCGGCAGCATGCCGCCCTTCAGCAAGACCATCGCCGAAGAAGGCGTGCTCTTCGACAACTTCCTGCTGCTGCGTGACGGCACGCTGCGCGAAGCCGAATTGCTGGCGCAGTTGCAGTCCGGCCCCTACCCGGCGCGCAACCCGCAGCAGACCATCGCCGACCTGCGCGCGCAGATCGCGGCCAACGAGAAAGGCGTGCAGGAACTGCGTGCCATGGTCGCGCAGTTCGGCCGTGCCACGGTGGCGGCCTATATGCAGCACGTGCAGGACAACGCGGAAGAAAGCGTGCGCCGCGTGATCACCGCGCTGAAAGATGGCGCCTTCAATCTGGCCTTGGACAACGGCGCGCAAATCAAGGTGAAGGTCACCGTCGATGCGCCAGCCCGCGCCGCGACCATCGACTTCACCGGCACCAGCGCGCAGTTGCCCAACAACTTCAACGCACCCAAAGCGGTGACGATGGCCGCGGTGCTCTACGTCTTCCGCACCCTGGTCGACGACGACATCCCGCTGAATGCCGGCTGCCTGAAGCCGCTGAACGTCATCGTGCCCGAGGGCTGCATGCTGAATCCGCATGCGCCCGCCGCCGTGGTGGCCGGCAATGTGGAAACCTCCACCTGCGTCACCAACGCCCTCTACGGCGCCCTGGGTGTGATGGCGGCTGGCCAGTGCACGATGAACAACTTCACCTTCGGCAACGCCGCCCACCAGTACTACGAAACGATCAGCGGCGGCTCCGGCGCCGGCCCCGGTTTCAAGGGCACCAGCGTCGTCCAGACGCACATGACCAACTCGCGGCTGACCGACCCCGAGGTGCTGGAATTCCGCTTCCCGGTGCGCCTGGACAGCTACGAGATCCGCGCCGGTTCGGGCGGCGCCGGGCAGTGGCGCGGCGGTGACGGTGGCGTGCGCCGGGTGCGCTTCCTGGAGCCGATGACGGCCAGCATCCTGAGCAACGGCCGCGTCGTGCCGGCTTTCGGCATGGCCGGCGGGCAGCCCGGCGCGCTGGGCATCAACCGCATCGAAAGGGCCGACGGCCAGCGTGTGACGCTGGGTCACATCGGCAGCGCCGAGATGGGCGTGGGCGATGTCTTCGTCATCGAAACGCCGGGCGGCGGCGGCTATGGTGTCTGACGTGCCGGCCGTTCAACGCCGCGGCCTGCTCGGCCTGGCGGCCTGGTCGCTGGGCGGCTTGGCGGGCTGCGCCGGCAGCGGTGCCATGGCGCCGGCGCTCAGGCCCGGTCACCCAGCCGACGCGGCCGACGCCGCCTACCGCCTGGCCAACCGCCTGAGCTGGGGCGCCACCGACGCCGAAGTCGACCGCGTGCAGCGTCTGGGCGCCGAGGGCTACATCAGCGAACAATTGCGGGCTGCCGCCGGTGCATTGCCGGCGGCTGCGCAGGCGCAGATCGCCGCGCTGCGCATCCAGACCACGCCGCCGCTGGCGCTGTGGCAAGAGATCGACGCGGCCCGCAAGCTGGCCGATGCACGACCCACGGAAGCCGAACGCAAGGCCGGGCAGGACGCCTTCCAGGCCGCCCACAACCGCCTGGCGCGCGAGGCCATGCACCGCCACCTGCTGCGCGCGCTGTACGCGCCCAACCAGCTGCAGGAAAGGCTGCAGTGGTTCTGGTTCAACCACTTCAATGTGCACCAGACCAAGTCCAACATCCGCGTGCTGCTGGGCGACTATGAAGAGCAGGCCATCCGCCCGCACGTCCTGGGCCGCTTCCGCGACCTGCTGGGCGCGGCCACCCGCCACCCGGCGATGCTGCGTTACCTGGACAACGAACAGAACGCCGCTGCCCGCCTCAACGAAAACCACGCCCGCGAACTGCTGGAACTCCACACCCTGGGCGTCAGCGATGGCGGCGCGCCTTACGGCGGTTGGGGCGGCTACAGCCAGCGCGATGTGCAGGAACTGGCCCGCGTGCTGACCGGCCACGGCGTGAACGTCACCGACAAGACGCCCAATGTGAAGCCGTCGCAGGCCGGGCTCTACATCCGCAGCGGCCTCTACGAATTCAACCCGGCGAGGCACGACTTCAGCGACAAGACCGTGCTCGGCCGCAGCATCCAGGGCCGGGGGGCGGCCGAACTGGACGAGGTGCTGGACCTGCTGGCCCTGCACCCGTCCACCGCCGCCTTCATCAGCCACAAGCTGGCCCGCCACCTGCTGGCCGACGCGCCGCCGCCGGCCCTGGTGGCCGCGATGGTGGCGGCCTGGCAGCGCCACGACGGCCGCATCGCCGAGGTGCTGGGCGTGCTGCTGCGCGCCCCGGCTTTCAGCGCGCCGGCCGCCGCGGCCGCTGCCAAGTTCAAGCACCCGATGCGCTTCGTCGTTTCGGCCGTCCGCGCGGCCTATGGCGAACGCGTGGTGCTGAACACGCTGCCGATGCAGGGCTGGCTGAACCGCATGGGCCAAGGTTTGTACAACCGGCAGACGCCCGACGGCTACCCCGACACCGCCGCGTCCTGGACCGGTTCGGGCCAGCTCGCCGTGCGGCTGGAGATCGCGCGGGCCATCGGCAGCGGGCCGGCCGGCCTGTTCAAGGGTGAAGACCCGGCGCTGCAGCCCGAGCAGCCGGCTTTTCCGCAACTGGCCCGCGCGCTCTACTGGCAACAGCTGCGCCCGCTGATGGCCGCCAGCACGCGCCAGGCGCTGGACAGCGCGGCCACGCCGCAAGACTGGAACACGCTGTTCCTGTCGTCGCCCGAGTTCATGTACGGTTGAGGCCCAGACACCATGCAAAGACGCCACCTGCTGCAAGGCACCCTGCTCGGCGCAGGCGGCCTGACCGCGTCCGGCCGCCTGCTGGCCGCACCGGCCGGCAGCCCGCGCTTCCTGATGGTGTTTCTGCGCGGCGGCTACGACGCCTTGAGCCTGCTGGTGCCGGCCGCCAGCCAGGGCAGCGCCTACCGCGAACTGCGGCCCAGCATCGCGGTGGTGGCCACCACCGCGTCGGCCGACAAGCCGGGCAGCGTGAACAGCCCGGGCCCGCTGCCGCTGAACAGCGACTGGGGCCTGCACCCGGCGCTGCAGGCCAGCCTGCTGCCGCTGGTGGCCCAACGCCAGATCAGCTTCGTGCCCTATGCCGGCACCGACGACCTGACGCGCAGCCACTTCGAAACCCAGGACAGCATCGAATTGGGCCAGGCCTTGACCGGGCGGCGCGACTACGGTTCGGGTTTCCTGAACCGGCTGGCCGGCCTGATGCAAGGCGCGCCCGGGGCCTTGCCGGGCAGCGACGCCATCGCCTTCACCGACCAGTTGCCGCTGGCGCTGCGCGGTGAACTGGGCATCGCCAACCTGTCGCTGAAGGTCGAGCCCCGGGGTGGCGACGACAAGCTGCGCGCCGCGCTGGCCGGCATGTACCGTGACCACCCGCTGCAAGACCGCATGGCCGGCGCTTTCGAGGTGCGGCAGGACGCGGCACGGCAGATCGCCGGTGTGGCGCCGGTGGCGGCAGCGTCGGGCGCAGCAGCGGCGCTACCCGCGGCAGTACCCGCGGCGGTATCCGCGGTGATGGCCCCTGGCATGGCCAGCCTGGGCGGGGCACCCGCCGGCATGGCCGGTGAACAGGTCTCGGCCAACCGCGGCGCCATCAACGCCAAGGGTTTCGAGCTGGAAGCGCGGCGCATCGCGCGCCTGATGCGCGAGCGCTATGCCCTGGGTTTCGTCGATGTCGGCGGCTGGGACACCCACGTCGGCCAGGGCGCCGCCACGGGCTACCTGGCGTCGCGCTTCGAGGAACTGGGCCGCGGCCTGGCTGCCTACGCCGACGAGCTGGGCGCGGCCGCCTGGCGCAACACCGTGGTCGTGGTGATCAGCGAGTTCGGCCGTACCGCGCGCGAGAACGGCAACCGCGGCACCGACCACGGCCACGGCAGCGTGCACTGGGTGCTGGGCGGCAGCCTGACGGCCGGCGCTGTCGTGGGCGAGCAGCAGGCCTTCGAGGTCAAGACGCTGCACCAGAACCGCGACCTGCCGGTGTTGAACGAATACCGCAGCGTGCTGGGCGGCCTGCTGGAGCGGCAGTTCGCCTTGAGCCCCGCGCAACTGGATGGGGTGTTTCCCGGCGCGCGGGCCAAGGACCTCGGTCTGGTCTGAAACCCGCGGTGCAGCGGCCGCGCGCCGCTGCCGCCACAATCCTGGCCGATGCGCCGTCCCACCCTCTTGCTCACCGGCTTCGAACCCTTCGGCGGCGAGGCCGTCAACCCGTCATGGCAGGTGGCGCAAGCCCTGGACGGCGAGCGCATCGCGGGCCTCACCGTGCAGGCGCTGCAACTGCCCTGCGTCTTCGGCGCGGCCTTGGGCGTGCTGGATGCGGGTCTGTCTAGCGTTCGACCGGCGCTGGTGCTGGCCCTGGGCCAGGCCGGTGGCCGCGACGGCTTCACGGTGGAGCGTGTGGCCATCAATGTGGACGACGGGCGCATCCCCGACAACGCCGGCCAGCAGCCCATCGACGCGGCCGTCGTGCCGGGCGGGCCGGCCGCCTACTTCGTCACGCTGCCGATCAAGGCCATGGTCGCCGCGCTGCAGCAGGCCGGCTGGCCGGCTGCGGTGTCGCAGACCGCCGGCACCTATGTCTGCAACCATGTCTTCTACGGCCTGATGCACCGCCTGCGACGCCGCCGCGTGCGGGCCGGCTTCATGCACCTGCCCTGGCTGCCTGAGCAGGCCGCCGCACAAGCCGGTCAGCCCAGCCTGCCCTTGAGCGCGCAGACGGCCGGCGTGCGTCTGGCTTTGCACACCGCGCTGACGACAGACATCGACCTGCGCGCCGCCGGCGGCGCGGAATCTTGATCTCCGGCGCCACGGCTTGTGTAATGTCCGCCGGCTGGCGGCGACTGAATCCCTGCAAGCCGGTGCCAGCCATCCGGCTGCACACCCCCCATCCCAACTGGAGTCTGTATTCATGAACCAACGCCAACTCGTTTCTTCCGCCCTCGCTTCGGTCTTCGCGCTGGGTTTGGTCGGCCAGGCCGCCGCCCAGGATATGTCCAAGGACAAGGGCGCCAAAGAAAAGTGCTTCGGCATCGCCAAGGCCGGTGCCAACGACTGCGCCAACCTGTCGGGCAGCCATTCCTGCGCCGGCCAGTCCAAGGCCGACATGGGCATGGACGAATGGAAGTACGTGGCCAAGGGCACCTGCAAGGACATGAAGGGCATGTCGGCAGAAGAGGTCAAGGCCAAGATGAAGAAATAAGCCGTACCGCACCGCGCCGCCGCAGCCGCAGCCGCAGCCGCAGCCGACCATGCTCGAACACACCGGCATCGGTCTGCGCCAGCCGCATGTTGCGGCGCTGTTCGCGGCGCCGCCGGCGCTGGCCTTCGTCGAGGTCCACGCCGAGAACTACTTCGCCGACGGCGGCGCCGCCTTGGGCGTCTTGCAGGCTGCGCGCGGCCACTGGCCGGTCAGCCTGCATGGTGTCGGCCTGGCGCTGGGTTCGGCGGCGGGCGTGGACACCGCGCACCTCGAACAACTGGCGGCGCTGGTGCAGCGGACCGAGCCGGTGCGCGTCAGCGACCACGCCGCCTTCGCGCGCGCGCCGCGCCGCAACGGCGGGGCCGTGGTGCACGGCAACGACCTGCTGCCGCTGGCCTTCACGAAGGCCGGGCTGGACATCCTGGTGGCCAATGTGCAGCGCGTACAAGAACGGCTGCGCCGACCCATCCTGGTGGAAAACCTGTCGGCCTACCTGCACTGGGCCGACGACACGCTGGCCGAGCCGGCCTTCTTCAACGCGCTGGCCCGGCGCAGCGGTTGCGGGCTGCTGCTGGACGTCAACAACATCGTGGTCAACATGCTCAACGAACACGGCGACGGAGCCCGCGCGGTGGCCGCGGCCTGTGCCTGGGTCGATGCCATCGAGTCAGACATCGTGGGCGAATTGCACCTGGCGGGCTACGACGACAGCGGCGAGCTGGTCATCGACGACCACGGCAGCCGCGTCCACGCGCCGGTGTGGCAGGTCTTCCGCCACACCGTGCGGCGCCTGGGGCCACGGCCGACGCTGATCGAATGGGACACCGCGCTGCCCGACCTGGCGGTGCTGCTCGACGAAGCCGCGCAGGCCGAACGCGTGCTGGCAGAAGTGGCGGTGGCATGAACGGCGCCACCGACAAGGAAGCCCTGCGCCAGCAGATGCTGCTGCGCGCGCTGTGGGGCGACGCCCGCCCCGGCGTGGTGGCCGGCTGGCTGCGCGACGGCCCGCGTGTCGCGCGCGGCCTGGCGGCCTACCGCGCCAACGCAGGCGCAGCGGCCGAACGCGCGCTGGCGGCGGCCTATCCCACCGTGCAGCAACTGCTGGGCGAGGCATCCTTCGCCGCGCTGGCCCGCGCCTGCTGGCGGCGCCACCCGCCGATTGCGGGCGACCTGGGCCTGTGGGGTGACGTGCTGCCGGCCTTCATGGCCGACGCCGAATCGCTGGCCGATGAAGCCTATCTGCCCGACGTGGCGCGTCTGGAATGGGCCGTGCACGTCGCCGCACGCGCCGCCGACGCCGAGCCGCCGCAGGGCCTGGAACAGCTGGCCAGTGAAGACCCGGCGGCCCTGGTCTTGCGCCTGGCGCCGGGGTCGGCGCTGGTCGACTCCCGCTACCCGGTGGTGACCATCTGGCAGGCCCACCGCAGCACCGCCGCTGACCGTTTCGCGCCCGTTCGCGCGGCCTTTGAAGCCCGAGAGGGCGAGTGCGCGCTGATCGCCCGCGATGGCTGGCAGACCACCGTGTGCGCGCTGCCGCCGGCCGAGGCGCGCTTCACGCAGGCCCTGCTGGCCGGCCGGCCGCTGGCCTGCGCCCTGACCGCCGCCGGCGACGGGTTCCCCTTCGAAGCCTGGCTGATCAGCGCGCTGCAACAGCGCAGGCTGGTGGCCGTCGAGGCCATAGTCCCCCACACCCCCGAGGCCCCGTCATGACCCTCATCCGGCGCCTGCGCCAACCGCTGCGCGGCGCGCTTCAGGCCATCGCCGCGCTGGAGGCCTTGCAACCGCTGGCCCAATTGGCCGCGCGGCTGTACGTCGCCCACGCCTTCTTCGCTGCTGGCCTGACCAAGCTGCACGACTGGGACACCACGCTGGCATTGTTCGCCGACGAATACCACGTGCCGCTGCTGTCACCGGCTGCCGCCGCCGCAGCGGGCACGGCGGGCGAACTGGGCCTGTCGCTGCTGCTGGCGCTGGGCCTGGCCGGGCGTTTCGCGGCCGCCGGGCTGTCGGTGGTCAACGCCGTGGCCGTCATCAGCCTGGCCGAGATCGCACCGGCCGCGCTGCAGCAGCACCAGTTCTGGGGCAGCCTGCTCGTCGGCTTGCTGCTGTGGGGGCCGGGGCGCTGGGCTGTGGATACGTGGCTGCTGAGGCGGCTGGGCTAGCCAGATGCCGACTCTCCAACAAGGCACGGACGCGGGTCGGCGTGGCCGGTTCAAGTGGCTGCGCGCCTTGTCGGTGGTCGCCAGCCTGGGGCAAATCGCTGCTGCGGGTTGGTTGCTGGCGAGCCTGGCTTGAGCGCCATACTTGCTGCGGTTCCGTCCTGTTCAGCTTTTGGCCCACGCACCGGTTTCTGTATGTCTCGCCGCAATTCACCCAACGAAATCGCCGACCTCGGCGAACTCAGCCGCCTGAGTGAATTTGTCTTCGACAAGCGCCAGGGCCAAAGGGCGTCGGCAAAGAAGCACCGGCGTAACCGGCACTACGAAAAGCAGTTCATTCGCAACACGCTGGCCCACCTGCCGCGGGTAGACAGCGCAGAGGCCCACGACCCGGCCCTGGCTGCAACGCCCGACGGCACGCTGCAGCCCGAGGACGAGGCTTGAATCCGGGGTAGACACAGGGTCGTCGGCTGCCCACCCGCAAGGGCACACGGCTGCGCAAGCTCAGACGGTAGCGGCTGGCCTTTCAGCTTTCGAGCATCGGGGGTCACCTGGCCGCTATGCTGGTCTCCCAGCCGACCGCACGAAAGACCTGCCATGAACGCCCCCGAGTTGCAGACCATCCAGCTCGACGACATCCGCATGCGCGTGGCGCTGCAGGGGAGCGGCCCGCTGGTGCTGTTCTGTCACGGCTGGCCCGAGAGCTGGTACTCGTGGCGCGCGCAGATGGCCGCGGTCGCGGCGGCGGGCTACCGCGCCGCGGCACCGGATCTGCGCGGCTATGGCGGCACCGACAAGCCGGCCAGCGCCGAGCAGTACACGATGCTGCACCACGTCGGTGACCTCGTTGCCTTGGTCAAGGCGCTGGGCGCCAGCGAGGCCGTCATCGTCGGCCACGATTGGGGCGCGCCAACAGCCTGGAACGCTGCACTTCTGCGGCCCGATCTCTTTCGCGCGGTCGTCGGCATGAGCGTGCCCTACTCGCCGCCGGGCCGCATCGACCTGCTGACCGCGCTCGAGCAGCAGGGCATCCACAACTTCTACATGCAGTACTTCCAGACCGATGCGGCGGTCGCTGAACTCGAGCGCGATGTCGAGGCAACGATACGCCGCATCCACTTCAGCGGCTCGGGCGACAACCGCCGCACGGCCACCTTCGGCATGCTGCCGCCGGGCGGTGGTTTTCTGGACACCACCGTCGAGCCCGAGGTGCTGCCCGCGTGGATGGGTGCCGAGGACGTGGCCTATTACGCGAACGAGTTTCGTGCGGGTGGTTTCAGCGCGCCGCTGAACTGGTACCGCAGCATGCGCCGCAGCACCGAGCTGCTGGCGCCGTGGCGCGGCACGCCGATCCGCCAGCCGTCGATGTTCATCGCCGGCTCGCGCGATGGGGTGATGAGCTTCCCGTCGTCAAGGACCGCGCTCGAGCGCTTCCCGACCACGCTGCCCGGACTGCGCGGCTGCCACCTGATCGAGGGCGCCGGCCACTGGATCCAGCGCGAGCGCGCCGCCGAGGTCAGCATGCTGCTGATGGCGTTTCTCGCCGAGCTCTGAGCCTCGCTCCCGGCGGTTGCGGACGCACCGGCCCGATGGCGCGGCAGCGCCTGCCGGCGGTCGCGATGCGCAAGAATCAAGAGAAGCGCCTCCTGGACCCAGCCCGTCATGACCATCCACACCTTGCACAGCGCACCCCACACCGACCCCAGCGCGGAGGCCCGCGTCCATCTCGCTGCGGCGCTGCGCATGGCGGTGCTGCACGAACTGGACGAGGGCATCGACAACCATTTCACGGTCGAGCTACCCGGGCGGCCTGGCCAGTACCTGATCCTGCCCTTCGGCCGGCACTGGTCAGAGGCGCGCGCCAGCGACCTGATGGTCTTCGACGAGAACGGGCGCACCTTGGAGGGGCAGGGCGTGGTCGAGCTTTCCGCGCAGTGCATCCACGCCCCGCTGCACCGCCTGTGCGGCGCGCGCGTCGTCCTGCACACCCACCAGACGTGGGCGCTGGCGCTGAACATGCTGCAGAACAATCGCCTCGTGCCGGCGACGCAGACCGCAGCCTTTTTCCATGGCCAGATCGCCTACGACGACAGCTACACGGGTCTGGCCGCCACGGTGCAGGAAGGCGAACGTCTGGCCGCGTTGATGGGCAACAAGACCATCCTGTTCATGAAGAACCATGGCGTCGTGACCATCGGGCGCAGCGTCGCGGAGGCCTATCGGCGCCTTTACAAGCTGGAGCGTGCCTGTCGCACCCAGGTGCTGGCGATGTCCACCGGGCAGCCGCTGAACATCCTCAGCGAGGAAGTCATCCACCGCGTGCTGACACCCGGCGCCGATGATCGCCATCCGCGCGGCGAGCGCGAGCGCCTGTTCTTCGAGGCCATGATGCGCGTGGTCGACCGCCAATTGCCGGGGTACGCTGACTGAGACCACCGTGAAATGCCCCAACCCGTCCGATCCCGCGTCCACGCTGGCGCACGGTGTCTGGCGGTGAGCACAACACCGTACCGTGTCGTGCATGCAGCCCCCAGCAACGGGGTCGTGATGGCTTGCCCTTGCAGGGCAAAAGTGGAAACCCAACCCGTGTACCGCTACCGTGATCTGTAGTCCCTTGGCCGATTCCGATTCCGACTCCGACTCCGACCCCAGACCCACCACGACCAGCATCCTTGAAGAACTGCGTCGCGTGCATGCCCTGATGCGGTTGGAGCAAAAGGAAGACCTGACGCAATTCAAGCTCAAGAATGCCAAGGCCAGCATCCCCGAGCGGCAGCGGCGCGGCTTGACTTGGTTCCCCGTCACCATCAACCAGGAAGACGTCGGCTTTGGCGGCAAGTTGGTGCTGGAACTCGAACGCCCCGCAGGCCAGCAGGGCCTGCACCTGTTCCAGGTTGGCAAGAACGCCTCGCTGTTTGGCGCGGCACCGGCCCACTCGAGCGAGCCGCCCACGCTCAATGGTGTCGTGACCAGCGTGCGGCGCAACAAGCTGCAACTGAGCACCACGAAGGAAGAACTTCCAGACTGGGTGGAGGGCGGCGGCAGACTGGGCATCGACCTCACCTTCGATGAGGTGAGTTACCGCGAAATGGACCACGCCCTGGGCGAAGTGATCAGCGCCCGCGGCAACCGGTTGGCCGATCTGCGCGACGTGCTGCTGGGCGCCAGGCAGGCCCGCTTTCGTGCGCCCCCCGTTGACGCGCCTGGCGCTCTCGACGATCTGTTCTACCCCAACCCGCTCAACGATCCTCAGCTGGCGGCCGTGCGCCATGTGATGGCGGCACAGGATGTCGCCATCATCCATGGCCCTCCCGGCACGGGCAAGACCACCGCGCTGGTGCAGGCCATCCTGGAAACCATACGCCGCGAGCGGCGCGTGCTGGTGTGCGCACCCTCGAACACGGCCGTGGATCTGCTCACCGAAAAGCTGGCTGAGCGCGGCGTCAGCGTCATCCGCCTGGGCAACCCCAGCCGCGTGTCGGACCTGCTGCTGGCGCACACCCTGGATGCGCAGGTGATGGCCCACCCGAGCTACAGCCCGATGCGCGCGATGCGCCTCACCGCCGACCAACACCGCGCAAGCGCCAGTCAACCCCTGCGCACCACCGGCTATGAGGAGCGGCAGCAGCGCCGGCTGTTGAGAGAAGAAGCGCGGCAGTTGTTTCAGCAGGCCGACGATCTGGAGCGTTACATCACTGAACAGGTGCTCGAGTCGGTGCAGATCATCACCTGCACGCTGGTGGGCGCCAGCAACCGGAACATCCGTCACTTGCCCTTCGACACCGTCTTCATCGACGAAGCCGCACAAGCGCTGGAGCCAGGCTGCTGGATTCCGATTGCCAAGGGCCATCGCGTGATACTGGCCGGCGACCACCACCAGCTACCGCCGACGGTGAAAAGCGAAAAAGCCGCCCGCGAAGGCCTGCGCGTCACCCTGTTCGAGAAGTGCATCCAGCGGCAGCCAGCCACCGCCCGCATGCTCACGCTGCAGTACCGCATGCACCAGCAGATCATGGCATTCAGTTCCACGCAGTTCTACGGCGGTCAACTGCAAGCGCATCAGAGCGTGCGCGACGCCGGCCTGACTGCCTACGACCTGAACTTTGCGCCCGACCTGCCCGTGGAGTTCCTCGACACCGCCGGTTTCGGTTTTCTCGAGGTCACCATCTCCGAAAGCCGGTCCACGGCGAACCCCGAAGAAGCGGATCTGCTGCTGCAGCGCCTGACCCAACTCCTGGAGCCCTACGACCCCGCCGCACACGAGCAGGACCTGCTCACCATCGGCGTGATTGCCCCTTACCGCGCCCAGATCAACTATTTGAAGGACGCCATCGAGGGCAACGAACGGCTGGGCGGTCTCTTGCAGCAGCGCCTGCTCAGCGTGGGCACCGTCGATTCGTTTCAGGGCCAGGAGCGCGACATCATTGCGATTTCGCTGACGCGCAGCAACAGCTCTGGCGACATCGGTTTCCTCTCCGATATCCGGCGCATGAACGTCGGCATGACCCGCGCCCGCCGCAAGTTGCTCCTCGTCGGCGACTCGTCCACGCTCAGCGCCCATCCGTTTTTCAAGGCCTTGCTGAGCCACGTGCAGCGCATCGGGGGCTACCGCACAGCCTGGGAAATCGCTGATCAGCGTTGATCGACGAGCCTTAGGATTCATCGCCAGAAGGCCGGCATTGAAGGTCAGCTGCCGGTAAACCGCCACTCGCGAATGATGCATTTGGACCCTCAAGGGCCCTTCGAAAGCCGCGATCGGGCGCACTGCATCTCGCAGAGATCTGCCTCAGCCTGGCAGTTCAGTGACGCGCCGCCGGTTGTTATGATTCTGTGAATCAGATAATCTGCATCGTGCCGAATGGCATAGACACGCCGCGTTACGACCTCATGAAGTATGAGAAGAATGCAAACGCTCAGACTCGCCGTCGCGCGCTGAAGTCGCTTGCCCGAGGAGCGGCAGCTTGCATGTTGGGGCCGGCAGCGTCGACCGCGTCTCGTGCAAGGGGTGCGCCGGTGAACGGTTTGCCGGTGTTGATCGGTCTCGATGGCGAATTGGGCCACGCCGGCAGCACGTCGGCCGAGGCGATCAAGCAGGGCATCCTGATCGCACTGGAGGAGATCAACGGTGCGGGCGGTGTGCTCAAGGGGCGACCGCTGCAACTGGTCGAGCGCCCGAACCATACGGTTCCAGCGCGCAGCGTCGCCAACCTGAACGAGTTCGCCGCCATGCCGGATCTGGTGGCCGTTTATTGCGGTCGCTACAGCCCCACGGTGCTGGAGGTCTTGCCCGTGATCAGCGCCCAACAAATCCCGCTGCTCAACCCCTGGGCCGCCGCCGACGCGATCATCGACAACGGCCAGCGCCCGAACTACGTGTTCCGCCTGTCGCTGCGCGACAGCTGGGCCGCGCCGGTGATGCTCGACCACCTGATGCGGCAAGGCGTGAAGCGCACCGGGCTGTTGATGCTCAACACCAGCTGGGGGCGCGGCACGAAACAGGCCGCCGAACGCGCGCTGGTGCGACGACCGCAGCAATCCATCGTCGGTACGCAGTGGATCAATTGGGACGATCGCGAAGATTCGATGGCTGCCAAGGTCAAGGCCCTGGCGCAAGCGGGCGCGCAAGGCCTGCTGCTGACCGCCAATGCGGCAGAGGCGGCCGTCGTGCTGAAGGTCATGCTGACGCTGCCGGGTCGCGAGCGCTTGCCCGTGGCCAGCCACTGGGGCGTGACCGGCGGCGACTTGCCCAAGATGGTCGGCCCAGGTTTCTTCGAACTCGACTTTGCGGTCATTCAGACCTATTCCTTCATTGGGGACCGGTCCAGCGCCGCCATGCGCGTCGTCGGCGCCCACAATCGTCTTTTCGGCAGCCAGGGCGAGCGCAGCATCGCCTCGCCGGTCGGCGTGGCCCACGCCTACGACTTGACCCACATCCTGGCCCGTGCCGTCAACCTGGCAGGCACCACGGCGCGACCCGCCGTGCGCGACGCGCTGGAACGCGTGGGACCGCATCAAGGCCTGATGCGCCAGTACCGGCAACCGTTCACGACGCAGTCGCACGAGGCGCTGGACGAGAAAATGGTCGTGACCTGCCGCTACGCACGGGATGGCGCCTTGGAACCGGTCAGATTGGCGCAACGCTGAATGTCCAAGGCCGGTGCGTCGCGTTCGATGTGGCTACACCCCATCCGGCGATTGCGCGGCTGGCGCAACCGCAGCGTTCTGAATCGGCTGACCGCGATCAGCCTAGGCACGTCTATCCTGCTGCTGCTGGTGATCGCGCTGATCGCTTTTCCACTGTTCTACTTCCAGGAGCGATCGAACAACGCGTCGCGCGACCGCAGCAGCCTGGAGCGCGCGGATGAAAGCACGCGCTTTCGCATCACGACCCTGATGGCGAGCATCGATCAGTTGGCCGCCAACAGCTTCCTTGTCAATGCGTTCGTCGACTCGACGGGACGCGAGATGTACCTGTTCCCCACACTGCGCGACTATCGCGCGCCGCTCGGCATCACGACGGAGCTGGTCCTGCTCGATTCGAATCTCATCGTTTTCGGACGCACCGGGGCCGACTCACCCATCACGCCGACCGAGAAGCAGAGCGCGACGGCGGCCCTCGAGAAGGGCAGGACGCAGTTCAAATTTCACGAAGTCCTGGGTCGGACGCGCCTGCTGATGGCCGTTCCGGTCTACTACCCACCCGCTTCGGCGTACGAAGGGGTGCTGGTGTCCAGCGTCGACGTCGGCGAGCTCCTGCAACCCGTGATGAGCGGGCTGACACCGACCGATTGCCTGACCATCAGCCTGGGCGAGCAGGTGTTGTGGTCGACACCCTGCAAGGCCAGCGAAGTGGCGACGCGGCAGTCGATCCACAGTTCGATGGCCAGCAACGCCGAGGGCGACACCACGCTGACGGTCACCTTAGGCAAGACAGCGGGATCACCGTTCCGCCTCCTGACAGGGATCGCGGTGGTCTACGCCGTGCTCGCGTCGCTGGCACTGCTGCTGGTATTCGCCGCCACGCGCTATGTGGGGCGAGCGTTCACGGGCAAGCTCGAGGAGTTGGCGCAGACCGCGAACGCATGGGCTGCGGACCCAAACTCGACGCTGGGGGTGCGGTGGGACCACGCCGATGAAATCGGTCGCCTCATGGTGGCTTTCAGCACCCTGGTCGACAAGTGGCGCGAGATCCAATCATCCCTCGAGCGCCGGGTACAACGGCGTACCGAGGAACTCGCGGGCGCACTGGACCAAGCCCAGGCGTCAAGTCGTGCGAAGAGCGAGTTCCTGGCCGTGATGTCGCACGAGATTCGCACGCCGATGAACGGCGTCGTCGGCATGATCCAGGTGCTCGAGTCCACCGAGCTGAGCCCGGCGCAACGGCGCCAACTGGAGGTCATCCGCGGCAGTTCGGATCTGCTGTTGCGGGTCATCGATGACCTGCTCGACTTCTCCAAGATTGAGGCTGGAAAATTCAATCTCGACGCTGCGCCCTTGCGTGTCGACAGGCTCGTGCGGGACACGATTGCGGCGTTGTCGCCCGCCGCGGCAGCGCGCGGGATCGAACTGCTGCTGCAACCCATGGGGCCGGAGCTGGCGCAAGCAGTGAACGGCGACGCCACGCGTTTGCGCCAGATCCTGACCAACTTGGTTCACAACGCCATCAAGTTCACCGCATCAGGCGGGTCGGTTCGCGTCGGCGTGACCGTGCAGCCCAAGGAGGAGGCGCGCCAGTTCGTCTTCGCGGTTTGCGACACGGGCATGGGGATCGATGCCGCCAAGCTGCGACGCATCTTCGAACCGTTCGAACAAGCCGACCGTTCGACGACCCGCAAGTACGGTGGCACGGGCCTGGGACTCGCGATTGTCAAGGGCTTGATCGACATGATGGGTGGTCGGATAGACGTCGAAAGCGAGCCGGGCAAGGGGTCCAGGTTCACGGTTGAGCTGCTGCTGCCGGCGGCTGAGCCGGCCCCTGACGCTGACGTGCCCGCGTCCATGCGCACCGACTTCGCGAAACTGCGCGTGCTCGTGGCAGAAGACAATCCGACCAACCAGATCGTTGCGACCGCGCAGCTCAATGTGCTGGGAATCGACCAGGTCTCGATCGCCACGAACGGGCTTGAAGCTGTCACTGCAGCTTTGCGCAGTCCCTTCGACCTGATCCTGATGGATATCCACATGCCGGAGATGGACGGATACGAGGCCGCCGACACCTTGCGGCGTTCGGGGGTGACGACGCCGATCGTCGCCATGACCGCGAACGTCCTGCCGGAGGACCTTGCCGCCTACACCGCGGCCGGGATGATCGACTTCTTGGCCAAACCGATGGATCTCGCGCAGTTGCGACAGCTCATCCAAAGTTGCTGCCAAGCCGACCCCTCGGCCACGGTAGCCTGAGCAGCCATCGACAAGAGGTGGCGAACGCACAAGGCGGTTCCGGTCCGCCAACTTGGCCAACGGTTACCCGTAGACCCGTCATTGGGCTCTGGCCCACCGCCCGCCGCGACCCGAGTGCCTTCAGTTCGAGCCGAACCCGTCGCAGCCGTTTCGGCTGGGACCTGGTTGCCGAAGACCACCGCCGGCCCCCGGTGTCGATGCAAGAATGACCCGTCACCACCGGAGCGCCCGCTGATCGCCAAGAACCGCAAGAAGTTGCTGCTGCTGCTGGCTGTGCTGATCGCGGTGGCGGCCTTCTTCCTGCTGGACGGCGGGCGCTATTTCAGCTTCGGCCAGTTGCAGTCGGCACAGGCCGAACTGGGCCGTGCCTACGCCGAAGACCCGGTGCGCGTGGTGGCGCTGTACGCGGCGCTTTACATCGCCTTGTTCGCGCTGGCGCTGCCGGTGGGCTCGGTGCTGACGCTGGCCGGCGGCGCGATGTTCGGCTTCGGCCTGGGCGTGGTGGTGGTGTCTTTCG
Source organism: Rubrivivax sp. (assembly GCA_040400915.1). Classification (GTDB taxonomy): domain Bacteria; phylum Pseudomonadota; class Gammaproteobacteria; order Burkholderiales; family Burkholderiaceae_C; genus Rubrivivax. The sequence continues at coordinate 134,980 of JBBAPI010000011.1, forward strand.
CGTCGACCATCGGCGCCACGCTGGCCTTCCTGGGCGCGCGCTACCTGCTGGGTGACGCGGCACGGCTGCGCTTCGGCGCACGGCTGGCCGAGGTCGACAAGGGCATCGCCCGCGACGGCGCCTACTACCTGTTCACGCTGCGCCTGATCCCGGTCTTCCCGCCGGCCCTGCTGAGCGTGCTCTTCGGCCTGACGGCCATGCGCACCGCCACCTTCTACGGCGTCAGCCAGCTCGGCATGCTGGCCGGCACGCTGGTGTATGTGAATGCCGGCACGCAACTGGCGAAGCTGGAATCGGCGCGCGGCATCCTGAGCCCGGCGATGTTCGGCTCGCTGGTGCTGCTGGGCCTGTTTCCCTTGCTCGCCAAGAAGGCGGCGGATGCGCTGAAAGCGCGCCGCGTCTATGCCCGGTGGGCTCACCGCAAGCCCAAGCGTTACGACCGCAACCTGGTGGTCATCGGCGCCGGTGCGGCGGGCCTGGTCACGGCCTATGTGGCGGCGGCCGTCAAGGCCAGCGTGACGCTGGTCGAGCGCCACCAGATGGGTGGCGACTGCCTGAACACCGGCTGCGTGCCCAGCAAGGCGCTGATCCACGCCGCCAGCGTGGCGCAGCAGATGCGGCACTGCGCCGCGGTGGGCATCGCACCGGTCGCGGTGCAGGTCGATTTCCCGCTGCTGATGGCGCGGCTGGCGCAGGTGGTGCGCGACATCGAGCCGCACGATTCCGTGGACCGCTACACCGCGCTGGGCGTCGACGTGCAACTCGGCGAGGCCCGTATCGTCGACCCCTGGCATGTGCAGATCACGGCGGCCGACGGCAGCCAGCAGCTGCTGTCCACGCGCAGCATCGTCATCGCCACCGGGGCACGCCCCTTCGTGCCGCCGCTGCCGGGCCTGGCCGACGTCGGCTGCCTGACCAGCGAAACGCTGTGGGGCCTGCGCGAACTGCCGCTCTGCCTGCTGGTGCTGGGCGGCGGGCCCATAGGCTGCGAACTGGCGCAGGCCTTTGCGCGGCTGGGTTCGCAGGTCACGCTGGTGGAGCAGGCCGAACGCCTGCTGCTGCGCGAAGACGCCGATGTGTCGGCCCTGGTGCGTCAGGCTCTCGAGGCCGACGGCGTGACGGTGCTCACCGGCCACCAGGCGCTGCGCTGCGCGCAGCAGGGCGGCGTGAAGACGCTGGTCGCTGCGCAGGGCGGCCGCGAGCGCGCCCTGGCGTTCGACGAACTGCTGTGCGCCGTCGGCCGCGTGGCGCGCCTGGAAGGCTACGGGCTGCAAGAGTTGGGCATCCCGGTGGCGCGCACCGTGGTCACCGACGAGGCCCTGCGCACCGTCTACCCCAACATCCTGGCCGCCGGTGACGTGGCCGGGCCCTGGCAGTTCACCCACACCGCCGCGCACCAGGCGGGCTACGCCGCCATCAATGGCCTGTTTGGCGCCTTCAAGGCCTTCAAGGTCGACAACCGGGTCATTCCCTGTTGCACGTTCACCGCGCCCGAGGTGGCCCGCGTCGGGCTGAACCTGCAGGACGCCGTGGCCCAGGGCGTGGCGCACGAGGTCACGCGCTACCCGATGGACGATCTCGACCGGGCCATCGCCGACGGCCGCACCCAGGGCTGGGTGCAGGTGCTGACGGTGCCGGGCCGCGACCGCATCCTGGGCGTGACCATCGTCGGCGCGCAGGCCGGTGACGCGCTGGCCGAGTACGTGCTGGCGATGAAGTACGGCCTGGGCCTGAACAAGATCCTCGGCGCCATCCACAGCTACCCGACGATGGCCGAGGCCAACCGCAACGCGGCCGGGGCCTGGAAGCGCGCCCACGCGCCGCAGGGCCTGTTGCGCTGGGCGGCGCGCTTTCATGCCTGGCGCCGTGGCTAGCTGGCGCGCTGCAGGCGGGTTGGACGCCGACAACAGCGGCCTGCACAGCGCGGCGCCGGTCAGCGCGCCGCGCTGGGGGCCCTGATGCGGCGCCGGCACGCCGGATGAAGGCCCAGCGCCTGCTGCTGCTGGGCGGTGGCCACGCCCACCTGCAGGTGTTGCAGGCCTTTGCGCGCGAGCGCCTGCGCGGCACCGAACTGACGCTGGTGACGCCGCAGGCCGAACAGATCTACTCGGGCATGGTGCCGGGCCTGGTCGCCGGGCACTACGACGGCACGGCTTGCGTCATCCCGCTGGGGCCGCTGGCGGCCGCAGCCGGGGCGCTGTTCATCGGCGCCAGCGCCGTCCACCTGGACGCCGCGAACCGGCGGGTCAGTCTGGCCGACGGGCGCAGCCTGGACTACGACTTGCTGTCGCTGGACACCGGTGCCGCGATGGACCGCGACCGCCTGCCCGGCGCGCGCGAGCACGCGCTCTTCGTGCGGCCGATGGCCGGCTTCCTGTCGCTGCTGCCCCAGCTGCTGGACCGGGCCGCCGCGCGGCCTTTGAAGGTGGTCGTGCTCGGCGCGGGGGCGGCCGGGGTGGAACTGGCGCTGGCCCTGCAGTTCCGCCTGGCCGCGGCCGGCGCGGCGCCGGGTTCGCAGGTCGCGCTGCTGACGGGCGGGCCCGAGCCGCTGGCCAGCTACCCGCTTGCGGTGCGGCGCCGCGTGCTGCGGGCCCTGGCGGCGCGCGGCATCGCGGTGCACCGCCAGGCCTGCATCGCGCTGGAAGCCCGCGCCGCCGTGCTGGCCGGCGGGGCACGGCTGGCCTGTGACCTGCCGCTGGTGGCGACCGGTGCCGAAGCGCCCGCCTGGTTGCGCAGCAGCGGCCTGGCGCTGGACGCGCATGGCTATGTGCAGACCGGCCCGACGCTGCAAAGCCAGTCACACCCCGAGGTCTTCGCGGTGGGCGACGTGGCCACCCTGGACGGCCCGCCGCACCCGCGCAGCGGCGTCTACGCCGTGCGCGCCGGGCCGCCGCTGGCGCTGAACCTGCGGCGTCGTCTGGCCGGCGGCGTGCTGCAGCCGCACCGGCCGCAGGCCCGTGCGCTCAACCTCATCGCCTGCGGTGAGCAGCGGGCCATCGCCAGTTGGGGCGGCTGGTCGGCCGAGGGCCGCTGGGTCTGGCGCTGGAAGGACCGCATCGACCGTGCTTTCATCGCCCGCTACACGCCCGCGTCGGGCTGAGGGTCGCTACTGGTCACGCCGGCGAAAGACCAGCGTCAGCTCGCGCGGCACCCGGCCGTCGACATCGCGCGGCAGCGTGCCGGTCTTGTCGATGGCGCGCAGCACGGCGTCGTCCCAGTCCTTGTGGCCACTGGACTTGGTGATGCGCGGGTTGACGATGGTGCCGCTGGGTGTGGACGCCACCAGCACTTCGGTTTCGGCCGTCTCGGGCACCGTGCCGGTGAACACCAGCTGGCTGCGGATGCGCGCTGCCACGCGGCCGGCGTAGGCGGCAGACGGCGCTGCCTCCTGCGTGGCGCTGCCACCGCGGCCGGTGGCGCCACCGGCCTGGCCCATCATGCGCTGGAGGTTTTCCTCGCGTTGCCGGGCCAGCCGCGCGTCTTCGGCGGCGGCCTCGCGGGCTTCCTTCTCGGCTGCGGCTTTGGCTGCCTGGTCGGCCTTGCGCTGCTCGGCCCGGGCCTTGTCGGCCTTTGCCTTCGCGGCCAGGGCCTTGGCTGCTTGGTCGGCGGCGGCGGCGCGCTCGCGCAGGGCCAGGGCATCGGCGGCGGCCTGCTTCTTCGCCAAGGCGGCCTTCTCGGCCTGATCGGCCTTCTCGGCTTTCGCCCGCGCCGCCTTTTCGATCGCGATGTCGGGCTCGGGCGCCTTCACGGCCGCCGCTGGCGCGGGCGCCGGTGCGGGTGCTGGTGCTGGTGCTGGTGCGGGTGCGGGTGCGGGTGCGGGTGCCGCAGGCGGCGGTGTGAGGGGCAGGGCGGCGGCGGGCGCCTCGGCCCGGGGCGCGCTGTGCGGCACGTTGGCCCACAGTTCGGCGCTGACCGGCGGCGGCGGCTGGGTGCGCCAGTCGACCGCCTTGGTCAGTGCGGCGATCAGACCCAGGTGCACCAGCAGCGCCAGTGCGGCGCCGCGGCCCATGCCGCCGGGCGGGCGGGGCAGCAGGGCGTCGTGCGCCAGCGCAAGAGAAGGCGACAGCGAGCCGACCGCAGCCATCGCGTTCAGTTCGCCGGGCCCTGCTTCACCGACAGGCCCACGCGCCGCACCCCGGCGCGTTGCAGCGTGTCCATCACCCGCACCACGCTTTCATAGCGCACGCTCTTGTCGGCGCTGATGACCACCGGCACCTCGGCGTTGCCGCCCTGCTGCTGGCGCACGCTGGCCGCCAGCTGGCCCAGCGCCAGGCCCACCGGGTCTTGCTGGTCGACGCGCAGGCGCAGCTTCTCGTCGCTGCCGACGATGACCTCGATGACCTTGCTCGGCCGCTGCGCGCTCTGGCCCACCGAAGGCAGGTCGACCACGCCGGTGGTGATCAGCGGCGCGGTGACCATGAAGATGATCAGCAGCACCAGCATCACGTCGATGAAAGGGACCATGTTGATCTCGTTCATCGAGCGGCGCCCGCGCTGACCGCGGCTGGCGACGGCGGGCATCAGCGCGTTCCCGGGTTGATGGCGGTGGTGCCGGGCGTGGACGTGCCGGCATTGCGCTGCAGGATGTTGCTGAATTCCTCGATGAAGGTTTCCAGCTGGATGGCGATGCGGTCGATGTCGCGCGCGAAGCGGTTGTAGGCCACCACCGCCGGGATGGCCGCGAAGAGGCCGATGGCCGTGGCCACCAGCGCTTCGGCGATACCCGGCGCCACCGTGGCCAGCGTGACCTGCGTCATGTTGCCCAAGCCGACGAAGGCATGCATGATGCCCCACACCGTGCCGAACAGGCCGACATAGGGGCTGACCGAACCGACGCTGGCCAGGAAGCTCAGGTTGCTTTCGATGACATCCAGCTCACGCTGGTAGCTGGCCCGCATGGCACGCCGCGCGCCGTCGAGTTGCGCGCCCGCATCCAGGCGCTTTTCGCGCAGCTTCAGGAATTCGCGCATGCCGCTGGCGAAGATGCGTTCCAGCGGCGCCGTGGCGCTCTTCTGGCCGACCGCTGCGTTCAGCTCGGTCAGGCTGCGGCCTGACCAGAATTCGCGCTCGAATTCGTCGTTGCTGGCGCGCACCCGGCGCAGGCCGAAGACCTTGCCGAAGATCACGGTCCAGCTGGTGAAGGACGTGAGGGCCAGCCCGGCCATGACGAGCTGCACCACGAGACTGGCTTGCAGCACCAGGGCGGTGATCGAGAGGTCTTGGTTCATCTGAGGGTGGCAATCACGGCGTTCGGGATGCGGCGCGGGCGGAAGCTGAGCTCGTCGACACAGCCGATGCGGATGTCGCCTTCGGCCAGCAGCGTGTCACCGCGCCAGGCGGTCTGGCTGATCTTCATCGACGCCGCGCCGCGTTCGACCAGCTGCACGGTGACGCTCAGCTCGTCGTCCAGCCGCGCCGGCGCGCGGTAGCGAACGGCGGTGTCGGTGACCACGAACAGGGCGCCGGTTTCCGCGCGCAGCGCCTGCTGGCCGACGCCCAGGTGGCGCAGCCATTCCGTGCGCGCCCGCTCGAAGAATTTCAGGTAGTTGGCGTAGAACACCACGCCGCCGGCGTCGGTGTCTTCCCAGTACACGCGCACCGTGTGGCGGAAGAGGTCGGGCGGGGGGTGTGGGGTCAGGGCGGACATCGCTGCGGCTGATTATGCGATCCGCCCACCCGCGTCGGCGCGCAGCGTCAGCAGCCCAGGGCGCACGGCGGCCAGGTCTTCAGTTCACGCGCCATGCGCTCGGCTGCGGCCTGCAACTGCGGCATCGAACAGGCGAAAGACAGGCGCACGAAGCGCCCGGCCTGCGCCGGCCCGAAATCGCGGCCCGGGGTCAGCGCCACATGGGCGCCGTGCATCAGGGCCAGGCAGAAGTCCCAGCTGTCCGGGCTGAAGTTCGAGCAGTCGAACCAGACGTAGAAGGCGCCGTCGGGCTCGACGGGCACCGGCAGCCCCATCGCCCGCAGCGCCGGCACGATGAAGTCGCGGCGGCGGCGAAATTCCTCGCGGCGGCGTTCGTACTCGGAGATGGCCACGGGTTCGAAGCAGGCCAGTGCCGCGCGCTGGGCCAGCGTGCTGGGGCAAATGTAGAGGTTCTGCGCCAGCTTCTCGACCGGGGCCACCAGTTCGGGGGGCACCACCATCCAGCCCAGCCGCCAGCCGGTCATGCCGAAGTACTTGCTGAAGCTGTTGATGCTGATGAGTCCGGCACCCAGGCCGCCGGGCCGGCCACCGTCCAGCGCCAGCGCGCTGTGGCCGTAGGCCTCGTCGTAGCTCAGGCCGAGGTAGATCTCGTCGACGATGGTCACGCCGCCGCGTTCATGCACGGTCTGCGCGATGGCCGCCATCTCGCCGTGGGCGATGGAGGTACCCGTCGGGTTGCTCGGCGAAGCCAGCAGCACGCCGCGCGTGCGCGGGTTCCAGTTCGCCGCCACCGAGGCCGCTTCCAGCTGAAACCGCGCTGCCGCCGACGCCGGCAACAGCTTGGCCGTGGCGCCCACCGCGGCCACGAAATGGCGGTTGCAGGGGTAGCTGGGGTCGGGCATCAGCACCTCGTCGCCGGGCTCGAACAGCGCCAGGCAGATGAGTTGCAAGGCCGCCGACGCGCCGGCCGTGACGACGATGCGTTCGGGCGCCACCTCGACACCGAAGCGCGTGCCGTACCAGTCCGCGATGCTGCGGCGCAGCGCGGGCAGGCCGGTGGCGTGGGTGTACTGCGTGCGGCCCGCCGCCAGGCAGGCCGCCGCCGCCTGCTGCACGCCGGGCACGGCCGTGAAATCGGGTTCGCCGATATTCATGAAGATCATCGGCTCGCCACCCAGGGCGGGGTCGCATTCGGCGCTTTGCGCCAGCAGATCGGCGGCCTTGGCGCATTCCATGACCCAGAAGGGCTCGATGAAATCCAGGCGGCTGGCGAGCTTCATGCGCAGGCCCT
>JBBAPI010000012.1:0-140461 GCA_040400915.1 Rubrivivax sp.
CGCCGCCCCCGGTGTTGTTCTATAGAGGCGGCAACTATTCTGACGCGGGGGGGGACCCAGGATACCGCTCGGGATACCGGCCGCGTGACGCTGAGCGCGTCAAGGGCGCTCGGTCGCTGGCCCTTTTGCCCTTTTGCGCTTTTGCCCGTCGCGGGCGGGCGCCCTGGTCAGACAGGCCGTTGAGATGCTGCCCGGCACCACCTAGCGGTGACTCGTGCCGCGAAACGGTGCGCGACAGCTGGTCGCGGGCATCATCGTCGGGTCGACCGGCAGGTTTCTGTTCGACCCGCCTTGATCGAGCCCGAGGGGTTCACGCCAGCCGACAGGGATCGGCGCCCATCCGCTCACGCGTACGCGGTGGCCGCCCGGCGGCGCGCCCAGGGGTCAAGCACCGATGAAGCGGCGGCGGTAGGAAGCCGGCAACTCGGCCAACTTCATCATCATCGGCAGATCGGCGGTCTGGAACTCCGGATCCCAGGCGGGCGGACCGAGTACCTTGCCGCCGCAGCGCAAATAACCCTTGATCAGCGCCGGCGGCTCCACATCCAGGTCGCCACGCAGTTGCGCTATGGGCAGCGGCAGGTGGGGCGTGGCGATCAACTCCGGACCGGCCAGATGCTGTTCGCGCAGCTTGTTCCACAGGCTGGCGGCACTGTGGCCGCCATCCTGCATCGTGATGCTGGCGCAGCCCACCGTGATGTCCAGGCCGTTGCGAAGCATGAACGCGGCGAGTGCGGCCCACAACATCATGATCACACCGCCGTTGCGAAACTCGGCGTCTGTGCAAGACCTGCCCAATTCGGCGATGCGGGGACGCAGTGCATCGATGCCGGTCAATTCGAATTCGCGGTCGCTGTACAAGCCACCGGCTCGCCGGGCCGCAGCCGGTGTCAGGACGCGGTAGGTGCCCACCACCTGCGAGGGCGCGTCGTCGCTGTCCTGCGTGCGCACCAGCAGGTGTTCGCAGTGGTCGTCGAAAGCATCGACGTCGAATCCAGCCGGCGTACCGGGAAGCGGGCTCAGGCGAGCACCCATTTCTTCGGCAAACACGCGGTAGCGCAGCCGCTGGGCCTCACGCACCTCTTCGGCGCTGGTGGCCCAAACCGCCTGCAGGCGGGTTGGGGCCGTCGCAACGGGAGGAATCTCGGGCGGGCGGTTCGTTGAGAGTGATGCCAGGACGTTCATGTGGCTGATGGTGGGCCGCCTTCATTACCTGGCCATGAAGGCCGCGTGTCAGCGCGGTGAAGGTTGCGCAGCCCCCGCCCTGGCTGCGCTGGGCCTGCGAACTTCAGCAGTCGGGTGGCGCAGCTGCTGGTGCAGGCACCAGAATCGCTGTGTCCGCAGCCACCCACACAGCCCACGCCATGCTGAAGTTCTACTACTCGCTCGCACCCAACCCCATGAAAGTGGCCCTCTTCCTGGAAGAGTCGGGTCTGCCTTACGAGGCCCTGCCGGTGGACACGCGCAAAGGCGAGCAGCATGCCGTTGCCTTCACCGCCCTGAATCCCAACGCCAAGGTGCCGGTGATCGTCGACGGGGCGACGACGGTCTTCGACAGCAATGCGATCCTGCTGTATCTCGCAGAGAAGACAGGCCAGTTCCTGCCCGCGCCCGAGGACCGCGGGTCCATGCTGTCGTGGCTGATGTTCGCGGCTTCCGGCATCGGGCCTTACACCGGCCAATGCGTGCACTTCAAGCACTACGCGCCCGAACCCAACCCCTACGCGCTGAATCGCTATGACTTCGAAGCCTGGCGGCATTGGCAGATCCTCGACACCCACCTGGCAGACCGACCCTGGATGGTCAGCGGGCACTACACGCTGCTGGACATGGCCGTGTGGGGCTGGGCGCGGGCCGTGCCCTTTGCGCTGGGCGCCGAAGCCTGGGCGCAATTGCCCCACGTCAAGCGGTTGATGGACGCGGTCAACGAGCGGCCTGCCGCGCTGCGCGCTGCTGCGCTGAAGGACCGCTACGCCTTCAAGGCCGAGCTGGATGACGAGGCGAAGCGGGCGATGTTCCCGCAGAACGCAAGACTCAAAGGCTGATCGGCATGAACATCCAGGCACTGGCCTTCGACACGGGCGGCACGGTACTCGACTGGTACGGCGGACTCGTGCGCGCCCTGCACCGCACAGGCTCGCGGCACGGCATCGAACGTGACTGGCATGCGATGGCCAACGACTGGCGGCGGCGCACGATGAAGCACATCGTCGGCCAGGTGCATCCGGCCTTCCACATGGACGACGTGCACCGGCGCGTGCTCGACGAGACACTGGCCGAGTTTGACCTGGAGCTGGTCACGGCGGTCGAGCGCGACGAACTCTGGCGCACCTGGCACCAGCTCGACGCCTGGCCCGACTTCGCGCCGGCGCTCGCCGCACTGCGCCAGCGCCTGCCCGTGGTGTCGTTCACGATGTTGCCGACGGCGCTGGTGATGAACGTCTCGCGCCGCAATGGCATCAGCTGGGACGCGATCGTTTCGTGCGAGATGATCGGCGTCTACAAGCCCAACGCCGAGGCCTACCAGACCGCAGCGCGATGGCTGAACCTGCCGCCGCAGGCGATCTTGATGGTGGCTTGCCACAACTTCGACCTCAACGCCGCGCAAGACGCCGGCATGCGCACGGCCTTCGTCAGGCGGCCTGACGAGTGGGGCCCCGCCGGCCCGCCCGACCCGAACCCGAACAGGCCCTACGACTTCATCGAGGACGGCTTCGACGGCCTGCGCCAGCGCGTGCTGGCGGCACTCTGACGCAGGGCGCCAAGCGCTCGGCGACGCGCCGCCCCCAGCGGGCCGCCGCGCTCAGCGCGTGAGCGCCGGGGTCCGTTGCAGGGTCGCCGCAACCCGCTTCACGAAGCCAGGCTCCGCATTGCCCAGTTGCGTGCTGCGAGCGGCGATGCGGCCGTTCTCGTCCAGCAGGATCAAGGCCGTGGTGTGGTTGAAGTCGCCGTTGGCCAGGGCGCGGTACTGGATGCCCAGCACCGCGGCCAGCTTGCGCACGCTCTGGGCATCGGTACGGGCCAGGGTCCAGTGGGCGGGGTCGAGTTCGCGCTGTTCGGCCGTGCGCTTGAGCACCGCCACCGTGTCGTGTTCGGGGTCGAAGCTGACCATCAGTACCGAAAGCCTGGCGCGTTCCTCGGGCTTGAGTTTCGCCTGGGTGTCGTTCAGGGCCTCGACCAGCATCGGGCAGACGAACTGGCACGAGGTGTAGAACATGCTGACCAGCATCGTCTGGCCCCGGTGGGACGCCAGTTTCTGTTCGCGGCCTTGTTGGTCGGTCAGGGTGACATCCAGCTGGTAGACCGAGTCACCCGGCAGGGGTGCTGCCGCTGGTGCCGCCGGTGCGGCGGCGCCGGCCGCGCTGGCGAGCAGGGCGAAGGCGACATCGCGCAGGGATTTGAGCAGCTTCATGGTGCGTCCTTGCTGGCCGGGCGCACGCAGCGAAAACCGAGGCTGCTGGTGCTGTCCGATGCGTTGAGGGAGGACAGCAGCGCGATGCGCATCAGCACCGCGTAGTTCTGCTTGTCCTGCAGGTTGATGGCGCCGGCGCCGCAGAACTTGAGTTTGTCGGGGTCGTCGGCGCTGCGGCTATCGGCATTGACGAGCAAGGCGTTGAAGTCGTCGACCCATTCCCAAACCAGGCCGTGCAGGTCGCGCACCCCGTAGAAGTTGGGCTCGCCGCCCACGGCAGGCAGGGCCTCGCTGGCCGGACGTGAATACCAGCCCAGGATGCGCGCCAGCCAGGCGGGGTCGCTGCGGGCATCGGGCCGCGTGGCGTCGGCCGCGGCCACGTATTCCCATTCGGTCCAGCTGGGCAGGCGGGCGCCTTCCGCTTCGCAGTAGGCCTGCGCCGCGAACCAGCTGACATGGGTCACGGCTTGCGCGTCGGTGACCCCGTCCTTCAGGCTGACGGCCGTGGCCCAGTTCTGCAGATAGCCGGCGCCGGCGAAGGTGCGCGCGACGCGGTCGCGGCGCCACTGCGGTTGCACCTGCACGAAGCGCCGGAACTCGCCTTGCGTGACGGGCGACACGCGCATCGCCAAGGCCGGCACCTGCAGCGGTGCCGGGTCTGCGTCGCTGGCCAGCACGCTGGCCAGCGTGCCGGCTGGCACGGCGACGTAATCGGGCCCGGCCGCGACGGCAGCCGCTGGCAGGCTGATGCCCAGCAGCGTCACGGCCTGGCAGATCGCCGAGCGCAGCGGCATGGCACCGGAAACCGTTCTCAGTGCGCCGGCGCCGCTGCGGCGGCGCTCTGGGGGGCGCGCGCCTTCTTCACGTCTTCGGTGAGGATGCGGCCGCCGCTGTTGCCGAAGCTGTTCAGCACGTAGGTCAGGATGTTGGCCACCTCGTCGTCGTTGAGCTGGTTCATCGGCGGCATCACCGAGTTGTATTCGCGGCCATTGACGGTGATCTTGCCGGTCAGGCCGTGCAACACCACATCGATGGCGCGCCTCGCGTCGGCGGCCAGGAAGTCCGACTTGGCCAGCGGCGGGAACACGCCGGCCAGCCCCGCGCCATTGGCCTGGTGGCAGACCGAGCAGGTGCCGGCGAACAGGGCCAGTCCGGCCTGCACCTGGTCCTGCTGGGTCAGCGTGCCGCTGGCGGCGGCGCGGGTGGCCGTCGTCACCGCATCCATGTTGGGCTGCGAACGGTCGCCGAGGTAGACCGAGTCGAGTTCCTTGCCCGAGTAGATGGTCTTGTCCTCGGGCCCGGTGATCTTCATGATCGCCAGCGCGCCCTTGTTGAAGGCCCGGAAGATCGAGTGATCGACCAGCACGTAGCTGCCCGGCACCTTGGCCTGGAACTTCACGACCACGGCACCACCGGCCGGGATCAGCGTGGTCTGCACGTTCTTCTGCACGTTGCTGCCGCCTTCGTAGCGCACCTCGTCGAAGATGGCACCGATGACGTGGAAGCTGCTCACCAGGTTGGGCCCGCCGTTGCCGACGTACAGGCGGACCGTTTCGCCGACCTTGGCGGTGATCGCCTTGTCGCCGGTCATCGATCCCTCTGCGCCGTTGAACAGGACATAGGTGGGCCTCTCGTCGATGGCCTTCTCCATGTCGAAAGCTTGCAGCCCCTTCTCGCGGTACTTGCCGGCCGTGTAGAAATCGCCCTGCATCACGTAGTACTCGTGGTCGACCTGGGGCAGGCCCTGCGGCGGCTCGACCAGGATCAGCCCGTACATGCCATTGGCCACGTGCATGCCCACCGGCGCGGTGGCGCAGTGGTAGACGTAGATCCCTTCGTTGAGCGCCTTGAAGCTGAACTGCGACTCGTGGCCGGGCGCGGTGAAGCTGCTGGCCGCGCCGCCACCCGGGCCGGTGACGCCATGCAGATCGATGTTGTGCGGCATCTTGCTGCTGGGGTGGTTCTTCAGGTGGAACTCCACCGTGTCGCCCTGGCGCACCCGGATGAAGCTGCCCGGCGTCGTGCCGCCGAAAGTCCAGAAGGTGTAGTTCACGCCCTCGGAGATCTGCATCTCCTTCTCGACCACCTCGAGTTCGACGATGACCTTGGCCGGCTTGCTTCGATTCGTCGGCGGCGGCACCTTGGGCGGGCTGGTCAGCACGGCGCGGATGGGTGTGCCCTGCGGCGGGCCGAAGTCGCCCGCGATGCGTGCGCCGGCCATGGCGCCGAAGGCCAGGGCGGCCAGACTGGAAGCGACAGTAGCGCGTCCGCTCAGGGTCCTGAAGGGGAAGGACATGAGGTGCTCCCTGTCAAAAGATGTATGTAATATGCATCTATATTGCGCTGGCCTCGCAAGGGGTCATTTGAGGCAGGTCAACAAGCCGCGCAGGCGGGTCCGCCTCGAGCGGCAGGTCATTGATCGCGTCGTTGCGCGGTGCGCGGCGCGGCCATCTCAACCGTACTTGTGCATCTTCCAAGGTGGCTTCTGCATGCGACTGTCCGACTACACCGACTACACGCTGCGCCTGCTGATGTGCTGCGCCGACCAGAGCGAACGGCTGCTGACCATCGCCGAGCTGGCGCAGACCCTGCAGTTGTCGAAGAACCACCTGATGAAGATCGTCAATGACCTGGCCCGTCAAGGCATGCTCGAGACCACGCGCGGACGCGGCGGCGGCATCCGGCTGAGCAAGCCGCCCGCCAGCATCGGCATCGGTGACGTGTTGCGCGCATCCGAAACCGACTTCCGCCTGGTCGAGTGTTTCGACGCCACCACCGACACCTGCACGCTGACCCCGAACTGCCGCCTGAAGCACCTGCTGCACAAGGCGCTGGCGGCCTACTTCGCCGAACTCGATGGCATGACGCTGGCCGACGTGGCGCCGCCGATTGGCCGCAGGCCCGGCGGCCGGCCCCGCGCCGTGGGCGTGGCACTGCCACGCAGCCTCCGTCAGCGTTCGACGTGATTCAGATTGACGGTTCTGACCTGGGCCTCGGTCGTCAGGATATCCCGCAGCACATCGGCCAGGCGCCGGCCGGGCACGAGCTGGACATAGCAGCTCGGTGACTGATTCGGCCGGCATACAGCCGCCGGGAGCAGGCGGAAACCGTGAGCCCGGCCCATCCGTTCGACATCCTGCGTGGTGGTGCCCGCTTCGACATGCAGGCCGAACGTCGCGGGCGCCGCGTTGGCTGTGCTCAGTTCGCCCTTCAGGAGGCTGTAGACCACGTCCCCGCGCGGCGGCGACAACGTGCCCATGGCCAGCGCGCCGGCCGACTCCAGTTGCCCAACGATGGACGGTCCGCGCAGGAACAACTCGCGCGTGGCGCTCAAGCGGGCGCCCGGGTCGGCGCCGTTGACCGCCGCCAGTAATTCGGCCACGGTGGCTGGCGGGAGGTCCCTGGCCAAGGCAGCCACCGTGATCAGGCCCAGCATCGCGGCAAGGAACGACCTGCGCGGGTGCTCAGGCACAGGGCAGCGACCGGTTCACCCCGGCGCGCCGATCCGGGCACCCCGCCGGAGCGACACGCCGACAACGGCGATGCCGATCAGCATGCAGGCCCAGGTGGACGGCTCGGGCACTTCGGCAACGCTCCAGGTGAACACCGGGCTGCCCCCCACGGCCGGCCAGAACGCGTTCACGGCTGCGACGGCATTGTTCATGATCAGCATGTCGGCTGCGTCCAGCGTGCCGCCGACATTCACGACGTTGATCTGGATGCCGGTGGCAGCCCAAGCAAAGGCACTGTTCAGCACCGCCATGTCCTTGGCGTTCAGCACGTTGCCCACCACCTGACTCGGCTGCATGATGTCGTTGTTCTGGTTGTAGGTCGTCGCCGGCCAGGGCGCCGCACCCGTCGCCGCCGGGTCGGCATGGGTGCCTTGGGCCGCAGGCGTCAGGACCATCAGGATGCCGTTGGCCAGGCCGTTGGTCGAAAAGGACCGGGAACCCACCGGAATGCCGCCGGCGCCGGCCCCTGGGGTGGCGATGAGCTTGGCCGAGAACAGGTTGTAGGCGACGGTGAAACCGATGGCGTGGAACAACTCATGCTCCGCCGTATTCAAGGGGTCCGGGTTGTTGCCCGCAGCATCGAATTCGTCGGGAAACTCCGTGCGGGCGGAAATGGGCAGCCCCGCTGCGTTTGCCGTGAACAAGCAGGTCGCTGCGGTGTCGCCGGCGCCCAGGCCGCACAGTGACGCCACGGGCGGATTCTCCGCTGCCGGCGCCGCCAGAACCTGAACCGCCGGCAGCGCCAGCATCAGCGCCGCGCAGGCCCAGCCCCGTGCGCCGCGGAAGGTGGAGTGGGTTGCTTGGGATGTTGCAGCCATGGTCGTCTCCTCGCAGGTGTCAGAAGAAGTGCCGTCTTGCTCCAGCGGCGGAGAAAAATCCTAGTTTCGGGGCGCGCCTGGCGCAACCCCTAGCTTCGACGTGACGCGGCACGCGCTGATGACAGCCAGGCTCAAAGAAACCGCGCGAACTGCTCGATGTCTTCCGGGAACAACTGCCCCGTCTCCAGCGCCAGCACCCGGCCATCGCGACCCCGTACGAGGGTCACCGGCAGGCCCTTGGGCTTGGGCAGCAGCCGCGCAACGGCCGGTGTGACCAGGCCGGCTGGGAAGGTGTAGCCCCGCTTGCCCAGGTAGGTGCTGGCGTCTTCGGCCTGGCGGTCGATCGACAGGCCCAGCATCTTCAAGCCACGCGCCTTGTGGGCCAGCCAGAACTGGTCCATGACAGGCGTCTGCTGGGCGCAGAACGGGCACCAACTGGCCCACCAGTACAACAGCAGGACCTGGCCATCGGCGTCGGCGGCACGCCAGCGCGAGCCATCCAGCAGCAGGACATCGGGCAGCGCCAGCGGGCTGCCCACCTGCGGCGGCGGCCCGGCGGAGTCTGCGCCTTGCGGCGCGGGCTGGGCCCACGCGGGTGACAGCACCGAGCCGGCCAGACCGGCCAGCGCCAGCCGGCGTGAGCAGTCAGAACGGTGGCCCTTGTTGATCATGCTGCGCTCGGTCTGGGTTCGGCAAGCCGCTCAGCGATGGACGCCGCGCGTCAGGCGCTCGGCTGCCGGCAGGCTGCCATCGGCGTCGATTTCCATGGCCACCTGGGTGCACACGGCGCGGCACAGTGTGGCCACCCTCTCGCTTTGCAGACGGTAGAAGATCTGCGTGCCTTCACGCCGCTTGCCCAGCACGCCAGCGCGGTAGAGCGTGGCCAGGTGCTGCGACATATTGGGCTGGGTGGTGTCGATCTGCCCGAGCAATTCGGTGACATTGCGCTCACCGTTGCACACCGCGCTGATGATCTTCAGCCGCACCGGCGTCGACAACAGCCCGAACAACTCGGCAGCCGATTCAAAGACCAGATCTTCTTCGCCCTTGGCAGTCACGCTATACCGTCCTGGTGGTGGTTGGGATATCACTGTATCCGTACGCGCCGATGCGGTGGCTGGCCGGGACAACGGTGTTGTCGGCGCTCATGTCAGGGCTTGATGTAGGCGTAGCCCTGACCTTGCAGCTTGGCCAGGCGCACCACGCCCGAAGGCGTGAAGTCGGCTTCCTGGATGAACTGGTCCTTCTTCAGGCCCCGGTTCTTCAGCGTGATCTCGCAGATCTCGAAGCTCACGCCGCGGGCTTTGAGTGCCGAGATGAGCGGCGCATAGTCGGTGCCGTTGGCGGCCTTCGCACCCTCCATCAGCATGTCCACGCCCTCGGCATGGGTGACGACCGTGATCCTGGCCGTCGGGTCGGTGTCGATGTGGTTGCGCAGGTTGCGCAAGCCTTTCAAGCCCTGGGCGACGGCGTTGTCGACGTGGTAGACGACCTTGTCTTGCGCCAAGCTGGCCGTGGCGGCCAGCAGCAGGGTGCTGGCTGCGATCCAGGTCTTCAGGGTCATGGTGCTGCTCCAGAAAAGAGGGCTGAGGACGGGCGGTGGCTGTGCTTCGCGATCAGGCCTGCGCCATGCCCGGGTTGTTCTGCATGCCGACCAGCGTCGGCGTGTTGATGCTGCGCGCCTTGACCCGCCCGCCTTGTGCCTTCAGCCAGGTCTCCACGTGCTCCCAGACCGGCTTCACGCCGGGCAAGCTCTTGGCCTCCTCGGCCACCGGCGCCCAGCCGGCCACCTTGTACTTCTTGGCCGCGTCCAGCGGCTTGCCATTCAGGCGCAGGTCGGTGATGCGGCGGCCCATCTTCTCGCCCGGGTTCATCGTGTAAGCCAGGCCGCCGACGCGCACCATGTCGCCGCCCTGCTGGTAGTAGGGGTCGGGGTTGAACAGGTTGTCGGCCACGTCTTCCAGGATCGTCTTGATGGTCTCGCCCGTCATCTCGGTGAGCGTGGCGTACGGATAGGTGATGGCCAGCTGGTCCATCATCAGCTCGCGGGTGATGGTGTCGCCGGGCAGCAGGCTGGTGCCCCAGCGGAAGCCCGGCGAGAAGGCGATCTCGGCGCCTTGCACGTCCATCATCGCGTCGCAGATCAGCTGGTCCCAGCTGCCGTTGAAATTGCCACGGCGGTAGAGCAGGCCGTCGGTCACTGCCAGCTTCTCGGCCAGCTTGGCTTCAAAGGGTTTGCGCACCCGGGTGATCAGCGCGTCCATCTCGGGGTCGGCGCGCAACTGGTTGGCGAAGATGGGCAGCAGGCGGTAGCGGTAGTCCACCAGCTGGCCGCCCTTGACGTCGAAGTCCATCACGCCCAGGAACTTGCTGTTGCTGCCGGCGTTGGTGACCAGCGTGGTGCCGCCCGCGTTCTTCACCGGCACGGCCACCGGCACGCCGTCGTGGGTGTGGCCGCCGAAGATGGCGGCGATGCCGCGCACCCGGCTGGCCATCTTCAGGTCGACGTCCATGCCGTTGTGTGACAGCACCACGACGAGCTGCGCGCCTTTGCCGCGCGCTTCGTCGACCATGGCCTGCATGTTCTCGTCCTGGATGCCGAAGGCCCAGTCGGCGACCAGGTAGCGCGGGTTGGCGATCGGCGTGTAGGGGAAGGCCTGGCCGATGATGGCCACGCTGACGCCGTTGATGTTGCGCATCACGTAGGGCTTGAAGACCGGGTCGCCGAAGTCGTTGGTCTTGACGTTCTGCGCGACGAAATCGATCTTGCCTTTGAAGTCTTTCTCGATGATTTCCTTCACCCGGTCCATGCCGTAGGTGAACTCCCAGTGGCCGGTCATCACGTCCACGCCCAGCAGCTTGCAGGCGTCGACCATGTCCTGCGCATTCGTCCACAGGCCCGTGGCCGAGCCTTGCCAGGTGTCGCCGCCGTCCAGCAGCAGCGCGCCCGGCCGGCTGGCCTTCAGGCGCTTGACCAGCGTGGCCAGGTGCGCAAAGCCGCCGACCTTGCCGTAGCGGCGCGCTGCCTTGTCGAAGTCGAGAAAGGTGTACGCATGGGCCATCGCGGTACCCGGTCGCACGCCGGCGGCCTTCAACAGGTGCTCGCCCACCAGATGCGGCAACTGGCCTTGCATGCTGCCCAGACCCAGGTTGACGCTGGGCTCGCGGAAATGGGTGGGCTTGAGCTGCGCGTGGCAGTCGGTCATGTGCAGCAGGGACACATTGCCGAAGGGCGCCACGTCGTACAGGCCCTGCTCGGCCGTGGCCGCATCGGCATCGGCGTAACGCCCGAGGGCCATGCCCGCCGCCGAGGCCGAGGCCATGACCTGCAGAAAATCGCGCTTG
The DNA here is from genome assembly GCA_040400915.1 of Rubrivivax sp. Taxonomy (GTDB): domain Bacteria; phylum Pseudomonadota; class Gammaproteobacteria; order Burkholderiales; family Burkholderiaceae_C; genus Rubrivivax. Next base: position 11,088 of record JBBAPI010000012.1, read on the forward strand.
GAAAGATTCATGACTCTGCAATCAACGGTGTGGCGCATGGAACGAGGCCCGCCCTGTGGCGAGCCTGACCGCTGCAGGGCTTACTGGTTGACAGGCGACCTGGGGTCGAGGATGAGCGCCATCACGTCGCTCAGCTGTTTCTCGTTCAGCAATTTGGCGTGGCCGAAGCGCGGCATGTTCGAGCAGGCCGCGTAGGTCTTGCTGTTCCACAGCTTGGTCCAGGTGTACTGGATGATCGGCGCGGAATTGGGGTCGGTCACGTCCTTGACGCCGCGGTTCTTGCCGTAATTCCACAGGCTGGGGCCGATGTTGCCGTAAGAGATTTCCTTGCGATCGATCTCGTGGCAGTTGTAGCACTGCGCCCCGTTGGCGCTGGGTGCGGCGCTGCTGTCGGTCCAGGTCATGCCGCGGCCGTTCTGGGCCAGCTTCTCGCCTTCGCGCCAGTCGCCGATGTACTGGCCCCCTTCGGGCCACTTCACGCTGGCCAGGGCCTCGGCCTGGATCTTCTCGGCCACGGCTTCCGGCGGCGGGTTGGGGCCCGAACAGGCGGCCTGGCCCAAGTCCTGGGTCAGTCTGTCGGTCTTGGCGATGCCTTGCTCGCGGAAACCGGCCTTGATCATGGCCATGGCCTGGTGGTCCAGGTCGGCCGAAGACGGGCCCGTGGCGCAGCCGACCACCAGGCCGGAAACAGCCAAAGCGGCGGTGATGAGGAGGTGTTTGCGTTGCATGGGGAACTGTCTTTCTGTCTTCAACGCTGTGCTTATCGTTTCAAGGCCGGCGCGATGGACTCGGCGCCCTTGGCGTTGACGCCCATGTAGACGCCCAAGGCGATGGTCACGTCCGAGGCATAGCCCGGGTAAGGGAAACGCTGCTGGCGGTAGCAGTCGTTCAGCCGCCGCTGCAGGCTCCACATTTCGCCGCTGGAGACTCGGTAGGCCGGCCAGGCCGCGAAGCCGATGCCGTTGCCCGGGTTCTTCGTCAGGTTGGGCAGGTCTTGCAAACGGATGCGCTTGCCTTCTTCACCGTGACAGCTGGCGCAGGAAAAGTCCATCGGCCCGCCGCGGAAGAAGAAGGCGCGTTTGCCCAGTTCGTAGTAACGGCGTTCGTCTGCGTGGCCCTGCGGCAAGGCCATCTGCAGGCCCTTGGACTCGGCCGAGATCCAGGCCGACAGCGCGGCCAGCGTGGCCTGTTCGCCCTTGTCGAAGCCGGTGTTGGCGATCTCGGCGGCATTGAAGCCCTGCAGCGTTTCCATGCAGGTCAGCAGGCGCGACTCCAGGTCCTGCACGCGGCCGGTGTCGGCGAACCAGCGCGGCAACTGCACCCAGGCGCCCTTGACGACGCCAGGACCCAGGCCCAGGTTGCACTGTTGCAGCGTGACCTTCCTGGGCCCGCGCGCCGTCTTCCAGAGGTCCTCGCCCTTGGCTTCGAACAACTCCGCGGGGTTGCCGTCTTCCAGCATCTTGCGGTACTCGGCGATACCGTCGGCGGCGGACTTTTGCGCGTAGCTGCTGGCCGTGGCGGTCAGCGCCAGCGCAGCGGCAATCAGGCGGATGGGCTTCATGGCGGGCATCGGTGGTTCAGGACACGGTTGCTTCGTCGGTGCGCGTGTCACCCTTGTTGTCTTTCCAGTTCACGGCGACTTTGTCACCGGCCTTGGCACCCTTGATGTTGAACTGCAGGAAGGGGTTTTTCGAGATCGACATGCCCCACTGCGCGCTGAGCACGGGCTTGCCATTGAGCTGGGCCGTCACCTCCTGGATGAACCAGGCCGGGATGGCCTTGCCGGCGGCGTCCTTGCGCAAGCCGGTTTCCATTTCGTGGTTCATGAGCACGCGAACGGTGGCCTTGTCGCCAGCCATCTGGGCGCGGATGCGCATCGGATCTGCCATGGTGTGGCTCCTGTATCTTCGGTTGAGTGCAGTGCTTGACGGATGTTGTGCGGGTATCAGCCGCCGCAGCCGCCCAAGGTGACCTTTACTTCCTTCTGCGCGAAGAGCACCTTGCCGTCGCCCATGATGGCCACGGCGTAGACATTCGACGACTGGCCCATCTTTACGCGCGTCGAGAAGTTGGCGTCGACGGCGTCACTGACTTCGAACATCGCCGACATCACGCTGGGGTTCTTCTCGACCAGCACCAGCAGCCGCTTCACGCCGGGCAGGGCGGTGGACACGCCCACCGGCACCACAGCGCCGTTCTCGGCGATGTCCGGGCCGGTGATCGTCACGTCCTTGCTCTCGGTGGGCGCGCTGCCGCCCAACAGCTTCACGAGCTCGGCCATCGTCTTGACTTCGAAGGCGGCGGCGTTGTACGCGGCGTGTGCCAACTGGGGCAGCAGGCCGGCTGTGGCCATCAAGGCGGCCAGCCGGGCCGAACGGGACAGCAGTTCTCGGCGTTGCAACATCTTGGACTCCTTCATGCTTGATTCGTGACAGACAGGGTAATGAACGGCGGGCTCGGCTTGCAGGGGGCGAACCCGGGCCTTGCCGCTACTTGCTGGCGCCAGCCGCCAGCCACCCGGCCAGCAGCCTGGCATCGCCATCGGACAAGGTTTGCGCCGGCATGGGAATGGCACCCCACAGGCCCTGACCACCGGACTTGATCTTGGCGGTCAGGTAGGCCTCGGCGTCCGCCCGCGCGCCGTGCCGGGCCGCGATATCGCGGAAGGCCGGACCGACGATTTTGCGCTCAAGCCCGTGGCAGGCCGTGCAGTTGTTCTTCTGCGCCACAGCCAGCGCGGCGGCGGCCGGGTTGTTGACACTGGCACGGGGCGCCACAGCGGCAGCGGCCAGCGCGGCGGCTGCCGCTGCGGCCGGGTTGGCGGCCGGCGCCCGGGTCGTGTCGGCGCCGCGTTGCGGGCCGACGAGCCGCTGCTGTTCGGCCAGGTTGCCGTTGTTGTTGCGCGCAAAGTCAGGCAGGAAGGAAGCCACCTGGGCTGCGGTGGCGCAGTCCTTCATGCAGGCCACGACTTTCACATCGGGCTTGCCGCCGTTGCCCATGCCCTTGCCGGGCCACAGGCCGTGATCGGTGGTGGTGCCCTTGCGATTGGGCAGTCGCTGCTGAGCCTGTGCCATCGTGGCGTCCGACAGCACGAAGTCGTCCGGCAGGATGCCGCCCAGGTTCAGCAGAAACGCCGTCACCGCATAGACCTCGTCCGTGCTCAGCGACTTCGGTGCGTTCCAGGGCATCGCGCGGTTGATGTAGTCCCACAGCGTGGACACGGTCGACACCTTCATCAGCGTCGTGCGCCCCGGAAAGGTCGGGTCGTTCAAACGGGCCACGTGCCCGGTCTTCACATCATCCGCGGTGGTGCCGCCAACCAGGGGCGAGAACACCTGATTGGCCTCGCCGAACACGCCGTGGCAGGACGCGCAGCGGGCTTCCCAGATGTCCTGGCCCTGGGCCACCGAACCCGAACCCTGGGGCAAGCCTTTGAAGTCGGGCCGTACGTCGATGTCCCAGGCCCGGACTTCCAGGGGCGTGGCCGGCCGGCCCACGCCGGGGTAGCTGGCCTGCGCAAGGGCGCCGGTGCCCGCCGTGGCCAAGGCCAGTGCCAGCAGGGCCCGGCTGAGGGTTTCACGACAGCTGGACATTCTTCACCTCGCCGTTCTCCTGCACCATCCAGGACTGGACCGCGTTGTTGTGATAGGTCGAGCGCGTGCCGCGAACCGCGCGCAGTTGCCGGGTGCTGGGCTGCACGTAGCCGGTTTCATCCATCGCGCGGCTCTGCACGATGGCCGGTTTGCCGTCCCATACCCAGTCCAGCGAGAAGCGCGTCAGGCACTTGCTCATCACCGGCCCCTGCAGGCGCGCGGTCTTCCAGTTCTGCCCGCCGTCCACCGAGATGTCGACGCGTTTGACCTTGCCGCGACCCGACCAGGCCAGCCCGCTGATCTGGTAGTAGCCCGGGTCCAGCAGCACCTGGCCGCCCGAGGGCGTGGTGACCACGCTCTTGCATTCCTGGGTGCTGCTGTACTGGCGGTGCTGGCCGCCGGGCAGCAGGTCGATGTAGTGCACGGCCTCGTCCTTGGTGCCATAGGGCTGGTCGCCGACCTCGATGCGCCGCAGGTACTTGACCCAGCTCACGCCCTGCACGCCGGGCACCACCAGGCGCAGCGGGTAGCCGTTCTCGGGGCGCAGCATCTCGCCGTTCTGGCCGTAGGCGACGAAGACTTCGCCGCTTTCGATCAGTTCCATGGGCACCGTGCGGGTCATCGACGCGCCGTCGGCGCCCTCAGCCAGCACGTAGCGGCCGCGCTTGTAGTCCACACCGGCCATGTCGAGCAGGATCTTCAGCGGCACGCCGGTGAATTCGCTGCAGCTCAGCATGCCGTGGGTGTACTGGCAGGTGGGCACCGCGACGTTGCCCCACTCCATGCCGGTGTTGGCGCCGCACTCGATGAAGTGGAAGCGGCTGACCGAGGGCAGCCGCATGATCTCGTCCACCGTGAAGACCAGGGGCTGCTTCAGCATCTTGTCGTCCGAGCCGTTGATCATCAAACGGTGCCCGGACGGGTCGATGTCCCACCAGCCCTGGTGGTGGCGTTCGAAGTGCAGGCCGCTGGGCGTGACGATGCCGAACAGGCTTTGCAGCGGCGCGAAGGACACCGAGGACTGCGCGGTCTGCGTCAGACCCGGGCTGGCGCGGCGCTGCACATTGGACTCGTACTTCGACGGCTTGCCGTAGCCCTCAGTGGCCACGCCCTGGCCCAGGCCCTTGCTGTGGGCCGGCAGTTGCAGGATGTTGGCGTCGCCGCCCTCGGTGGGCACCGGATGGTCTTGCGCCAGGGCGGCGGGCGCTGCGGCGCCAGCCAGCGCGGCGGCGTAGACAGCGCGCACGAAATCGCGGCGGCCGGCCTGGGCTTCGCCGAACACGGCGCGCACCCCGGCGGGGCTGATGAAGTTCTCCGGTGCCTTGAGCAGGCGGCCGGGCAGGGGATCGTGAGAACTCACTGCTGCTCCTGGGGCCCAGACTGCATGTCGTCCTCGACGATGCAGTCAGTCGGGTTGAAAAATTCTAAAATTGCATTCGGATATGCAAGTTCACGGATATTAGTGATGACGGATGTCAACATGATCAGTGTTTACCCTGATCGCAGGCCCTGGGGGGCGACTGGCGCCATCCCTGCCGGCCGTGCGACGATGGGCACCCCAAGCCGCAACAGCACGCCGATCGCATGAACATCGACAGCATCCATTTCACGCCTTGGGCTGCGCTCGGCGGCGGGGCTGTGATTGCCCTGGCCACGGCGCTCTACCTGTTCGGCACCGGGCGCATCGCCGGCGTCTCGGGCATCGTGGCCAGCCCCTTGCGGGCGGTGCTGACCGGCGCCAGCCTGCGGCCCGAGCTCAATCGGCTGCTGTTCGTGCTGGGTCTGCTGCTGGCACCCTGGTGCTGGCGTCTGTTTGCGCCCTTGCCGACGGCCGCCGTCGACGTCGGCAACCTGGGGCTGATCGCCGGCGGCCTGCTGGTGGGCATCGGTGTGCGCATGGGCAATGGCTGCACCAGCGGTCACGGCGTGTGCGGTCTGAGCCGCTTCTCGATGCGCTCCCTGGTGAACGTGCTGGCCTTCATGGGCGCGGGCTTCGTCAGCGTGTTCGTGCTGCGGCACCTGCTGTGAGGCGGTCCATGGGCAGCATCTTGGGCTTGGTGAGCGGCCTGGTGTTCGGGCTGGGGCTGATCGGGGCGGGCATGACCGACCCGCTCAAGGTCAAGGGTTTCCTCGACCTGGCGGGCGCCTGGGACCCGAGCCTGGGCTTGGTGATGGGCGGGGCCATCGCGCTGGGCGTGCCGCTCTTCGCCCTCGCGGCCCGGCGCCAGCGCTCGTGGACCGGCACGGCGATGGAGATCCCGGACAACCGCACCATCGACACGCGCCTGGTGCTCGGCGGCCTGCTGTTCGGTGTCGGCTGGGGCATCGCCGGCTTCTGCCCGGGGCCGGCGCTGGTGGCGCTGGGCAGCGGGATGGGGGCTGCTGCGGTCTTCGTGGCCGCCATGCTGGTGGGCATGGTCGCGCACGACCGGTTTGTGCAGCGGCGATAAAGGTGACCTGACGGCCTGGAGGGCGCGGACATGCTGATCTTTCGACAACTTTTCGACTCGACCTCGTCCACCTACACCTACCTGCTGGGCGACGCGGCGTCCGGCGAGGCCGTGTTGATCGATCCGGTCTACGAAAACGAGCGCCGCGACCTGGCGCTGCTGCGCGAACTCGGACTGCACCTGGTCGCCACGCTGGACACCCACGTGCACGCCGACCACGTCACCGCGGCCTGGTTGCTCAAGCAGCGCAGCGGCAGCCAGATCCTGCTGTCCGAAAACGCCGGGGCGGCCAATGTCGATCGCCCGCTCCAGCACGGCGACCGTGTCGACTTCGGCGCCCGACACCTGCAGGTGCGCGCCACACCCGGCCACACCGCGGGCTGCCTGAGCTATGTGCTCGACGACCACAGCAAGGCCTTCACCGGCGACAGCCTGCTGATCCGCGGCTGCGGCCGGACGGACTTCCAGCAGGGCTCGCCGGCGCAGCTGTTTCGGTCGGTCAAGGAGCAGATCCTGTCCTTGCCGTCCGCTTGCCTGCTGTACCCCGGACACGACTACCGCGGCCTCACGGTCACCAGCGTGGGTGAAGAGCAGCGCTACAACCCGCGGCTGGGCGGCGACGTCGACGCCGTAGATTTCGCGGGCTACATGAACAACCTGGGCTTGCCCCACCCCAAGCTGATGGACATCGCCGTGCCGGCGAACCTGCGTTGCGGCCAGCCGGACGCCATGACCACGCTGCCCGCCGAGCCGGGCTGGGCGCCGCTGAGCTGCAACTTCGGTGGCGTCTGGGAGATCCAGCCGACTGCGCTGCAGGAGCGGATCGCCGGCGGCCCGGCGGGCGACATCCAGGTCATCGATGTGCGCGAGCCCGCCGAGTTCACCGACGCACTGGGCCACATCCGGGGCGCGCGGCTGTTGCCGTTGTCCCAACTGGCGGTGCGGAAGGATGAAATCGATCGCCACCGGCCCGTGGTGGCGGTCTGCCGCTCCGGGGCCCGATCGGCCCAGGCCACGGTGCTCTTGCAAAAGGCCGGCTACACCCAGGTTGCCAACCTGGCAGGGGGCATGCTGCGCTGGCGCGCGGAGGCCCTGCCGGTCGAGGCGGGAACCGATTGAGCAGCACAGGATTGGCCGGACCGGCGTGATGTCGGCTCTGACACTGGGGCCGCTGGTCTTGCCGCTGTCCCCGCTGGTGTTGGCGGCGGCTGCCGCCTGTGGGTTGGTTCTGGGCAAATGGCTGGGCCGCCGAGCAGGCGTCGATGCCGAACCCGCCTTGCTGCGCATGTTCCTGTTCGGGCTGCTGGCGGCGCGCCTGGGCTTCGTCTGGACCTGGCGCAGCATCTATGCCGAGGCGCCCTGGCGCATCCTGGACATCCGCGACGGCGGCTGGGAGCCGGTGGCCGGTTTCGCCGTGGCCTGCCTCTACGGTGGGGCCCTGCTGCAAGGGCAGCCCCGGTTGCGCAAGCCCATCATGGCCGCGACGCTCGCGGCCATGGTCAGCTGGACTGCGGGCGAGCTCGCCATCGCGACGCTGACAGGGGGCCCGGGTCAGCCGCTGCCCGTGCTCAGCCTGCCCGCGCTGCACGGCGAACCGGTCACGCTGGCCGGCTACGCGGGCCGGCCCACCGTGGTCAACCTGTGGGCCACCTGGTGCCCGCCCTGCCGCCGGGAAATGCCGCTGCTGCAGCAGGCCCAGGCGGCCCATCCTGAACTGAACTTCGTCTTCGTCAACCAGGGCGAAACGCGCGCGGACATCGTGCGCTACCTGCATGGCCAGGGCCTGACGCTGCGCAACGTGCTGATCGACGCGCGGCGGGCGACCGGCGCCGCTTTCCAGGAACGGGCCCTGCCCACGACGCTCTTCTTCGACGCGCAGGGGCGGCTGCTGGCAAGCCGCGTCGGCGCGCTGTCTGAGGCCACGCTGGCGCAGCGGCTCGGCGCTCTGCAAGCCGCTGCGCCGCCGCCCTGAGCCGAAGCCCAGGCCCTTCCGCCGACAGCGCAGGCCCGCGCCGGGGTCAGGCGCCGGGGCGCGCGCCCAGCTTGCGCACGATGGATTCCATCAGGCACCATTTCGTCAACGCGCTCTGCAACAGGTTGGCGCCGACGAAGGCCGTGAACGCCAGCCACCAGGGGCTGACGAAGACCGGGCTGCCGGGTAGGCCCAGCGCCAGCGACAGGAGGATGAAGCTGCCCGCGGCCAGGCGGACGATTTGCCAGGAAGTCATGTGTTTGCTCCTTGAGTGGACGGTGTGGTCGGGACTGGCGCGGGTGCCTCGGCATCGCCGGGGCCGGTGATCGCCTCCAGCCGGTTGCGGTAGGCCACGAAGTACAGGACCGGGATGACCACCAGCGTCAGCACGGTGGACACGAAGATGCCGAAGATCAGCGAGATCGCCAGGCCGTTGAAGATCGGGTCGTCGAGGATGAAGAAGGCACCCAGCATCGCGGCCAGCCCGGTCAGCACGATGGGCTGCGCTCGGGTGATGGCCGAGCGCACGATGGCGTCCTTGAACGCGACACCCGACCGGACTTGCAGGTTGATGAAGTCGACCAGCAGGATGGAGTTGCGCACGATGATGCCGGCCAGCGCGATCATCCCGATCATGCTGGTGGCCGTGTACTGCGCACCCAGCAGCGCATGGCCGGGCATCACGCCGATGATCGTCAGCGGGATCGGCGCCATGATGATCAACGGCGTCAGATAGCTGCCGAACTGCGCCACCACCAGCAGGTAGATCAGGATCAGGCCGACGCCGTAGGCCAGGCCCATGTCGCGGAAGGTCTCGTAGGTGATCTGCGACTCGCCGTCCCACTTGATCGCGTAGTCGCGGTAGGCGTCGGCGGGTTGGCGGATGAAGTACTCCTGCAGCGTGCCGCCGCCGGGCGTGGCGATCTTCGTGATGGCGCCGCGCATCTGGAACACGCCATACAGCGGGCTGTCCAGCGCGCCGGCCATGTCGGCGACCGCGAAGTTCACCGGCAGCAGGTCCTTGTGGTACTGCGGCTGCTCGCGCACGGTGTCGCTCACGGTGACGAGTTCGCGGATCGGCACCAGCTTGCCTTCGGCGCTGCGCACCGCCAGTTGCAGCAGGGCGTTGAGGTCGCCCTGGCGTTCAGGCGGTAACTGGATGAGGGCTGCCGCCGGGTACTTGGTCTCGTCGTGCAGATAGGCCGTGGCTTCGCCGGCCAGACCTGCGTGCAGCGTCGTGACGATGGCCTGCTGCGGCACGCCCAGCATCGCCGCCTTCTGGCGGTCGACCAGCAGCAGCGTCTTGGGCGCGGCCGCGATGCTGCTGTCGTCCACATCGACCACGCCCGGTGTGGCAGCGAACACGGCGCGCACCGCCTTGGCGACCTGCAGGCGGCCGACGGCTTCGGGGCCGTAGATCTCGGCCACGATGGGCGACAGCACCGGCGGGCCCGGCGGCACTTCGACGACCTTGATGTTGGCCCCGAAGCGCAGGCCGATCTTCTGCAGTTCGGGCCGCACGCGGGTGGCGATGGCGTGGCTCTGGGCCTTGCGGTCGTGCTTGCCGATGAGATTGACCTGCAGGTCGCCGACGTCGCCGCCGGCACGCAAGTAGTACTGCCGGACCAGCCCATTGAAATTGATCGGCGCGGCCGTGCCGGCATAGGCCTGGTAATCGGTCACCTCGGGCACCGTCGCCAGGTGGTTGCCCAGTTCGTGCAGCACGGCTGCGGTCTGTTCCACCGGCGTGCCGGCCGGCATGTCGACGATGACCTGGAACTCCGACTTGTTGTCGAAGGGCAGCATCTTCAGCAGCACCAGGCCGGTGGCCGGCAGCACCAGCGACAAGGCAATCAAGGCCGCGATGCCCAGGCCCAGGAAGCTGCGGTTGCGCCTGCCGCGTTGTTCGTCGAGCAGCGGCTTGAACACGCGTTCGAAGACCGGTGCGATCTGGGCCGACAGGCCTTGGTGGGCGGCGGCTTTTGTCGGCTCGGCATGGGTGTGCGCGGTCGCCGAGTGGTCCTTCATCCACAGCCGCGCAAGCCAGGGCGTGACCACGAAAGCGATGGCCAGCGACAGCAGCATGCCCATGCTGGCGTTGATCGGGATCGGGCTCATGTAGGGGCCCATCAGCCCCGACACGAAGGCCATCGGCAGCAGCGCGGCGATGACCGTCAGCGTGGCCAGGATGGTCGGGCCGCCGACTTCATCGACGGCACCCGGGATGATCTGCGTCAGCGTGCGGCCCGGAAACAAGGCCTGGTGGCGGTGGATGTTCTCGACCACCACGATGGCGTCGTCGACCAGGATGCCGATGGAGAAGATCAGCGCGAAGAGCGACACCCGGTTCAGCGTGTAGCCCCAGGCCCAGGACGCGAACAGCGTCACCGTCAAGGTCAGGACCACGGCGCTGCCGACGATGGCGGCTTCGCGCCGGCCCAGCGCCAGGAAGACCAGCGCGACCACCGAGGCGGTGGCGAACAAGAGCTTGGTGATCAGCTTGCTGGCCTTGTCGTTGGCCGACGCGCCGTAGTTGCGCGTCTCGGCGACCTGCACATCGCCCGGGATCACGGTGTTGCGCAAGGTTTCCACGCGCTGCATCACGGCGTTGGCCACATCGATGGCGTTCTCGCCGGGCTTCTTGGTGATGGACAGCGTGACTGCGGGGTACTCCGCAGGCGCCGCCCCGTCCTTGCCGGCCACACCGTGCCACACGTAGCGTGCAGCGGGCATCGGCCCATCGCGCACAGCGGCCACGTCACGCAGGAACACCGGCTTGGCGCCGCGCACGCCGACCACCAGATCGGCGACCTCACTGGCCTGCTTCAGGAAGGGCCCGGACTCGATGGCCACCGCGCGGTTGCCGGTGATCAGTTCGCCCACCGGCAGGCCGAGGTTGGCCGACAGCAGCGCTTGTCGCAGGTCGGACACGGTCACGCCGACGCCGGCCATGCGCGCAGGGTCGATCTCCACCATCACCGCGCGTCCCGGGCCGCCGAGGGTGGTGACTTCGCGCGTGCCGGGCACGCGCTTCAAGTCAGCCTCGACGCTGTGGGCCACCCGCTCCAGGTCGAAGGGCCCGGCGGCCGGGTTCTTGCTGAACAGCGTCAGCGTGACGATGGGCACGTCGTCGATGCCCTTGGGCTTGATGATGGGGTCGAGCACGCCCAGGCCCTTGGGCAGCCAGTCGGCGTTGGCGTTCACCGTGTCGTACAGCCGCACCAGCGCTTCGGTACGCGGCACGCCGACCTTGAACTGCACCGTGATGACGGCCAGGCCCGGGCGCGACACCGACATCACGTGCTCGACGCCGGAGATCTGCGCCAGCACCTGCTCGGCGGGGCCGGCCACCATCTGCTCGACGTCGCGCACCGCAGCCCCGGGGAAGGGGATCAGCACATTGGCCATCGTGACGTTGATCTGCGGCTCTTCCTCGCGCGGCGTGACGCCGACGGCGAACAGGCCCAGCAGCAGGGCCACCAGGGCCAGCAGCGGTGTGATCTGGGCGCGCAGGAAGTAGGCCGCAATACGGCCGGAAACACCCAGGGGGAGCGGGGCGGAGAGGGGCGGGTTGGACATGGTCGGGACCGGTTCGGTGCTTCAGCGCGCGCGGGCCGCAGCTTGCGGGTCGGCGACCACGCGCTCGCCCGGCATCAACCCAGAGAGGACTTCGGTCTTGTCGCCATCGACCCGGCCCAGACGCACCTGGCGTAGCACCGGTTTGCCGGCGGGGTCGAGCACGTACAGGCCGGTCATCTCGCCGCGCCGCACGATGGCAGCCGAGGCCACCGACAGGGCTGCGGGGCCCGCACTGGCCCCGCTGAGCGGAACCGGCAGCCACAGCCGGGCGAACATCCCCGGCGCTACGCCCGTCTGGCCGGCAGGCAGGTCGGCGCGCAGCTGCACCGTGTGGGTGCCGGGGTCCACCGTGGGCAGAAGCTGCACCCGCAGCGGCACCACCCACTGTCCCGCAGCCGGCAGTCCCGGCAGTTCGACGCGGGGCAAGGTGCCCCCGGCCAGACGCGACGCCACCGACTGCGGCACCGCAGCGGTGACCCGCAAGGCGGCCGGGTCGTAGAGGGTCAGCAAGGGCCGGCCCGGCATGGCCATGTCGCCCAGCGACACCGGCACCTCGGCCACCACCCCGGCAAACGGGGCCCGCACCACGTAGAAGCCGGTCTGCGTGCGCGCCGCGCCAGCCTGTGCCACCTGTGCATGCACCTGCGCCTGCGTCGACTTGAACTGCGACTCGGCCTGCTCCAGCGCGGCCTGGCTGATGTAGTTCTTCTGGAAGAGCTGCTTCTGGCGTTCGAAGTCCTTGCTGGCCACGTCCAGCGCAGCGCGTGCCGCCTGCACCTGCGCATCGCTGGCGGCGGCGTTCTGATCGGCGGCGCGGGCGTCGATGCGCACCAACAACTGGCCGGCGGCCACGCGGTCGCCGACCTTGACGGTCAACTGCACCACGGCGCCCGACACCTGCGCGGCGACGACGGTGCTGCGCAGGGCTTCGACGACGCCATCGAAGGCGGACGCTGCGCTGGCGGTCGCGGCCTGGGCCGCCGCGGCGCCCAGATCGGCCGCCTGTGCGCCCAAGGGCAGGGCCAGCCCCAGCCAGGCAACGGCGGCGAGGAGGCGGTAGCGGATCGTGTGCATGGCGCTGCTTTCAGGTCCCGCGGCCCCAGGGGCTGCGGTCAAAGTCACAAGTAGCATCTAGTATTTGCGCAATGAGCTAAATAGGCAAGTACAATTTTGCACAAGCATCATCAAGGAAAGGTCGGGCAGGGCATCATGGCGTCTGCTCAACTGCCGGCAGGCACCCGCATGGAAGATCTTCCCGACGAAGCCTTGGCGCAGGTCGCCGCGTATTTCCAGGCGCTGGCCGAACCGACGCGCCTGCAGATCCTCAACCTGCTGCGACAAGGCGAGCGCAGCGTGGGTGAACTGGCGCTGCTGTGCGGCTACAGCGCGGCCAACATCTCGCGGCATCTGGCGCTGCTGACCCAGCGCGGCCTGGTGCAGCGCGAGAGCCGCGGCAACAGCGCTTTCTACAGCATCGCCGACGCATCGGTCTATGCGCTGTGCGACCTGGTCTGCGGCAACATCGCCCGGCAGTTGGAGCGCACGGCCCACGGGCGGGCCGCCTTCGCGGTGCCGGCCGTGAAGCGCGCGCGCCCTTGACTACTTCAACACCTGACTGGCCTCGGCGGCCTTCAGCAGTGCGTCGGCATCGGCCGGCAGCAGGAAACCACGCGCCACGGCGCGGTCGGCGGCCTTCCTGACGGCGGCCACATAGCCGGCGTGGTTGCCGTAACGCTCTTCTAGCGACGGCCGCGGGTCCTGGCTGGCCAGGCGTTCGGCCTGGGTCCGGGCAAACGGCAGCATGCCGCCCACGTAGTTGCAGATCTGGTCCTTGTGGAAAGGCCGCGCACCGCCGGCGGTGATGTTCCAGCCCAGGTAGGTGCCCAGGGGCGCGTCGAGCAGCACGTGGGGCACGCCGCCGACCTCGTTGCCGTCGGCGTCCACGCGCGGGACCCACATGGGCAGCACCTGCCGGACGGTCGGCGGCGCATGCGTCGGCACGCCCGAGGCGTCGGCGGCGTTGAACTGCGGGCCCCAGTCGTAGTCGAGCACCGGCATGATGAAGCCCGGCTCGGGCACCGTGGGGCGCAGGCCCGGCAGCGTGGGAAAGCCCATCGCGGCCTTGTTCGCGGCGACCAGGTCGGGCACGCCGTTGCGGCCCGCCAGCGTGGGATAGACGCTGGGCGGTGGTGGCGTGCCCTTCATCACCCAGTCCCGGAAGTGCACCCGGATGGCGTTGACGGTCTGGGCGTGCGACACCGGGTTGGCCGGCAGCACGCCGGTGCCGAAGTTGTTGCCCGGGCAACTGGCGCCGCTGGTCGGCAGGCCCACACCGGGCAGGCTGGTGTCGAAGCCGCCAGCACCCCCACCGTGGGTCGAACTGGCGATGTAGTAGCGGCGCACGGGGGGCGGCAGCGGCAAATCGGCCTGGGCATCGGTGCCCACCCATTCCGGCGTCAGCTTGAGCGCCCACACCTCGGCCGAGCCGAAATGTTCGATCACCTTGGGGCAGGTGCCGCTGGCTGAACAGCGGTCCAGGATGCCGCCCGGCGGGCCACCGCGGACTGGGTCGGGGTGGCGGCTCCACCACTGCGGGCCTTCGCTGCCGGCCTGGTAGAGCTCGAGCACGCCGTCGGGCTGGGCCCAGCGGAAGTTCAGCGCGATGCGCCGGCCGGCGATGATGGGCCACAGGCCGTCGTGCACCGGCTGGCCGTTCTCGCCCTGGTTGAAGCCCAGGTGCAGCCAGCCGCGCAGGAAGTTGCCCGACTGCGAGACGCCGCGGGCGATGCTGTGTTTCACCAGTCCGGCCACCGGGTTGGGTCTGCCGGTATCGTCGGCGCGCGCGGTCTTGAAGAACTGGCCGACGTCGCGCCAGGCGGCAAAGCCGGCGCCCAGCACGTAGGCGTCCTTGGCGGTGTAGCTCACCATGTACAGGCGGCTGGCGTCGAAGCCACCCTTGATGCAGATCTGCGTCGGGTCGGGCGTGCCCGGGTAGGGGTTGCTGGCGCTGCACCGGGCCCAGGCCCAATCGGTAGCGGCCAGCACCACCTCACCGATGGGCGTGCCGTCCTGCAATTCGCCGGTGCGCGTCACCAGGCGCGCCTGCGCGGTGTCCAGCGTGGCCGCCGGATAGGGCACCGGGTTGGTCTGCACGATCAGCGCTTGCGAGTCGGGCCCCGTGCGGTTGACGATGCGGCCGAATACCCGGCCGGTGATGACCGATCCGTCGGCGTTGCGCGCCACCGGCAGGCGCAGGAAGTGCCGCCCGCCGACCATCATCGTGGCCCGGACCGCCGTGCCGGTGCTGGCGTTGAGCGCGGCGTTGTCGCCCTGCCAGGCACTGGCCAGGTTGATGTCGCCGAAGTTGCGCTCGGCCACCGGCATGTCGATGGCGCCGCCGCGGTTGGGCACGTCATGGAACATCAGGCCACTGGCCTGGGCCGGGTTGGTCGGGCGGGTCAGCACGAAGCTGGCCACGTAACGCAGCCGGCCGTCCAGGTCGGTGCCCATCTGGATGTCCTGGACGATGCTGTTGCCCGGCAGCGACGGGTCCAGCTCGCCGAAGGCGCGGCCCGAGACCTGCTCGTAGGCCACCGCCTGGCCCGGCGCCATCGGCAGCGGCTGGGTGTCGTCGATGACGATGCGCGTCACGCGGGCCTGGGTCGGGCAGGCCAGGGCCAGGCCGAGCAGGGCGACCGCCCAGCCGTGCCGCGGGTGTGTCTTCAAAGGGTTGTTCTTCAAGGGGATGCCCTTCGGGGAGAGGTGGGGACGACGCCAGGCATTCTGGCGCGAGCACCGGGTCGTGCTGCCGTTGGAGTCCTGGCCGGCGACGGAAAACGTCAGGACACGCTCGAAACACCCTAGGACGGCCGCGCCTGACGTCGGCACACTGCGTGACCGACCCGCCGTCGTCACCCCACCATCCCGACATGAGCGACCCCTACCAATACCTGCAGGCCGGTACTTTCTCGATCCCGGCGCAAGAGCGCATCGTGCACGGCATGCCGGCCGGCGCGGCAGTGCGGGCCGAAGCCGAGCGGCTGGGCGCGCGCCGCGTCTTCCTCGTTTCCGGCCGCTCGCTGGGCGCGCTGGCCGACGGGCCCTTGCAGCAGGTGGCGGCTGCGCTGGGCGAGCGCCACGCCGGCACCTACGCGGCCGTGCGCGCCCACAGCCCGCGCGAAGACGTCATCGCGGCCGCCGCGGCCGCGCGGGCGGTCGGCGCCGACCTGCTGGTGGGTATCGGCGGCGGCTCGGCCATCGACGCCGCCAAGGCGGTGCAGGTCTGCCTGTGGCACGGGCTGGAAACGACCGCTGCGATGGAGCCTTACCGCGGTGGCGCGCCAGCCGACGTCGCGCGCGCGATCGAGCCGCCGCCCGACGCCATCCGCATGCTGTCGGTCTCGACCACCCTGTCGGCGCCCGAGTTCACCGCCATGGCCGGCATCACCGACAGCGCCACGCAGGCCAAGCAGCGCCTGGCCCACCGCATGATGGTGCCGCGCACCGCCGTGCTCGACCCCGCCGCGACCTTGCACACGCCGGCTGGTCTGTTGTTCTCGACGGCCATCCGCTCGGTCGACCATGCGGTGGAGTGCTGGTGCTCACCGATGGCCACGCCAGCCACCGAGGCCCTGTCGCTGCAGGGCCTGCGGCTGCTGGCCCGGGCCTTGCCGGCGATACAGGCCCGGCCTGCTGATCTGCAGCCGCGCATGACGGCGCAGTTCGGCATGTGGCAGGCGGTGGCGGCGCTCGGCGCGGGGGTCGAGACCGGGGCCAGCCACGGCATCGGCTATGCGCTGGGAGCCGGTTTCGGCGTCGCCCACGGTCACACCTCCTGCGTGCTGCTGCCCGCGGTGCTGCGCTGGAACGCGGCGGTCAACGCCGATCGCCAAGGGGCGCTGTCCGAAGCGATGGGTGCGCCCGGTGAGCCCGCGGCCGATCGGGTGGCGGCACTGATTCGGCAGCTCGGGCTGCCGAGCACGCTGCGCGAGATCGGCCTGCGCGCCGAGCAGCTCGACGAACTGGCCCAGCGCGCGATGGCTTACCCGCCGGTGGCGGCCAATCCGCGGCCGATCCGCAGCGCAGACCAGGTCCGCGAGATCCTGGCGCTGGCCTGGTAACTGTCCAAGAAGCGACCAACCAACAAGCAACCAGCGACAAGGAGACGACCGCATGTACGCCGGACACCACGCAGCCCAGCACCCCGACCGTGCCGCCTTCATCATGGCCGGCAGTGGCCAGACCGTGAGCTACGCCGAGTTCGAGCAGCGCAGCAACCGCCTGGCCCACCTGCTGCGTGCCCAGGGCCTGCAGCGGCTGGACCATTACGCGATCTTCATGGAGAACAACAGCCGCTACCTCGAGTGCAATGGCGCGGGCGAGCGGGCGGGCCTGTACTACACCTGCATCAATTCCTACCTGACGGCCGAGGAAGCGGCCTACATCGTCGACAACAGCGAGTCGCAGTTGCTGATCACCTCGGCTGCCAAGCTGCCCGTGGCCCGCGCGGTGCTGGCGCTGTGCCCGCGCGTGCGCTGCTGCCTCGTCGTGGACGGCGGCGACGCCGTGCGCGCCCTGGGCGACCCGCGCTTCGTCGACTACGACGTGGCCGTGTCGGCCTACCCCGCCGTGCCCATCGCCGACGAATGCCTGGGCACCGCGATGCTGTATTCGTCGGGCACCACCGGCCAGCCCAAGGGCATCCTGCGGCCGCTGCCCGAGACGCCGCCGTCACAGCCACTGCCGGTCTTTGCCTTCCTGAACGGCCTGTGGCAGTGCCGCGACGGCATGGTCTACCTGTCGCCGGCGCCGCTTTACCACTCGGCACCGCAGGCCAACGTCGCCCTGGCCATCCGCAATGGCGGCACCGTGATCATCATGGAACAGTTCGACCCCGAGGCCTATCTGGCTCTGGTGGAGCAGCACCGCGTCACCCACACCCAGCTGGTGCCGACGATGTTCAGCCGCATGCTCAAGCTGCCCGAGGCGGCGCGTCGGCGGCACGACCTGTCGTCGCTGCAGGTCGTCTGGCACGCGGCGGCGCCTTGCCCGGTGCAGGTCAAGGCGCAGATGCTGGACTGGTGGGGCCCCCTCATCAGCGAGTACTACGGCGCCACCGAAGGCCTGGGCTTTACGGCCTGCAACGCCGCCGAATGGATGGCCCACCGCGGCACCGTGGGCAAGGTGCTGTTCGGTGAACTGCACGTGCTGGACGAGGCCATGCAGCCGGCCCCCAAAGGCGAGCCCGGCGAACTCTGGTTCAAGACCGCTTCGCCTTTCGAATACTTCAACGACCCCGAGCGTACACAGGCCACGCGCTCGGCCGACGGCAGCATGAGCACGGTCGGCGACGTGGGCTACCTCGACGACGACGGCTTTCTGCACCTGACCGACCGCTCGACCTTCATGATCATTTCCGGCGGCATCAACATCTACCCGCAGGAATGCGAGAACCTGCTGATCACGCACCCGCAGGTCGCCGACGCCGCGGTCTTCGGCGTGCCCAACGAAGACCTGGGCGAGGAGGTCAAGGCCGTCGTCCAGGCCCTGCCGGGTGTGGTCACCGACGCGGCCTTCGCGCAGGCCCTGATCGATTTCTGCCGCGAGCACCTGGCGCACATCAAGTGCCCGCGCTCGGTCGACTTCATGGCCGTGCTGCCGCGGCTGCCGACCGGCAAGCTCTACAAGAAGCCGCTGCGCGAGACCTACTGGGCCGGGCGCGGGCGCAGCCGGCTCGTCTGAGGCAGCGCCGCCAGGCCCGCGCTCGCTGGGCGGTCAGCGAGCCACGCCGGCGCCCTGGGTCGGCATTGGTATCCTGCGCCGGATGAGCCCAGAACGTCCACCACCCGAAGCACCGCCGCATGCTGATTGACATCGGCCCGCTGCGCCACAACACGGCCTTCCGCAGGCTCTTCGCCAGCCAGTTCATCTCCGGCATCGGCACCATGGTCAGCTACGTGGCCGTGCCCTGGCAGCTCTACCAGCTGACCCGCTCCAACGCCCTGGTCGGGCTGCTGGGACTGGTGCAACTGCTGCCGGTGGTCGTCTGCGGGCTGCTGGGCGGGGCGGTGGCCGACCGCGTGGATCGCCGGCGGCTCTTGATCGGCTCGGAGGCGCTGATGGCGCTGTGCGTCGCCGGCTTGTTCGCCAATGCCCTGACGGCCGAGCCGAGTGTGCTGGCGATCTACCTGTTGGTGGCGGTGCTGCAGGGCGCCAGTGGCTTTCACCGGCCGGCGCTGGAGGCGCTGACGCAGAAGATCGCGCGGCCCGAGGAATTTGCCGCCGTCGCGGCCTTGTCCGCGCTGCGCGGCACGGTCGGGATGGTCGGCGGGCCGGCGCTGGCCGGCCTGCTGCTGGCGCGCTGGGGCGCGGTCGGCGCCTATCTGTTCGACTTCGCCACCTTCCTGGCGGCGCTGTTCTTTCTGGTCCGCATCCCGCGCGAGCGCATCGACCCGCTCAGCGCCGACCCGGACCCCGCGAAAGAGAGGCCGCATCTGCTGGCCGACCTGGCCGAGGGCCTGCGCTTCGCCTGGGCGCGGCCCGAGTTGATGGGCACCTACATCGTCGACATCGTGGCCATGGCTTTCGCCTTCCCGATCGCGCTGTTCCCGGCCATGGCGGCGGCCTATGGGCAAACCGAGGCGGTGGGCTGGCTGCTCTCGGCGATGTCGGTGGGGGCCCTGGTGATCGGCCTCTTCAGCGGCTGGGCCGGCAAGGTCAGGCGCCACGGCCGCGCCGTCGTCATCGCGGCCGCAGTCTGGGCGCTGGGCATCGTGGCGCTGGGCTTTGCACCCAGCCTGATGCTGGCCCTCGCCTGCCTGGTCCTGGCCGGCGCAGCCGACATGGTCAGCGGCGTCTTCCGCGGCACGATCTGGAACGAGACCATTCCCAACGCGCTGCGCGGGCGGCTGGCCGGCATCGAGATGATCAGCTACCTGACGGGGCCGCTGATCGGCAACGTCCGCGCCGGCTTCATGGCCGATGCCTGGGACGTGTCGGCCGCGATCTGGGTCGGCGGTCTGGTCTGTCTGTTCGGCGTCATCGCCACCGGATACGCCTTGCCCCGCTTCTGGGCCTACCGCAGCCCCCTGGGCAACAGCCCGCAGGGCGGGCAGCAAGCGGCGCCCAGCCCTCAGTCCTGACCGATCTCAGCGCGACCGCAAGGCCGTATCGAGCTGGGCGTAGGCGGACATCAAGGCGCTGTCGTCGGCAGCCAGCAGGCGGTCGCCGATGTAGATCTCGGTGAGGCTCCAGCCCGGCACCTCGGCCGGCCGAACGCGGTCGAACAGCCAGCAGCCACTCAGCCCTGCGATGTGGTCGCACAGGTCGAGGACGACGTCGGCCGGGGCGTCGACATACAGATGGAACATATTGGTCGGCGGCTGCCGTGGGTTCACACGCCAGGCGGCAAAGGGCGTCAGGCTGGCCGCCAGCCGGCGGGTGCGCTCGACCAGGGCCGGCATCAGGGCCAGCCGTTGGTCGAAGCGCATCGCGGCCGATGCGACCAGGGGGCTCAGGTGGACCAGGGTGCCGCCCAGGCGATGGCGCCACAGCCGGGCCTGGGCGATGAAGTCTTCAGTCCCCGCGAGCACGGCGCCCGCCACGGCACCGATGCCCTTGTAGACCGAGACATAGACCGAATCGAAACCGGCCGCGATCTCGGCATAGGTCTTGCCGTAGTGGGGTGCGCATTCCCACAGCCGGGCGCCGTCCAGGTGCAGGGGCAAGCCCCGCGAACGGGCCAGCGACTTGAGCGCTGCCAACTCGTCCCAGCTGGGCAACTGACCCCCGGCTTCCCGGATGGGCAGTTCGACCAGCAGGCAGGCCAGCGGCTGCCGGCAGGCCTCGAGGTCGCTGGCCAGCAGGGGCCGCAGGCGGTCGCCGACCGGCACACCGTGCAAGCGCAGCAGCGCCGCAGGGGCTTCGTCCTCGTGCAGCGCCAGGTGCGCGGTGGGGTGCATGCCGAAGCGGGGCAGGTGGGCGGCCTCGGTCCATATACGCAGCGCGCTCAGTTGGGCCATGATGCCGCTGGGCATGAACACGGCGGCGGGCTTGCCCAGCAGCGTGGCGACTTTGCGCTCGAAGTCGCCGACCAGCGGGCCGTCGCCATAGATGTCGTGCTCAGCGCCCTGCGCCTCGCACCAATCTGCCATCTGCCGGAAGTCGTCGGCCGCGCTGCCGACGGCGAAGCCCGGGACGATGAGGGTGCAGGACTTGCGCAGTTGCTGGCGTTGCAGGGTGGTGAGGCTCATGCCGCTGATTCTGAGGCCGGCCAGCGCGGACAATCCGGCCCTACAGCCACCCCGGAGACCGCGCGTGAAACCCTATGACATCGAAGTGCAGCGCCTGAAGTCCATGCGCCACGACAAAGGCCTGATCGAGATCCACATCGATGCGCTGGTGATGTCGCGCCCGATGCGCGACGACGCCGTCGACAGCAGCTGCCTGCGCGTGCCGGTGGAGCATGCCCGGACGCTGCTCATTCTGTTGAAGCAGCAACTGACAGAACTCGACAAATCGCAGCCGCGCAGCCGGCGGTCGGGGCGTTGCTGAGGGTAGAGCGCGTCACGGTCAGTGCATGAAAAAAGCGGCCGGAGCCGCTTTCTTGGAGTTTGGGACGCCTGAGCCCCCATCCCGCCGATCAGCCGTTGCGGCGGCGGCGGGCCATGAAGGCTGCAGCGCCCAGACCGGCCAGCATCATGGCGTAGGTTTCAGGTTCGGGGACGGGTGTCGCTGCCGTCAACGTCAAGTCGCCGTAGTACGCCGAACCGCCCGGGCTGTAGGTGGCGCCGGTGATCCAAATGGTGTGCGCGCCGGCACCGATCTGGAAGGTCTGAGTCAGGCCCAGGCCCAGCGTTTTTGATGGGTAACCACCGATGAATCCAGCGGTCGGCCCCGACAGTGCCAACATCTTGGTGCCGTCGATGTTGGCGGCGAAGCTGGTGATGCCGCCTTCGTAGCCTTGGGTGGCTGAAATCAGTGAATCGCCACCCCAGTCGATCGCATCGTTGTACAGGGCAACGCTGATCGTTGCAGCGACAGACGTCGTGAAGGTAAATGAATCCGAGAAGCTGGCGCCGTCAACGACAGCAACCAGAGTCGTCACGGGTTTGTTCAACGGAGTGCTGGACGGCACGGCAAGCGCGAAAAGGTCCCAGGTGGTGGCTTGCGCACCGACCGATGCGGCCAGGGAAACCACCGCGACGGCGACAGACTTGAGCTTAAACATGTAAATCTCCGAAAATGGGGGCGTTGCACCCGTGGACCCGAACTGTTGCAAGCGTGCTGGCAGGCCCGCTTCGAATCAGTCGGCTGGCAGGGCCTTCAAGTCAAATCAAATCAGGCTTGGCGGCGACGTGCAGACAGCAGGCCCACCACACCGAGCCCCGCCAACATCAGGGCATAGGTTTCGGGTTCAGGAACCGGTGCTGCCACCAGGTTGAACGCGCCGTTCAAGGTGGAAGCCTTGGTGGCCACACCGGAAACCAGCAGGTGATGCACCCCAGACGCCAGAACCAGGTTGTTGCTGGCGCTGTACGACAAGGTGTCCTGGAAGGCCGTGCGGTTGCCAATGAGGCTCGTTGAACTCGAGGCCGCGAAGCTGTGGCCGTCGATGGTCGCTGCAAAGCTGCTGAGACCCGTGACGCCACTCAAGACCTTGTAGGTCAGGCCACCGGAAGAAAAGATGTCCGCTACGGTGGTCGTGAAACTGAAGTCAAACGAGAAACTGCCGACAAGCACAGACTGAGAGGGCAGCGTTTTGCTTTGCGGAGTCGTCAGCGTCCCCAACGGCACCACGGTGACCGCCTGGGCGCCCGTCGCTGCGAACAGCGCCACGGCGGCAGCGACGATGAGTTTGGACCGGTGGAACATTGAAAACTCCTGAAGAATTAAAGGGCCTGCCGCGCACTTGGGACAACCCGGTGCTCAACCTGCATCAACAGTCTGACTGCACCTTCTGCAACCAGCGACCTTGTGTGCAGTATCTTAGCGACACTACGGGCTTACACCAATCCCACGTTCGAGGGGGAGAGTTCCTTCGAGAACCACCCCCGGTGTAACCGGGCGTAGCCCGGTGCCAGATTGCCTTGCACCGCTGTGTCGCAGGCCTCATCCCTGACCCTGCAGAGTTTGATCGGTTTATGTGTGGAAAAGATGACGCGGTGTTCAAGCCGTCTTGATTCCATCCAGGTCGTCCGCCTGACCGGTTGACGGACCGGCGCCGTCAGCGCCCATAAACCTGGCGCCCCGCGACCCAGGTCTGCAGCACCTGGATGCGGCCGATGTCGTGCAGGTTCATGCGGAACAGGTCCTGGTCGATGATCACGAAGTCGGCCCATTTGCCGGGCTCCAGCGTGCCCAGCTACTGCTCCTGGCCGGCCGCGTAGGCGGCGTCCAGGGTATAGCAGCGGAAGGCCTCTTTCAATGAAATCTGCTGGTCGGGGTACCAACCGCCCAGCGGCAGGCCGTCCTCGCCTTCACGCGTGACGGCAGCGTGCAGGCCCAGGAAGGGGTTGGCGTATTCCACCGGGAAGTCGGAACCGCAGGCCAGCGGTGAACCCTGCAGCAGGAAGCGCCGCCAGGCGTAGGCGCCGCGGATGCGCGCCGGGCCGACGCGGCTTTCGGCCATGTTCATGTCCGAGGTGGCGTGCGTCGGCTGCATCGAGGGGATGAGGCCCAACTGGCGAAAGCGCGCAATGTCGTCCAGCGCCACGACCTGCGCGTGTTCGATGCGGTGGCGCCCGCCGGCGACCGGGTAGCGCGCCGACAGCCGCTCGAAGGCGTCCAGCACCTGGCGGTTGCCGGCGTCGCCGATGGCGTGCACAGACACCGCGTAGCCCTTGCTCAAGGCCTTCTCGATCTGCGCACCGAGTGCAGCCTGGCCCTGGAAGAGCAGGCCACGGCTGGCCGGCGCGTCGCTGTAGGGTTCGATCAGCGCCGCGCCGCGGCTGCCCAGGGCCCCGTCGGCGTAAAGCTTGACCGCCCGCAGGTCGTAGAGGTCGGCCGCGTAGCGCTTCAGCGGGCCTGCCCCGGACAGCGCCTCGAAGTCGGCGCCCGCGCTGTCGATGGCGGCGTGGACCCGCGTGCTCAGGCGCCCGCTGTCGGCGTACTCGCGAAACAGACGGTCCTGCGCGGCGCTGATGCCCATGTCGTGGACGCTGGTCAGGCCGACCTGGCGCAGGTGCGCCAGCGCGGCGTCCAGCGCCTGCCGTTCTTCGGCGTCGGTACGGGCCGGCAGCACGCGGGTCACCAGCGCCATCGCCGCGTCCACCAGCACGCCAGTGGCTTGGCCCTGGGCGTCGCGTTCAATGTGGCCGCCTTGCGGGTCGGGCGTGTTGCGGTCTATGCCGGCCAGTTTCAGCGCCCGGCTGTTGGCCCAGCCGGCATGGCCGTCGATGCGGGTCAGCCAGGCCGGTCGGTCGGGCACGACCGCGTCGAGTTCGGCGGCGGTGGGGAAGCGGCCGAGCTGCCAGATCACCTGGTTCCAGCCGCCGCCGCGTATCCACGGGCTGGCTGGCTGTTTCTTGGCGTGGTCGGCGATCCGGGCCTGGGCGGCGGCCAGCGTGGCGCTGCCGGTCAGGTCCAGCGAGGTCAGCGAGCGACCCAGGCCCAGCACATGGCCGTGGGCGTCGATCAGGCCGCTGAGCAGCGTGCGGCCCCCGCCGTCGACATGGCGCGCCGCCGGGGCGCGTGCCGCCGTCTCGGCTGCCGTGCCGGCCCACAGCACGCGGCCCTGGGCATCGATGGCCAGCGATTCGAATTGCTGCAGGGCGCCGGCGGTGGTCAGCGTGTAGCCCGTGACCCTGTCGATGACCGTGGCGGGCGCCGCGGGCTGGGCGACAGCGGGCCCGCTCAGCGCGCAGGCCAGGCTCAGCCAGCCGTAGCGGCGCAGCCGGGCGGTGCGGTGGGGTGTTTCAAGGCGATGCTGCATGGCGCACGGGGCGGCGCGAGGGGCGCCTGTGGATCCGAACCAGTGCATGGTAACGGCGGCGCTGCGCGGGGCCGGCCGCCAGGCGACCCGGTCTGCCGGACGGTGTGGCCGGGCTGGGGTGGCGGGCCGGCCGGGCGCGCCGGCTGCGGTACAAAGCCGCCATCATGGCCGCCAGGCCAGACCCCCCAGCAGCCCACGGAGCCCCCAGATGACCCAGCACGCCCTGATTTCCGCGCAAGCCCTCCAGCAGGCCCTGCAAAGCCCTGGCGCCGACGTGCTGGTGCTGGACTGCAGCTTCGACCTCGCCGACCCCGCCGCAGGCCGGCGCGCCCATGCCGCGGGCCACATTCCCGGCGCAATCTATGTCTCGCTGGACGATACGCTGAGCAGCGCCAAGACCGGCCGCAACGGGCGCCATCCCTTGCCCGAGCGCGCCACCTTCGCACGGGCCCTGGCCGCGCTGGGCGCCAACGCCGGGACGCCCATCGTGGCCTGCGACAACGCCGGCGGAATGTACGCCGCACGCCTGTGGTGGATGCTGCGCTGGTGCGGCCACGCGGCCGCCAGCGTGCTGGACGGTGGCATCGCGGCCTGGCAGGCCGCCGGCGGGGCGCTGGAAACGACCGCGCCCAGCGCGCGACCACCCGGCAACTTCGCGCTGCGCGACAGCCTGGTCGCCAGCGTCGGCTACGACGCGCTGCTGGCCCAGTTGGGCAGCGGCGAAAGGCTGGTCATCGACGCTCGGGCGGCGGACCGCTTTCGCGGCGAGAACGAGACCCTGGACCCGGTGGGCGGCCACATCCCGGGCGCGGTCAACCGGGTCTTCCGCAGCAACCTGGGCGCCGACGGCCGTTTCAAGGCGGCCACCGAATTGCGCGCCGAATTCGCGGCCATCCTGGGTGACCGCGCCCTGACGTCGGTGGTCAGCCAGTGTGGCTCGGGCGTCACGGCCTGCCACAACCTGCTGGCGATGGAAGTCGCCGGCCTGCCCGGTGCAGCGCTCTACCCGGGTTCCTGGAGCGAGTGGTGTGCCCAGCCGGGGGCGCCGATCGCCACCGGTGGCTGAAGGGCGCGGCCTTGACCGGCCACCTGGCGTCGGGTGTTCGCCTGCGCACAGACTGCCCGCCCGGCCGGGCTTACGGTTGCGCCTGGATAGACCCCACCCGTTGCCCGTCATCCCGACGGCAACACCGGCCTCGCCGCACCCACCAGGACACCACCCCATGAACAAGCCACTCACCCTCCAGGCCCTTATCGCCATCGCCGTGTTGCTCGCCTTGCCCGTCGCCCACGCCGCCACCATGACCAAGGTCGACTACAAGGCCGCCAAGGACCGCATCAGCGCCGACTACAAGACCGATAAGGCAGGCTGTGCGTCCATCACCGGCAACGCCAAGGACATCTGCGTCGAAGAGGCCAAGGCCAAGGAAAAGATCGCCAAGGCTGAACTCGAGTTCGGCTACACCGGCAAGGCCAAGGACGGCACCAAGGTGCTGGTGGCCAAGGCCGATGCCAACTATGCGGTGGCCAAGGAACGCTGCGACGACCAGAACGGCAATGCCAAGACGGTCTGCGTGAAGGAAGCCAAGGCGGTGCAGGTCAAGGCGCTGGCCGACGCCAAGCTGGGCAAGGAAGTCGGCGAGGCCCGCAAGGACGCTGCCAGCGACAAGCTGGATGCCGACTACAAGGTGGCCCTCGCCAAGTGCGACGCCCTGGCCGGCGACGCCAAGACCGCTTGTGTGGCGACCGCCAAGTCCAACTTCGGCAAGACCTGAGTCCGCCGGTGAGGCACGCGCCGGCGCCATCGGTCAGGCGGTGGCCCCGGCTCGCGGCCTGGGCTCTGCTCGGGCTGCTCGCCGCCTGCGCTGACACGGCCCAGCTGACCGTGGCCCAGGGCACCGGCCCGAGCCCGGTCCTGCCGGCGCCGCGCACGACCGGTTTGCCCACGGTGAACATCGCGCCGGCGCAGGGCTGGGCCCCGGGTGCCCGGCCGCAGCCGGCCGCCGGCCTGCACCTGACCGCCTACGCCCAGGGGCTGGACCACCCGCGCTGGCTGCTGGTGCTGCCCAATGGCGACGTGCTGGTGGCCGAGACCAACGCGCCGCGCAAGCCGGCCGGTGCGGGCGGCTTGAAGGCCTGGATCACCGGCCTGGTGATGGCCCGCGCTGGCGCGGCAGGGCCCAGCGCCGACCGCATCACCTTGCTGCGCGACGCCGACGGCGACGGCATCGCCGAAACGCGCGAGGTCTTCATCAGCGGCCTGCGTTCGCCCTTCGGCATGGCGCTGGTCGGTGACCGCCTGTTCGTGGCCAACGCCGATGCGGTGCTGAGCTTTCCCTACCGGCGCGGCGAGACCCGCATCACCGCGCCCGCCACACTGCTGGTGGCGCTGCCGGGCGGGCCCATCAACCACCACTGGACCAAGAACCTGCTGGCCAGCGCCGACGGCCGCACGCTCTACGTCAGCGTGGGGTCGAACAGCAATGCGGCCGAAAACGGCATGGCCGTCGAGCAGGACCGTGCCGCCGTCTGGGCGGTGGACACGGCCACTGGCGCGCACCGCATCCATGCAGCCGGCCTGCGCAACCCGGTCGGCATGGCCTGGGCGCCGGGCAGCACCGCGCTGTGGGCCGTGGTCAACGAACGCGATGAGCTGGGCAGCGACCTGGTGCCCGACTACCTGACGTCGGTGCAGCCGGGCGGTTTCTACGGCTGGCCCTACAGCTACTTCGGCCAGCACCTGGACACCCGCGTCACGCCGCAGCAGCCCGACCAGGTGGCCCGCGCCCTGGTGCCCAGCTACGCGCTGGGCCCGCACTCCGCTTCGCTGGGCCTGGCGTCCTCGGTCGGCAGTGCGCTGCCCGCGCCCTATACGCAAGGCCTGTTCGTCGGGCAGCACGGCTCGTGGAACCGCCAGCCGCACAGCGGCTACAAGGTGGTGTTCGTGCCCTTCCACAACGGCCAGCCCGACGGCCTGCCCATCGACGTGCTGACCGGCTTCCTGACGGCCGACGGCAAGGCCCAGGGCCGGCCGGTCGGCGTGGCCGTCGACGCGCGCGGCGGGCTGCTGGTGGCCGACGATGTCGGCAACACCATCTGGCGCCTGGGCCCACGGGACCGCGCAGCGCATTGAGAATTCAGCGGCTGCGTGTTAGGGTTGTTCATCGGGCTATCGGGCTCGAAGAACAACAAAGCGCGCGGGAGAGCGAGCCCATGCAGATCGTGGTGGCCAACCCGCGAGGGTTTTGTGCCGGTGTCGAACGTGCCATCCTCATCGTCGAACGGGCGCTGCAGGCATACGGCGCGCCGGTCTATGTGCGCCACGAGATCGTCCACAACCGCCACGTCGTGGACACCCTGCGAGCGCAGGGCGCCGTCTTCGTCGAAACGCTGTCGGCGATACCGGCGGGCGCTCGGGCCATCATCAGCGCTCACGGTGCCTCACGCGCCGTGGTCGACGAAGCGGCGCAGCGCGGCCTGCTGCTGCTGGACGCCACCTGCCCCCTGGTGACCAAGGTGCATGTGGAAGTGGCCCGGCATGGCCGCGCCGGCCGCAGCGTGATCCTGGTCGGCCATGAAGGACATGCCGAGACCGAAGGCACGCTGGGCCACTTCCAGCCGCTGGGTGGGGCGGTCATCCGCCGCATCGCCAGCGTCGGCGAAGCGCAGACTGTCGATGTGCCCGATGCCACCCAGGTGGCCTACGCCACGCAGACCACGCTGTCGGTGGACGACACCGCGCGCATCCTGGCCGTGCTGAAGCAGCGCTTTCCGGACATCCACGGTCCCCGGCAGGACGACATCTGCTACGCCACGCAGAACCGCCAGATGGCCGCGCGGGCGCTGGCCGAGCGCGCACAGGTGGTGCTGATCGTGGGTGCGCCGCACAGCTCCAATTCACAGCGCCTGCGCGAACTGGTCGCCCAGTGCGGCCGTCCGGCCTATCTCATCGAGGACGTCAGCGCGCTGCAACGCGGGTGGCTCGAAGGGCAGGTGGTGGTCGGGCTGACGTCGGGCGCCTCCGTGCCCGATGTGCTGGTCGACGCCGTCGTCGCGCAACTGCGCGCCTGGTGGCCCGATGCCGAGTTGACCAGTTTCGGTGAACCGGAAGACGTGGTCTTCAAGCTGCCCCGTGGCCTGTCGCGGGGGGGCAGTCCGCTGGCCGGCAGCGGTGCGTCCCTGGTCTCCCGTTTGTCACCGGTTGCCATGCCGCCGGGCCGTGCCGCGGTGACCGGCGGCCGCCAGTGAGCGCGGAAGACCGCTGCCGCCCGGCGGCGCTTCGACACGGGTTGGGCGTCGGCCAGGGCGCAGAACCGGCGGCTGATCGGGCGCTGTTGCGGGTTCACGGCCCGGCCTGATCCAGCCGTGCGTGGTCGCGGGGCGCCACGTACTGGAAGACAGCCCGCTGGCCGGGCATGACGGTGGCGCTCAGGCCGCGCGGCGGATAAGCCAGCACGCTGGCGCCGTTGGCCAGCGCTTGCACGCGTTGCGGAGGACCGAAGCGCTGGCGCACATCCGCGTCGTTCAGACGCGCCACGGGGATGAAGCTCAAGCCGCTCAGCAAAGTCTGCTCGGCTTCGGCCTGGTCGGCCGCGCGCAAGGCGAAGCGCCGCACCCCGCCTTCCATCGGTGCGCTGCCCGTGCTGCCCTCGCGCCAGCGCCTCAGCGTGGCGGGCGGCACGTCGAAGGACAGCACCAGCCGGCCCGCCACAAAGCCGGCGTGGAAAGGTTCGGCCAGCGCCTCCAGCACGCCCACTTCACCCAGACGGGCCACCAAGGCCACCTGCAGGGCGTCACCGGTGCGCGCACGCACCTCGGCCAGTGTGGCCCTGCCCAGATGCAGGCCCATGACGCGTGAGCTGCCGTCGGCCAGCACCTCCACCTGCCAGGGCAGGCCCTGCTGGGCTGCGGCCAGCGCCGAAGGGGCCGTCCTTGCGGGCGGGGGCTGCAGCCACAGGCGTCCCAACGCCATCACCATGGCCAACGCGGCCAGCATCGCCGCGCCCACCATCCACCGCGTCCTGGCTGTCATGCCCCATTGTCGGGCGGCTTCAGTCCAGCAGGATCAGACTGCCGGTGCCCTGCGCCGCCTCGACCTCGGCCACCGGCAAGGCCGTTGAACGCTGGCCGCTGGCGCCCCAGATGATGTCGATCAGGCGGTCGTCCAGCTGCTCGAGCAGGCAGGGGCCCAGCGGGATGTGTTGCCGGGTGCCGTTGGCGGCCTGGTAGGGCACGGGTCCGGTGATGCGCGCGCTGTGGGTGATGGTGGTCATCGGGCTCTTCGGTTGCTTGGCAGGGGCAAGGGCGGCGAGCCGTTGCACGACGGGCGAGCCGCGAATATGGATCGGCGGCGCGGTCGGGTCTGTGCGACAACGCACGACCCTGGCCCGTGCGCTGACGAACGGACGGGCGCACCGCGGCGGCCTACAAGGGGCGGCATGGCATCCTCGACCGCACACACCGTCAACCCCCGTACAAGCAGGCTGCAGGCGCTGGGCCAGAGCCTGTGGCTGGACCACATCACGCGCACGCTGCTCGACAGTGCAACGCTGGCGCGCTACATCGCGGAGTTGTCGGTGACGGGTCTGACCACCAACGCGACGCGCTACGAGCACGCGCTGGCGGCGGACCCGGCCTACGACGCCAGCATCGTTGCGCTGCACGCCCAAGGCCTGAGCGACGAAGACCTGTTCGACGAACTGGCGCTGCAGGACCTGCGCCGTGCGGCCGATCTGTTCAGGCCGGCTCACGAGCGCAGCGGCGGCATCGACGGCTGGGTGTCGCTGGCAGTCTCGCCGCTGCTGGCCGACAACACGGCCCACACCATCCAGGCTGCAGCCCGGCTGTTCGCACGCGCCGACCGGCCTAACGTCTTCATCCAGATACCCGGCACGCCGGAAGGCCTGCGGGCCGTCGAAGAGGCGGTGTTCGACGGCGTGCCGGTCAACGTGACGCTGCTGTTTTCCTGCGACCAGTACCGGGCCGCTGCCGCGGCCCACTTGCGCGGCCTGGAGCGCCGGCTTGCCGTCGGGCTGGACCTGCAGGTCGACTCGGTGGCGTCGCTGTTCATCAGCCGCTGGGACGCGGCCGTGCAGGATGCCCTGGCGCCCGAATTCCGCAACCGGCTGGGCATCGCCGTGGCGATGCAGACCTACCGCGCGCATGGCGAGTGGCTGCTCAGCGACCGCTGGAAGCGGCTGGCTGCGTCCGGTGCGCACCCCCAGCGCCTGTTGTGGGCCAGCACCGGCGTGCAGGACCCGGCGGTGTCAGACACCCTCTATGCCCAGGCGCTGGTCGCCCCCGGCACCATCGACACCCTGCCTGAACAGACCTTGCTGGCCTACGCCGACCACGGCCGCGACGACGGCGTCTTGCCGGCCGACGGCGGCCACGCCGAGGCCGTGTTGCAGGAATGCCGCCGTGAAGGGATCAACCTGGATGCACTGGCGCTGCGTCTGCAGCGCGAAGGGTTGGAGGCCGACGCGCTGTCCTGGCATGCGCTGCTGGCGCGCATCCGCGAGCAGCGCCCGGCCCCTGCCTGACCGGCAACGATCAGGGCCCGGCGATGCGGCCGCCTGCAGGCTGCGCCAGTCGCCGCTGGCGCAGCGCCAGCCATGACAGCGCCGCGCCGAGCAGCGCCAGCGGCAGCAGCGCGCCCAGGTTCATGGCCTGCCAGCCGCCGGTGGTGACCAGTGCGCCCGAGCCGAAGGCGGTGAAGGTCATGGTCGTGTAGACGCAGAAGTCGACAGCAGCCTGCGCGGTGGTGCGTTCTTCGGGCCGGTAGGCCTGGGTGGCCAGCGTGGTGCCGCCGATGAACAGGAAGTTCCAGCCCACGCCCAGCGTGATCAGGGCGGCCAGGAAGTGCATCAGGTCGACGCCCGACAGCGCGATCAGCACGCAAGCGACATTCAGCGCCAGCCCAGTGACCATCACGGGCAGCGGGCCGAAACGCTGGATCAGGCTGCCGGTGAAGAAGCTGGGTGCGTACATGCCCACGACATGCCATTCCAGCACCAGCGCCGCCGACGAGAAGGGGTGCGCACATTGGGCCATGGCGATGGGTGTGGCGGCCATCAGCAGGTTCATCACGCCGTAGCCCAGCGCGCAGGCCGCGGTGGCGATGATGAACACCGGCTGGCGGGCGATCTCGCGCAGCGGGCGGCCGGCCACCGGCACGCTGCCGGGGGCCGTCAGCGGCGGGAATTCGATGCGCGACATCACCAGCAAGGCCAGCAGCGCCACGCCGACCAGCGCCAGGTAGGCTCCGGCAAAGGGCTGGGGCAGGGCATCGCGCGTGAAGGTGGCCAGGTTGGGCCCGACGAAGGCGCCCAGGATGCCGCCGGCCAGCACCCAGGAGATGGCCTTTTCTTTCATCGACGGGGCGACCAGTTCGGTGGCGGCGAAGCGGTACAGCGAGGCGTTGGCGTTGTAGTAGCCGGCCAGCATCGTGGCGCCCACCAGCAGCCAGAAGGTGTGCGTGACGGCCGCCACCGCGCACAGCGACGACGCGATCATGGCCACCAGCAGCCCCAGCTGGAAGGTGCGGCGCCGGCCCCAGGCGCGCTGGTGGCGGGCCACCAGCGGCGCGGCCAGGGCACCGCCGGCCACATAGCCCGCCACCGGCAGCGTGGCCATCCAGGCTTGCGGCGCCAGGGACAGGCCGACCAGGCCATTGATGGCGATGAAGGTGACGTTGTTCGACAGGAACAGGCCCTGGCACAGCGTGAGCAACAGCAGTTGGGGATTCATGTCGGGACCATCGGCGAGCAGAGACCGATTGTGCTGGCAGCGGTCGGCTATGGGCCCTGCGGCAGCACCATCGGTTCGGCGATCAGCAGCAGGCTCAGGGCGGTGTATGCCAGCATCAGCAGGGTCAGCGGCAGCAGTCCCCAGGCCGCGCGGCGCGGCGGCACCCCGGCCGACAGCACCACGCGGTGCGACCACCAGATTGCCGCTGCGTGGCCCAGCACGATGGCCGCCACCGCCACGCGCCAGGTCAGCTTCGCATCGACCAGGCCGATGTCGGGATGCCAGCGTGCCGTGCCGAACAGGTCCCACTGCCAGCCGAAGGGGTCGGACAGCAAGGGCAACACCGCCTGCCCCTGTATGAACAGACCCGAGAAGTTGTGCGCCACGTTGTAGGCCGCCGCGATGGGCACCAGGGTGATGGCCAGCTGGGCGGCCAGCCTGCGCGCGGGCAGGGCCGGCCGCAGCACGGCCAGGCTGAGGCGCAGCGTGGCCGCGTAGGCCAGCAGGAAAGCCGCCCAGACGCTGACCAGGCCCAGCGTGCCGAGGAAAAGGCCGTTGGTGTCCAGCCAGGCGGTGGGTGTCACAGCGCGCAACACCGGCTCGAAGGCGTTCCAGGCGACGCCACCGTGCAGGCCGTCGAAGACGACGGTGGACAACATCGCGATCACGAAGCCAACCTGACCGGCCGTGGCCTCCACCGGCGGCAGCGGCGCGTCGCCGGGCAGGCGCAGACGCAGCGGCGCCATGCGGCCCAGGGTGCCGAAGACCAGTGCAAAGACATCGGCATGGGCCTGCCACGTGGCGCGGCCGAAGGCGGCCATGCCGGCCAGGTTGACCACCGACCAGAGCAGCGCCGCGCAGCCCAGCTTGAAGGGCGAACTGGCCAGCGGGTGCACCACCTCCAGCCAGCACCAGGCCAGCAACAGCGCGGTGGCCGGCCACATGCCGAGCCAGCCCGGCCCGTGCCAGCCCAGCGCCAGGCCGGCCGGCCGGCCACTGCGGCGGGCCAGCGCGTCCAGCAGCTCGAAGCTGCTGCGCCAGGGGTCCAGCGCCGGCCACAGATTGCACAGCAGCGCGGCGATGAAGGCCCCGCCCAGCCACCAGACGATCCACACCAGCGTGGGCGCCAGGTTCATCAGCGGGTCGCTGCTGCCAGCCAGCGCGGCAGCGATCGTCAACACGAAGAGCAGCGCTGCGGCCGTGCGCGTGGCGCGCAAGACGCCCGGCGGCACGCCGATCTCCAGACCCCAACGCGGCGGCCGAGCCGGCCCAGCCGGCTTGGCGGGCCGCGCGAAGACGGCGGCCGCGACGAAGCTCAAGCCCACTGCCGCGCAGGCCGCGATGACCACGTAGGACAGCGGCACCGGCAGGTCATAACGCTCGTCGAAACCGTGGGCCAGCGCACAGGGCGCAGCGGCCAGCCCGGGCAGCGCGATCACCGCCTGCCAACGCCGCACCGGTGGCCGGGTGCCGCTCAACGCGGCCGGACTTCCAGCACCGCCAGCGGCGCCGCGTGGTGGTCAGCCGGCGGCACCGGGCGCTGTGCTGACGCGGCGTGCCACTCGAAGCGGAAGCGGCCGCTGGCGTGGGCGGTGAAAGTCAGCTCGGCAGGCTGCCCAGGCTGCAGCGCGACGCTCAAGCGGTAGGCGTGCAGGTGCAGTTCGCCGGCCGCGTCGCTGCGGATGCGCAGTCGCAGCGCATCGCCTTTCAGCACGCTGATCAGCCGCTGTGCCGGCGGCAGCACGCCGCCCACCAGCTGCAGTTCGAGCCACGCCGCCGGGGCTGACGCGGCGGCCAGGGCCTGGGCTTGAGCCTGGGCCTGGGCATGCGCCGCCGCGACGGCACCCCACGCCGCCGCGCACAGACAGACCGCCCTCGCCGCGCGCCGCGTCATGCCGTCAGGCCGGCGGTCATTCGCTGACCGCTGCCTTCCAGTTTGCGACGTTGCGGGCCGCCCCGGTCAGCTCCAGGATGTGCATGCCGGTGTTGGCACGGTCGACGATGTAGATGTAGCCGCGCTCGTCCACCTCGACGTTGTTGGTCTGGATGGCCCGCTTGTTGGCCGCCTCGGTGTAGGGCAGTTTCACGGCCTGGCCGGCGGGCGTTTCCAGCACCACGGTGTTGGCGTTCATCGCCGGGATGAAGTAGGCGATCTCCTTCGGGAAGAAGGGGTCGCGCACGTCCAGCGCGCGCACGCCGGCGTTGAAGTGGGCGAAGAACATGATGCGTTTGAAGTAGACCGGCGCGTAACTTTCGTTCGACGAATGGGTGCCGAAGCGGCCGCCGCGTGAACAGAAGTTGCCGCTGGCCTCGGGCACCGTCCAGCTGGCCACGCCGAAGGGTTTGGTCTCGGTGGTGATGTCCACGAACCAGACCATCTGGCGGCCTTCCAGGCATTCTTTCTGGATCGCCTCGTCGGTGACCACGATGAAGTCGCGCTTGCGGCCCAGCAGGTTCTTCTCGAACTCGGGCACGTCGACGTTCAGCATCGGGAACACCGTGTGCGCGCCGTGCATCGGCGGCAGGTCCAGCCGCGCGACCTGCGGGTAGAGCAGGTTCTCGGGCGTCGGTTCCTTCGGGCCGCTGAGCAGCTTTTCGCGGTCGACGATCTGCAGCACGCCGTCGGTGTTGGTGCCGTAGCCGAAGAAGACGCGGTTGCCTTTGGGGCCCGTCGAAATCGGGCCGTGCAGCTGGATCGGCGTCGGCCCGGCCGCGCCCGGTTGCTGGCCGACGAGGCCGAAGTCGCGGATGAAGGCCGGCTTGGCGGGGTCGCTGAGGTCGTAGATCTGCGTCATGCGGTTGGTGCGCCACATGGGGTTGCCCGACACCAGGTAGGCGATGCCGGTTTCGCATTCCCAGAAGTTCTTGTGCGTGCCCTTCAGCCCCTTGCCGATGACGGTGAGCAGCGCGGGCTTGGCCGGCTCGCTCACGTCCCAGACTTCGTGGGCCTGGTTGCCGAAGACGCGCAGCATGTAGAACTTGGCCTTGTCGCCCTTGGGTAGCTGTTCGCCGCTGCACACGCGCACCATCTGGGCGCCGCCTTGTTCGGCCTTGCCTTCTTCGCCGGGGATGTGGGCCAGGTACTTCGGCGCCCTGGGGTCGGTGACGTCGAGGATGGAGGTGCCGTTGTCCTCCTGCTTGCCGGTCAGCGGGTTGAGCTTCTTGTCGCCGTGGTGGCCGATGTAGGCGATCCAGCGCTTGCCCTGCTTCTGGATCGTCGGCTGGTAGGCGGTGCGGGCCTGCAGGTCGCTGTAGCCGACCAGGCGCATGTTCAGCGCTTCGGCTGCCGGCTGGGCTGGAGCCTGGGCCAGCGCCGACCCCAGGCCGCCCAGCAGGGCGGCCAGCAGGGCGGCAAGTCGGGACGGGTGCAGTAAGGGGCGCATCGCAGATCTCCTCGGGGTGCGGGCTCCTTGGGGTGGGCCCGTTGAGCGTGATGATGGACGCCCACGGCGCCGGGGTGCAGGCTGAGTGGGTCCGTGCTTTCCCCGATTTTCCGCACAGCAGAACGGTGGGCCTCATCGGGCCGTGGCCGCCCGCGTTCTGGCTCTATCCTGCAGACATGGAACTGGGTGACACCACGCTGCAGACCCGTT
The DNA here is from genome assembly GCA_040400915.1 of Rubrivivax sp. GTDB lineage: Bacteria > Pseudomonadota > Gammaproteobacteria > Burkholderiales > Burkholderiaceae_C > Rubrivivax. Next base: position 46,955 of record JBBAPI010000012.1, read on the forward strand.
GGCGCGAGCGGCTGCAAGGCTTCGACGTCCAGGCGTTGCCCCTGGCCGATCGCCGTCATGCGGCGGTCGCCGTGGCCGTGGTGCAGGCCGGCTTGGGCGCCGACCTGCCCGGCCTGCCGCAGCACCCCGCCTGGTCCAGCGCACCCGCGCTGCTGCTGACCCGCCGCGCCGCCGGCTTGCGCAGCCATGCCGGGCAATGGGCCTTGCCGGGTGGCCGCCTGGACGACGGTGAAACGCCCGAACAGGCGGCGTTGCGCGAGATGGCGGAAGAGGTCGGTCTGGAGCTGGACACCTCGGCCGTGCTGGGTCGGCTGGACGACTACGTGACGCGCTCGGGCTACCTCATCACGCCGGTGGTGGTGTGGGCCGGTGCGGCGCGTGATCTGCGGTTGAACGTGGCCGAGGTGGCCAGCATCCACCGCCTGCCCACGGCTGAATTGCTGCGTGAAGACGCGCCGCTGTTGAACCACGTCGCGGGGGCCGAGCACCCGGTGCTGCGCATGCCCGTGGGCGACAACTGGATCGCCGCGCCGACGGCGGCCTTCCTCTACCAGTTCCGCGAACTCTGCCTGCTGGGCCGGCCGACGCGGGTGGCGCATTTCGACCAGCCGAAGTTCGCCTGGCGCTGAGGCGGGCTTGCACGTCGCCGCATCCGCGGCCTCAGCGCGGGACTTGCGAGCGCAAGCGCGTGATGTCCTGGCACAGCCGTGCGGCGATGAGGTGCATCACTTCCAGGCCGAACTCGGGGTTCTGGTAGACCAGTTGCTTGAAAGTGTCCTCGTCGATGGACAGCACCGTGCACGGCGTGATGCAGACCGCTGTGCTGCTGCGCCAGCGCTCGGGCGCGAAGAAGGCGATTTCGCCGAAGATCTGCCCCGCTTCCAGGGTGCGGCCGACGTCGGGCAGGTCGATGCGTCCGTCGGCCAGGAAGTAGATGCGGTCGGCCTTGGAGCCGCGCGCGAACAAGGTGGTGCCGGCCCGGTATTTGCGGCTGCGCATATAGGGCCGCAGCCAGATGCCCAACTGCTTGTCGTCGACCCCCGTTGCCGACAGGTGGCGCGTGATCTGCACCATCTGGCGCACCCGCCACAGGTTCACCGGCAGCAGCACGGCGTGCAGCAGAACCAGCAGCGGGTTGGGGTGTGCCAAGCCGTAACAGATGAAACCGATGTTGCTGCCCACCGCCAGCCAGCGCAACGGAATCATCGTGCGCACAAAGGTGCTGATGATGACCAGAGCGGCCGCCACCGCTGCCGACCCGTAGGCCAGCAGGTGCTGGGGGTCCAAAGGCGGGTGGCGGAGTTGCGTCATCACCGCTGTCCAACTGCCCAGATCCGTCATGTTGCCTGGCCCCGACGCTCACGGTTGCTGATCGAAATTGCCATTTCGCCCACGCCCCTGCGAGCTGGGCGGTTGCGCTCACATCAATGCTTCATCGCTCTCGGGTTCAGGGCCCTTGCGGATGCGCACCGGCGCCTTGCGCACTGGCGCGGCTGGCGCAACCGCCGCTTCGACGAAGGCCTGGGTGGCATCGACCGGCGCTGGCCCGGCGATGGCCGTGGCAGCCGAGCCCAGTGCCGCATGGTCGCTGATGACCCGTGTGTAGGGCGTGAGGATCTGCACCAGTTGGCCGTAGACCCTCGGGTTGCCGGCCACCACTTCGCGTTGGTGCAGATAGTCCGATTCGCCGGTGAAGTTGCCGATCAGGCCGCCGGCCTCGGTGATCATCAGCGAGCCGGCGGCGATGTCCCAGGGCTGCAGGCCGGTCTCGAAGAAGCCGTCGTAGTAGCCGGCGGCAACGTAGCACAGGTCCAAGGCCGCAGCGCCCGGGCGGCGCAGGCCCGCGCAACTCTGCATCACCTCTTCGAACATCTTCACGTAGCGCTTGAAGTTGTCGCCCTTGCGGAAGGGGAAGCCGGTGCCGATCAGCGAATCGGCCAGGCGTGTGCGCCTGGACACGCGCAGGCGGCGGTCGTTGAGGAAGGCGCCGCGGCCCTTGCTGGCGTAGAACATGTCGTTGCGCGTGGGGTCGTAGACCACGGCCTGCTGCACCACGTTGCGGTGGGCCAGCGCGATGGACACCGCATAGACCGGGAAGCCGTGCAGGAAGTTGGTGGTGCCGTCCAGCGGGTCGATGATCCAGACGTATTCGCTGTTCTGCGCGCCGTGCTCGCGACCCGATTCTTCGGCCAGGATGCCGTGGCCCGGGTAGGCCTCCAGCAGGATGTTGATGATGGCCATCTCGGCGGCGCGGTCGACTTCGGAGACGAAGTCGTTCGGGCCCTTGCGGCCGATCTTCAGCACGTCCAGGTCGAGCGCTGCTCGGTTGATGATGGAACCCGCCGCGCGCGCCGCCTTGATGGCGATGTTCAGCATGGGGTGGAGCGCTTGCGACATGGGTGGCCTGGGGGCGTGCGTTGTAAGGGGTAAAGAGCGGCGCAGTGACAATCACAGCGTGAATACCCTGAGTTTACCGGCAGCCACCGCCGTCCAAGTCGCCATCACGCCGCCCGACCCGACACGCTTCGTGCTGGTGGGCACCAGCCACCCCGGCAACGTGGGCTCGACTGCGCGGGCGATGAAGGTGATGGGCTTCGCCGACCTGGTGCTGGTGGCACCGCGCTTTGCCGATGTGGTGCAGCGCGAAGAGGCCGTGGCGATGGCCAGCGGCGCCACCGACATCCTGGCCGCTGCGCGCGTGGTGCCCACGCTGGCCGAGGCGCTGGACGGCGTCAGCTGGGCCTGCGCCACCGTGATGACACCGCGCGACTTCGGCCCGCTGACGCTGGCGCCGCGCGAGCATTTCGCCGCGCTGGTCGCCAGCCCGCACCGCGTGGCCTTCGTCTTCGGGCCGGAGCGCACCGGCCTGTCGAACGAAGACGTCTACCGCTGCCACGCCTGCATCTCGGTGCCCACCAACCCGGGCTACGGTTCGCTGAACCTGGCGCAGGCCGTGCAGTTGATCGCCTACGACTGGCGCATGGCGCTGGGCGGCTATGGCGTGCAGCCGCGCACGACCGACCCGCAATGGGCCGACGGCGCCGCCATCGCCGGCCTGCTGGCGCATTGGCAGCAGACACTGGAGCAGATCGGCTTCCTCGACCCCGAAGCGCCGAAAAAGCTGCTGCCACGGCTGAACCAGTTGCTCAACCGCGCGCAACTCAGCGTCGACGAGGTGCACATCCTGCGCGGCATCGCACGGGCGGCAGCGCGGTCTTCCGGCCCCCGCTAGACTGCGTGCCATGTTGGATCGACTGCGCGAAGACATCGCTTGCATCCTCGAACGCGACCCGGCCGCGCGGTCGTCGTGGGAGGTGCTGACCTGCTACCCGGGCCTGCACGCGCTGATCCTGCACCGCCGCGCCAGCTGGTGCCGCCGCCACGGCCTGCACTGGCTGGCGCGCTTCATCTCGCACATCGGCCGTTTCCTGACCGGCATCGAGTTGCACCCCGGCGCGACCATCGGCCACCGCGTCTTCATCGACCACGGCATGGGCGTGGTGGTGGGCGAAACCGCCGAGATCGGCGACGGCTGCACCATCTACCAGGGCGTGACGCTGGGTGGCACCGCGCTGGTCAAGGGCGCCAAGCGCCACCCGACGCTGGGCAAGGACGTCATCGTCGGCGCCAATTCGCAGGTGCTGGGTGGCTTCACCGTGGGTGATGGCGCGCGCATCGGCAGCGGCGCGGTGGTGGTCAAGCCGGTGCCGCCGGGGGCCACCGCGGTGGGCAACCCGGCGCGGGTGATCCAGGCCGACACCGAAGCCGCGCGCGAAGCCGCCGCGGCCAAGATGGGCTTCTCGGCCTACGGCGTGACCCAGGGCGACGACCCGGTGTCGCAGGCCATGAAGGGCCTGATCGACAACGCATCAGCCCACGAACACCAGGTCATGCTGCTGTGGCAGGCCATCGAAAAGCTGTCGGCCCGCACGCGTGAGCTGCCGGCCGGCGACTGCGTGCCGCAAGACGCGCAGATCACCGAGGTCTTCGACGCCGAGCGCATGAACCGGCTCGTCAAGTAGCCGGGTTCAAGAGCCGTTCAGCCACGGCCTGGCGTGCGCGCAGCCCCTTCGGGACGCACCGCGTTCTTGGGCCTGAAAGCCTTGCACAGCGCGCTGTCGGTGGCGATGTAGGGCCCGCCGATCAGGTCCACGCAGTAGGGCACGGCCGCGAAGATGCCGTGGACCGCCGGCGTCGCGCCGGGCAGTCCTTCGAGGGTTTCGGCGATCGCCTTGGGCTGGCCCGGCAGGTTGATGAGCAGCGCCTGCCCGCGCACCACGGCCACCTGCCGCGACAAGATGGCCGTCGGCACGAAGGTCAGCGAAATCTGCCGCATCTGCTCGCCGAAGCCCGGCAACACCTTGTGGGCGACGGCCAGCGTGGCCTCGGGGGTCACATCGCGCAGCGCCGGGCCGGTGCCGCCGGTGGTCAGCACGAGGTCGCAACGCACCGTATCCACCAGATCGATCAGCGCAGCGCTGATGCCGTCCTGCTCGTCCGGAATCAGCCGCTCATGCCACTCGATGGGGTTGCGCAGCGCGCGGCCCAGCCAGTCTTTCAGCGCCGGGATGCCCTTGTCTTCGTAGACGCCGGCCGACGCGCGGTCGCTGACGGACACCACGCCGATCCTCACCGTGTCGAAGTCGCTCATGTCGCTGCCAGGTGGGGTTTGATGAAGTGAAAGAGCTCGCGGTGGCTCTTGGGCTGGCGCGCCTCCGGGACCAGATCTTTGGCGTCGCGGCGGGCGGCGCGCACCAGGCTGCGCAGCTGCTGGGTGTCGGTGTCGGGGTACTGGTTCAGCCAGGTCGTCATGGCCTCGTCATCGGCGATCAGCTCGGCCCGCCAGCGCTCGGTCTCGTGCAGCATCAGCGTGTCCTTGGCCGATCCCAGGGTGGCGCTGGCGACGGCTTCGCGCAAGGCTTCCTCGTCGGCATGGCGCATCAGCTTGCCGACGTACTGCATCTGCCGGCGACGGCCTTCATGGCTGCGCGTGCGGCGGAATTCGGTGATGGCGTCACGCAGGATCTCGGGCATGGCGATGGCCGCGAAGCGCTCGGCCGACAACTGCGAGACCGCATTGCCCAGGGCCTGCAGCTCGTGCGACTGCTGTTTGAGCTTGGTCTTGCTCGGACCGGTGTCGACCCAGGCGCCGGGTTCGGCCGTTTCGGCGGCCCCCAGGCTGGCGTCGCCATAGTGCACATCGGTTCCGCGGTGGGGTGCGGCGCGTCGGGCCATGGTGGGTGTCGGACGGAAGACCGTCGCTGCAAGGGGGCGCCCATTATCATCGGCGACCGCTGGCTGCAGCACGATCTGGATCACCGCCCGATGACCACCACCCGCGCCGAACAGGGCTTTGCCTACCGCCAGGACCAGTTCCAGCAAATTGTCGAAGACACCTTGAGGCTGGCGCAGGGCCTGGGGGCCAGCGACGCGGGGGCCGAAGTCTCCGAAGGCGTGGGCCTGTCGGTATCGGTGCGCAAGGGTGAGCTGGAAAACGTCGAGCGTAACCGCGACAAGAGCCTGGGCGTCAGCGTCTACCTCGGGCAGCGGCGCGGCAATGCCAGCACCAGTGATTTCTCGGTCGCTGCGCTGCGGCAGACCGTTCAGGCGGCCTATGACATCGCCCGCTTCACGGCCGAAGACCCGGCCGCCGGTCTGCCCGACGCCGACGACCTGGCCACGCCGGCCGAGGTGGCGCGCGAGCTGGACCTGTTCCACCCCTGGGCCATCGACGCGGCGGCCGCCGCCGAACTGGCGCGCCGCTGCGAAGACGCAGCGCTGCGCGTGGACCGCCGCATCACCAATTCCGAAGGCGCCGGCGTGTCGGCGCAGCAGGCCCATTTCTGGGCCGGCAACACCCGCGGCTTTCGCGGCGGCTACGCCAGTTCGCGGCACTACCTGTCGGTGTCGCCCATCGCCGGCAAGGGCCGCGACATGCAGCGCGACGGCTGGTACACCTCGATGCGCGACGCCGCCGACCTGGCCGCGCCCGAGGTCGTCGGCCGTTACGCCGCCGAACGCGCGCTGTCGCGCCTGAAGTCGCGCCGCGTGCCCACCGCGCAGGTGCCGGTGCTGTTCGAATCCACCGTCGCCGCCGGCCTGCTGGGCGCCTTCGTGCAGGCCACCTCGGGCGGCGCGCTGTACCGCAAGACGACCTTCCTGGTCGACAGCCTGGGCAAGAAGGTGCTGCCGGCGCACGTCGATATCGTCGAGAACCCGCACGAGCTCAAAGGCAAGGGCAGTGCGCCTTTCGACGACGAGGGCGTGCGCACCACGCCCCGCCAGGTGGTGCAGGGCGGTGTCGTCGAGGGCTATTTCCTCAGCACCTACTCGGCGCGCAAGCTGGGCCTGAAGACCACCGGCCATGCCGGCGGTTCGCAGAACCTGAGCATGACCAGCCGGCGCACGAAAAAGGGCGACACGCTGGACGCCATGCTGGCCAAGCTGGGCCGCGGCCTGTTCGTCACCGAGCTGATGGGGCAGGGCGTCAACTATGTGACCGGCGACTACTCGCGCGGCGCGGCGGGCTTCTGGGTCGAGGACGGGCGCATCGCCTACCCGGTGCATGAAGTGACCATCGCCGGCAATCTCAAGCAGATGCTGAAGAACATTCAGGCCATCGGCGCCGACGTCTATGTGCAGGGCAGCAAATCGGTGGGTTCGGTGCTGCTCGGCCCCCTGCAGCTGGCCGGTTCCTGAGCCCGCAAGCGCTGCACGACCTGCAGCGCCCTGGCCATGCGCACTGCCCTGGTGACCGACCTGCACGCCAACCGGCAGGCGGTGCAGGCGGTGCTGGACCATGCCGCCGCCCAGGGCGTGGACGGCCACGCCTTCCTGGGTGACTTCGTCGGCTACGGCGCCGACCCCGCCTGGGTGGTGGATTGCGTGCGCGAACACGTCGCCCGCGGTGCGGTCGCGGTGCAGGGCAACCACGACGCCGCCGTGGCGCGCGGTGCCTTGCCGACGATGCGCCCCGACGCGCGCCGGGTGGTCGAATGGACGCGCGAGCAGCTGGACGGCGCCCAGCTCGACTTCCTGGCCGGCTTGCCCCTGCAGCAGACCCTGGGCGACGCGCTCTTCGTCCACGCCAATGCCTACGACCCGCCGGCCTGGGACTACATCCAGGGCCGCGCCGAGGCGGTGCGCAGCATGCACGCCACCACCGCCCGTGTCACCTTCTGCGGTCACATGCACGAACCCCGGCTGTACCACCTGTCGGTGGTCGGCAAGGCCGGTGAATTCGAACCGGTGCCCGGTGAAGCCATCCCGCTGCTGGGGTCGCGCCGCTGGCTGGCCATACCGGGCTCGACGGGACAACCCCGTGACGGCAACCCGGCGGCCTGCTATGCCATCTACGACGACGACCTCGCCGAACTGACCTTCTGGCGCGTACCCTACGACGTGGAAGCGGCCGGTTCGCGCATCCTGCATGCAGGCCTGCCGGCGGCGCTGGCCACGAGGCTGCTCGATGGGCGCTGAAACCCGGCAACCGGCGCCGGCTGGCTTGCTGCCGCGGGCGCCCTTGTTGCCGGGCAGCGTGGTGGACGGCTGGCTGCTCGAAGAAAAGTTGCACACCGGCGGCATGGCGCAGCTGTGGCGCGTGGTGCGTGACCCGGCGGCGGTGCCGCTGCCCGAGGTCGCCGCGGAATTGGCCCTCAGCCTGCCCCTGATCATGAAGGTGCCGCGCGTCAAGGGCGGCGAAGATCCGGCCACCATCGTCGGCTTCGAGGTCGAACAGATGATCCTGCCCACGCTGCACGGCGTCCATGTGCCGCGCTATGTGGCGCGCGGCGACTGGAGCCGGCAACCCTACATCGTGATGGAGCGCATCGAGGGCCCGACGCTGCGGCCTCGGCTGGACGAGGCACCGCTGGCTATCGATGAAGTCACCGAGATCGGTGCCCGCGTCGCCGCCGCGCTGCACGAGTTGCACAAGCAGCACCTGGTGCACCTGGACGTCAAGCCGAGCAATGTCATGCTGCGGCCCGACGGCAGCGCGGTGCTGGTCGACTTCGGCCTCTCGCACCACGACCGCCTGCCCGACCTGCTGGACGAAGAGTTCACCTTGCCGATGGGCACCGGACCCTATATGTCGCCCGAGCAGGTGCAATACGTGCGCACCGATCTGCGCTCGGATCTGTTCGCTCTGGGTGTCATGCTTTACCACTTCACCACCGGCGAACGCCCCTTCGGCGCGCCCGACTCGGTGCGCGGTCTGCGCCGCCGCCTGTATGTCGACCCGGTGCCACCGCGTGCGCTGCGCAGCGACTGCCCGCCCTGGCTGCAAGAGGTGATCCTGAAGTGCCTGGAAGTCCAGCCCGAGCGCCGCTGGCAGAGTGCCGCCCAGTTGGCCATGGCGTTGCAGGATCCGAGCCAGGTGCTGCTGACGGCCCGCGCCGGGAAAATGCAGACGCAGGGCCTGATCCGCGGCCTGAAGCGCTGGTTCTTTGCCGTCGGCGCCGAACCGCGCAGCACGCCGGCCGCCCCAGTGGTCAGCCAGGTGATGCGCAACAGCATCATCGTCGCGGCCATCGATGTGGACAGCGCCACGCCCGAGTTGCTGGAGCACCTGCGCGAGACGGTGCGCCGCATCGTGCTGACCGAACCGGGTGCGCGCCTGGCCTGCGTCAGCGTCATGAAGACGGCGCGCCTGGGCCTGGACGAGCGCACGGACACGGCAGGCCGCAGCCTGCACGTCAACCGACTGGTGGGACTCAAGCACTGGGCGCGGCCGATCAGCAAGGCGCTCGACCTGAACGAAGGCCGCATGACCTTCCACGTGCTGGAAGCGCCTGATGCGGCCACCGCCATCGTCGAGTTCGCCGAGCGCAACCAGGTCGACCACATCGTGATGGGTGCGCGCGGCAACTCGGCGCTTCGGCGCTACCTGGGCAGCGTCAGTTCGCAGGTCGTGGCGCAGTCGTCCTGCACGGTGACCGTGGTGCGGGTTTGAAGCTGGGGGCAGACCCGTCGAGCGGGTAAACCCGTCTGAGTGGGTCCACTGCCAGCTTCTAGAATTTTTGTTCCATCGGCGCACTGCTTTTCAGCGCTCTCAACAGGAGTCTTACATGGAACGTCGTTCTTTCGTTCACGGCGCGGGTCTCGCCGGCGTGCTGGCCGCGGGTGTGGCACCGGCCGTCGTGCATGCGCAGGCGGCCGTCCGCTGGCGCCTGGCCTCGAGCTTCCCGAAATCGCTGGACACCATCTTCGGCGGTGCCGAGACCTTCGCCAAGAAGGTCAGCGACATGACCGGCGGCAAGTTCCAGATCAGCGTGCATGCGGCGGGTGAACTGATGCCGGCCTTTGGCGTGGTCGACGGCGTTCAGAACGCCACCGTCGAAGTGGCGCACACGGCGCCTTATTATTTCTTCGGCAAGGATCCGACCTTCGCCATCGGCTGTGCTATTCCCTTCGGCCTGAACTCGCGCCAGATGAGCGCCTGGATGTATGAAGGCAACGGCCTGAAGCTGATGCGCGAGTTCTATGCCAAGTACAACATGGTGAACTTCCCCGCGGGCAACACCGGTGCGCAGATGGGCGGCTTCTTCCGCAAGGAAATCAAGAGCCTGGCCGACATCAAGGGCCTGAAGTTCCGCATCGGCGGCTTCGGTGGCAAGGTCATCGAGCGCATCGGCGCGGTGGCGCAGAACATCCCGGGCGGCGAGATCTACCAGGCGCTGGAAAAGGGCACCATCGATGCGGCCGAGTGGGTCGGCCCCTACGACGACGAGAAACTGGGCCTGTACAAGGTGGCGCCGAACTACGCCTACCCGGGCTGGTGGGAAGGTGGCCCGCAACTGGACATCTTCATCAACGACAAGGCCTACAACAGCCTGTCGGCCGAGTACAAGGCCATCGTCGAAGCGGCTTCGGCCTATGCCCACGTGGACATGCAGGCCAAGTACGACGCCCGCAACCCGGCGGCGCTGAAGCGTCTGGTCGGCGGCGGTACCAAGCTGTTCCGCTTCCCCAAGGACATGATGGACGCTGCCTTCAAGGAGGCGATGGCGCTGTACAGCGAACTGTCGGCGAGCAACCCGTCGTGGAAGAAGGTGTACGAGGACTACGCCACCTTCCGGCGCGATTCCAACCTGTGGTTCCGCTTCACCGAAGCCGGCTTCGACGACTTCATGCAGGCCCAGAAGCTCTGAGACCTTGACGGCAGCGCACCGCTGCCGCGCCAACGCAAGGGGCCCCTCGGGGCCCTTTTTTTCTTCGCTTGGCGCCGCCGCGACCGGCACCAGCGCCGTGGCGTCGGCTCACTTCTTCATTTTGTCCTGTTCGTTGGCGCGGCGGATCGCCTCCATCGGGTCTTCCACGACCGCGGGTTCCGGCGCCGACGCGCCCAAGGCGGCAGCCGCTGCGGCATCCGCGGCGGCGTCGTTGGCCTTGCCACCCAGGCCCTGCAACAGCTGCGTGGCGGCTTCTGCGTCGACCGGTTTTTCCTTGTCGAGGAAGACCGTCACCGTCTGCGGAAAGAAGATGACGATGCCCACCAGGATCAGTTGCATCACCACCCACGGGATGGCGCCGAGGTAGATGTCGCTCGACTCGACCTTGCGCGGCAGTGCACCGTTCTTGAACAGCGTGTCGGCGATGCCGCGCAGGTAGAACAGCGCGAAGCCGAAGGGCGGGTGCATGAAGCTGGTCTGCATGTTCACGCAGATCATCACGCCGAACCAGATCAGGTCGATCCCCATCTTGTCGGCCACGGGCGCCAGGAAGGGAATGATGATGAAGGCGATCTCGAAGAAGTCGAGGAAGAAGGCCAGGAAGAAGATGAAGATGTTGACGGCGATGAGGAAGCCGACCTGGCCGCCGGGCAGCCCGGACAGCATGTGCTCGATCCACTTGCCGCCTTCCACGCCCTGGAATACCAGCGAGAACACGCGCGAGCCGATCAGGATGAAGACCACCATGGCGGTGATGCGCATCGTGCCCAGCATCGTGCCCTTCACCAGCGGCCAGGTCAGGCGCCCGTGGATGGCCGCCAGCACGAAGGCGCCGACGGCACCCATGGCCCCGGCTTCGGTGGGCGTGCACACGGCCGTGGAAATGCCGGGCAGGCCGCCCATGCTGCCCAGCACCAGGAAGATCAGCACGGCCGAAGGGATGATGCCGCGCAGGCATTTCTGCCACAACGCCCAGCCGTTGAGCGTGCGGGCTTCCTTGGGCACGCCGGGCACGTGCTCGGGTCTGAAGCGGCTGAGCGCGAAGGTGTACAGCGCAAACAGCGCGATCTGTATCAGCGAAGGGCCCCAGGCGCCCTTGTACATGTCGCCGACAGGCCGGCCCAGTTGGTCGGCCAGCACCACCAGCACCAGAGAGGGCGGCACCAGTTGCGTGATGGTGCCCGAGGCCGCCAGCACGCCGGTGGCGTAGCGCATGTTGTAGCCCCAGCGCATCATCACCGGCAGGCTGATCATGGCCATCGCGATGACCTGGCCCGCCACGGTGCCCGTGATGGCGCCGAGGATGAAGCCGACGATGATGACCGAATAGCCCAGGCCACCGCGTATGGGTCCGAAAAGCTGACCCATCGAGTCGAGCATGTCCTCGGCCAGGCCGCACTTCTCGAGGATGGTGCCCATCAACGTGAAGAAGGGGATGGCCAGCAGCAGGTCATTGGACAGGATGCTGAAGACGTTCAGGGGCAGGTTGCCCATGAAGGTGGCCGGGAACCAGCCCTGGTAGACCGCGAAGATGCCGCAGCCCAGACCCAGTGCGGCCAGCGAAAAGGCCACTGGGAAGCCGATAAGCATGATGATGATCAGCCCCAGGAACATCAGGGGCGCGAAGGACTCCATGCTCATGCCGAACGCTCCAGGTCCAGTGCAGCGTTCATTGCAGCGGCCGCTCGTAGTGCGTGTCCATCTCGAATTCGCGCCGCAGCCAGGCCACGCGCTTGATGATTTCCGACACGCCCTGCAGCACCAGCAGGGCAAAACCCAGGGGGATGGCCAGCATCACCGGCCAGCGGATCAGGCCGCCGGCGCTCTGCGACATCTCGCCACTGTGGAAGCGGTCGAGGAACAGGGGCCACGAAAAGTACAGCATCGCGAACATCACGGGCATCAGGAAGACGACCAGGCCGAACAGGTCGACATAGACCTTGGCCTGCGTGGAGTAGCGGGCATACAGCAGGTCGACCCGGACGTGCTCGTTGACGCGCAGCACCTGCGCGGCGCCGAGCATCACCGCAGCGCCGAAGAGGTACCACTGGATCTCGAGCCATGCGTTCGAGCTCAGGTTCAGGCTGTAGCGCACCAGCGCATTGCCGGCGCTGATGAAACAGGAAATCAGCAAGGCCCACTCGGCCAGCCAGCCGAAGGCATCGTTGAATTTGTCGATGCCATGGGCAATCGGCAGCAGGGCCTTCATGGTGTTTCCTCAGCGGGGAACGTGTGGCGGTCGACGGTCTGGACTCCACCTCGACTATAGGCACAGGGTGCCCGTGCAGCGGGCCTGTACGCGGGGTTCGAGGGTAAGCCCTGAGCCGGCTCTCGTCGGTTTACGGCGCCGTGGCCTGGATGTACAGGTTCGTCGAACGCGCACCGGAACGGCAGAAAGCCAGCACGGGCCGCGGCAGCTCTTGCAGCAACTGGGCAAATGCGGCGATTTCTGCTGGCGACTGGTAGCCGCCGTCTACGGGCAGGTGACGGTATTGCAAGCCTGCGGCGAGGGCTGCCGCTTCCATTTGCGCGCTGCTGGGCTGGTCCGGGCCGTGTTCGAAATCAGGGCGGTTGTTGACGATGCTCTTGAAGCCGGCCGCGGCGGCCGCAGCCATGGCCTGGGGCGTGAGTTGCGGGGCGACGGCGAAGCCGTCGGCGATGGGGCGGGTGGGCAGGGTGCTCATGATGCGGACTTTGCCATCACTTCGGCATCACTTGGCCAGCGCTTGCTTGACCGCCGCCGAAACCAGGCCCATTTCAGCCTTGCCGGCGAGCTGCGCCTTGGCAGCACCCATCACCTTGCCCATGTCGCCCGGGCCGGCTGCGCCCAGTTCGGCCACGATGGCCGCGATGGCGGCAGCGACGGCTTCAGCCGACAGGCGCTGCGGCAGGTAGGCTTCCAGCACCTGGACCTCGGCCGCTTCCTTGTCAGCCAGGTCGGTGCGCCCGCCTTGCTGGAAGGCGGTGATCGAGTCCTTGCGCTGCTTGATCAGCTTGTCCACCAGGCCGATCACCGCGGCGTCGTCGAGCACGATGCGCTCATCCACCTCGCGCTGCTTGCAGGCGGCCAGCAGCATGCGGATGGTGGACAGCCTCTGGGCGTCCTTGGCCCGCATGGCGGCCTTCATGTCTTCGGTGACGCGGTCTTTGAGTGTGTTCATCTCGGGCCCCTGGTCATAAGGTAGACAAGCCCGCAGCGGTGTCCCGCGCGGGCTTGGTGTGAAGGCTGGCTGTCAACCGGCAGCGGCTTGCGCGGCTGCGGCGGGGATCAGTACAGCTTCTTGGGCAGCTGCATGCTGCGCACGCGCTTGAAGTGGCGTTTGACGGCGGCCGCTTTCTTGCGCTTGCGCTCGGCGGTGGGCTTTTCATAGAACTCGCGGGCGCGCAGTTCGGTCAGCAGGCCGATCTTCTCGATGGTGCGCTTGAAGCGGCGCAGGGCGACATCGAAAGGCTCGTTCTCTTTGACGCGGATGGTGGTCATGTAGTCAGGAATCCCGAAAGGTTGCGCCCGGTGTTTGCCGTGCAGTCTTGCCGCAGGTCGTGGCACCCGGCCACGTCAGCAAATCGATGCGCTGGTGTTGCCAGCAAAGCCGGTGATTATAGACCGAGAAGCCCGGTCTGCGGCAAGTTCCAAAACAGCTCACGCCACACGGCGCTCGGCGATGGCCAGCGCGGCCCGCGCCTGCAGCACCTGGCCGATGATCACGATGGCCGGGCTGCCTAGGCCGTGGGCCTGCACCGCCTCGGTCAGGCTGGCCAGTGTGCAGTCGCAGGCGCGTTCCTGGGGCGTGCCGGCGTGTTGCACCACCGCGGCGGGTGTCTGCCCCGGCAGCGCGCACAGCAGGCCGGCCTGCACCGCCGCCAAGCGGGCCATCCCCATGTAGATGACCAGCGTCAGACCCTGCGCTGCCGCTGCGCCGAGCACGCTCCAGTCGGGCCCTGGCGCGCCGTCCCGGGCATGGCCGGTGACCAGCATCACGCCGTGCGCGTGGTCGCGGTGCGTCCAGGGCACGCCCAGGGCGGTGGTGGCGGCCAAGCCCGAGGTGATGCCGTTGACGACTTCGACGGTCACGCCCTGGGCGCGCAGCGTCTCGGCCTCTTCGCCGCCGCGGCCGAAGACGAAGGGGTCGCCGCCCTTCAGGCGCACCACACGTTCGCCAGCCCGTGCTTCGCTGACCATCAGGCGTTCGATGAAGGCCTGCGGCGTGCTCTGGCAGCCGCCGCGCTTGCCCACGTGCACCAGGCGCGGCGGCCTGCGGCGCCCGCGCAGCGCCAGCGCGACCACGGCTTCCGAGACCAGGTCGTCGACCAGCAGCACCGTGGCCTTGCGGAGCGTGCGCAGCGCCTTCAGCGTCAGCATTTCGGGGTCGCCGGGACCGGCGCCAACCAGGGCGCACCAGGGCGCCTTGGTGGCCTTGCGGGCCGGTTGGCTGGCTGGGGTGGTCGGCAATGTCATGCGCTGAGTTCCAAGGTCGTGCGGCGGGCTTGCAGAGTGGCCACTGCGGCGGTGATCAGGCCCGCTTGCCGCGCCAGCGGTGCCGGCGCGGGCCGCATGCCGCTCAGCACTTCCTGGACATAGACGGCCGTGCTGGCGGCGTCGGTGGCGCGCGGCAGCAGCGGCAGTTCGGTGAGCACACCTTCGTGGGCGGGCGCCGACAGCTCGGCGTGCAGCGTGCCGCCCAGCCAGGTGTCGATGCGTGGCTGGCGGCGCGGGTCGGCCACGGCTTCGCCTTCGGTGCCGCGCAGCAGCATGGCGTCGACGGCTTCACGCTGCGCCCAGGCGCTCATCAGCGCACCGAACTCGGGGTGGGTGTGGTTGACCAGGCGCAGCACGGGCGCGCCTTGCACCGGATTGATCATCTTGGCCACCGTGTGGCCCGGCCCGCGCAGGCCGACGACGCGGCGCAGTTCCAGCAGTGCCTGCAGGCTGGGGCACAGCACCTCGGTGGGCACGAAGGCCGGCTCGCGGCGCGACCAGGCGCGCTCGATGTCCTGCACGTTCAGGATCGGGGCCATGCCCAGGTCGTGCAGGATGGCGGCCGTGGTCACGCGCCCGGGTTCGACCACGGGGCCGTGGATCAGCACCCGCACGCCTTCTCGGGCCAGCCACAGCGCCAGCAGCGGCGTCAGGTTGGGCAGCTTGCGCGAGCCGTTGTAGGACGGTATCGACACCACCGGCAAAGCGCTGGCCACCGGCACGCACTGCGCGTGGACGGCGCTGAGAAAGCCCACCAGTTCGTCCAGCGTTTCGCCCTTCATGCGCATGGCCATGACGAAGGCGCCGACGGCGGCCGCGGGCGCACGGCCTGCCAGCACCTCGGTCATCAATTCGTGGGCCGCTGGCACGCTGAGCGCACGGGACCCTGCCGCGCCGCGACCGATGTCCTTGAGGTAGACGGCGATGCTCATGGTTGTTCTTCTTCCCTGGTTCAGGGCTTCGCAAGTTCCGGGCCCGGATGGGGTCGGTCATCCCCTCATCGGGTGGTTCAGGCGGTGACCGCGTGCAGCCCGGCCAGCCGCCGCAGCGTCGGCAGGCAGGACCCGCACTGTGTGCCGCAGTGCAGTGTGGTCTGGATGGCCGCCAGCCTGGCTTCGGCTGGACCCATCGCGGTCATCAAGGTTTGCTGGATTGTGGCCTCGCTCACATCGAAACAACTGCAGACCTGCGGCGAGCGCACGGGGGCGGGGCCCGGTGGAACGGCGCCCGGTGCCAGCAGAAAGCGGCCATAGGCCTGGGCGGGCAGGGCTTGCTGCAGCAAGGGCGCGATCCAGGCTTCGGCGCGGGTGTCGCCGGCCAGCAGGACGGCGTCCAGATGCTGGTCGTCGCCCTGTCGCGTCAGCCGCACGCTGCGGCGCTGGCCGCGCCGGGCATCGGCATAGCTCAGGGTGTCGGGGCCTTCCAGACCGAAGAGCGTGGCCAGGCGCGTCAACAGCTGGGCCGGGATGGCTGCGGTGGCGGCGGCACGGAACAGCACACCGCTGCGCTCGCGGCCAAAGGGCACGCAGACGGCGTAGCCGAAGCCGTCGAACAGCGGGCGCAGGGCCGTGCGCAGCTGCAGCGCCTGCACGTCGTCGCACCAGGCCAGTGCCAGCAGGCGCCAGGGCAGTTCGGCGCGTGCAATCTGCACGGCAGCGTGCTTCAACTCGGGTTGCCTGGACTGCGGGCAGACCGCCGGCGAGGTCAGCGTGTTGATGCCGCCCAGCAGCGTCTCGTCGCCCCAGTGCATGGCCACGAAGGCCTGCGTCGGCGCCACGCTGTCGGTGCCGCGCACCGGCAGCACCAGGGTGCCGCGGCGCGAGCGCACGCTGGCCAGGTCACCGTCCACCAGGCGCAGGCGCGCGACATCCTGCGGATGCAGGTCCAGCGTCGGCTCGGGCGTGTGGCCGAACAGGCGGCCCAGCGTGCCGGTGCGGCTCATGCCGTGCCACTGGTCACGCAGGCGGCCGGTGTTCAGCGCGTAGGGAAAGCGCGCGTCGCGCGGTTCGGCGACCGGCTTGTAGGCCGCGGCGGCGAAGCGGGCGCGGCCGTTGGCGGTGGGGAAGATGCCGTCGGCATACAGCCGTTCCTGGCCTTGCGTTGCGCCTTCGGGGTAGGGCCAGCACTGCGGGCCGAGGTCCAGGCGGGCCCAGCTCAGGCCGGTGATGTCCAGGTCGCGGCCGCGCGTGCTTTCGCGGTGCTCGTTCCAGATCGATTCGGCGTCGGTGTAGGGGAACAGCGTTGGCGCACCGGGCCGCAGGCGCTGTTCGACGCGCTGCGCGAAGTCGCAGACGATGGCGCTGTCGGCCCGCGCCTCACCGGGCGGCGGCACCGCTGCGCGGACGCGGCTGATGCGGCGTTCGCTGTTGGTGACGGTGCCTGCCTTCTCGCCCCAGCTGCTGGCCGGCAGCAGCAGGTGCGCGTGGCGCGCCGTCGCGGTGCCGGCAAAGGCTTCCTGCAGCACGACGAATTCGGCGCGCTCCAAGGCGCGCTTCACCGTGGCCTGGTCGGGCAGGCTGTGCGCGGGGTTGGTGCAGGCTATCCACAGCGCCTTGATCTCGCCGTCGGCGGCGGCCTGGAACATCTCGACGGCCGTCTTGCCGGGCCGGGACGGCACGTCGGGCAAGCCCCACAGGCGCGCCACTTCGGCGCGGTGTTCGGCATTGCCCAGCTCGCGGTGGGCCGACAGCAAATTGGCCATGCCGCCGACTTCGCGCCCGCCCATGGCATTCGGCTGGCCGGTCAGTGAAAACGGCCCGGCGCCCGGCTTGCCGATCTGCCCGGTGGCCAGGTGCAGGTTGATCAGCGCGGCGTTCTTGGCCGTGCCGCTGCTGCTCTGGTTCAGGCCCTGGCAGTACAGCGACAAGGTGGCCGCCGACCCGCCCCACCAGCGCGCGGCCTGCACGATGGCCTCTTCTTTCAAGCCGGTGATGCGGGCCGTCACGGCCGGTGTGCAGTCACGGGCGATGGCCTTCAGCGCCTCGAAGCCTTCGGTGTGCGCAGCGATGTAGCGCGTGTCGACGTGGCCGTCCCACAGCAGCAGGTGCAGCAGGCCGTTGAGCAGCGCCACGTCGGTGCCGGGCAGCAGCGGCAGGTGCAGGTCGGCCTGCTCGGCGGTTTCGGTGCGGCGCGGGTCGACCACGATGATCTTCATCAGCGGGTTGGCCTTGCGCGCGTCTTCGATGCGCCGGTACAGCACCGGGTGCGCCCAGGCCGCGTTGCTGCCGGTGATGAACAGCAACTGCGCGTGGTTGACGTCGTCGTAGCAGGCGGGCGGCGCGTCGGCGCCCAGCGTCAGCTTGTAGCCCGCCACGGCGCTGCTCATGCACAGGCGCGAATTGGTGTCGATGTTGTTGGTGCCGAACAGGCCCTTGGCCAGCTTGTTGAAGACGTAGTAGTCCTCGGTCAGCAACTGGCCGGAGATGTAGAAGCCCAGTGCGTCAGGGCCGTGTTCGCGGGCGATGGCGGTGTAGCGATCGGCGGCCGTGTCCAGCGCGGTGTCCCAGCTGACGGCCTGCCCGTGCAACAGCGGCTGGCGCAGGCGCTGGTGCAGCGTGATGGGCGCGCTGGCCGTCAGGTGCAGCGTCTGGCCTTTGGTGCACAGGCGGCCGAAGTTCGCCGGGTGGTCCGGGTCGCCGCGCACGCCGGTGATCTGCGCGCCGTCGCTTTCGATGACCACACCGCAGCCGACGCCGCAATACGGACACGTGGACCGCGTCTCCTTCACGCCGCAGCCGTGTCGCCGTGCAGGGCGCGGGTGGCCAATTCTTCGGCGTCGAGGAAGACCTCGCCACCATCGACCCGGATGCTGAAGCGCGCCGTGCAGCCTTCGTCGGGCGCTCGGGCTTCGCCGGTGGCCAGGCCGATGGTCCAGTTGTGCAGCGGGCAGGCCACGTTGTCGCCGAACACGATGCCTTGGCTCAGTGGGCCGCCCTTGTGCGGGCAGCGGTCGAGCAGGGCGAAGACCTGGTCTTCGGCATTGCGGAACACGGCCACCGCG
This sequence comes from Rubrivivax sp., assembly GCA_040400915.1. Classification (GTDB taxonomy): domain Bacteria; phylum Pseudomonadota; class Gammaproteobacteria; order Burkholderiales; family Burkholderiaceae_C; genus Rubrivivax. The sequence goes on from JBBAPI010000012.1 coordinate 65,604, forward strand.
TGTCCGTTGCTGCGCGCGACGCGGCGCGAGCCCAGCACCGGGATGTCGTCCACTTTGCAGATGAGGGTCCAGTTCGCCATCACAGCGCTCCGATCTCGGCCACCGGGCTGAACTGCCGCGTGTCGACGCGGGCCTTGTCGTGCTCGAACCAGGGGTCGGGTTCGCCATCCAGGCTGAACTGCAGCTTGGCCCACAGCGCGCGGCGGCCTTCGTGGTCGTCGAGGATCTTCTTCTTCACGTAGTCCAGGCCGACGCGGTTGACGTAATGCACCGTGCGTTCCAGGTACCAGCCTTCCTCGCGGTAGAGCTGGCAGAAGGCGCCGGTGTACTCCAGCACTTCCTCGGGCGTCTTCAATTTGGTGAAGAAGTGCGCCACCTCGGTCTTGATGCCGCCGTTGCCGGCCACGTACATCTCCCAGCCGCTGTCCACGCCGATGATGCCGACGTCCTTGATGCCGGCCTCGGCGCAGTTGCGCGGGCAGCCACTGACCGCGAACTTCACCTTGTGCGGCGCGTACATGCGCCACATCGCGCGTTCCAGGTCCTTGCCCATCTGCGTGCTGTCCTGCGTGCCGAAGCGGCACCACTCGGAACCCACACAGGTCTTCACCGTGCGCAGCGCCTTGGCGTAGGCGTGTCCGCTGGGCATGCCGATGTCCTGCCACACCGCCTTCAGGTCTTCCTTCTTCACGCCCAGCAGGTCGATGCGCTGCCCGCCGGTGACCTTGACGGTCGGTATCTTGTACTTGTCCACCGCGTCGGCAATGCGCCGCAATTCGCTGGACGTGGTTTCGCCGCCCCACATGCGCGGGATCACCGAATAGCTGCCGTCTTTCTGGATGTTGGCGTGGCTGCGTTCGTTGATGTAGCGGCTTTGCGGGTCGTCCACCGCCTCTTTCGGCCAGCTACTGAGCAGGTAGTAATTGACGGCCGGCCTGCAACTGCTGCAGCCGTCGGGTGTGCGCCAGCCCTGGTGGCGGTAGACGCTGGCGATGGTCAGCAGGTGCTCCTGGCGGATGGCCTGCCGCACGTCTTCGTGGCTGGCGTCGGTGCAGCCGCACATCGCTTTCTTCGTGGGCGCCTTCGAGTAGTCGCCGCCGGCCGTGAACATCAGCAACTGTTCGACCAGGCCGGTGCAGGAACCGCAGCTGGCGCTGGCCTTGGTGTGCTTGCGCACCTCGTCCAGCGTGAACAGGCCCTGGTCCTTGATGGCTTTGCAGATGCGGCCTTTGGTCACGCCATTGCAGCCGCAGACCTCGTCACTGTCGGCCATGGCAGTAGCCTTGCTGTGGCCCTGATGGCCGACGTCGCCGATGTTGCTCTCGCCGAACATCAGCTTGTCGCGGATGTCGTTGATGCTGCGGCCTTCGCGCAGCAGCTTGAAGTACCAGCTGCCGTCCACCGTGTCGCCGTAGAGGCAGGCGCCGATCAGCTTGTCGTCGCGGATGACCAGCTTCTTGTAGACACCGGCGTAGGGGTCGGACAGCACGATCTCTTCGGTGCCGTCACCGCCCGCGAAGTCGCCCGCGCTGAACAGGTCGATGCCCGTGACCTTGAGCTTGGTGCTGGTCAGGCTGCCGGTGTAGCGGCCGATGCCGAACTGCGCCAGGTGCGTCGCGCAGACCTTGCCCTGCTCGAACAGCGGCGCCACCAGACCGTAGGCGATGCCGCGGTGCGCGGCGCATTCGCCCACCGCGTAGATGCGCGGGTCGGTGATGGTCTGCAGCGTGTCGTTGACAACGATGCCGCGGTGGCAGTGCAGGCCGGCCTCCTCGGCCAGCGCGGTGTTCGGGCGGATGCCGGCGGCCATCACCACCAGGTCGGCCGGTATTTCGGTGCCGTCCTTGAAGCGCACCGCCATCACCCGGCCAGCTGGGTCGGGAATCAGCGCCTCGGTCTGCGCACCCATGCGGAACTTCAGGCCGCGTTGTTCCAGCGACTGCTGCAGCAGCTTGCCGGCGGTCTCGTCGAGCTGGCGCTCCATCAGCCACGGCATGAGGTGCACGACGGTGACCTGCATGCCGCGCAGCATCAGGCCGTTGGCGGCTTCCAGGCCGAGCAGGCCGCCGCCGATGACGACGGCGTGCTGGTACTTCGTGGCGGTGTCGATCATCGTCAACGTGTCGGCGATGTCGCGGTAGGCGATCACGCCCTGCAGGTCCTTGCCGGGCACCGGCAGGATGAACGGGGTCGAGCCGGTGGCGATCAGCAGCCGGTCGTAAGCCGCCGTGGTGCCGTCGCTGGCCCGCACCTGGCGCCGGACACGGTCGATCTCCGTGACGGTCTTGCCCAGGTGCAGCGTGATGCCCTGTTCGGTGTACCAGCTGAGCGGGTTGAGGACGATCTGCTCGATCGTCTGCTCGCCGGCCAGCACGGGGCTCAGCAGGATGCGGTTGTAGTTGGGGTGCGGTTCGGCGCCGAAGACCGTGATGTCGTAGAGATCGGGGGCGATCTTCAGCAGCTCTTCGAGCGCACGGACACCGGCCATGCCGTTGCCGATCAGGACCAGACGCGATTTCTTCATGGCGATACCTCCGTGCGGACAGGCAGTACGCCCGTTGCCGGACAATCCGGGTCAACGGGACAGGGTCTGCGCACGTCGCTGTGCACGGGGGTCGGCTGTATGGGCAGCCGGCGCCGGATGTGGCGCGCCATCGCACCACCCACCAAGGGCTAGCAGAATCTGTGCCCATGATCGGCACCCCGTTCCCCCCGCAGTTGGGGGTCAAATTAGGGAACAGGATGACGAAGACGCTTGATATGACGGATGCGCGCCACCAAGATAGGGCGTCGGGCGCAGATTGGTGCAGTTTTCCAGAGGACCCTTCGGTGCAGAGCGAGTCAACCACGATCCCCCATCCAGAGGCAGCCGGTCTGCCCGCACTGCCCGTCACCGAGTTGCAAGCCCTGAAGGCGGCCTTGCTGCCGACGGTGCTGCAGGGGCGCGGCGACCTGCTGGCGGTGAAAGACCTGCAGAGCCAGCGCTATGTGCACGTCAACGAGGCGATGGCGACTTTCCTGCGGCGGCCGCTGCATGAGGTGCTGGGCCGTACCGACACCGAGATCTTCGAGCCCGTGCTGGCGGCTGCGATGCGTGCCGCGGAAAACACCGTGCTGGCCCAGGGGGGGCCGATGACCACCGAGCAGCGCTTCGAATGGGACGGCGGCCGGCGCGAGTTCTCGGTGCTGCGCATGGTCAGCACCGACCCCGCGCTGGGCCGGCGCCACCTGTGCAGCGTCTGGACCGATCTGGCGCCCGAACGCCAGCGCGAGGCGCAGTTGCAACTGGCCTTGGCGCAGATCGAACAGCAGCAGCGCGCCAACGAAGCCCTGCGCCTGGAATTGTCCGACCAGGCGCTGCGCGACCCCATCACCGGCTTGTACCGGCGCGCGCATTTCGAAGACCAGTTGCGCCGCGAAGTCGACCTGTCCACCCGTGAACACCGCGAATTCGCCATCGTCTTCATCGAGATCGATCCACCGTCTGCCAAGGTCCAGGCGCTGGGCGAGATCGGCGAACGCAGCCTGCTGGAAGCGGTGGGCCGTTTGCTGCGCAGCGGCACGCGGGCGATGGACGCTTCCTGCCGCCACGGCGAGCGGCGCTTTGCAGTGCTGTTGTCGGGCGTCGGCCTGGCCACGGCGCATGCCCGGATGGAGGGTCTGCGCCGCAAGTGCGCGACGCAAATCGTCGTGCAGGGCGGCCAGGAATACGCTTTCAGCGTGGCCGTGGGCGTGGCCAGTTTCCCGCACACCGCCCAGACGCACGAAGCCCTGATCGATGCCTGCGCTGCGGCGCTGTCCGAGGCGCAGCGGCGGGGGGGCAACCAGATCACGCTGGCGGCCATACGGTTCGAGGCTGGCGGCCCTGCAGGCGACTGACTCGGCAGCGCGGCCAACGGCCGTTGCAGCCCCCGGCGCCATCATCAGCGTCGCCGGTGCGCGTGCCAGGCAGGGTGTCCGCCGTGGGCCGTGAACCCAGTGCCTGAACCAAGGGGGAGTTCAGGTGGGCGAGGTCAGCCTGGCCTCGGGTTCATCTGACGCGAGACGCTCACACCAACCAGGCGATGTTCCAAGCCCTTGGTCATAGACCATCGGCTCAAGGACATATAAAGCTCACCAACCCACAGCGGACGAACCCATTCTAGGCCTCGCGCAGCCTGCGCGCGGTGCGCTGGAAGTCACAGAAGTTGACCGTCCGCACCCAGGGCGTCGTCGACGCGGCGCAGCAGGGCGTCGAGGTCCACCGCCGACGCGCCGGCCTCTGCGCCGCCTGGTGGCAGCGCCTCGGGGGTGGCCTGCGGCGCCTGGGCGCGTTCGGCCAACTGGTAAGCCACATTCAGCGCGGCCAGCACGGCGATGCGCTCGCGCGCCTTGACCTTGCCGGCTTCGCGGATGGTGGTCATTTCCTTGTCGACACTGGCCACGGCCGCGTTGAGCAGCGCTTCGCCACCTTCCGGGCACCCCAGCACGTAGACCTGGCCGAGGATGGAGACTTCGACCTGCTTCATGGCAAGGTCCGGCTGGCCGCATCGGCTGCGCCACCGTCGGTGGGAAGCCGTTCCAGCAGCGCATCGATGCGTGCCCGTGCCGCAGCCAGCCGCGATCGCAGACTGTCGCGTTCGGCCGTCACCGCGCCCAGCTGCTGTTCGATCAGCGCGCCGGTGCGTTTGAGCTCCTGGTGCCGCAACACCAGGCGGTCCACCCGTTCAGCGAGGTCTTCGAGCTTGGCCATTCAGCGCTTCTCCCGTGCCGGCGTGATTGTAGAAGCGCCCATGTCACACCATGGGCGAACGGCGCATACCGTGCAGCGCGGGCTGCGCGCCAGGCACAGGTAGCGGCCGTGCAGGATCAACCAGTGGTGGGCGTCCACCAGGTAGTGCGGTGGGATGCGCTGCAGCAGTTTCGACTCCACCTCCAGCGGGTTGCGCCCGGGCGCCAGGCCGGTGCGGTTGCTGACGCGGAAAACATGCGTATCGACGGCCATCGTGGCCTCGCCGAAGGCCACGTTGAGCACCACGTTGGCGGTCTTGCGGCCGACGCCGGGCAGGGCTTCGAGTGCCTCGCGCGAACGCGGCACCTGGCCGCCGTGTTGATCGACCAGGATGCGGCAGGTGGCGACCAGGTTCTTCGCCTTGTTGCGGAACAGGCCGATGGTGCGGATCAGCTCGGTGACGCGGTCGACGCCCAGGTCGAGCATTTTCTGCGGCGTCGGTGCCAAGGCGAACAGGCGCTTCGTGGCCTTGTTGACGCCCACGTCGGTGGCCTGTGCCGACAGCAGCACGGCGGCCAGCAGTTCGAAGACGCTGGTGTACTGCAACTCGGTCTGCGGATGCGGGTTGGCCGCGGCGAGCGTGGCGAAGAAGTGTTCGATGGCTTCAGGCTTCATCGTTGTCTTTCGCGGACGGCTTGGGAGCGGTGGCGTTGCGGTCGGCGGCGCGTTGCAAGGCCGCTTCGATGACTGCGCGCTTGGCGGCCAGCGCTTGCGGGTCTGTGAGCTGGCTGTGGCTGGCCAGGTCGGCCAATTTGGCTTGCGCTTTTGCGGCCAGGCGCTCGTCGTTTTCGCGCTCGTCACGCGCGATGCGGATGCGGTGGAAGTCGTAGCGGCCACGGGCTTCTTCGGCTTGTGGGGCGCTCCACGCCTCCCATCCGGTCTTCGGCGTCGTGACGGGGACCATCGCAATGCAGTCCACCGGGCAGACCGGCACGCACAACTCGCAGCCCGTGCATTGCGCGCCGATGATGGTGTGCATGACCTTGGAGGCGCCGACGATGCAGTCCACCGGGCAGGCCTTGATGCACAGCGTGCAGCCGATGCACCAGCCTTCGTCGATCAGGGCCACGGCGCGCGGGCCTTCGCTGCCGTGTGCAGGGTCCAGCGCCTGGGCGGGGCGCCCGGTCAGCGCCGCCAGCCGCAGGATGCCTTCGGCACCACCGGGCGGGCAGCGGTTGATGCCCGCCTCGCCCGCCGCCATGGCCACCGCATAGCTGTGGCAGTCGGGGTAGCCGCAGCGCGTGCATTGGGTCTGCGGCAGCGCGTCGTTCAGCGCCTCGGCGAGGTCGCTGGTGGCGGACGGGGCGGTCGGGGTCAGGGCGGTGGCGGTCACCGCCCGGATTATCGGCCGCGCGACTTGCGCGCTGCCCTGGCCGGTTCCGTGATGGACGTGACCTTGTCGGCCGCAGCCTGTTCGCTGAGATTGAACTGCTGGATGAAGGCCTTCACTTCCGGGTAGACCTTCTCGCGCCAGCGGCGGCCCGAGAAGATGCCGTAGTGGCCCGCGCCCATGGCGTCGTAATGGAAGGCGCGCGACGAGGGAATGCCTTCGCACAGGCCGTGCGCGGCCTTGGTCTGGCCGGCGCCCGAGATGTCGTCGAGTTCGCCTTCGATGGTCAGCAAAGCGGTGCCCGTGATGTCCTGCGGCCGCACCGGTTCGCCCTTGACGACCCAGCTGCCGTTGACCAGCGCGAAGTCCTGGAACACGGTCTTGATGGTGTCCAGGTAGTACTCGGCGGGCATGTCCAGCACGGCGTTGTACTCGTCGTAGAACTGGCGGTGCGACTCGGCGCTTTCGTCGTCGCCCTTGATCAGGTCCTGGAAGTAGTCGTAGTGGCTGGTGGCGTGGCGGTCGGGGTTCATCGCCACGAAGCCGGTGTGCTGCAGGAAGCCCGGGTAGACGGCGCGACCTGCACCCGGGAAGTTCTGCGGCACGCGGAAGATCACGTTGTTCTCGAACCAGGAGTAGGTCTTGTTGGTGGCCAGGTTGTTGACCGACGTGGGGCTCTTGCGCGCATCGATGGGGCCGCCCATCATGGTCATCGTCAGGGGCGTGGCTTCACCGCGGCTGGCCATCAGCGAGACGGCAGCCAGCACCGGCACCGTCGGCTGGCAAACCGACATCACGTGCACGTTCGGGCCGATGTGGCGGATGAAGTCCTGCACGTACTCGACATAGTCGTCGAGGTGGAAGGCGCCGTTGGACAGGGGCACCATGCGGGCGTCGGTCCAATCGGTGATGAAGACCTTGTGGTCCTGCAGCAAGGCCTTGACGGTGTCACGCAGCAAGGTGGCGTGGTGGCCCGACAGCGGTGCCACCACCAGCACGGTGGGTTGGCTCTTCATCAACTCCAGCGCCTGGGGGTTGTCGGTGAAGCGCTTGAAGCGCAGCAGCTGGCAGAAGGGCTTGCTCAGCGCCACCTGCTCTTGCACCGCGATGTCCACGCCACCGACCTGGGCCGAGGTGATGTCGAAGCGGGGCTTTTCGTAGTCCTTGGCCAGGCGGTGCATCAGGTCCAGGCCGGCCGACACCCGCTGCGCCATGGGCGTGTGCGACAGCGCCGACAGAGGGTGGCTGTACAGCTTGGACGTGGCCGAAGCGAATTCCGAAAAAGGCGCCATCAGGGCGCGCTGGGCTTCGTAGATCTGGTAAAGCATGGACCGTCTCCGTTGGGGGTGGTGCAGACCCTGGGCGCCATCTTGACGCCGTGTGCTGACCTCTGGTCGACTGTAGACCTATTTATGCTGCACCGCAGCAATTTAGAGGCGCCGAACTAGTGATCCTGCGCCGCCAGGGCCGCCCGAAACCCGCAAACAGCAGGACGGTCGCAGTGCATATCACGCCATTTCGTCATATATGGCCAAACTAAATCACATAACCTGGGCTATCGCCGCGGCGACGGCGCCGATGTTGCCGCCATTGAGGGCCGCGACGCAGATGCGACCGCTGTCCACGCCGTAGACGCCGAATTCGCTGCGCAGGCGCTGCATCTGTTCTTTCGACAGCCCCGAGTAGCTGAACATGCCGACCTGCGTGGTGATGTAGGACAGGTCGCCCTGCACGCCAGCGGCGGTCAGCTTGTCGACCAGCGCGTGGCGCATGGCCTTGATGCGGTCGCGCATGCCGCCTAGCTCGTCTTCCCACATCGCGCGCAGCGCGGGCGTGGTCAGCACGGTGGCCACGACCTGGGCGCCGAAGGTCGGTGGGTTGCTGTAGTTGGTGCGGATGACGATCTTCAACTGCGACAGCACGCGGCCGGTTTCCTCGGCGCTGCTGCAGACCACGCTGAGGGCGCCGACGCGTTCGCCGTAGAGCGAAAAACTCTTGCTGAACGAGGTGGCGACGAGGAACTGCACGCCGGTGGCCAGGAAGCACTGCACCGCAGCGCCGTCTTCGACGATGCCCGTGCCGAAGCCCTGGTAAGCCATGTCCAGGAAGGGCACCACGCCAGCCGCGGCGCAGGTGGCGGCGACCTGTTCCCACTGCGCCGTCGACAGGTCGCAGCCCGTGGGGTTGTGGCAGCAGGCGTGCAGCACGGCCACGGTGCCCGGCGCGGCGGCCTTCAGGGCAGCCAGCAGGGCGTCGAAGCGGATGCCGCGCGTGGCGGCGTCGTAATACGGGTAGCTCTGGACGTCGAAGCCGGCCTGCAGGAAGAGGGCGCGGTGGTTCTCCCAGCTCGGGTCGCTGATCAGCACCGTGGCCACCTCGGCATTCGGGCGCAGCTTCTTCAGGAAATCGGCCCCCACCTTCAGGCCGCCGGTGCCGCCCAGCGCCTGGATGGTGGCCACGCGGCCCGACAGCACGGCCTCGCTGTCAGCGCCGAAGACCAGCCCCTGCACGGCCTTGTCGTAGGCCGCGATGCCGTCGATGGGCAGATAGCCCTTGGCTTTGGGCGTTTCGAGCAACTGCTTTTCGGCGGCAGCCACGCAGCGCAGCACCGGCAGCTTGCCGCTGGCGTCGAAATACACGCCCACACCCAGGTTGACCTTGGCCGGGTTGGTGTCGGCGTTGAACTGCTCGTTCAGGCCGAGGATGGGGTCGCGGGGCGCCATTTCGACGGCGGCGAAGAGGGAGGCTGATGACATGGCGGCATTCCTGAAGTCGGGGTGTCAGACGTCTGCGCAGGCCGTGACGGACAGGACGGCCGGGCTGCGCTACGCTTGCGGGTTGTCCGGTGCGCGCTCGCGCCATCCGGAGCCTTCGATTCTAAATGTCCGCCTCCAGGTGAAGCTCCCATGAATGCACTTGCCGAAGCCGCCTCTGCGTCCGACACACCGGACGATCTGGGGCCTGGCGAGTTCGTCACCTTCCCGGATTCGCCCTTCCAGCTATTCCAGCAGTTCGAGCCGGGCGGCGACCAGCCGGCGGCCATCGAAAAGCTGGTGGAGGGCATTCAGGACGGCCTGCAGTACCAGACGCTGCTGGGCGTGACCGGTTCGGGCAAGACCTTCACGATGGCCAATGTCATCGCCCGCATGGGCCGGCCGGCCATCGTCTTCGCGCCCAACAAGACGCTGGCCGCGCAGCTGTACAGCGAGTTCCGTGACTTCTTTCCGAAGAACGCCGTCGAATACTTCGTCAGCTACTACGACTATTACCAGCCCGAGGCCTATGTGCCGCAGCGCGACCTGTTCATCGAGAAGGACAGCGCGATCAACGAGCATATCGAGCAGATGCGCCTGAGCGCCACGAAGAGCCTGCTCGAGCGCCGCGACGTGATCATCGTGGCCAGCGTCAGCGCCATCTACGGCATCGGCAGCCCGGCGGACTATCACAAGATGGTGATGACGCTGCGCGTGCACGACAAGATGAGCCAGCGCGACGTGATCCAGCAGCTGATCCGCATGCAGTACAAGCGCAACGAGATCGACTTTTCGCGCGGTTCTTTCCGGGTGCGCGGCGACACCATCGATGTCTTTCCGGCCGAGCACAGTGAGCTGGCCTTGCGCATCGAACTTTTCGACGACGAGGTCGAAAGCCTGCAGCTGCTGGACCCGCTGACCGGCCGCGTGAGGCAGAAAGTGCCGCGATTCACGGTCTACCCCAGCAGCCATTACGTGACGCCGCGCGAGCGCGTGGTGGATGCCATCGAGACCATCAAGAACGAACTGCGCAGCCGGCTCGACGAATTCGTCAAGGGCGGCAAGCTGGTCGAGGCCCAGCGTCTGGAGCAGCGCACGCGCTTCGACCTGGAAATGCTGCAGGAAGTCGGCCACTGCAAGGGCATCGAGAACTACACGCGCCACCTCAGCGGCGCCAAGCCGGGCGACCCGCCGCCCACGCTGGTGGACTACCTGGCGCCCGACGCGCTGATGTTCCTGGACGAAAGCCACGTGCTGATCGGCCAGTTCGGCGGCATGTACAACGGCGACCGGGCGCGCAAGACGACGTTGGTGGAGTACGGTTTCCGCCTGCCCAGCGCGCTGGACAACCGGCCGCTGAAGTTCGAGGAATTCGAACGCAAGATGCGCCAGAGCGTGTTCGTGTCGGCGACGCCGGCGAACTGGGAGAAAGAGCACACCGGGCAGGTCGTCGAACAGGTGGTGCGGCCCACCGGTCTGGTCGACCCGCAGGTCGAGGTGCGCCCGGCCGTCACCCAGGTCGACGACGTGCTGCAGGAGATCCGCGAGCGCACGCTGAAGAACGAGCGCGTGCTGATCACCACGCTGACCAAGCGCATGGCCGAACAGCTGACCGAATACCTGTCGGACAACGGCGTCAAGGTACGCTACCTGCACAGCGACATCGACACCGTGGAGCGCGTGGAAATCCTGCGCGACCTGCGCCTGGGACTGTTCGACGTGCTGGTCGGCATCAACCTGCTGCGCGAGGGCCTGGACCTGCCCGAAGTCAGCCTGGTGGCCATCCTGGACGCCGACAAGGAAGGCTTTCTGCGGTCCGAGCGTTCGCTGATCCAGACCATCGGCCGCGCGGCGCGCAATGTGAACGGTTGCGCCATCCTGTACGCCGACAAGATGACCGATTCGATGAAGGCGGCCATTGGCGAAACCGAGAGACGCCGCACCAAGCAGATCGCGCACAACCTGGCCATGGGCATCACGCCACGCAGCGTGACCACGCGCATCCGCGACATGATCGACGGCGCGGTGTCGGACAAGTCGGCCAAGGACGACCTGAAGTCCGCGCAGGCCGCCGCCGAAGTCGAGGCGATGTCCGAGAAAGACCTGGGCAAGCGCATCAAGATGCTCGAAAAGCAGATGCTGGAGCACGCCCGCAACCTGGAATTCGAGAAAGCCGCGCGGGTGCGCGACCAGCTGGCGCTGTTGCGCGAACAGGCCTTCGGCGGCAGCGGACACGACATCATCCCCATCATCGCGGGGCGCAGTGCGGCATGACGTGGGTCGGCCGCTTGAAGCAGTGGATGGGTCGCAGCGGCGGGCGCGACGGCGGCGGCGACAGCGGCGTGGCCGGCCAGCCTGAACTGCGCATCCTGGTGGTCTGCATGGGCAATATCTGCCGTTCGCCCATCGCCGAAGGCGTGCTGCGCGCCAAGCTCGCGGCGGCAGGCTTGGCGCGGCGCGTGCGCGTCGATTCAGCCGGTACCCACGGTTACCACACCCACGAGGCGCCCGACCCGCGTGCCATCCGTCGCGCCGCGCAGCGGGGCTACACCATCGGCGGTTTGCGGGCTCGCCCGGTGGTCGCGGCCGACTTCGAAGACTTCGACTGGCTGCTGGCCATGGACGACCGCAATCTGGCCTGGCTGAAGCAGCAGCAGCCCGAGGGCAGCGCCGCGCGGCTGGGCCGCCTGCTGGACCACAACCGTCTGCACCCGGGTGTCACCGAGGTGCCCGACCCCTACTACGGGCCCGACTCGGGCTTCGACCTGGTGCTCGACTTGGTGGAAGACGCCTGCGACGGCGTTGTCGCGGCGGTGCAGGCCGGCGCCTGGGCCAAAGCTTGACTAAAATGGTCGGGCTCGGGTATAGTTGACGGATTCAGTCGGGTTAGGAGAACCGCATGCGACTCACCACCAAAGGCCGTTTCGCCGTGACCGCCATGATCGACCTCGGTCTGCGTTCCAACGCCGGCCCGGTTGCCCTGGCGGCCATCAGCCAGCGCCAGCAGATTTCGCTGTCCTATCTGGAACAGCTCTTCGGCAAGCTGCGCCGCCATGAACTGGTAGAAAGCACGCGCGGCCCGGGCGGCGGCTACTCGCTGGGCCGCGGCGCCGACGTCATCACTGTCGCCGACATCATCGTGGCTGTTGACGAGCCCATCGACGCCACCGGCTGCGCGGGCAAGGAAAACTGCATGGGCGACGACGGCGGCCGCTGCATTACGCACGACCTGTGGGCCAGCCTGAACGCCAAGATGATCGAGTACCTCGATTCCATCTCGCTGAAGAAGCTGGTCGACGAGCAACTGGCCAAGGGCGTGTCCATCGGCGCTGCGCCGGTCAAGCGCGCCATCTCCACGGTGCCGGTGGTCAAGCCCATCAAGATCACCGCGCCGAATTCGGTCTTCGCGCTCGGCAACGCCTTCAGCAAGTAGGCCGGCAGCACCGCAGGCCCCAGAGCAACCCGCGGCTGGCGCGCCAGCCGCCCTGTCTTCACCTCTCAGAGCATCTCTCATGACGCCCCACTTCCCGATTTACATGGACTACGGCTCCACCACGCCGTGCGACCCCCGCGTTGTGGACGCGATGATTCCCTGGCTGCGCGAGCACTACGGCAACCCGGCATCCCGCAGCCACGCCTGGGGCTGGGAAGCCGAGGCGGTGGTCGAGAAGTCACGCGGCCAGGTCGCCAGCCTGATCAACGCCGACCCGCGCGAAATCGTCTGGACCAGCGGCGCCACCGAGTCCATCAACCTGGCCATCAAGGGCGCCGCGCACTTCTACAGCAGCCGCGGCAAGCACCTGATCACGCTGAAGACCGAGCACAAGGCCACGCTGGACACCATGCGTGAACTGGAACGCCAAGGCTTCGAGGTGACTTACCTCGACGTCGAAGCCAACGGCCTGCTCGACCTGGACAAGTTCAAGGACGCGCTGCGCAAGGACACCATCCTGGTGTCGGTGTTGATCGTCAACAACGAGATTGGCGTGATCCAGGACGTGCCGACCATCGGCGCAATGTGCCGCGAGCGCGGCATCATCCTGCACGTCGATGCGGCGCAGGCCACCGGCAAGGTGGTCATCGACATGGACAAGCTGCCCGTCGACCTGCTGAGCATGTCGGCCCACAAGACCTACGGCCCCAAAGGCCAGGGCGCGCTGTACGTGCGCCGCAAGCCGCGTGTGCGGCTGGAAGCCCAGATGCACGGTGGCGGCCACGAACGCGGCATGCGCAGCGGCACCCTGCCGACGCACCAGATCGTCGGCATGGGTACCGCCTTCGCCATCGCGCAGGCCGAGATGGGCACCGAACTCGAACGCATCCGCATGCTGCAAAAGCGCTTGCTGGACGGCATCTCGGGCATCGAACAGGTGTTCATCAACGGCGACCTGGAACGCCGCGTGCCGCACAACGTGAATGCGAGTTTCAACTTCGTCGAAGGCGAGTCGCTGATCATGGGCGTGAAGGGTCTGGCGGTCTCCTCGGGCTCGGCCTGCACCAGCGCCAGCCTGGAACCCAGCTATGTGCTGCGCGCCCTGGGCCGCAGTGACGAATTGGCGCACAGCAGCCTGCGCATGACCATCGGCCGCTACACCACGGTCGAAGAAATCGACTATGCCGTCAGCACGCTGAAAAACAATGTCGGCAAGCTGCGCGACCTGTCGCCCTTGTGGGAAATGTTCAAGGACGGGATCGACATCGCGTCCATACAGTGGTCAGCGCACTGACCTCAGCCCTTTCATTCGAATCCGGAGAACACCATGGCCTACAGCGAAAAAGTTGTTGAACATTACGAAAACCCCCGCAACGTCGGTTCCTTCGACAAGGGTGACGACACGGTCGGCACCGGCATGGTCGGCGCACCGGCCTGCGGCGACGTGATGAAACTGCAGATCAAGGTCAACCCGGTCACCGGCTTGATCGAGGACGCGCGTTTCAAGACCTACGGCTGCGGTTCGGCCATCGCGTCGAGTTCGCTGGTCACCGAATGGGTCAAGGGCAAGACGCTGGACGAAGCGGTGACCATCAAGAACACGCAGATCGCCGAAGAACTGGCGCTGCCGCCGGTGAAGATCCACTGCTCCATCCTGGCCGAAGACGCCATCAAGGCGGCCGTGCTGGACTACAAAGCCAAGCATGGCGTGCCGCAGGCTGCAGCCAGCGAAACGCACTGAACCGAGAGATTCAAGAACATGTCGGTCACGCTCACCGAAGCCGCTGCGCGGCACGTCACACGCTACCTGGGCCGGCGCGGCAAGGGCGTGGGCGTGCGCCTGGGTGTCAAGACCACGGGCTGTTCGGGCCTGGCCTACAAGCTGGAATATGCCGATGACGTGGCCGCCGAAGATGTCGTCTTCGAAGACCGCGGCGTCAAGGTGCTGGTCGACCCGAAAAGCCTGCCCTACATCGACGGCACCGAACTCGACTTCGTCCGCGAAGGCCTGAACGAAGGCTTCAAGTTCCTCAACCCGCGCGAGAAAGACCGCTGCGGTTGCGGTGAGTCTTTCCGGGTCTGATTGCCAACGCCCGCACCCGAAGGCGCGGCTTCCTCGGCCGCGTTTTTCTTTCCTAGCGCCCATGAACCTCGGTGACGACGATTACACGCTGTTCGGCCTGCCGCAGAAGTTCGCGCTGGACCGTGCTGAGCTCGACGCGCGCCGCCGCGACCTGCAGGCCCGCGTCCACCCGGACCGCTTTGCCTCCGAAGGCGCCGCTGCCCAGCGCGTGGCCATGCAGTGGGCGGTGCGCGTGAACGAGGCCTGGCAGCGCCTGAAAGATCCGCTGAGCCGCGGCGCCTACCTGTGCGAATTGCGCGGTGTGCCGATCAACGCCGAGCGCAACACGGCCATGCCGGCGGCCTTCCTGATGCAGCAGATGGCCTGGCGTGAAAGCCTGGACGATGCGCAAGGCCAGGCTGCCGTGGAAGCGTTGGACGCCGCCGTGGCCGCTGATCAGCGCGCCCTGTTCGACCAGCTCGCCGCGCTGCTGGACGCGCAACAAGACACCCCCGCCGCAGCCGTGCAAGTGCGCGCGCTGATGTTCGTGGCCCGCTTTCGACAAGACATCGCCCGCCGCCTGGACGCGCTGGACGCCGCACACTGACTGCCCCCCATGGCCTTGCTACAAATCTCCGAACCGGGCCAGGCGCCCGACCCCCACCAGCGCCGCATCGCCGTGGGCATCGACCTGGGCACCACGCATTCGCTGGTCGCCGCGGTGCGCCACGGCGTGCCCGACTGCCTGCCTGACGCGCAAGGCCGCGTGCTGCTGCCTTCGGCGGTGCGCTACCTGGCAGGCGGCCGCCGGCAGATCGGCTACGACGCGCGCGCCGCGCAGGCCGAAGACGCCGAGAACACCGTGGTCTCGGTGAAGCGTTTCATGGGCCGCAAGCTGGCCGACATCAAAGGCACCGACAAGCTGCCCTACCGTTTCGTCGACCAGCCCGGCATGGTGGCCCTGGCCACGCGCGACGGCGACAAGACGCCGGTCGAAGTCTCGGCCGAGATCCTAGCCAGCCTGCGCCAGCGCGCCGAAGACAGCTTCGACGACGAGCTCTACGGCGCCGTCATCACCGTGCCGGCCTACTTCGACGACGCCCAGCGCCAGGCCACTAAAGACGCCGCGCAACTGGCCGGCCTGAACGTGCTGCGCCTGATCAGCGAACCCACGGCGGCAGCGGTGGCCTACGGCCTGGACAACGCCAGCGAAGGCCTCTACGCCGTCTACGACCTGGGCGGTGGCACCTTCGACATCAGCCTGCTGCGCCTGACGCGCGGCGTCTTCGAGGTGGTGGCCACCGGCGGCGACGCGGCCCTGGGTGGTGACGACATCGACCAGGCGTTGGCCGACTGGGCGCTGGCCGAATCCGGCGCGACAGCGGTCAGCCCGCAGGACAAGCGCGCCACGCAAGTGGCTGCGCGCGCCGTGAAGGAAGCCCTGAGCGACGCCGACAGCGCACGCTGGCAGGCCACGGTCGATGGCCACGCGCTGGATGTGCCGGTCAGTCGCTCGCAACTGGAAACGCTGGCCCAGCCGCTGATCGCGCGCACGCTGGCCGCGGTGCGCAAGGTGCTGCGCGACGCCCAGGTCACCCGTGAAGACGTGCAGGGCGTGGTGATGGTCGGCGGCAGCACGCGCATGCCGCGCGTGCGCGCGGCGGTCAGTGAACTGTTCGGTCGCGAGGTGTTGACCAATGTCAACCCCGACGAGGTCGTCGCCATCGGTGCGGCCTTGCAGGCCAACGCCCTGGCCGGCAACGCCAAGGACGGCGACCTGCTGCTGCTGGACGTGATCGCGCTGTCGCTCGGCCTGGAAACGATGGGCGGCCTGGTCGAGCGCGTGATCGAGCGCAACACCACCATCCCCGTGGCCCAGGCCCAGGAATTCACCACCTTCAAGGACGGCCAGACGGCGATGGCCATCCACGTCGTCCAGGGCGAACGCGACCTGGTCAGCGAATGCCGCAGCCTGGCCCGTTTCGAACTGCGCGGCATCCCGCCGATGGTGGCCGGTGCGGCGCGCATCCGCGTGACCTTCCAGGTCGACGCCGACGGCCTGCTGAGTGTTTCGGCGCGTGAACTGGGCTCGGGCGTCGAAGCGGCGGTCACCGTCAAGCCCAGCTACGGCCTGGCCGACGACCAGATCGCGCAGATGCTGAAAGACGGCTTCGCGCACGCCGAAACCGACATGGCCGCGCGATCGCTGCGCGAGGCGCAGGTCGACGCCGAGCGCATGATCCTGGCCACCCGCGCAGCCCTGGCAGCCGACGGCGCGCTGCTCAGTGAGGTCGAGCGTACCGATGTGGAAGCGCTGATCGAAGCCACCCGCCTGAGCGCAGCCGGCAGCGACGCCCACGCCATCGAAGCCGCGGTCGAAGCGCTGGCCACCGGCACCGAAGCCTTCGCCGCCGCCCGCATGAACCAAGGCATCAAGCTGGCTCTGGCCGGCCGCAGCCTCGAAGACATCTGAAGCCCGCCATGCCCATCATCCACATCCTGCCCAACGCCGAACTCTGCCCCCAGGGCGACACCATCACGGCACCCGCCGGCATGTCGATCTGCGATGCCCTGCTCGAAAACGGCATCGCCATCGAACACGCCTGCGAGATGAGCGCGGCCTGCACCACCTGCCATGTCGTCGTGAAGGCGGGCCTCGCGAGCCTGGGCGACATCGATGAGATCGAGGAAGACCTGCTGGACAAGGCCTGGGGCCTGACGCCGACCTCGCGGCTGTCGTGCCAGGCTGTGCTGGCCAACGAAGACGTCACCATCGAGATCCCGAAGTACACCATCAACCACGCCCGCGAGAACCACTGAGCCTGGCCGCGAGAGTCTGCAAGGACATCAACGCCTGACGAAGGCCCATCGGCGATTTCACGCCCTGCTTCGGTTCACGGCCTGCACCAAGCTGCACGGCCCGCACCAAAAAAAAGACCTCCCCGCCGTGAGGCGAGGAGGTGACGGAGGGCTCGCGCCCCGCTGAGGAGATAGACAGACACCCACATGCGGTGTCGCAGCAGGCGATTGCAAGCCGCGTGCCTGGTTTCGGCAACCCGCAGGCTGCGCTCAGGCGGCGGCCTTTTCGACGTGGCCCTGGCGGGTGTACAGGAAGTCCAGGACGGCCTTGCGGCAGTGCACGTAGTGGGGGTCTTCGGCCAACTCGACACGGTCGCGCGGGCGCGGCAGGTCCACGGTCAGGATCTCGCCGATGGTCGCGGCGGGCCCGTTGGTCATCATCACCACGCGGTCGCTCAGCAGCACGGCTTCGTCGACGTCGTGGGTCACCATCACCACCGTGCTGCGGGTGCGGGCCACGATCTTCAGCAATTCGTCCTGCAGGCGGGCGCGGGTCAGCGCGTCCAGCGCGCCGAAAGGCTCGTCCATCAGCAGCACCTTGGGTTCCATGGCCAGCGCCCGGGCGATGCCCACGCGCTGCTTCATGCCGCCGCTGATTTCGTGCGGGCGCTTGGACAGGGCGTGGCCCATGCCCACCAGGTCCAGCGTGGCGGCGGTGCGTGCGGCCAGTTGGGCCTTGCTTTCCCGGGCACCGAAGACGCACTCGACAGCCAGGTGCACGTTCTCGGCACAGGTCAACCAGGGCAGCAGCGAGTGGTTCTGGAAGACCACGCCGCGCTCGGGCCCCGGGGCGGCGATCTCGCGGCGGTCGCACAGCAGCACGCCGCTGGTGGGCTTCAACAGGCCGGCGATCAGGTTCAGCAGGGTGCTCTTGCCGCAGCCCGAGTGGCCGATCAAGGTGATGAACTCGCCCTGCGTCACGCTGAGGTTGATGCCGAGCAGGGCCTGGAAGCGCCCCTTGCGGGTCTCGAACACCATCTCGGCGTTCTCGACCTTGATGAAGTCGGCGGCCGGACTAGTCGTCATAGCTGAACCTCTTGGCGATGGTGACGAGCAGTTGTTCGAGCAGCAGACCGACGATGCCGATGACGAAGATGGCGATGATGATGTGCTTGACGTTGAGGTTGTTCCACTCGTCCCACACCCAGAAGCCGATGCCCACGCCGCCGGTCAGCATCTCGGCGGCCACGATCACCAGCCAGGCCGTGCCCACGCTGAGCCGCACGCCGGTCAGCATGTAAGGCAGCACCGCCGGGAAGAGGATGCGCGTCATCACCTTCCATTCGCTGAGGTTCAGCACGCGGGCCACGTTCAGGTAGTCCTGCGGCACGCGCTGCACCCCCACGGCGGTGTTGATGATCATCGGCCAGATGCTGCAGATGAAGATGGTCCAGATGGCCGCCGGGTTGGCCGCCTTGAAGACCAGCAGGCCGATCGGCAGCCAGGCCAGCGGCGACACCGGGCGCAGCAGGCTGACCAGCGGGTTGACCATGCGGTTGATGAAGGTGAAGCGGCCCAGGATGAAGCCCATCGGGATGCCGACCACCGCCGCCAGGCCGAAACCCACCGCCACGCGCTGCAAGGAGAACAGGATGTTCCAGCCTATGCCCTGGTCGTTCGGGCCCTTGCGGTAGAACGGGTCGGCGAAGAGCTTGACCGCGGCCTCGAAAGTGGCGGCCGGCGTGGGGAAGGTGCTGCTGTTCATGGTCAGCAAGCCCCACACCGCCACCAGCAGCGCCAGGCCGAAGACCGGCGGCAACACCGTGAGACTGACTTCGCGCCAGTCGATGGGCGTGCGCGGCACCGCGGGACGGCCGGCCGCTGGCACGGCCGACGGCGCAGCGTTCGCCGGCAAGGCCGCGGAAGAGGCCGGTGGCGCCTCGAGCGCCTGGTGAAAGACAGCGGCAACCATGGCGGCGTCCTTCAAGCCGCCGCAGCGGCCTTGATCTTGAAACCGTCGGCGTAGCGGGCCGGGTCCTGGCCGTCCCAGACGATGCCGTCGATGAGCTTGCTGCTGCGCATCTCGCTCTTCGGCACGGCGATCTTCAGTGCGCCCGCCGCTTCCCGGTACAGCGCGGTCTGGTTGATCTGCCTGGCCACGCCCAGGTAGTCGGGGTGTTCCTTGAGCAGGCCCCAGCGCTTGTGCTGGGTCAGGAACCACATGCCGTCGGACAGGTAGGGGAAGTTCACCGCACCCTCGTTGAAGAACTTCATGTGGTTGGGGTCGTCCCAGGTCTTGCCCATGCCGTTCTGGTAGCGGCCCAGGATGCGCTGGTTGATGGCATCGACACTGGTGTTGACGTAGCTCTTGTCGGCGATGGTCTCGGCCATCTTGTTCTTGTTCTGCAGGCCGGCGTCGATCCAGCGGCTGGCTTCCAGCACGGCCATCATCACGGCGCGCGCGGTGTTGGGGTACTTCTTGACGAATTCGCCGGTGGTGCCCAGCACCTTCTCGGGGTGGTCTTTCCAGATCTCCTGCGTGGTCGCCGCCGTGACGCCGATGCCGTCGATGATGGCGCGGTGGTTCCAGGGTTCGCCGACGCAGAAGCCGTCCATATTGCCCACGCGCATATTGGCCACCATCTGCGGCGGCGGCACGGTGATGACCTTGGCGTCCTTGATGGGGTTGATGCCCACCGAGGCCATCCAGTAATACAGCCACATGGCATGGGTGCCGGTCGGGAAGGTCTGCGCGAAGGTGTAGTCGCGCTTGTCCGAGGCCATCACCTTGGCCAGGCCGGCGCCGTCGACCGCGCCCTTGTCCGCCAGCTTCTTGCTCAGCGTGATGGCCTGGCCGTTGTTGTTCAAGGTCATCAGCACGGCCATGTCCTTCTTCGGCCCGCCGACGCCCAGATGCACGCCGTAGACCAGGCCGTAGAGGACGTGCGCCATGTCGAGTTCGCCGTTGACCAGCTTGTCGCGCACGCCGGCCCAGCTGGCTTCCTTGGTCGGGATGATCTTCACGCCGTACTTCTTGTCGAAGCCCAGCACGCTGGCCATCACCACGCTGGCGCAGTCGGTCAAGGGGATAAAGCCGATACGGACTTCTTCCTTCTCGGGCTTGTCGCTGCCGGCGGCGTAGACGGCCGCCTGCAGGCCGGGAACGAGCCCGGCGGCGCCGGTGGCCGCGGCGGCCTTCACGAGGGTGCGACGGGCCATGTCGATGCGTCCTGGGGTGGGTGTGGGGGTCATGGGCATTGCGCGTTGAGGGCCGATAAAGCGCAAGGGCGTCCGCACGTCGGCGCGCCGTGATCGGCACGCATCGGTGAGGACGCCCTTGTCCCGTCGGCCCCGCACACACACGGCGCAAGCCCGACGCTGTCGAGAAATCGGCTTTGATCTCTCTCGACCTGAACAACGCAAACGGCGTGCCAGCCTTCTGGGTGCGTTTTCGGCCCGCTACCGGTCTGCGACCCCGGGTTTGCACCAAGCCGCAGCACGCCGCGCGCAGCCCTGGTGCGCGGCGCGTGCCGCTGCTACATCAGCAGGTCGGCCGCGTCGACGATGCGCTGAGCGATGTCGGCCATCTTCAGGCCCTTGTCCATCGCAGCCTTGCGGATGCGGGCATAGGCCTCGGGCTCGGCAATCTGGTGGCGCTGCATCAGCAGGCCCTTGGCGCGGTCGACCACCTTGCGGTCGGACAGCTGCGCGCGCGCTTCCACCAGTTCCCGGCGCAGCGATTCTTCGTGCTCGAAGCGCGCCAGCGCCACTTCCAGCACCGGTTTCACCCGTTCCGGCGCGAGGCCGGCCACCACATAGGCCGTCACGCCCGAGGCGATGGCGGCCCGCACATGGCGGGTGTCGCTGTCCTCGGTGAACATGACGATGGGCCGGCGCGCGTCGCGCGTCGCCATCACCACGTGTTCCAGCGTGTCGCGGGCCTGGCTTTCGGCATCCACGATGATCATGTCGGGCTGGATCTGCGCCAGACGTTCGGGCAGGAAGGGGTCCACCGGCAGCACGGCGACGATGTTGTAGCCGGCTTCCAGCAGCCCGATGCGCAGGCTGCGCGAACGCTCGATCTCGCGCGCGCTGGCCTCGTCGTCGGGCTCGCCGCCCAGCGGCTCGGGCGCCACGATGACGATACGGGTCGCTTCGGGTAAGGTCATGGGCGGGATCATGCAACTTTCGCGCCGCTGCCGGCGCCAGTGGCGGACGCCTACACTTGTGCGTGTGAAAATTCTCGGATTCGAATCGTCTTGCGACGAGACCGGCGTGGCCCTCGTCGAGGCCGACCGCAAGGGTCCGCCCCGGCTGCTGGCCGAGGCGCTGTACAGCCAGGTCGACATGCACGCAGCCTACGGCGGCGTGGTGCCCGAACTGGCCTCACGCGACCATATCCGATGCGTTCTGCCGCTGACCCGCGCGGTGCTGGCGCAGGCCGCCTGCACGCTGGCCGATGTCGACCTCATCGCCTACACGCGCGGCCCCGGGCTGGCCGGTGCGCTGCTGGTCGGCGCCGGGGTGGCGGTGGCGCTGGCGGCCGCCCTGGGCAAGCCGGCGCTCGGCATCCATCACCTGGAGGGCCACCTGCTGTCGCCCTTCCTGGGCGATGCAGCGCCCGAATTTCCTTTCGTCGCGCTGCTGGTGTCGGGCGGCCACACGCAGCTGATGCAGGTCGACGGGGTGGGCGACTACCGCCTGCTCGGCGAAACCATCGACGACGCCGCTGGCGAGGCCTTCGACAAGAGTGCCAAGCTGCTGGGCCTGGGCTACCCGGGCGGGCCGGCACTGTCACGGCTGGCGACGCAGGGCAACCCGGCGGCCTTTGCCTTGCCGCGGCCGCTGCTGCACAACGGCAACCTCGATTTTTCCTTCGCCGGCTTGAAGACCGCGGTCATGACCCAGGCCCGCAAGCTGGGCCCCGAGATCGGCGAGCAGGCCCGTGCCGACCTGGCGGCCTCGACGCAGGCGGCCATCGTCGACGTGCTGGTGGCCAAGTCGCTGCGCGCGCTGAAGGACAGCGGCTCACGGCGCCTGGTGGTGGCCGGTGGTGTCGGCGCCAACCTGCGCCTGCGCGAGAAGCTGGACGCGGGCGCCGCCAAGCTGGGTGCCCGCGTCCACTACCCGCCGCTGGCGCTGTGCACCGACAACGGCGCGATGATCGCGCTGGCCGCCGCGCTGCGCTGGCAGCGCGGTCTGGGCCATGGCACCACCGACGGTGCCTTCGATGTGCGCCCGCGCTGGCCGCTGGCCGAACTGGCCACGGCCTGAGGCGCCGGCCGCTGGCCGTCAGTTGACCGTGAGCTGTGCCGCGCTGCGGGCGTCGCGCTTGGGCCGTGGGGGCGAAACAGCACGCCAAGATGTCGTCGAACAGGCGCGCGAAATGACGGGTGTCACGGGTGCTGGGAACGATGAACCAGAGGGCTCCTAGAATCGGGTTTCGGGTGCTGCAACGCTGCGGCGCCCACGCCGGAACAGATGGCTTCGGCGTCTGCTTCTTCACGTCTTGCTGCCTGCCAACGCCCCCACCGTGTATCCCAAGCGACGCGCCATGCTGGCGCTGCCGTGTGCCCTGGCACTGACCGCTTTCAAGGCCCAGGCCACCGTGCAGCCCATCCGCATCGCCTTGATCGAGGCGATGTCGGGCTCCTTCGCCAACGCCGGCGAGGCGGTCTTTCGTAACCTGC
Organism: Rubrivivax sp.; assembly: GCA_040400915.1. Lineage (GTDB taxonomy): Bacteria > Pseudomonadota > Gammaproteobacteria > Burkholderiales > Burkholderiaceae_C > Rubrivivax. The sequence goes on from JBBAPI010000012.1 coordinate 88,442, forward strand.
TGTGGGCCACCGAGCGCGTCAACCAACGCGGCGGTGTGCGCGTGGCGGGCGTGCTGCGCCCCTTGCAACTGCTGCGCCATGACAGCAAGGGCACGGTCGAAGAAGCCTTGGCCCTGTTGCGTGGCGCGCTGGACGAGCGCATCAGCTTCATCGCCCAAGGCAACAGCTCGGCCACGGCGGCGGCGCTGCTCGATGCGCTGGACAAGCACAACGCCCGAGAACCCCAGCGCCGTGCGCTGCTGCTGAACTATTCCGCTGTCGACCCGGCGCTGACCAACGAGCGCTGCAGCTATTGGCACTTCCGCTTCGACGCCCACGCCGACATGCGCCTGGCCGCGCTGACCGACGTGCTGCGCGACGACCGCCGCGTGCGGCGCGTCTACCTCATCGGCCAGGACTACAGCTTCGGCCAGCAGGTGGCCAAGTCGGCGCGCGCTCTGATAGCGGCCAAGCGCCCTGACATCGAGATCGTCGGTGATGAACTGCATCCCGTGGGCCGCGTGAAAGACTTCCTGCCCTATGCGGCGAAGATCAGGGCCAGCGGTGCGCAGGCCGTCTTGACAGGCAATTGGGGCAACGATCTGACCTTGCTGGTGAAGGCGCTGCGTGACGTGGGTTCGGAGGCCAGGCTGTACACCTTCTACGGCAATGCGCTGGGCGCGCCGGCGGCCATGGGTGAGGCCGGCGTCGGGCGCGTGCTGGCCGTGGCCGAGTGGCACCCGAACGTCGGGGGGCCGGCGTCCGAGGCCTTCTACGGGGCTTTCAGCCGCCGTTTCCCCGACCCGCGTGAGGACTACGTCCACGTCCGCATGGCCGTGCTGGTCGAGATGCTGGCCGCCGCCATCGAACGTGCCGGCAGCACCGAAGCCGCGGCCGTGGCGCAGGCGCTGGAAGGCGCGCGTTTCGATGGCCGCATGGCCGGCATGGCGGGCTTGACCTTGCACCCGGCAACGATGCGTGCCGCCGACCACCAGTTGCAGCAGCCGCTGGTCGTCAGCGTGATGGAGCGGGTCGGCACGCCCGGGGTGCCGCACGCAGTCGAAGGTTCGGGCTACGGCTTTCGCACCGTGCGCAGCGATGACGCGGCAGCCTTGGCCCAGACGCCGCGCTGCCTTATGGTTCGTCCCGAATGAATCCTGAATGAAACCCAGCGAGACCACCATGCGTGACGCCATCCAGCACCTGCCGGCTTCCAAGATCCGCCTCGTGGCCAACGCCGGGCTGGGCCGCAGCGACGTGCTGCCCTTCTGGTTCGGCGAAAGCGATGAGGTCACGCCCGCGCCCATCCGCCAGGCTGCGGCCGATTCGCTGGCGCGCGGCGAAACCTTCTATACCCACAACCTGGGTCTGCCCGAGTTGCGGGCGGCCATCGCCGGCTACTGCAGTGCACTGCATGGGCCGGTGGATATCGATCGGGTGGCCGTCACCTCGTCGGGCGTCACCGGCCTGATGCTGGCCATGCAACTGCTGCTCGACCCGGGCGATGAAGTCGTGGCCGTGGTGCCGGTGTGGCCCAACCTCACCGCGCAGCCGGCCATCCTGGGCGCCCGGGTGACCCGCGTTGCGCTGCGTCCTGTCGAAGGCGCCTGGCGCCTGGACCTGCAGGAACTGCTGGCCGCGGTGATACCGGCCACCCGCCTGCTGCTGGTCAATTCGCCCAACAACCCCACCGGCTGGACGCTGAGCCGTGGCGAGCAGCAGGCCCTGCTGGAGCATTGCCGCCGCACCGGCACCTGGATCGTGGCCGACGAGGTCTACGAGCGCATCCACTTCGAAGGCGCGCCGGCAGCAAGCGCCTTTGGCGCTTCGAGCGTCGCTCGGCCCAGCTTTGGCGAAGCCGGTCGCCTGGCGGCGCCCAGCTTTTTGGACGTCGGGACGCCTGACGACCGGCTCATCGTCGTCGGCAGTTTCAGCAAGAGCTTTCTGATGACCGGCTGGCGGCTGGGCTGGCTGGTGCTGCCGCAGGGCCAGATGGACGAGGCCGGCAAGTTGCTGGAATTCAACAGTTCCTGCGCGCCGGTTTTCGTGCAGCGCGGCGGGCTGGCCGCGCTGGCCATGGCCGACACCTTCGTGCCGGAACTGGTGGGCCGTCTGCAAGCCTGCCGTGACACGCTGCTGGACGGCCTGCTGGCGCTGCCCGGCGTGCAGGTGGCCAAGCCGGTGGCGGGTCTGTACGCCTGGTTCCGCATCACCGGTGAAGACGATGCCCTGGCCTGCGCCCAGCGCCTGGTGGCCGAGCACGGCCTGGGCCTGGCACCCGGCAGCGCCTTCGGTGACGAAGGTGAGGGCTGGTTGCGCTGGTGCTTCGCCTCGCGCGACCCGGCACGGCTGGTCGACGGTCTGAACCGGCTGCGTGGCGCCTTGCGGCTATAATTCGAGGTTCTCTGCGAACTGGCTTGCTGGCTCGCAGGGAAATCAAGCACGGCGTCGGTCGGTTTCACTGGCGTCCGCAAGTAACCACGGAAACCTTCAGGCGACGCTGCCTTCAAGCGGCCGCTTGGCGGTTTTCCACGATCCCACTGGAAAACAAATGCCCCTTACCCTTGCCACCGTCGCCGAAGTCGTCAAGACCCACGCCCGCGGTCCTGCCGACACCGGCAGCCCTGAAGTTCAAGTCGCGCTGCTCACCACGCGCATCAACGAACTGACCCCGCACTTCAAGTTGCACCTCAAAGACCACCACGGCCGCCGCGGCCTGCTGAAGATGGTCAATGCGCGCAAGCGTTTGCTGTCCTACCTGAAGGACCGCGACGCCGAGCGCTACACCGCGCTGATCGCCAAACTCGGCCTGCGCAAGTAATTCGAACGACGGGGTCGCTGCCGCGTGGTGGCGCCCTCGCATCGAATGTTCCAACAACGGGCCGCATTGGCTGTGTCATTCCACCGGTCTCCCGCGCAGGGTGCTCGGTGGAATGGCATTGCGCTGCCCACTCACACAGAGGAAGACATCGCATGAGCCTGTTCAACAAAGTCACCAAGACCTTCCAATGGGGCCAGCACACGGTCACCCTGGAAACCGGCGAAATCGCGCGCCAGTCCACCGGCGCCGTCATCGTCAGCATGGAAGGCACCGTGGTGCTTGCTACCGTCGTCGCCAAGAACGAAGTCAAGGCCGGGCAGGACTTCTTCCCGCTGACCGTCGACTACATCGAGAAGACCTACGCCGCCGGCAAGATCCCCGGCAGCTTTTTCAAGCGCGAAGGCCGCCCCAGCGAGCTGGAAACGCTGACCAGCCGCCTGATCGACCGCCCGTTGCGCCCGCTGTTCCCCGAAGGCTTCTTCAATGAAGTCCAGGTCGTCGTGCACGTGCTGAGCCTGAATTCCGAAGTGCAGGCCGACATCGCCGCGCTGATCGGTTCCAGCGCCGCCATGGCCATCAGCGGCCTGCCGTTCAACGGCCCCGTGGGCGCCGCCCGCGTCGGTTACATCAACGGCGAATACGTGCTCAACCCGGGCCAGACCGAACTGCTGAAGAGCAAGATGGATCTCGTCGTGGCCGGCACCGAAGCCGCCGTGCTGATGGTGGAATCGGAAGCCGACCAGCTGTCTGAGGAAATCATGCTCGGCGCCGTGGTCTTCGGCCATGAGCAAAGCAAAGTCGCGATCAACGCCATCAACGAGCTGGTGCGTGACGCCGGCAAGGCCGACTGGCCCTGGGCCGCGCCGGCCAAGGACGAGCCTTTCATCGCCAAGGTCAACGCGCTGGCCGAAGGCCCGCTGCGCGCCGCCTACCAGATCCGCAGCAAGCAGGCCCGCACGCAGGCCTGCCGCAGCGCCACGTCGGACGTGATGGCCGCGCTGAAGGCCGAGGGCGCCGCCTTCGACAAGGTGGCCGTGGAAGGCCTGCTGTTCGAGATCGAAGCGCGCATCGTGCGCAGCCAGATCCTGGCCGGCGAGCCGCGCATCGACGGTCGCGACACGCGCACCGTGCGCGCCATCGAAATCCGCAACAGCGTGCTGCCGCGCACCCACGGCTCGTCGCTGTTCACGCGGGGCGAGACGCAGGCGCTGGTCGCCGTCACGCTGGGCACGGAACGCGACGCCCAGCGCATCGACGCGCTGGCCGGCGAGTACACCGACAACTTCATGCTGCACTACAACATGCCCCCCTTCGCCACCGGCGAAACGGGTCGCGTGGGTTCGCCCAAGCGCCGCGAAATCGGCCACGGCCGCCTCGCCAAGCGCGCGCTGATCGCCGTCCTGCCGACCAAGGAAGACTTCCCGTACACCATCCGCGTGGTGTCGGAAATCACCGAATCCAACGGCTCGTCGTCAATGGCTTCGGTCTGCGGCGGCTGCCTGTCGATGCTGGACGCCGGCGTGCCTTTGAAGGCCCACGTGGCCGGTATCGCCATGGGCCTGATCAAGGAAGGCAATCGCTTCGCGGTGCTGACCGACATCCTGGGTGACGAGGATCACCTCGGCGACATGGACTTCAAGGTGGCCGGCACCCACGGTGGCATCACCGCGCTGCAGATGGACATCAAGATCCAGGGCATCACCAAGGAAATCATGCAGGTCGCCCTGGCGCAAGCCAAGGAAGCCCGCCTGCACATCCTGGGCAAGATGGTGGAAGCCGTCGGCGGCGCCAAGACCGAGGTGAGCCAGTTCGCCCCGCGCCTGTACACGATGAAGATCAACCCGGAAAAGATCCGCGACATCATCGGCAAGGGCGGCGCCACCATCCGGGCGCTGACCGAGGAAACCGGCTGCACCATCGACATCGGTGAAGACGGCACCATCACCATCGCCAGCACCGACGCCGACAAGGCCGAGAACGCCAAGAAGCGCATCGCCGAAATCACCGCCGAAGCCGAAATCGGCAAGGTCTACGAAGGCGCGATCACCAAGATCCTGGACTTCGGCGCCCTGGTCAACATCCTGCCCGGCAAGGACGGCCTGCTGCACATCAGCCAGATCGCCCACCACCGTGTCGAGAACGTCACCGACCTGCTGCAAGAAGGCCAGATCGTCAAGGTCAAGGTCATGGAGACCGACGAGAAGGGTCGCATCAAGCTGAGCATGAAGGCGCTGATCGAGCGGCCTGAAGGTATGCCGGAAGAGCGTTTCGAGCCGCGCGCTGATCGGGGCGAGCGCCCGCCGCGCCGTGACCGCGACGACCGTCCGCCGCGCCGCGACCGTGACGACCGCCCGCGCCGTGAAGCTGCGCCGGTCGAAGCCGCGCACGACGCGCCGGCCGCCCCGCTTGCCGTGGCCGAGGCCGCACCGGCCGACCACACGCCCAAGCAGGGCGAGTGAGCACGGGGGACAGACCGATGCGTGCGATCGAAATCACGGCCCCGGGCGGGCCCGAAGTTCTACAGCCTTGCGAGCGGCCGCTTCCCGTGCCGAAAGCGGGTGAATTGCTGATCGCCGTGCAGGCTGCGGGCATCAACCGCCCGGACGTGCTGCAGCGCAAGGGCCTGTACCCAATGCCGCCGGGTGTCTCCGACCTGCCAGGTCTGGAGATCGCCGGTACGGTGGCCGGTGGGTCGGCTGAAGACCTGGCCGTTGCCGGTCTGGCCATCGGCGACGCCGTGTGCGCCTTGGTGGCGGGTGGTGGCTACGCGGAATTCTGCGTGGCCCCCGCCGGTCAGTGTCTGCCCGTGCCCAAGGGCCTGACGATGATCGAGGCAGCCAGCCTGCCCGAGACCTTTTTCACCGTCTGGCAGAACGTGTTCGGCATCGCCAAGCTGCAGGGCGGCGAAACGCTGCTGGTGCAGGGCGGCTCCAGCGGCATCGGCGTCACCGCCATCCAGCTGGCCAAGGCCATCGGAGCGCAGGTCATCGTGACGGCCGGCAGCGACGAGAAGTGCGCCGCCTGTGTCGCCATCGGCGCCGACCACGCCATCAACTACCGCACGCAGGATTTCGCGACCGAAGTCAAGCGCATCACCGGTGGCAAGGGCGCAAACGTCATCCTGGACATGGTGGCCGGTGAATACCTTGGCCGTGAGTTCGCCTGCGCCGCGGAAGATGGCCGCATCGCCGTGATCGCGGTACAGGGCGGCACGTCCAGCCAGATCGATGCCGGCCTGCTGCTGCGCAAGCGCATCCAGCTGACCGGTTCCACATTGCGCCCGCGCAGCGTGGCCTACAAGACCGCCATCGCGCAGGAACTGAAAGCCCAGGCCTGGCCGCTGATCGAAGCCGGCCGCGTGAAGCCGGTGATCCACCAGGTCTTCGCCGCTGACAAGGCTGCGGAAGCGCACGCGCTGATGGAGTCCAGCACCCACGTCGGCAAGATCGTGCTGAGCTGGGTTTGAGGGGTAGACGACGATGCGACGCAAACTCGTGGTGGGCAACTGGAAGATGAACGGCAGCCGACCGGCGAATGCCGAGTTGCTCAGCGCGCTGCGCGCCGGGCGGCCCTATGCCGCCAGCGTGGCGGTCTGCGTGCCCTTCGTCTACCTGAGCGAGACCGCGGCCACGCTGGCCGGCAGCGACATCCAGTGGGGCGCCCAGGACGTGTCGGCCCACGAGCAGGGCGCCTACACCGGCGAGATTTCGGTGGCCATGCTGGCCGAGGCGGGCTGCCGCTACACCCTGGTCGGCCATTCCGAGCGCCGCGCCTTGCATGCCGAGAGCGACCTGCTGGTCGCGCAGAAGGCCAAGATCGCCCTGACACGCGGCGTCACGCCCATCGTCTGCGTGGGCGAGACGCTGGCCGAGCGCCAGGCCGGGCAGACCGAAGCCGTGGTCAAGCGGCAGCTCTCGGTCGTCATCCACCAGCTGGCCCATTGCGCGGCCGAGATGGTGGTGGCCTATGAACCCGTCTGGGCCATCGGCACCGGCTTGACCGCCACGCCCGAACAGGCCCAGGCCGTGCACGCCGTGCTGCGTGCGCAGCTCCAGGCCGCCACCGGCCACGGCCAGGCCATGACCATCCTCTACGGTGGCAGCGTCAAGCCCGACAACGCAGCCACCTTGTTCGCCCAAGCCGATATCGACGGCGGCCTGATCGGCGGTGCGTCGCTCAAGGCGAGCGACTTCATCGCCATCTGCCGCGCCGTGCACTGAACGCCGGCTGCACCGTCCCTTACCTGATTCGAATCCCGGAGTTTTTTCATCATGCAAATCTGGATGACCTTGATCCTTGCCGTGCAGCTGCTGTCCGCACTGGCGATGATTGGCCTTGTGCTGATCCAGCACGGCAAGGGCGCCGACATGGGCGCTTCATTCGGCAGCGGCGCTTCGGGCAGCCTTTTTGGCGCCAGCGGCAGCGCCAATTTCCTGTCGCGCTCGACGGCAGCGCTGGCCACCGTGTTCTTCGTCTGCACCTTGATGCTGACTTTCCTGAGCAACAGTGCCAGCGGTCGCGGGGCGGCGGGCGGCAGCGTGCTCGACCGCGCAGCCCCGGCGGCCTCGGCCCCCGTCCCGGCCAGCGCACCGGCCCTGGGTGCGATTCCGGGCGCTGCGCCGGCACCGACGGCTGTACCGGCGGCAGCCGCCTCTTCAGCCTTGCCAAAGTAGCGGCGTCAAGGGCGGAAAGCCCTAGATTTGGCGCTAGAATTCCGAGTTGCCCGGGGCGTCCTGCAAAGGCGTTGTTCGGGCATCCTGCGGGTGAATGCAGAGTCAGGCCGACGTGGTGAAATTGGTAGACACGCTATCTTGAGGGGGTAGTGGCGAAAGCTGTGCGAGTTCGAGTCTCGCCGTCGGCACCAACAGTTGATTTTTGAGTCCGATTCGGCTGGGTCTGCCCAGCCCGATTTCGCGGCCACTGCGCAGTGAACAGGCGCTTGAGAACAGAATTGAAGCGCGCCCGTTGCAACCGTCTCGAGATGGTCGGCCCGGCGCGCTTTTTCACGGCCCATACGGAACTGACCGGACGCTGACAACACCATGGAACTGCAACCCTACCTGCCGGTGATCCTCTTCATTCTTGTCGGGGTGGCTGTCGGTGTCGCCCCGCAACTCATCGGCTTCATCTTCGGCCCCAACCGCCCCGATGCGGCCAAGAACAGCCCCTACGAATGCGGCTTCGAGGCCTTTGAAGATGCGCGCATGAAGTTCGACGTGCGCTACTACCTGGTGGCCATCCTCTTCATCCTGTTCGACCTGGAAATCGCCTTCCTCTTTCCGTGGGCCGTGGCCTTGCGTGACATCGGGGCGTCAGGCTTCTGGGCGATGATGATTTTTCTGACCATCCTTGTGGTGGGCTTCATCTACGAATGGAAGAAGGGAGCCCTTGACTGGGAATGAGCCATGGGCATCGAAGGCGTACTCAAAGAAGGCTTCGTCACCACCTCGGTGGACAAGCTGATCAACTGGTCCAAGACCGGCTCGTTGTGGCCGATGACCTTCGGCTTGGCTTGCTGCGCGGTTGAAATGATGCACGCCGGTGCGGCGCGCTACGACATCGACCGTTTCGGCATGCTGTTCCGGCCCAGCCCGCGCCAGAGCGATCTGATGATCGTGGCCGGCACGCTGTGCAACAAGATGGCGCCGGCGCTGCGCAAGGTCTATGACCAGATGGCCGAACCGCGCTGGGTGTTGAGCATGGGCTCCTGTGCCAATGGCGGCGGCTATTACCACTACAGCTACTCGGTGGTGCGCGGCTGTGACCGCATCGTGCCGGTGGACGTCTACGTGCCGGGCTGCCCGCCGACGGCCGAGGCGCTGCTCTACGGCATCCTGCAATTGCAGGCCAAGATACGCCGCGAAAACACCATTGCGCGTTGACCGCGCCATTCAACCGCCCACGCGATGACACTCAAACTCGACACCCTGCAGGCCGCGCTGGAAAGCGCGCTCGGCGACACGATCAAGGGCCTGGTGCGCGACCGCGGCGAGATCACGATCACGGTGGTGGCTGCCGATTACAAGGCCGTTGCCTTGCAATTGCGTGACGACCCTGTCTTGAAATTCGAGCAATTGATGGACCTCTGCGGTTTGGACTACTCGGATTACAAGAACGAGGCCCGTGAATCAGCGCGCTTCTGCGTCGTCTCGCATCTGCTGTCGATCTCGCACAACTGGCGTGTGCGTTTGAAGGTCTTTGCGGTCGACGACGAAATGCCCGCCGTGGCGTCGCTGAACGACGTCTGGAGTTCGGCCAACTGGTTCGAGCGCGAGGCCTTCGACCTGTATGGCATCCTGTTCGAAGGCCACCTCGACCTGCGTCGCATCCTGACCGATTACGGCTTCATCGGCCACCCGATGCGCAAGGACTTCCCGACCACGGGCCACGTCGAAATGCGCTACGACCCCGAGAAGAAGCGCGTGATCTACCAGCCGGTGACCATCGAGCCGCGCGAGATCGTGCCGCGCGTGGTTCGCGAAGACAACTACGGCGGTTTGCACTGAGCCGAAGGCGAATCAGACACCCCATGGCTGAAATCAAGAATTACACCCTGAACTTCGGACCCCAGCACCCGGCCGCGCACGGTGTGCTGCGTCTGGTGCTGGAACTCGACGGCGAAGTCATCCAGCGCGCCGACCCGCACATCGGCCTGCTGCACCGCGCCACCGAAAAGCTGGCCGAGAGCAAGACCTACCTGCAGAACCTGCCCTATATGGACAGGCTGGACTACGTCTCGATGATGTGCAACGAGCACGCCTACTGCCTGGCCATCGAGAAGTTGCTGGGCGTCGATGTGCCGGTGCGCGCGCAATACATCCGCGTGATGTTCAGCGAGATCACGCGCGTGATGAACCACCTGATGTGGCTGGGCGCGCACGGGCTGGACTGCGGTGCGATGAACATCTTCATCTACTGCTTCCGCGAACGCGAAGACCTCTTCGACATGTACGAGGCGGTCAGTGGTGCGCGCATGCACGCCGCCTACTTCCGTCCCGGCGGCGTCTACCGTGACCTGCCGGACTCGATGTCGCAGTACAAGATCAGCCGCATCAAGAATGCCAAGGCCATCGCTGCGCTGAACGACAACCGCCAGGGCTCGCTGCTCGACTTCATCGACGACTTCTGCCGCCGTTTCCCCAAGCTGGTCGACGAGTACGAAACGCTGCTGACCGACAACCGCATCTGGAAGCAGCGCACCGTGGGCATCGGCGTGGTCACACCCGAGCGCGCGATGAACCTGGGCTTCACCGGCCCGATGCTGCGCGGGTCGGGCATCGCCTGGGACCTGCGCAAGAAGCAGCCCTACGACGTCTACGGTGCACTCGATTTCGACGTGCCGGTGGGTGTGAATGGCGACACCTACGACCGCTACCTGGTGCGCATCGAGGAGATGCGCCAGAGCAACCGGCTGATCCAGCAGTGCGCGGCCTGGTTGCGCGCCAACCCCGGCCCGGTCATCACCGGCAACCACAAGGTGGCGCCGCCCTCGCGCGTGGGCATGAAGTCCAATATGGAAGAGCTGATCCACCACTTCAAGCTCTTCACCGAAGGCATGCACGTGCCCGAGGGCGAGGCCTATGCCGCCGTCGAACACCCCAAGGGCGAATTCGGCATCTACCTGGTCAGCGACGGTGCCAACAAACCCTATCGCCTGAAGATCCGCCCGCCCGGTTTCGCTCACCTGGCCGCGCTGGATGAAATGGCCCGCGGCCACATGATTGCCGATGCGGTGGCCATCATCGGCACCATGGATATCGTGTTTGGTGAGATCGATCGATGACTATGTCTGATGCCCAGCTGGCCCCCGCGTTGACGTTTTCAGCGGCAACGCTGGAACGGTTCGCGAAAGAAGTTGCCAAGTACCCCGCCGACCAGCCGCAGTCGGCCGTGATGGCCTGCCTGGCCATCGTGCAGCACGAACAAGGCTTTGTATCGCCGGCATCCGAAGACGGTGTCGCGGCTTACCTCGGCATGGCGCCGATTGCCGTGCATGAGGTGACGACCTTCTACAACATGTACAACCGGCACCCGGTGGGCCGCTTCAAGCTCAACGTGTGCACCAATCTGCCCTGCGCGCTGCGTGATGGCGAACAGGCTTTGCAGCATGTCTGCAAGAAGCTGGGCGTCGAGCCCTACGGCACCACCGCCGACGGGCTGTTCACCGTGCAGCCCAGCGAATGCCTGGGCGCCTGCGCCGACGCCCCGGTGATGCTGGTCAACGACCGCCAGATGCTCAGCTTCATGAGCAACGAGCGGCTCGACGAACTGATAGCAACCTTGAAGGCCCACCGCTGATGGTCAAGCACATCGACCTGTCGAAGTTCCAGGCGCGCGGCGTCGAGAGCTGTTTCCACGGGCGCCATCAAGGTCCGCAGATCGTGGCTGGCCTGGATGGCAGCAACTGGCATCTGCAGGACTACGTGGCCCGCGGCGGCTACAGCGCTTTGCGCAAGATCCTGGGCCAGGACGGCACGGGAGCCAATGGCGACCCTTCGGTCGTCGCGGGCATGACCCAAGACCAGGTCATCGCCGACCTGAAGCTCAGCGCCCTGCGTGGCCGTGGCGGTGCCGGTTTCCCGACCGGCCTGAAGTGGAGCTTCATGCCGCGCATGTTCCCGGGTGCCAAGTACCTGGTCTGCAACAGCGACGAAGGCGAGCCGGGCACCTGCAAGGACCGCGACATCCTGCTCTACAACCCGCACATCGTCATCGAAGGCATGGCCATCGCCGCCTATGCGATGGGCATCAAGACCGGCTACAACTACATCCACGGCGAGATCTTCGAGGCCTACGAACGCTTCGAGACCGCCCTCGAAGAAGCCCGCGCGGCCGGCTTCCTGGGCGACAACATCCTGGGTAGCAGCCACAGCTTCCAGCTGCACGCTTTCCACGGCTTCGGTGCCTACATCTGCGGCGAAGAAACCGCGCTGCTCGAAAGCCTGGAAGGCAAGAAAGGCCAGCCACGCTTCAAGCCCCCTTTTCCGGCCAGCTTCGGCCTGTACGGCAAGCCGACGACGATCAACAACACCGAGACTTTCGCCGCGGTGCCCTGGATCATCAACAACGGCGGCCAGAAGTACCTGGAATGCGGCAAGCCGAACAACGGCGGCACCAAGATCTTCAGCGTGGTGGGCGACGTCGAACGCCCGGGCAATTACGAAATTCCATTGGGCATGCCTTTCGCGCAATTGCTCGAATTGGCCGGGGGTGTGCGCGGTGGTGCCTTGAAGGCTGTCATTCCCGGCGGTTCGTCGGCGCCGGTGCTGCCGGCCAAGACCATGATGGACGTGACCATGGATTACGACAGCATCGCCAAGGCCGGTTCGATGCTGGGTTCGGGCGCCGTCATCGTGATGAACGACAGCCGCTGCATGGTCAAGAGCCTGCTGCGCCTGAGCTATTTCTACCAGCACGAAAGTTGCGGCCAGTGCACGCCCTGCCGTGAAGGCACCGGTTGGCTGTGGCGGGTGGTCGACCGCATCGAACACGGCAAGGGCCGGGCCGATGACCTGGCGCTGCTGGACAGCGTGGCCCTCAACATCAAGGGTCGCACCATCTGCGCTCTGGGTGACGCGGCAGCGATGCCGGTGGAAGGCATGCTGAAGCACTTCCGCGACGAGTTCGCGCACCACGTCGAGCACAAGACCTGCGTCGTGCCGCAATACGTGTGACCGGACAGCAGAACCGACCATGATCGAAATCGAACTCGACGGCCAGAAGGTCAGCGTCAACGAAGGCAGCGTGGTGATGCATGCCGCCGATGCGGCGGGCGTCTACATCCCGCACTTCTGTTATCACAAGAAGCTCAGCATCGCGGCCAACTGCCGGATGTGCCTGGTCGACATCGAGAAGATGCCCAAGCCCATGCCGGCCTGCGCCACGCCCGTGACCAACGGGATGATCGTGCGCACGAAGAGCGAGAAGGCGACCAAGGCGCAGCAGAGCGTCATGGAATTCCTGCTCATCAACCACCCGCTGGACTGCCCCATCTGCGACCAGGGCGGTGAATGCCAGTTGCAGGACCTGGCCGTCGGTTATGGCGGCTCGGCTTCGCGTTACGCCGAAGAAAAGCGCGTCGTCTTCCACAAGGACGTGGGCCCGCTCATTTCGATGGAAGAAATGAGCCGTTGCATCCACTGCACGCGCTGCGTGCGTTTCGGCCAGGAAGTGGCCGGGGTGATGGAACTCGGCATGGTCCACCGCGGCGAGCACAGCGAGATCACCACGGCCGAGGGCCGCAGCATCGACAGCGAACTGTCGGGCAACATGATCGACATCTGCCCCGTCGGTGCGCTGACCAGCAAGCCCTTCCGCTACAGCGCCCGTACCTGGGAGTTGAGCCGCCGCAAGTCGGTCTCGCCGCACGACAGCACCGGTGCCAACCTGGTGGTGCAGGTCAAGGCCGGCAAGGTGATGCGCGTGGTGCCGCTGGAAAACGACGCCGTCAACGAATGCTGGATCGCCGACCGCGACCGCTACAGCTACGAAGCGCTGAACAGCGACGCCCGGCTGACGCAGCCGATGATCAAGCAGGGCGGCACATGGTCCGCAGTGGACTGGAACACCGCGCTGGCCTATGTGGCCGACGGTCTGCAGCGCGTGAAGGCCGAATTCGGCGCCGAGGGCATCGGCGCCATCGGCCACGCCACGTCGACGGCCGAAGAACTGCATCTGCTGTCCAAGCTGGTGCGCGGCCTGGGCAGCCAGAGCGTCGATCACCGCCTGCGGCATGCCGACTTCGGCAATGCCGCTGCGCCGGGCCATGCCCGCTGGCTGGGCACCACGGTGGCCTCGCTGTCGCAACTGGACCGCGCTTTCGTCATCGGCTCTTTCCTGCGCAAGGACCACCCGCTGTTTGCGCAGCGTCTGCGCCAGGCCGTGCGGCGGGGTGCGCAGGTGCACAGCCTGCACGCGGTGCACGATGAGTGGCTGATGCCCGTCGCCACCCGCCTGGTCGCCGCACCCGACGCCTGGGTCCAGTCGCTGGCCGACGTGGCCGCCGCCATCGCTGCGGCCAAGGGGGTTGAGGCGCCGATGGCCGGAACGGTCACCGCCGAGGGCCAGCGCATCGCGGCATCGCTGCTGCTGGGCGAACGCAAGGCCGTGCTGCTGGGCCATGCCGCTGCGCAGCACCCGCAGGCCGGCACGCTGCTGGCGCTGGCGCAGTGGATCGCCGCGCACGCCGAAGCCCGCTGCGGCTACCTGGGTGAATCGGGCAACAGCGTGGGCGCGCAACTGGTCGGCGCGATGCCCGGCCCGGGCGGCCTGAACGCCGGCCAGATGCTGAGCCAGCCGATGAAGGCGCTGCTGCTGCTGAACACCGAACCGGTGCTCGACGCCGCCGATGCCGCCGCCGCCCGCAAGGCGCTGAGCCTGTCGGGGCTGGTCGTCGGCCTGACCGCTTTCAAGGACACCCTGGCCGATGTGGCCGACGTGCTGCTGCCGATCGCGCCCTTCACCGAAACGGCCGGCACCTTCGTCAACGCCGAGGGCCGCGCGCAAAGCTTCCACGGCGTGGTCAAGCCGCTGGGCGATGCACGGCCGGCCTGGAAGGTGTTGCGCGTGCTGGGCAATCTGCTCAAGCTGCCCGGGTTTGATTTCGAGACCGCCGACGACGTGCGCGCCGAAGCGCTGGGCGACACCGCCGCTCTGGCTGCACGCCTGGACAACTGCAGTCAGGCGCCGCTGTCGGCTGCTGTTGCTGCCGCGGCCGGCCTGCAGCGCCTGGCGGACGTGCCCATCTATGCCACCGACGCCACCGTTCGCCGCGCCCATTCGCTGCAGCTGACCGCCGACGCCCGTGGCCCGGTCGCCAGCCTGCCCACGCACCTGTGGCAGCAACTGGGCCTGCAGGACGGCGCCCGGGTGCGCGTCACGCAGGGCGAGGGCGCCACCGTGCTGCCAGCGCGCCTGGATGCGACGCTGGCCGAGCACACCGTTCGCGTACCGGCCGGCCACCTGAACACCGCCATGCTGGGCGCGATGTTCGGCGCCATCACGGTCGAGAAAGCCTGAGCATGCTCGATACCGTCAACCAAGTCGGCGCCGGCCTGCTCGGCAACACGCTGTGGCTCGTCGTCTGGAGCCTGATCAAGATCATCGCGGTGGTGCTGCCGCTGATGATCTGCGTGGCCTACCTCACGCTGTGGGAACGCAAGGGCATCGCGCTGACACAGATCCGCCCGGGCCCCAACCGCGTCGGCCCGCTGGGGCTGCTGCAGCCCATCGCCGATGCGGTCAAGCTGATCTTCAAGGAAATCATCCGCCCGACAGCGGCCAGCAAGGGCCTGTTCTTCCTGGGCCCGGTGATGACCATCATGCCGGCGCTGGCCGCCTGGGCGGTCATTCCTTTCGGCCCCGACGTGGCCCTGGCCAACGTCAACGCCGGCCTCTTGCTGCTGATGGCGATCACCTCGGTCGAGGTCTACGGTGTGATCATTGCCGGCTGGGCCAGCAATTCCAAGTACGCCTTCCTGGGTGCCTTGCGCGCATCGGCGCAGATGGTCAGCTACGAGATCGCGATGGGCTTCTGCCTCGTGGTGGTGCTGATGGTGGCCGGCAGCATGAACATGAGCGACATCGTGATGTCGCAGGGCAAGGGCCTGTTCGCCGGCTGGGGCTTTGGCATTTTTTCGTGGAACTGGCTGCCGCTGCTGCCCATCTTCATGGTCTTCTTCATCTCCGGTCTGGCCGAAACCAACCGCCACCCTTTCGACGTGGTCGAAGGTGAATCGGAAATCGTGGCCGGCCACATGATCGAGTACTCGGGCATGAGCTTCGCCATGTTCTTCCTGGCCGAGTACGCCAACATGATCCTGGTCAGCATGCTCAGCGTGCTGCTCTTCCTGGGCGGCTGGCTGTCGCCGTTTGCGGTCCTCGACTTCATCCCGGGCTGGATCTGGCTGGGCATCAAGACCTTCGTGGTCGTCACCATGTTCCTCTGGGTGCGGGCCACCTTCCCGCGCTTCCGCTACGACCAGATCATGCGTCTGGGTTGGAAGATCTTCATCCCGATCACGCTGGTCTGGCTGGTCGTCGTCGGCCTGTGGATCCAGTCACCGTTCAACATCTGGAAGTGAAGACATGAGCACCTTGACAGCGGTCAAAGACGTCTTCTCCAGCATGTTGCTGGCGGAGTTGTTCAAAGGCATGAAACTGACCGGACGTTATTTCTGGTCCAAGAACATCACCATCCAGTTCCCGGAAGAAAAGACGCCGCAGTCGCCGCGCTTCCGCGGCCTGCACGCGCTGCGCCGCTATGAGAACGGCGAAGAGCGCTGCATCGCCTGCAAGCTCTGCGAAGCGGTCTGCCCGGCGATGGCCATCACCATCGAGTCGGAGGTGCGCAGCGACGGCAGCCGCCGCACCACCCGCTATGACATCGACCTGACCAAGTGCATCTTCTGCGGTTTCTGCGAAGAAAGCTGCCCGGTGGACAGCATCGTCGAGACGGGCCATTTCGAATACCACGGCGAAAAGCGCGGCGACTTGTACTTCACCAAGGACATGTTGCTGGCCGTCGGCGACCGCTACGAAAAAGAGATCGCCGCCAACCGGGCCGCAGATGCCCCGTACCGTTGACCCGCTTGGACCGTTCGCTGGCGTCCCTGGATCGCAGGCGAACCTAGAAAAACATGAATTCGATCACCGCACTCTTCTATGTCTTCGCCGCCGTGCTGCTGTTTGCAGCGCTGCGCGTCATCACGGCACGCAGCACCGTGCACGCCGCGCTCTACCTGGTGCTGGCCTTCTTCAGCGCCAGCTGCATCTGGATGCTGCTGCGCGCCGAATTCCTGGCCATTGCCCTGGTGCTGGTCTATGTCGGCGCGGTGATGGTGCTGTTCCTGTTCGTCGTGATGATGCTGGACATCAACACCGACGAATTGCGTGTCGGCTTCTGGAAGCATCTGCCACTGGCCGGTGGCGTGGGCGCGGTCATCGCTCTGGAAATGGCCCTGGTGCTGATGCGCGGCTTCCGCCTGGAAGCACCCCTGCCCACTGCCAAGATGCTGGAAATCGGCAACACCAAGCTGCTGGGCATCGAGATCTACACGCATTACCTCTACCCGCTGCAGTTGGCGGCCGTGCTGCTGCTGGTGGCCATCATCGCGGCCATCGCACTGACGCTGCGCGGCCGCAAGGACAGCAAGCAGATGGATCCTTCGCAACAGGTCAAGGTCAAGGCCGCTGACCGTGTGAGGCTCATCAAGATGCCGGCCGTGGTGGAAGCCCCGTCGGTGAAGAAAGAAGGCGCTTGATGGGTCCCATCACCCTAGGCCATTACCTGTCGCTGGGCGGCATCCTGTTCGCCCTGTCGGTGATCGGCATCTTCCTGAACCGGCGCAACCTCATCGTGCTGCTGATGGCCATCGAGCTGATGCTGCTGGCGGTCAATCTGAACTTCATCGCCTTCTCGCACTACCTGCCCGTCGAAGCCGACCGCATGGCTGGCCAGGTCTTCGTCTTCTTCATCCTGACGGTGGCCGCTGCGGAGTCGGCCATCGGCCTGGCGATCCTGGTGGTGCTGTTCCGCAATCGCGCCTCGATCAACGTCGAAGAACTCGACGAGTTGAAGGGCTGACCCGAATATGGCTACCTCGATTTCTACAGCCCTGCTGCTGACCATCCCGCTGGCCCCGCTGGCCGGCGCCCTCATCGCCGGTCTGGCCGGCAAGCAGGTGGGCACGCGCGGCGCGCACACCGTCACCACCCTGGGCGTGCTCATCGCCTTCATCGGCTCTTGCCTGGTGCTGCAGCAGGTGCTGGGCGGCGCCCGTTTTAACGCCACCATCTACCAATGGGCGGTGGTCGACAAGCTGGTCATGGAAGTCGGCTTCCTGGTCGATGGGCTGACGGCCATGATGATGGTCGTCGTGACCTTCGTCTCTCTGATGGTGCACATCTACACCATCGGCTACATGGAAGGCGACCCGGGCTACCAGCGCTTCTTCAGCTACATCAGCCTGTTCACCTTCAGCATGCTGATGCTGGTGATGAGCAACAACTTCCTGCAGCTCTTCTTCGGCTGGGAAGCGGTGGGCCTGGTGTCCTACCTGCTGATCGGTTTCTGGTTCAAGAAGCCGACCGCCATCTTCGCCAACATGAAGGCCTTCCTGGTCAACCGGGTCGGCGACTTCGGTTTCATCCTGGGCATCGGCCTTGTCGTGGCCTACACCGGCACCCTGAATTACGGCGAAGCTTTCGCCGCGTTCACGAGCACGCCTGAACTGGCGAAGCTCGCCTTCCCGCTGTCCTTGTTCGGCGGCGAATGGCTGCTGATCACCGTCACCTGCATCTGCCTGTTCATCGGTGCGATGGGCAAGAGCGCGCAGTTTCCGCTGCACGTCTGGCTGCCCGATTCGATGGAAGGCCCGACGCCCATCTCGGCGCTGATCCACGCCGCGACGATGGTCACGGCTGGCATCTTCATGGTGGCGCGCATGAGCCCCTTGTTCGAGCTCTCGGACACCGCCTTGAACTTCGTGCTGGTGATCGGTTCCATCACGGCGCTGTTCATGGGCTTCCTGGGCATCATCCAGAACGACATCAAGCGCGTCGTGGCCTATTCGACGCTGAGCCAATTGGGCTACATGACCGTCGCGCTCGGTGCTTCGGCCTACAGCGTCGCCGTCTTCCACCTGATGACCCACGCCTTCTTCAAGGCGTTGCTGTTCCTGGCGGCGGGCTCGGTGATCATCGGCATGCACCACGACCAGGACATCCGCAACATGGGCGGCCTGCGCAAGCACATGCCCATAACCTGGATCACCTCGCTGCTGGGTTCGCTGGCGCTGATCGGCACGCCGCTGTTCGCCGGCTTCTACAGCAAGGACAGCATCATCGAGGCGGTGCGCGCCACGCACCTGCCGGGCACCCCCTTCGCCATCTTCGCGGTGACGGCCGGCGTCTTCGTCACGGCCTTCTATTCTTTCCGCATGTACTTCCTGGTCTTCCACGGCAAAGAGCGTTTCCACCACAAGCCCTTCCCTCCGGAAGCGGGCCACGACGACCACGCGCACGACGACGCGCATGACGACCACGGCCACGGGCATGCCCACACGCCGCACGAATCGCCCTGGGTGGTGACGCTGCCGCTGGTGTTGCTGGCGATCCCTTCGGTGGTCATCGGCTACCTGACCATCGGTCCCATGCTCTTCGGCGACTTCTTCAAGGGCGCCATCTTCGTCAACGAGACCGCGCACCCGGCGATGAAGGATTTGGCTGAATCCTTCCATGGTGCCGGCGCCATGGCGCTGCACGCACTGACCACGCTGCCTTTCATGCTGGCGCTGGCCGGCGTGGCGACGGCCTGGCTGTTCTACCTGCAGGCGCCGGCCATACCCGCCGCCTTGGACCGCGCCCTGAAGCCCTTGCGCACGGTGCTGGAGAACAAGTACTACCTCGACGCCTTCAACGAACACGTGCTGGCCGCCGGCGCCCGCCTGTTCGGCACCGGGCTGTGGAAGGGTGGCGACCAGGCGCTCATCGATGGCGCCGTGAATGGCTCGGCCAGCCTGATCGGCCGCCTGTCGGACGTGGTCCGGGGTTGGCAGACCGGCCACCTCTACCAGTACGCGCTGGTGATGGCCCTGGGCATCTTCAGCCTGCTGACCTGGCAGCTCTGGCCCTATTTCAGCGGCCTTGTCCGTTAAGGCCCGCATGCACAACAAGAACATGACAGACGAACTGACGGAAAGCGCACGATGGGTCTCTTGAGCCTTGCGATCTGGTTGCCCATCGCCTTCGGCACGCTGCTGCTGGCGGTTGGGCGTGACGAGAACGCCGGTGTGGTGCGCGCCATCGCGCTGGTCGGCGCGGTGGCGTCCTTCCTGGTGACCATTCCGGTCATCACCGGCTTCAATGGCAGCACCGCGGCCATGCAGTACGCCGAGAACCTGGACTGGGTGCCGCGTTTCAACATCCACTACGCGCTGGGGGTGGATGGCCTGTCGATGTGGTTCGTGCCGCTGACGGCCTTCATCACCGTCATCGTGGTCATCGCCGCCTGGCAGGTCATCGAGCAGCGCGTGGCGTCCTACATGGGCGCCTTCCTGATCCTGTCGGGCCTGATGGTCGGCGTGTTCTGCGCCATGGACGGCCTGCTGTTCTACGTCTTCTTCGAAGCCACGCTGATTCCGATGTACATCATCATCGGCGTCTGGGGCGGCCCCAACCGCGTCTACGCGGCCTTCAAATTCTTCCTCTACACGCTGCTGGGTTCGCTGCTGATGCTGGTGGCCCTGGTCTACCTCTACTTCAAGAGCGGCGGCAGCTTCGACATCCTCGCCTGGCACAAGCTGCCGCTGCCGCTGCACACGCAGACGCTGCTGTTCTTCGCCTTCTTCGCGGCCTTTTCGGTCAAGGTGCCGATGTGGCCGGTGCACACCTGGCTGCCCGACGCCCACGTCGAGGCGCCCACTGGCGGCTCGGTCGTGCTGGCGGCCATCATGCTGAAGCTGGGCGCTTACGGCTTCCTGCGTTTCAGCCTGCCCATCGCGCCCGATGCGTCGCGCGAATACGCCTGGGTGATCATCGGCTTAAGCCTGATCGCCGTGCTCTACATCGGCCTCGTGGCGCTGGTGCAGCAGGACATGAAGAAGCTGGTGGCCTACAGCTCCATCGCCCACATGGGCTTCGTGACGCTCGGTTTCTTCATGTTCAACACCCTGGGTGTCGAAGGCGCTATCGTGCAGATGATCAGCCACGGCTTCGTGTCGGGCGCGATGTTCCTGTGCATCGGCGTGCTCTACGACCGGGTGCACAGCCGCGAAATCGCCAGCTACGGCGGCGTGGCCAACACCATGCCCAAGTTCGCGGCCTTCGCGGTGCTGTTCGCGATGGCCAACTGCGGCCTGCCGGGCACCGCCGGTTTCGTCGGCGAATGGATGGTGATCCTGGGCGCCGTGAAATACAACTTCTGGATCGCCTTCCTGGCGTCCACCACACTGGTCTTCGGCGCCGCCTACACGCTGTGGATGGTCAAGCGCGTCTACTTCGGTGACGTCGCCAACGACCACGTGCGCGAACTGCAGGACATCAACGGCCGCGAGTTCCTGATGCTGGGCCTGCTCGCCGCCGCCGTGCTGGCGATGGGCCTGTACCCCAAGCCCTTCAGCGATGTGATGAACGTTTCCGTGGCCGAACTGCTGAAGCACGTTGCGGTTTCGAAATTGAACTGACGGCCGAGAAGAACACCATGACACCGATGAACTGGCCCGTCGTCTACCCCGAACTGTGGCTGCTGGTCGCCGGCTGCGCCGTGCTGCTGGTGGACCTCTTCACCAGCGACCCCGAGCGCGGCCCGGCCTACTGGTGCACGCAGATCGCCATCGCCGTCTTCGTCGCCATCCAGCTGGGCGACTACAACGCTGGCACCACCGCCTACGGCATGAGCGGCATGGTCGTGGTCGACCCGATGGGCCGTCTGCTGGCTGCCTTCGCCGGTCTGAGCGTGATGTTGACCCTGGCCTACGCACGGCCCACGCTGGCCTCGCGCGACATGCAGAAGGGTGAGTTCTACATGCTCACGCTGTTCGTGCTGTTGGGCATTTCGGTGATGTGCTCGGCCAACAACTTCCTGGTCGTCTACCTGGGCCTGGAAGTGATGAGCCTGTCGCTCTACGCGCTGACCGCGCTGCGCCGCGACCATGCCCTGGCCACCGAAGCGGCCATGAAGTACTTCGTGCTCGGCGCCTTGGCCAGCGGCTTCCTGCTCTATGGCCTGAGCATGATCTACGGCGCCACCGGCACGCTGGAGATCCCCAAGGTCTTCGACCACATCGCCAACTTCCGCATCAACCGCGAAGTGCTGGTCTTCGGCGTGGTCTTCGTCGTCGCCGGCCTGGGCTTCAAGCTGGGTGCCGTGCCCTTCCACATGTGGGTGCCCGACGTCTACCAGGGCGCGCCGACCGCCGCCACCTTGCTGATCGGCGGCGCGCCCAAGTTCGCGGCTTTCGCCATCACCATCCGTCTGCTGGTCGAAGGCATGCTGGGCCTGGCCGTCGATTGGCAGCAGATGCTGGTCGTGATGGCGGTGGCGTCGCTGGCGGTGGGCAATCTGGCGGCCATCGCGCAGAGCAACCTGAAGCGCATGCTGGCCTACTCCACCATCGCGCAGATGGGCTTCATCCTGCTGGGCCTGTCGACCGGTGTGGTGGGCGGCAGCACCGTCACAGCCGGCAACGCCTACAGCTCGGCGATGTTCTACCTGGTGGCCTATGTGCTGACCACGCTGGGCACCTTCGGCCTGATCATGTTCCTGTCGCGCCAGGGTTTCGAAAGCGAGCAGATCGCCGATCTGGCCGGCTTGTCGCGCCGCGCGCCCTGGGTGGCCGGTGCGATGACGGTCTTCATGTTCTCGCTGGCCGGCCTGCCGCCGATGGTCGGCTTCTTCGCCAAGCTGGCCGTCATCCAGTCGCTGGTCACCACCGGCACGACCTTCAACATCGTGATGGCCGTGGTGGCGGTGATGTTCTCGCTGATCGGCGCCTACTACTACCTGCGCGTGGTCAAGGTGATGTGGTTCGACGAGCCGGTGCAGACCGCGCCCATCGTGCGCGGTGCCGGCGTCAGCGCCCTGCTGGCGCTGAACGGCATCGCCGTCTTCGTCTTCGGCCCCTTCTCGGGGGGCTTGATGGCGATGTGCCGCGACGCCATCGTCAAAGCCCTGGCGAACTGACGGTTTGAACGACGACGCCCACCTGATCGAGCACCGCATCGGCGGCAAGACGCTGATCTCGGGTGGCTTCCTCGAGGTGCGCAAGGACGATGTGCGCCTGCCCGATGGCGGTCAGGCCACGCGGGAATACATCCAGCACCCGGGCGCCGTGGCCGTGATACCGCTGCTCGACGACGGCCGCTGCGTGCTGGTGCGCCAGTACCGCTACCCCTTGCAGAAGGTGCTGCTGGAATGGCCGGCCGGCAAGCTGGAGGCCGGTGAGAAGACCATCGCCTGCGCCATGCGCGAGCTGCTGGAAGAGACCGGCTACACGGCCGCGCAATGGGCCTACGGCGGCGAGATCCACAACGCCGCGGCCTATTCGAGTGAAAGCATCTGGCTGTGGTTTGCGCGCGGCCTGCTAGCCGGCCCGACGCAGCTGGACGACGGTGAGTTCGTCGAGACCGTGCTGATGACGCCGGCCGAACTGGAAGCCCTGTCGGCCCGCGACCAACTGCCCGACGTGAAGACGCAGATCGGCCTGGCCTGGCTGGCCCGCGCGCAGGCCGGGTTGCGGCCCTTGAACTGGCTGAGTGCAGCCGAAGCCGTCGGCCTATGATGGCCTCACGATGAAAGTGCTCGATCTGCGCTGCAACAACGGCCATGGCTTCGAGGGTTGGTTCGCCTCCGACGAAGACTTCATGTCGCAGAACGGCCGCGGCTTGATCGACTGCCCGCTGTGCGCCGACAAGCTCGTCACGCGCATGCCGTCGGCGCCGCGCTTGAACCTGTCGGGCGCGCGCGAAGCGCCATCCCCTGCGCCTGCCACACCCAGCGCCGCCTCGGCCAGCCCCGCGGCCGTCAAGCCACCCGTACAGCCCGATCTGCAAGCGGCCTGGCTCGCCACGGTGCGCCACCTGATGGCCAACACCGAAGACGTGGGGCCGCGCTTCGCCGAAGAAGCCCGGCGCATCCACTATGGTGAAACGCCGCAGCGCGGCATCCGCGGGCAGGCCACGCCCGACGAGCGCAGCGCGCTGCAGGAAGAGGGCATCGAGCCGATGGCGGTGCCGGTGCCGCGCGGCCTGGAAGGGCCGTTGCAGTAGCGCGTCGGCTAGATCACCCGCCCCGGGTTCATCAAGCCCAGCGGGTCCAGCGCCGCCTTGATGGCCCGCATCAGGCCCAGGGCCACCGGTGATTTGCGCAGCGCCAGTTCGTCGCGTTTCAAGGAGCCGATGCCGTGTTCGGCCGAAAAGGAACCGCCGAATTCGGCCACCGCGTCAAAGACGAGGGTGTTCACCGCATGTTCGTGTTCAGCCAGGAACCGAGCGGCAGGGACCCCAGCCGGGCCCTGCACGTTGTAGTGCAGATTGCCATCGCCCAGATGGCCGAAGTTGACCAGGCGGATACCGGGCAGGTAGGCCTGCAGCGCGGCGTCGCTGCGGGCGCAGAAGGCGGCGATGGACGACACCGGCACCGAGATGTCGTGCTTGATGTTCACGCCCTCTTCGGCCTGCGCCAGCGGGACGGATTCGCGCACCTGCCACAGCGCCTTGGACTGCGCCAGGCTCTCGGCCACCACGGCGTCCGCCACCAGGCCGGCTTCCAGTGCCGCGCCCAGCAGGGCTTCGAAGCGGGCGCGGGCATGCGCCTCGCCCTCGGTATCGCTGTATTCCATCAGCACCGTCCACACTGCGCTCGGCAGCGGCTTGGGCAGGGCCGGGAAGTGTCGGGCGACCAGGTCCAGCGCAAAACGGCCCATGGCTTCGAAACCGGTCAGCCCAGCGCCCAGCCGCGTGCGTGCCAGCTTCAGCAGGGCCACGCAGTCGTCCAGCGTCGCACAGGCTGCCAGCGCGGTGGTGGTCGCTGCAGGCAGCGGCGCCAGCTTCATCGTGGCCGCCGTGATGATGCCCAGCGTGCCTTCGCTGCCGATGAAGAGGTCGCGCAGGTCGTAGCCGGTGTTGTCCTTGCGCAGGCCCGACAGGCCGTCCCAGACCTCGCCCTGGGCCGTCACCACTTCCAGGCCCAGGCAGAGTTCGCGGGTGTTGCCCCAGCGCAGCACCTGGGTGCCACCGGCGTTGGTGGCCAGGTTGCCGCCCAGCGTGCAACTGCCCTCGGCGGCCAGGCTCAGCGGCAGCAACAGGCCTTGAGCGCGCGCGGCCTGTTGCGCGGTTTGCAGCACGCAGCCGGCGTCGGCCGTGAGCGTGAGATTGGCCTCGTCGATGGCGCGGATGCGGTTCATGCGCTGCAGGCTCAACAGCACCTGGCTGCCGCTGTCGTCGGGCACGCCGCCGCCGACCAGGCCGGTGTTGCCGCCCTGCGGCACGATGGCCACGCCGCGGGCCACGCAGGCGCGCACCACGGCGGCCACCTCGGCCGTGCTGCCTGGCCGCACCACGGCCAGCGCCTTGCCGCGCCAGCGCCGCCGCCAGTCGAGTTCCCAGGCCGTGAGGTCGCCTTCGGTCAAGACCTGCGCTGCGCCGACCGCGGCACGCAGGTCGGCCAGCAGCGCGGCGCTCACGGCGCGGCGGCCGCCAGCCGTGCGCCGTTGCGCAGCCGCCAGCGGATGTAGACGCCGGCCACCGCGAACAGCAGCACGCTCAGCACGATTTCGGCCAGCGCGAGTGCGGCGCCCACGCCCCGTTCGCTGGTGGCGCGCACCACGCCTTCCAGGAAGTACAGCCAGATCAGCAGGCTCAGCCAGCGGAAGGTGTACATGCGGTGGCGCCACAGGCCGGCCACGCAGAACACCAGCGGCAGCACCTTCAAGGCCAGCGTGCCGTGGCCGGTGGGCGCCAGCCACAGTTCCCAGGCCAGGCCCAGGGCGATCAGGGCGACGAGGGCCACCAGGGCCAGGGCGCGCGTGCTGCGCACCACGCGGTCGGGTTGCAGGCTGGGTTCCTTGCCGGGTGTGCCGCCGGCCGCTCTGATGAAGGTCATGCTGGCATCATAGACCGCATGAATCTTGCACCCAGCCGCGTCGGCGCCCTCGTCGAAGCAGCCCGCGCCCAAGTCCCGATACTGCTGCAGACCCTGCGCACCTGGCCCTGGTTCGAAACCCTGCGCACCTTGCGCCGCCGCTTCCGCGAAGACCGCCTGGGCCTGACCGCGGGCAGCCTGACCTTCACCACGCTGATCTCGCTGGTGCCCCTGGTGACGGTGATGCTGGCGGTGTTCACCGCCTTCCCCATGTTCGCCGGCTTCGAAGGCGCGCTGGAGAAGTACTTTCTGCGCAACCTGGTGCCCGACACCATCGCCAGGCCAGTGCTGCGTTCACTGACGCAGTTCGCCGGCAATGCCCGCGGCATGGGCACGGCGGGCCTGCTGCTGCTGGTGGTCACGGCGCTGGCCCTGGTGCTGACCATCGACCGCACGCTGAACGCCATCTGGCGCGTGCGCACCCCCAGGTCCATCACGCAGCGCATCCTGGTCTACTGGGCGGGTCTGACGCTGGGGCCGCTGGTGCTGGGGCTGAGTCTCACGCTCACGTCCTACGCGGTGTCGGCTTCGCGCGGGCTGGTGGCGGCGCTGCCGGGCGGGGTCGAGATGCTGCTGGAAGGAATCCAGTTTCTGCTGCTCGCCAGTGCCACAGCCGGCCTATTCCACTATGTCCCCAACACCGCGGTGCGCTGGCGCCACGCCTGGGCCGGCGGGCTGTTTGTGGCGCTGGCCTTCGAGCTGGCCAAGAAGGGGCTGGGCTGGTACGTGGCCTCGGTGCCGTCCTATTCGGCGGTCTATGGCGCCTTCGCCACCGTGCCCATCCTGTTGTTGTGGATCTACCTGAGCTGGGTGATCGTCTTGCTGGGCGCGGTGATCGCGGCTTATGCGCCCAGCCTGCAGATGCGCGTCACCAGCGTGGCGAAGACGCCGGGCTGGACCTTCGAGATCGCGCTGGCCGTGCTGCGGCGCCTGGCCGACGCCCGCAGCGGCACCGAACGGGGCCTGTCACTGAACGCGTTGGCCCAGCGGCTGCGCGTCGACCCGCTGCAACTCGAGCCGGTGGCCGAATTGCTGACCCGGCTGGATTGGGTCTCGCGCCTGGATGAGGGCGACACCGCCCGGCTGGTGCTGCTGTGCGACCCGGCGGCCACGCTGCTCACGCCCTTGATCGACCGCACGCTGCTGGCCCCGGGGCCGGCGACCGTGGCCTTCCGCCAGCGCGTGGGCTGGGACCGGCATACGCTGGCTGAGGCGCTCGGGCTGTAGGCGCAGCACCCGCTGTTCAGTCGAGCGCGTAGACGGTGTCGTCCGGCCCGGGTTCGCAGCCTTCGGCGACCGCATCCCAACCGCGGTGGATCACCATCTGGCGCTGGTTGTGGCAGATCTCCACGCGGCGGGCCGCCGGCTCTTCCTGGCGCACGAAAGCCTCGATCGAGGCCGGCATGCTGACGCGGTAGCGGGCCTGGGACAGGTCTTCATCGGGGTGGTCGTCGCTGTGCAGCCAGGGCATGGCGTTGCCCAGGGCCATCAGCAGCCGCGAGCCCACGTCCATCACGCTGGGCGCATAGCCGCGCGCCTTCAGCCAGCCCTGGGCCGCCAGCCGTGCGTTGTCGGTGGCGGGCAGCGGCGCCCAGGCCAGGGCCAGCACCTCCATCACCCATTGGTTGCAGTTCTGGTAGCGCAGGCTGTAGGGGTAGGCATTGGCGCTGTAGCGGGCGTTCAGCACCTGCAGGGCCTGCCGGTTGTCCAGCGCCGTGGCCTCCAAGGCGCTGGCGGCCTGCTGCGGCAGGAAGACCAGCGAGATGTAGCCCACCGTCGGCTCGTCGGTGCCGAGCACGAAACCCGCCATGCCCTGGTCGTAGATGCGCGGGCGCTCTTCGTCGCAGGCGTAGTACAGCTGGCGCACCGACCAGGGCGCGTTGGTGCTGGCCTTGAGCGTCAGCCCGGCGTGCGAGTAGCGGGTGCCGAAGCGGGTGAGGTTGGTGCCCGAACGGGCGATCAGCGCCAGGCTCTGGCCCGACTGTTCGAGTTCCGCCTTGACGAGGGCGGTGAAGCGGAACAACCGGTCCTTGTCGGCCGGGCTCATCGCCTCGGCGTTGGCACAAAGCCGAAGTGCACTGGCCTCGGCGTTCGTCCACGGGCCGCACAGGCTGGCCAGCAGCGCGGCGGCCGCCAGCCCGACTTGCGCCTGGTGCTTCAGAGCACGACCGGCTTGCTGTCGAGCTCGCGGAACCAGTCGTCGCGCATCACCAGGAAGAAGGCCTCGCGCCTCGTACCCGCTGCGCCTGCAGTCACGGCTGCGAATTCGACGCCGTAGGCGCGGTTTCGGGCGCTGACCACGCTGCCACGGGCCACTTGACCACGCGCCACGGCCGCCTGCGGCAGGGTCAGAAAGAGTTCGCCGTTGACGCTGTCGTCGGCCGCGGCCTGCAGCTTGACGCGCAGCTTGCCCGGTTGATCAGCGGCCGACACCACTTCGATGACCCGGTAGTCGCCCTCGGCGACCGCCTTGTCCTTGCCCGATGAACTGTCGCTGGATTTGCCCACCGACGTGGACGAACTGCCCACCGAGGTCGAACTGGCACTCGAGCCTTCGCTCGCGACCGAACTGGACGCCAGGGCCGGCCCCATCGTGCTGGCCAGCAGCCCGACCAGGGCCGTGACGGGAAGAAGGCGTTGCGGGTGACGAAGCATGGCAGATCCTGGGGTCGCGGGATGGGTGTCGAGATACTAGCGCCCGCCCGCCACGGCGACGCCCACCTCATCGCGTAAGACAGCACGCAAGGTGTGCAGGATCGCATCCGGGCACTCGGCCATCAGCTGGTGGCCGGCCGCGACGCTGTGCACCTGTGCCTGCAGCGCATCGGCCAGGGCGCGTGCGCCTTTGGGGTTCGTCATCTGGTCGAAAGCGCCCAGCACCAGGTGGGCCGGGCAGCTGACCTTCGAGCCGGCCTGCAGGCCCGCCGTGTAGCGGTTGCAGGCTGTGAAGTCGGTGTGGAAGAGGCCGGCATCGCCCTGGGCCGCCAGCACCTGGCGCATCAGCGCGCGGGCTGCACCGCGCAGCCAGACGCCCGGACCGGGGTAGGACGGCTTGGCGGCCAGCGTCGAAAAGGAGAAGCTGACCACGCGAGCTATGGCCGCCAGCGGCTCGCTCAGCGACAGGTCCAGCAGCGCCTGCGGCACCGGCATGGGCACGCAGGTGCCCAGCATCGCCAGCGCCGTGGCGCGCTCGGGTGCCTGCGCGGCGGCAGCCAGTGCGACCAGCGAACCCATGCTGTGACCGACCAGCGCTGCGCGCTGCACGCCGGCTGCGTCCATCACGGCCAGCAGCCAGTCGGCCATCGCTTCGACGCTCGCCAGCGCCGGCCCGGCGCTGCGCATGTGGCCCGGCAGATCCACCGCCAGCACGCTGTGGCCGTGGTGGGCGAACCAGCGTGCCAGCAGCGTCCACACGCTGTGGTCGTTCATGGCGCCGTGGACGAAGACGACGCAGGGCAGGGTGGGGTCGAAGGGCCTGCCGCCGGTGTAGGCATAGGCCTCGCGATCCTGCACGGTCAGCTTCATGCGGCTTTCTCGGCGACCTTGAAGGCGCGCTTGAGGTCGTCGACCAGGTCGTCGGCATCCTCCAGCCCGATGCTCAAGCGGATGGTCCCTGGCGTGATGCCGGCCGCGTCCAGCGCCGCGTCGTCCATGCGGAAATGCGTGGTGCTGGCGGGGTGGATGACCAGGCTGCGGCAGTCGCCGACATTGGCCAGGTGGCTGAAGATCTTCAGCGCTTCGATGAAGGCCCGGCCCTGCTGGCGCGAGCCCTTGAGGTCGAAGCTGAAGACGGCGCCGCAACCGCGCGGCAGCAGGCGCTTGGCCAGCGCGTGGCTGGGGTGGCCTTCCAGTTCCGGATAGCCCACGCCCGCCACCATCGCGTGGCCGGCCAGGAAGGCCACCACCTTGCGCGTGTTCTCGACATGCCGCGCCATGCGCAGCGGCAAGGTCTCGATACCCTGCAGGATGAGCCAGGCGGTGTGCGGGCTCATGCAGGCGCCGAAGTCGCGCAGGCCCTCGCGGCGGGCGCGCAGCAGGAAGGCGCCATCGGTGCTTTCTTCGCTGAAGACCATGCCGTGGAAGCCGGCGTAAGGCTGGTTCAACTCGGGAAACCGGTCGGCGAGGTGCCAGTCGAAGCGGCCGCCGTCCATCACCAGGCCGCCGATGACCGTGCCGTGGCCGCCCAGGAACTTGGTCGCCGAGTGGTAGACCAGGTGGGCGCCGAAGTCGAAGGGCTTCATCAGCCAGGGCGTGGTGAAGGTGCTGTCCACCAGCAGCGGCAGGCCGGCATCGTGGGCGATGGCGCTGACCGTGGGGATGTCCAGCACGTCCAGCCCCGGGTTGCCCAGCGTTTCGCCGAACAGCAGCTTGGTCTCGGGGCGGATGGCGGCGCGCCAGGCGTCGACATCGCCCGGCTTGACGAAGGTGGTCTGGATGCCGAAACGCGCCAGCGTGTAGTGCAGCAGGTTGTGGCTGCCGCCATAGAGCGCGCTGCTGGCCACGATGTGCGAGCCGGCGCCGGCCAGTGTGGTCAGGGCCAGGTGTAGCGCCGCCTGGCCGCTGGCTGTCGCCACCGCGCCGACGCCGCCTTCCAGCGCGGCGATGCGCTCTTCCAGCACCGCGTTCGTCGGGTTGCTGATGCGGCTGTAGACATGGCCGCTGCGTTCCAGGTTGAACAGGCTGGCCGCGTGTTCGCTGTTCTCGAAGACGAAGCTGGTGGTCAGGTGGATGGGCACCGCGCGCGCGCCGGTGGCGGGGTCGGGTGCCGCGCCGGCGTGCAGCGCGAGGGTGTCGAAACCGGGGTCTGAAGGTCCAGCCATGCGCCATTGTGGGCGATAAGATGCACGCCATACGCTTGGCGCCGATCAAGCTCGCAGCCACGGAACCGGCTCTGCCGGGCCTTAGGCGGAGCATCCCCCTCTGGGGGTAGCGAGCGCCAGCGAGCCTGGGGGCAAAATGCAAGTCACCGACATCCTGCGCGTCAAGGGCAACACGCTGTACACCGTGCAGCCCGATCAGTTGCTGGCCGAAGCCGTGAAGACCATGGCCGAGCTCGACATCGGCTCGCTGGTGGTGATGGAGCACGGCGACCTGGTGGGCATGCTGACCTTCCGCGAGGTAATCCAGGCGGTGGTGGCCAACGGCGGGACGGTCGGCACGCGCACCGTGCGCAAGGTTATGGACGACGCCCCGCTGACCTGCACGCCCGCGACCGAGATCGACGAGGTGCGCCGCATGATGCTGCTGCGCCATGCGCGCTACATGCCGGTGCTGGAACGCCGCACGCTGATGGGCGTGGTGTCGTTCTACGACGTGGCCAAGACCGTGGTCGACGCGCAGGACTTCGAGAACCGCATGCTCAAGGCCTACATCCGCGACTGGCCCGAGGGAGCCGGCCCCCAAGCTCGCTAGCTAGCGCTCGCCATCCTCCGAGGAGGATGCCCCGCTGGCGGCCCGGCAAAGCCGGTTCTGTGGCGGGTGGCTTGGTGGAGAATCGACGGCTGTCTCCACCCTCTGCGTATCCATGTCCGGCAGCACCTTCGGCGATCTATTCCGCGTCACCAACTTCGGCGAAAGCCACGGCCCGGCCATCGGTTGCGTCATCGACGGGTGCCCGCCCGGACTGGCCCTGACCGAAGCCGACATCCAGCACGACCTGGACCGCCGCCGCCCCGGCACCAGCCGGCATGTGACGCAGCGCAGCGAGCCCGACGCGGTGGAGATCCTGTCGGGCGTCTACGAAGGCCTGACCACCGGCACGCCGATCTGCCTGTTGATCCGCAACACCGACCAGCGCAGCAAGGATTACGGCAACCTGCTGGACACCTTCCGCCCCGGCCACGCCGATTACACCTACTGGCGCAAGTACGGGCTGCGCGACCCGCGCGGTGGCGGCCGCAGCAGTGCGCGGCTCACGGCACCGATGGTGGCAGCCGGCGCCGTCGCCAAGAAGTGGTTGCTGGAAAAGCACGGCACGCGCTTCATCGGCTGGATGAGCGCGCTGGGCGAGATCGCGATTCCCTTCGACAGCGCCGAGCACATCGCGCACAACCCCTTTTTCGCGCCCAACGCGGCCATCGTGCCGGCGCTGGAAGCGCACATGGACGCGCTGCGCAAGGCCGGTGACAGTTGCGGGGCGCGCATCGAGGTGCGCGCCACCGGCATGCCCGCCGGCCTGGGCGAGCCGCTGTTCGACAAGCTGGACGCCGACATCGCCTACGCCATGATGGGCATCAACGCGGTCAAGGGCGTGGAGATCGGCAGTGGCTTTGCCGCGGTCGGCGAGCGCGGCAGCAGCCACGGCGACGCGCTGACACCGCAGGGCTTCGAGACCAACCACGCCGGCGGCGTGCTCGGTGGCATCAGCACCGGGCAGGACGTGGTGGTCAGCATCGCCATCAAGCCGACCAGCAGCATCCGCCTGCCGCGGCCCAGCATCGACCGCACGGGTGCCGCCACCACGGTGGAAACGCATGGCCGCCACGACCCCTGTGTCGGCATCCGCGCCACGCCCATCGCCGAGGCCATGCTGGCCCTGGTGGTGATGGACCATGCGCTGCGCCACCGTGCGCAATGCGGTGACGTGCAACTGCCGGTGCCCGCCATCGCCGCAGCGGCGGGCGGCGACGAATAGCGGGCTGAACGCCGACCTCTTCAGGCATCCAGGACTGCAGCGGGCTGCAGACAATGGCCAGCGCCCCAGCTGAGCCATCAAGCCCCTGCACCCTTGTCTGAACCGGCATGAACGACCCCCGAACACCCCCGAAAGACGCCGGCCATGAACGGGCCCTGGCCCGCCTGATCGCGCACCTGGGTGTGGCGGGCGTGGCGGTGCTGCTGGCCAGCGTGGCGCTGGCCGTCGGCGGGCCGCAACTCGACCTGCCGGGCTTGGTCATCGAGACCCGGGTCTGGGCCGCCGGTGGCGCCCTTTTCGGCACCCTGGCCCTGCTGCTGCTGCAAGGATTGATGCTGCGGCGGCTGGGCCGCCTGCACCACCCGCACCACCCGCACCACCTGCACCACCCGGCGGGGGGTGAGGCGGCCGAGTCCACGGGCGTGGCGCCGGCGCTGCAGCGGACCCAGGCCCAACTGCACCAGTTGGCGTTGGCCGTGCCGCAAGGCGTGGCCCTGTCGCGCGACCGCCGCTTCGAGTGGGCCAACGAGCCTTTCTGCAGCCATCTGGGCTGGTCCAAGGGGGAACTGCTGGGTCGCTCGCCGTATGAACTGTTCGCTTCCGTCAACGCCGACGACAGCCTGGGCACGGCCGTGCGCAGCGCCTTTTCGGCCGGCCAGCTGTATGCCGGTGAACTGCATTTCCGGCGTCGCGACGGCAGCCGTTTCTGGGGCCGCCTGCAGGCGCGGCAGGTCGATTCCGCCGATCCTTGGGCCGGCACCCTGTGGCAGCTGGAAGACGTGACCGACGGGCACGCCCAGCCGGTCGCGGTGCCGCGGGTGGCCAGCCAGGACCCGCTGACCGGTCTGCTCGATCGCCCGACTTTCGAGGCGGCGCTGGCGGCCTGGCTGGCGCAGGCAGCGCCCGGCCAGCCTGCGACGCTGCTGGTCCTGGACCTCAACGGCTTCAAGCACGTGGACGACGCGGGGGGCCATGAGGCCGGCGATGCCCTGCTGCGCGCCGCCGCCGTGGTGTTGCTGGCGCAAGTGCGCGCCGCCGACAGCGTGGCGCGGCTGGAAGGCGACACCTACGCGCTGCTCCTGCCGGGCTGCGTGGCTGCCGTGGCGGTGCAACTGGGGGCCAGGCTCCAAGCCGAACTGGCCGGGCTGGGCAGCAGTCACCAGGGCCGATGGTCGGGCGTGGTCGCCACCGTCGGCGTGGCCGAAGCCGACCGCGGTGAGGTCGAAGATGCCGGCACCTGGCTGAAGCGTGCGCTGGCCGCCCGGCCGGGAGCCCCCTGCGGTGGACCCGGCGCAGCCCGGCTGGCTGCACCGGCGGCCGCGCTGGAACGGGTCCTGCCGGGCTGAGCCGCTGGCCGGGCAGGCCGCCTGCCGGCGCCCTCAAGCCCGAGGTCGACTGCGCCGATAAACAGAGGGCCGACCCGGATGCCCGGGTCTGACGGCACGCCGCACACACACCGCTCCCATGTCCACCTTGCCCGAAACCTTGCCCCGCCCCTCTGAGGCAGGCCCGGAAGTCCCGGTCACGGCCCCTGCCGCGGCGGCGGCCCCACCCCCTGGGTTGGTCGCCGACGAGGCGCTGGTCGGAGACGGTGGCGCGCTGCGCCTGCGCATCCTGATGTACGCAGCGCTGGCGGCCATCGCGCTGGGCCTTAGCTGGGCCGGCTGGGCCACCTTGGGTCTGGATGACGACCGCACGGCCGATGCCGTGATCCTGGAGCTGTCTGCCGCCCAGCGCACGCAGGCCGAGCAGGTCGCACGGCTGGGCCTGTTTCTGGCCGCCGACCCGGTAAGCCGCAAGGAACATGTCGAGGTCCTGCAGGCGCTGCTGGTGCAGCTGCGCGCCGACGCCGTGCAAATCGGTACGAAGCGCCTGGCGCGCGCGGGCGCGCGGCCATCGGTCAACCCGGAGGCCGCGCAGGAAGAGGAGGCCTGGGAGGGCGCAGGGGTCAGGCTGGCGAACCGTGCCGAATCGCTGTTGAAGGCCACGGCGGGCAGGCCCAAAGCCGATGGCTTGCGCGCCGCGCTGGCCCTGCAGGCCGAAGTGGCGCCTGTGGATGAAGCGGCGCTGCGCGTGTCCGCCACCCTGCGCAGCGAAGCGGCCGCGCGCGGTGCCGCGCTGCACCGCAATGCCACCATCGGCCTGGCCGTCCTGCTGGCCCTGCTGATGGTCTTGGCTGCCGTGGTCGTGGAACCCACCGTGCGCTCGGTGCGCCGGCATGCCTTGCGCTTGCGCAGTCAGTCCACCGAACTGCGCCGCCGGGCGCTGGTGGCCGAACACGCCACCGCGGGGGTGCTGATCACCGACCGTGACGACCGGGTGCAGTGGGCCAATGCGGCATACACCCAGCTGACGGGCTGGGGCTTGCAAGATGCACTGGGCCACCGCCCGGGCGAGCTGTTGGCGCATCCGCAGGCCGACGAGGACGCGCTGCGCGCCATGCAAGACGCCGTGCGCAGCGCTCAGGGCTTGCGCCAAGCCTGGCTGCACCGCGGGCGCAACGGTGGCGATCTCTGGCTCTCGGTCGACCTCTGCCCTTTGCGGGGCGACGACGGTACGCTGGACGGATACATCCGCGTGTGCACCGAGAGCTGCCCTCACCCGGTCCGCGAGCACCCCGCGACGTACACCCTGGCCACCGGTGCCCGCACCGACGCCCTGACCGCGCTGCCCGACCGCACCGTGGTCATGGCCCGCCTGCGCCACGCGCTGGACCACCTGCGGCGCCACCCCGGCTACGGCTTCGCCGTGCTGTGCATGAACTTCGACCCCTTCAAGCCGGTCAACGACACCCTGAGCCAGGGCGCCGGCGCCGACATCCAGCGACAGATTGCGCGCCGCCTCAGCCTGTCGGTGAGACCCGGCGATGCCTGGGCCCGCCTGGCTGGGGTCGAGTCGGTGGCGGCGGACCTGGGCGGCGATCCCTACGTGGTCGTGCTCGATGGCGTGCGCGACGAGGCCAGTGTGCAGGCCATCGCACAGCACCTGTTGCAGGAATTGGCCGAGCCCTATCTGCTGAACGGCTGCACGCCGGTGCACAGCGCGGCCCGCATCGGCATCGTGCTGTGCACTGGCGAGATCTTGACCGATACCGGCCCGACCGCCGAAGACCTGCTGCGCCATGCCGACACCGCGATGCACGAGGCCAAGCGCCTGGGCCGCGGCCGCAGCGTCCTGTTCAACAACGCGATGCACGAGCGCCGGATGCGGGCGCTGGCCGTCGAGACCGACCTGCGCCGCGCCTTGCAGGACGATGAGCTCTTGGTTGTCTACCAGCCGGTGGTGGACCTGTCCAGTCTGGCGATGGTCGGTGTCGAGGCGCTGGTGCGCTGGCGCCATCCGGAGCAGGGCTTGGTCTGTGCCGCAGCCTTCATCGACGTGGCCGAGGCCTGCGGCCTGAACGATGCCATCGGCGACCTGGTGTTGCGCACGGCCTGCGTGCAGTTCATGCACTGGCAGACCGAGCTGGGCCTGCTCGCACCGCGCCAACTGGCGGTCAAGCTGTCGCGCGCCCAACTGGAACGCGAGGATCTGGTGGACCAGGTGCGGGGGGTGCTGCAGGCTTGCGCCATGCCGCCCGAGCACTTGCAGCTGGAACTGACCGAGATCCTCGGTGCACAAGGCGCCCCGGTGCAGGCCCAGCTGCGCAAGCTGAAGAGCCTGGGCGTGCGCCTGGCACTGGACGACTTCGGCACCGGCTATGCCAGCCTGGCCTGCCTGCACCAGTTGCCGGTGGACACCGTGAAAGTCGACCGCAGCTTCGTGCAGCACGCCCAGACGGTGGAACACCACTGTGTGCTGATCGAGGCCACCCTGAGCGTGGCCCGTATGCTGGGGATGACCACGGTGGCAGCCGGCATCGAAACCCAGGGCCAGCTTGAACTGATGCGCGAGTTGACCTGCGACCGCGGGCAAGGTGAGCTGTTCAGCCGTCCGCTGGAAGCGGCCGACCTGGAAGGCTGGGCACGCAGACAGCCGGCGGTCACGGTCGTCACACGGGTGGCCGAGCCCGCCTGAGCGCCCGCCTGGGCTGCAGTTCGTCGCCTGCTTTGTGCGCTTCGTCGGAAGGTCTGGTGCAGCGCACCGGCCCTTGACGTAACTTCACGCCGTTGCAGCGCCCGTGCTGCACCTTCGGTGGGGAATCAGGCATGAAGAAGCATTGGTGGCTGGGTGGCGGTGTGGCGGCGCTGCTGCTGGCCGGCGTGGGCGTGGCGGTCGGCACCGGCGCCTTCAAAGCGGCCGGCGCGGCCGACCCGGTGGTGAACAAGGCCGAGGCCGACAAGCCTGGAAAAGCCGATAAAGGCGACAAGGGCGACAAGGGCGACAAGAAGCCCGACGTGCCGCTGGAGTTCGTCAGCCGCGAGGTGGTACAGCCGGTGCTGGCGCGCTTGCCCGGTGTGGTCGAGTTCTCAGGCCCGCTGGTGGCGCCGCAGACAGCCTTGGTGCGCGCCAAGGCCGGCGGCACGCTGCTGTCCCTGACCGTTGCCGAAGGCAGCCGGGTGCAGGCCGGGCAGGTACTGGGCCGCATCGAACTAGCCGACCTGGCCAGCCGCGTGGCCGAACGCAACGCCAATCTCGAGTCCATGCGCGCCAGCCTGGTCCAGGCCGAACGCACCCACGCCAGCAACGAACGCCTGGCAGCGCAGCAGTTCATCTCGGGCATCGCGCTGGACAATTCGCGGGCCGCGCTGGACACCGCCCGCGCCAACCTGAATGCCGCGCAGGCGGCGCTCGACACCACCAAGGTCAGTCTGCGTGACGGCACGCTGCTGGCGCCGATCTCCGGCATCGTGGCCAAGCGCCATGCACTGCCTGGCGAGAAGGTCGCGGTCGAGCAGCAGGTGCTGACCATCGTCGATCTGGCCGCGCTGGAACTGGCCGGCAACGTGGGCACGCACGAGGTGGCCCGCATCGCGCCGGGCATGCCGGTGCAGGTGCAGGTCGAAGGCATGACGCAGGCGGTGCAAGGGCGCATCGCGCGCATCGCGCCGGCTGCCGAACCCGGCACGCGCAGCATCGGCGTGACGATTGCGCTGGCCAACCCCCAGGAAGCCTTGCGCGCCGGCCAGTACGCGCTGGCCCGCGTCACGCTGGCCGACGACGCCGACCGCCTGACCCTGCCGGCCAGCGCCGTCGGCAACACCTCCGGGCAGGACCATGTCTGGGTCATCGAGAGCGGCGTGCTGGCGCGCCGCGCCATCACCGTGGGCCGGCGCGATGCGCGTGAAGGCCGCGTGGAAGTGCTGCAGGGCGTGACGCCGGCCAGCCAGGTGCTGGCCGCCCGCTTCGACAACCTGCGCGAAGGCGCCAAGGCCAGTGTCGTCGTGGCCAAGGTGGCGCCGGTGGCGTCGGCGGCGGCTTCGATGCCGCTGGTCAAGTGAATAGCGGGGAGATCTGAATCATGTGGATGACCCGCGTTTCCATCAACAACCCCGTCTTCGCCGTGATGGTGATGGTGGCCCTGTGCGTGCTGGGCTTGTTCAGTTACGCCAAGCTGGGCGTCGAGCAGATGCCCGACATCACGCCGCCGGGTTCCTTCGTCGAGATCCGCTACCCGGGCGCCAGCCCTGAGGCCGTCGAGCGCGAGCTGATCAAGCCGATGGAAGAGGCGGTGAACAGCATCGCCGGCGTCAAGCGCATCACCTCGCGCAGCGGCGAAGGGCAGGGCTCGATGAACATCGAGTTCGGCCTGGAAGCCGACATGGGCCGGGCCATGCAGGAGGTGCGCGACCGCATCGCCGCCGTGCAGAGCGGCTTCCCGAAAGACGCCAAGCAACCGACCATCGCGCGCTGGAACAACGACAACAGCCAGCCCGTCGTCAACCTGGCCCTGGTGAGCAAGACCCGGTCGCCCCGCGAGTTGTCGATCCTCGGTGAACAGCAGGTCGGCAAGCGCCTGCAGCGTGTCGAAGGCGTGGCCCGCGTCGAGATCAACGGCCTGACCCAGCGCGAGGTGCGCATCGACCTGGATCCGACTCGGCTGCGCGCCTACAACGTGACGCCGGCCGAGATTGCCACGGCGCTGCGCGACGCCAATGCCGACCAGCCGGTGGGCCTGATCAGCGACAACACGCAAGATGCCTTGCTGCGCGTCGAAGGCCGCGTGCGCGACCCGCGCCAGTTCGAAAGCCTGGTGGTGGCCCGGCGCGGTAACCTATCGTTGACGCTGGCCGATCTGGGCACCCTGGTGGAACGTGAACGCGAGCCCGACAGCCGTGCCCGCATCAACGGCCAGCAGGCCATCAACTTCAACGTCTTCAAACAGCAGGACGCCAACATCGTCACCGCCGGCGACGCGGTGAAGAAGGCCGCCGACGAGATCCGCAAGACGCTGCCGCCCGACGTGGAACTGCGCCTGATCAACGCCAGCAGCGACTGGGTCAAGGGCTCGCTGGACGGCCTGCGCGGCACCTTGATCGAAGGTGCGCTGCTGACCGTGGTCATCGTCTTCCTGTTCCTGCATTCCTGGCGCAGCACCATCATCACCGGCCTGACTTTGCCGATCTCGGTGATCAGCAGCTTCATCGCGGTCTATGCCTTCGGCTTCACGCTGAACTTCATGACCATGAAGGCGCTCAGCCTGTGCATCGGCCTGCTGATCGACGACGCCATCGTGGTGCGCGAGAACATCGTTCGCCATGTCGGCATGGGCAAGGACCATCACCGCGCGGCCCGTGAAGGCACCGACGAGATCGGCCTGGCGGTGATGGCCACCACCTTCGCGCTGTGCGCGGTTTTCGTGCCCGTGGCCTTCATGGGCGGCATCATCGGCAAGTTCTTCTACCCGTTCGGCATCACCGTGGTGGTGGCGGTGCTGGTCAGCCTCTTCGTCAGCTTCACGCTCGACCCGATGCTGAGTGCGGTGTGGGCCGACCCGCCGTCGCACTTCCTGAAGCAGGTGCCCGTCATCGGCCACCTGCTGCGCGCGACCGACCGCGGCCTGGACGCTTTGCACCGTGTCTATGAGCGCACCATCCACTGGATCTTCAGCGCGCGCCGCTGGCGCGTGGGGATACCGGTCTACGGCCGCGGCTTCAACGCCGAGCAGGCCCGCGACAGGACCAGCCACCGGCGCTGGCGCAGTGCCACCATCACGCCGCGCGGCGTGGTGCTGGGGATAGGCATGTCCAGCTTCCTGGCCGCCCTCGCGCTGGCCCCGTTGGTGGGCAGCGAATTCGTGCCCGAGACCGACCAGGGCTACACCCAACTGGCCCTGCGCATGCCGGTGGGCAGCAGCCTGGAACGCACCGACTCCAAGGTGCGGCAGATCGAAGACATCGTGCGCACCCTGCCGGAAATCGAGAACCTGTCGACCTGGGTCGGCGGCCCCGGCCAGCGCAACCAGGCCTGGCTCAACATCGCGCTCAAGCCGCGGCAGGAACGCCAGCGCAGCCAGAAGCAGGTCGAAGAAGCCATCCGCGGCATGATCGCCAAGGTGCCCGGCACCGATGCCAGCCTGGGCTTCAACCGGCCCATCTACGTGGCCATCCTGGGCAGCGATGCCGACGGCCTGGCCAAGGTGGCGACCGACTTCGCCGAGAAGGTCAAGAAGATCCCTGGCGTGGTTGACGTCGAGTCGTCCGTCAAGCCCGGCCTGCCGGCCTACGCCGTGCGCCTGAAACCCGGCGCCGTGCGCGAACTGGGTCTGACGGCGCCGCAACTGGCCAGCAGCCTGCGCGCCTATGTCAACGGCGAAACCGCCACCTGGTGGACCACGCCCGACGGCGACCAGGTCGACGTGGTGCTGCGCCTGAACGAGAGCGAGCGCCAGCGCATCGACCAGTTGCGCACGCTGCCGGTGGCCTTCGCGAAGGACGGCACGCCGATCACGCTGGACAGCGTGGCCACGGTGGAAACCGTCTTCAACCCCGAGATCATCCGCCGCCAGAACCTGCAGCGCCGCGAGGCGGTGTTTGCCGGCGTCAAGGGCCGCAGCCCGGGCGACGTGGGCGACGACGTGCAGAAGCTGATCAAGGCCACCACCTTGCCGCCGGGCTACAGCTTCGACGTGGGCGGCCAGATGCAGCAGCAAGCCGAAGCCTTCAACGGCCTGCTGGCCGCGATGGCGCTGGCGGTGATCTTCATCTACATCGTGCTGGCCAGCCAGTTCGGCAGCTTCTTGCAGCCCATCGCCATCATGGCCAGCCTGCCGCTCGCGCTGATCGGGGTGATGCTGGCGCTGCTGTTCTGGAAGAGCACGCTGAATGTCTTCAGCATGATCGGCCTGGTGATGCTGATGGGCCTGGTGACCAAGAACGCCATCCTGCTGGTGGACTTCGCCAACCAGGCGCGCAAGGCTGGCGCCCCGGTGCCCGAGGCGCTGCTGCAGGCCGGCCTGACGCGCATGCGGCCCATCATCATGACCACCGCTGCGATGGTTTTCGGCATGCTGCCGCTGGCCCTGGCGCTGAACGATGGCGGCGAGATCCAGGCCCCGATGGGGCGGGCCATCATCGGCGGCATCATCACCAGCACCTTGCTCACGCTGGTGGTGGTGCCGGTGCTGTACAGCTATCTGGCGCGGCTGAAGCGGCCCCAGGCCGACGCCGCGCCGGCGGCGGCGGTGGTGCTGGCGGGCAATGCGGTCGGGCTGCTGCCGATGCCGGCGGACCGGGACTGACCCCGGTGCGGGACCCCAGCCACCCTGACACGGTGTTCGCTCTAGGGCAGGTGTCGGTCTTGGCTTCAGTTCGGCGTGGCTGCATAGGCCACGCCACGTGCTGCCGCAGCGGCACCGAGGCGCCGATCGCGCGTCCACAGCGCTATCCGGCCGCCCACGAGGGCGCTCGCCAGCAGGTGCGCGTCGATCCAGCCGATGCCGCATGCCATGAGCCGGTGCCGGTTGACGAAGGCCAGCACGTCCTCGTGGGGCACCACGGGTGCCATCGGCAGCGCGCCGAGTGCCGCCAGAACCGCGTCGCGCTGTGAGAGCTGGCCGAGGGCCAGCTCGCCCATGACGAAGGGATGGCACAAGACCACGCGCGATGCCAGCAGCGCCGCCAGGGTGGGGTCGGCCCGCCTGAAGTGATCGATCCAGACCGACGAGTCGACGAGGATCACTTTGCAGCTGCGCGGCGCACCGCCTTGGCCGCGGCAGGTGCCGGCGCCGGCCGGCGCCGCGGGGCGGCCATCGCATCGGGCATCGTGCCGCCGAGCGCGAGCAGGCGCAGGGCCGCCTCACGCTGAACGATGAGCCTCAGACCCTCGTGCAGCAGCACGGAGCGCTCGGCAGTGCCCATCGCTACACCAGCCTGGGCGAGAAGGTCGTCGTCGAGTGTGAGGGTCGTGCGCATCGGCTGGCTCCTGGGTTGTAAGGGAACGCGTGCCAGTCTACATCTGCAAGCGCATCAAATGATGCGCTCGGCTGAGCGCCTCAGCGGCTGCTGCTTCAACCCAGCGTCAGCGCCCGACCATTCAAGCCACGAACTTCAGGTCCAGGTCGCCGTGCGCGTAAAGGATCACGCCGGTGTCGGTCTCGGTGATGCGGTGACCGGTGCCGGCGGGGGCCAACTGGTAGTCCCCGGCCTGCAGCAGCACATCATCCAGGAAGAGTTCCCCGGCGACCATCAGGCATTCCTCGTCGTGGCCGTGCGTGTGCAGCGGCACGCTGGCCCCCGGCTGGGCCAGGTACAGCATGGCCGCCTGGCCCGCGTGCTGCCACAGCACGCGACGCCGGATGCCGGGCGCGAAGTCCGGCCAGTCGGCAGCTTCGTCGCGCACGGTGCAGGGCGCGCTGGCACTGCCGGCCGGCGCCACCGACTCGCGCAGGAAGACCAAGGCGCCTTCTTCGCTGCGCAGTTCAGCGGCGTCGCCCGGTGCTGCGCCATCCGGTGCGCGCCCTTCCGGTGGCCTGGCCGGCTCATCCGCAGGGGCCGCCGCCGGGGCCACGTGGTAGTCGCGCAGACCCAGGCGGACATCGCCGATGTGCAGCGAGCCCTGCAGCACCAGCCACTCGCGGTGGAGGCCGGGCGCCGCACCGACCCAGTGGCTGCCAGCCTGCATCTCGACCAGGCGGGCTCGCACCGGCTCGCCCGGGCGCTGCAGCCCGCCGGCGGCGGCGTACAGCGTGCGTGCGTGCACCCCGGGGGCCAGCGCCACGCGCGCCAGCCGCCTGCGCCGGGCGGTGAACAGGGCCTGCGACTCGACGCGCGAGGCGGCCAGCCGGTTCATCAGCCGGTTGCGCAGGGCTGCGCTGGCGGCCTGCGGTGGCGGCGCCTCGGCGCCGGCCCGGGCGTGGGCGTAGGCGCAGGCGAAAGGCTCGCGCAGCAAGGGCTCGAGCGCCGGGTCGACGGGGTCGGGTGCCGGGTTCACCGGCAGTGGCGTGGAGGACTGGGTCATGGTGGCCACTTCAACGAAGCAGGGGACAGGGTTGACGGAGCGCGCGCGATGCCGGCTCATGAGGCCAGTGCCGTGGCGCCGGCGTCACCGAGGATCTGGCGCAGGCTGAGCAAGGCCCGCCTGATCTGCGATTTGACCGTGCCCAGCGGCAGGCAGGTCTGTTGCGCGATTTCCTCGTGGCTCAGGCCGCGGAAGAAGGCCAGCGAGACGAGCTGCCGGGGCTGCGCGCCCAGCAGCATCAGGGCTTGGTGCAGGTCGGCCTGGTGGCGTGCCAGGTCCAGCAGTTCGTCGCTGGCTTGGGCTCCGTCGGTGGCTTCGAGCGCAGCGTCTTCGTCGATGCGCTCGTGCCGAAAGCGGGCCTCGCTGCGCACCGCATCGATGGCGCGTGATCGCGCGATCGCCAGCAGCCAGGTCAGGGCCTGTCCGCGCGCCGGGTCGAAGCGCACGGCCTGCCGCCAGACCTGGAAGTAGGTGTCTTCGACCACCTCTTCGGCCAAGGCCGTGCCGCTGACGATGCGGCGCACCAGCCCGAAGACACGGGAGAAGGTGGCGTCATACAACGCGGCCAGCGCCCGTTCGTCACGGTCCACGATGGCATCGATCCACCCCGCCAACTGCTCGGGGCTGGCGGGCTGGGCTACGCCGACCGGTGTGGCCAGCCCTGTATCGGCCTCGATCTCGTCCAGGCCTTCGAAGCCGGGTTCTGCCGGGTCTGGATCCCCGTCGGCGGCCGACAGCCAGCCAGGCGGCATGCCACCGTCGCTGGCGGGTGCAGCCTCGTCGCCGGAAAATCCGGTTTCCATCGTTGCAGCGTTCATGCGACAACCTCGGCAGGGTGGGCCCACGGGCCCGTGGGAGGCATCATGGCACCGGGCCAGCGATGTCAGCGGTCATCAGGGTCATACGAGCCGGCGCGCAATTTGGATGCAGGAGCGCAGTCAGGGGCGAGCGCAAGGCGGTTGGACCCTCAGCCCAGCACGTGGCTGGCTTCGGGTGCCGCGCCGCGCAGGAAGATGACCGCGCCGGTGACCGTGGTGATGGTGGCGTGCAGGGCACCGCCATGCGCCAAGTGGTAGCCGCCCGGGCCGATTTCGACCTGGGAACCGACC
The DNA here is from genome assembly GCA_040400915.1 of Rubrivivax sp. Classification (GTDB taxonomy): domain Bacteria; phylum Pseudomonadota; class Gammaproteobacteria; order Burkholderiales; family Burkholderiaceae_C; genus Rubrivivax. Next base: position 131,962 of record JBBAPI010000012.1, read on the forward strand.
TTCAGCCGTCCTTCCAGCACCACGCATTCCTCGTCCTGCGGGTGGCGGTGCGGCGGCAGCACGGCACCCGGTTCCAGCCGCAACAGATAGGACAGCGCACCGGCCGCTTCGCGCAGCACCTTGATGGCCACGCCGTCGAGCAAGGGTTGCCACTCGCCCTCGTCGCCGGGGATGGTCAGATGCGACCCGTCGGCATCGGCCACGCGCTCCATCAGGCGCAGCCGGATATGGCGGGCCTGGGCCGGCGTGGCCGCTGCCCCCTGTGCGTTTTCGCGTTCGCTGAGTTCCATGCAGGGCCTACGGCGCCGCTGGCGCGGCGGATGCAAATCCGTGCCGCATGGTGCCCCGCGCTGGCGGGTTTTGCATCCGGACATGGCCCGGCGGCGTAAGGGGGCCAAGGGCCGGCAGCGGTCACTCTGCACGCGACGACCGGCCTCATGCACCACAGCAACCATGTCGACTTGATCAGCCACTGGCGCATCCCGGCGCCCGTGGACCGCGTCTGGGCCGCACTCGCCGACCCGGAAGGCTGGCCGCAGTGGTGGCCCTGCGTGCGCCAGGTGCACACGCTGCGCCGGGGCGATGCGGGTGGCGCAGGCAGCCTGCGCCGCATCCGCTGGGTGACCCGGCTGCCCTGCGAGATCTTCATCGACATCGAGCTCCTGGAGGCGCTGCGCCACGAGCGCCTGCGTGGACGATCGCGCGGACCCTTGCGTGGCGAAGGCATCTGGCTGCTGCGCGCGGCCGGCGACCAGACCGAGGTGACGGGCGTCTGGCGGGTCGAACTCGACCGGCCCTGGCGGCGCTGGCTGGCGCCCTTGCTGGCGCCGCTGTTTCGCTGGAGCCACGCGGGCGTGATGCAGCTGGGCGAAGCCGGCCTGACGCGCCACCTGTCAGGCGCCGCCGGGTAGCGGCACCCGATAGCGGCACCCGACAGCGGCACCCGACAGCGGCGCCGGCCATCGCCCCAGCGCCAGTGCGGGTCCGGTCCTGGTCATCCGTGTGCCAGCGCACGGACGTGCCCAAGCGCCGCTCCTATCGTTTCCAGGTCAGAACTGCATGCATGCCCTGACCCTCCTGTCTTGTGCCGCTGGCCAGAGGCCGCCGGCAAAGGGAGTCGCGTGCAAGCCAGGGATGACTCACCCGCCGGCAAGCCGACTTCCTCGGACCCGGCTTACACCGAACGGGACAACGACCATGCCTATTCATCGAATGCTGACCCTCGCCGCCATCGCAGGCACACTGGCCTGTGTATCTTCCGGCACCTGGGCGGTCACGTCCTACGGTGACATCGCGGCGCCCGGTGTGTACTTCGGCACCAACAATTCCAACGGCAACTGGACGATCTCCACCGACAGCGGTGTTGAACTGGCGCTGCGGGGCAAGAACCGCGAGACCCTAGCCACCATCGATGGATCGAGCGGCACTTATCTGGCCGAGACGGGTCTGTGTGTCACTTGTTCCGGCGTGCCCAAGGTGATGTGGAGCTATGAGTTCTCGGTCAACTCCGGCAGCGTCACGGGTCTGAGCTACCGGCTGGGCATCGACCACGACCCGAGCGCGGCCACCAACTACGCCTTCGTGAATCCCGAGACCTACTGGGCCGACAACGCCATCGCGCCCGGTGCGTTCATCGGTTTCCAGAATTCCGAGAACGTCCGCTTCGGCGACACACCGGGCGGGATCTTCAACGTCGACACCCCGGGCCTGTACAGCTTCACGCTCGAGGCCTGGAACGGCGCGACACTCGTCAACAGCACCACGATGAGCGTGCAGGTCGTGCCCGAACCCGAGACCTATGCGCTGATGTTCGCAGGTCTCGGCGCGCTTGGCCTCGTGCTGCGTCGTCGAAGCTGACCCAGCAGCGTGGCGCTGTCCGCTGTCCGCTGAGCGCGTGGGCACCCTGATGTCCGGGCGGCACACCAGGCCCTGATCGATCCGGGCTGGCGAGCCAGGCCGGATCGATCAGGGCCGGTTCGTCCGGTCACGAAAACAGCTGGCCCTGGCCATCTGGCGAGGCCGGCTGTCGGCGCTTTCTGGGGGCCGTCGACGGCATGCCGCTCTTGCGCGAACCGTGCTTGTCCTGGATGGCGTCGGCCTCGGCGTGGGCCTCCCGGGTCTTGCGCAGGCCGTAGAGCTGCTCTTTCGCTGCAGCCAGCGCCGCTCGCTCATCGACGATGGGCGCTGGGTAGGACGGGCTGCCGATCTCAGGCACCCATTGCCGGATGTACAGGCCCTGCGGGTCCTGGTCGCGGGCCTGCTTGGCCGGCGAGTAGATGCGCAGCGTATTGATGCCGGTGGTGCCCGATTGCATCTGCATCTGGCTCCAGTGGATGCCGGGCTCGAAGTCGAGGAACTGGCGCGCCAGGAACAGCCCCGGCTCGCGCCAGTGCAGCCCCAGGTGGTAGGCCGCAAAGCTGACCAGCATCGCCCGCATGCGGAAGTTCAGCCAGCCGGTGGCGTGCAGCTGGCGCATGCAGGCATCCACCATCGGGTAGCCGGTGCGGCCGGCGCACCAGGCTTGCAGGCGTTCGGTGTCGACCGGGTCTGCGTTGACGCCGTCGCCCGCGCGCAGCCCGTCGACCGAGCGCGCAACGTTGCGCCACTCGAGTTCCGGCTCGTCTTCGAGCTTCTGCATGAAGTGGCAGTGCCAGCGCAGGCGGCTGGCGAAGCCGCGCAAGGCGTAGGCCAGATTGCGGTCGGTCGTGGCCGCGATGCGCGCTTCGGTGGCCTGGTGCACGCAGCGCATCGAGATCGTGCCGAAGGCCAGGTGCGCGCTCAGCCGGCTGCAGCTGTCGGCGGCCGTCAGCGGGCTCGACATCGCGTGGCGGTAGTCGCGGCCGCGGCCGCCGAGAAAACTGTCCAGCGTGGCCCAGGCGGCGCGCTCACCGCCCGGCGGCAGCGGCGCGGCCAGGGCCGGCAGGCCCAGTTCGTGCAGCGTCGGCACTGTGGCGGCCAGCGCGCCCTGCGCGGCGCTGAAACCGCGGGCCGCCGCGGCCTCGGGTTCGTCCATGCGCTGCTTCCAGCGGCCGGCCCAGCCGCTGCGCGAGCGCAGGCGTCGCACCACCCCGGTCTGCGGTATTTCGGTCCAGTCCACGCCCTGATCGCGGCACCAGTCGGCCACGGCCTGGTCGCGTGCATAGCTCCAGCCCGGGCCCGTCTCTTCGTGGCTGAACAGATGGGTGAAGTTCAATTCGCGCCGCAGGGCCTGCAGCACCTCGGGCATCGCCCCGGTGCGCACCAGCAGCGGCAACCCCCGCAGCGCCAGTTCGCGCTGCAGCTCGGCCACGCAGTCCAGCAGGAAGCCGACATGGCGCGGATCGCATTCGGCGCTGCCCAGCCACTGCGGCTCGATCACCACCAGCCCCAGCGCGCTGCCGAAGTGCAGCGCCTCGGCCAGCGGGGCGTGGTCGCGCACCCGCAGGTCGCGCTTGAACCAGACCAGGGCGGTGGGCGTGCCCATGTCGACTCAAGTCACTTGAGCAGCGGCCGCACGGTGGTGAAGCCACCGTCCACCGCGATCACCTGCCCCGTCATCCGCGCTGCGCCGTCGCCGAGCAGCCAGGCCATCACGTCGGCCACCTGCGACGCCGTCTGCACGCCGCCCAGCGGGTACTGGCGCGCGGCGCCTTCCCGCATGGCGGGCAGCTTCAGCATGCCGGCGGTCATCGGCGTTTCGGTCATGCCCGGGGCGACCGCGTTGACGCGCAGGCCCTGTGCCGCATAGGTGGCGGCGGCGCCACGCACCAGGGCTTCGACGCCGCCCTTGGCTGCGGCGATGGCCTCGTGGTTGGCCACCCCGATGCGCGCCACCACCGAACTCGCGAACACGGCCGCGCCCGGCCCGCCCTGCAGCGCCGCGATGTAGGCTTGCAGCATGAACACGGCGCTGTCGAGGTTGACGCGCATCACCTCGCGGTAGGCCTCCAGACGGGTGCGGTGCAGCGGCGCGATCAGCGTGCTGCCCACGCAGTGCGCCAGCCGCGTCGGCGCGGCGCCCAGGGCTTCCTGGCAGGCGGCGATGGCCGCTGCGGCGCCTTCGGGCGTGGTCGTGTCAGCGGCGATGCGCACGGCGGCTTCCACCTCGGCCAGGCGGTCGGCGTCGCGGCCCACCGCGGCGACGCGCCAGCCTTGGGCGTGCAGTTGCTGCGCCAGCGCGCGGCCGATGCCGCCGCTGGCACCCGTGATGAGGACGATCGGGTTCATGGGTTTGTGTTCCAGGGCAGAAAGTGAGGAGGGCGACGAGCGGCGTGACAACAACGTTGCGCGCCGTGCGGCTCACCATGAAGGGGCCGGGCTGGCGGCCAGCAGGTCAGCGGCCGTGGCCAGGCCCCGAGAGGCGCGGCCCCACCAGTTGGAGAAAGAGTCGCAGCGCCTGTCGACGCTGGCGAACAGCGCCGGTGCGGCCACGCAGTCGGCCCAGCCGGCCAACCACGGCGCGAGGTGCGGCTCGGCGATGCTGCGCACGCTGCGGGCGCCCTGCAAGGCGGCGCCGATGGCCGCAGCGTCACCGTACCAGCAGGGCGCAGCGAGTTCGGCCATGCGCTGGCCGACGAAGCGCCAGCGCCTGTCGCTCCACGGCCAGGCCTGGTGGAAGTCGGCCACGAAGAGGCCGATCACGCGCGTGCCGGCCGGCAGATCGGCCGGCAGCGGGCCCAGATTCCAGGGGTGCACCAGCCAGACGTCGCCATCCTTCACGGCAGCCGCATCGGGGGCTGTCAGGCCCAGCCCGTCGGGCGCTGCGGCGCTGAGCGGGGGTTCGGGCAGCGACGGGTCGCCGGAGGGCTTGAGGCCGGCGCGCCGGGGCTGCAGGGCCATGCGCTCGAGCGCCTCGTAGGACGTGTCGATCACGCTGCCGGGGCTGTGCCAGGCCGCTGGTGCGTAGCGTGCCACGTTGTCGGCATTGAAGAGGTAGGGCTTGCGGCTGCCGGTGCCGGCCACCCACTGCCAGCTGAGGTGGTTGCTGGCGAGGTCGCCGTCGAGCAGGTGGCCGTAGAGCCAGTCGGCGCCGGCCCGCCAGTGCACCTTGCGCACGTGCACCACGTAGCTGGCCAGCCACATCCGCGCGTGGTTGTGCAGCATGCCGGTGGCATAGAGCGTGCGCACGGCCTGGTCCACCACCGGCACCCCGGTGCAGGCCTGGCGGATGTCGGCCGGCAGCGCGTTGGCATAGGCCTCGTCGGCCAGCAGACCGGGGTGCAGCGACTGCAGGATGCCGTCGCCGCGGTGCTGCCAGACATGGCGGAAATAGGCGCGCCAGCCCAGCTCGAAAACGAACTTGTGCTGCATGTCCAGCGGGTGGTGTGCGGCCACGCCGGCCAGCACGTCGGTCAGCGTCACCAAGCCGTGCGTGATGTAGGGCGACAGGCCCGTCACGGCGCCGTCGAGCGCATTGCGCGTGCGGGCGTAGGCGGCCGGCCGCACCCCAGCGATGCGGGCCTGGGCTGCCGCGAGCGTGGGCGGGTGGCTCTCAAGCACGGGGCAGACCACCCACTGCGCCGCTGCGGATGGCCGCCGCGCGTTCGCTCACCGCCTGCTTCTGCTCGTCGCTCAGGCGCGCCACGTTCTTCACCTGCAAGGCCATGCGCGGGTTGCGTGCCAGCGCGGTTTCATGGCGCATCAGGAAGTCCCAGTACAAGGTCGTGAACGGGCAGGCGCTGTCGCCGCTGCGCTGTGCGGGGTCGTAGCGGCAGCCTTTGCAGTGCGGGCTCATGCGCTGGATGTACTTGCCGGTGGCGATATAGGGCTTGCTGCCCATGACGCCGCCGTCGGCGTACTGGCTCATGCCCAGGGTGTTGGGCAGCTCGACCCATTCGACCGCGTCGACATAGACCCCCAGGTACCAGGCGTGCACTTCCTTCGGGTTGACGCCCAGCATCAGCGCGAAGAGGCCGGTGACCATCAGGCGCTGGATGTGGTTGGCATAGCCGTGGGCCAGCGTCTGCGCCAGCGCGTCGCGCAGGCAGGCCATGTCGGTGGCGCCTGTCCAGTACCACGCGGGCAGCGCTTGCTGCGCGTCGAGCGCATTGCGTTCCAGGTAGCCGGGCATCTGCGTCCAGTAGATGCCGCGCACGTACTCGCGCCAACCCAGGATCTGGCGGATGAAACCTTCGACGCTGGCCAGCGGTGCGTGGCCGTCACGGTAAGCGGCCTCGGCCGCTGCCACCACTTCACGCGGGTTCAACAGCTTCAGGTTGAGCGCGGCCGACAGGTGCGCGTGGTACAGCCAGGGGTCGCCCGGCCACATGGCGTCCTGGTAGCGGCCGAACAGCGGCAGTCGCGCCTGGATGAAGGCCTGCAGCGACTGCAGTGCCTGGGCGCGGGTCACCGGCCAGGCGAAGCCGTCCAGGCTGCCGGGGTGCGTGGCAAAGCGGGTTTGAACCAGCGCGATCACCTCGCGCGTCAGCGCATCGGGCTCGAAGCGCATGCGCGGCGGCACCGCGCCCGGACCGGCCGCGCCGAAGGCTTCGCGGTTGTCGGCGTCGAAGTTCCACTGGCCGCCGATGGGCCCGTCGACCGCGCCGCCGTCCGGCCCATCGCCTTGCATCAGCACGCGATGGCGCTTGCGCTGCTCGCGGTAGAAGTACTCCATGCGCAGCGACTTGCGGCCCTGGGCATGCGCCGCGAACTCGCGCACGCTGCAGAAGAAGTGGCGGTCTTCGCGGATGTCCAGCGGCAGCCCCTGCGCCTGGGCCGCAGCCTTGATCGCCTGCAGCACCCGCCAGTCGCCCGGGGCGGTCATGACCAGGCCTTTCGGGCGCTGCTGCGCGATGTCCAGCTGCAACTGCGCGCCGAGGCTGCCGCCGTTGCCGGGGGCATCCAGGCGGGTGTAGTGCAGCGGGCGGCCAGCGGCTTGCAGCGCCAGCGCGAAATGCCGCATCGCCGCCAGAAACAGGGCCGTGCGGGGCTGGCTCGACACCACGTGGGTCGACTCTTCGGCCACTTCGGCCATCCAGACGAGGTCGACGTCCGCGTCGAAGCCGTCGAAGGCCGCGGCATCGAGGTCGAGCTGGTCACCCAGCACGACGATCAGGTTGCGCAGCTCAGCCACGCGGTGCCTTCGCGCGCCGGCAGGCTTCGGAGCAGAACTTCACCTCGGACCAGTTCTTGGCCCAGCTGCGGCGCCAGCTCATGGGCCGGCCGCAAGCCACGCAGGGCTTGCTGGGCAGCGCTGCCTTGTTGCCGCGAAACGTTCCGTCGCGCAACGTCATGGCGCAAGGCTGCCGACGGCTGCCGCGGTCAAGCCGTCTCGGCGGGGGTCTTGCAGCAGCGCTGCCGACAAAGCTTGCGCCGACAACCAGGCGCCTTCCACGCCGCCGCTCTCGCCGCTGCCCAGGAAGTCGCCGCAGACGCCCAGACCCTGCGCCGCGTCCCACCAGCAGGAACCGGCCGCTGCGCCGGGCTGCGCCTGCGGCATCGCGTAGCGCCAGCGGTGGACGGTGCAGTGCAGCCAGTCCGCAGCGAGGCCCAGGCGGTCGGCCAGCGCGGCCTGCAGTTGCGCCTGAACCCAGGCGGCCGGCTGCTCGAGATGCTCGCGGCTCCAGTCAGCCCGGGCGTGCGCCACCCAGTGCGCTTGCCCGGGCATGCGCTCCCGGCCCGGCCGTGCGTCGCTGCGCAGGATGCAGGCCAAGGGGCCGCTGGCCGGCCGCGCCAGGTCCCAGGGCGGCGCAGCGTCAGCGGCGGCGGTGTCGGCGATGCCCATCAGCGTCCAGCACGGCTGCATGTCGACGGCCGCAGCCCGTCGTGCCCATGCGCTCTGGTGGGGCGCGAGCAGGGGCGCGGCCTGGGCCGGCGGCAGCGCCAGCAACACGGCGTCGAACAGCGTGCCGTGCCGCTGGCCGCCAGCCTCGACCTGCCAGCCGAGCGGGCTGGGGTGCAGGCTGTCGACCGCCGACGACCAGCTGGCCGGGGTCCCGTCCAGCAAATGGCGACAGAGCGCCGGCAGGTCGGGCAGGGGCAGGTAGAGCCGGTCGCCGGCCGCTTGCAGCAGGCTGGGCTCGGCCAGCCGGGGCGCCCATTCGGCCAGCCACCGGGCCTGCAGGGCCCCGTCGACGAAGGTCTGAAAAGCAGCGCTGCGGGCCGTGATGGCCACGGCGCCGTGGTCGAGCCGTGTTTCGCGGGCTTGTCCTTGCCGGTCGACCCAGGCGGCGCGGCGGGTGGCCAGCCGCCCGCCGGGTCCGCGGGATTTGTCGAACACGTGCACCGCATGCCCGGCGCGGGTCAGGGCCTGCGCACAGCTGGCGCCGGCCATGCCGGCACCGATGACGGCGACACGCAGAACGGGGTTGATCGACATGGCCAGGATGATACCTTTTCGGCTTCATAAGCACTTCACGCTCACTTCAATGACGTCATGGCGCTGATAATCGGCGTCAAAGTGGCTTCAACTCAGGAACCCGATGACGAAGCGCCAGCCATCGCCGCCGCCCAGCCAGCCCCCATCGGTGTGGGCGCCGGTTCGAACATGCTGAGTTTTGGCCGGTTTCAAAATGCTGATGGG
>JBBAPI010000013.1:0-132508 GCA_040400915.1 Rubrivivax sp.
GCAAATTGAAAATCTAGTCCAGCGGTGTCCGTGAGATCAGGGTAAGTCCAAAGCGGATGAGTCCCTGGTAGTCGAGGTGGATCAAGAGCCCACGGGTGGTGGCGCCGAACAGGGTGTCGGCGTCGGCTACGACAGGGATCACGGATCTCAGCCCGCGAAGATCTCGCTGTCGAGGTCGGCGCCGAGCTGGCTCAGTGCCTTGCGGCGTCGGGTCTGCTCCTGGCGGTGCCAGGCCAGGACGGTGGATCGGAGGACCCGTCGCTGGTTGCCCACCTGCTGGTGCAGCGGGATGTCGCCGGCTCCGATGCGGGCAACGATGTACGGACGGGAGACGCCGACCAGGTCAGCTGCCTCCTGGGTGCTCAGTACGGTATCTGTCGAATGTCCTGGCTTGGCGGTCGTGGAATTTCGGGTGCTGCCGCTGATGCTCGGGTTCTGGAAGAGCTGCACGAATTCGCCCTTGATAAGCCGCGTGGCCTGGGGTGTCAGCTTGACGTGGCGACGCACGACCTCGACCAGGGGGTCGATGTTCACCGACATGGCTGGTGGGGCGATGCGTTGCAAGGTTTCGGTGGGCTTGCGGGCGGTTTTCATGCGGCTCAGTTTATCAGGTTTACTCGAAATACTCGAATCTCGCGAAAAGGGCGAGCAAGGTTAGGGCTGGACGTGAGCGGAGTGGCGTTGAGCGTTGTCGTGGCGGTGGTGCTGATGCCAGGTCTCGGCGCACCTGGGCGTGGCCCCGCTTCGCGGGGCCGGGCCGTTGCGCTGCGCGTCGAGCCGCTGTCAAAGGCCCAGCGTCTCGACCCTGACGGGCTGCCGTCCCTCACGCAACACGGTCAGGCCGGCGGTGCCGGCTGAAGCACGCGGCGGCCCTTTCCCGTGCCCGGGGATCGCGGGCCCTGTTTCCTTCACGCTGCGCGTGAAAGAGGCCCGCTTGGCGAACTGACCGGCTTGCAGGTCGCTGCGCTGCGCTTTGCTCGGTGCGGCGCCGGCCAGATCGCCACCCCGGTCACCCGCCATGCCCGATGCCGGGCCGCTGAATTCAGGAACACAGAGAAGTGTTCGCAGCGGCTCGACCGCCGCGCCATTCGCTGCGCTCGGTGTCACGTCGGCCGCAGGGCCGCCGCTGCGCATGGCGTTGCGGTCGCCTGCGCTGCGACCGCCGCGCCAGACAAGCTGTCACGTCGGCCGCGACGCGGCGGCGCCCGAGGGAGGTGGCAGCCCGTGCGCCGGTCGTCCCACCGCGCTCCCCCCAGCTGCGCCCCCGTCAATCGATGAGGGGGACTTGTGGGGGGATCTTCTAGCGGTGGGCCGGGTAACCGGCTCACTGCTTCGGCTGCTGTGGAACCCCACCCATCCCCCACCCCTTCCCGTGAAGGAAGGGGCGATGCCCACCCCCCGCCCGCCCGTGGGCGGGAGCGAGGAAGTCCGAGCAGAAGGATCAGTTTTCAGCAGCCCAAGACGGGATGCGGCTGGTCTTTCCGATGAGGAGTTCCATCATGGCTTTCGTTCGTGTCGAACAACGCAATGCCCACCTGGCCGGTGGCGTCCGTCTCAATTCCGTCGAGGGCCGCGATGGCCCGATCAGCAAGGCCACGCTGACCGCCATCAGCAACACCCGCAAGGGCAGCGGCGAGAACCGGGGCGAGGAATCCACCGCCATCCAGTGGACGCTGTGGGGCAAGCAGGCCGAGGCCGCTGCGCAGTACCTGGTGAAGGGCAGCCACGTCAACGTGGTCGGCCGGGTACAAAACAACAACTACGAGCGCGACGGCGAGACGGTCTACGGCATGGCCTTCACCGCCGAGGAGATCGACTACCTCGACACCAAGGCCGAGGGCGATGCACTGCGGGCCAAGCAGGGCACCGGGCCGGATGAGGGCCAGCCCGCGCCTCAGTCCAAGCCGGTGCCGGCGAAGACCGCCAAGGCCGCGAAGGGTCGCAAGGCCGCTGCCGCCACGGCTCAGACCGAGCTCGACGAGCACGGCGACCCGATCCCGTTCTGAACTACATGGACGGAGCCCGGCCCGCGCCGCGCCCCGTCCTTCCATCCATCCCGATGATTGAAGGAATCGACATGTACTCAACGCACACCGAATCGAGGGCCCACCTCGCCACGCGCTTTGCGCGCACCACCCGCGTCCTGCGCGCCGAGACGCGGCTGAGCGAAGACCAGATGCGGGCCGCTGCACCTTCGGTTTTCGCCGAAGGCAAGCACGCCAGCCGTTCCGAGCGCTACACCTACATCCCCACCATCGATGTCCTGCGCGGCCTGCGCAAGGAGGGTTTCGAGCCCTTCATGGTGGCGCAGGGACAGAGCCGCGTCGAAGGCAAGGCCGAGTTCACGAAACACATGATCCGCATGCGCCATGCGGGCCAGGTGCAGACCCGGCCCGAGGCGAACGAAATCATCCTGATCAACAGCCACGACGGCGCCAGCTCGTACCAGATGCTCGCGGGCATGTTCCGCTTCGTCTGTTGCAACGGTCTGGTGGTGGGCGAGGTGGTGCAGGACATCCGCATCCCGCACAAGGGCAACATCCAGGGCGAGGTGATCGAAGGCGCTTTCCGTGTGCTCGACGAGTTCGAAGCGGTCGGCGAGCACACCGAGGCGATGAAGGCAGTGCAGCTTGCGCCGCCCGAAGAAATGGCCTTCGCGACGGCTGCCCTGGCGCTGCGCTTCGGCGAGCGTGGCGTCGAGGAGACCGGAGTGCATCGGCCGGCCCCGGTGACCGCCGAGCAGTTGGCCTCTCGAAGCTCCGGCGTCAGCCGATCCACCGAGTCGATCAGGTGAGCCATCTCGCCGATGGCTTCGATGAGCAGGGCTTCGCGCGCGCCCACTGGCTCGTTCACGGGGCCGCTCCCACAACGTCTGCCTCGCCGGTGACGAAACGCCCGAGGCGCAAGGCAGCAAAGCACGCATCGAGCTCCGGCACGACGCCGCGAGCCAGTCGACGGGTTGCCAGCTTCTGGCCCAAAGCCATCTTCTCCTGGCGATCACCGGCCCGCGCGATGAGCCGCTTGTAGTCGGTCTCGTCGCGCGCGATCTCAGCCAGGTCGGCACCCATCCCGCTTACGCGTGCATAGACCTCGTTGATGCCAACCCGGCAGTCGGTGTTCGCCGACGCGATGGGCTTCTGCTCCAGGAACGACAGCAGGATGTGGAAGGCTCGCTCGAGGGGCTCCCGGTCGTCCACCATGTTGAAGATGATCTGGATCCGATTCGGCTGGACTCCCACGGCATGCAGATCGGCCAGTGTGGCGATGGTGTCCTGCTGCTGCTTCGGCGGTGGCACGGTCGGCACGATGAAGCAGTCGAACTCCTCATGGCTCTCGCGGTAACGGTGCATCAAGCGCATCAGCTCTTCGACATTGCTGGCACCGATGTCGACCACCACGTCATCGACGGCCTGCAGGTACTCCTGCAGCTCGCCGACCCGCTCTTCCAGCTCTTCTTCGCGGTAGTACGCAATCGGCGTTGGGCTGCCCTTGACCGTTATGCCAATCGAGATCATTGCGCGCGGGTCGGGACGGCGTTCCAGCTTCTTCAGCTCTTTCAGGAACTGCCCCGACAGTTGATGCATGGCGACCGACTGCGCGTACTCGATCTGCTGCTTGGTCCAGAACTCCGTCTGCGGGCCGGTGTGGTTGCAGTAGGGGCAATGACACGGTGGCGAGCCCGGCAGGCCGGTGCCAAACTTGATCTTGAAATACTTCTCGCACGTCGGGCACTCGCGCCCGGTGTAGCCGTCAGCGTCAGGTTCGATCTTCACGGAGACTTCCATGCGAGCATCTTACGGACGGGTGCCTACGCAAAGAAGAGATCGTTCGCGTTGTCCTCGAAGTGTTGGGCGATTTCATTGATGAACTCGAATGCCGCCGCACCATACGCTGCAAAGGTGTCGTCGGAGACGAACAGGTCTTGCCCGGCGAGGGGCAGACGGACATGCGTGGTCGTGTACAACTCCGGCATATCCGGCAACAGGTCCCGGAGTCGGGGATCCTCAAAGAGGTCGGGGCGCAGTTCGCGAAGCTGCCTTGCCGATGAGCCGGAACCATGCTTGGCCGTGTTGGCGAGCAGCCGTAGTTCGTCGATTGCCTGCCAGGCAGGCAGCGCATGGAGGTCCACGCGGAAGTGTTTTCTGTACCAGGGGACGAGGCCTTCGAGCCTGGTGTCACCGGGTGGATTGATCCCGAAGCTGGCGTCCCGACAGAGGTCGCAAAGTTGCTGCTCAAGCAAATGAAAGAGGCCAACCGCATACAGCGCGAGCGATGTGCGCCGCAGCCCATCTAACGTGTTGTAGAAGATCTGGCCCTTTTCTTGCGCCGCTTCGGCAAGAGACCCAAGATCGCCGTCGCAGTCGTCCCCAGCGGGCTGGGAGCTGAGGCGCGCGAATTCGGCTTCGGCGATTTGTGTCGCGCGGGCGTTCAGGTTCGAGAACGTTGGGATGATCTCGTCTCTAACGGTCGCGACATAGGTGGCGATGTAGTTGGCGGCACCGCGTCGGAACCGGCGTGCAAGGTAGCGACCAGGAACGGGCATGGTGTCGTCTGCGTTGATGCAAGCGTCGCTGTGGATCAAGCACGCGCAGCCCGTCTGCTGATAGCAAGAGACGTTGAGCGTTAGCTTGCTTTTGCCGCTCTACGTCGCGGCCGAGCACCATTCTCGCTGCCCGGAAGCGGACCGGTGCCCGGGTACGTCCGTTCACGCGCGCTCACCATCGCTGAACATTGGACCGCTTTGCGCATATTCGGTCTTTCGCTCGAACGCGCATCGAGTCTGTCGGAGGTAGCGCGGTTGCGAGGTCAAGACGGGCGCGACGCGCACCGGACGTGCATCGCGCCGGGATGGCAAGTCAGACCGTGCGGGACGCAGCGAGACTCTCTGGGAGCCGCACGGCGTTGCATGCAGGACACAGGCCGCTCGCACCTGAAATTTCGGACACGAGCCGGACACGGAGGGTCTGGAAGGTCAAAGGGGTTAGCGACTTGCATCGCTAACCCCTTGATTTTTATGGCTCCCCGACCTGGGCTCGAACCAGGGACCTACGGATTAACAGTCCGGCGCTCTACCGACTGAGCTATCGAGGAATACAGCCTCGCAGTATAGCGTCTTTTCTTGCGTCTGCCGCCACGACCCCGACCAAAGATCAGAAGGTGAAGGTCACCGATGCGTGGGCGGTGTGGGGTGCCAGGGGGTACAGGTAGGCGTGGTCGTACTGGTAGGGCGCTTCCTTCCAGGCGCGCTGGTTGGCCAGGTTGTCGATACCCGCGCGCCAGACCACCGACTGGCCGGGGCTCAGCCGTTGGGTGTAGCGCGCTGCCAGGTCGACCCGCGTCCAGCCCGGCGTGCCCACCGTGTTGTCCGGCAGCACCATGCGTTCGCCTTCGTGGGTGACGAAGCCCAGCACGGCCAGCCCGGGCACTTGTGCGATGTTGTAGGCCGCCTGCAACTTCAGGCTGGCGGTCGGCACATTGGTCGGCCGCATGCCATTCAGGCTGGCTTCGGACGAAGCTTCGCGGCGGGCGCGCAGTGCCATCGCGCTGCCGCGCAGGCTCAAGGCGCCGCTGCGCCATTCGGCCTCGGCCTCCAGGCCGGTGTGGCGCGACTGGCCGTCGGCCCGCTTGACGCAACTGGCGTTGACGTCGCAGTTGCCGATGTCGCGCCATTCCGGGCGTTCGATGTCGAAGGCCGCAAGGCGCCAGTCCAGCGTGAGGCTGGACCGCTTGTAGCCCGCCTCGACCTGCCGGCTCTTCAATGCCGGCAGGGCCTGGCCCGCGTTGGTGTAGCGCGGGCGGTTCGGCGCCACTTCGGATTCGACGCCCTGGCCCCAGCTGGCGTAGACCGTGCGGCCTTCGCCCAGCGCCTGGCTGAGGGCCAGCCACGGTGTGGTGAAGGACTGGCTGTAAGCCGTGGCGCGTGAGCCGTCGGTGCGCACGCTGGTGCGCTGCAAGCGGCTGTTGCGCAGACCCAGCCACAGGCGCGTCTGTTCGTTCAGGGCCACCATGTCCTGCACATGCCATTCGGTGCTGCGCTCGTCGCGGTTGGTGTTCTCGTCGGTCAGGCTGGGGTCGGCGGCCACCTGGGTCAGGCCGTCGATGGTGCCGCTGCCGACGTAGTTGTAGGCCTGACGACCGAAGCGCGAGTCGAAGCGCGTGGACAGCACGCCGGCATTGAAGCGGTGCGCCAGGCCGGCCAGCACCGCGCGGCCGGCCACGTAGAGGTCCAGCGCCTGGCTGTTGCGGCGTTCGCCTTCGCTGCGAAAGTCGTACAGGTCGAAGCTGCCGTTGCGGCAATAGCGGGTGTAGTCGTTCTCGTCACTGCAGCCGAAGGGGAAGGCGATGCGGTCGTCGGTGCGCAGGCGCTGGCTCATGCCATGGGCGACGAAGTCGACGCCCTCGCTGAGCGCCTGGGTGTAGCGCAGCGATGCCGTGCGGCCGCCGAACACCACGGGCAGCGACCAGGCCTGGTTGTTCAGGTTGATGCGCGGGTCTGTGCTTTGCGCATCGGGCAGGCGGCCGCCCAGCAGGCTGAAGCCCGGCACGCTGGGCTGGCTCTGGTGGCTAAGCTCGAACTCGGCTTCCAGCAGGCTGCCGCGTGCCAGTTGCGCGTCGAAAGCACCGGCCAGCAGGCGGCGGCTGCCCTGGCTGTTGTGCGCGGGCGGGTCCAGGCGGTCGGCGCTGGCATTGATGCGCCAGCCCAGGCTGCCGTCGGTGCCGATGCGGTCGCCGACGTCGACGCTGGCGCCCACCGAGCCCGGCCCTTCGAAGGTCAGGGCCGCGCTGCGCACGCCGCGCTGCGGCCGCTTGACCACCAGGTTGACCAGGCCGCCCGGCGCGCTGGTCCCGGCCTGCAGACCGCTGGTGCCCTTGAGGATTTCCAGCGCCTGTTTGTTGGCCTGACCGATCACGGTTTCGGCGTTGATCGGCAGGCCGTCACGGCGGTAATTGAAGCGGTTGTCGAGCGTGAAACCGCGCACCGCCAGTTGGCTCCAGTAGCCGGGCGGGTTGTAGGCGTCGGTGATGCCCGCGTCCAGCCGGGTCAGGTCGGCCAGGCCGCTGATGCCCGCGTCCTGCAACTGGCTGGTGTTGATGACGGTGGCCGAAAAGGGCGCGGCCGACAGCGGGATGTCGCCGAAGCCGGCGGCGCTGGCGCTGTTGCTGCGGCTCTTGCCGGTGATGGTGACGCTTTGCGGTTCGGACTGCTGGGCCCAGATGGGTCCCACAGCCAGTGCCAGCACGGCTTGTGCCAGCACATGCAGCCGCAGTTTCAGCGGACGGACGGAGGAGGTTTGAAAACGGATCGAAGATGCCATCGTGTTGCCTATGTCGTGCGATGGCAGGTGGGCAAACACTGGAAGGAGGCGCACACGGAGAACCCGTGGGCCTGTTCAGGCTGCTTCCCTGCGCGAGGATTACCTCAGCCCCCTTGCGGGAACTTCGAAGCTCTCGGGCAAGCTTCAAAGCCTCCTTGCGGAGACTTTGAAACTCGCAAGCGAGCTTCAAACAGGTTCAAAGGGACTTTCTCAGCCTGACCATGACGGCCCGGCACCCCTAGCGGACGCTCCACAATGTGAAGCGAGACCCGATTGTGACGGCAAATCCGGTGCGCGCACGACACGCTGGCTGAGCGACACGCTTGGCATTGCCGTCAGATGCGGGTCGCCGACGCCCTCTGCTACGGTTCACCCCCTCGACACCGACCACAGGATGTATCCATGCCTTGCGATCTCGACAGCTTCTGCACCGACACCCGCCTGGCCCTGCAACAGCAGCCACTGGCCAGCGCGCTGCCGCTGATCGCCCGGCGATTGCAGGACCTGCTGGCCAACGAAGAAGTCGTCAACGCCTGCTTCGACGAGGACACGCCTGCCGGCAAACGGCAGCTCTACCGCGACGACGCCACCGGCTTTCTGGTGCTGGCCCATGTGCAGCCGGCGGGCAAGGGCGGGGCGCCCCATGACCATGGCGCTTCGTGGGCGGTCTACGGCAACGCCCGCGGCCGCACCGACATGACCGAGTACCGCCGCGTCAACGACGCGCAGCAGGCCCACGCGGTGCTGCTGCCGCAGGCCCCCTACAGCCTGAACAGCGGGCAGACGCGGGCCTACCCGAGCGGCACGGTCCACGCCACGGCCCACCCTGAGAAGGCCTGGGTATTGCGCATCACCGGGACCAACCTGGACGAGATCCCGCGCTACCGCTTCCGCAAGGCGCTGGACACGCTGCTCGACCCGGCGTGACTCGGATTCGATACCGCCTTGGTCCGGACAAACACTTAGCACCTCGAGCCGGGTGCGGGCTGCTTTCGCACCGATGATGCGCAGCCTTTGCCACCCCATCTCCCTGTCTTCGAAAGCCACGCCATGTCCAGCGCGCAGATCCGCGGTGTCCGCCTCCACCATGAGGTGATCGGACCCAGCGGCCCTTGGGTGGCGATGATCACCGGCGGTCGGCGCTCGTACGCTGAGTTCGTCCCGCTGGCCAGCCGCATCGCCGAGGCCGGGTTCCGCGTGCTGCTGCACGACCGGCGCAACACCGGGGCCTCGCAGATCGTGATCGACGGCGAGCAGGGTGAAGAGGAAATCTGGACCGACGACATCGCGGCGCTGCTGGCACACCTGGGCGCTGCGCCGGCCTACTTCGTCGGCGCGTCATCGGGCGCCCGCACCTCGATGCTGACCGCCCTGCGCCACCCGCAGGCGGTGCGCGCGCTGCTGCTGATGCGCATCACCGGCGGCGCCGTCGCCGCCGGCCGGCTGCCCGAGCAGTACTACGGGCAGTTCATCCGCGCAGCGCGCGAAGGCGGCATGGCCGCCATCTGCGCCACCGAGCAATACCGTGAGCGCATCGCCGCCTACCCCGCCAACGCGGCCACCCTGATGGCGCTGGACCCGCAGCATTTCATCCGCGTCATGTCGCACTGGCTCGACTGCTTTCAGCGCGGCCCCCGGGCGCCGGTGCTGGGCCTGACCGAAGCGCAGATGGCGGCGATCCGGGTGCCCACCCTGGTCGTGCCCGGCAACGACCAGACCCACGCCTCGGGCAACGGACGCGCTGCGGCGGCGGCCATCCCGAACTGCGAGCTGTTCGAACTGCCGATCGCCGACCTCGACGTGCCGCTGCTGCCCTTCACCGCATGGGCGCCGCACGAGCCGCTGCTGGCTCAGGTCTTCACCGACTTCATGCGCCGCGTCGCGGCGCGCTGAAACAACATCCTGCAGAAGGTAGCGACCATGTTTGTTCAAGCCCGCGGCATCCGCATGCACTGCACCATCGAGGGTCCCGAAGGCGCGCCGTGGGTGACCTTCGTCACCGGCATCGCCAACGACACCTCGCTTTTCGCCGGCCAGGCGCTGGCGCTGCGCGACCGCTTTCGCGTGCTGCGCTACGACCTGCGCGGCCAGGGGCTGAGCGAGGCCACGCCGCCACCGTACTCGATCGCATCCCTGTCGGCCGACCTGCTGGCACTGTGGGACGAGCTGGGCGTCACGCGTTCGCACCTCGTCGGCCTCGGCCTGGGCAGCACGGTGGCGATGCGCACCGCCATCGACCAGCCCGGGCGCATCGACAGGCTGGTGCCCAGTTGCTGTCGCGCGCGCATGGTCCCCGACTTCGCCGTGATGTGGGAGCGGCTGACCGCCACCGTGCGCGCAGGGGGCGTCGAGGCCATCGTCGAGCAGACCGCGCAGCGCTGGTTCTCCGACGACTTCAAGGCCGCGCACCCCGAGGTCATCGACGGCGTGCGCGCGATGGTGCGCGGCACCAGCCTGGACGGCTATCTCGGCTGCGTCGCGGCCTTCGTCGGCCTGGACCTCGAGGACGAGCTGCACCGCATCCAGGCGCCGACGCTCTTCGTCGGCGGCGCCGAAGACAAGAGCGGCGGCCCCGAGGCCCTGATGCGCGGCCTGGCTGCGCGGGTGCCGGGCGCGGCCTATGTGCCGGTGCCTCAGGCGGCGCACATCGCCAACGTGCAGAACAACGACGCCTACAACCACGTCGTGCGCGAGTTCCTGCTCGCCACGGCCTGAGGACGGTGCGATGAATTCCTTCAGGAAGACGTTGGCGGTCCTCGGCCTGCTGGTCTGCGGACTGGGCCTGTCGGCGACAACCAGGGCCCAGACCGCCCCTTGGCCCAGCAAGCCCATCCGCCTCATCGAGCCCGCCGGTCCGGGCAGCGCCGTCGATGTCTTCGCGCGCCGGCTGGCGCCCATGCTGGCCGAGGCGCTGGGGCAGGCGGTGGTGATCGAGAACCGCGCCGGTGGCAACAGCGCCATCGGCGCGCGCGAGGCGGCGCGGGCCGCGCCCGACGGCTACACGCTGTTCCACGGCAACATCAACAACGCGCTGAACGACCTGTTGTTGAGCGACGCCTGCTGCCGCCTGACCGAGGCCTTCACCCCGGTGGCGCGGCTGACGGTGACGCCGCTGGTGATGGTCGTCAACGCCGGTGTCGCGGCGCCCGACCTGGCGGCCTTCATCGCATTGGCCAAGGCGCAGCCGCAGAGCGTGACCGTTGCCTCCAGCGGGCCGGGCTCGATCACGCAGTTGCTGGGCGAGAAGTTCAAACTGACGGCCGGCATCAGCGCACGCGAAATTCCCTACAAAGCCATTGGCGCCGAACTGCCCGACCTGCTGGCTGGCCACGTGATGGTGGCCTTCCTGTCGCCGGTGGTCGTGCAGCAGCACATCCGCAGCGGCAAGCTGCGCGCGCTGGCGGTGGCCTCGGCCCAGCGGCTGGCGATCCTGCCGCAGGTGCCGACCATGGCTGAAGGCGGGCTGCAAGGCGTCGAGGCCTCGGGCTGGAACGGCCTCTTCGTGCCCGCCGGCACCCCCAAGGCCATCATCGACCGGCTCGCGGCCGAGACGGCCAAGGCGGTGAGTTCGCCGGCGATGAAGGAAGACGCGGCGACCACCGGCTACGGGCTCGACGCCGCAGGCCCCGAGGCCTTCGCCGACTACGTGCGCGCCGAGATCACCAAGTGGCGCAAGGTCATCAAGGACTCGAACATCCAGCTCGAGCGCTGACCGGGCCGCCGGCCCTGCGCGTCGTCCACCCCCACCGAACCCAAGCCGAGAGCACCCACCGATGAAGCCCTGGACCTGCCTGTGCCATGACACCCCCGGCGGCGCCGCCGCGCCCTCGCGCCGCGGCTTCCTGGGCGGGCTCGGCGCCTTGGGGGCGCTGAGTCTGCTGCCCGGTTGCCAGACTGGCGCAGGCCCTGCCATCAAGGCCGCTCCGCACCGCATCGACATCCACCACCACATCGTGCCGCCGGCCTACGCGGCCGAGTTGACGAAGCGCGGCCTGGGCGCGGCGCCGAAGTGGTCGGCGCAGATGTCGCTGGAAGACATGGACCGCAACGGCATCGCGACCTCGGTCGTCGCACTGATGCAGCCCGGCGCCTACTTCGAGGACGCCGCCACCGACCGCCGTCTGGCGCGGCTGTCGAACGACTACGCGGCGCAGATGGCGCGCGACCACCCCGGCCGCTTCGGCTCCTTCGCCACGCTGCCGCTGATGGACACCGAAGGCAGCCTGCGCGAGATCGAATACGCTTTCGACACGCTGAAGGCCGACGGCATCGGCCTGATGACGAGCTACGGCAACAGCTACCTGGGCGACCGTCGCTTCTGGCCGATCTGGGAAGAACTGAACCGGCGCAAGGCGGTGATCTACACCCACCCGCTGCAGCCGAGTTGCTGTCGCAACCCGATCGAGGGCCTGCCGCCGTCGGCCATCGAATTCCCCGCCGACACCACGCGCACCATCGCCAGCCTGCTGTTTGGCGGCGCCGCCAACCGCTACCCCGACATCCAGTGGATCTGGTCGCACAGCGGCGGCACGCTGCCTTTCCTGTGGGCCCGCTTCACGCGCCAGGAAGTCGACATGAAGGACAAGGCCAAGGTCGTGCTGCCGAACGGCCTGCTGGCCGAGGTGCAGCGCTTCAATTTCGACACCGCGCAGGGCCACCACGAAGGCGCGATCGCTGCGCTGCGCGTGCTGGTGCCGCCCAGCAAGATCCTGTTCGGCAGCGACTTCCCCTACCGCCAGGCCGAAGACGTGCGCATCGGCCTTGGCGAGCGCAACTTCAGCAAGGCCGAGCTCGACGGCATCGAGCGCGGCAACGCGCTGCGCCTGATGCCGTCACTGCGCCGGGCTTGATCAGGCCCGGGCTGCCGGCCAGGCGGGCGGAGCGGGCCTATTCGGCTTCGATGCCCGCCCGCTTGGCCACCGCCGCCCACTTCGCCAGGTCGTCACGGATGAGTTCGGCGAACTGCTGCGGGCTGTTGCCCGCCGGTTCGGCGCCTTCGGACAGCAGCTTGTCGCGAATCTCCTTCGACGCCAGCGCCTGCAGCGCCCGGGCGTTGAGTAGCTTCACGATCTCGGGCGGTGTGCCCGCCGGTGCCAGCAGGCCGTACCACTGCTCGGCCACGTAGCCCGGCACGCCGGCCTCGGCCACCGTGGGCACGTCGGGTAGCAGGGTCAGGCGCTTGGTGCCCGACACGGCCAGCGCGCGCAGGCGGCCGCTCTGGATCATCGGCAGCACGGTCAGCGCGTTCGAGAACATCGCGGCCACCTGGCCGCCCAGCAGGTCGGTGACGGCCGGCGAGGTGCCCTTGTAAGGGATGTGCTGCAGTTGCACCGCGGCCATGCTGGCGAACAGTTCCATGGCCATGTGCGGCGAGGTGCCGACACCGGCGCTGGCGACGTTCACCTTGCCCGGTGCGCTCTTGGCGAGCTGGATGAATTCGCGCAGGGTGGTGGCCTTCACGCTGGGGTGCACGACCAGGATATTGGCCGTGGTGGCGGCCAGCGCGACGGGCGCGAAGTCCTTCACCGGGTCGTAGCGGGCGGACTTGTAGAGCAGGGGGTTGAGCACCAGCGTGCTGGGCACGAAGAGCAGCGTGTAGCCGTCGGGCGCAGCCTTGCCGACGTATTCAATGCCGATCAGGTTGCCTGCACCGGCCTTGTTCTCGACGAAGAAGTTCTGCCCCAGCGACTTGCCCAGCGACTGCGCCAGCAGGCGGCCGACGATGTCGGTGCCGCCACCGGGCGCCGAGGGCACGACGATCTTCACCGGCTTGGCCGGCCAGGCCTGTGCCCCGGCGTCCAGGGACAAGGGGCCCAGGCCGATCAGGCCCAGGGTGTGCAGGCTGCGCCGGCGAGTCCAGGTCATGGTTTTTCTTTCTGAAGGCTTCAGCCGACGGCTTTGAGTAGGCCCGGCCCCTGCGCGTGGGCCTGAGCGGCGATGAGGACGAAGGCGATGGTGCAGGGCACCGTGCCGCGGTTGACCCAGTTGTGGATGGTGCCGCGCTGCACCAGCACGTCGCCCTGCTGCAGGTGCACGGTGGTCCCGTCGAGCTCCATGTCGATCTCGCCGGCCATTACTACCGCGTAGTCCAGCGTCTCGGTGCGGTGGTTGCGCGGGGCGACGCCGGGCTGGTACTGGACGACGCGGAACACGGTGTCGGACCGGCCGACCACCGAGAGTTCGCGCGCCGCGAGGTCGCCGCGGGCCGCGTTGTCGATCGGGAATTCGGCACTCGACCAGACGACGCAGCTGCTGTGCAGCGGCCGGCGCGTGAGCATGTTGGTGCACATCTCGTCAATCTGCACGATGGCCATACCTTGGGCATCGTGTCCTGTGACCACGCGTCGGAGCTGCATCGGATTGGCGGCTTTCTGAAAATGGGGTGGCTGAGGGGAGCGGCGCATTCTCGGTGTTGTGCGCGATCGCGGGCCCCCGTGCTTGTGCCCACTGGCCGCCGACGCCACGGCCCATCAGCCGTCCGGCGTCGCTGCGTTAAGCTGGCTGCATGAGCCAGTTTTCAGCACACCTCCAGGCCGCGCGTGACCAGCGGCGCTGGCGGGGTCAGGGGCGACCGGATTTCGCCGAGCTGCCGGGCCCGGGCCAGGTGTCGGTGTGGGACTTCCCGCGGCCGCCGGCCATCGTGGCGGATGAGCGCGAGATCGTCGTGCGTTGGGGCGCCGTCGAGGTCGCGCGGACACGCCGCGCGGTGCGGCTGCTCGAGACCTCGCACCCTCCCAGCTTCTACCTGCCCTGGGCTGATGTCACCCGAAACCTGCTGCAGCCCGACCCCGCTGCCGGCTCGTTCTGCGAGTGGAAGGGCCCGGCACAGTACTGGGCCCTGGTCGATGGCCCGCGGCGGCTGCCAGGCGTCGCATGGAGCTACCCGCGACCGCTGGCTGGCGCCGAGGAACTCGCCGACCGGGTGGCTTTCTACCCGGCCGGGCTCGACTGCTGGGTCGACGGCATGCCCGTGCAAGCCCAAGCGGGCGGCTTCTATGGCGGTTGGGTCACGGCCGACCTTGCAGGGCCCTTCAAGGGCGGGCCCGGCAGCGCGGGCTGGTGACCGTGGCTCACCGTCGGGTGTGCATGCCTTGCTCGACCGTCTTGCCACCCTGTGCGTGCTGGCATCGACAGCGCCGGTGGCGCGGAATGGACCTCATAATGCGCGTTAGGGAGTCGGCGGGAGCGTGCTGAGTCGGGTTCGAAAAGCCCACGAATCCCCTGGCTGAGGAGGCGACACCGGGTGTGTGGCGGGCAACCGAAAGACCGTGCCAGTGCGGGCAGCAACGACAGGTTGCCGCCAGGGCATGACATCGAGCCCGGCACCCCGGACGCCAGCCCAGGCCAGCCGCCGGTGCCGCCGCCGCAGCCCCCTACGACCGAACGCCGGTCAGCGCAGCGCAGGCCGCTGCACCTGCCGGCGACGCTGACACAAGGCGCCATCGAGCGGCCCGTCGCGACCTGGGATATCGGCAGCAGCGGGCTGTGCCTGTTGAGCGCCAGGCCGATCGCGCCAGGCAGCCGGTGGCAGCTCAGGCTGGCCCTGACCTGGGGCGAACAGACGCGAACGGTCGCTGTCCCGGTCAAGGTCGTCTACTCGTCCTACACCGGGCCCGCCGGTTTCAAGATCGGCGCCCTGCTGAGCGAACCGGCCGGCGAGGGCGCTGACATCCTGCGCGCGTTCATGGCTGCGAGCTGAT
Organism: Rubrivivax sp.; assembly: GCA_040400915.1. Classification (GTDB taxonomy): domain Bacteria; phylum Pseudomonadota; class Gammaproteobacteria; order Burkholderiales; family Burkholderiaceae_C; genus Rubrivivax. The sequence continues at coordinate 15,017 of JBBAPI010000013.1, forward strand.
TCCAACCCGTCGGCCCAGGCGCCGCCGCCCGCGGCGGATGACACGCGCAACCGGGGTGCGCGCTGGGGCGGTGTCTGATCCCGTTCAATGTGCGATGTCAATCCAGGGCTATGCTGGCCGAAAAACACGGAGACACGACGTGATCAACATCACCTTCAAACCTGCCTACCTGAGTTCGCTGATGGCCGCCGGAGCCGACCTCGAACTGCCCTACAACGACTTGGCGCCGCATGCCAGCGAGCGCTTGACCGCGGCCCTGGAACTGGCGAAGCAGGCGAAGGAAACCCAACGCCACCTCAAGTTCCTGGCCATCAGTGCCGGTACGTCGGGCATCAAGCAGCTTGCCGAGGCCGGCGCCGGTTACGTGACGTTCTCGCTCGTGCACTGACGTCACGACCCGTTCAGACGAGGCGCAAGCCCTCGTTCTTCAGCGGCAGGCTGCGCACCGGCTTGCCACGGGCTGCCGCAATGGCGTTCAGGATGGACGGCGCCACGACACAGATCGTGGGTTCGCCCACGCCACCCCAGAAGTCGAAGGTCGGTGCAATCACGGTTTCGACCTTGGGCATCTGCTTGATGCGCGCCACCGGGTAGGTGTCGAAATTGCGCTCCACGATGCGGCCGTTGGCGACGGTGGATACGCACAGCAGCGAGTCCAGGCCGTAGGCCACCGAACCTTCCACCTGCGCCGCAATCTGGTCCGGGTTCAGCGCATGGCCGCAGTTGGTGGCCAGCACGATGCGCAGCACCGTCACGTCATTGCCCTTCAGCGCCACCTCGGCCACCGCCGCGGTGTAGCTGCCGTAGCCCATGAACTGCGCGATGCCGCGGTGTACCCCGGCCGGCAGCGGCTTGCCCCAGCCGGCCTTGTCGGCCACAGCGTCGAGCACGGCCAGGTGCTTGGGGTGCTTGGCCATCAGCGCACGGCGGAACTCCAGGGGGTCGCGACCGGCGGCTTTGGCCACCTCGTCCATGAAGGCTTCCAGGTAGATGCCGTTCTGGTTGGTGTTGACGCCGCGCCAGGGCCCCACCGGCACATGCGTGTTGCGCATGGCGTATTCCACCAGCAGGTTGGGCACGGTGTAACCGATCTGGGCATCGCCCGGCTCGGCGTAGTAGCCCTGCAGCTGGCGCCTGTCCTTGCCGTCGGTGATGTTGTGGGGCGCGACCAGGGCGTTGATGGACTGGCCGCTGACCCGCAGTGCCAGCGTCTCCAGTTCGCCCTTGTCGTTCAGGCCGGCCTGCAGCAGGCACTGGCCGATGGGGCGGTAGAAATCGTGGCTGAGGTCTTCCTCGCGGCTCCAGATCATCTTCACCGGCGTGCCGGGCATCTGCTTGGCGATGGCCGCCGCTTGGCGCACGTAGTCCTGCTGGCCGCCGCGTCGCCCGAAGCCGCCACCGAGCGGCGGGTTGTAGGCTTCGCACTGCTCCAGCGGCAGGCCGGTTTCGGCGGCCAGTGCGGCCAGCGAGCCTTCGGCGTTCTGGCTGGACACCCAGACCTCGGCCTTGGTGGCCGTGACCAGCGCCGTGCAGTTCATGGGCTCCATGCAGGCATGCGACACGAAGGGCGTGGAATAGACCGCCTCGACGCGCCGGGCCGCGCGAGTCAGCGCCTGCCTGGCGTTGCCGATGTCGGTATCGGCGAACACGTCCTTGTCGGCCGTGAGGCCGGCCTTCAGGCGCTCGGCAATGCTGGCACTGGACTCCCGGGCATGGGGGCCCTCGTCCCAGACGATGGGCAAGGCCTCGAGCGCCGTCTTGGCCCGCCACCAGCTGTCGGCCACCACCGCCACGGTGCTGGCATCCACACGCAGCACGGCCTTGATGCCGCGCCGGGCGTTGACGGGGGCGGCATCGAAGCTCACCAGCTTGCCGCCGAACACGGGGCAGTCCATCACGGCGGCATAGAGCATGCCGGGCAGTGCGGTGTCGATGCCGTACTTGATCTGGCCGTCGACCCTCACCGCGGTGTCCAGCCTCTTGGTGGGCTTGCCGGCGATGGTCCAGCTGCGCGGGTTCTTCAGGGTGATGGTCTTGGGGTCGGGCGGCGTCAGCCGGGCCGCTGCCGCTGCCAGCTGGCCAAAGCGCAGCTTGCGCTGGCTGGCGGCGTGCAGCACCACCCCCTTGTCGACCGACAGCTCGGCCGCCGGCACCTTCCACTCGTTGGCCGCAGCCTGGACCAGCATCATGCGGGCCGCAGCGCCGCCCTGGCGCACGTATTCGTGCGATTCACGGATGCCGCGGCTGCCGCCCGTGGACATGTTGCGCCACACGCGCTTGGCCGCCAGGTTCTGCCCCGGCGTGACCTGCTGGACGCGCACCCGGCTCCAGTCGCAACCCAGTTCCTCGGCGACCAGCATGGCCAGGCCGGTGTGGGTGCCCTGACCCATTTCCGAGCGCGCCACGCGAACCGTGCAGGTGTCGTCCGGGTCGATCACGACCCACGCGTTGACTTCAGCGCCGCCACCGCTGGCCGCGGCTTGCGCCCCTGCAGGCACGTGGAAGCCCAGTGCCAGCCCGCCGGCCGACAGCCCCGTGGCGACGAGGAACTGGCGGCGCTGCAGGCCCTGTTGGAGGGTGCGCTTCATGCTGCAGCCCCTTCGCTGTTGCCCGTTGGGCGGGCATCCAGGCCGGCCATGTGGATGACCGAGGCGGCGGTCATCGGCCCGCCGGCAGCGCGGTGGATGGCCGCGCGGATGCGCACATAGGTGCCACAGCGGCAGATGTTGGTCATGGCCTCGTCGATGTCCGCGTCGGTCGGCTTGGGCTTGCGTTCCAGCAGGGCCACCGCGGCCAGGATCTGCCCGCTCTGGCAGTAACCGCATTGCGGCACGTCCAGCTCCTTCCAGGCCTTCTGCACCGGGTGGCTGGCGTCGGCCGACAGGCCTTCGATGGTGGTGATCTTGCGGCCCTGGGCGGCTTGCGCCGGGTAGGAGCAGGACCGTACCGGCTGGCCGTCCAGCAGCACCGTGCACGAGCCGCATTGGGCGATGCCGCAGCCGAATTTCGTACCGGTCAGGCCCAGCTGCTCGCGCAGGGCCCACAACACGGGCATTTCGGGCTCGATGTCCAGCGAGTTGTCTTTTCCGTTGACGTTGAGCTTGATCAAAATTGACATCCTTCAGTTGAGGCTTGGCTGCATGAGCGCCAGCGTGCGCGCACGCTAGGGGTTGGAGGGGTGCAGTTCAATGCGCGTTGACCCGCATCACGCGGTCCGGGGCTGGTTTTTCAGGGCTTTATTTGCGCACCGCCGGCGCCTCGATGGCCAGCCCTTCGGCCCGCCAGTTCAGGTACAGGCTCAACTGGCGCAGCGCCAGGTCGCCCAGCGGCGGTGGTTCGGCCCGGATGCCGACATAGCAGCTGCGCAGTCGCCGCTCCAGCGAGCCCAAGCGCTGCCATTCCAGGCGGTACAGCGGGTAGGCATTGGGCTGGCCCTGGCTCAGCGCGTCGGTCCAGAAGCGCTGGCCCCAATGGCGGTCGTGGCAGTGGGTGCAGGCCAGGTTCAGCTGGCCCTGGCGACGCTGGTAGATCTCGGCACCGGCCTGCCGGTGCGCTTGCAAAGCGGGGTCGGCGTCGGTCTGCAAGGGCAGGCCATCGGACGCCTGTGCGAGCAGGGCCGTAAAGGCCAGCAGCGCGTCCGACTCGAATGCCGGGGACGGCGCCTGCTGGCGTTCGCTCACGCACTGGCGGACCTGGTCTTCCAGGTTGATGAGCCGCCCTGTGCCGGCTTGCAGGCGCGGGTAGCGCGGGGTCACGCCCCGCATGCGCGTGGGCTCGCCGTGGCAACTGCTGCAGGCGCGTTGTGCGGCGCCGGCCGGCGTGTCCCACAGCGTGCGCCCCTGAGCCAGCCAGAGTTGGGCCGGATTGGCGTTCACGTCGGCCTGCATCGCCTTCACGTCACGTCCGGCGAAGGCCAGGCCGCTTTGCACCTGGGCGAGCGGCAGCCAGCGCTCGGGCGCCGCGCACGCCGTCGTGCACAGCAGGCACAGCCAGGCCAGCCAGCCGCGCATCGGCGTCAACCCGGCTTCATGGGCTGTCGCAGCTCGCCCTTCACGCCGGCGTCGTCTTCCCACTGCACCAGCCAGACGCCGGCTTGCGTGATGCGCAAGGGGAATTCGAAGTAGGGGTTGGCTGCGATGCCGGAAGACGACTCGGCGCGAAAGACTTCCACGCCGTCCAACTCACAGCGCACCAGGTGGATGACGTTGCGCGGAATGACGCGGCCGTCCATGTCCTGGCGGTAGCCGGTTTCCATGTCGTGCTGGATCAGCAGGCGCACCTGCACCACCTCGCCCAGAGTCAGGCGCGCGGGCAGGAGCAGGCGTGCGGCGGCCATCAGCCGGCGTCCAGGCAAGCCGATTCGGTCACCACGACCTCGGCCTGCGCATAAAGGAATTCGCCGCTCGACAAACGCGCCAGGGCCACCACGCTCTGGGTACCCGCCAGCCGGACCCGGGTGGCCACTTCGGCGCGGCCCGACCAGGGGCCCAGGTGGAACACCGCCATGCGCGTGACCGGGTTGCGCGGCGACAGCAACCAGATGCGCGTGACGTGGTCGGCCTGCGTCATGGGGCTGGCCACCGACACGCGCAGCGGCACCGCATGGCCGTTGTCGGCCAGCACGGGCAAGTCCAGCGTCACGCCCTGGTTGCGCAGCGACGCGCTGCCCACCAGGGCGGCGGTCATCTGCTGCAGGCTCAGCCCGGTCGGGGCCGGCTCGGACTGGGCCAGCGCCAGACCGGGCGTCCAGACCAGGGAACCGGCGGCCGCCAGGGCCTGCAGGCTGGCCCGCCGGGTGACGTCAGGGGCGGTCACGGGGAGCGGCTGGTGGCGCCAGCAGATAGGACACGATGTCCGCCAGCGCCTGTGCGCTCAGCAGCGTTTGGCCAGCCTGCGCCCGCGCCACGTTGTGCAGGCCTTCGGTGCTGAGGTAGGGCGGCATGATGGTGTCGGGGTTGGCGCGGCGGGCATCGGCAATGTGCAAGAACAGCTCATCGCTGCTGTAGCGCTGGCCAAGACCGATCAGCGGCGGGCCCAGGCCACCGCCGATGGGCAAGCCCGGTATCTCATGGCACAGGATGCAGCCCACCTGCTGCCGCTGCGACAGCAAGGCGCGGCCGCGGGCGGCGTCACCCTGCGGCGCGGCCGTTGCGGGCTGCAGGGCCAGCAAAGCGAGGCTGGCCATGGCGGCGGTCAACAGGGGGGTGGTCGGCAATCGCGGCCTCATCGATCGGTAGCCCACGGTCAGCGCGGGTGCGGTCGAACTCTAGCCGCAATCCGCTCCCGGCATCGCCACGCGCCATGCGAATCGCTGCCCTGCCGGGCCAGCCCTCAGCCGCCGCGGTGCGCGCCGTAGGTGGCCGGGCTCGCCAGCGGTCGGGACGGCGGCCCTGCCGGCGTGCCGTGCGCATCGAAGGCCGGGTTGGGGTGGTTGATCGACTCGAAGATGACCCTGAAGATGGCCCCCGAAGCCTGGCACAGCAGGATGCCGAAACCGAGATGGATCTGGGCACCGACGAGCGGGACATGGGCCGGCGGGATCGCGTTCAAGGCGCGGGCCACGTGGTAGCGGCCCTGGCCGCAACGCACGACCAGCTTGCTGGGGTCGGCAAGCTGGTCGACCACTCGATAGCTCTGCATCTGTCGCCTCCGGTTGCGAAGCGACCGACCTTAGCCAGCGGCCTGCCAGGCGGTCCGTGCGCTAACCCACATAAGGCCGGCCAGCGGCCGTGGACGCAGCCCGGTCGGGCGTCAGGTGATGACGCTGGGTGCGGTGCGCCCGGTGCGCTGCCGGATGCCGGCCAGCCGGTCGGCCAGCTCGATGAGGTCGGCCAGCGCCGCCTGGGTGTCCCCGTCATGGCCGCTGGCGTCGCCTTCGAAGCGTTCGATGTAGACCCGCAGCGTGGCGCCCGAGGTGCCGGTGCCGGACAGCCGGTAGACGATGCGCGAACCGTCGGCGAACACGATGCGCAGGCCCTGGTGCCGGGACAGGCTGCCGTCGACGGGATCGAGGTAACTGAAGTCGTCGGCGAGGGCGACCTGGCGGCCCCCCAGGTCGGTGCCGACCAGCCCGGGCAGCTGGGCCGCCACGGCCTGCATCAGGCCCTGCGCGGCGCTGCTGTCGACCTCCTCGTAATCGTGCCGCGTGTAGTGGTTGCGGCCGTAGCGCGCCCAGTGGTCCTGAGCCACTTGCAACACGCTTTGCTGGCGCACGGCCAGGATGTTCAGCCACAGCAGCACGGCCCACAGGCCGTCTTTTTCACGGACGTGGTCGCTGCCGGTGCCGGCGCTTTCTTCGCCGCAGATCGTCACCTTGCCGGCGTCCAGCAGGTTGCCGAAGAACTTCCAGCCGGTGGGCGTCTCGTAGCAGGCCACGCCCAGGGCCTGCGCCACGCGGTCGGCGGCGCCGCTGGTGGGCATGGACCTCGCGATGCCGGCGATGCCCTGGCGGTAGGCAGGTGCCAGGTGGGCGTTGGCGGCCAGCATCGCCAGCGAGTCGGAAGGCGTCACGAAGAGACCGCGGCCGATGATCAGGTTGCGGTCGCCGTCGCCGTCCGAGGCGGCACCCAGGTCGGGCGCCTGCGGCGACATCATCAGGTCGTAGAGATCCTTGGCATGCACCAGGTTGGGGTCGGGGTGGTGGCCGCCGAAGTCGGGCAACGGCGTGCCCCTGCGCACGGTGCCGGGTGCGGCGCCCAGTTCACCTTCGAAGATGGCGTGGGCGTAGGGGCCGGTGACGGCATGCATGGCGTCGAAGGCCAGCGTGAAGCCCGATGCGAACAGGCGCCGCAGCGCGTCGAAGTCGAAGAGCTTGCGCATCAGCGCCAGGTAGTCGGCCACCGGGTCGATGACCTCCACCGCCATGTCGCCCACGGTCTGCGCACCGATGCGGTCGAGGTCGATATCGGGCGTGGCGGTGCTGCGGTGTGCGCTGATCTTCAGCGTGCAGGCATAGATGGCGTCGGTGACCTTCTCAGGCGCCGGCCCGCCGTTGGCGCTGTTGAACTTGATGCCGAAGTCGCCGTCGGGCCCGCCCGGGTTGTGGCTGGCCGACAGGATCAGGCCGCCGAAGGCCTGGTGCTCGCGGATCACGCAGCTGGCGGCCGGTGTCGACAGGATGCCACCCTGACCGACCAGCACACGCGCAAAGCCGTTGGCCGCCGCCATCCGGATCACGGTCTGGATGGCCGGCAGGTTGAAATAGCGGCCGTCGCCGCCGACCACCAGGGTCAGGCCGGCGAACCCGCTGCCTGCGGGCCGCACCGCGTCAAAAACGGCCTGCACGAAGTTCGGCAGGTAGGCCCCCGCCGCGAACTCGGCCACCTTCTTGCGCAGCCCGCTGGTGCCGGGCTTCATGCCGGCGATGGGGGTGGTGGCGATGATCTGGATCATGCAAGCGCCTGGCGTACAGCGACCGGGGTCTTCATCAGGCCAGGGCTAGCTGGTCGATCATGGCTTGCGTGATCAGGCAGACGCCCCGTTCGGTGCGGCGAAAGCGCTGTGCATCCAGTACCGGATCGTCGCCCACGACCAAGCCGTCGGGGATGAGCACGCCCCGGTCGATGACCACTTTCTTCAGCTGCACGTGGCGGCCGATGCGCGCGTGCGGCAGGATCACGGCCTGTTCGATGTGGGAATACGAACTGGTGCGCACGCCGGTGAACAGCAGCGAACTGCGCAACTCGGTGCCCGACACGATGCAGCCGCCCGACACCAGCGAAGAGATGGCGCGGCCGCAGCGTTCGGGTTCGTCGTGCACGAACTTGGCCGGCGCCACCAGTTCGCTGTAGGTCCAGATCGGCCAGTCGGTGTCGAAGAGGTCCAGTGCTGGCGTCACCGCGGTGAGGTCGATGTTCGATTCCCAATAGGCGTCCACCGTGCCGACGTCGCGCCAGTAGGCCTCGGCCTCCTCGCGCGACTTCACGCAGGAGGCGCTGAAACGGTGCGCCACGGCCTTGCCGTGCTTCACCAGTTGCGGGATCAGGTCCTTGCCGAAGTCGTGGCTGGAATTCACGTCGGCGGCGTCGGCCTTGAGCAGGTCGAACAGGGTGTCGGTGTTGAAGACGTAGATGCCCATCGAGGCCAGCGCCAGGTCCGGCCGGCCCGGCACGCACGGCGGATCGGCCGGCTTCTCGATGAAGTCGACGATGGTGTCCTGTTCGTCGACATGCATCACGCCGAAGCCGGTGGCTTCCATGCGCGGCACTTCCAGGCAGCCCAGCGTCACGTCGGCGCCCGACTGCACATGCTGCTGCAGCATCACCTCGTAGTCCATCTTGTAGATGTGGTCGCCGGCCAGCACGACGATGTACTTGGGAGCGTAGCTCTCCACGATGTCGATGTTCTGGAATACCGCGTCGGCGGTGCCGCTGTACCAGGCGTCTTCGCTGACGCGCTGGCTGGCCGGCAGGATGTCGAAGCTCTCGTTGCGCTCGGCACGCAGAAAGGTCCAGCCGCGGGTGAGGTGGCGGATCAGGCTGTGCGCCTTGTACTGCGTGGCCACGCCGATGCGGCGGATGCCCGAGTTGAGGGCGTTGCTCAACGCGAAATCGATGATGCGCGTCTTGCCGCCGAAATAGACGCCGGGCTTGGCGCGGCGGTCGGTCAGCTCCATCAGCCGGCTGCCACGGCCGCCGGCCAGCACGAAGGCCATGGTCTCGCGCGCCAGGCGGGCGCTCTTTTGTACGCGGTTCATCGTGTCTCCAGCGGGTAGGGTGTGGTTCAGCCTCGCAGGAGGCGATGCTGCCCAGCTTGTTCGCCCAGCGCCATACGTGACTCTGCCTGAGGCAGAAATGAAACAGCCCGCATCGGGCGGGCTGTGCAGGGCGGCTAACTGGCGTTCGACGCTGCCCGTTTCAGCGGGCCAGCTGGTCGAGCTTGTCGAGCTTGTCCTTCCAGGCCTCGGCGTCGGGCAGCGGGGCCTTGCGCTTGGTGATGCTGGGCCAGTTGCGCGCCAGGTCGGCATTCAGCTTGATGAACTTCAACTGTTCGGTGGGCACGTCTTCCTCGGGCAGGATGGCGTTGACCGGGCATTCGGGGATGCAGACTGCGCAGTCGATGCATTCATCGGGGTCGATGACCAGCATATTGGGCCCCTCGCGGAAGCAGTCGACGGGGCAGACATCGACGCAGTCGGTGTACTTGCAGCGGATGCACGATTCGAGAACGACGTGGGTCATGGGCAGACTCGTTAGGGGACAACGTGAGCGGCGCCTGCGCCGACCACAACAACTCGCAATTTTACGATGCGGACAGGGTCCGTTCGGCCGGTGCGGATACCGGGGTCTGCGCGGGGTTCGCCGGCCAGGCCCGTTGGCCCAGGGCGCGGGCGCCGGCGCCGACCGTCACCACGGTCGGGCGGCCGGCGTGCAGCACGGCCGCGGCGCCCAGTTCGGCCACGCTGTGGTCGCTGCTCAGGCGGTCGGGCCAGCCGGCGCGCGAGACCACGCACACCGCGGTCTCCCCGGGCCAGCCGGCAGCGCGCAGGCTGCGGCCCAGCGCCGCCAATTGGCGGCCGGCCATGTAGAAGACCTCGGTGTCGGCGCGCTGGCCGGCTTGCAGGTCGCCACTGCGCGTCATGGCGGTGCTCAGGCTGACACTCCGCCCCGTGCCGCGCCGGGTCAGCGGGCGCTGGGTGTCGGCGGCCGCCGCGATGGCCGCTGTCACGCCAGGCACCACTTCGCAGCTCAGGCCGGCCGCAGCCAGCGCCAGCAGCTCTTCTTCCAGGCGGCCGAAGACGCTGGGGTCGCCGCCTTTCAGGCGCACCACGTGCTGCACCCGCTGCGCCCATTGCACCAGCATCGCATTGATGGCGGCCTGGCCCGTCGAATCGCAGTAACCCCGCTTGCCGACGGCGATCCACAGGGCCTGCGGCGCGAGTTCGCGCAGTGCCGGGTCGGTCAGCGCGTCGAACAGCACCACGTCAGCCTGCGCCAGGCGCTGCGCGCCGCGCACCGTGATCAGGTCGGCCGCGCCGGGGCCGGCACCGATGAAGACAACGTGGCCCGGCGCTGCCATCAGCGGGCTTCCGTCGTCAGGACCAAGAGCGCCCCGCTGGTGCGGTGGCTGGCCGCATCGACCACGATCAACGCGCCGCCCACGCGGTTGCTGGCGTAGGGCGCCAGCGGCAGCGGCTGCTGCAATTCGAACTCCACACGGCCGATTTCGTTGACGGCCAGCTGCTCGGCCGCTTGCGGCTGCAGGCTGTGAATGTCCAGGCGGTCGACGATGCGCAGCAGCCGTGCCTGCACCCAGCGGTTGCCGTGGCGCAGCAGGTATTTGCGGCCCGGCACGGCGGCTTCGCTGTCCAGCCAGGCCAGCGTGGCGGTGAAGCGACGCGCGCTTTGCAGCGTGTCGGGCGTGGCCAGCCAGTCGCCGCGCGAGACGTCGAGCTGGCGGTCCAGCACCACGCCGGCCGACTGCCCGGTGCTGGCTTCGCTGACCGCCGAACCCGCGCGGCGCAAGGCGGCCACCACCGCCCGCTCGCCGCTGGGGAAGACCTGCAAACGGTCGCCCACGCGCAGCGCGCCCTGATTGATGCGGCCCCACAGCACGCGCGGCTGCTCACCGGTGCCGCTGCCCTGGCGGGCGACGTACTGCACCGGCAGGCTGAAGTCGCCGCTGTCCAGCTCGGTGGTGGTCGGCAGTTGTTCCAGCAACTGCAGCAGCGACGGGCCGCGGTACCAGTCGACGTCCAGCGGCTGGGTGACGTTGTCGCCACGCAAGGCCGACACGGGCACCGTGCCGGCGACGGTCAAACCGGCTTCGGCTGCGAAGGCCGCCAGCGCTTCGGACACTGCTGCAAAGGCCGGGCCGGGGTCGGCCATCGCGTCGAGCTTGTTCACGGCGAACACGATGCTGGGCACGCGCAGCAATTGCGCCAGCAGGGTGTGGCGCCGGGTCTGCGGCAGCAGCACCACCGGGCGCACCGACAGGTCGAGCTTGGTGATGTCGACCAGCACCACGGCGGCGTCGCTGCCGGCCGCGGCGGTGACCATGTTGCGCGTGTACTGCTCATGGCCCGGGGCGTCGGCGATGATGAACTTGCGCGCCGGCGTGGCGAAGTAGCGGTAGGCCACGTCGATGGTGATGCCCTGTTCGCGCTCGGCTTCCAGGCCGTCGGTCAGCAGGCTCAGGTCGAAGTCGGGCCCGCCCGCCGCGCGCGCTGAGGCTGCGCCGGTGGTGGCGCGCGCTTGCAGCGTATCGAGCTGGTCGGCCAGGATGGCGCGGCTGTCGTAGAGCAGGCGGCCGATCAGGGTGCTCTTGCCGTCGTCGACGCTGCCGGCAGTCAGGAAGCGCAGGGCAGGGCGGTGGGCATTAGAAGTTTGTTGTGCAGTGCCAGTCATGTGCAGTTCTTGATCAAGCATCTCGCCGCGGAACCGGCTTGGCCGGGCCGCTGGCGGACGGCCTGCGGCGAGGACGCCGCAGGCGCTCGAAGGCGAGAAACAGTCCTCAGGACTGTTTCTCGTCCGGCTCGCCCCGCCTCGGGGGGTAGCGAGCGCCAGCGAGCTTGGGGGCTCACGTTCATCAGAAATACCCTTCCTTCTTGCGCCGTTCCATCGAGGCTTCCGAGCTGCGGTCGTCCATGCGCGTGGCGCCGCGTTCGCTGACCGTGACGGTCAGCGTCTCGGCCACGATGTCCACGGCGGTCAGCGCGTCGCTTTCCACCGGGCAGGTGCAGGTCATGTCGCCGACAGTGCGAAAGCGCACCGGCACGGTCACGACGGTCTCGCCGGCCTGCGGCGGCGTGACCGGTGTCACCGGCACCAGCAGGCCCTTGCGGCGCACCACCTGGCGCTCGTGGCTGTAATACAGGCCGGGCAGCGGGATGCCCTCGCGCGCCAGGTAGAGCCAGACGTCCAGCTCGGTCCAGTTGCTGATCGGGAAGGCGCGGAAGTGCTCGCCGGGGTGGATGCGGGTGTTGAACAGCGTCCACAGCTCGGGGCGCTGCGCTTTCGGTTGCCACTGCCCGTAGCTGTCGCGGTGGCTGAAGATGCGCTCTTTGGCGCGCGCCTTTTCCTCGTCGCGCCGCGCGCCGCCGATCAGGCAGTCGTAGCGGTGTTCCTCGATGGCTTCCAGCAGTGCCACGGTCTGGTGGCCGTTGCGGCTTTCCAGCGGATGCGCCAGGCGCACGGTGCCGCGCCGCAGGCTGGCCTCGACGCTGCCGACGACCAGGCGCTCACCCATCTCGGCGACGCGGCGGTCGCGGAATTCGATGACCTCGGGGAAGTTGTGGCCGGTGTCCACGTGCAGCAGCGGAAAAGGCAGCTGGCCGCTGAAGGTCTGGCCGCTGACGCGGTGCTTGAAGGCCTTCTCGGCCAGGCGCAGCACGACGCAGGAATCCTTGCCGCCGCTGAACAGCAGCGCCGGTCTTTCAAAAGTGGCCGCCACTTCGCGCAGGATGAAGATGGCCTCTTCTTCCAGCCCGTCGAGGTGGGCGTGGTCCAGGCCGGGCAGCAGGTGTTCGATCGTCGTCGGGGCGTTCATGCAGGGACTTCCTGGTGGGTGTGGGGGCCATGGCCCGCCGGGGCGTGCAGACCGCATTCCTTGGCGTCTTCGTTTTCCCACCACCAACGGCCGGCCCGGATGTCCTCGCCCACGGCCACGGCGCGGGTGCAGGGCTCGCAGCCGATGCTGGGGAAGTGGGCGTCATGCAGCGGGTTGTAGGGCACGCTGTGGGTGGCCACGTGGTGCCAGACGTCGGCCTGGCTCCAGTCGGCCAGCGGGCTGTACTTGGTGCGGCCGTTCTCGTCGGTCGACTCGAAGGGGACCTCGGTACGGGCGCCCGATTGTTCGCGGCGCAGTCCGGTGACCCAGGCCGTGCGGCCTTCCAGCAGTCGCGCCAGCGGTGCCAGCTTGCGCACGGCGCAGCAGGCCTTGCGCAGATCGATGCTCTGCCGCATGGCCAGCTCGCCGTGGTCGCGCACGAACTGCAGGGTCTGTTCGGCCTGCGGCCGCCAGCGTTCGACGTGCAGGCCGTAGCGCTGCTCCAGGCGCGGGATCAGCGCCCCGGTCTGGGCATGCAGGCGGCCGGTCTCCAGCGTGGCCAGCGCGATCGGCAGGTCGTGGCGCGCGATCAGGTCGGCCAGCACCATGTCCTCGACGCCCAGGCTGGTGGTCAGCACGACGCGGCCGGGGTGGGCGGCCGCCGCAGCCTTCAACAGGCCGACGGCCGATGCGACGCGGTCCGCATAACCCGGCTGGGCGCGGGCGTAGAGCTCGATCGCGGTGCTCAAGGAGCGGCCTTTGCGCTGTTGTGCAGGCTGTGCGTGTTCGACAGCGCCGGTCTGCGCTCGGGCGGCACCGTCTGGTAGTGGTTGTCGAAATAGCCCAGGGCCCGCTGGGCGGTTTCCAGCTGCTGGTCGGCACGCATCTGCACGGCGTCGAAGCCGCAGCGGCGCAGCAGGGGCAGCATGTCGGCCAGCACCTCGCCGGTGGCGCGGATCTCCCCGCTGTAGCGCAACCGGGCGCGCAACAGCACAGCCTGCGAATAGGCGCGGCCGTCGGTCCATTTCGGAAACTGCAGGACCACCACCGTGTGGCGGCGGATTTCGTCGGCTCCGGCCAGCACATCAGCCTGGTTGTCGAGCAGCAGGGCGCCCTCAGGCAGTGCTTGCTGGCTATCGATGAATTGCATGGAGCGCTCCTCGATCAGGTCACGGTGGCGGTGCTGCGGCGTACGGCGTCAGCGGCATGGCGGAAGGGCAGGGTGCCCAGCCGGCGTGAGGTATCGATGAAACGTTCACCGGCCTGGCGTTCGCGCAGGTAGGTGGCGATCACGGCCTCGATGACGTCGGGCACTTCGTCGGCCGCGAAGGACGGGCCGATGACCTTGCCCGCCACCGCGCCGCCGCTCAGCGTGCTGCCGTCGGCGCCAGCCACCGAGACCTGGTACCACTCGCGGCCGTCCTTGTCGACGCCGAGCACGCCGATATGGCCGCTGTGGTGGTGGCCGCAGCTGTTGATGCAACCACTGATGTGGAGGTCGATGTCGCCGATGTCGTGCAGCTCGTCGAGGTCGTCGAAGCGCTCGGTGATGGCCGCTGCGATGGGGATGGAACGGGCATTGGCCAGCGCGCACAGGTCGCCGCCGGGGCAGGCGATCATGTCGGTCAGCAAACCGATGTTGGGCGTGGCGAAGCCGTCTTCACGGGCGTCCAGCCACAGCGCGCGCAGGTCACTTGCGCGGACCCAGGGCAGCAGCAGGTTCTGGTCGTGCGTGACGCGCAGCTCGCCCTGGCTGTAGCGCTCGGCCAGCGCGGCGGCGGCCTCCATCTGGTCGGCGGTGACATCGCCGGGCGGCAGGCCGGCGCGCTTGAGCGACAGCGTCACCGCGCGCAGGCCCGGCAGGCGGTGGGCCTGCACGTTGCGCTCCAGCCAGCGGATGTAGGCGGGCAGGGCGTCGACCACCGGTTTGGCGGCGTCGTCGGGCGCGATGAGCGGGTCGGCGAAGCTGGCCGACACGCGGTCCAGTTCGGCCTGCGGGATCAGCGCTGTCACGCCGTCGGCCAGCAGCGTGTCGAATTCGCTGTTCACCGCATCGACGAACTTCTGGCCTTCGGCCTTGACCAGGATCTTGATGCGCGCCTTGTAGGCGTTGTCGCGACGGCCGTAGAGGTTGTAGACGCGGACGACGGCCTCGATGTAGACCAGGATCTGCTGCCACGGCACGAAGCTGCGGAACAGCGCGGCGATGACGGGCGTGCGGCCCATGCCACCGCCCACGGCGACGCGAAAACCGATCTCGCCGGCCGCGTTGCGGTGCAGCTTCAGGCCGATGTCGTGCCAGTCGGTGGCGGCGCGGTCTTCGCGGGCGCCGGTCACCGCGAGCTTGAACTTGCGCGGCAGGAAGGCGAATTCGGGGTGCAGCGTGCTCCACTGGCGCAGGATCTCGCAATACGGCCGCGGGTCGACGTCTTCGTCGGGCGCGATGCCGGCCAGCGCGTCGCTGGTGATGTTGCGGATGCAGTTGCCGCTGGTCTGGATGCCGTGCATGTCGACCTCGGCCAGCAGGTCCATCACGTCGGCCGACTGGTCCAGCTGGATCCAGTTGAACTGCAGGTTCTGGCGCGTCGTGAAGTGGCCGAAACCGCCGCGCTCGGTGGCCAGACCGGCGTCTTGCACATCGTGTTCGCGGGCGATGTGCGCCAGCTGGCGCAGCTGCCGGCTGTTCAGTTCACCGTAGGGCACCGCCACGCGCAGCATGGGCGCGTGGCGCTGCACGTACCAGCCGTTCTGCAGGCGCAGCGGCTTGAACTCGTCGTCGCCCAGTTCACCGGCCAGGTGGCGTTGCAGCTGGTCGCGGTACTGCGCAGCGCGGGCGCGGACGAAGTGGCGGTCGAAATCGGTGTAGGCGTACATCGTGGGCTTGCGGCTCAGGAGGGCAAAAAAATCAATGGATGACCTTGAGGCCGGCACCCACCAAAGACAGGCACAGCAGCGCGCGGACCAGCCGCTCGGGCATGCGGCGGGTCAGCTGGGTGCCCAGCCAGATGCCGGGCAAAGAGCCGATCAGCAGCGAGCCCAGCAGCAGCCATTCCACATGGCCCAGGCTGGCGTGGCCGATGCCGGCGACCAGGGTCAACGGCACGGCGTGGGCGATGTCGGTGCCGACCAGGCGGTTGGTCGGCATGCGCGGGTAGAGCAGCAGGATCATCGTGGCGCCCAGCGCGCCGGCGCCGATGGAACTGAGCGAGACCAGCACACCCAGCACGACGCCGGCCAGCACCGTCAGCCTGGCCTGCCGGCTGGGCGGCAGCCAACGTTCCAGCTTCAGGCCGACGGCATGCCAGCTCTGGCGGTAGGCCACGGTGACCGCGGTCAGCAGCAGCGCGATGCCCAGCGAAAACGTCAGCGCATGGGCCCAGGCGGCGGTGATGCCGGTGACATGCATCAGCGCGATGGTGGCCAGCGATGCCGGGATGCTGCCGGCCAGCAGCCGACCGGCGACACGGTAGTCGACCTGGCCGTGCCGGTGGTGGGCCCACGCGCCGCCGCTCTTGGTGATGGCGGCGAACCACAGGTCGGTGCCGATGGCCACCGCCGGGCTGAGCTTGAACACGCTGATCAGCAGCGGCGTCATCAAGGAACCGCCGCCGACCCCGGTCATGCCGATGATGGCCCCGATGCCGAAGCCGCTTGCCATCGCGATGCTGTCCATGGGTGAGGGTGATCTCCGGCTCGGGTCTTCGCGGGGCAAGGGCCCAGCGTGGCCGCGACTCTAGGTTGCGTTCTTATATAATCAAAGTACATATTTATTGATTGCTTAGTCTTAAATCAATATAAGAAGGTCGTGGGCCCTCCCTACAATCGCTCGATGAAAAGTCGTCTTTCGTACCGAGGCCTCTTGGCCCTGAGCTTGCTGGGCGGCCTCAGCGCCTGCCAGAGCCCGCCGCTGCTCGTTCAGCCGCCGGCCCCGATCGTGGCGCCGCCGCCGGAGCCCAAGGTGCTGCGGCTGCCGCGCATCGGCCTGGCGCTGGGCGGCGGCGCGGCGCGGGGCTTCGCCCACATCGGCGTGATTCAGGTGCTGGAAGAGGCCGGCATCAAGCCCGACCTGGTGGTCGGCACCTCGGCCGGCAGCCTGGTGGCGGCGATGTACGCCTCGGGCAAGACCGGTGCCGAGATGGCCGCCACGGCGCAAACGATGGACGAAGGCGCGATCACCGACTGGTCCTTCCCGGCGCGCGGGCTGATCCGCGGCGAGGCGCTGGCGCGCTATGTGCGCGAGCAGACCGGTAGCCGCAGCATCGAACAGATGAAGCTGCCGCTGGGCATCGTCGCCACCGACCTGGACAACGGTGCGGCCATCCTGTTCCAGCGCGGCGACACGGGCGCCGCGGTGCGGGCCAGCAGCGCGGTGCCGGCGGTGTTCCAGCCGGTGCGCATCGGCACGCGGGAATATGTCGACGGTGGGCTGGTGTCGCCCGTCCCGGTGCGCTTTGCGCGGCAGATGGGCGCCGAAATGGTCATCGCGGTGGACATCTCGTCGCCGCCGGACGGCAACGCGACCACCGACATGATGAAGCTGCTGCTGCAGACCTTCGCCATCATGGGCAAGAGCATCAACCAGTTTGAACTGCGCGACGCCGACTTCCTGCTGCGGCCGACGCTGCTGGGTGTGTCCAGCGCCGACTTCACGGCGCGGCTGAAGGCCATACAGGCCGGGCGCGAGGTGGCGCTGCGCCTGCTGCCTGAACTGCGGGCCAAGATCGCCTCGATGATGCGCTGAGCAAAGAAAAGAGCCCGGCGCACAGCGCCGGGCTCAATGACTTTCCACACGAGAGACCCGAGAGTGGGGCTCTCAGGCCCTGGGTAGAGCGTGCCGGTTCAGAAAAGTTCAGTCTGAACGCGGACTTTTTACTCTCAGCCCGGATTACGCAGCCTTCTTGCCCTTGGCTGCTGAACCGGCGGCCTTGACGGCCGTGTTGGTCATGGCCGTGAAGTTGGCTTCCGCCGCTTCGGTGGCTTGCTTGGCCGCCTTGTGCACGCTTTCGTAGGCGTTGTTGGCAGCGGCGACGGCCGACTTCACCAGCGCCACTGCGCTTTCGCTGCCGGCGGGGGCGTTCTTGACGGCGGTGTCGACCAGGGCCAGCACCTGCTTCTGGCCGTCGGCCAGGGTGGCTTCGGCAACCTTGGTGACTTCAGCGCCCGTGCCGGCGACGATGTCGTACAGGTGACGGCTGTAGGCAGCGGCCTTTTCAGCGGCGGGCTGCAGCAGGCCGGCTTGCAGGCTCATCAGCTCTTGCGCGTCCTTGACCGACAGCACAGCCTGGGTCGATTCGGCCGCTTCGGCCAGCGAGGTCTTGGCGACCTGCAGGTTCAGCTCGACCAGCTTTTCGACGCCTTCGAAAGCCTTGGCGGTCAGGCCGAACAGGGTTTCGATGCTGGCCTTTTGAGCGGCCAGGAATTGTTCATTGTTGAAAGGGGTGGTCATGGTGGATCTCCGTGAAAGTTGAGGACAGGAACCATTGCCGCGCTACCCGTACAACTTTGCTGCGCTGCAACATAGATTGGACTATAGCCACCCGCACCGCGCTTGCAAGCGTTTTTTGGTGCACTGCACCATTTTAGGGGGCTCTTTCTAGAATGCTGGCCGTGCAAGCCTTCCACTCCGACACCTTCATGCTGGCCCTGCCGCCGGGTCACAGCTTTCCGATGACCAAGTACCGCCTGCTGCGCGAGGCGGTGGCGGACTGCATGCCGGATGTCCGCGTGTCGGAAGCCCAGCCGGCCAGCGACGGCGAACTGGCCCTGGCCCACGACCCGGCCTGGATCAGCGCGGTGGTGGAAGGCACCACCTCGGCAGCGCAGCAGCGCGAGATCGGCTTCCCGTGGTCCGAGCGCATGGTGGAACGCGCACGGCGCTCGGTGGGCGCCACCATCGCCGCGGCGCGCTGCGCCTTGTTCGGGGGTGACGGCGTGGCGGCCAACCTGGCCGGCGGTACGCACCACGCCCAGGCGCACAAGGGTTCGGGCTACTGCGTCTTCAACGACGTGGCGGTGGCGGCGCGGCTGATGCAGGCCGAATGGCACCGCCACCGCCGCCAGCTGTTGCGCGTCATCGTCATCGACCTGGACGTTCACCAGGGCAATGGCACGGCGGCCATCTTTCGCGATGACCCGACCGTCTTCACGCTGTCGCTGCACGGCGCGCGCAATTTTCCTTTTCGCAAGGAAGCCAGCGACCTCGACGTCGAACTGCCAGACGGCTGTACCGATGCGGCTTACCTGCAGGCGCTGGACGAAGCGTTGACGCAGGCCTGGGCGCGCCATGCCGACGGCCTGCCGGGGCTGGCCTTCTATGTGGCGGGCGCCGACGCGCACGAGGGCGACCGCCTGGGCCGTCTGAAGCTCACCGACGCCGGCATGGCCGAGCGCGACCGGCGGGTGTTTGCAGCCTTGGCCTTGAGACGCATCCCGGTGGCGCTCAGCATGGCCGGCGGCTACGGTCGCGACATCGCCACCACCGTCGGCGTGCACCGTCGCACGCTGGCCGCAGGCGTCGCAGCGTGGCAGGCCTGGGCGGCGGAAATCGCCGCCGCTCGGTGAAAGAATGCGGGGCATGTCGGACCGCACCTCACCGCTGCCGCGCACGCACTTCGCGCACTTTCAGGCCATCACCACGCGCTGGATGGACAACGATGTTTACGGCCATGTCAACAACGTCGTGCACTACAGCTTTTTCGACACGGCGGTGAACCGCTACCTGATCGAAGCCGGGGCCCTGGACATCCACGCCGGCGCCGTCATCGGCCTGGTGGTACAGACCCAGTGCCACTATTTCGACAGCCTGGCCTTCCCGCAGACCGTGCATGCGGGCCTGCGTGTCGCCCACCTGGGCCGCTCCAGCGTGCGCTACGAACTGGGTCTGTATGCCGACGATGCGCCGCTGTCGGCCGCCGTCGGCTCCTTCGTGCATGTCTATGTGGACCGCGCCAGCCGCCGCCCGGTGCCCGTTCCCGACACCCTGAGGGCGGCGTTGGCCCCCTTGATGCGTTCCTGATCCGCCTGCCCGAGCCTGCCGCATGACACCCACACCCGCCTCGATCGCCGCCGTCGACGACGCCATCACCTCGCGCCGCTCGCTGCGCGCCTTCCTGCCCACGCCGGTGGCCCGTGCCGACATCGAAGCCATCCTGGCTGTTGCCGCGCGTTCGCCCTCGGGCACCAACACCCAGCCCTGGCAGGTGCACGTGCTGACGGGCAGCGCCAAGGACGCGCTGTCGCGTGACATCGAGGCGGCCTTCGACGACCCGGTGCAGCGCGCCACGCACACCGAGGCTTACGCCTACTACCCGACCGAGTGGCGCAGCCCCTACATCGACCGCCGCCGCAAGGTCGGCTGGGACCTCTACAGCCTGCTGGGCATCGCCAAGACCGACAAGGCGGCCATGCATGCCCAGCACGCCCGCAATTACCGCTTCTTCGATGCGCCCGTCGGCCTGATGTTCACCATCGACAAGGTCATGCAGCAGGGCAGCTGGCTGGACTACGGCATGTTCCTGCAGAGCGTGATGGTGGCGGCCCGCGCGCGCGGCCTCGACACCTGTCCGCAAGCCGCCTTCACGCAGTTCCACCGCATCATCGCGCAGCACCTGAAGCTGGCTGACGACGAAATGCTGGTCTGCGGCATGTCGCTGGGCCATGCCGACCCCGACGCTGTGGCCAATCAGCTCGTCACCGAGCGGGCACCGGTGGCGGCCTTCACCCGGTTCCATGGCTAGTGCAGCGCTGAGTGCGGTGCCGATGGGGCCGCACATCGGACCGGTGCCGCTGGAGTTCGTCTTCTTCGGCCTGGTGCTGGCCGGCGTGGCACTGTTCCATGCCCACACCCTGCGCATCGCCGTCGGTGGCGCGGTCGCCATCGCGCTGTTCAAGATCACGCTCTCACCCTTCCACGCCGGTGCCGGCCTGGCGGGATTTGCCCGACACCTCAGCCACGAGTGGGTCATCCTGAGCAACCTGCTGCTGCTGCTGCTGGGCTTCGCGCTGCTGGCCGACCTCTTCGAGAAGAGCGCGGT
This sequence comes from Rubrivivax sp., assembly GCA_040400915.1. Taxonomy (GTDB): domain Bacteria; phylum Pseudomonadota; class Gammaproteobacteria; order Burkholderiales; family Burkholderiaceae_C; genus Rubrivivax. The sequence goes on from JBBAPI010000013.1 coordinate 35,536, forward strand.
GCCGGCCATCCTGCCGCGCTTCCTGCCCGACGACTGGAAGGGCTGCTTCGCCCTGCTGGTGCTGGTCTTCGTCATCAGCAGCTTCCTCGACAACATCGCGGCGGCCATGATCGGCGGCGCCGTGGCACAGACCGTGTTCAAAGGCCGCGTCCACATCGGCTACCTGGCGGCCATCGTCGCGGCATCGAATGCCGGCGGTGCCGGCAGCGTGGTGGGCGACACCACGACCACGATGATGTGGATCGCCGGCGTGCACCCGCTGGAAGTCTTCGAGGCCTACATCGCAGCCGGTCTGGCGCTGCTGGTCTGCGGCATCCCGGCTGCGCTGCAGCAGCAGGCCTACTGGCCGATCCAGAAGGACGCCGATCCCGCCGCGCGGGTGGACTGGGTGCGCGTGGGCATCGTCCTCTTCATCCTGGCCGCGGCCATCGTCGTCAACGTGCTGATCAACACCCGCTACAACGCCATCTCCGACACCTTCCCCTTCCTGGGTGCTGCGGTGTGGCTGGCCATCGCGGCCAGCGCGGCGCTGCGGCGGCCGACCTGGTCGGTGCTGCCCGCCGCTGCCAAAGGCGCGCTCTTCCTGCTGTCATTGGTGCTGTGCGCGTCGATGATGCCGGTCGAACACCTGCCGGCCGCTTCCTGGCCCACCGCACTGGGCCTGGGTTTCGTCTCGGCGGTGTTCGACAACATCCCGCTGACCGAACTGGCCTTGAAGCAAGGCGGCTACGACTGGGGCTTCCTGGCCTACGCCGTCGGCTTCGGCGGTTCGATGATCTGGTTCGGCTCTTCCGCCGGCGTGGCCCTGAGCAGCATGTACCCCCAAGCCCGCTCGGTGGGGCAGTGGCTGCGGCACGGCTGGCATGTGCCGGTGGCCTATGTCTGCGGCTTTTTCGTGCTGCTGGCCGTGCAGGGCTTCCACCCCGGCACGGCGCTGAAAGGCAGTGCTTCGACCACCCCCGCGACAGCCGTCGCACCCGCCGTGAAGTGATGCCATGACCCGACCGCAAGTCCTCGTTGCCCGTGCCGTGTTCCCCGAAGTCGTGGCCCGCCTGCGCGGCCACTTCGATGTCGAGGACAACCCGTCCGACACCATCTTCCAGCCCGCCGAACTGATCGCCCACCTGCAGGGCAAGCAGGGCGTCTTCACCACCGGCAGCGAACGCATCAGCGCCGAACTGCTGGCCGCTTGCCCCGAACTGCGCGTGGTGGCCAATATGGCGGTGGGCTACAACAACTTCGACATCGCGGCCTGCAACGCGGCCGGCGTGCTGGCCACCAACACGCCCGACGTGCTGACCGAGACCACCGCCGATTTCGGCTTCGCGCTGATGATGGCCACGGCCCGCCGCATGGCCGAGAGCGAACGCTTTCTGCGTCGCGGCGAGTGGACGCGCTGGTCCTACGACATGTTCACCGGCAGCGACGTGCACGGCGCCACGCTGGGCATCCTGGGCATGGGCCGTATCGGCCAGGCCATCGCGCGGCGCGGCGCCCTGGGCTTCGGCATGAAGGTGGTCTATCACAACCGCTCGCGCCTGCCGGCGGACACCGAAGCGGCCCTCGGCGCGCGCTACGTCAGCAAGGCTGAACTGCTAACCCAGGCCGACCACCTGATGCTGGTGCTGCCTTACTCGGCCGAGAGCCACCACGCCATCGCCGCGCCCGAACTGGCGCAGATGAAAGCCACGGCCACCCTGACCAACATCGCACGCGGCGGCATCGTCGACGACGCGGCGCTGGCGGCCGCGCTGTGCGAGCGCCGCATCGCCGCCGCCGGCCTGGACGTGTTCGAGGGCGAGCCCGCGGTGCACCCCGACCTGCTGAGCCTGGCCAATGTGGTGCTGACGCCGCACATCGCCAGCGCCAGCGTCGCCACGCGGCTGGCGATGGCCAACCTGGCCGCCGACAACCTGATCGCGGCGCTGACGGGCGGGGTGGCCCCCACGCCCATCAACGCCGCCGCGCTGGTCAAGCGCGCCTGAACGGCGCCGGGTCGATCGGCAGCGAACGCACCCGCTGGCCGGTCAGCGCGAACAGCGCGTTGACCACGGCCGGCGCGATCGGCGGCGTACCCGGTTCGCCAATGCCGCCCGGCTCTTCGCTGCTCTTCACGATGTGCACTTCCACCTTGGGCATCTCGTTCATGCGCAGCATCGGGTACTGGTGGAAGTTGCCCTGTTCGACGCGGCCGTCCTTGAAGCTGATCTTGCCGTAGAGCGCCGCCGTCAGGCCGTAGACGATGGCGCCCTCGATCTGGCGTTCGATGGTCAGCGGGTTGACCGTCATGCCGCAGTCCACGGCCGCCACCACGCGGTGCACACGGGGTGTGCCGTCGGCGCCGACGCTGACCTCGGCCACCTCGGCCACGTAGCTGCCGAAGCTGGACACCACGGCGATGCCGCGTGCCACGCCCTTGGGCAGTGGCGTTCCCCAGCCCGCCCTCTGTGCAGCCAGCTCCAGCACCGCCTTGTGGCGCGGCGACTTGCTCAGCAGCGCACGGCGGAACTCGAAGGGGTCCTTGCCGGCCGCGGCGGCCATCTCGTCGATGAAGCCTTCGGTGAAGAAGCCGTTCTGCGAGTGGCCCACCGAACGCCAGAACCAGACCTGCGGCCCGGGTTCCCTGCGGCCGTAGGCGATGCGCTGGTTGGGGATGCCGTAGGGGTGGTCGACCAGGCCTTCCAGGGCCATGGCATCGACGCCATTGGCCGGGAGCTGCATGAAGCCCGAGCCGGCCATGATCGACGGCGAACCGACGCCGGCCTTCAGCATCGTCAGCGCACCCTGGTCGTCCAGTGCACCCGAGAAGCGGGCCACGGCGGGCGGGCGGTAGAAGCCGGCCGCCATGTCGTCCTCGCGGGTGTAGATCAGCTTCACCGGCTTGCCGCTGATCTTGCTGAGCAGCGTCGCATCGATGGTGAAGTCGGGCGCGAAGCGGCGGCCGAAACCGCCACCCAACAGCAGGGTGTTGATCTTGACCTTGGCCGGGGTGACTTGCGCCACCTGGCCCAGGATGCCCTGCGCCGGCCCCTGGCTTTGCGTGCCGGCCCAGATCTCGACGCTGTCGCCCTGCACCCAGGCCGTGCAGTTCAGCGGCTCCATGCAGGCGTGTGCCAGGTAGGGTGCTTCGTAGCGCGCGTCCAGCGTCTTGGCGGCGTTGGCGCTGGCGTCACGCGGGTTGCCCTGGTCCAGCGCCACGGCGTCGGCTTCGCGGGCGCCTTCGTCCAGCATCTCGCTGATGGCCGCACTGTTGAGCTGGCTGGCCGCACCGAGGTCCCACTGCACATCGAGCGCATCGCGGCCCTTCTTGGCGGCCCAGTAGCCACGGGCCAGTACGGCCACCCCCGAGGGCAGGGTGATGACCTGTTGCACGCCCTTGACCGCCTTGGCCGCCGCCTCGTTCACGGCCTTGGGCTTGGCACCCGCCGCCGGCGTGCGGGCCATCACGGCCACCAGCATGCCGGGCACCTGGGCGTCGATACCGAAGCGCGCACTGCCGTTGCTCTTGGCCACCGTATCCAGGCGTTTCGTGGGCTTGCCCAGCAACTTGAAGGACTGGCTGTCCTTCAGCTTGGGCTTGGCCGGCACCGGCAGCCTGGAAGCCGCAGCCACCAGCGAACCGTAGCTGGCCTTCTTGCCACCGGGCCCGTTGACCGTGCTCTTGTCGGTGGTCAGCGTCGCCGCGTCCACCTGCCACTGGGCGGCCGCCGCAGCCATCAGCATTTCGCGCGCCGCAGCGCCGGCCTGGCGCATCGGCAACCAGTTGGCGCGCACGGTGGTCGAACCGCCCGTGGCCTGCATGCCGAACATCGGGTTGTTGTAGGCCTGGTCGACCGGCGCCTGCTCGACACCGACCAGTGCCCAGTCGGCGTCCAGTTCCTCGGCCACCAGCATGGGAATGGCGGTGAGCACGCCCTGGCCCATCTCGGAAGAACCGCAGACCACGGTCACGCGGTTGTCGGCGGCGATGCGCACATAGGCGCTGAGTGCGGTGGCGCCGGCAGCCGCGGCACGGCCCGTGGCGGGCAGCGCAAAGGCGACCACGAGGGCGGCGCCGGACTGCAGGAAGGCGCGGCGCGACGGCGCGGCGCCGGGGGTGGCCGCAGCGGCCGCCGTGTCCGTTGCGGTGCCGTGTTCGAGCGTCTTGTCCATGATCAGCCCGCCTTGTTCAAGGTGACCGCGGCGGTCTTGATGGCCGCGCGGATGGGGTTGTAGGTGCCGCAGCGGCAGATGTTGCCGCTCATCGCGCTGTCGATGTCGGCGTCGCTGGGCTTCTTGTTCTTGGCCAGCATGGCGCAGGCGCTCATGATCTGGCCGCTCTGGCAGTAGCCGCATTGCGGCACGTCGTGCGCCACCCAGGCGGCCTGCAGGGCCTTGCCGGCCTGGGTGCCCGCCATGGCCTCGATGGTGGTTACCTTCTTGCCGGCCAGGCTGGACAGCGGCGTGCTGCACGAGCGCACCGCCACGCCGTCGATGTGCACGGTGCAGGCCCCGCACAGCGCCACGCCGCAGCCGAACTTGGTGCCGGTCAGTTGCAGGTCTTCGCGCAGCGCCCACAGCAGGGGCATGTCGGGTTCGGCGTCCAAGGCCACGGCCTTGCCGTTCACATTCAGCGTCAACATCGGTGGGTCTCCTTGATGGGCAACGGCAAAGCGTACTGCAAGCCCTGCGGCCCTGCACCCGCCGGACTGAGACAATGCGCGGATGCCTGAATGGACCCTGCTCGCGCTGCTGGCGCTGAACCTGTTGCTGTTGATCGTCCTGGTCTTGCGCCGCGCACCGGACACCACCCGCGAAAGCGCCGCCGCCAGCGCCGCCGCCACGGCCACCGTCAACACCGCCATCGAAAGACTGGAACGCGAACTGCGCGACGAACTGGGCCGCCAGGGCCTGACCACGCGCGGTGACCTGGGCACCTTCCAGCAGATGCTGCTGACCCAGGGCGGCGACACCGCGCGCACGCAGAACGAGCAGATCGACAGCTTTCGCACCCAGTTGGCCAGCACCCAGCAGGCCGTGGCCGATGCGCTGACCCAAGCGACCCAGGGCCTGGCGCTGCAAAGCCAGGGCGCGCGCGAAGCGCAGGACGCGGCGCTGCGCCGCTTTGGCGAGGGCCTGGGCGAACAGTTGCGGGCCCTGTCCGAGGCCAACGAACGCCGCCTGGCCGAGGTCCGCACGGCGGTGGAAACCCGGCTGGTGTCGCTGCAGGACGGCAACGAAAAAAAGCTGGAGCAGATGCGCGCCACGGTCGACGAAAAGCTGCACGCCACGCTGGAAACGCGGCTGGGCGAAAGTTTCAAGCAGGTGGCCGACCGCCTGGAGCAGGTGCACAAGGGCCTGGGCGAGATGCAGACCCTGGCCCGCGATGTGGGCGCGCTGAACCGCGTGCTGACCAATGTCAAGACGCGCGGCGTCTTCGGCGAGGTGCAGCTGGCCGCGCTGCTGGAACAGGTCTTCACGCCCGAGCAGTACGCCACCAACGTGGCCACGGTGCCGGGCAGCAACGACCGTGTCGAATTCGCCATCCGGTTGCCCGGGCGTTCGGGCGGCTCGGGCACCGGCAGCGCCGGTGACGCGCCGCTGTGGCTGCCCATCGATGCCAAGTTCCCGCGCGAAGACTATGAACGCCTGCTGGATGCGTCCGAGCGTGCTGACGCACCGGCCATGGAAGCCGCCGGCAAGGCCATCGAAACGCGGCTCAAGCTGGAAGCCCGCAGCATCCGCGACAAGTACGTCTCGCCGCCGCACACGACGGACTTCGCCATCCTGTTCGTGCCGACCGAAGGCCTGTACGCCGAAGCCTTGCGCCGGCCCGGCCTGGCCGAGGCCCTGCAGCGCGAACACAAGGTGATGCTGGCCGGCCCGACCACGCTACTGGCCCTGCTCAACAGCCTGCAGATGGGTTTCCGCACGCTGGTGCTGGAGAAGCGCTCGGCCGAGGTCTGGGAGGTGCTGGGCGCGGTCAAGACCGAGTTCTCGAAGTTCGGCGACGTGCTGGTCAAGACGCGCAAGAAGCTGGACGAGGCCGGTACCACCATCGACCAGGCCTTTGTCCGCACGCGGGCCATGCAGCGCCAGTTGCGCAAGGTCGAATCCATGCCCGACGAGCGCGCCGCGCAACTGCTGCCGGGGCTGAATACGCCGCTGCTGGAAGACGATGCCGAAGCCTGAGCGGCATGCTGAACCGGGCCACGCCGCCGGCACCGGGCGCGTGCTGCTGGCGCTGATCGTCGGCCAGTTGGGCATGCACTCGGCGATGGCCGGCCTGCGCCTGGCCGCACCGCTGCAACTGCTGAACGATGGCCAAAGCGCGTGGACGGTGGGTCTGGTGCTGGCCCTCTTCGCGGCCGCGCCGGTGCTGCTGGCCCTGCCGGCCGGTCGGCTGGCCGACCGCCTGGGCTACCACCGACCGGTCTACCTGGCGGTGGCACTGACGGTGACGGGCTGCCTGCTGGCCATCGCCTCCAGCTACGTGCCCGGCACCCTCCACCTGGTCTTGCTGTGCGCGGCGGCATCGGCCACCGGCGCCGGCACCAACATCGGCATGTTGACCATCCAGCGCACCGCCGGTGTGGCCGCGCGTGACAGCACCGAGCGCGTGCGCATCTTCAGCTGGCTGGGCGTGGCGCCGTCGTTTTCCAACGTCATCGGGCCGGTGGCCACCGGGCTGATGATCGACGGCTACGGTTTCCGCGCGGCCTTCGTGCTGCTCTTGCTGATGCCGCTGGCGACGCTGCTGAGCGCACGCTACGTGCCGCGCCTGCCGGCCGCCGGCGCGGCGGCCCGCGTCGCCGGCCGCACGGCCTGGAGCCTGCTGCAGGCGCCGGGTCTGCGGCGCTTGCTGGTGGTCAACTGGCTGCTGTCGATGTGCTGGGACGTGCACACCTTTGCCGTGCCCGTGCTGGGCCACGAGCGCGGCTTCAGCGCCAGCACCATCGGGCTGATCCTGGGCAGCTTCACGCTGTCGGTGACGGCCGTTCGCCTGCTGATCCCCTGGCTGGCGCACCGCCTCAGCGAGGTTGCCGTGGTGCGCCTGGCGATGGCCGGCACCGGCATCCTGTTCATCGCCTACCCTTTGGCCCCCAACGCCTGGGTGATGGGCAGCCTGGCGGTGCTGCTGGGCATCACCCTGGGCTGCGTGGCGCCGATGGTGATGTCCATGCTGCACCACCTGACGCCCGACGACCGGCACGGCGAATCGCTGGCCTTTCGCTCGATGGCGATGAACATGTCGAGCACGCTGATGCCGCTGCTGTTCGGGGCCACGGGCACCCTGGTCGGCGCGGCAGCGCTGTTCTGGGTGGTCGGCGGCGCGGTGGGCGCGGGCTCGTGGGCCGCGCGCAGGCTGGCGCCGACGCTCTGAAGCCGGCCGACAGGCACAGGCCTAGAAACGCAGGCTGCGGTTGGGCTCGGCTTCGTCTTCGGGCGGTGGTGGCGCTGGCTGGCGTGGCGCGGGCGTTGCGGCGCGGGGCGCGGCCGGCTTGTCGCCGGCCAAGGCCTGCACCGGCGTGGCCTGCCAGTCGCGCGGCAGCTTCGAGACGCGCGGGTAGCCAGCGGCGTCGAGGTAGGCCGTCCAGTCGGTTTCGGACAAGCCGCGCAGAGGCTGCGCGCCGATGGTCAGCGCCGGCACCGTGCGGCCGCCCACCGCGCGTTCCAGCGCCACGGCATCGTCTTCGCTGCTGACGCGGCGTTCGGCATACGGGATGCCACGCTGCTGCAGCAGCCGTCGGCCGTTGTCACAGGGTACGCAGTCGTTGCCGGTGTAGAGCGTCACCGGATAGCGCTGGGCAGCCTGGCGCAGTTCCAGCGGCAGCAGGGTTTCGGGCGGCGCTGCGCTGCCGCTGCGGCTTAGCGTCGTGATGCGGGCGTTGGCCTCGGCGCGCGGCCTGTCGGTGTAGGTGACGCTGCCGTCGGCCGCCACCACCTTGTACTGGGCCCACACCGGGGCGGCCGACGCGGCGACCCAGGCCAGGGCGCAGCCGGCGCGCCACCACAGGCTGCGCCCGAAAACGGGCCGGGTCGGCTGCAGGGCGGTGTGCACAGGCGGGCTGCCGGGGTGATGGACGGTTCGCGCCGACAGCCCGGGCCGCTTCAGGCCAGGCCCTGGTGCCTGAGCAAGGCGTCCATGCTGGGGTCGCGGCCGCGGAAGGCGCGAAAGCTCTCCAGCGCGGGCCGGCTGCCGCCGACGGCCAGCACCTGGTCGCGGAAGCGCACGCCGGTGGCGGCGTCGAAGATGCCGCATTCCTCGAAGGCGCCGTAGGCATCCGCGCTCAGCACCTGGGCCCAGGCGTAGCCGTAGTAACCGGCGGCATAGCCGCCATCGAACAGGTGGCTGAAGGTGTTGGCATAGCGCAGGAAATCGGGCGCGGCCATGGGCTGGATTTCGCGGTTGACCTCGCGGCTGAGGGCCTGCACGCGCGCTGCGGTGCCCTCTTCGGCATGCAGACGCATGTCGAAGAGCGCGAATTCGCATTGCCGCAGCAGCTTGAGGCCACCCTGGAAATGGCGGGCGGCCACCATCCGGTCGAACAGCGCGCGCGGCAGCGGCTCCCCGGTGTCGACGTGGCTGCTCAGGCGCTGCAGCACCTCCCATTCCCAGCAGAAGTTCTCCATGAACTGGCTGGGCAGTTCGACGGCGTCGCCTTCCACGCCGGATATGCCCGACACGGCCAGCTCGTCGACTTCGGTCAGCATGTGGTGCAGGCCATGGCCGAATTCGTGGAACAGGGTGATCAGGTCGCTGTGGGTCAACAGCGCAGGCTGGTCGCCTACCGGCGGCGCGAAGTTGCAGACCAGGTGGGCGACCGGCAGTTGCAGTTCGCCGCCCGGGCGCCGCCAGCGGCCACGGCAGTCATCCATCCAGGCGCCCGACTGCTTGCCGGCGCGGGCGTGCAGGTCGAGATAGAAACCCGCCACGCGCTCGGCGCCGACGTCCCCGGCGTTCGCCGCGCGGCGCCACACCCCGTAGTGGCGCACGCTCTCGTGCCAGACCGGTGCGGCTTCAAGGCGTATGGCCACGCCAAACAGCGTCTCGATCAACCGGAACAGGCCCTGCAGCACCCGCGGTTCGGTGAAGTACTGCTTGACCTCCTGGCTGCTGAAGTCGTAGCGCGCTTGCTTGAGCTGCTCGGCGGCATAGGGGCGGTCCCAGGCCTGCAACTCGGCCAGGCCCAGCGCCTGCGCGGCGTGGGCGCGCAGCTCGGCCAGCTCCCGGTCGGCATGGGGCCGAGCGCGGCTCGCAAGGTCGCGCACGAAGGCCAGCACCTCGTCGGGGCTGCGCGCCATCTTGGCCACCAGTGCCAGTTCGGCGTAACTGCCGTAGCCCAGCAGGGCGGCTTCCTCGGCGCGCAGTTCCAGCAGTTCGCGCATCAGCGGGCCGTTGTCCAGCTCGGCCGGGCCGAACTCGCTGGCGCGGGTCGCTTCGGCGCGAAAGACGGTCTCGCGCAAGGCGCGGTCGCTGGCGAACTGCATCAGCGGCAGCCAGCACGGCGCCTGCAGGCTCAGCTGGTAGCCAGTCAGGCCACGCTCTTCAGCGGCGGCTCGGGCGGCCAGCTTCACATCGGCCGGCACGCCGTTCAGGCGCTCTTCGCCGACCAGCAGGCCCCACGCGTCGGTGGCGTCGAGCACGTGGTTGCCGTACTGCTGCGACAGCGCACCCCTGCGGTCCTGGATGGCGGCATGGCGCGCGCGTGCGGCGCCTTGCAACTCGGCGCCACCCAGCACGAAGTCACGCAGGGCGTCGCCCAGCGCCTTGCGTTGCGCGGCCGTCAGCTGCTGCGCCACCGGGCTGGCGGCGACGGCCTTGTACTTCGCGTAGAGCCGCGCGTCGGCGCCCAGGCGGGTGCTGAAGTCGATGATGCGCGGCAGGTTTTCGGCGTGCGCCGCACGCAGCGCCGGCGTGTCGGCCACACCCTGCAGGTGGCTGGCGTGGCCCCAGGCGCGCATCAGGCGTTCGACGGGCACGTCCAGCACCCGGGACAGGGCGTTGTAGTCGGCCGGCACCGCGTCACTGACGGCTTGCTCCAGCGCGGCTTCGGCGTCGGCCAGCAGCAGGTCGATCGCCGGCGTGATGTGCTCGGGGCGGATGGCCGCGAAGTCCGGCGCGCCGGCTTGCAGCAGCAGGGGATTCACGCTGCCGCCTCGGCCGCCTGCAGGGTGTTGACCAGCAGCAGGGTGATGGTCATGGGCCCGACGCCGCCCGGCACCGGCGTGATCCAGCCGGCCACCTCGCCGACCGCCGCGAAGTCCACGTCGCCGCAGAGCTTGCCGGCCTCGTTGCGGTTCATGCCGACGTCGATGACGATGGCGCCCGGCTTGACCATGTCCGCCGTCAAGGTGTTGCGACGGCCCACCGCAGCCACCACCACGTCGGCCTGTCGCGTGTGCAGCGCCAGGTCGGGCGTGGCACTGTGGCAGACGGTCACGGTGGCGTGGGCCTGCAACAGCAGCAGCGCCATCGGCTTGCCCACGGTGTTGCTGCGGCCGATGACCACCGCATGCTTGCCCTTCAGGTTCACGCCCGTGCTCTCGATCAACTTCATGCAGCCAAAAGGCGTGGCCGGGCGCAGGCCTGGCAGCCCGGCCATCAAAGCGCCGGCGGAATGCACCGAGAAGCCATCCACGTCTTTGCGGGTGGCGATGGACTCGATGACCTTCTGCGGATCGATGTGTCTGGGCAGCGGCATCTGCACCAGGATGCCGTGGATGCTGGGGTCGGCGTTCAGCGCCGCCACGCGGGCCAGCAGATCGGCTTCGGGCATCGTGGCCTCGTAGCGTTCCAGCACCGAGTGCAGGCCGTGTTCCTGGCAGGCCTTGACTTTATTGCGCACGTAGACCGCGCTGGCCGGGTCGTCGCCGACCAGGATCACGGCCAGCCCGGGACGGCAGCCGCGCGCCGTGAGTGCCGCTGCGCGCACGCCCACATCAGCCCGGATTTGCTTGGACAGCGCGACGCCGTCGATCAGTTGCGCGGTCATGCGGTCTTGCCCTTGGTCAAACTGCGGGAGCCCCCTCGTGGCGGGGGCTCGGGGAGAGGCGTGCGGACGGCGCCGCAGGCGCTAGGCCCGTTGTTGAGCGCCGAGAGCGATCTTCAACAGATCGGCCACGGTGTTGGCGTTCAGCTTCTCCATGATGTTGGCGCGGTGCGCCTCCACCGTCTTGATGCTGATGCCCAGGTCGTCGGCGATCTGCTTGTTCAGGCGGCCGGCCACGATGCGCTCCAGCACCTGCGCCTCGCGCGTCGTCAGGCGGCTCAACAGGGCGTCGCGGCTGGCCTGTTCCTGGTGCTGGCTGAAGGCGCTGCGCGCGCTGTCCAGCATGCGTTCGACCAGGCCCAGCAGCTCTTCTTCCTTGAACGGCTTTTCGATGAAGTCCATCGCGCCCTTCTTCATCGTCGTGACGGCCATCGGCACGTCGCCGTGGCCGGTGATGAAGACGATGGGCAAGGGGCTGTTGCGCTCCAGCAGCCGGTCCTGCAGCTCCAGGCCGCTCATGCCGTCCATGCGGATGTCGGCGATGAGGCAGGCCACCTCGCGCGGGTCGAAGCGGGCCAAGAAGGACTCTGACGAGTCGAAGCACTTGACGCGGTAGTCCTTGCCTTCCAGCAACCACTGCAGTGAATCGCGAACCGCCTCGTCGTCATCGACGACGTAGACGGTACCTTTCTTGGGGATCAGGCTCATGCGGCAGATGAGGCGGTGTGCGCCCTAGGTATTCGTTGAGGTTTCGCCCTCGAGCGGGGCCGCGATGGTGTCGGCGCGTGCACCCGATTCAACGGGAACGGTGAAGGAAAACCGGCAGCCGACCACCAGCGGACCATTGTAGAGGTTCTGGGCCCGCATCCGCCCCCGGTGCGACTCGACGATGGAGCGGCACAGACTCAGGCCGATGCCCAGTCCTTCGGGCTTGGTGGAAAAGAAGGCCTCGTAGAGGCGGCCGAGCACCTCGTCCTTGATGCCGGGCCCCATGTCGGTGACGCTGAATTCAATGACGCCGCCTTCTTCGGGCGTGTGGCGCGGCACCACCCGCAGTTCGATGTGGCGGCGCTGCGGCGGCATCTGTGCGCTGTCGATGGCCTCGGCGGCGTTCTTCAGCAGGTTCAGCACCACCTGCTCGATCAGGATCGGATCGACCATGATGTCCGGCAGCCGCTGCGCCACGTAGCTGTGCACCGCCACGTGGCGCCGGCGCAGTTCGATACCGGCCAGTTCCACCGCGTCTTCGACGATCTGCCGCGCTTGCGACGCTTGGCGCTGCGGCTCGCTGCGTTTCACGAAGGCCCGGATGCGGTGGATGATCTGGCCGGCCCGCTCGGCCTGGCGCGCGGTCTTCTGCAAAGCAGCGATCAGGTCGTCAGGCCGGATGGTGTCGGCCTTCACGCGCGTGACCATCCCGCTGCAGTAGTTGGCGATGGCCGTCAGCGGCTGGTTCAGCTCGTGCGCGACCGAAGAGGCCATTTCGCCCATGGTCACCAGCCGGCTGGTCACCTGGGCCTTTTCGGCTTGCGCGGCGCTTTGCTCTTCGGCGCGCAAACGGGCGGTGATGTCGGTGGCGATCAGCATCTGCGCCAGCCGGCCGTCGGTCCACTGCAGGTAGCGCGCCCGCACGTCGAACCATTTCTGCAGGGCTTCGACATAGACCTCGCGCGGGTTGGTGCCGGCTTCGGTCAACTCCTGGGTGGGCAGGCCTGACAGGTCGTCGACGCCGTCGCCATCGTCGGCGCTGTACGGGGTCGCGCCGAGCACGCCCCCGGCCATCTGCTGGTGGCCTCGCGCATCACCGCCAAACCACAGGCGGTAGCTGCGGTTGGCGAACAGCAGTTCACCCTGCTGCACCGACAGCACCGAGACGCTGGCATCCAGCCCTTCCAGCACCGTGGTGAAGCGTTCGTGCGAGGCGCTCAACTGGTCGCGGATGCGCTTGGCTTCGGTGATGTTGGTGATGGACGTCATCCAGCCCGTCTGCTGGCCCTTGGGGTCGATCAGCGGGCTGATGTACATGCGGGCGTCGAACATCAGGCCTTCCTTGCGCATGACCTTGACTTCGATGCCGTTGCTCGGGCTGCGCCCTTGCAGTTCCTGCTGCAGCAGACGGCCGTTTTCCTCGATGCGGTCGGGTGGCCAGTAGGGGTAGGGCGGTAACAGACCGACCAGCTCCGCGGTTGAAAAACCGGTCATCGCGCAGAAGGCGGCGTTGACATAGGTGACGCGGCCTTCCAGGTCCATCGCACGCATGCCGGTGGGCATGCTGTTTTCCATCGCCCGGCGGAAGTTGGTTTCCTGGACCAAAGCGCCCTGGATCTGGCTGCGCCGGCGCACGTGGCGCCAGGTGCCCAGCAGCATCCACACGGTCAGCACGCTCAGCGCCACCACCATCCAGAACAGCGTGTTGTTGACCAGACCGATGCTGGTGCGCCAACCCTGGCCGCGCAGCACCAGGCCATTCAGCAGTGGCGTCAGCGGTACGTCGCTGAAGATCGGCGAGCGTCGGCTGCGCTCGCCCGGCATGCCCGTGATGGTTGACGCCAGCACCGTCTGCTGTTCGCCCACCACCGAGATCATGTGGCGTTGCGCCACATCGGCCGGCACGAAGTGGCGGACCAGGCCTTCGATGGCGTACTCGACCACCAGCACGCCGACAAAGGCGTCGCGCTCGATCAAGGGAATGTGCAACTGGAAGACCGCAGCGCCGGTGCTGTCGGTGAAGGCGCGCGAGTAGACCGGCGAACGGCTGTCGCGCGCCGCCTGGAAGGCGGTTTCGGCTTGTCCCGGCTGGTCTTTGACCGGCAAGGAGGGCGCGGGCAGGCCACCTGAAAGGCTGGACTGGTAGAGCATGGCCAGGTGGGTGACCTTCAGCCGGCGGCGCGCGTCCAGCCAGGTCAGGTGGGTGATCTCGGGTCGCTCGCGCGCGAAGGCGGTGGCCTGCGCCAGGAACCCGTCGGCGCCGTGGTCGCGCGCCGTCAGTTCGCGCGCCATGCGGATCAGGCTTTCCTGGTTCTGGATCAGCCGCAAGCCGATCTGCTGCTGCGTGACTTCGGTGTCGCGCTTGACGGATTCGGCCTCCCGCTCGATTTCCTCATTGCGCAGGTACCAGAAGGCCGAAATGATCGCGGCCAGGAAGAGCAGCACCGACAACAAGGGCCCCAAGGTCGCGAAGCGGTCTTGCCGGGCGGGTGACTGGCGGCGCCACCACTGGCCGAACAGGCGCCTGCCCACGGGCAAGGCGGGGCGCGTGGGTGCGCCGCTGACCACGGGGGTGGCGTTGGCGTCCGGCTCGGTATGGGGTTTGGGCATACGGCTCATTATCCGGATTGGAGACTTTAATACAGGTTCATCTCATATTATGAAATCATCTAGCACTATTTGAAATGAACTGCTTTTGTGCGACACTCCCGCCGCATCAAAAAGCACCCCAGAACGGAGACAAAAACATGTCCGCCACGCCGGAATCTTTCCCCCAAGAAGTTGCACCCGATACCGACCGCCAGGAGACGCGTGAATGGCTGGACGCCTTGTCGGCCGTGATCGGCACGCAGGGCGCGGACCGCGCCCATTTCCTGCTTGAGCAACTGCTGGCGCATGCGCGCGAGAACAGCATCGACATGCCGTTTTCCGCCAACACCGGCTACGTCAACACCATCGACCCGACGCAGGAAGAGCACAGCCCGGGCAACCTGGAGCTCGAGGGCCGGCTGCGCGCCTACATGCGCTGGAACGCGATGGCGCTGGTGGTCAAGGCCAACCGCCTGCACCCGGCCGATGGCGGCGACCTGGGCGGCCACATCAGCAGCTTCGCCAGTCTGGCCCACATGTTCGCGGCCGGCTTCAACCACTTCTGGCACGCCGAGAGCGAAGGCCACGGCGGTGACCTGCTCTACATCCAGGGCCACAGCAGCCCGGGCATCTATGCCCGCGCCTTCATGGAAGGCCGCATCAGCGAAGAGCAGATGCTGAACTTCCGCCAGGAAGTCGGCGGCAAGGGCTTGTCCAGCTACCCGCACCCCAAGCTGATGCCCGATTTCTGGCAGTTCCCCACGGTGTCCATGGGCCTGGGCCCGCACATGGCGATCTACCAGGCGCGCTTCCTGAAGTACCTCCATGCGCGCGGCATTGCGCAGACGGCCAACCGCAAGGTCTGGGTCTTCTGCGGCGACGGCGAAATGGACGAGCCCGAGAGCCTGGGGGCCATCGGTCTGGCGGCGCGCGAAAAGCTCGACAACCTGGTGCTGGTCGTCAACTGCAACCTGCAGCGCCTGGATGGCCCGGTGCGCGGCAACGGCAAGATCATTCAAGAGCTGGAAGGCGAGTTCCGCGGCGCCGGCTGGAACGTGATCAAGCTGATCTGGGGCCAGGAATGGGACCCGCTGCTGGCCCGCGACAAGGACGGCGCGCTGCGCAAGATCATGCTCGACTGCCTGGACGGCGACTACCAGGCCTTCAAGGCCAACGACGGCGCCTTCGTGCGCAAGAACTTCTTCGGCCGCGACCCGCGCACGCTGGAGATGGTGGCCAAGATGACCGACAAGGAAATCTGGAACCTGCGCCGCGGCGGGCACGACGCGCAGAAGGTCTATGCCGCCTTCCACGCGGCCAACAACAACAAACAGGGCCAGCCCACCGTCTTGCTGATCAAGACCGTCAAGGGCTGGGGCATGGGCAGCGCCGGTGAAGGCAAGAACACCGCCCACCAGGCCAAGAAGCTGACGGACGACGACGTGCGCTTCATGCGCGACCGCTTCAACATCCCGATTCCCGACAGCCAGCTGGCCGACATCCCCTTCTACAAGCCCAGCGAAGACACGCCGGAAATGAAGTACCTGCACGAGCGCCGCAAGGCCTTGGGCGGCTACCTGCCCAAGCGCCGCGTGACAGCCGACGAGAGCTTCACCGTGCCGTCGCTGGAAACCTTCAAGAGCGTGCTGGAACCGACGGCCGAGGGCCGCGAGATCAGCACCACGCAGGCTTACGTTCGCTTCCTGACGCAGTTGCTGCGCGACAAGGCGCTGGGTCCGCGCGTCGTGCCCATCCTGGTCGACGAGGCGCGCACCTTCGGCATGGAAGGCCTGTTCCGCCAGATCGGCATCTACAACCCAGAAGGCCAGAACTACACCCCGGTCGATAAAGACCAGGTCATGTACTACAAGGAACAGGTCGACGGCCAGATCCTGCAGGAAGGCATCAACGAGGCCGGCGGCATGAGCAGCTGGATCGCTGCGGCCACGTCGTATTCGACGAACAACCGCATCATGGTGCCGTTCTACATCTACTACTCGATGTTCGGCTTCCAGCGCATCGGCGACCTGGCCTGGGCGGCCGGCGACATGCAGGCCCGCGGCTTCCTGCTCGGTGGCACCAGCGGCCGCACCACGCTGAACGGCGAAGGCCTGCAGCACGAAGACGGCCACAGCCACATCCTGGCCGGCACCATCCCGAACTGCATCAGCTACGACCCGACCTTCGCGCACGAGGTCGGCGTGATCCTGCACCACGGCCTGAAGCGCATGGTCGAGAAGCAGGACAACGTCTATTTCTACCTGACGCTGCTCAACGAGAACTACCCGATGCCGGGCCTGAAGGCCGGCACCGAAGAGCAGATCCTGAAGGGCATGTATTTGCTGGAGGAAGGCGCCAAGAAGACACCCCGCGTGAACCTCTTGGGCAGCGGCACCATCCTGCGCGAAAGCCAGGCCGCCAAGCTGCTGCTGGAAGCCGAATGGGGCGTGGCCGCCAACGTCTGGAGCTGCCCCAGCTTCAACGAACTGGCGCGCGACGGCCAGGCCTGCGAGCGCACGAACCTGCTGCACCCGCTGGCCGAAGCGGTGGTGCCTTTCGTCACGCAGCAACTGCAAGCCCATGCCGGGCCGGTGATTGCGTCGACCGACTACATGAAGAACTACGCCGAGCAGATCCGCGCCTACATCCCGAAAGGCCGAACCTTCAAAGTGTTGGGCACCGACGGCTTCGGCCGCAGCGACTTCCGCAGCAAGCTGCGCGAGCACTTCGAGATCAACCGCCATTACATCGTCGTGGCCGCGCTGAAGGCGCTGGCCGACGAAGGCACGGTCCCGCTGGCCAAGGTGGCTGAGGCCATCGCCCAGTACGGCATCCAGGTCGACAAGATCAACCCGCTGTACGCATAACAAGAAGCACGGAGACACGACATGGCCTTGATCGAAGTGAAAGTGCCGGACATCGGCGATTTCAAGGAAGTGGAAATCATCGAGTTGCTGGTCAAGCCCGGCGACACCATCGCGGTCGACCAGAGCCTGCTGACGGTGGAGTCGGACAAGGCCTCGATGGAGATCCCGTCGTCGCATGCCGGCGTGGTGAAAGAGATGAAGGTCCAGCTCGGCGACAAGGTGGGCGAAGGTTCGCTCGTGCTGGTGCTGGAAGCGGTGGGTGCTGCCGTAACGCCACCCTCACCCCAACCCTCTCCCGCCCCGGCGGGAGAGGGAGCCAAACCCCCTCTCCCGCCTATCGAAGGGGGAGCCAAACCCCCTCTCCCGCTGGCGGGAGAGGGCAGGGGTGAGGGTGGTGCTTCCATCGAGGTGGTCGTGCCCGACATCTGCGACTTCGACGAGGTCACCGTCATCGAGGTCTTCGTCAAGCCCGGCGACAGCGTCAGGGTCGAGCAGAGCCTGATCACCGTCGAGAGCGACAAGGCGTCGATGGAGATCCCGTCGTCCAACGCCGGTGTCGTGCAGAGCCTGCTGGTCAAGGTGGGCGACAAGGTCAGGAAGGGCACGCCGGTGCTGCTGCTGCTGGGTACGGCGGCTGCCGTGCCGGCACCCTCACCCCAACCCTCTCCCGCCCTGGCGGGAGAGGGAGCCCAACCCCCTCTCCCGCTGGCGGGAGAGGGCAGGGGTGAGGGTGCGTCCGCGCCGGCCGCCATGCCCGCCCACGAACCGACGGCGTCCAAGGGTGCGTTGCCGCATGCCTCGCCGTCCATCCGCCGTCTGGCGCGTGAACTGGGCGTGCCGCTGGCTGAAGTGCAGGGCAGCGGTCCGAAAGGCCGCATCACCCAAGTCGACGTGCAGGGTTTCGTCAAGGGCGTGATGGCCGGCGACCTGCGCACCGAGGCGCAGAAGAGCAAGGCGCCGGCTGCGGCGCCCGCCGCGACCGGCGGTGGCATTCCCGGCCTGCTGGCCTGGCCGGTGGTCGACTTCGCCAAGTTCGGCGCCGTCGAACGCAAGCCGCTGACCCGCATCCAGAAGATCAGCGGCGCCAACCTGCACCGCAACTGGGTGATGATTCCCCACGTCACGCACAACGACGAAGCCGACATCACCGAGCTGGAAGCCTTCCGCGTGCAGATGAACAAGGAGCACGAGAAGGCGGGCATCAAGTTCACGATGCTGGCCTTCGTGATCAAGGCCGCCGTGGCGGCGCTGCAGAAGCACTCGACCTTCAACGCCAGCCTGGACGGCGAGGAACTGGTCTACAAGAAATACTTCAACATCGGCTTTGCGGCCGACACGCCCAACGGCCTGGTGGTGCCGGTGCTGAAGAACGCCGACACCAAGGGCATCGTCCAGATCGCGCAGGAGATGGCCGAGCTGTCGAAGAAAGCGCGCGACGGCAAGCTGGGCCCGGCCGACATGACCGGCGGCACCTTCAGCATCAGCAGCCTGGGCGGCATCGGCGGCACGGCCTTCACGCCCATCGTGAACGCGCCCGAGGTGGCCATCCTGGGTCTGTCCAAGAGCGCGATGAAACCGGTCTGGGACGCGAACTTGAATGGCGGTGCCTTCCAGCCGCGCCTGATCCTGCCGCTGTCGCTTTCGTATGACCACCGCGTCATCGACGGCGCATCGGGCGCGCGCTTCGCCGCCACCTTCGCGCAGTTGCTGGGCGACTTCAGAAGGGTCCTGCTTTGAGCACGGTCGTCGTCGCCCGCAAGGGCAACACGCTGGCCATCGCATCGGACTCCCTGATCACTTTCGGCGAGATGCGCCTGCCGCCGGGCTACGAAGCCAACGACAAGATGTTCGCCATAGCCGAGTCCTGGGTCGGCGCGGTGGGCAGCACGGCGTACATGCCGGTGTTGCGCCAGGCGCTGTCGGCGCTGACGCCGGAGGAACGCCGGCTGGACTCGCGTGACGGCCTGTTCGACACCTTCCTGCAACTGCACCCCAAGCTGAAGGACCGCTTCTTCATGAACACGAAGGAGCACGACAGCGACCCCTACGAGAGCAGCCAGTACTCCATCCTGGTGGCCAACGCGCAGGGCATCTTCGGCGTCGAAAGCTACCGCGAGGTCTTCGAGTTCGAGCGCTTCTGGGCCATCGGCTCCGGCCGGCGTTTCGCGTTGGGCGCGATGCACGCGGTCTATGACAAGGCGCGCAGTGCCGCCGAAATCGCCGAGGCGGGCGTGCTGGCGGGCTGCGAGTTCGACACCAGTTCGGCCGGCCCGGCCCGCGTGCACACATTCAAGTTCAAGAAGAAAGACTGAAGGAGACCCGCATGGCCCTGATCGACATCCTGGTGCCGGACATCGGCGATTTCACCGAAGTGACCGTCATCGAACTGCTGGTGGCGGTGGGCGACACCGTCAAGCCCGAGCAGAGCCTGATCACCGTCGAAAGCGACAAGGCTTCGATGGAGATTCCGTCGTCGGCCGGCGGCGTCGTCAAGGCGCTGAAAGTCAAGATCGGCGACAAGGTGGCGATGGGTTCGGTGCTGCTGGCGCTGGAAAGCGCGGCGGCTGCGGCCGCGGCGCCACCCTCACCCCAACCCTCTCCCGCCCCGGCGGGAGAGGGAGCAGGACGACCGCCTCTGCAGCTTGCGGGAGCAGGAGCAGGACGACTCCCTCTCCCGCTTGCGGGAGAGGGCAGGGGTGAGGGCCTGTCCGCCCCCGCTGCCGCCAGCTACGCCGGCGGCGCCGACCTGGAATGCGACATGCTGGTGCTGGGCGCCGGCCCCGGCGGCTACTCGGCCGCTTTCCGCGCTGCCGACTTGGGGCTGAAGACGGTCATCGTCGAGCGCTACCCGGTGCTGGGCGGCGTCTGCCTGAACGTCGGCTGCATCCCCAGCAAGGCGCTGCTGCATGTGGCGGCGGTGATGGACGAAGTGACGCATTTCACCGACCTGGGCATCAGCTTCGGCAAACCCGAAGTCGACCTGGGCAAGCTGCTGGCCCACAAGAATAAGGTGGTGGGCAAGCTCACCGGTGGCTTGGCCGCGATGGCCAAGATGCGCAAGGTGACGGTGGTGACGGGCCTGGGCGTATTCGCCGACCCCTTCCACCTGACCGTGACCGGCGCCGACGGCAAGCCACAGACGATCCGGTTCAAGAACGCCATCATCGCGGCCGGCTCCGAAGCGGTGAAACTGCCCTTTCTGCAGACGCCACAACTTCGGGACGACCCGCGCGTCATGACCAGCACCGGTGCGCTCGAATTGCGCCAGAAACCGGAGCGCATGCTGGTCATCGGCGGCGGCATCATCGGCCTGGAGATGGGCACGGTCTACAGCACGCTGGGTGCCAAGTTGGACGTGGTGGAGATGCTCGACGGCCTGATGCAGGGCGCCGACCGCGACCTGGTCAAGGTCTGGCAGAAGTTCAACGCCCCCCGCTTCGACAGGCTGATGCTGAAGACCAAGACCGTGGGCGCCGAGGCCACGGCCGAGGGCATCCGCGTTTTGTTCGAAGGACTCGACGGCGTCAAGAGCGAGGGCCTGTACGACCTGGTGCTGCAGGCCGTGGGCCGCACGCCCAACGGCAGGAAGATCGCCGCCGACAAGGCCGGCGTCGTGGTCACCGAACGCGGCTTCATCCCGGTGGACGTCCAGATGCGCACCAACGTGCCGCACATCTACGCCATCGGCGACATCGTCGGCCAGCCGATGCTGGCGCACAAGGCGGTGCACGAGGCGCACGTGGCTGCCGAGGTGGCGGCCGGCGACAGCAAGGCGCAGTTCGACGCGCGGGTCATCCCCAGCGTGGCCTACACCGACCCCGAGGTGGCCTGGGTCGGCTTGACCGAGGATGAAGCCAAGGCCAAGGGCATCCCGGTCAGGAAGGGCCTGTTCCCGTGGACCGCTTCGGGCCGCGCCATTGCCAACGGCCGCGACGAAGGGTTCACCAAGCTGCTGTTCGACGACAGTCCGGAAGCCCACGGCCACGGCCGGATCCTGGGCGGCGGCATCGTCGGCACGCATGCCGGCGACATGATCGGCGAGGTCGCGCTGGCCATCGAAATGGGCGCCGACGCGGTGGACATCGGCAAGACCATCCACCCGCACCCGACGCTGGGCGAAAGCATCGGCATGGCCGCCGAAGTGGCGCACGGCAGTTGCACCGACCTGCCGCCGGCGCGCCGTTGAGCGGATGCGCGCCCGGCGGTGGCTCGCGCTGAGCAGCACTGAGCGGCGCTGAGCGGCGTGGCTCAGGCCATGCCGGCCGCACGCCCGTAAAGCTGGGACAACTCCAGCAGCCGCCCGCCATGCCAAGGCTGCACCTGCTTCCACTGGAAGCGCCAGACCCACCAGCCCGACTCCTGGCCTGGCCAGTTCATGCGGCTCTCGGTGGGCAAGGCCAGCACATCCTGCATCGGATGGACGGCGGTATCGCCCACGCTGGACATGGCGGCGCGGATCATCGTCCAGGCCACGTCGTGGCCGTCGGTGGCCAGGTAGCCTCGGGCGTAGTGGCGTTCTTGGTCGCTGGCCGTGGCCCACCAGCCGGTGGTGGTGTCGTTGTCGTGGGTGCCGGTGTAGACCACGGTATCGGGCTGGTGGTTGTGCGGCAGGAAGCCGTTGCTGGCGTCGCCGCCGAAGGCGAACTGCAGGATGCGCATGCCCGGGTAGCCGAACTGCTTGCGCAAGGCTTCGACGTCGGGGGTGATCAGACCCAGATCCTCGGCAATGATGGGCATGGGCCCCAGCGCCTGGGTGATGGCAGTGAAGAGCGCGGCCCCCGGCCCCGGCACCCAGCGGCCCCGCTCGGCGGTGGGTTCGCTGGCGGGGATTTCGTAATAGCCTGCGAAGCCCCGGAAGTGGTCGATGCGCACGATGTCCACCAGCTCGAAGGTGCGGCGTATGCGTTCCACCCACCAGGCGTAGCCGTCCTTGGCGTGTGCGGACCAGCGGTACAGCGGGTTGCCCCAGCGCTGGCCGGTGGCGGCGAAGCCATCGGGCGGCACGCCGGCCACCACGGTCGCACGGCCCGTCTCGTCCAGTTCGAACAGGTGCTGGTTGGCCCAGACCTCGGCGCTCAGGTAGGCGATGAAGATGGGTGTGTCGCCGAGGATCTGCACGCCCTGGCGGTTGGCGTAGGCTTTCAGCGCCGCCCACTGGCGGTAGAAGCACCACTGCGCGAACTGCCAGAAGGCGATGCGCTCGGCGTGCTGCAGGCGCGCTGCGGCCAGCGCCTTCGGGTCGCGCTGGGCCAGGCCGGCTTCCCAGGTGCACCAGTCCTGCCAGTCGCAGGCCTCGCACAGCGACATGAACAGGGCGTAGTCGTCCAGCCACTTGCGGTGGGCGGCCAGAAATGCCGCGTACTCGGCCTTCTGCGCGGGGGTGCCGACGCTGGCAAAGCAGGCCGCGGCGCGCGCCAGGCGTTCCATGCGGAAGGGATAGACCGCCGCGAAGTTGACGGTCTCGGCCTGCAGGCCGGGTGCCGGTGCCACATCGGCTGCGCCCAACCAGCCTTGGGTCTGCAGTTCGAACAAATCCACCAGCAGCACATTGCCGGCGAAGGCCGAGTTGCTCATGTAGGGCGAATTGCCCGGGCCGATGCCGGCCAGCGGCAGGATTTGCCACAGCGTCTGCCCGGCACCGACCAGCCAGTCGACGTAGTGGTAGGCCTCGCGGCCGAGGTCGCCCGAGCCGTGCGGGCCGGGCAGGGAGGTGGGGTGCAGCAGCACGCCGCTGGCGCGTGGGAATCGCATGGTGGATGTCCTGGTCGGGATCGCTGTCGAGGTGGTCGCCGGTCGGTGGGTGCAGCGGCCGCTCAGCCGCCGCGTTCGTCGCGCAACAACACCACGGCGCGCGCCGGCAGGATGTATTCGGTGCGCGCTGCATGCACCCAGTCGCTGCGGCCATCGGGCGTGGTGCTGTCCAGTTCGGCCACCCAGTTGCCGGGCGGCAACTGGAAGCTGGCGTCCATGTCGCGGGCGTTGACCATCAGCAGCAGCGCGCCATCGCTGCGCCCAGGCTGGCCGATCCAGGCACCGACGATGCGCGACATGCGGTTGTTCCAGTCGGCGGCGGTCATCGCCACGCCGGTGCGGCGCAGCCACGCCAGGTCGTGCTGGCCCTGCGCATCCTGCACGCCGGTGTACCAGCGGCCGGCCAGCGGCAGCAGGCGCTTGCGCAGCGCCAGCAGGTGGGCGGTGTAGGCGATCAGGCTCTGGTCGGCGCGGGCCCAGTCGATCCAGGTGATGGCGTTGTCCTGGCAATAGGGGTTGTTGTTGCCGCCCTGGCTGTGGCCGAGTTCATCGCCGGCCGCCAGCATGGGCGTGCCCTGGGCCAGCAGCACGCTGGCCAGCAGCGCCCGTTGCAGGCGGGCCCGGCGGCGCAACACCTCGGGGTCCTGCGTCGGGCCTTCCCAGCCGCAGTTCCAGCTCAGGTTGTGGCCGTGGCCGTCGCGGTTGTTCTCGCCATTGGCTTCGTTGTGGCGCAGGTCGTAGCTGACCAGGTCGGCCAGCGTGTAGCCGTCGTGGCTGACGATGTAGTTCACGCTCTCCAGCGGCGAACGGCGGCGCGCCTGGAAGAGGTCGCTGCTGCCCGCCAGCCGCAGGGCGAATTCGCCGCGCGTGCTGTCGCCACCCAGCCAGAAGGCGCGCACCGTGTCGCGAAAGCGGTCGTTCCATTCCAGCCAGCCGCGCGGGAACTGGCCGACCTGGTAGCCGCCGGGGCCGATGTCCCAGGGCTCGGCGATCAGCTTCACGCGCTGCAGCACGGGGTCCTGCAGCACGGCCTTGAAGAAGGCGCCGTCGCGCTCGAAGCCGCTGTCGCCGCGGCCCAGGACGGGCGCCAGGTCGAAGCGAAAGCCGTCGACGTGCATCTCCTGCACCCAGTAGCGCAGGCTGTCCATCACCATCTGCAGCACCCGCGGGTGGCGGATGTCCACGGTGTTGCCGCAGCCGCTCCAGTTCTCGTGGTGCTGCAGGTCGCCTTCGGGCAGGCGGTACCAGTTGCGGTTGTCCAGGCCGCGCCAGCTCAGCGTGGGGCCGCGCTCGTCGCCTTCGGGGGTGTGGTTGTAGACCACGTCCAGCAGCACCTCGATGCCCGCTGCGTGCAGGCGGCGCACCATGTCGCGGAATTCGGTGCGCGGCGCGTCGGTCGAGGCATAGCGCGGGTCGGGGCAGAAATAGCCCAGCGTGTTGTAGCCCCAGTAATTCGTCAGCCCCATTTCCGACAGGCGCGGCTCGTCCAGGATCTGCTGCACCGGCAGCAGGCTGATGGCGGTGATGCCCAGACGCTGCAGGTGGGCGATGGCGGCGGCGCTGGCCAGGCCGGCGTAGCTGCCGCGCTGCGCTTCGGGCACGCCGGGCATCAGCTTCGTGGTGCCGCGCACATGGGCTTCGTAGATCACGCTGTCGGCCAGTGCGGTGCCGGGCGGGCGGTCGCCCTGCCAGTCGTGTCGGTCGTCCACCACCCGGGCCTTGAAGGCGTCGCGGCCGTTGTCGCGCGGGTCCATGTGCTGGGGGTGTTCGCGGTCGGCGCCGTAGTGCGGGCTGTGCGGGCCGCGCAGGTCGATCTGGCCGACGATCTCGCGCGCCCAGGGGTCCAGCAGCAGCTTGTGCGGGTTGAAACGGTGGCCGCGGTCGGGCCGCCAGGAACCGTGGGCGCGCAAACCGTAGAGCAGACCGGGTGCCGCGCCGGGCAGGCGGCCGTGCCAGACGTCGCCGGACCGCACCGGCAGCGGCACGCGGGCCACCTCGATGCGGCCGGTCTCGTCGTACAGGCACAGGTCCACCTGCGTGGCGTGGCCCGAGAACACGGCGAAGTTGACGCCGCTGCCGTCGTGGCTGGCGCCCATCGGCCAGGGCAGACCGGCTTCCAGCGTCGGCGAGCGGTCGGCGGGTGTCAGGGCGGCCGGCACAAGGGTCAAGCGGTCCACTCGAAAAACACCGTGGCCAGCGGCGGCAGGGTGATGACGATGGACTGCGCCTGCCCGTGGCTGCCAACGGCGTCGCTGCGGGCTTCGCCCAGCGGCGTGCCGACATTGCCGCCGCCGTAGAAGGCCGAGTCGCTGTTCAGGCATTCGCGCCAGCGGCCGGCCACCGGGACGCCCAGGCGCAGGCCGTGGTGCACGGTGGGCGCGAAGTTGCACACCACCAGCATCTGCTGGCCGTCAGCCGAACGGCGAACGAAGCTGAGCAGGCTGCGGCGGGCGTCGTCGTGGTCTATCCATTCGAAGCCTTCGCCGTTGAAGTCCAGGCCGTAGAGCGCCGGGCTGGTCTTGTAGAGCTGGTTCAGGTCGCGCACCCAGCGTTGCAGGCCGGCGTGCGGGTCGTCCTGCAGCAGATGCCAGTCCAGGCTGTGCTCGTGGTTCCACTCGCGCTGCTGGCCGAATTCGCAGCCCATGAAGAGCAGCTTCTTGCCCGGGTGGCCCCACATGAAGCCGTAGTAGGCGCGCAGGTTGGCGAACTGCTGCCAGCGGTCGCCGGGCATCTTGGCCAGCATGCTGCCCTTGCCGTGCACCACCTCGTCGTGGCTGATGGGCAGCACGAAGTTCTCGGTGTAGGCGTAGACCAGCCCGAAGGTCATCTCGCCATGGTGGTAAGGGCGGTGGATGGGGTCGCGGGCGATGTACTGCAGCGTGTCGTGCATCCAGCCCATGTTCCACTTGAAGTGGAAGCCCAGGCCGCCAGCGTAGGTCGGCCGGCTGACGCCCGGGAAGGCGGTGGATTCTTCGGCCAGCGTGATGGCCTGCGGGCGTTCGCCGCCGATGACTTCGTTGGTTCGCTTCAGGAAAGCGATGGCCTCCAGGTTCTCGCGCCCGCCATGCACATTCGGGATCCACTCGCCGGCCTTGCGGCTGTAGTCGCGGTAGAGCATGGAGGCCACCGCATCGACGCGCAGGCCGTCCACCGCGTAGCGCTCCAGCCAGTACAACGCATTGCCGACCAGGAAGTTGCGCACTTCGGTGCGGCCGAAGTTGTAGATCAGCGTGTTCCAGTCGTTGTGGAAGCCTTCGCGCGGGTCGGCGTATTCGTACAGGTGGGTGCCGTCGAAGCGCGCCAGGCCATGGGCGTCGGTGGGAAAGTGGGCCGGCACCCAGTCCAGCAGCACGCCGATGCCGGCGGCGTGGGCGCGGTCCATGAAGCGGCTGAAGCCCGCGCCGCTGCCGTATGGCGATGCCGCGTCGCCGGGCACCTGATGGCGTGCGGTGGGCGCGTAGAGGCCCAGCGTCTGGTAGCCCCAGGAGCCGTCGTAGGGGTGCTCGCTGATGGGCATCAGTTCGATGTGCGTGAAACCCATGTCCTGCGCGTAGGGCAGCAACTCGTCGGCCAGTTCGTCCCAGTTCAGCCAGCGGTTGCCGTCCTTGCGCTTCCAGCTGGCCAGGTGCACCTCGTAGATGCTGACCGGCGCGTCCAGCGCGTTGGCCTGCTGGCGGGCCGGCGAGGGTGCGACCAGCGGCGGCATCGCGGCCACGATGCTGGCCGTGGCCGGGCGCAATTCGGCCTGACGGGCATAAGGGTCGGCCTTTTGCGGCAGCAGGGTGCCGCCGCTGTCCAGCAGTTCGAACTTGTAGCGCGCGCCAGCGTCCACACCCGGCAGGAAGAGTTCCCAGACGCCGCACTCGCGGCGCAGCCGCATCGGGTGGCGGCGGCCGTCCCAGACGTTGAAATCACCGACCACGCTGACCCGTCTGGCGTTGGGTGCCCACACGGCAAAGGCCGTGCCGGCCACGCCTTCCAGTTCACGCGGCGTGGCGCCCAGAATCTCGTAGGGCCGCAGATGCGATCCTTCGCCCAGCAGCCAGACGTCCATCTCGCCCAGGACGCTGCCGAAGCGGTAGGGGTCTTCGATCAGCGCTTTGCTGCCGTCTTGCCAGCGCACCCGCAGCTGATAGAGGCCCTGGGCGCCGACGGCGCCTTCGAACAAACCGTCAACGTGGCTGGGCGCCAGCGGCCAGGCGCGGGCGCCGGCCACTGCCTGCACGGCCTGCGCGCCCGGCAGCAGCGCCCGCACCCGACGTTTGCCGTCCGGACCTGCGTGCGGCCCCAGAACCGCAAAGGGGTCGCCGTGGCGGCCGGCGGCCAGGGCTTGCAGATCGGCTTCGGTCACTGTTTCGCTTTCACGCCCCACACGCCGCGCGCGTACTCCGCGATGGTGCGGTCGGACGAGAAGAAGCCCATGCCGGCCACGTTGGCGATGGCCTTCTTGGCCCAGGCCGCGGGGTCGCGGTAGAGCGCATCGACGCGGGCTTGCGACGCGCAGTAGCTGTCGAAATCGGCCAGCAGCATGTAGTGGTCGCCGCCCCACAGCAGCGAATCGACCAGGGCGCGGTAGCGGCCCGGTTCGTCTTCGCAGAACTGCCCGCTGCCGATGGCGTCCAGCACGGCCTTGATGCGCGGGTTGGCTTCGTACAGGCGCAGCGGCTGGTAGCCGACGGCGCGGCTGGCCACGACCTCGGCGGTGGACAGGCCGAAGATGAAGATGTTGTCGTCGCCGACCTGCTCGCGGATCTCGATGTTGGCGCCGTCGTCGGTGCCGATGGTCAGCGCGCCACTCAGCGCCAGCTTCATGTTGCCGGTGCCCGAGGCCTCGGTGCCGGCGGTAGAAACCTGCTCGGACAAGTCGGCGCCGGGCATGATGACTTCGGCCACCGACACGCCGTAGTTCGGGATGAACACCAGCTTCAGCTTGCCACCGATGCGCGGGTCCTTGTTGATCACCGCGCCCACATCGTGGATCAGCCGGATCACGTTCTTGGCGGCGGTGTAGCTGCTGGCCGCCTTGCCGGCGAAGATGACGGTGCGCGGCACCCAGCCTTCGCCGTTCGGGCCGTTCGGCTCGGCCAGCATGGCCTGGTAGCGCGCCACCACCTGCAGCACGTTGAGCAACTGGCGCTTGTATTCGTGGATGCGTTTGACCTGCACGTCGAAGAGGCTGGCCGGGTCGACCGTGATGCCGGTGCTGGCCAGAATATGCGCGGCCAGCCTGGCCTTGTTGGCGTGTTTCACGGCCATGAAGGCGCTGCAGAAGTCGGGGCGCTCGGCGTGCGGTGCCAGGCGCTTGAGCTGGTCCAGGTCCAGCCGCCAGCCGCTGCCGATGGTGCTGTCGATCAGCGAACTCAGGCTCGGGTTGGCCTGGGCCAGCCAGCGGCGCGGGGTCACGCCGTTGGTCAGGTTGGTGAAGCGCTCGGGCCACAGGCTGGCAAAGTCCGAGAAGATGGTCTTGACCAGCAGCTCGGAGTGCAGCGCCGACACGCCGTTGACCTTGTGGCTGCCAACGATGGACAGGTGGGCCATGCGCACGCGGCGCTCGCCCGCTTCGTCGATCAGCGACAGGCGGCGCAGGAAGTCGTGGTCGCCCGGCCGGTGGGCGGCGGCCTCGGCCAGGAACTCGGCGTTGATGCGGAAGATGATTTCCAGGTGGCGCGGCAGCACCTGCTGCATCAGCGCCACCGGCCAGGTTTCCAGCGCCTCGGGCATCAGCGTATGGTTGGTGTAGCTGAAGACCTTCCTGGTGACGGCCCAGGCGGCCAGCCAGCCGAAACCGTTCTCGTCCACCAGCAGGCGCATCAGCTCGGCCACGCCGATGGCCGGGTGGGTGTCGTTGAGGTGGACGGCCACCTTGTCCGACAAATTCGTCAGCTGGCCGTGCTCAGCCCGGTGGCGGGCCAGGATGTCCTGGATGCTGGCGCTGGTGAAGAAATACTCCTGGCGCAGGCGCAACTCGCGGCCGGCTGGCGTGCTGTCGTTGGGGTAGAGCACCCAGCTGATGTTCTCGTACTGGTTCTTGAACTCGGCGGCGCGCGCGTAGTCGCCGGTGTTGAAGGCATGCAGGTCGATCTGGCTGGGCGCGACCGCCTTCCACAAGCGCAGGGTGCTGACGCGCTCGGTGCCGTGGCCGGGAATGACCATGTCGTAGGCCTTGGCGTTGACCTCGCCAGCATGGCGCCAGGTGGGCACCAGGCTGGGGTCGGTTGCGGGTTCGACCCAGCCACCGAAGCGCACCGGGTAGTGCACGCCGGTGCGCGGGAACTCCCAGGGCGTGCCGTCTTCCACCCAGGGGTCGGGCGACTCGACCTGCCGGCCGCCGTGGATGCTCTGCTTGAACATGCCGAACTCGTAGCGGATGCCATAGCCGAAACTGGGCAACTCCAGTGTGGCCATGCTGTCCAGGAAGCAGGCCGCCAGCCGGCCCAGGCCGCCGTTGCCCAGGGCGGCGTCGGGTTCGGTGGCGGCCAGGTCCTCCAGGCTGTTGGCGTGCTCGCGGGCGGCAGCGCCCATCTCGCCTTTCAGGTCCAGCGCAGCCAGCGCGTTGGACAGGGTGCGGCCAATGAGAAACTCCATCGACAGGTAGTTGACCCGGCGGGCCTTGGCCTTGCGGTCGGCGCTATCGGCAGCTACCCAGCGCTGCGACAACTGCTCACGCGCGACCTGGGACACTGCCAGCATCATCTCGGTGGCTGACGCCGTTTCCGGCGCGGCACCCACGGTGGTCAGCAGGTGGCGGTTCACCGAGTCGGCGCTGACGGCGATGCCAGCGACAGGAGTGGTGGCGTGGCGGGTTTGGTGTGGCATGGTGGCGGGGCGAGGGGGTGCCTGGTGGCGTACGCAAGGATCGTGCGGGGTGTGCCCGAGTGTCTCTGAACGGCGGGCAGGACGTCAATGACGGGTGCGCTAGCTGAAAAGTAGTTTCACTACAGATTTCGGCCTGTGCATGACGGTTGATCTGCCGAAACCCAGGTTACTTGAATTGATTACTGCATTGCGATCAACATGTTGACGTTCATAGTTCAAGTGACTTAAGTTGTATATTTTTGACTGCTGACGGTGTGATCGAGGTCGCGGCGCGGTGATCAATCTGTAATTTTGTTGCGCATCTCTCAACGGGGACTCTTCATGAAGTCGATCGACAGGGCCCAGAGCCCGCAGCTGCCGGCCAGCACCCGCGCGATGTCGCGCGACGGGCAGCAAGCGGAGCGTGGCGGATGAAGGTCTTGCATGTGGCGGCGGAGGTCTTTCCGCTGGTCAAGACGGGTGGACTGGCCGACGTGCTGGCCGCCTTGCCGGTGGCGCAGGCCGAAGCGGGCGCCGACGTGCGCCTGCTGCTGCCCGGCTTGCCCGCGATGCTCGAAGCGGTGCAGGGTGCGCGCACCGTGATCGACATCGGCTCCTGCTTCGGCGCCCTGCGCGTGCGCCTGCTGCTGGGCCGCATGCCGGGCAGCCAATTGCCGGTTTACCTGATCGACGCGCCCTACCTGTACCGCCGGGGTGGCAGCCCCTACCAGGACAGCCACGGTGAAGAGTGGCCCGACAACCTGCAGCGTTTCGCGCTGCTGGGCTGGGTGGCCGCCCATCTGGCGGCCGGCGATGCCGACCCCCAATGGACGCCCGACATCGTCCACGCCCACGACTGGCATGCGGCCATGGCCTGCGCCTACATCGCCGAACACCCGCCGACCCGGGCGGCCACCGTCTACACGGTGCACAACCTGGCTTTCCAGGGCTTGTTTTCGATGCACGACTGGCCCATGCTGGGCACGGCCTCGCGCCTGATGTCGCCGACGGGGCTGGAATTCCATGGCCAGCTGAGCTTCATGAAGGCCGGTCTGCAGTTCGCCCACCACGTCACGACGGTCAGCCCCAGCTACGCGCGCGAGATCGCGACCCACGAATTCGGCTGCGGTCTGGACGGCGCGGTGCGCAGCCGCGGCGGCGCGGTCAGCGGCATCCTGAATGGCATCGACGAAGCCATCTGGAACCCGGCCACCGACCCGGCCATTGCCCACCGCTACGACGCCGAGCGCATGGCCGGCAAGCTGGCCTGCCGCCGCGCGCTGCAGGCCGAACTGGGCCTGGAGATCGACGACCGCGCCCTGCTGCTGACCCTGGTCAGCCGGCTGACGTCGCAAAAGGGGCTGGACCTGCTGCTGGCCTGCCTGGGCGACTTGCTTCAGGCCGGCCTGCAACTGGCCCTGCAAGGCACCGGGGACCCGGCGCTGGAAACCGCCTTCCGCATGGCCCAGCAGGCGCACCCCGGGCGGGTGCATGTCTTCATCGGCTACGACGAAGCGCGCGCGCACCGCCTGATCGCGGGTGCCGACGCCATCGCCGTGCCTTCGCGCTTCGAACCCTGCGGCCTGACCCAGATGTACGGTCTGCGTTACGGCACCCTGCCCATCGTGCGACGGGTGGGCGGGCTGGCCGACACGGTGGTCGATGCCAGCGACCCGGCGCTGGCCGACGGCACGGCGACGGGCTTCTGTTTCGAGGCCGCCACGCCGGCCGCGCTGGAACGCTGCGTGCGCCACGCCATGGCGGTGCGGGCCCGACCCGGCGCCTGGAGCGGCATGGTCAGGACCGCGATGGGCCAGGAACTGTCCTGGCAAGGCCCGGCGCGGCAGTACGCCCAGTTGTATGAACGTTTGCTGACCGAGCACGCCACGGAGACCCTGCGCTGACAGCCCTGGCGCGGCGACCCGCGCCGGAGCCGGGCGACGGCCTTCAGAGGTAGAAGGCTTCGACCTTGCCCTTGAGCTTGACGGTCAGCGGGCGGCCACGGCGGTCCACCGCCTTGCCGGCCGCCACCTTGACCCAGCCTTCGCTGAGGCAATATTCGTCGACATCGAAGCGCTGCTTGTCGTTGAAGCGGATGCCGATCTCGTGTTCGAAGACAGCCGCCACGTGGTGCGGGCTGCGCGGGTCGGCCGACAGGTGGTCGGGCAGGGGCGGGCGTTCGGGGGCTGCGGTCATGGGCGTGTGTAGGGGCGTTGGCACCAGCGGCGGTGCGGACATCAGCCTTGCAGGCCGGCGTAGACGTTCTGCACGTCTTCGTTGGCATCCAGCGCCGCCAGAAAGGTTTCCACCTCGTCCAGTTGTTCGGCGCTCAGGCTGCCCGGCTGGACAGGGTTCTTGGGTTTGTAGCCCAGCTTGGCGGACAACACGGCAAAGCCCTGGGCCGGCAGGGCGCGGCTGACCAGATCGAGATCGGACGGGTCGGTCAGGAAGACGGCCACGCCGTCTTCGTCAGCGGCTTCGAAGTCTTGTGCGCCGGCCTCGATGGCGGCCAGTTCGGCGTCAGCCCCGGGCGCCGCCGGCTCGGCCTCGATCAGGCCGACATGGGCAAAGTCCCAGGACACCGAACCCGAGGTGCCGAGCTGGCCCTTGCGGAACAGCACCCGCATCTCCGATGCGGCGCGGTTCAGGTTGTCGGTCAGGACTTCCACCATCACCGGCACCCGGTGCGGTGCATAGCCTTCGTACAGGGCGTGCTCGAAGTGCACGGTTTCACCGGTCAGGCCGGCGCCCTTCTTGATCGCCCGGTCCAGCGTGTCCTTGGGCATCGAGACCTTGCGCGCCTGCTCCATCACCAGCCGCAGCTTGGCGTTGGCCGACGGGTCGGCGCCGTGTCGCGCGGCGATCATGATGTCCTTGGCCAGTTTGCCGAACAGCCGACCCTTGGCATTGGCCGCCAGGTCCTTGTGCTTGGCCTTCCATTGGGCGCCCATGTGGTGTGTGTCCTGTTGCGGCCGTTCCAGCTGCTCAAGGCGCAGCCGGGGCCTGTCTGTAGCGGATTCGGCCCGCCACGGCGGGTGGCGCGGCGCGCACGGTGGCCCGACCGATCGAACGAGCGAGACGGGCGTCTCTCCCAACCCGCACCGTGGCGGCAGATTCTAAGGGGCTCCCCTCGGCCCTGGATCACCGTCCGTCTGCCCGCGACGGGCAGGTCGGACTCCGTCCTGTCCGCGCCTGCGGTGTTCGGGACGGACGCGCTGCCGACAGCCGCCGCTCAGCCGCTGCGCCACCAGGCCGGCAACAAGGCCACCACGTCAAGGCGCCGGTAGCGTCCATCGAGCAGCCACAGCCACCCGCGGTCTTCGGGCGTGCGCAGCACCCGACCGGCGGCCTGCACCACGCGCTGCAGGGCCGGCACCAGGTCGGCATAGCCCTGGTCGGCGCCGAAGAGCCGGTCCAGCCGCGCCTGCATATGGGTCTGCATCGCCGAGACCGGTGGCAGGCCCAGGGTGGCGATGAAGGCGCCGATCAGCAGCGGGCCGGGCAGATCCACCCCTTCGGCGAAGACACCGCCCAGCACGGCGAAGCCGATACCCCGGCCCTCGGGCTCGAAGCGTTGCAGAAAGCCCTGCCGGGCCTCGGCGCCCATGCGCCGGTCCTGGCGCCACTGCGGGATGTCCGGCCGCAGCCGCATCAACAGCGTCGCCGCCTTGTCGAGGTAGTCGAAGCTGCTGAAGAAGGCCAGGTAGTTGCCGGGGTGCGCATCGAACTGCTCGGCGATCACCGCGACCAAGGGCTGGAGCGACCGCTCGCGGTCGGCATAGCGCGTCGAGATGCCGGCCGCCACGCGCACGGTCAGGTGCTCTGCGGCGAAGGCCGGGGGGACATCGATCCAGGCGGTGTTGGTCGGCAAGCCCAGCAGGCGCATCGCGTAGTCCGGCGGTGCCAGCGTGGCCGAAAACAGCGTGATGCTGTGCAGCGCTGCAAAACGCTGCCGCAGGAAGGGGGCCGGCGCGACATTGCGAACCGCCAGCTGCGCGTCGGTTGCCGCCGGGCCGTCCAGGGCATCCGGGCCGGGGCCCATCCGGGGCTGGCCGGCACCCGCCGCCAAGGTTTGCACGTCGAACAGCGAGTGATCGCTGAGTGCTTCCACCAGGCGCCCGAAGCGCTGCAAGGCGAAGTGGAAGTCCAGCAAGGGTCCGACCGCCAGCGGACGATCCTGGAAGTGTTCGTTGAGCGCCCCCAGCGCCGTCTGCAGCGCCTGCGTGTACGCGTCCGGCACCGTGTCCAGCACCGTGTAGGTCGCGGCCTGCGCCAGCACCAGGTCCTGGCTGGCCTGCAGCAAGCCTTGCAGCGGCCCGTGCAGCGTCGCCGGTGCGATCCGGGCCGCCGCCTGCAGCGCCTGCAAGGTCAGCTCGGCGCTGTACATCTGGCGCGCGCGCTCGACCAGGTTGTGCGCTTCGTCGACCAGCACGGCCAGTTGCCAGTCCAGGGCCTGCATCAGGCCCCAGAGCTGCCCCCGGCTGTCGAACAGGTGGTGCACATCGCCCACCATCACGTCAGCCCAGCGCACCAGTTCCTGGCCCAGGTAGTAGGGGCAGATGCCGTGGCGCAGCGCGACCCGGCGCTGGGCTGCGGCATCCAGCCAGCCTTCGTCGACCGCCTGCTGGCGCGCGGCCGGCAGCCGGTCATAGAAGCCGCTGGCCAGCGGACAAGAATCGGGATGGCAAGCCTGGTCGGGGTGCTCGCAGCCCTGGTCCTTGGGCACCAGGGTCAGCACCCGCAGCGCGCGGCCGGCGGTGCCCTCGCGCAGGTCGGCCAGGGCTTGCAGCGCGGTCAGCTGCCCGGTGCCCTTGCAGGTCAGGTAGGCGATCTTGTCGATGCCCTGCCCGGGCATCGCGCGCAGCAGCGGGAACAGCGTGCCGATGGTCTTGCCGATGCCGGTCGGCGCCTGGGCCAGCAGGCTGCGCCGGTTGGCCGCAGTGCGGTAGACCGCTTCCGCCAGGTCGCGCTGCCCCTGGCGGAATGCGCTTTCGGGAAACGCCAGCCCGCGCAGTGCGGCGTCGCGCCCGGCACGGTGTTCCGCCTCCTGCTGGGCCCAAGCCGCGAACCCGGCGCAGCGCTCCTCGAGCAGCTGTTCCAGCTCTGCGGCGCCATAGACCTGGCGCAGTTCCACCTCGGTCTGGGCCACCGTGTCGAAGTACACCAGCGCCAGCGCCACCTCCTGCAGCTGGCGGGCGCGGCAGAACAGGGCGCCGTAGGTCTGCAACTGCGCCCAGTGCAACTGCCGCCGGTTGGGCGGGATCTCGTCCGGGTGACCGCGCAGGGTCTTGATCTCTTCCAGGCAGCGCCGGCGCGGGTCGTAGCCGTCGGCACGGCCGCGCACGCGCAGCGGGCCGCACAGGCCCTCCAGGGCTATCTCGGTCTCGTAGTCCTGGCCACGGCGGTTGGCCACCGTCTGCTGGCCCTGCATGCCCTCCAGCGCGGTCGCCGAAGGCGTGAAGCGCCGGTCCAGGTCACCGCGCTTGGCGGTGAACTCGCACAGCGAGCGGACCGAGACCGTGTAGGTCCAGGCCGGTTCTGCCTTGCCTTCTGCCGTACTCGCTGCCGCGGCGTGGGCGTCGGCAGGTGAGGGCAGGGGCAGGGGCATGGCCGCATTGTCATCAGGACGCCGTGGCCCGACGACGCAGGCCCAGCCGGGCTGGCTATACTGGATGCATGAACAGTATCGATGGCGCCGCACCGGACTTCATCCGGGTCGGGCGCGACCCGGGCGCTGCCAGCGGCGCGACCCGGGCCAGCGTGGCCATCGGCTTCGGCTCGCCGGCCGGCGACAGCGGGGTCACGCGGCTGGACCTCAACGACATCCTGGTTCCCCATCCGCAGGCGACCTTCCTGATGCGCGCCGCCAGTCACGCCATGCAGGCCTTCGGCATCGACGCCGGCGACCTGCTGCTGATCGACCGCGCGATCACGCCGGCGCATGGGCATGTGGTCATCGCCGTGAGCGACGGGGAATTCACCTGCCGCCAGCTGTTCAAGCAAGGCCGGGACATCCGCTTGCGGGCCGGCCCGGCCGGTGGCGCCGACATCGTGGCCGGCGAGAGCGCCGGGTTCCAGCTCTGGGGCGTCGTGACCCAGGTCATCAAGCCCATGCCCGTGTGAGCGGAAGCGAGCCGGGGACATGTACGCGCTGGTCGATGTCAACAACATGTACGTCAGCTGCGAGCGGGTCTTCCGCCCGGCCTTGATCGGCCGGCCCGTGGTGGTGCTGTCGAACAACGACGGCGCCTGCATCGCCCGCAGCAACGAGGCCAAGGACCTGGGCGTGAAGATGGCGCAGCCCTGGTTCCAGGTCCGCCACCTCGAGCGCCAGGCCGGGCTCATCGCCTTGTCGGCCAACTTCGAGTTGTACGGCGACATGTCCAGCCGCATGATGAGCCTGGTGGCCCGCTATGCGCCGCGGCAGGAGGTCTACAGCATCGATGAATCCTTCCTCGACTTCGCCGGCATGCCCGGCGATCTGGCCCCGGTCGGGCGCGAGATGCGCGAGCGCGTCCTGCAGTGGACCGGCCTGCCCACCAGCGTCGGCTTCGGCCCCACCAAGACGCTGGCCAAGCTGGCCAATCACATCGCGAAGATGGCCGAACGCAAGCCCGGCAGCTACGACGCGCGGTTTGCGCAGGTCTGCAACCTCGCAGCCCTGACGCCGGCCGAACTGCACCCGGTCTTGGCGGCGACCGAAGTCGGCCACGTCTGGGGCGTGGGCCGGCGTACGACCGCCAGGCTGAATGAGGGCGGCGTGCACAGCGTGCTGGATCTGCTCAGGGCCGACGCGGCGACGCTGCGCAAGCAGTTCGGCGTGGTGCTGCACAAGACCCTGCTCGAGCTGCGCGGCACACCCTGTCTGGCGATCGACCACCAAGCCGCAGCGCAGCAGCAGATCATGTGCTCGCGCTCCTTCGGCGCCCCGGTCACGGAGCTGGCCGGCCTGGTCGAGGTGGTCAGCCAGTTCGCGACGCGCGTGGCCGAGAAGGCCCGCCAGTTAGGCGCCCGGGCCGGCGCGGTCCACGTCTTCATCGCGACCAGCCCGTTCAGGAACCAAGACGCGCAGCACAGCCCGAGCGTGACGCTGCCGCTGCAGCGACCGTCGGCCGACACGCGCGTGATCATCGGCGCCGCCGTGCAGGCGGTGCAGGGCCTGTACCGGGCTGGCCACCGCTACGCGAAGGCCGGCGTGATGCTGCTCGAGTTGCAAGCTGAAGGGCAGCATCAGGCTGAACTGGACCTGGCCGGACCGACCGAGGCGGCCCCTGAGCGCGCGCGTGCAGACCCCGCGCGACTGATGGGCGCGGTGGACCTGCTCAACCGCCGTTTCGGGCGCGGCACCGTCGACGTGGCCAGCGCCGCCCACCAGACCCGCAACGGCGATCACGGCGGCCGGCAGGAACGGCGGTCGCCGCGTTACACCACGCGCCTGGAGGACATCGTGCAGCTGTCGACATGAGCTTGGACCTGGCCCTCACGGTCGGCCACCGACGGCGTTTGCGTCTGATGTGGCGGTCGGCGGGTTGGCCGTTCCAGGATCTGGTCGAAGTCGAACTGCTGGCGGCCGGCCTGCTGGAGCGCCGCGAGGATGGCGACGGGCGCGAGCGCCTGCGCGTGAGCGATGCCGGCATCCGCGTCATCGCCGAGACCACCCGGAAGAACCGCTCGGCGCGCAGCGCGCACGAAGACCTGGTCGCGCGCGTGGCGCTCGAGATGCAGCGGGCCGGGCGCATCGTGTGGCGCGGCCTCAGCCTGCGGGCGCCACCGCTGGCGGCGGCCCGGACCTGGCCGGTGGTGATGCCGGACGTCTACTCGATCCGGCACACCACGCTCGAGGACCACGTGGAGCCCATCGTCCACGAGATCAAGGTCCACCGCGCCGACCTGCTGAGCGATCTGCGCAACGAGGCCAAGCGCGAGGCCTATCGCGCCCTGTCCAGCCAGTGCTGGTACGTCATCCGGCAGGGCATCGGCCAGCCCGAGGAGATTCCTGCGGCCTATGGTGTGATGCTCGCCGCCGAGGGGCAGTTGGAAGTCGCGCGCCCCGCGCCGCGGCAGCCCATGCGCCTGCCGCTGGCCGTCTGGATGGCGCTGGCGCGGGCCCGCGCCGAGTTGCACGATGACAGCGAGAGCCAGGCCCATCTGACCGAACAGCCGGATGCCGCAGCGGAGCCGGCCGGTCGCCCCGCACGACTAGGAGTACGCTCCAGCGATGACCTCTGAAAACATGACTTCATCCTTCCAAGGCCTGAGCCTCTCAGCACTTCAAGAACGCCTGGCGCAAACCAACGACGCCATCGCCGACCGGCGCGTCGAGGAGTTGAAAGTCCTGGCCGACGGCTATGCCAAAAAGCTGGCCCTGAACGGCTTCGGCATCCGCGAAGGCAGGGACGCGCTCAAGCCCTATCTGCGGGTCTACCGCTGGGGCGCGCGCTGCGGCCGGCGCTGGGCAACTGGGCATCGAGCGCGGCGCATCCAACCTGAGGGCACATCGGGTCAGGGCGGGGGCAAAAGAGAGGGCTGACATCGTCTAGACTAACGTCTAGCATGGCTACCATCTCCCCTTCCTTCCAGAATTCGGTCGATCGATCGATCGCCGCGTCGGCTGCGCGCCTGCGCGAAACGGCGCCGGTGCCGGAGAAGGCCCGCACCGACGCCGTGGTCGTCAGCGACCCGGCGGCGATGATGGCCGACATGGCCGAGGAACTCGGCTTCATGCGGGCCGAGGCGCTGGGCGGTGCCGACGAGGTCGAAGGCGAGGCCGACGAGAACTTCGCAGACCTGATCAGCGAGCTGATCCGCGAATCGCTGAAGGCGCAGGGTGGCGCGGCCGACCAGAACCAGCAGGACGCCAAGGCGCTGCGCGACCAGCTGGTGCAGCAAGCCATCCGGGGTGGCGGCCAGCCGCTCGAAGAAGCGCTGCGCAAGTTCACCGGCGGCTCGCCGCAGAAGGCACTGGCGCTGATGGCCGAATTGGCCGAGCTGTCCAAGACCGACCCCGAGCTGCAGCGCCTGGGCTTCGGCCGGCCGGCGGTCGAGGATTACGCGCTGCAGCATGAAGCCGGCCTGACCGCCGCCATCAACATCGCCGGCGTGCTGCAAAGCTCGGCGCCGCCCGATTCGGCGCAGCGCATCCTGGGGCTCTACGAGGATTCGATCGCTTCCAGCCAGAGCGTGTTGCAGACCTTCCAGCGGCTGGGCCAGTCCGAGGGTATCGCCAGCGTCAGCGACTGGCGCAAGTACCTGACCGAGGCGGTGG
Organism: Rubrivivax sp.; assembly: GCA_040400915.1. GTDB lineage: Bacteria > Pseudomonadota > Gammaproteobacteria > Burkholderiales > Burkholderiaceae_C > Rubrivivax. Next base: position 74,484 of record JBBAPI010000013.1, read on the forward strand.
CAGCCGACCTGGCCAAGCAGACCTCGGGCGGCGAGAAGGTGCAGTTGCAGCTGATCCTGCTCGAGCTCAAGGGCTTCCGCGTCTTCAACACGCTGAGCCAGGGCCTGGACAAGCTGGCCAAGATGATGCCCAAGGCGCCAGGGCCTGAAGCGGCGGGTCTGATGCAGTCCACGCTGGACTACATCGAGCAGCCGCTGCGCGAGTTCCCCGGTTTCGAGGCGCTGACGCGCGAGCAGCCGCTGCAGCGCCAGATCCTGTTCTTCCAGGGTTTTCGCAACCTGCTGAAGTCCATCCCCGACGACGCCTTTGCCAGCCCCGAGCAGAAGGCCGGCACCCTGATTCCGCTGCAGAAGCGGGTCGACGACCTGACCTGGAGCGAAGACCTCTGATGAACCTCGCCAAGCTGTCCGACATGCTGCGCGAGCGCCAGGACGTGGTCCTGGCGGTCTTCATCGTCTCGGTCATCTTCATGATGATCGTGCCGCTGCCGACCTGGCTGGTCGACGTGCTGATCGCCTTCAACATGAGCATCTCGGTGGTGCTGCTGATGGTGGCGGTCTACCTGAAGTCGCCGCTGGACTTCGCCGCCTTCCCGGCGGTGCTGCTGATCACCACGCTGTTCCGGCTGTCGATCTCGATCTCGACGACCCGGCTGATCCTGCTCAACGGCGACGCCGGCCACATCGTCGAGGCCTTCGGCGAGTTCGTCGTCGGCGGCAACCTGGTGGTCGGCATCGTCATCTTCCTGATCCTGACGATCGTCAACTTCATCGTCATCACCAAGGGCGCCGAGCGGGTGGCCGAGGTCGGCGCGCGCTTCTCGCTCGACGCCATGCCCGGCAACCCGAGCGCGACAGCAGCCTGGTGCATCACTCGGATCGAGGGTCGCAATACGTTTCTATTCGCTATAGCGAGCGTCTTGCCGAAGCAGGTGTGGAGCCGTCGGTGGGCAGCAAGGGCGACAGCTACGACAACGCGCTGGCCGAGACGATCAACGGGCTCTACAAGGCCGAGCTGATCCACCGCCGCGCACCCTGGAAAACCAAGGAGGCGGTGGAACTGGCAACCCTGGAATGGGTGGCATGGTTCAACAACCACCGACTGCTCGAACCCATCGGCCATATCCCGCCCGCCGAGGCCGAGGCAAACTACTACCGGCATCTCGCCAGTCAGGCCACCGAGGTGGCGGCCTGACTTAACCCAACGGGCCTCCGCGATACCCGGGGCGGTTCATCCTGCAGTTGAGCCTGCGGCAGATGCGCGCCCAGGGCGCCGGCAAGGTGGTCAACATCGCCAGCACCGCCGGCAAGGGCGGCTCGATGAACCAGAGCGCCTACAACGCCAGCAAGCACGCGCTGGTCGGGCTGACGCGCTGCGCGGCACTGGAACTGGGGCCGCTGGGCATCTGCATCAACGCCATCTGCCCGGGCTTCGTCGAGACCGACATGCTGCAGTCCTTCAGCGCGCACGCGGCCATCACCGGTCTGAGCTTCGAGCAGATCCTGGCCAACGGCAAGGCCCGGGTGCCGCTGCGGCGCTTCCTGCAGCCGCAGGAAATCGCGCACCTGGCCGTCTACCTCGGTTCTGCCGAGAGCGACGGCATGACCGGCCAGTCGATCCAGCTGGACGGCGGCATGCTGATGGTGTGAGCCGGCCCCAGAGGCGCTGCGGTCGGCGCAACCCGGCGATTCAGGGCCTTCGGTTGCGAGGCCCAGCCCTTCAAGGACCCAGGACTTCTTCCGCTACGCCTTCGCTGCACGGTTGTGCGCCTGGGTGAGGGAGTGGCCTGGCGGAAGGGGCGGGATTCGAACCCGCGGGGGGCTGTTAACCCCCACACGCTTTCCAGGCGTGCGACTTAAGCCGCTCATCCACCCTTCCGTTGTCCGAAACAGCGTTCGGAGCAGGGACGATTCTAGCCTTGGGCGGCAGGCGCCTCCGCATGCTTGCGCAACCAGTCGAGCAGCACGAACTCCAGCGCCCTGGCGTGCGTGCACTCGAGCACGACCGGTGGCGCGCAACCGGCCTCGTAGGCCTCGCGCCAGCGCAGCACGCAAACGCACCAGCGGTCACCCGGCTTCAGCCCGCGAAAGCGGTATTCCGGGCGAGCCGTGATGAGGTCGTTGCCGCGCTCCATCTGGAAGTTCAGAAAGCCCACCGTCATGCGGGCGCAGACGACATGGCTGCCGTGGTCGTGCGCGTCGGTCTGGCAGCAGCCGTCGCGCAGCCAGCCGGTCAGCGGGTCGTAGGAGCAGGCCACCAAGGGCGTGCCCAGCACATTGAGTGCAGTCTTCATGCGGCGGGCTTGGCGATGGCCGGGCTGCGGTTGAGCAAGGTCATGGCGGTGCCGATCAGGCCTGCCACCTCGCCCATGTTGCCCGGCACGATCATGGTGTTGTTGGTCTTGGCCAGATGGCTGTAGGCGTCCACCGCTTTCTCGGCGACCTTCAACTGCACCGCCTGTTCGCCACCCGGCTGCTGGATGGCCGCCGCGATCTTGCGGATGGCGTCGGCCGTGGCGTCGGCCACCGCGGTGATGGCCGCCGCTTCGCCGATGGCCTTGTTGATCTCGGCCTGCTTGGCGCCTTCGCTGCGCGCGATGAAGGCTTCGCGTTCGCCAGTGGCGATGTTGATCTGCTCCTGGCGGCGGCCTTCGCTGGCCGCGATCAGCGCGCGCTTTTCGCGCTCGGCCGTGATCTGCGCCTGCATGGCGTGCAGGATAGCGGCTGGCGGCGTCAGGTCCTTGATCTCGTAGCGCAGCACCTTGACGCCCCAGTTCAGCGCCGCCTCGTCCAGCGCTTCGACCACGCCGGCATTGATGTGGGTGCGCTCTTCGAAGGTCTTGTCCAGTTCCATCTTGCCGATCACGCTGCGCAGCGTGGTCTGCGCCAGCTGGGTGATGGCCACGATGTAGTTGCTGCTGCCGTAGCTGGCGCGCATCGGGTCGGTGACCTGGAAGTAGAGGATGCCGTCCACCGTCAGCTGGGTGTTGTCCTTGGTGATGCAGACCTGGCTGGGCACATCCAGTGGCACTTCCTTCAGCGAATGCTTGTAGGCCACGCGGTCGACGAAGGGGAAGACGAAGCTCAGTCCGGGTGTCAGCGTGCGGTCGTACTTGCCCAGCCGTTCCACCACCCAGGCGTGTTGCTGCGGCACGATCTTCAGCGAACGGACGATGAAGATGACGGCGATGACAGCGAGGATGAGGGCGATTTCCGTGGTGCTTTCTCAGGGGATTCAGTTTGCAGCGACCGGCGCGACGCGCAGTTCGCTGCCATTCAGGGCCACGATGACGTGCTCGCCGGCCTGCGGCACGCCACTGCCGGCGTAGCGCACGGCCCAACTGGCGCCGCGGTAGTGCGCGCGGGCCGATCCTTCGGCCGTCCAGTGCGCGACATGCAGGCGCTGGCCGATGTCGAGATTGACATCGCGGTTGCTTTCGGCCGGCGCGGCAGCGGGTGCCTGTTTGCGCTTCAGGTGCCAGGCCGCGGTGGCGCCCGCGCCGACGACGGCGGCGGCTACCATCTGCCGGGTGACGGCCAGCCCGGCATGCGCAGCCAGTGCCCCAGCTGCACAGCCCAGGCCCAGCATCAGCAGGTAAAAAGTGCCGCTGGCCAGCTCGGCTGCCACCAGCACGCCAGCCGCCAGCCACCACCCTGTCGAGGTGCTCCAGTCCACGCGTTGTCTCCTGTCGCCATTGCTGCACCGACGGTGCAGTCGCAGTGTAGTCACGGCATTTCCTGCTGTAACACCGCGACCCTACACTTCGCGCTCTTTTCTTTCCTGTCCCAAGGCCCGCCGATGCTTCGCTTCCGCTTCCCCATCGTCATCATCGACGAAGACTTCCGCTCGGAAAACACCTCGGGCTTCGGCATCCGCGCCCTGGCTTCGGCCATAGAGAAAGAGGGCTTCGAAGTGCTGGGCGCCACCAGCTACGGCGACCTGAGCCAGTTCGCCCAGCAGCAAAGCCGCGCCAGCGTGTTCATCCTGTCCATCGACGATGAGGAATTCACCCCCGGCCCCGAACTGGACCCGGCGGTGCTGAACCTGCGCAAGTTCATCGAGGAAATCCGCTTCAAGAACGCCGACATCCCGATCTACATCTACGGCGAAACGCGCACCAGCCAGCACATCCCCAACGACATCCTGCGCGAGTTGCACGGCTTCATCCACATGTTCGAGGACACGCCGGAATTCGTCGCGCGTCACATCATCCGCGAGGCCAAGAGCTACCTCGACGGCCTGGCGCCGCCCTTCTTCAAGGCGCTGATGGACTATGCGCAGGACGGCTCCTACTCCTGGCACTGCCCGGGGCACAGCGGCGGCGTCGCCTTCCTGAAGAGCCCGGTCGGCCAGATGTTCCACCAGTTCTTCGGCGAGAACATGCTGCGCGCCGACGTCTGCAACGCGGTCGAGGAACTCGGCCAGCTGCTCGACCACAGCGGCCCGGTGCTGCAGAGCGAGCGCAACGCCGCGCGCATCTTCAACGCCGACCACTGCTTCTTCGTGACCAACGGGACCAGCACGTCGAACAAGATGGTCTGGCACCACACCGTGGCGCCAGGCGACGTGGTGGTGGTGGACCGCAACTGCCACGTCAGCGTGCTGCACAGCATCATCATGACCGGCGCCGTGCCGGTCTTCCTGACGCCCACGCGCAACCACCTGGGCATCATCGGGCCGATACCGGAAAGCGAATTCCAGCCCGAGACCATCCGCCGCAAGATCGCCGCCAACCCGCTGCTGGCGGGCGTCGACGCCGACGCCTGCAAGCCGCGCATCCTGACGCTGACGCAGAGCACCTACGACGGCGTGCTCTACAACACCGAGACCATCAAGCACGCGCTGGACGGCTATGTCGACACGCTGCACTTCGACGAAGCCTGGCTGCCGCACGCCGCCTTCCACAAGTTCTACGGCACCTTCCATTCGATGGGCAAGAACCGGCCGCGCCCCAAGGACCAGCTGGTCTTCGCAACGCAGTCCACGCACAAGCTGCTGGCCGGCCTCAGCCAGGCCAGCCAGGTGCTGGTGCAGGATGCCCGTGAGCGCAAGCTGGACCGCCACCTCTTCAACGAGGCCTATCTGATGCACACCAGCACCAGCCCGCAGTACGCCATCATCGCCAGCTGCGACGTGGCCGCCGCGATGATGGAAGCGCCGGGCGGGCCGGCGCTGGTGGAAGAAAGCATCGCCGAGTCGATGGACTTCCGCCGCGCCATGCGCAAGGTCGACGAGGAATTCGGCAAGGACTGGTGGTTCACCGTCTGGGGTCCCGACCACATGGTCGACGAAGGCATCGGCCGTTCCGATGACTGGGTGCTGAAGGCCGGCGACAAGTGGCACGGCTTCGGTCAGATGACCGAAGGCTTCAACCTGCTGGACCCCATCAAGTGCACCATCGTCACGCCGGGCCTGGACGTGGCCGGCACCTTCGCCACCACGGGCATTCCGGCGTCCATCGTCACCAAGTTCCTGGCCGAGCACGGCGTGGTGGTCGAGAAGACAGGCCTGTATTCCTTCTTCATCATGTTCACCATCGGCATCACCAAGGGCCGCTGGAATTCACTGCTCACCGCGCTGCAGCAGTTCAAGGACGACTACGACAAGAACGCGCCGATGTGGCGCATCCTGCCGGAGTTCTGCCAGGCCCACCCCAAGTACGAACGCATGGGGCTGCGCGACCTGTGCCAGAGCATCCACGGCATGTACGCCAAGGGCGACATCGCGCGGCTGACCACCGAGATGTATTTGTCCGACCTGCAGCCGGCGATGAAGCCGAGCGACGCCTTCGCGCACATCGCGCGGCGCACCACCGAACGGGTGGGCATCGACGAGCTCGAAGGCCGCATCACGACCAGCCTGCTGACGCCTTACCCGCCGGGCATCCCCTTGCTGATTCCGGGCGAACGCTTCAACAAGAAGATCGTCGACTACCTGCGCTTCGTGCGCGAGTTCAACGCCGCTTTCCCGGGCTTCGACACCGACGTGCACGGGCTGGTCGAAGACGAAGCACCGGGCGCCGAGCGCAAGTACTTCGTCGACTGCGTCAGGATCTGAATCAGCCCGCGTCTGCAGCCACGGCGCTCATCGCGTGGCTGAAGCCGCCGTCGACGTAGGTGATTTCGGCGGTCACGCCGGCGGCCAGGTCGGACAGCAGGAAGGCGGCCACGTTGCCGACGTCGTCGATGGTCACGTTGCGACCCAGCGGCGACATCTGCGCCACCGCGCCCAGCAGCTTGCCGAAGTCCTTGATGCCGGCTGCGGCCAGCGTCTTGATGGGGCCGGCCGAGATGCCGTTCACGCGGCAGCCGCGCGGGCCCAGGCTGGCCGCCAGGTAGCGCACGCTGGCCTCCAGCGAAGCCTTGGCCAGGCCCATGGTGTTGTAGTTGGGCACCGCCCGCTGCGAGCCCAGGTAGCTCAAGGTCAGCAGGGCCGCGTTGGGCCGCAGGTAGGGCAGGGCGGCCTTGGCCATGGCCGGGAAGCTGTAGGCCGAGATGTCGTGGGCGATGCGAAAGCCCTCGCGCGACAGGCCGTCGAGGAAGTCGCCAGCGATGGCCTCGCGCGGGGCAAAGCCGATCGAGTGCACAAAGCCGTCGAACTGCCCCCATGCAGCGCCCAGTTGCTCGAAAACGCGGGCGATCTGCGCGTCGTCGGCGACGTCGCACTCGTAGACCAGCTTGGAATTGAATTCGGCGGCATAGCCCGTGATGCGTTCGCGAAAGCGCTCGCCGACGTAGCTGAAAGCCAGCTCGGCACCCTGGGCCTTGCACGCCCGCGCGATGCCGTAGGCGATGGAGCGGTTGGACAGCACGCCCGTGATCAGAAAGCGCTTGCCAGCGAGGAAGCCCATGGGTGTCTCCGTAACCAAAAAGGGAAGAATGAGGGGGTCTTGAAACGGGCGCGATTCTGGCACGCGATGGGTGCAGCGCCGCATCGGTATTGCCCGTGACAAATTGGGCAGCTATACTCCGGGCTTTCCGGGTAAAGCTGAAGTGGGCGGAATTTTCCAGCCCATTTTTTTTGCTTGATCGTCTTTCACTGCGCTGCTGCCGAACGTGCCGAAACGGGCTGAAACGTGTCAAAACGTTTCAAACCGTTCTAAACGGGGTGGGGCCTACCGAAAGGTTGATCTTGGCGGCTCGCCCCGGCGGCAAGGGTAGAGCGTCGCGATCAGCAGGATCAAGGACAAGCAAGGTTTGAGGCAGGCATCAGGCAACAGCAAGGCAGCAGGCAAGAGCGCACGCGGGGCAGCAACCCAACGTCAGCGCACTGGCGCTGCTGCGCCTGCCGGGCGGCCCAGCCGCGCCGGCCGGCCTGACCGCCCGGCGCCGCCACCGCGCGAGATCCCGAGCGGGCCGCGCCTGGGCTGGCGCGAAGCGATCATCGCCACCGTCGCCGGCCAGGGCTTCGAGTTGATCGAGATCGAGCGCGCCCAGCGGGGTCTGCTGCGCATCACCATCGACCGCATCCCGGGCCGCTGCTACACCGCGCCCAGCGAGTTCATCCTGGTCGAGGATTGCGAGCAGGTCACGCGGCAGTTGCAGTACGCCCTTGAAGTCGAGGACATGGATTACGCCCGGCTCGAAGTCTCGTCGCCGGGTCTCGACCGGCCGCTGAAGAGCGAAGCCGACTTCGAGCGCTTCGCCGGGCAGGTTGTGAAGATCACGCTGAAGACGCCTTTCGAGGGCCGCAAGGTCTGGGAAGGCGTGCTGGGCCACGCCCAGGCGGATGAGTTGGCCGCCGAAGGGGCAGCCGAAGCGGCAGCCCCATCCGGCTGGAGTCTGGTTTTCAAGGCCGGCAAGACCGAGCAGGTCTTGGGGTTCAAGTTCGAAGAAGTGCGCGAGGCCCGCTTGGTGCCCGTGTTGGATTTCAAAGGTCGCAAATCCGCCGGCACCGCCGCGGAAAACGACCAGGCCGCTGTGCCACCACATCCGGTGAGCACAGCGGGCACAGATGGAGGCTAGAGGACCGATGAATCGCGAAATGTTGATGCTGGTGGACGCCATCTCGCGCGAGAAGACCGTGGACCGTGACGTCGTGTTCGGCGCGGTCGAGGCGGCGCTGGCGCAAGCGACGAAGAAGCTCAACGGGGGAGAGGTCGACATCCGTGTCGCCGTCGACCGTGACACGGGCGAGTACGAGACCTTCCGCCGCTGGCTGGTGGTGCCCGACAGCGCGGGCCTGCAGAACCCCGATGCCGAGGAACTGCTGTCCGACGCACTGGACCGTATCCCCGACATCGAGGAAGGCGACTACATCGAAGAGGCCATCGAGTCGCTGACGATCGGGCGCATCGGTGCGCAGGCCGCCAAGCAGGTCATCCTGCAGAAGATCCGCGATGCCGAGCGCGAACAGCTGTTGAACGACTTCCTGGCCCGCGGCGAGAAGATCTTCGTCGGCACGGTGAAGCGCCTGGACAAGGGCGACATCATCGTCGAGAGCGGCCGCGTCGAAGGGCGCCTCAAGCGCAGCGAGATGATCCCCAAGGAAAACCTGCGCAGCGGCGACCGCGTGCGGGCTTTCCTGCAGGGCATCGACGCCACGCAGCGCGGCCCGCAGATCATGCTGTCGCGCAGCGCGCCGGGTTTCATGATCGAGCTCTTCGCCCAGGAAGTGCCCGAGATCGAACAGGGCCTGCTGGAAATCAAGAGCTGCGCCCGTGACCCGGGCAGCCGCGCCAAGATCGCCGTGGTCAGCCATGATCGCCGCGTCGACCCCATCGGCACCTGCGTCGGCGTGCGGGGTTCGCGCGTCAACGCCGTGACCAATGAGATCGCCGGCGAGCGCGTCGACATCGTGCTGTGGTCCGACGACCCGGCGCAGTTCGTCATCGGCGCGCTGGCCCCGGCCAATGTGCAGTCCATCGTGGTCGACGAAGAGCGCCACGCCATGGACGTGGTGGTGGACGAAGAGAACCTCGCCATCGCCATCGGCCGCGGCGGCCAGAACGTGCGCCTGGCGTCCGAACTGACCGGCTGGCGCATCAACATCATGACGGCCGAAGAGTCGCAGGCCAAGCAGGCCACCGAGAGCGACTCGGTGCGTGCGCTCTTCGTCGAGAAGCTCGACGTCGACGCCGAGGTGGCCGACATCCTGATCGCCGAAGGCTTCACCAGCCTGGAAGAAGTGGCCTATGTGCCGCTGACCGAGATGCTGGAAATCGAAAGCTTCGACGAAGACACGGTGCACGAACTGCGCACCCGTGCCAAGGACGCCTTGCTGACGATGGAAATCAAGAAGGAAGAGGACGCTGGCGAGGTCTCGCAGAATTTGCGCGACCTGGAAGGCCTGACGCCCGAACTGATCGCCAAGCTGACCGAAGGCGGCATCCACACCCGTGACGACCTGGCCGACCTGGCCGTCGATGAACTGACCGAGATGTCGGGCATCGGCGACGAGCAAGCCAAGACGATCATCATGAAGGCACGCGAGCACTGGTTCACTGTTTGATGACCCTGCTGAACCGCTTGCCTGCCTGCACCGAATACCCGAGGAAACCGTACCCATGGCCGTGACCACCGTTGCCCAGTTCGCTGCCCAGCTTGGCCGCCCGACCACGGCGCTGATCGAGCAACTGCAATCGGCCGGGGTGACCAAGCAGTCGCCCGAGGACGCGCTGACCGAAGCCGACAAGGAACGTCTGCTCGATTTCCTGCGCACGTCGCACGGCACCGTGGCTGGCGCCGAGCGCAAGAAGATCACGCTGACGAAGAAGACGTCGACCGAGATCAAGCAGGCCGACTCCAGCGGCCGTGCCCGGACCATCCAGGTCGAGGTGCGCAAGAAGCGCGTCTTCGTCAAGCGTGACGATGCGTCGCCGGCCACGGAGGAAGACGGCCCCAGCGCCGAAGAGCTCGACCTGCAGCGCCGCGAAGAAGAAGCCAGCGCCCAGGCCGAAGCCATCCGCCTGCAGGAAGTGGAACTGGCCGAGGCACGCCGCCAGCGGGAAGAGCAAGAGCGCATCGCCCGTGAGATCGCGGAGGCCGCTGCTGTGGCCGCCGCTGCGCGTGCTGCCGAAGAAGCCAAGGCCGCTGCCGAGGCCGCCGCGCTGTTGGCCAAGGCCGCCGCCGTGGAGCCGGCCAGGCCCGCGAAGACCAAGGCTGCGGCCAATGCTGAAGCCGACATGGCCAACGGCAAGAGCGCTGTCCAGCGGGCGGCGGTGCCTGAACCGGTGGCACCCGCGGCACCGGCGGAAGTTGCACCTGCAGCGCCGGTCACCCCCGAAGAGCCGCCCAAGCCCGTCGAGGTCGCCAAGCCGCTGCTGCGCGTGGTGAAAGCTGCCGACAAGGCCGCCGAAGACAGTGCCAAGGCTGACGATCTGGCCCGCCGCCGCAAGGCCGCTGAAGCCGAAGCCGCCGCCATCCGCGCGATGATGGCCGGCCCGAAGAAGGTGCTGATCGCCAAGAAGCCGGAAGAGGTCAAGGCCGACCCGGCCACGGCGGCCAAGGACGCCATCAAAGGCACCATCCACAAGCCCGCTGCCAAGCCGGGCGTGCCGGGTGCGGCGACGGTCGCCAAGCCGGGTGACAAGAAACAGGTCAAGAGCGAGAAGCTGTCGTCCAGTTGGGCCGACGACGCGGCCAAGAAGCGGGCCGCCCTCAAGGGCCGCACCGATGGCGGTGCCGGACGCCCGGGCTGGCGCGCGCCGCGTGGCGGTGCCGGCGGTCGTCGCGGTGACCGCGGTGATTCGGGTGGCGGTTTCACACCGGCACCTGAGACGCTGATCCAGGAAGTGCACGTGCCGGAAACCATATCGGTGGCCGACCTGGCGCACAAGATGTCGGTCAAGGCCAGCGAAGTCATCAAGCAGTTGATGAAGCTGGGCCAGATGGTGACCATCAACCAGCAGCTCGACCAGGAGACGGCGATGATCGTCGTCGAGGAAATGGGCCACAAGGCGCTGGCGGCCAAGCTGGACGACCCGGAAGCTTTCACCGAAGAAGAAACCGCGCTGCACGACGCGGCCGAACAGTTGCCCCGCGCGCCGGTGGTCACCGTCATGGGTCACGTCGACCACGGCAAGACCTCGCTGCTGGACTACATCCGCCGGGCCCGTGTGGCGGCGGGCGAAGCCGGTGGCATCACGCAGCACATTGGTGCTTACCACGTCGAAACGCCGCGCGGCATGATCACCTTCCTGGACACCCCGGGCCACGCCGCCTTCACGGCGATGCGGGCGCGCGGTGCGCAGTCCACCGACCTGGTGATCCTGGTCGTGGCGGCCGACGACGGCGTGATGCCGCAGACCAAGGAAGCCATCGCCCACGCGAAGGCGGCCGGGGTGCCCATCATCGTGGCGATGAACAAGATCGACAAACCCGACGCCAACCTGGAGCGCGTGAAGAGCGAACTGGTGGCCGAGGGCGTGATCCCCGAGGACTTCGGTGGCGATTCACCCTTCGTGCCGGTTTCGGCGCGCACCGGCGAAGGCGTGGACACCCTGCTGGAACAGGTGCTGCTGCAGGCCGAGGTGCTGGAACTCACGGCGCCGCGCATCGCTTCGGCCAAGGGCGTGGTCATCGAAGCCCGCCTGGACAAGGGACGCGGCCCGGTGGCCACCATCCTGGTGCAGAGCGGTACGCTGAACAAGGGCGACGTGGTCCTGGCCGGCTCCAGTTTCGGTCGCGTTCGGGCCATGCTCGACGAGGACGGCAAGACCATCGAATCGGCCGGGCCTTCGCTGCCGGTCGAAATCCAGGGCCTGACCGAAGTGCCGCAGGCCGGCGACGAATTCATGGTGCTCAACGACGAGCGCAGGGCCCGCGAAATCGCCACCTTCCGCCAGGGCAAGTACCGCGAAGTGAACCTGAACCGCCGCCAGGCTGCCAAGCTGGAAGGCATGTTCGAGAACATGGGCGAGGGCGCTGCGCAGACGCTGTCGCTGATCGTCAAGGCCGACGTGCAAGGCTCGCAAGAAGCCCTGGCGCAGAGCCTGCTCAAGCTGTCGACGCCCGAGGTCAAGGTGCAGATCGTGCACGCGGCCGTCGGCGGCATCAGCGAGAGCGACATCAACCTGGCCATCGCCAGCAAGGCCGTCATCATCGGCTTCAACGTGCGGGCCGATGCCGGTGCGCGCAAGCTGGCCGAGGGCAACGGCGTCGACATCAAGTACTACAACATCATTTACGACGCGGTCGACGAGATCAAGGCCGCGATGGGCGGCATGCTGGCGCCGGAGCAGCGCGAAGAAACCATCGGCACGGCCGAGATCCGCACGGTGTTCGTGGCCAGCAAGATCGGCACGGTGGCGGGTTGCATGATCACCGCCGGCCAGGTCATCCGCAATTCGCGCTTCCGCCTGCTGCGCGAGAACGTGGTGATCTACACCGGCGAAGTCGAATCGGTGAAGCGCCTGAAGGACGATGTGCGCGAAGTGGCATCCGGCTTCGAGTGCGGCATCAAGTTGAAGAACTACAACGACATCAAGGAAGGCGATCAGTTGGAGTTCTTCGAGGTGAAGGAAGTCGCCCGGACGCTGTAAGGCGGATTTGCCCTCACCCGCAAACCCCGCCTCCGCAACGAGGCGGGGTTTGCACTTGGTGGGCGCCACGACGAGACACCCGCATGAAACACAAAAGAGCCATCCCCAACCGCAGTTTCCGCGTCGCTGACCAGATACAGCGCGACGTGGCCCTGCTGATCCGCGATCTGAAAGATCCGCGTATCGGCATGGTCACGGTCAACAGCGTCCAGGTCACGCCGGACTACGCCCACGCCCAGGTCTATTTCTCGGTGATGGTCGGCGAACCCGAAGACACGGCGGCAGCGCTGAACGAATCGGCGGGCTACATCCGCAATGGCTTGTTCAAGAAGCTGGCCATCCACACCGTGCCGACGTTGCACTTCCATTTCGACAAGACCACCGAACGCGCCGCCGACCTGTCGGCGCTGATCGCCAAGGCCAACAGCGTGCGCGCGAAGGAAGATTGATGGCTGGCGAATACCCTCACCCCAACCCTCTCCCGCAAGCTGGAGAGGGGGCACACTCCCTCTCCCGCTTGCGGGAGAGGGCAGGGGTGAGGGCCGCGCGCGTGCCACGGCGACCTTTACACGGCGTTCTGCTGCTCGACAAGCCGATCGGCTGGACGAGCAACGATGCCTTGCAGAAAGCGCGCGGCATTCTGCGTGCGGAGAAGGGCGGCCACACCGGCACCCTGGACCCGCTGGCCACCGGTCTGCTGCCGCTGTGCTTCGGCGCAGCGACCAAGTTTTCGCAGATCAGCCTGGACGCCGACAAGCGCTACACCGCCACGCTGAAGCTGGGTCAGCGCACGACGACCGGCGACCGCGAGGGCGAGGTCATCGAAGAGCGGCCCGTGCAGACCGACCGCGCGGCGATAGCGGCCGCCTGCCGCGCGATGACGGGCGCCATCCTGCAATTGCCGCCGATGTATTCGGCGCTCAAGCACGACGGCAAGGCGCTCTACGACTACGCCCGCGCCGGCATCGAAATCGACAGACCCAAGCGTGCGGTGACGATTCACCAGATCGACATCCTGTCCTGGCAGGATGCCGAAATGGTCATCGACGTGGCCTGCAGCAAAGGCACTTACATCCGCACGCTGGCCGAAGACATCGGTGCCCTGTTGGGCTGTGGCGCGCACCTGGCAGGCTTGCGCCGCACCGGGAGCGGCAGCTTGAACGTGGCGCAGGCCATCACCCTTGAAGCCTTGCAGGCGCTGACCGAAGCCGAGCGCGACGCATGGATCCAGCCCGCCGACGTGCTGGTGGCGGGCTGGCCCGAAGTTCGCTTGCCCGACGACGAGGCCGGGCGTTTCCTGTGCGGCTTGCGCCGGCGCGTGGCGCTGGCCGATGCCCTGGCGGTGCGCGTCTACCGCCAAGGCCCGGTGCCGGAAGACCCGGGCGCAGCACCCACGCGGGCCTTTCTCGGCACCGCCCACATCACCGCAGGCGAACTGATCGCTGACCGCCTGCTGAGCCCGATTGAAATTCAGGAAGTTCAGGACCTACCGACATGACACAAAGAGCCATCCGCAACGTTGCCATCATCGCCCACGTCGACCACGGCAAGACCACCATGGTCGACCAGTTGCTGCGCCAGAGCGGCACCTTCGCCGAACACGAAAAAGTCGTCGACACCGTGATGGACAGCAACGCCATCGAACGCGAGCGCGGCATCACCATCCTGGCCAAGAACTGCGCGGTCAGCTGGCAGGGCACGCACATCAACATCGTCGACACCCCGGGCCACGCGGACTTCGGCGGTGAAGTCGAGCGCGCGCTGAGCATGGTCGACGGCGTGGTGCTGTTGATCGACGCCCAGGAAGGCCCGATGCCGCAGACGCGCTTCGTGACCAAGAAGGCGCTGGCGCTGGGCTTGAAGCCCATCGTCGTGGTCAACAAGGTGGACAAGCCGGGCTCCAAGCCCGACGCCGTGATCAACGCCGCTTTCGATCTGTTCGACAAGCTCGGCGCCAACGACGAACAGCTCGACTTCCCGGTGGTCTATGCCTCGGGCATCAATGGCTGGACCTCGCTGACCGAAGGTGCGCGCGGCGAACAGTGGGGCCCCGACATGTCGGCCCTGTTCGACACCATCCTGAAGCACGTGCCGGCGCAACGCGGCGACCCGGACGCCCCGCTGCAACTGCAGATCTCGGCGCTGGACTACTCCACCTTCGTCGGCCGCATCGGCGTGGGCCGCATCGGCCAGGGCACCATCAAGCCCGGCATGGACGTGCTGGTGATGGAAGGGCCGGACGGCAAGTCCACCAAGGGCCGCATCAACCAGGTGCTGACCTTCCAGGGTCTGGACCGCGTGCAGGCGACGGAAGCCGGCCCGGGCGACATCGTGCTGGTCAACGGCATCGACGCCATCGGCATCGGTGTCACGGTCACCGACGTGGCCAACCCCGCGCCGCTGCCGATGCTGAAGGTCGACGAGCCGACGCTGACGATGAACTTCTGCGTCAACACCAGCCCGCTGGCCGGCCGCGAAGGCAAGTACGTCACCAGCCGCCAGATCTGGGACCGCCTGCAGAAAGAACTGCAGAGCAACGTCGCGCTGCGCGTCAGCGAAACCAGCGAAGACGGCATCTTCGAGGTGATGGGCCGGGGCGAACTGCACCTGACCATCCTACTGGAGAACATGCGCCGTGAAGGCTACGAGCTGGCCGTGTCCAAGCCGCGCGTGGTCTTCCACGATGTCGACGGCGTCAGGCACGAGCCCATCGAGCTGGTCACCGCCGACGTCGAGGAACTCCACCAGGGTGGCGTGATGCAGGCCCTGGGCGAGCGCAAGGGCGAGCTGGTCAACATGGAGCCTGACGGCCGCGGCCGCGTGCGCCTGGAATACCGCATCCCGGCGCGCGGCCTGATCGGCTTTTCCAACGAATTCATGAACCTGACCCGAGGTTCGGGCCTGATCAGCAACATCTTCGACGGCTACGAGCCGCACAAGGGTGATATCGCCGGGCGCAAGAACGGCGTGCTGATCAGCATGGACGCGGGTGAGATCTTCACCTATGCACTGGGCAAGCTGGACGACCGGGGCCGCATGTTCGTCAAGCCGAACGACCCGGTCTACGAAGGCATGATCGTCGGCATCCACAGCCGCGACAACGACCTCGTGGTCAACGCCACGCGCACCAAGCAGCTGACCAACTTCCGCGTCAGCGGCAAGGAAGACGCGATCAAAATCACGCCGCCCATCGACCTCACGTTGGAATACGGTGTCGAGTTCATCGAGGACGACGAACTGGTCGAGATCACGCCCAAGAGCATCCGCGTGCGCAAGCGATTCCTGACCGAGCACGAGCGCAAGCGCTCAGGCCGCCCGGTCAACAGCTGATCGGATCGAGACCCACCCCGGCCGCAGACGGGCGATGAGCCACCGCCAGGCGGTGTGGGTGACGGTGGCCGCCGCGCTGATGTGGAGCATGGCAGGCGTCGTTACCCGCCAGCTCGAAGCGGCGCGCGGCTTCGAAGTCACCTTCTGGCGCAGCGCCTTCAGCGCCACCGCTCTGGTGCTGCTGCTGAGCGGCATGCGCGGGCCGGCCGAACTGCGCCGCATCCTGCTGCAGGGCGGCCGCGCGCTGTGGCTGTCGGGCCTGTGCTGGGCGGTAATGTTCACCGCCTTCATGCTGGCCCTGACGCTGACCAGCGTGGCCAACGTGCTGGTCACGCTGGCGCTGGGGCCGCTGCTGACGGCGCTGGGCGCGCGGGTCGTGCTCGGCCACCGGCTGGCGGCGCGCACCTGGGGCGCCATCGCGCTGGCCGGCGTGGGCATCGCCTGGATGTACGGTCACGCCCTGCAGGCGGGCGATACCCGCCAACTGCTGGGCACCGCCGTGGCGCTGTGCGTGCCGGTGGCCGTGGCCGTGAACTGGACTTTGCTGCAGCACCTGAAGGGGCAGGACAGCCCGCCCGACATGCTGGGCGCGGTGCTGATCGGCTCGCTGCTGTCGGCCGCCGTGATGGCGCCCCTGGCCCTGCCGTTCGCAGCGTCGTCGCACGACCTGTCGCTGCTGGCGCTGCTGGGCACTGTTCAACTGGCCATACCCTGCCTGATGGCGGTGGCCGCCGCGCGCGTGCTGAGCGGGCCCGAGATGGCCTTGCTGGGTTTGCTGGAAGTGGTGTTGGGCGTGCTGTGGGCCTGGCTGGGCGCCAACGAAGCGCCCTCGGCGGCCGTGCTGGGCGGCGGCGTGCTGGTGCTGTTCGCCCTGGCTGGCAATGAAATGCTGGCCCTGCGCCGCCGTCGCTAGGGCCTTCTAGGGGACTCCCCCGAGCCAGCCCCGCCGGGCCGCGGCCTAGCATCGCCTTGCCCGCAGCGCCCCGCTGCGCGGGAGCCGCCATGAAGCAACTGTCGGGTCTGGACGCCACGTTCCTGTTTCTCGAAACCCCCGAGATGCCGATGCACGTCGGCGCCCTGCATGTCTTCGAACTGCCGGCGGGCTACAAGGGCAAGTTCATCACGGCGCTGCGCCGCCATGTGGCGTCGCGCCTGCCGGTGCTGATGCCGATGCGCTGCAAGGTCTGGTGGATGCCGCTGAACCTGGCCAACCCGGCCTGGGTCGATGCCGAACCCGACCTGAAACAGCACATCGTGGAGATCAAGTTGCCGGCGGGCTCGGGCATGCCCGAACTGGAAGCGGCGGTCTCCCGGCTGCACCCGGTGCTGCTGGACCGCAAGAAGCCGCTGTGGAAGTTCCACGTCTTCGAAGGCCTGGCGCCGTCGCCCGAAGGCCGCAAGCGCGTCGGCATGTACACACAGCTGCACCACGCGGCGGTCGACGGCCAGGCGGCTGTCGCGCTGGCCCATGCGCTGCTCGACGTGACGGCGGTGCCGCGCACCATCGAGATGGTGCCGTCCAAGCGGCCCAGGACTTTCCGCCTGGAGATGACCGAGATGCTGCGCGGCGTGCTGGGCAGCCAGGCGCAGAAGGTGGCCGAAATCGTGCTCAAGCTGCCGGCCACCGTGGGCACGTTGAAGGATGCAGCGGGCAAGGCCGTGTCCACCTCGTCGCTGCTGACCGGCAGATCGGGCCCCAGCAACCTGACGCTGGCGCCGCGCACGCCGCTGAACAGGTCGGTGACCACCGGCCGCGCCTTCGCCAGCGTCACCGTGCCGCTGCCCGAGCTGAAGGAACTGGGACGCGCGCACGGGGCGACCATCAACGACATGGTGCTGATGCTGTGCAGCAGCGCGCTGCGCCGCTACTACGCCAAGCGCCAGCTACTGCCGCGCAAGAGCCTGATCGCGGCCGTGCCCATCTCGCTGCGCGAGAAGGGCGACACCACGGCCGACAACCAGGCTTCGATGAGCTTCATCAGCCTGGGCACGAATGTGTCCGACCCGAAGAAGCGCCTGGCTCACATCAAGTCCGCCTCGGCGGCGATGAAGTCCAGCATAGGCAGCATCAAGAGCATCCTGCCGACCGACTTCCCGTCGCTGGGCGTGCCCTGGCTGATCGAAGCGGCCACCGCGCTCTACGGCAAGGCCAAGGTCGCCGACCGCATCCCGCAGCTGGCCAATGTCGTCATCAGCAACGTGCCCGGGCCGCCGCTGCCGCTGTACATGGCCGGCGCGCGCATGCTCACCAACTACCCGACGTCCATCATCGTCCACGGCATGGCGCTGAACATCACGGTGCAAATCTACGACCAGTCGCTGGACTTCGGTCTGATGGCCGATGCCCAGGCCATGCCCGATGTGCGCGAGCTGGCCGATGCCATCGCCATCGCCTTCGACGACCTGCGCGCCCTGACGCGGCCGGGCGAAGCCGAGACCGACGACGCGCCCGAGCAAGGCCTGATCAGCAAGGCCACCCAGCGTCTGGCCAGTGGCCTGGCCGGTGGCATCGGCAACGCGATGAGCGGCATGGTCGGCAAGGCGGCAGCGGCGGCTGTGACTAGGGCGACCGCTCCAAAGACGCGCCGCCGCGCTGGCTAACATCGGCGCATGACTTTTTCTTCGCGCCGCCGGACGCGGGGTCCGCTGGCGGCCCAGCACAAGCCCGAAACCTCGAACGCCGTTCCCCACACGCCTGAGCAACTGCTGTCGCACGCCGATGTCAGCGCCCCCGGCACCTGGTTGATGATGCTGGAGGCCCGCGCCCCGTGGGAATACGCCGCCATGCTGGCCGCCGCACCCTGGCTGAACAAGCTGCCGATGGGCGATGGCCACCCGGTCATCGTCTTCCCCGGCCTGGGTGCTTCTGACCTGACGACAGTGCCGCTGCGCAACTTCCTGCGCGACCGCGGCTACACCCCTTACCCCTGGCACCAGGGCTTCAACTTCGGCCCCAAGCAAGGCGTGCTGGACCGCTGCCGCGAACAGGTGCTGCAGGTGGCGACGAAACACCGCCAGCGCGTCAGCCTGATCGGCTGGAGCCTGGGCGGCGTCTACGCCCGCGAGATCGCCAAGGAACAGCCCGAACACGCGCGCTGCGTCATCACCCTGGGCACGCCTTTCACCGGCCACCCGCGCGCCACCAACGCCTGGCGTTTCTACGAAATGGTCAGCGGCCAGGCCGTGCAGGACAACGCGGCGCTGATCGAGCAGATCCGCGTGGCGCCGGCCTGCCCCACGACGTCGATCTACAGCAAGACCGACGGCATCGTGGCCTGGCAATGCAGCATCAACCCCCAAGCGCCGCACACCGAGAACATCGAGGTCCACGCCAGCCACATCGGCATGGGCATGAACCCGCTGGCCCTGTACGCGGTGGCCGACCGGCTGGCGCAGGACCCGCAGGACTGGCAGCGCTTCGACGTGACGGGCGCCCGGCGCTGGTTCTACAAGGTGACGCACCACTCGCCGCTGCAAGCCGCCTCACGGGTCTGAACGGCGATGCAGATCGCCGCCAACGGCCTCGGCATCGAGGTGGACGACCAGGGCCCGGCCAGCGGTGAACCGCTGCTGCTGATCATGGGCCTGGGCATGCAGTTGATCGCCTGGCCGCAGGAACTGGTGCAGTTGCTGATCAGCCGCGGCTTTCGCGTGCTGCGCATGGACAACCGCGACGCTGGCCTGAGCGCCGGCTTCGACCACCTGGGCAAGCCGGCCATCGGGGCCGCAGCGATGCGCTACGCCTTGCACCTGCCGGTGACGGCGCCCTACACGCTGGGCGACATGGCGGGTGACGCCGTGGGCGTGCTCGACGCCCTGGGCATCCGGCGCGCGCACATCTGTGGCGCTTCACTCGGCGGCATGGTGGCGCAGCACATCGCGGCCGACCACGCCGAGCGCGTGAAGAGCCTGACGCTGATCATGACCACCAGCGGCGCGCGCCGGCTGCCACAGCCTTCGCTGCGGGTGCGCGGTGCCTTGCTGTCACGGCCGAAAGGGCGTGACACCGAGGCCGTCGTCCAGCACCTGGAGGGCCTGCTCGGCCTGATCGGCAGCCCGGCCTATCCGCCCGACCCGCCAGCGCTGCGCGCACGGTTGCGAGCGGCCGTCGAGCGCGCCTTCCGGCCCGCGGGCACCGCGCGGCAGCTGATGGCCGTGGCCGCCGACGGCGACCGCACACCCTTGCTGGCGCGCATCCAGACGCCCACACGCGTGATCCACGGTGTGGCCGACGCGCTGGTGCCGGTGGCAGCCGGGCACGATCTGGCCGCGCGGATTGCGGGCGCCGAGGGGGATTTCATCCCCGGCATGGGCCACGACCTGCCGGCGCCACTGCTGCCGCGCCTGGCCGACGGCATCGCGCAGAACGCGCGCCGCGCGGCCTGAAGTCCGGCCCTGGCAGCGGCCATGCGCACGGGCTCAGCCATCGGCATGGGTTCGGCCCCATCATCCGCAACGCAATTTCAGCAGTACGAGGTAAACCGATGAGCAAAGCGGGCAGCGGGCGTTTCGAGCAGTCCTTCATGTTCCACATGATCCGGGACTTTTTCCTGCTGCTATTGGCGGTGGCCGGCATCGAGCTGGCCATCCGCTATGCCGCGCTGCGCTGGGACTTCAGCCAAGCCGAGCCGGCGCGGGTCGAGCGTGCCGCGCAGCAACTGGCCGAAGACGTCAAGTCCATCATGCTGAACGCGGGCGGGCCGACCGCCGCGCAGACGGTCTATCCCATCCTTGAACGCAACTACGGCGGCCTGGGCTGGTCGATCGCGGTGCTGCCGTCGGCCATCACCGTCGAATCGATGAAAGCCACGCGCAACATGGACGCCAAGGGCCTGCCGGCGCGCTGGCCCGTTGGCGAGAACCGCCAGGCGCAGATCCCCTTGCAGGCCGAGCAGTACTGCCTGGGCTGCCACGTCAAGGCGCAAGTCGGTGACGTGCTGGGCATCGTGCAGGTGCGCAGTTACCTTGAGCGCAAGGAAGCGGTGTGGTGGCAGGAAGTCAGGCTGACCGCCGGCGCCCTGAGCGTGAAGATCCTGGTCCACACCATCGTGCTGTTCTTTCTGCTGAAGGTGCGCATGGAGCCGCTGCTGGCCTTGCGCTCCACGGTCTCCGGCCTGGCGCGCGGCGTGATGGACCTGTCGCCGCGCGCCGCGGCCAACACCGCCGACGAGTTCGGGGAACTGGCGCAGGACCTCAACCATTTCCTGGACCGGGTGGCGCTGATCGTCAACGACCTGGACAAGATCCTCAGCGAGGTCGTCGCCGTCGGCGCCCGGCTCGGCGGCTTGAACCGCCATCTGGAGCGCCAGCTCGACGGCCTGCGCGACGCGTCCTTGCGCGCCATCGGCAGCGGCGCCCAGCGCAGCCTGGACACGCAACTGGTGGCAGCCCACGAGAGCGGGGCTTTTGCGGTGGTGCTGCAGACGCTGGACCGGCTGGCGCAGTCCGGCGCCTTGCCCGCCGATGCCGCGCTACTGGGCGAGCAGCTCGAGCGACTGCGCAGCAGTTTCAGCCTGGTGGCACAGGCGCTGAAGGACGCTGCGCCACCGGTCATGGTGGCCGAAGCGCAAGCGGCCGAATACCAGGCCTTCGGTCAGTCGCTGCGCGAGATGGCCTTGCTGGAAGCCACGATGCAGACCGTGGCCGAATCGGGCCAGCAGGTGCTGCACCGCCTGACGCAGGGCCGCAACGGCAAGGGTTCGGCCTGACGCCGGCCTGCCCCTGCGGGCTGCGGTTGCACAATCTGGCCGTCACCCGCCGCCGTATCCCGCACCCGCCATGTCCGAGCCCGAAACCCCCGATGAATACGGCATGCGCCTGGCGCTGGACCAGGCGCACAACGCCTGGCTGGTGGGCGAGGTGCCGGTGGGCGCCGTCATCCTGCGCGACGGCAAGCTGGTGGCCACGGGCTACAACCGGCCCATCACCACCCACGACCCCACGGCGCATGCCGAGATCGTCGCCCTGCGCCATGCCGCCGCGCTGCTCGAAAACTACCGCCTGCCCGAGTGCGAGCTCTACGTGACGCTGGAGCCCTGCGCGATGTGCGCGATGGCCCTGATCCACGCCCGTTTCAAGCGCGTGGTGTTCGGCGCCGCCGACCCCAAGACCGGCGCTGCCGGCTCGGTGCTGAACCTGTTCGACGAAGCGCGCCTGAACCACCACAGCGCAGCGGTCGGCGGTGTGCTGGCCGAATCCTGCAGCCAGTTGCTGCGCGACTTCTTCGCCGAACGCCGCGCGCAGCAGCGGGCCGAACGCCAGGCCGCTGATCCTTTTCCGGCGGCGCCAGCTGCCGCAACGGCTCCCGAGGCCATCCCCGTCGGTGTCGCTGTCGAACTGCCTGGCGAACTGCTGCCCCTGACCGAAAGCCGACCTGCCGCATGAGCACCCTGACCCTGTACACGCCAGCCGGCGTCGTGCCGCAAGCCGCCGCCTTGCGCCTGGCCTTGAAGCGCCTGCAAGCGCTCGGTTTCGACGCCCGACTCGATGAAGCCGCGCTGGCCCGCAGCCAGCGTTTCGGCGGCGAAGACGCCACGCGGCTGGCCGCCTTGCACCGCGTCGCGCGCGCCGCGCCGGCCATCGCGATGGCCACGCGCGGCGGCTACGGCCTGACGCGCTTGCTCGACGGCATCGACTGGAAGCTGCTGGCGCGCAGCGTGGAGCAGGGCACGCGCTGGGTCGGCTACAGCGACCTGACCGCCTTGCAACTGGGGCTGCTGGCGCACACCGGTGCGGCCAGCTGGCACGGGCCGATGGCGCTGGACGACTTCAGCCGCAGCGAGGCCGCCGGCGGCGTCGACGACGTGACGCGCGACTGTTTCGTCGAAGCGATGGCCGGTGAGCTGGAAGCGGTGGGTTTTCGCACCGAGGCCGGTTTTGACGGCGTCGGCGCGCGCGGCACGCTGTGGGGCGGCAACCTCACGATGCTGTGTTCGCTGCTGGGCACGCCGCATTGGCCCGAGGTGAAGGGCGGCATCCTGTTCATCGAGGATGTCAACGAGCACCCCTACCGCGTCGAACGCTGTCTGCTGCAACTGCATCAAGCCGGCGTGCTGGCGCGCCAGAAGGCTGTTCTGCTGGGCGCCTTCAGCGCCTGGAAGCCCACGCCCCTGGACCGCGGCTACACGCTGAAGACAACGGTCGCCCACCTGCGCGACCTGCTCAAGCCACCCGTGCTGACCGGGCTGCCCTTCGGCCACGTGGCCACGAAAGTGACGCTGCCGGTGGGGCGGCGCGTCGAGTTGCTGGTCGACGGGCGCAACGTGCTCATCGGCTGGTGGGGCGCCTGAACCTGGACCCTAGAATGATGTTTTCTGGCGTCTTGCCCGGAGGCCGCATGCGCGGACCGATCTCACTACCGCGTGCAGCGATCGCCAGGCTGCTGGCTGCCTGGACGGCCTGCGTGCTCGCCGGCTGCGACAACAACCCCTGGCCGCACGACGCCGCGGCGTCGAACACCCTGTACACGGCCGCCAAGGACAGCTCGCCGCGCCATCTGGACCCGACAGCGTCCTACTGGAGCAACGAGACGCCTTACACGCTGTCGATCTACGAGCCACCCTATGGTTACCACTACCTCAAGCGGCCCATCGAGCTGATGGCGAAATCGGCTGTCGATATCGCCAAGCCGCACTACCTGGACAAGAACGGCCAGCCGCTGCCCGACGACGCGCCGGCCGAAGCCGTGGCCGAGAGCGTCTACGACGTCCACATCAAGCCCGGCATGCTCTACCAACCCCACCCGGCCTTCGCCAAGGACGCCCAAGGGGTCTATGCCTACCACCGCATGAAAGCCGGTGAGCTGGGCAACCGGCGCACGCCGCTCGACTTCGAGCAGCAGGGCAGCCGCGAGGTGGTGGCCGAGGATTACGTCTACGCCCTGAAGCGGCATGCCACCACGCGCATCACGACCCCCATCTTCAGCACCTTTGCCGAGTACCTGGTGGGCCTGAAGGAATACGGGGTGCAGATCAAGGCCGAAGACGCCAAGCTGATGCAGGGCTTGAGCAAGGCCAGCCTGGACAAGCCTTTCCTGGATTTCCGGCACTGGCCACTGGCCGGCGCCAGCGCCCCGCAAAAGCACCTGCTGCGCCTGCGCATCAAGGGCAAGTACCCGCAGTGGAGCTACTGGATGACGCTGCCCTTCACGGCCCCCGTGCCGTGGGAGGTGGATGCCTTCTACGCCCAGCCCGGCATGGCCGAGCGCGACCTGACGCTGGACACCTGGCCGGTGGGCAGCGGACCCTACATGCTGGTCGAGACCATCAAGGAGCGGCGCATCGTGCTCCAGCGCAACCCCAATTACCGCGGCGAGCCTTACCCCTGCGAAGGCGCCGAAGGCGACAAGGAGAAGGGCCTGCTCGACGACTGCGGCAAGCGCACCCCCTTCATCGACAAGCTGATCTTCAATGTCGAACGCGAAGACGCGCCGCGGCGCGGCAAGTTCCGCCAGGGCTTCTACGACATCGAGGTCTTCGAACGCACCGACACCGGCATGGATTACCTGGTCGGCATGCAGGATTCCGAGTCCGTGCGCCAGGAATACCAGGACAAGGGCTTTCGCCTGAACCGCGGCTCTGATGTCAACAGCTACTTCATCGCATTCAACATGCTCGACCCGGTGGTGGGCGACAGCAGCGACGCCGCGCAAAAGGCCCGCAATCGCAAGCTGCGACAGGCCTTGTCGATCGCCGTCGACTGGGCCGAGTACTCGAAAGTCTTCCCTGAACTGGCCGGCGCCGAGGCCATGAGCCCCTTGCCCCCGGGCATCTTCGGTTCGCGGGAAGAAACACCGGCGGGCATGAACCCGGTGACGCACCAGCGGGTGGCGGGCCAGGTCGTGCGCCGGCCCATCGCCGATGCCAAACGCCTGCTGGCCGAGGCCGGCTACCCCAACGGCCGCGACGCCCGGACGGGCAAGCCGCTGGTGCTGAATTACGACTTCTACGCCGCGCCGACGCCCGAGAACAAGCCGCGCATCGAGTGGGTGGTGCGGCAGTTCGCCAAGATCGACATCCAGCTGGAGGTTCGCGCCACCGACAACAACCAGTTCCAGGACAAGGTGCGCAAAGGCAAGTACCAGATCTTCTGGCTGGGCTGGAACGCCGACTACCCCGACGCCGAGAATTTTCTGTTCCTGCTGACCACCACCGCCGGCAAGACCAAGTACGACGGCGAAAACACGGCGAACTACGCCAACCCGGCCTATGACAGGCTGTTCGACCAGATGAAAGTGCTGGAAGACGGCCCTGAAAAGCAGAAGCTGATCGACCAGATGGTGGCCATCGCGCGCGAGGACGCGCCCTGGACGATGGGCTTCTTCCCCTACGCCTCGGCGGCCGTCCAGCACTGGGTCTACAACTCGAAGTCCGCCGTGCTGGTGCGCGACCAGGCGCGCTACCTGCGCATCGACACCCAGGAACGGGTGGCCCGCACGGCGGCCTGGAACCACGCCATCTGGTGGCCCGCCGGGCTGGGCCTGCTGGCCTGCGCAGCCGTGGGCTGGGTGGGCCGGCGCAACCTGAAACGCCGTGAACGCACCAATGCGCGCGGCGAAGTGCTGGCGCGCTGAGCGGACCCACGATGCTCAATTACCTGTCCCGCCGTTTCATCTACGCGGTGCTGGTGCTGCTGGGGGTGAACCTGGCCACCTTCATCCTCTTCTTCAGCATCAACACGCCCGACGACATGGCACGGCTGAACCTGGGTGGCAAGCGCGTCAACCAGGCCGCCATCGAGAAGTGGAAGGGCGAACGCGGCTACGACAAGCCGCTCTACATCAACACCCAGCGCCAGGGTCTCGAGCAGGTCACCGACACCATCTTCTGGGACCGTTCGGTGTCGCTGTTCGCGCTGAAATTCGGCCGCCCCGATTCGGAAAGCGCCGGCGACATCGGTGCCGAGGTCGCCACGCGCATGGTCGTGAGCCTGCAGATGGCGCTGCCGCTGTTCATCCTGCAGGTGCTGGCCAGCACCGCCTTCGCCTTGCTGCTGGCGATGTTCCGCAACACGCGGCTCGATTTCTGGGGCGTGGTCAGCTGCGTGCTGATGCTGTCCATCAGCAGCCTGTTCTACATCATCGTCGGCCAGTTCCTGTTCTCGCGCGTCTTCAAGCTGGCGCCCATCTCCGGCTATGCGCCGGGCTGGGACGCCTTCAAGTTCCTGGTGCTGCCGATCGGCCTGTCGCTGCTGGCCCGGCTGGGCGGTGAGGCCCGCCTGTACCGCGCGATGTTCCTGGAAGAGATCGGCAAGGACTATGTCCGCACGGCCCGCGCCAAGGGCCTGTCCGAAGGCGCGGTGCTCTACCGCCACGTGCTGCGCAACGCGCTGATCCCCATCGTCACCAGCGCCGGCAGCTACCTGCCTTACGTCTTCCTCGGCAGCCTGGTCTTCGAGAGCTTCTTCGGCCTGCCCGGGCTGGGCGCCTACGTCATCGAGGCCATCAGCCGGCAGGACTTCGCCATCGTGCGGACCATGGTCTTCGTCGGCAGCCTGCTCTACATCGCCACCTATGTGCTCATCGACATCGTCTACACCTGGGTCGACCCCCGCGTGCGCCTGAGCTGACCATGCCCAAGTTCGTCCTGCTCTGGACCGACGGCGCGATCTGGCTGCTGATCGCCGCCCTCGTCGCCTACACCGTCAGCGTGCTGCGCAAGCCGCAATTGGCGGCCAACTGGGCCAAGGTCTTCCGCGACGCGCCAGCCCTGGCTTCTTCGGTGGTGCTGGTGCTGTGCCTGCTGATCACGCTGCTGGACAGCGTGCACTACCGGCCGCGGCTGCCGCCGTCGCCGACGGCCCAGGGCGCCGCCAGCACCGCGCCGGCTTACGCCTCGAGCACCCGCTCGCTGCTCGACGAAGCGCTGTGGGACCTGATCCAGTCGCGCGAATCAACCTATTCGCGGCCCCTGTCCTACCTGGGCTTCACCAAGGAATCGCTGATCGTGCAGGGCGAGGTGCAGCGCGTAGCGCCGCGGCTGCAGTACGGCGGCCGGCATCTGACCGACCCGCCAGCCCAGTGGCTGGGCGACGTCGCGGCCAAGGCGGGCCTGGGCGCGCTCGCGGGCGGCGTGCTGGCGCTGCTGCTCAGCGCCGCACTGCTGTGGTCGATCGCGCGGGCCCAGCGGCTGCCGCTGGCCGAGGTCTGGGCGCAGGTCCGCGCACAGTCCACGCCCGTGCCCTGGCATGTGGCGCTGGCCACGCTGTGGGTGCTGTGCCTGGTGGTCGGCCCGGCCACGGCGCTGTCCGGCCCCTACCACCTGCTGGGAACGGACCTGACGGGCAACGACGTGCTGTTCCAGTCGCTGAAAAGCATACGCACGGCCTTCGTCATCGGCACGCTGGCCACCGTGGCCACCTTGCCCTTGGCCGTCACGCTGGGCCTGCTGGCCGGCTACTTCAAAGGCTGGGTGGACGAGCTCATCCAGTACCTCTACACGGTGCTGTCATCGGTGCCCAATGTGCTGCTGATTGCCGCCTGCGTGCTGATGGTGCAGGTCTTCCTCGACAAGAACCCCGACCTCTTCGAAACCGGCGCCGAGCGCGCCGACCTGAAGCTGTTCCTGCTGTGCGTGGTGCTGGGCGTCACCGGCTGGGCCGGCCTGTGCCGCTTGCTGCGCGGTGAAACGATGAAGCTGCGTGAGCTCGACTACGTGCAGGCGGCCAGCGCCTTCGGCGTCAGCCACAGCCGCATCCTGGCCCGCCACATCTTTCCCAACGTCGCCCACCTGATGCTCATCGTCACCGTGCTGGAGTTCTCGTCGCTGATTCTCTACGAGGCGGTGCTGTCCTATGTCGGCGTCGGCGTCGACCCGTCGATGAACAGCTTCGGCGGCATGATCAACCTGGCGCGCAAGGAAATGAGCCGCGACCCGGTGGTCTGGTGGTCCTTCGCCGCGGCCTTCGGCTTCATGGTGACGCTGGTGCTGGCGGCCAACCTGTTCGCCGACGGCGTGCGCGACGCCTTCGACCCGCGCGCCAGGGCCTTCAAACGCCGCAGAGCCAGCCCGGCGCGGAAGGCGGCCTGACCATGTTGCGCACCGACAGGCTGCAAGTCGAACTCGACGCCGAGGCCGGTGTCGTGCGGGCCATCGACGGACTGAAGCTGAGCATCGAGCGGGGCGAAACCTTCGCGCTGGTCGGCGAGTCGGGCTGCGGCAAGAGCATGACCGCGCTGGCCCTGATGCGCCTGTTGCCCGAAAGCGGCGACGTCACCGCCGGCGAGATCAGCATCGACCAGGGCAGCGGCCGTGTCGACGTGCTGGGCCTGCCCGAAGCGCAGATGCGCAGCGTGCGCGGCGGCCGCATCGGCATGATCTTCCAGGAGCCCTCGACCAGCCTGAACCCGGTGATGAAGGTGGGCCAGCAGATCGTCGAGGCCATCGAGGCGCACACACCCCTGCGCGGGGCCGCGGCCCGAGCCAAGGCCATCGAGTGGCTGCGCCGGGTCGGCATACCGGAGCCGGAACGGCGCATCGACGAGTACCCCTTCCGCATGAGCGGCGGCCAGAAGCAGCGCGTGATGATCGCCATCGCGCTGGCGGCCGAGCCCGACTACCTGGTGGCCGACGAACCGACCACCGCGCTGGACGTGACCATCCAGGCGCAGATCCTGGACCTGCTGAAAGACCTGCAGCGCGAGCACCGCATGGGTCTGCTGCTGATCACGCACGACCTGGCCGTCGTTTCGGGCATGGCCCACCGCGTGGCGCTGATGTACGCCGGGCAGATCATCGAAGTGGCGCCTGCCGCTGAGTTCTTCGCCTCGCCCAAGCACCCCTATGCGCGCGCCTTGCTGCGGGCACTGCCCGGCGGCGGCAACCGCAACCGACCGCTGGAAGCCATCGCCGGCACCGTGCCGCCCCTGACGGCGCGCTTCGACGGCTGCCGCTTCGCCCCGCGCTGCAGCCAGGTGATGCCGCATTGCAGCGTCACCGTGCCCGAGCTCACCGAGGTGGCCGAGCGGCACGAGGTGCGTTGCCTGCTGTACAGCGGCGGCTCCGGCCCTCACCCCAGCCCTCTCCCGCAAGCGGGAGAGGGGGCAACGACAACGGTGCATGGATCTGACTTTCTCCCTCTCCCGCTTGCGGGAGAGGGCAGGGGTGAGGGCGCGAGCGCACCACCCACCCCCCTGCTCGATGTGCAGGACCTGCGCGTGCGTTTCCCCATCCGCGGCGACCTGCTGCAGCGCACCAAGGGCTACTTCGACGCCGTCGGCGGCGTGTCCTTCCAGGTCGGCCACGGCGAGACGCTGGCGCTGGTCGGTGAATCGGGTTGCGGCAAGACGACCACCGGCAAGGCCATCGTGCAGTTGCTGGGGCGCATCGCGACCATCGAGGGCCGGGCCCTGCTGGACGGCCGCAACCTGTTCGAGATGGGCGCCAGCGAATTGCTGGCGGCCCGGCGCCAGGTGCAGATCATTTTCCAGGACCCGTTTGCCTCGCTGAACCCGCGCATGCGCGTCGCCGAGATCCTGGACGAGGGGCTGGCTGCCTTGCAGCGCGACCTGTCATCGGCCGAACGCCTGGCCCGCATCCTGCGTCTGACCGACCAGGTCGGCCTGCGTCGCGACGCGCTGGACCGTTATCCGCACGAGTTCTCGGGCGGCCAGCGCCAGCGTATCGCCATCGCCCGCGCGCTGGCCGTCGAACCCCGCTTGATCGTCTGCGACGAACCGACATCGGCCCTGGACGTCTCGGTGCAGGCGCAGATCCTGAACCTGCTGCGCGACCTGCAGCGCGATCTGGGTGTGTCCTTCCTGTTCATCACGCACAACATCGGCGTCGTCGAATACATCGCCGACCGGGTGGCGGTGATGCGCGCCGGCCGCATCGAAGAGCAGGGCGCCTGCGCCGACATCCTGAGCCGGCCCGGCACCGCCTACACCCGGACCTTGCTGGCTGCCGTTCCGCGTCTGTGACGGATCGGCCTTTGAAGATGCCGCCCGTCACGGGGGCGGCCCTGCTGTGTTGCACCGTACCAACGCGTCATCGCAACATTTTCCAGCGTGTCAGCTCCGGAATTGACATCTAATCAACATTAGATACGTTACTTAAAGCATTGATTTTATTGAGATTTATGAACATATTAGTCATATATGATGGACTGATGGCGTCTTGCGGACCGCAGCGCCAGGGTTGATGACTCCAAGGTGAAGAAGGGTTGCTGTAACAATCTGGGGATGCCCCCTAGAGGTAGGGGGCGTGTAGCCGATCTCCGGCTGGCTTGCCGTCAGTTCGGCAGGCCTATCGACTGCGTCATCTACCCCCTCTGGAGTCTCATTCGCATGTTCAAGAAGTCCAAAGTCTGCTCTGGCGTTCTCGTCGCCCTCGGTGGCGCCCTGCTGGTCGGCGCTGCGCCGTCCTGGGCCCAGTCCTCTGAGCGCATCGAAGTCACTGGCTCGCGCATCAAGTCGGTCGGCAACACCTCCAGCAGCCCCATCGCGTCGGTCGGCAAGGTCGACATCGAGACCACCCAGCCGGTGGCCGTCGAAGAACTCGTCCGTGGCCTGCCGTCGGCCTACCCGGCCATCGGCCCGAACATCAACAACGGTTCGAACGGCACCGCCTCCATCGACCTGCGTGGCATGGGCACCAACCGCACCCTGGTGCTGTTCAACGGCAAGCGCTTCGTGCCGGCCACCCTGGGCGGCGTGGTGGACACCAACAACGTGCCCGTGTCGCTGCTCGAGCGTGTCGACCTCGTCACCGGTGGCGCTTCGGCCGTGTACGGCGCTGACGCCGTGGCGGGCGTGGTCAACTTCGTGATGAAGAAGAACTTCTCCGGCGTTGAAGCCAGCACGCTGTACAGCGTGTCGGGCCAGAACGATGCCCGTCGCTACAAGAACGACCTGACCATCGGCACCAACCTGGCAGACGGCCGCGGCAACGTGGCCATCAACGTGGGCACGACCCGCACCCAGCCCCTTCGTCTGGGTGACCGCGACTACTCCGCCACCACCATCAGCTCGACCACCGGCAACCCGGGCGGCTTCTCGTCCACGGCGGTGCCCGCGACCTGGCAAGGCATGAACGCGCCGATCAACGGCAACCGCGTCATCGATGCCACCACGGGCCTGCTGCGCGCATCCAGCGCCCCCAACCCGCCGGATGGCTACAACACCAACCCGCCGAACTACTTCGAAACCCCGCTGACCCGCACCCAGGTCGCCGGCATCGCCCGCTTCAGCATCAACGAGTACGCCGAGGCTTACTCCGAGATCTTTCACACGCGCAGCAACGTCACGCTGAACCTGGCGCCGTCGGGCACCTTCGGCGCTTCGCTGAACATCCCCATCGGCAACCCGTTCATCACCGACGCCGTGCGCAAGCAGATCTGCGCCGCCTACCCGACGCTGTTCGCCCTGGGCGCCGCCGACCCGAGCTGCGTGGTCGGCAACGCCACGGAATTCAAGGCTGGCATCGCCCGCCGCTTTGTCGAAGCCGGGCCGCGCATCTACCGCTACGACAACGTCAGCACCCAGTACACGGCCGGCCTGCGCGGTGCCATCCCGTATTTGGAATCCTGGAACTACGACGCCTATTACCAGGCCGGCCGTTCTGACCAGCAGATCACCACCGCCAATGGCTTCTCGGCATCCAAGCTGCAGAACGCCGTGCGCTCGCTGAATGGCACGACCTGCTCGGTCGGTGGCAGCTGCGTCCCCGTCAACCTGTTCGGGGCTGCGGGCACCATCACGCCGGCCATGCTCAACTACCTGAGCACGCCCACCTTCGCCACCACCGAAGTCCGCCAGGATGTCATCAACCTGTCGGCCAACGGCGAAGTCGCCTTGATCGTCAGCCCCTTGGCCAAGAACCCGCTGGGCGTGGCCGTCGGCTTCGAAAAGCGCACGGTGTTTGGCGGCAACAAGTCCGACGCGGTCATCCAGACCAACGGCGAACTGCTGGGCAGCGGCTCACCGACGCCTGACCGCAGCGGCGAGTTGAAGTTCACCGAGACCTACGCCGAACTGAGCATGCCGCTGGTTCAAAACAAGCCCTTTATCCAGTCCCTGGGTATTCAAGGCGGTTACCGCGACACCAAGCTCGACACCTCGGCCGGCACCAGCCAGTCTTACGGCAGCTGGAAGGCTGGCGCCGACTGGTCGCCGATGAAGGGTCTGCGTTTCCGTGGCGAGCAACAGCGCGCCACCCGCGCGCCGAACGTCAACGAGCTGTACGCGCCGATCACCACCGGCCTGGCCACGATCCCGGGCGCTGGCGACTACTGCTCAGGCGCCAACATCAAGGTGGCCGATGCCGGCAAGGCCGGTACGCTGACCAATCTGTGCCAGCTGACCGGTGTGCCGAACTCGCAGATCGGTGCCGTCGCGGCACCTTCGGCCAACCAGATCAACAACACCGGTGGCGGCAACCCCAACCTGTCGCCCGAGAAGGCCGACACCACGACCCTCGGTCTGGTCTGGGAACCCGCTTTCGTCGACAACCTGTCGGTGAGCCTGGACTACTGGAAGATCAAGGTCAAGGGTGCCGTGTCTTCGGCCAGCGCCAGCCAGATCATCACCGGCTGCTACAACGCCACGTCCAACCCGGGCTACTCCAGCAATGTGTTCTGCCAACTGATCCAGCGTGACCCGCTGACCGGCGGCCTGAACGGCAACGGCAGCAAGGGCGTGATCACGCAGTCGTCCAACCTGGGTGCCTACGACTACTCGGGCTTCGACATCGGTGCGGCTTACCGCCTGCCGCTGAAGAACTTCGGTCTGCCCGCCCTGGGCCGCCTGGACTTCAAGCTCGACGTGGCCCTGCTGCAGAAGGCCGACATCCAGACCGTTCCGGGCACGCCGACTATCGTGCAAGCGGGCCACTACGGTGTTGACGTCGGTACGCCCTACGCCAAGACGCGCTTCAACCAGCGCACCACCTGGAACGTCGGTGACTTCTCGGCGGGCTATATGTGGCGTTTCATCGGCAGTAGCACCATCCAGACGGATGCTGCCGGCAGCTACCTGCCGCAGAACGAGTCGATCAAGGCCTACAACTACTTCGATCTGAATGGCAGCTGGCAGGCCATGAAGAACCTGAAGCTGTCGCTGACCATCAACAACGCCTTCGACAAGAAGCCGCCGCTGGTGGGCACTGGCGTTTCGGGCGGCACCAACGTGGGCAATACCTTCCCGACGCTGTATGACGTGATCGGCCGTCGCTACACGATGACCGCGACCGCCACCTTCTGATTCCCGACTGGGTTTCAGACCGTAGAAACGGGCCCTTCGGGGCCCGTTTTTTTTCGTCCGCCGCCGAAGCGCTTCAGTCCAGCGGCACCACGTCGAAAGCGATGGTCAGGCGCGGCTGCGTATCGGTGAAGGGCAGGGTGCCGTGCCACATGCAGGACGGGAACAGCACCAGCCGGCCGGCTTGCGGGCGTTCCTGCCGCCGGGCGGCGAGATCGCAGCCGGGAATGTCGATGTCGGGCGTGCCGAACGAGATCCAGCCCGGCCGCGCCGTGCCGTTGGGATCGCCGTGCGTCATCACCGGCGGCAGCGCCACGTAGTAGCAGGAACTGATCCAGCCGTGGGCATGCACGTGGTTGGTGTGGAAGCCGCTGCTGCGCAGCCGTGACGACCAGGAATCGGTGTAGCGCCAGCGCGGCGACGTGCGGCCGCGCAGCGGGTGGCTGTCGTCGGCGGGCAGGCTCTCGAGGTGCGCGATGTAGTGGTCCACGGCCTGTGCGATCCGCGCCTTGAGTTGATCGACCAGCGGATGGCCCTGGTCGAAGATGTTGTCCATGGTCTGGCTGCCGTGGCGCAGGGTCTGGTCGACAGGCGCCTGCGCGTCGGTGTGCAGGGCCTCCAGGGCAGCGGCCAAGGCGCGGTTGAAGCTGGCCATGTCGGACCAGCCATCCGGTGGCGGCAGGTCGTAGACCTGCACATGCTGCGTGTAGTCCGCCAGCCAGGCCTGCGCCGGGTTGCCTGCGGCGCGCCAGGCCAGTTCCAGCGTGGCCCAGGCCTGCTGGTCGAGCGGGTCCAGACGCACCGCGGTTTCGGCCACCTGCGCCGCCAGCGCGTGCTGGCCCGCCTGCAGCAGGCTGGTGGCGTGGCTGATGTGGGTGGCAGCCTGCCCGGGTGCCAGTTCGACAGCGCGCCGGTGGGCGACCAAGGCGGCGTCGTAGCGACGCAGCCGGCTCAGGGCCTGACCCAGTCCGTCGAAATAACCCGGCACATCGGCGGCCCGTTCTGTGGCCTGCGTGAAAGCCGCGGCCGCTTCATCAAAACGATCGGCCCGCAACAGCAGGCGTCCCTTGATGCCCAGCGCCACGGCCGAAGCCGGGGCCGCAGCGGCGGCCGCGTCCAGGTCGGCGGTGAAGACCGGGTCGCCCCGACGCCAGCGCAGACGGGCGATGTCGAAGAGGGCCAGGCCGTGCTGCGCATCGCGCGCCAGGGCCGACCGGTAGGCCGTCAGCGCCTCGTCCGGGCGGCCCAGGCTCTGCAGGCTGTTGCCGCGGTTGTAATGCGCATCGGCCACGTCCAGCCCCAGCGCCAGCGCACGGTCGTAGGCCGTCAAGGCCGCGGCGGGCCGCGCCAGTCGCTGCAGCAGCACGCCGCGGTTGTGGTGCAGGGCAGCGCGGCCGGGCGCTGCCGCCAGGGCCTGCTCCAGCGTCTGGACGGCCGCCTCCAGCTGGCCGGCTTCTTCTTGCAGCAAGGCAAGCAGCTGCAGGCTCTGTGCCTGCAGGGCGGGCTGGCTGGCCGCACCGCGCAGGGCCTGGGCGAGGCAGCGGGCGGCCTCGTCGGCTTGCCCCAGCTGCCGCAGCAGGCGCGCGCGGTTGTAGTGCGCCGCAGCGAAGTCCGGCCTGATTTCTGCGGCGCGCCCGAAGCACGCTTCGGCCTCGGCCGTCAGGCCTCGTTCCTCCTGGACGTCGCCCAGCCGGGCCCACAGTGGGGCCTGCCCCGGGGCCAACTGCAGCGCAGCGGTCAGGGCCGTCGCTGCCAAGTCCAGCCGCCCTTGCTGTCGTGCGAGCAGGGCTTCATCGAGCAGGCGCGCCACTTGGGCGTCGACCGTGATGCGGCTGGACGGGTTCATGGGCGTGCAGTTTAGGTGCGCCGTCAACGCGAACCCCTGTGGCGCCTGACCAACAGACGGCGTAACGAGTTTGTGAAGGTTTTGTGAAGAGTCTGGCGCCAAGGTAAAACCAAATATCACGCAGCTGGCGAATAAAAGACGCCTGCCCATCATCTTTCCAAAGGAGTGCTTCCATGTTCAAGAAGACCAAGCTGTACAGCGGCATCCTTGTCGCCTTCGGTGGCAGCACCATACTGGCGGGTTTGCCTGCACTGGCGCAAACGACCGAGCGCATCGAGGTCACTGGTTCGTCGATCAAGCGGGTCAGCGCCGAAGGTGCGCTGAACGTCACCACGGTCACCCGCGCTGACATCGAGAAGAGTGGCGTCGGTACAACCGAAGAGCTGATGACGCAACTGACCGCCGTGTCGTCGGCGGGCGGGCAAGTGAATGCCGGGCAATCGGGCCTGACGACTTACGGCCGTTCGTCGGTCTCGCTGCGTGGCCTGGGTGCCGACAAGACCCTGATCCTCGTCAACGGCCGCCGTTTGTCGGTGTTTGCCGGCGGCGGTGAAAGCGTGAACATCAACGCCATTCCCTTGGGCGCGATCGAGCGGGTCGAAGTGTTGCAGGATGGTGCTTCAGGCGTCTACGGCAGCGACGCCGTAGGCGGGGTGATCAACTTCATCCTGCGCAAGGATTACAAGGGTTTCGAAGTCACAGCTTCCTACGGCGCGCCGACGCGCGGCGGCGGTGCCCAGAACAAGAAGGTCGGCATCGTGGCCGGCTTTGGCGACTCCGAGACTGGCCGCTGGTCGGTGACCTTGTCTGGCGCCTACGAGAAGGAAGGCAATTTGTTGGGCTCCGCTCGTTCCTTCGCCAATACGGACACCCGCTTGCCTTACTTTGCAGGCGGTGCCACAGAAACGGGCCGCATTGAAGGCGTCTGGCAGTTCCCTGGAGGCGCCGACGCGCTGGCCGGCCCTGGGACCAACTCCCGATCAGCGACCAACCCCTTTGGCATCTCGGGCACCGGCTATGGCAACCCCAGCGCGGCCAAGAACGATTGCGCGTCCATCGGCATGGTGTCCCGAACGGGCAAGGGTTTCAGCGCGGGCGCACCGGACACGACGAAGACTGCGCCGAACTGTACTTTTGATACCGGCAACTACGTCAGCCTGGTGCCGAACCGCGTGTTCACGGGCGCCACGGTCTATGCGCGTTACAAGCTCAACGACAGCGCCGAAGTCTATGCCGACGGTTTCTACGGCAAGAACGAGTTCACGAATCCGATACAACCGGCGCCGCTGCGCAGTGCGTTCTACGCCGGCAACACCCGTTTCGCGGGTTCGGGTGTCGATCCGGTGCTGCTGATCTATCCGTCGAACCCCAATTACAAGTTCGCTGCCGATTACCTCACTGGCCTCGGCCTGGGTGGGATGGTGGGCAGGCCGCTGGCCGTGTCTCAGCGGACCTTCCTGCTGGGTCCGCGGACCACCAACGACATCGCCACGCAGACCCGTCTCGTCCTCGGCGGCAAGGGAACCATCGGTGGCATCGATTACGACGCGGCTTTCTTTACGAACAGCAGCAAGACCGACGGCAATGTCATCGACGGGTTTGCGTCCATCTTCGAATTGTCGAAGGTGCTGAACAACCCGGCCAATTTGTGGAACCCTTGGGCGCCGCTGGGCGCGCAACCGGCTGACGTGGCGGCCAAGATCGCAGGCACGAAATACAAGGGTCCCACCATCTCTTCGGAGTCCACCAACAACGGCGTCGATGCCAAATTTTCAGGCAATCTGACCGAACTCGAGGGCGGACCGCTCGGTATTGCGGTCGGCCTGCAGGCCCGTGACGAGACCTACAAGCTGACCCCCGCAGCAGCGACGCTGACCGGTGACGTCATCGGCCTGGGCGGCGCGATTCAGCCCGTGGATGCCAAGCGCACGGTCTGGGCGGTCTTCGCCGAAGTGAATGCGCCGGTGCTGAAGTCCCTTGAAGCCAACCTGGCACTGCGCCAGGACAGTTACAGCGACTTCGGCAAATCGTTCAACTGGAAAGCCAGCCTGCGCTTCCAGCCGATCGCGGAATTCCTCGCCCGAGCCAACGTCGGCACCGGCTTCAAGGCGCCCTCTCTGCCGGCCCTGTACACGCCACAGCAGGTCAACACCTCCGAGCAATTCACCGACCCGGCGTTCCCTGGAAACGGCCAGGTCCAGGTCACCTCGATAGGCGGTGGCAACCCGAACCTGAAGCCCGAGAAGTCAGACCAGTTCAGCATGGGCATCGTCGCTTCACCGATCAAGTCCGTGACGGCCAGCCTCGACTTCTGGTCCATAAAGATCAAGGGCCTGGTCGCCACGCCATCGGCGCAGGAGATCGCGTCGGGATTCAGGCGTGGGGCTGCCGGCTATGCATCTTTGGTGGATGTGAACGGCGCCAACGAGATCACCTTGGTTCGGCAACTGGCCGCCAACGTCAACTCGCTGAAGACCGACGGCGTGGACATCGACTTGCGCTGGGGTGAAAACGTCGGGTCCGGCAAGCTGGCCCTTGGCCTGAACGGCACCTACACACTCAAGTACGACCTCATCAACACCAGCGGTGAACTCGAGAAGAGCGTCGCCACCATCGTCCGGCCGGACGGCAATCCCCTCGTGGCCTCGCCGACCGGTGTGATCCTTCGCTGGAAGCACAACCTGACGGCCAGCTACACGATGAGCACTTGGTCGGCAGCAATCACGCAGCGCTACTACAGCCGCTATGAGGTGGCGCCAACGCTCGATGGCGACCGCTTCTTCGTGCCCGGCCAGGCGCTCTACGACCTGGTGGCGTCCTACTCCGGGATCAAGAACCTGCGTGTGTCGGTGGGTGTGCGCAACCTCCTGGACAAGGATCCGCCGCTCTTCATCAACAACGGCTCGCAGTTCCAGTCCGGCTATGACGTCTACCAATACGACCCGCGCGGTCGTTTCGTGTACGTCGCGGCCGCGTACAAGTTCTGAGTCGCCAAGATCCCGGGCTCAGGCCCGGGCGCCGCATCAGCCCTGCGTGAGCAGGGCTGACGCGGTCCTATTTCGGCGCCAGGCGGATCGCGCCGTCCAGCCGGATCACTTCGCCGTTCAGCATGTCGTTCTCGACGATGTGCCTGACCAGCTTGGCGTAGTCCTGCGGCGTGCCCAGGCGGCTGGGGAAGGGCACGCTGGCGGCCAGCGCGTCCTGCACGGCCTGCGGCATGCCGAACATCATCGGCGTGCCGAAGATGCCCGGCGCGATGGTCATGTTGCGGATGCCGTTGCGCGCCAGGTCGCGCGCGATGGGCAGCGTCATGCCGACCACGCCGCCCTTGCTGGCCGCATAGGCGGCCTGGCCCATCTGGCCGTCGTAGGCGGCCACGCTGGCGGTGCTGATCAGCACGCCGCGCTCGCCCGTCGCTTCGGGCTCGTTCTTCGCCATGGCCTCGGCGCACAGCCGGATCATGTTGAACGAGCCGACCAGGTTCACCGTGATGGTCTTGCTGAAGACGGCCAGCGGGTGGGCGCCGTCCTTGCCGACTGTTTTCACCGCCGGCGCGATGCCGGCGCAGTTGACCAGACCCATCAGCTTGCCCGCGCCGACGGCGGCGGCGACGACCGCTTGACCGTCCACCTCTTGACTCACGTCGCACCGGACGAAGACGCCGCCAATTTCGGCCGCGATCACCGTGCCGCGTTCGACTTGCAGGTCAGCGATGACGACCGTGGCACCATGGGCAGCCAGCATGCGGGCCGTGCCTTCACCGAGGCCCGAGGCGCCGCCGGTGACGATGAAGACCTTGTTCGCGATGTCCATGACGTGGGCTCTTTCGGGGTTCAGGCGGGTTTCAGACGGGCTTCAAGCGCCCAGAGCGCCCATCACACGGCTGGTGATTTCGTCGACGCTGCCGGTGCCGCTGACCTTGGCGTAGCGCGGCGCGCCGGCCTCGCCGCTGGCGGCCCACAAGCCGTAGTAGTCGACCAGCGGACGGGTCTGGCGCTGGTACACGTCCAGCCGCTTGAGCACCGTTTCTTCCTTGTCGTCGTCACGCTGGATCAGCGGCTCGCCGGTCACATCGTCGACACCGGCCACCCGGGGCGGGTTGAACTTCACGTGGTAGGTGCGCCCCGACGCGACGTGGGCGCGACGCCCGCTCATGCGCTCGACGATGGCCTCGTCGGGGACGTCGATTTCCAGCACCGCATCCAGCTTCACGCCGGCGGCCTTCATGGCGTCGGCCTGCGGGATGGTGCGGGGGAAGCCGTCGAAGAGAAAACCGTTGGCGCAGTCGGCCTGGGTGATGCGTTCCTTGACCAGGCCGATGATGATGTCGTCGCTGACCAGCCGGCCGGAGTCCATCACCTTCTTGGCCTCGACGCCCAGCGGCGTGCCGGCCTTGACGGCAGCACGCAGCATGTCGCCGGTGGAGATCTGCGGTATGCCGTAGCGCTTGCAGATGAAGGTGGCTTGCGTGCCTTTGCCGGCGCCGGGAGCGCCCAGTAGGATCAGTCGCATCGAGTTCCTCGAAAGTGTTGTTCTATCGGCCCGACAGCGTGACCCATGTCACGCCGGCGCCTTGTCTCGAATCGAGAATATCACGCAGGTCCGTGCGTCAAGCTGACAGCAGGCCGGCCCGGAACAGGGCCCGCACGCGGGCCAGATCCTCGGGCGTGTCGACACCCGGGCCGCTGGCCTGCGCCGCCACGTGAACGGCAATCTGCTGGCCATGCCACAGCACGCGCAACTGCTCCAGGGCTTCGCACTGCTCGAGCGGGGCCGGCGTCAAGGTCGGGAATTGCCGCAGAAAACCGGCCCGGTAAGCGTACAGGCCCAGATGGCGCAAGGCGCCCGGTGCGGGCGGCAGCGTCATCACGCCGCTCGCGTGGCCGTC
This sequence comes from Rubrivivax sp., assembly GCA_040400915.1. GTDB lineage: Bacteria > Pseudomonadota > Gammaproteobacteria > Burkholderiales > Burkholderiaceae_C > Rubrivivax. The sequence goes on from JBBAPI010000013.1 coordinate 114,223, forward strand.
TCGCCACCAGGGCAAGGGCGCGCGGGAGAAGAGCAGGGCGCGGCCCGCCGCGTCCAGCACCACCTTCACGACGTTGGGGTTCAGGTAGTCGGCGACGCTGTCGATGGGGTGGGCCACGGTGCTCATCACGCAGTCGCGGCGCTCGTCCAGCAAGGCGGCGCAGCGGGCAATCAGGGCCGGTTCGATCAGCGGCTCGTCGCCCTGCACATTGACCACGGCGTCGTCACCCGCCAGTCCGAGCAGGGCGCAGGCTTCGGCCAGGCGGTCGCTGCCGCTGGCGTGATCGCTGCGTGTCAGCAGGGCTTCGACGCCGTGTGCGGCACAGGCCTGCAGGATGGCCCCATCGTCGGCGGCAACGACGACCCGATCGGCACCCGCCAGCGCGGCCCGTTCGGCGACGCGCACCACCATCGGCTTGCCCGCGATGTCGGCCAGCGGCTTGCCGGGCAGACGCGTCGAGGCCAGCCGTGCCGGGATCAGGACGGTGTAGCCCACAGCTGGGTTCTCAGGGCGCTGGCGCCGGGCCGTCCAGCGGCTGGGCTTCGCTTTCCAGCATCACCGGAATGCCGTCGCGGATCGGGAAGGCCAGGCGGTCGGCCGGGCAGACCAGGTCGGCCGGCGCCTGCTCGCTGTTGCGGCGCAGTTCCAGCGGCCCTTTGCAGACCGGGCAGACGAGCAGTTCGATCAATCGGTGGTCCAGGCTCATGGCGATGGGGTCTTGGGTTGCGGCGCGGGGAGCAGGCTCAGCAGGTCATCAGCCAAGCCCGGGGGCAGCTGGAAGTCTAGCGGCAGCACCCAGACGCGCGTACCAGCCAGCGCCGCCAGATCGATCTTGACGGCGTCCTTCTCGGTGGTCAGCACGTCGCGGGTGCTGGCCGGCCAGGGCAGGGTGGCATAGGGGTGGTGGTCGGGCAAGGGCAGGCTGTCGAAGACCAGGCCGGCGGCGCTCAGCATGTCGAAGAACTTCTGCGGTGCGGCCAGCCCGGCCACAGCCAGCAGGGGCCGGTCGGACAGGCTGTGCAGCTCGACCGCAGCGTGCGCCTCGTTGCGCAACCAGGCGCCCAGGGGCCACGCCCGACCGAGACTGCGCCGGCCGCGTCCCCCGGGCAGGGGCGTGCTGAAGCCTTGCCCGGTGTAGATCACGCGCTGCTGCGGGCCCAGCGCCACGGGCAGCGGCTCGCGCAGCGGCCCGGCTGGCAGCAACTGCCCGTTGCCGACACCGCGGTCGTCGAAGACCAGCAGTTCGGCGTCACGCCGCAGACGGCGGTGCTGCAGGCCGTCGTCAGCCAGCAGCACATCGACTTCGGGATGCGCGGCGCACAGCGCTCGGGCGGCGGCGCTGCGGTCGCGGCCGACCCAGACGGGAACCTGGGTCCGGCGCCGGATCAGCAGCGGCTCGTCGCCCACCGCCTGCGCGTCGGCGTCGGCCGTCACCGCGCGCACCCCGTGGCCCTGCCGGCCATGGCCACGCGAGATCACGCCGGGCCTGCGCCCGGCCGCCTGGAAGGCCAGCACCAAAGCGATGACCGTGGGCGTTTTGCCGGCTCCGCCGACCACGAGATTGCCCACCACCAGCACCGGCACCGCGGGACCGGCCTGCGGCACGGCCTGGCGCCGTGCGAGCGCAGCCAGGCCGCCGTAGGCCAGCGACAGCGGCCACAGCAGGCGCATCAGCCCACGGGGCCGGGGCTGCCACCAGTGGCGCTGCAGCAGGGCTTCAAGGCGTGCCGCCCAGATCGGGCGGTCGGGCCCAGGGGCCATCAACGCCCGGCGTTGCCGGTGGCCGGTGGGGCCTGGGCAGCGAAGGTCAAGCGCGACAGGCCGGCGCGGCGGGCGGCGTCCAGCACATTGACCACCGCCTGGTGGGCGGTCAGCGCGTCGGCCGAGATGATCACCACCGTCTCGGCGCGGCCACGCGCGGCGGCGGCCAGACTGGCCGTCAGCAGTTCGACGCTGCGCCCGTCGACAGCCTGCCGGTTGACCGTGTAGCGGCCGTCGGCGGCGACGGCCACGGTGATCTCGTCCGGCCGCTCACGCAGCTTTTCGGCCTCGGCGGCCGGCAGGTTGATCTGCAGTTCGGTGAACTTCGAATAGGTGGTGGACAGCATCAGGAAGATCAGCACCACCAGCAGCACGTCGATGAACGGGATCAGATTGATCTCGGGTTCATCGATGCGACGGCGGCTGAACTTCATGACTTCACCGCGAAACGCATCAGGTGCGCCACCATGCGCTCGGCAGCCAGCTCCAGGGTCAGCTGGAAGTCGTCCACGCGACCCCGGAAGTAGCGGTAGAACATCAAGGCGGGCACGGCGATCATCAAACCGAAGGCCGTGTTGTAGAGCGCCACCGAAATACCGTGGGCCAGCAGTTGCGGGTTGCTGCCAGCGCCTGGCGCCTGCGAGCCGAAGATTTCGATCATGCCCACCACCGTGCCGAACAGGCCCAGCAGCGGCGCTGCCGATGCGATGGTGCCCAGGGCATTGAGGTAGCGCTCCAAGCCGTGCAGCGCCTCGCGGCCGGCGTTTTCGAAGGCCTGGCGCAGTGCCACTTCGGTCAGGCGGGGCTCGGCAATCACCGTGCGCAAGCCGGCCGCCAGCACACCGCCCAGCACCGAGTTCTCGGCCAGCTTGTTGACCACGTCGGTGGTCGGCAGGCTGGCACGGGTGAGCGTGACCACCTCGTCGAGCAGTTTGGCCGGCGCGACCCGCACGGCGCGCAGGTGATAAAGCCGCTCGATGACGAGCGCCAAGGCCACGACGGAGCACAACAGCAGGGGCCAGATGGGCCAACCGGCCGCTTGTATGATGGAAAGCAAGGGTGACTCGTGCGGCGGGTTGCTGGGCGGACTGCCACGGTTGCGGCCGATTATGGCCGATAGCTCCCGGGGCTTTTCCTGCCGTACAGCCTGTTTCCCGGCGGCTGCGGCCCGTTGTTCCTGTGTGGATAACTATGTGGACAAAAAGCAGACCGCGCGCGTTGAACTCCGTGTTTTCACTGATCCGCGTCACGCGCCATTTATTTAAGCAGTCATTTGTTCATGAAAATCAAGTACTTGCATAGACATGACAAGCAGATGACGGACTTGACTTGGCGTGCGGCCTCGTGGCAGGCAGCTGTGGAATACCGGACCCGCGCCAACCGGGGCGCGCCGCGTGCTTGAGCCGGTTGGGGCTCAGCCGGCGCGCCTGAGTTGGGGTGTCGCGGCCTTGTTGCAGGCCACCAGCGACGCGCTGGCGGCCCGCTTCGGTGCGGTCAGCGTGCGCGGCGAGTTGTCGGGCTTTTCGCGGGCCGCCAGCGGTCACTGCTACTTCACGCTGAAAGACGCCGACGGCGCGCCGGCCTTGCTGCGCTGCGCGATGTTCCGCCGCGCCGCCGCGCTGGTCGACTTCGCGCCGGCCGACGGCCAGCAGGTCGAACTGCGCGGCCGTCTGGGCATCTACGAATCGCGTGGCGAGCTGCAGATGGTCGTCGAGTCGCTGCAGCGCCTGGGCGCCGGCACGCTCTACGAAGAATTCCTGCGCCGCCGCGCGCGGCTCGAGGCCCAGGGTCTGTTCGACGCTGCGCGAAAAAGGCCGTTGCCGGCTTTTCCGGCGGCGCTGGGTGTGGTCACCTCGCTGGCGGCGGCGGCGCTGCGCGACGTGCTGACCACCCTGAAGCGCCGTGCGCCGCACATCCGGGTGGTGGTCTACCCGGCCGTCGTGCAAGGCGCCGACGCACCGCCTGCCCTGGTCGAAGCCCTGCGCCTGGCCGGCGAGCGGCGCGAGGTCGACACGCTGCTGCTGGTGCGCGGTGGCGGTTCGCTGGAAGACCTCTGGGCCTTCAACGACGAGCGCCTGGTGCGGGCGGTGGCGGCCAGTCCGATCCCGCTGATCTGCGGTGTCGGGCACGAGACCGACGTCACGCTGTGCGACCTGGCGGCCGACCTGCGAGCGCCCACGCCCACCGCAGCGGCCGAGCTGGCAGCGCCCGCCCGTGAAGAACTGGCCGACGCGCTGGCCACCCGGCAGGCGGCCCTGCAGCGCCGGCTGGATCGTGCGCTGCAGAACCAGGCACAAACGCTGGACACGCTGGCGCTGCGCCTGGGCCAGCCGGCGCGCGCGCTGCTCGGTCAGGCCGACCGCTTGCGCGACCTGTCGCGGCGCCTGCAACGTGCCGTCCAGACCCGCTCGGCGCGGGCCGGCGACGAACTGCCGCGCCTGGCCGCGCGCTGGCAGCGCGCCGCCGGGGTGCACCTGCGGGTGCTGCAGCAGCGCCTGGACGCCGCCGCGGGCCGGCTGCAGGCTCATGACCCGCACCGCGTGCTGCAACGCGGCTACGCCTGGGTGGAATCGACCGAGGGCCGACCGGTGATCTCGGCGCTGGCCCTGCGCCCGGGCCAGGCGGTTCGGGCCGTCTGGGCCGACGGCCGCGCCGAAGCCGTCATCGACCATGTGGAAGCCCTGCCGCCGGCAGCGTGATGCCGCCTGCCTACAATCCCGCCGGCGCCGCAAAACGCCCCAACACCAACGAGGAACTGCACCATGGAACACACCCTGCCCGCACTGCCCTATGCCATCGACGCGCTGGCGCCACACTACAGCCGCGAGACGCTGGAGTACCACCACGGCAAGCACCACAACGCTTATGTCGTGAACCTGAACAACCTGCAGAAGGGCACCGAGTTCGAAGCCCTGGGCCTGGAAGAAATCGTCAAGAAGGCCAGCCCTGGCGGCATCTACAACAACGCCGCGCAGATCTGGAACCACACCTTCTTCTGGCACTGCATGAAGCCCGAAGGCGGCGGCGAGCCCACCGGCGCGCTGGCTGCAGCCATCACGGCGAAGTGGGGCAGCTATGCGGCCTTCAAGGAAGCCTTCGTCAAGTCGGCCGTGGGCAATTTCGGTTCCGGCTGGACCTGGCTGGTGAAGAAGGCTGACGGCAGCGTCGACATCGTCAACATGGGCGCCGCTGGCACCCCGCTGACGACCGCCGACAAGGCCCTGTTGACCGTGGACGTGTGGGAACACGCCTACTACATCGACTACCGCAACATGCGCCCGAAGTTTGTCGAGACCTACCTCGACAAGCTGGTGAACTGGTCGTTCGTCGAAGCCAACTTCGCCTGAAGTTGAGGGCGCGCGGGCCGGTTTATTTGCCGAACGGCCCGCCGCGCAATCTCACGCCGGCCTTGAAGCCGCGCTTGGCGAACCAGCCCAGCGGCACTTCCAGCGCGTAGCGCACCGGCTTGGCCGAGCAGTGCGACTCGTCGGACCGCGGCGCCATGTCGGCGATGTTGACGATGGTACCGTCGTCCGTCACGAAAGCGATGGTCAGCGGGATCAGCGTGTTGCGCATCCAGAAGCAGCGCACGCCGGCGTCGTCGTTGACGAACAGCATGCCGTCGTTGGCGCCCATGCCGCGGCGGAACATCATCCCGGTGGCCTGCTGCTCGGGCGTGACCGCCAGCTCGGCGTGGATCACATGCATGCCGGCCGTCAGTTCGGCCAAGGGTAACTTGACCTGCGGGCCGTCCTGGGCGCAGGCGGGCAGGGCGCTGAGCCAGGCGGCGAGGCACAAGGGCAGCAGGAACGGAGCGGGTTTGATGCGTGTCATGGGCAGGCGATGTTGTTGGGCGTAGATTAACCCGACCGCACCCCGCCCAGCCCATGCCGCCAGCCCACACGGCCACCGCCGACGTCCCGTTCGCTGTCCTCGACGATCCGATCGAGCAAGGCCGCTACACGCGCTGGGTAGCCGGCGCCCAGGGTGAACGCCTGGCCGAGTCATCCTTGCAGCTGGGCGGCCTGCATTGCGCGGCCTGCTCGGGTCTGATCGAACAGGCGCTGAAGGGCGTGGATGGCGTGCGCAGTGCGCGGGTCAGTGCGGCTGCCGAACGCGCCACGGTCTGCTGGGACCCGGCCCGCACCCGGCCGTCGGCCCTGATCGAAGCCGTCCGCGCGGCGGGCTACGACGCCGTGCCCGATGCCGCCGCACCGGCCCGCGAACTGCGCCGCAAGGCCCACCGTCAGGCGCTGTGGCGGCTGTTCGTCGCCGCCTTCTGCGCCATGCAGGTGATGATGATGGCCACGCCCAGCTACGTCGCCGGGTCCGGCGAACTGGCGCCCGATTTGCGGCAGCTCTTGAACTGGGGCAGCTGGCTGCTGACGCTGCCGGTGCTGCTGTTCTCGGCCGGCCCCTTCTTCCGTGGCGCCTGGCGGGTGCTGCGCCAGGGCCGCATCGGCATGGACGTGCCGGTGGCGCTCGGTATCGCCATCACCTTCGTCGCCAGCACGGCCGCCACCTTCGACCCCCAGGGCGCCTTCGGCCAGGAGGTCTACTTCGACTCGCTGACGATGTTCGTCAGCTTCCTGCTCGGCGCGCGCTACCTGGAACTGCGGGCCCGCCAGAGCGCCGCGGTGGCGCTGGAAAGCGCCCTGGCCTGTCTGCCCGAAGTGGCCTTGCGCCTGCTGCCCGACGGCAGCACCGAGACCGTCAGCGTGCACCGCCTGCGGCCGGGCGACTGCTTGCGCGTGCCGGTGGGTCAGGCCTTTGCCGCCGACGGCGTGCTGGCGCTGGGCAGTACGCTGGCCGACGAATCGCTGCTGAGCGGCGAGTCCGTGCCAGTGCCCAAAACGGCCGGTGATGTGTTGGTGGCGGGCAGCGTCAATTGCGGTTCGCCGGTCGAGATGCGCGTCGAACGGGTCGGTGCCGACACCCGGCTGGAAGCCATCGTCTCGATGATGCGCAGCGCGATGAACCAGCGGCCGGCGGCCGCCCGCCTGGCCGACCGCTGGGCGGCGCCTTTCCTGTGGGCCGTGCTCTTGCTGGCGGCGGGCGCGGCCGCCGTGTGGAGCGTGATCGACCCATCACGGGCCCTGTGGGTGGCGGTGTCGGTGTTGATCGTCACCTGCCCCTGCGCCTTGTCGCTGGCGGCACCGGCTGCGCTGGTGGCCGGTGCACGTGGTCTGGCGCGGCGCGGCGTGCTGCTGCAGCGACTGGACGCCCTGGAAGCGCTGGCCGGCGTCGAGCAGTTCTTCTTCGACAAGACCGGCACGCTGACCGAAGACCAGCCCGCGTGGGCGGCATTGCGCTGGACCCCTGAGGGCCGCGTCTGGTTCGGCGCCTCGGAGGCGGCCGCGCTGGCCGTGGCGGCGAGCCTGGCGGCCTGGTCGACGCACCCGCTGTCGGCCGCTGTGGTCGCAGCGGGCCGGCTGGCGCGGGGGTCCGCGTCGGATGGGGGGCTCACCGACTTCGAAGAGATCGCCGGCCACGGCCTGCAGGCGCGCGACGCGCAGGGTCGCCACTGGCGCCTGGGGTCGGCCGCCTGGGCCGGCGCCGGTGCCAGCGCTGCGCCCGACGCCCGCGTATGGCTGGCTTGCGACGGCCAGCCGCTGGCCGGCCTGCAGTTCGAGGAGCGGCTGCGCCCGGATGCCGCGCAAGCCTTGCAGGCCTTGCAGGCGGCCGGCGTGCGCGTGACCCTGCTGACGGGCGACACGCTGGAACGCGCGCAGGCGCTGGCCCTGCGCCTGGGCATCACCGATGTGGTGGCCCGCGCCACGCCCGAAGCCAAGCTGCAGGCGCTGGCCGACGCCCAGGCGGCCGGGCGTCGCGTGGCCATGGTCGGCGACGGCATCAACGACGCGCCGGTGCTGGCCCGGGCCGACGTGTCGCTGGCGATGGGGCAGGGCGCCCTGGTGTCGCGCAGCCAGTCCGATGCCGTGATCACGTCCAACCGGCTCGGCGACGTGGTGCGGGCCCGGCTGTCAGCGCGCCGCACCGTGCGCATCATCCGCCAGAACCTGGTCTGGGCGGCCGCCTACAACGCCGTCAGCATTCCACTGGCCGTGCTGGGCTGGCTGCCGCCCTGGGCGGCAGGACTGGGCATGGCCAGCAGTTCGCTGCTGGTGGTGCTGAACGCCCTGCGCGCCGCGCGCTGAAGGCCCGCACCGCGCCATGGACAGCCTCTACCTGCTGATCCCTCTGTCGGCGCTGCTGGTCCTGGGCATCCTGGGTCTCTTCGGCTGGGCCTTGAACGGCGGCCAGTTCGAAGACCTGGAAGGTGAAGGTGAACGCATCCTGACGGATGAGGCTTCGGGGCTTGATGGGCGTCAAGGTGAGCTGCAACCGCCGCCTCAACAATCGCGAGACGGATCATGACGATCTGAGTGAGGAGTTCAGCGATGGCACAAACAGCCGCGGTGGCGGTACCCCAGGGCGGCGTCTACAGCGACCAGGTCATCCGGCTGTTCTCGCTGGCCGCCGTCATCTACGGCGTGGTGGGCATGCTGGTCGGCGTGATCATCGCCGCCGAGCTCGCCTGGCCCGAGCTCAACATGGGCATCCCGTACCTCAGCTACGGCCGCCTGCGGCCGCTGCACACCAACGCGGTGATCTTCGCCTTCGGCGGTTGCACGCTGTTCGCCACCTCCTACCACGTGGTGCAGCGGACCTGCCAGACGCGGCTCTTCGCGCCGGCCCTGGCCATGTTCACCTTCCTGGGCTGGAACCTGGTGATCATCCTGGCGGTGATCACGCTGCCGCTGGGCATCACCCAGGGCAAGGAATACGCCGAACTGGAATGGCCGATCGACATCCTGATCGCCATCGTCTGGGTCAGCTATGCCGTCGTCTTCTTCGGCACCATCGGCATCCGCAAGGTGCGCCACATCTACGTGGCCAACTGGTTCTTCGGCGCCTTCATCATCGCCGTGGCGCTGCTGCACATCGTCAACAGCGCGGCCATCCCGGTCAGCCTGACGAAGAGCTACTCGGCCTACGCCGGCGTGCAGGACGCGATGGTCCAGTGGTGGTACGGCCACAACGCGGTGGGCTTCTTCCTCACCGCCGGCTTCCTGGGGATCATGTACTACTTCATTCCCAAGCAGGCCGGCCGGCCGGTGTACAGCTACCGCCTGAGCATCGTGCACTTCTGGGCGCTGATCTTCACCTACATGTGGGCCGGCCCCCACCACCTGCACTACACCGCGCTGCCCGACTGGGCGCAAAGCGTCGGCATGGTCTTCAGCCTGGTGCTGCTGGCGCCCAGTTGGGGCGGCATGATCAACGGCATCATGACGCTCAGCGGTGCCTGGCACAAGCTGCGCGACGACCCCATCCTGAAGTTCCTGATCGTGAGCCTGTCGTTCTACGGCATGTCCACCTTCGAGGGCCCGATGATGTCGATCAAGACCGTCAACGCGCTGAGCCACTACACCGACTGGACGGTGGGCCATGTGCACAGCGGCGCGCTGGGCTGGGTCGGCCTGATCAGCATGGGCGCGCTGTACTACCTGATCCCGCGCCTGTTCGGCCGCACCCAGATGTACAGCGTCAAGGCCATCGAGACCCACTTCTGGATCGCCACCGTGGGCATCGTGCTGTACATCGCCGCGATGTGGATCGCCGGTGTCATGCAGGGCCTGATGTGGCGCGCCGTCAACCCCGACGGCACCCTGGTCTACACCTTCGTGGAAAGCGTCAAGGCGACCTACCCGTATTACGTGGTGCGCCTGGTGGGCGGCCTGCTCTACCTGAGCGGCATGCTGATCATGCTGTGGAACACGGTGATGACCGCGATGAGCGGCCAGGCCGTCGAGGCGCGCATACCGACCTTCAACGCGACCCACGCGCACGCCTGAAGCCCACGCAGGACACCACAACATGGCACAAGCACACACCCCGACGGGTCACGAGAAGATCGAGACCAGCAACTTCCTGATGATCGTGCTGATCCTGGTGGCCGTGGCCACCGGCGGCATGGTCGAGATCATTCCGCTGTTCTTCCAGCGTTCAACGACGCAGCCGGTGGAAGGCTTGAAGCCCTACACGCCGCTGCAACTGGCGGGCCGAGACGTCTACCTGCGCGAGGGTTGCTACAACTGCCATTCGCAGATGGTGCGTCCCTTCCGCGCCGAGGCGCTGCGCTACGGGCCCTTGTCGACGGCGGGCGAGTTCGTCTACGACCACCCCTTCCAGTGGGGCAGCAAGCGTACCGGCCCCGACCTGCACCGCGTCGGCGGCAAGTACAGCGACGAATGGCACCGCATCCACCTGAACAACCCGCGCGACCTGGTGCCCGAGTCGAACATGCCAGCCTACCCCTGGCTGCTGACCGGCACCATCGAGCCCGACAGCATGGCGCCGCGCCTGAAGGCCTTGCGCATCGTCGGCGTGCCCTACACCGACGGCGACATCGCCAAGGCCGGCGACGAGGTCAAGGGCCGCACCGAGATGGATGCCCTGGTCGCCTACCTGCAGGTGCTGGGCACCGCGCGCAAAGAGAAATGACGGGGAGCACCATGGACATCAATGACCTGCGCATCGCGGTCACGGTGATCAGCCTGCTGCTGTTCATCGCGCTGGTGGCCCACACCTGGAGCCGCCGCCGCCACGCCGAATACGAGTCGGCGGCCCAACTGCCTTTCGTCGAAGACGACATCGGAACCGCGACCGAGAACCGAGGAGAAAAGCCGTGAGCGATTTCGTCAACAGTGGCTGGGCGCTGGCCGTGGCCGGCTTCACCATCCTCTCGCTGGTGTTCTGCCTGGTTCTGCTGGTGATCGCCAGCCGGCGCAAGGTGATGGCCACCGACAACACCACCGGCCACGTCTGGGACGAAGACTTGCGTGAACTGAACAACCCGCTGCCACGCTGGTGGATGTGGCTGTTCGTGATCACGGTGGTCTTCGCGGCGGTCTACCTGGCCTGCTACCCGGGCCTGGGCGCCAACAAGGGTACGCTGGGTTGGACCAGTGTGGGCCAGTACGAAGCCGAGCAGGACAAGGCCCGCGCGGCCATGGTGCCGGTCTACGCCAGGTTCACCGCCATGCAGGCCGAGCAACTGACCCAGGACGCCACGGCGATGGGCATCGGCGGGCGCTTGTTCCTGAACAACTGCGCACAGTGTCATGGCTCGGACGGCCGCGGCAGCAAGGGCTTCCCGAACCTGACCGACGCCGACTGGCTGGGCGCCGGCACGCCGGCGTACATCGAGAAGACCATCGCCGAAGGCCGCCAGGGCATGATGCCGCCGATGGCCGCGGCGGTGGGCAGCAGCGACGACGTGAAGAACGTGGCGAACTACGTGCTGAGCCTGTCGGGCAGCGCGCACAACAGCGTCGCGGCGCAACTGGGCAAAGAAAAATTCACGGTCTGCGCAGCCTGCCACGGGCCCGACGGCAAGGGCAACCCGTCGCTCGGCGCCCCCAACCTCACCGACAAGATCTGGCTGCATGGCTGGGGCGAGGCGGCGGTGGTGTCCATGGTCACCAACGGCAAGACCAACGTCATGCCGGCCCAGGGCCGCCTGCTCACGCCCGATCAGATCCACGTGCTGGCCGCCTACGTCTGGGGCCTGTCGCAGGGCACCAAAGTGGCCGGCCAGTGACCAGCGCGCGCTGCGCTAGCCGGGTGCGCCATGGCTGAGCCCAGTGCCTCCTCGTCGGCGGCGGCCATCGCGGCCGACGAGGCGACCCGCGTTTCGGTGGTGTCGCTGTACCAGAAACAACCCAAGATCTACGCCCGGGCTGTGACCGGCTGGTTCGCCGCCTGGCGCTGGACCCTGGTCTGGGCCACGCAACTGGTGTTCTACGGCCTGCCCTGGCTGGAATGGAACGGCCGCCAGGCCGTGCTGTTCGACCTGGGCACACGCCGCTTCTACATCTTCGGGCTGGTGCTCTACCCGCAAGACTTCATCTACCTGACGGGGCTGCTGATCGTCTCGGCCTACGCGCTGTTTCTCTTCACCACGGTGGCCGGTCGCCTGTGGTGCGGCTACGCCTGCCCGCAGACGGTCTACACCGAGATCTTCATGTGGGTCGAGCGCCAGTTCGAAGGCGACCGCATGAAACGCATGAAGCTCGATGCCGCGCCCTGGGGTGTCGAAAAGCTGCTGCGCAAGGGTGGCACGCAGGCCACCTGGATCGCCATCGGCCTGTGGACCGGTTTCAGCTTCGTGGGCTATTTCACCCCCATCAAGTCGCTGGGCGGTTCGGCGCTGGAATTGGGCCTGGGACCCTGGGAATGGTTCTGGGTGCTGTTCTACGGCTTTGCCACTTACGGCAACGCCGGCTGGATGCGCGAGCAGGTGTGCAAATACCTGTGCCCTTACGCGCGCTTCCAGAGCGCGATGTTCGACAAGGACACGCTGATCATCAGCTACGACGCCGAGCGCGGCGAGCCGCGCGGCACGCGCGGGCGCAAGACCGACCTGAAGGCCGCCCGGCTGGGTGCCTGCATCGACTGCGGCCTGTGCGTGGACGTCTGCCCCACCGGCATCGACATCCGCCAGGGCCTGCAGTACGAATGCATCGGCTGCACGGCTTGCATCGACGTCTGCAACGGCGTGATGGACAAGATGCAGTACCCGCGCGGCCTGATCCGCTACGACACGCAGAACGGCCTGCAGGCCCATCTGTCGCGCGGCGAACGGCTGCGCCGCGTCCTGCGGCCCCGCGTGCTGGTCTACAGCGCGGTGCTGCTGCTGATCTGCGCGGCGCTGGCCACCAGCCTGTGGCTGCGCTCGCCGTTCCGGGTGGATGTCGATCGCGACCGGGGCGCCATCGCGCGCACCGTCGAAGACGGCTGGGTCGAGAACGTCTACCGGCTGCAGATCATGAACACCACCGAGGCCGTGCAGTATTACCGCGTCAGGGCCGCCGGCCTGCCGGAACTGGCGGTCCAGGTGCAGCGTGACATCCGCATCGGTCCCGCCGAGGCGCTGTGGTTGCCGCTGGCCTTGCGGCTGCCGCCTGAAGTGGCCGAGCGCGTCGGCGCGGGTGCGCACAAGATCGAATTCACCATTGAACGCGTCGAGGACCGGGACGACGACGCGCCGCGCCGCCAGGTCGAGAAATCCACCTTCATGGTGCCGCGCTGAGCGCAGCACCCTGTCCACCCTGAACCTCATGGAGACTGACATGTCCCGCAGCATCGCCAAGCGCAGCGCAGCGCCCACCCCGCCCGAGGCCGCGACCGCCTGGTGGCGGCTGCCCATCGTCTGGATGGTCATCGCCGGCCCGGCCATCGTGGTGGTGGCCAGCTTCACCACCCTGGCGCTGGCCATCCTCAACCCCGACCCGGTGCTGGAAGCGCCGCAAGCCCGGGCGGCCGGCGAGGTGCCGGCCGAGCAGGCGCGCAACCATGCGGCGGCACCGCGCCACTGAAAGCCAGCCAGCCTGCAGACCCAGCCTTCGAGTCCTGAGCCGGCCGGCGGGCACGGCTGGGCCTTTCAGCAGCCGCTGCCGTTGACCAGCGCTTGCAAGGCGTCGGGGTTCAGCACGCGGATCTGCCGCTGCTTGACTTCCAGCACCCCATCGTCCTGGAACTTCGAGAAGGCGCGGCTCACCGTTTCCAGCTTCAAACCGAGGTAGCTGCCGATTTCCTCGCGCGTCATGCGCAGCACCAGCGAACTGGCCGAAAAGCCGCGGGTGCGCAGCCGCTGCGTCAGGTTCAGCAGGAAGGCCGCCAGGCGCTCTTCGGCGCGCATGCTGCCCAGCAGCAGCATCACGCCGTGGTCGCGCACGATCTCGCGGCTCATGATGCGGTGGAAGTGGCGCTGCAGGTCAGACAGCTCGCGCGACAGGTCTTCCAGCTGGTGGTAGCCGATGACGCAGACCTGCGAGTCTTCCAATGCGATGGCGTCACAGGTGTGGCGGTCGGTGCCGATGCCGTCCAGGCCGAGCAACTCGCCAGCCATGTGGAAGCCCGTGACCTGGTCGCGGCCGTCCTCCGAGGACAGGCAGGTCTTGAAGAAGCCGGTGCGTACCGCATAGAGCGAAGAGAAGGCACCGCCGACACGGAAGAGGGCGTCGCCGCGGGGCACCGTGCGGCGGGTCGCGACGATGGCGTCCAGGCGGTCCATCTGCGCTTCCGACATGCCCATCGGCAAACACAACTCGCGCAGGTTGCAGCCTGAGCACGCCACCTTGAAGGGTTCACTTCGGATGTTCATCAGCGCCGTGTCCATGGTCTGGTCTCCCCTTGTGGCGTCGCGTGCAGTATGGCCCATGGTCGCCGCTGCCTCCAAGCCCGGCCTGCAACAGCAGCGCCGCGGCAAGCCTTGAGAAAAGTCAAGGCCCGGCGGCGGCGATCCGGCAGAGTCGCCGCATGAACACGCTCGCCCCTCCGCCCCCTGAAGCCCTGCTGTCGGATGCCTTGCTCAGAAGGCTGGACGTGCCAGGTCCGCGCTACACCTCCTACCCGACTGCGGACCGCTTCGTCGAAGCCTTCGGGCCGAACGCCTACCGCCAGGCCCTGCGCCAGCGCGCCCAGGGTGCCGTCATCGGCGGGGCGCCGCCGCTCTCGCTCTACGTCCACATCCCCTTCTGCGAGGCACTGTGCTACTACTGCGCCTGCAACAAGATCATCACCAGGCACCACAGACGCGGCCGCGAATACCTGCAGCTGCTGGAGCAGGAAGTGGCCTTGCACGCCGCCGAGCTGGGCCGGACGCAAACCGTCACCCAGCTGCACCTCGGTGGCGGTTCGCCGACCTTTCTCGACGATGGCGAGTTGTCCGACCTGATGAGCTTGCTGCGCAAGACCTTCAAGCCGGCAGAGCACGCCGAGCTCTCCATCGAGGTCGACCCGCGCACCGCCAGCCGCGACCGCCTGCCCCATCTGGCCGAACTGGGCTTCAACCGCATCAGCTTCGGTATCCAGGACTTCGACCCCGACGTACAGGCCGCCGTGCACCGCGTCCAGACTTTGGCCAGCGTGCGCGAAGGGGTCGCCGAAGCGCGGGCTCTGCGCTTCGAGTCGATCAACGTCGACCTGATCTACGGTCTGCCCAAGCAGACGCCGGCGTCCTTCAAGCGCACGATCGCGCAGGTCGCCGAGTTGCGCCCGACACGCATCGCGCTGTATGCCTACGCGCACCTGCCGCAGCGCTTCAAGCCGCAGCGCCGCATCGACGCCGCCGCGCTGCCGACCGCGGAGCAGCGCGTCGAGATGCTGCGCTCGGCGCTGGCGGGCTTCATCGGCAACGGCTACGTCTACATCGGGATGGACCACTTCGCCTTGCCCGACGATGCCCTGGCCGTGGCCAAGCGCCAAGGTCGACTGCACCGCAACTTCCAGGGCTACAGCACGCAACCCGACTGCGACCTGATCAGCCTGGGCGTGTCGGCCATCGGCCGCGTCGGCGCCACTTACAGCCAGAACGCCAAGACCCTGCCCGAGTACAGCGACGCGCTGGCGCAGAACGAATTCCCCATCGTACGCGGCTTGGCGCTGACGCGCGACGACCTGCTGCGGCGCACCGTCATCATGGCGCTGATGTGCCAGGGTCGCGTCGAATTCGAATCGGTCGAATTGGCCCATCTGGTCAACTTCCGCGAGGTGTTTGCGCCGGAACTGGCGCAACTCGCAGCATTGCAGGAGATGGGCCTGGTCGAGGTCGCCGAGCAAGCGATCCAGGTGACGGCGATGGGTTGGTTCTTCGTGCGCGCCGTGGCCATGGTGTTCGACCGGCATCTGCGGGCCGACCGCGTCAGGGAGCGTTTTTCGCGCATCATCTGAGGGTGGATTTCGCCCTCATCGCCAGCGGTGCTGTGCTCGGATTGGCCAGCGCGCCCCATTGCGCAGCCATGTGCAGCACGCCCTGTGCGGCCGCCTTGGGTGCTGGCGGCCCGGGCAGCCGTGTCGCCTTTCAGGTCGCTCGGGTGCTGAGTTATGCAGCCGGCGGCGCCGTTGCCGCCTCCAGCGTGGCCGCCCTGGCGTCCTGGGCACAGTTCAGTCCGGCATTCCGACCGCTGTGGACGCTGCTGAACGCGGCGGCGCTGGTGCTCGGGGCCTGGCTGCTGTGGCGCGGCCGTCAGCCCGCCTGGCTGTCCCGCTTGGGCCATGCGCCCGCAGTCCGGGCGCCGGCTGCGGACGGCTGGCAGGCCGTCCGCATGCCCTTGCGCGCCGCCAGCGCCGGTGCGCTCTGGGTGGCTTGGCCCTGCGGCCTGCTGCAGTCGGCGTTGGTCGTCGCTGCCTTGTGCAGCAGCGCAGCCAGCGCGGCAGCCACCATGGCGGTTTTCGCGATCGCGTCGTCGCCGGGCCTGGTGGCGGGCCCCTGGGCCTTGCGCAAGCTGCTGTCAGGACGCGGCCTGCCAGCCCCCGGGATCTGGGCGACGCGCGCCGCCGGCCTGATGCTGCTGGCCGGCAGTGGGTGGGCTTTGGTTCACCAGTTGGGGCCCCAGGTGCTCGCGTTCTGTCGCAGCCTCTGAGGGCGCGGCTCAGACCGGCAGGGTGCTGGCGGCGGCCCCCATGAACAACGCCCGACACGGCGGTCGGGCGTCGAGATCTCGAACCCCGCTGTCCAGCGTCCGAGAGGGCCGAGCTGGACTTCTTCGAAGCCCAAGCAGCAAGCTGTCAGCCGGTAGACAGAGGGGGTGACATAGAATTTAGGGTTGACCAACGCACCCGCCGTCGCGGCACCCGCTGCCGGCCTTGAGGAGACCCCGACCACCATGTACCAACACATCAAAGTGCCCGAGGGCGGCCAGAAGATCAGCGTGAATGCCGACTTTTCGCTGAACGTGCCCCATCAGCCCATCATCCCGTACATCGAAGGTGACGGCACGGGCCTGGACATCACGCCGGTGATGTTGAAGGTGGTGGATGCCGCGGTCGCCAAGAGCTACGGCGGCCAGCGCAAGATTCACTGGATGGAAGTCTTCGCGGGCGAAAAGTCGACCCGTATCTACGGCCCCGATGTCTGGCTCCCCGAGGAAACCCTGCACGCCGTGCGCGACTACGTGGTTTCCATCAAGGGCCCGCTGACCACCCCCGTCGGCGGCGGCATCCGCAGCCTGAACGTGGCCCTGCGCCAGGAACTCGACCTCTACGTCTGCCTGCGCCCCATCCAGTACTTCACCGGCGTGCCCAGCCCGGTCAAGGAGCCCGAGAAGACCAACATGGTCATCT
This sequence comes from Rubrivivax sp., assembly GCA_040400915.1. Taxonomy (GTDB): domain Bacteria; phylum Pseudomonadota; class Gammaproteobacteria; order Burkholderiales; family Burkholderiaceae_C; genus Rubrivivax. The sequence continues at coordinate 131,116 of JBBAPI010000013.1, forward strand.
TCCGCGAGAACTCGGAAGACATCTACGCCGGCATCGAATTCGAAGCCGAATCCGACAAGGCCAAGAAGCTGATCAAGTTCCTGCAGGACGAGATGGGCGTCAAGAAGATCCGCTTCCCGAACACCTCGGGCATCGGCATCAAGCCGGTCAGCATCGAAGGCACCGAGCGCCTGGTGCGCAAGGCCCTGCAGTACACCATCGACAACGACAAGCCCAGCCTGACCATCGTGCACAAGGGCAACATCATGAAGTTCACCGAAGGTGGCTTCCGTGATTGGGCCTACGCCCTGGCCGCCAAGGAATTCGGTGCTGAACTGATCGACGGTGGCCCGTGGATGAAGTTCAAGAACCCCAAGACCGGCAAGGACATCGTCGTCAAGGACGTGATTGCCGACGCCTTCCTGCAGCAGATCCTGTTGCGTCCGGCCGAGTACTCGGTCATCGCCACGCTGAACCTGAACGGCGACTACGTTTCCGACGCGCTGGCCGCCCAGGTCGGTGGCATCGGCATCGCCCCGGGTGCCAACCTGAGCGACAGCGTCGCGATGTTCGAGGCCACCCACGGCACGGCGCCCAAGTACGCCGGCAAGGACTACGTCAACCCCGGTTCCGAGATCCTGTCGGCCGAGATGATGCTGCGCCACATGGGCTGGACCGAGGCCGCCGACTTGCTCATCTCGTCGATGGAAAAATCGATCCTCAGCAAGAAGGTCACCTACGACTTCGCGCGGCTGATGGAAGGTGCGACGCAGGTGTCTTGTTCAGGGTTTGGACAGGTCATGATCGACCACATGTGATCTCCTTTCACGGCGTCTCATGACGCCCCGTAAGCCCCTGATTTTGTTGAAGAAATCAGGGGCTTTTGCTTTTCAGCTCGTCTCACGGCCGACCACGAAATCCCGCCACTTTGGAGGGGAAATTGACGGGAGTCGCGGAGGAAAAACCTCCAAATTCCTCCATTTGGAGGTGGCCGAAAGCAGTCGAGAGAAAACGCATGAGACTGAGCAACTACACCCTGTGCCCGACCCGGATCAACAACGCCAAGGCCAAGGACAAGCTCTACAAGCTGAGCGACGGCGGCGGTCTGTTCGTCGAGGTCAGTCCCGCCGACGCAGTGGCGCCTGCCGACGAGTTCGAGACGTTCTCCAAGCGCTGGGTCCGCGAACGGTTGCTGACCAAGTCGGATACCTACCGCAAGCAGGTCGAGTCGCGTCTCGAGCGTTTCGTGTGGCCGGCGATCGGATCCAAGGGGCTGAGTGTGGTTCGTCCGGCCGACGTTCTGGAGATCATCGAAGCGGTTCGGGCCACACCCAAGACGGCCGAGGGTGTCAGGGCCATCTGGACTTACCCTGATCTCACGGACACCGCTGGACTAGATTTTCAATTTGCCTGC
>JBBAPI010000014.1:0-77597 GCA_040400915.1 Rubrivivax sp.
TCCTCAATAAAGACAAGAACTTACGTGCGCCGTTCAAGTCCCATCAGCCACCCCAAAAAAAGTCCAAAGCAATCAAGGCCCTCCGGGGCCTTGATTGCTTTTGGGCGGGCGCCAGGGGGCGACATCTGCCGCCAAGGTCTCGCGGAACAGCGCCGAAGACGTGCTTCCCGCCGTTGAGCCTCAGCCTGCGCATCAGCGCATCAGCGCATCAGCGCATCAGCGCTTCGACGCCGTTCATGGGGCCGTCTTTCCGCCCTCGACTCACTCCACCTTGATGTTGCCGTCCTTGATGACCTTGTCCCACTTCGCGAACTCGGCCTGGATGGCCTTGGCCGCTTCGGCCGGCGTGGTGTGGGTGGCGATGGCGCCCTGAGCCAGCAACTGCTCCCGCACCTCGTTGTCGGCCAGGATGGTCTTCAGCGTGAGGTTGAGTTTGTTGATCACGGCCTCGGGCGTGCCGGCGGGCGCCACGATGCCGAACATCGAGCTCACCTCGAAGCCCGGCAGGCCGGCCTGGCCGGCGGTGGGTACGCCGGGCAGCGTGCTCACGGGGGCGCTGGTGGTGGTGGCCAGCGCACGCAGCTTGCCGCTCTTCACATGAGGCTGTGCGGCGGGCGCGGTTTCGATCATCGCCTGCACCTGGCCGCCCATCAGGTCGGTCATGGCCGGGCCGCTGCCCTTGTAGGGCACGTGCAGCACGTCGACGCCGGCCACACGCTTGAACATCTCGGTGGACAGGTGCTGCGGCGAGCCGTTGCCCGCCGACGCAAAGGCCAGCTTGCCGGGCTGCGCCTTGGCCAGCGCGATGAGTTCGGACAGCGTCTTGGCCTTGACATCCGGGTGCACCACGAAGACCAGCGGCACCGTGCCGACGATCGATATCGGCGCAAAGCTCTTGTTGATGTCGTAGGGCACCGCGGCCGGGCTGAGCGCAGCGTTGATGCTGTGGCTGGTCAGCGCGCCCATCAGCAGCGTGTAGCCGTCGGCCTGTGACTTGGCCACCTGGCCCGCGCCCAGGCTGCCGCCGGCGCCGGCGCGGTTGTCGACGACGAACTGCTGGCCCAAAGCGGCGCCCAGCTTCTGCGCCAGCACGCGGCCGATGACGTCGGTGGCGCCGCCGGGCGGGTAGGGCACCACCAGCTTCACGGCCTTGTCGGGGTAGGCCTGCGCGAGCGCGGCGCCCGGGGCGGCCAGGGCCATGGCCGCCAGCGCGGCGACGCCGAGCAGCGAGCGGCGCAGGGGCGAGCAGCGCAGGGTCAGTGCGGCGGTCGTCATGGTCAGTCTCCGGTGTTTGGGGTGCGAAGGTGAAAATGCATTATCGACACCGACCGATTGCCTGCATGCTGCCCCAAGACCCGACACCGAAAGACCCGAAGAACGACAGCCCTGCCGCCGTGCAAGGCCTGCAGCGCGGCCTCACGAACTACGGCGACACCGGCTTCTCGCTCTTTCTGCGCACGGCCTTCATCAAGGGCGCGGGCTACACCAACGAGGCGCTGGCGCGGCCGGTCATCGCCATCACCAACACGGCCAGTGCCTACAACCCCTGCCACGGCAACATGCCGGCGCTGATGGAGGCCGTGAAGCGCGGTGTGATGCTGGCCGGCGGCCTGCCGATGGACTTTCCCACCATCTCGCTCCACGAGAGTTTTTCGCAGCCCACCAGCATGTACCTGCGCAACCTCATGGCCATGGACACCGAGGAACTGATCCGCGCGCAGCCCATGGACGCGGTGGTGCTGATCGGCGGCTGCGACAAGACCGTGCCGGCGCAGCTGATGGGCGCGGCCTCGGCCGGCCTGCCGACCATCCAGCTCATCACCGGTTCGATGCTGACCGGCAGCCACCGCGGTGAGCGCGTGGGCGCCTGCACCGACTGCCGGCGCTACTGGGGCCGCTTCCGTGCCGGCGACATCGAAGAGGCTGAAGTCACCGAGGTGAATTCTGAGCTTGTCGCCAGCGTGGGCACCTGTTCGGTGATGGGCACCGCCAGCACCATGGCCTGCATCGCCGAGGCGCTGGGCATGACGGTGCCGGGCGGCGCCTCACCGCCTGCGGTGACGGCCGACCGCGTGCGCATCGCCGAGCTCACCGGCGCGCAGGCGGTGCAGATGGCCCGCAGCGGCCTGACCATTGACAAGATCCTCACCGAGAAGGCCTTCGAGAACGCCATGCGCGTGTTGCTGGCCATCGGCGGCAGCACGAATGCCATCGTGCACTTGACCGCGATGGCCGGGCGCATGGGCCTGCAGGTCGACCTGGATGCGCTGGACCGCATGGGCCGCGATACGCCGGTGCTGCTGGACCTGAAGCCCAGCGGCGACCACTACATGGAAGACTTCCACGCCGCCGGCGGCATGGCCACGCTGCTGCGCGAACTCAAACCCCTGCTGCACCTGGACGCGCTGACGGTGACCGGTCGCACGCTGGGTGAAGAGATCGAGCGCGCCGGCCCCGGCTACACCCAGACCGTGGTGCGGCCGCGTTCCAACCCCATCTATCCGCAGGGCGGCATCGCCGTGCTGCGCGGCAACCTGGCCCCGGGCGGCGCCATCATCAAGCAGAGTGCCGCCGATGCGCGGCTGATGGAGCACGAGGGCCGCGCCGTGGTGTTCGAAAACGCGGCCGACATGGCCGCCCGCATCGACAGCCCCGAGCTCGACGTGACGGCCGACGACATCCTGGTGCTCAAGCACATCGGCCCCAAGGGCGCGGCCATGCCCGAGGCGGGCTACCTGCCGATCCCGAAGCAGCTGCTGCGCGCCGGCGTGAAGGACATGGTGCGCATCAGCGACGGCCGCATGAGCGGCACCGCCTTCGGCACCATCGTGCTGCACGTGACGCCCGAGGCTGCCGTGGGCGGTCCGCTGGCGTGGGTGCGCAGCGGCGACCGCATCCGGCTGAGCGTGGCGCAGCGCGAGATCACGCTGTGCGTCAGCGACGAAGAGCTGGCGCGGCGCGCGGCGGCCGAGCCCGTCACGCCGCCATCGGCGCAACGCGGTTACCGCAAGCTCTTCCTGCAGAGCGTGACGCAGGCCGACCAGGGCGCCGACTTCGATTTCCTGATGCCGCCCGCCAGCGGCGCGCGCGTGCCGCGCGGCTGAGGCTTGTTCGCTCGGATCGACGGGCGGCCATTTGGCCCCCAGCAGCAGCTGGCCGCGCCCTTCGCGGCCAGCGCCGTCCACGCCATTCGCGTGCCTCGGTTCGAACTTCAGTTGCCTTGCCGGCGGCCGAAATGGAGGGGCAGTCACAAGAAGGGCGAAGCCGGTCAGTAGCCCCCTGATTTCCAGTCCACTGAAACGGAGCCTGCTGTGCAAAACCTTCCGACCCTGGCTGTCCTGGTCCGTGAAATGCAACAAAAAGGCTTCGATGACCGGCAGGCCCAGCGCTACGACCGCGCCTTCCAGGCCACCCAGCTGACGGCGGTGGCGCTGATGTGTGCCCGCTATGACGCCCGAGAGAACGAGGTGCTCGAAGCGGCGAGGATCAGCCCGCGAGTGGCCGCCGACATGCTGGACCTGGTCGCGCGCATGGAGGTCTCGTCAGCGTTCGTGCGCCACATCCACAGCGGCCGGCGCTTCTGACCCAGGCACTGCCTCACGGTCAGGCGCGCCTGTGGGCTCGCCAACGAACCGAGATGCTGGCGGACCCGAGAACCGCCTCATCGGCAACACCGTGGCGCGCTCAGCCGGTCTAGCATGCAGGGCCGCATCGACAGGAGCAGCCGTGGCCTTCTTGAGTGACCATCCGATCCGCACGTTGAACGACCTGAGGCAGTTCGAAGCCGCAATGCCACTGGACCAGCGTCTGCCTGAGCGCAGCGTGCTGGATGTGTTCATCGCGGCGGCACAGCGCCAGCCCGAAAGAACCGCGATCACGATGTTGAGCACCGGCGCGCCGGACGAGCAGCCCCGGCGGGTGAACTGCCGCGAACTGCTGGGCCTGGTGCGGCGTGCCGCCAATGTGTTTTCCAGCCTCGGCGGCGTTCGCCCGGGCGTGGCCTACATGCTGCCCAGCCTGATCGAGACCCACGCCACGCTGTGGGGCGCGGAAAGCGCCGGCTATGCGGTGCCGATCAATTTCCTGCTGCAGGTGGAGCACATCGCGGCGCTGCTGCAAGCGTCAGGGGCCCGCATCCTGGTGGCACTGGGGCCGCACCCGGTGCTGGACATCTGGCAGAAGGCCCTGCAACTGCGCGAGCGCGTGCCCGGCCTGACGCTGGTGCGCGTGGCACCGCCGGGTACGCCGCCGCAGGACGGTGTGGTCGACTTCCATGCCGCCCTGATGGCCCAGCCTGACGACCACCTGGTCTGCGGCAAGCCGGGCCGCGACGACGAGGTCGCAGCCTATTTCCACACCGGGGGCACCACCGGCACGCCCAGGCTCGTCGCGCACACGCACCGCGGCCAGCTGGTGGCGGCGCTCGGTGGGGCGGTGTTGGCCGACATGCGTTCGACCGACACGCTGACGGCCACGCTGCCGCTGTTCCATGTCGGCGGCACGATCTTCTGCGGGCTGAGCCCTTTCATGGCCGGCACCGGCCTGCTGGTGATGTCACCCGGCGGCCTGCGCACGCCCGCCATGGTGCAGGGCTTCTGGCGCCTGGTGGCGCAGCACGGTGCCACGCTGGTGGGCGCCGTGCCCACGTCGGTGGGTGCCGTACTCGACGTGCCGCTGGGCGACGCCGACATCAGCGCCGTGCGGGCCGGCTTCTGCGGCGCCGCCCTGCTGCCACCGGCCGTGGGTGAGCGTTTTCGCCAGGTCACCGGGCGCGGCCTCTTCGAGGTCTACGGCATGACCGAGGCCTCGGGCCTGATCGCCATCGACCCGGTGGCCGGTGAGGGCGGCGTCGGCTCGGTGGGCTGGGCCTTGCCCTACACCCGGGTCGATGTACGCCGCCTGGGTGCCGACGGGCAACTCGGTGACCTGTGCGCCCCCGGCGAGGTCGGGGTCATCGCCGTGACCGGGCCGCACGTGTCGCCGGGCTACCGTAACCCGGAACACGATGCCGGCGTGATCGAAGGCGGCCGGCTCAATTCCGGTGACCTGGGCTACACCGATCGGTCCGGCAGCATCCACATCGCCGGGCGGTCCAAGGACCTGATCATCCGCAGCGGTCACAACATCGACCCGGTGATGATCGAGAACGCCATGGCCGAACACCCGGCCGTGGCGCTGGCGGCCGCCGTCGGCATGCCCGACGCCTACGCCGGCGAGTTGCCGGTGTGCTTTGTCATGCTGCGCGCCGGTGCCACCGTGTCGGACAGCGAACTGCACGCGCATGCCCAAAAGACCATCGGCGAGCGCCCGGCGTGGCCGCGGCAGTTCCACATCGTCGAGGCGATCCCGGTGACCTCGGTGGGCAAGATCTTCAAGCCCGCCTTGCGCTGCGACGCCGCTGCGCATGTGGTCAGCGCGATGCTGCGCGAGCAGCATGGCCTGCCCAATGCGCAGGTGCAGGTCAGCGCCGGCGGGGCCCGCGGGCTGGTGGTCAGTGTGACCTTGCCCGCCGCCGCCGCGGCCGCGCTGCCGGCCGTGACCCAGGCGCTGGCCGGCTTTCTGTTCGAGGCCCGCGTCGCGCTGGCCTGAGTCGCGCCAGGTCGGGCGCGCGCGGCAGAGCGCCCGGTCAATGCCCCAGCGCCAGCCCGCTGTTGCGCCGCGGGTCGTTGGCGCCGTAATAGCGGTTCTGGCCGACCGGCGGCCCACCCAGGGTCGGCGCCCCGACCAGGATGGCGGCAACATGGTTGTCGGGCTGCGGCGGCCCCATGCGCTGGCCCTTGGCTTCGAGCAGCGCCCGGGTATCGGGCGAGATGGCGTAGGGCTCGAAGTAGGTCATGTCGGGCAGCCACTGCTGGTGGAAGCGCGGCGCGTCCACCGCCTCCTGCAGGTTCATGCCGTAGTCGATGACGTTGAGCAGCGTGTGCAGCACGGCGGTGATGATGCGGCTGCCACCCGGCGTGCCGAGCACCATCAGGGGCTTGCCGTCGCGGCTGACGATGGTCGGGCTCATCGACGACAGGGGGCGCTTGCCCGGCGCGATGGCGTTGGCCTGGCCCTGGACCAGGCCATAGCTGTTGGGCACGCCGAGCTTGACCGTGAAGTCGTCCATTTCGTTGTTCAGCAGCACGCCCGTGCCCTGCGCCGTGACCCCGGCGCCGAACCAGTCGTTCAGCGTGTAGGTCACCGCCACCGCATTGCCGTCGCGGTCGGCGATCGAGTAATGCGTTGTGTTGCTGCCTTCGTGCGGTGCCACGCCGGGGCGGATGTCCTGGGACACGCCAGCCTTGTCGGGGTCGATCACCCGGCGGATCTGGGCGGCATAGGCCTTGTCGGTCAGCCGGGCGATCGGGTTGCTGACGAAATCCGGGTCGCCCAGGTAGCTGTTGCGGTCGACAAAGGCGTGGCGCAAGGCCTCGATCTGGTGGTGCACGGCCCGCGCCGAGCGGAAGCCCCAGTCCTTCAGCGGATAGCCTTCCAGGATGTTCAGCACCTCGCAGATGACCACGCCGCCGCTGCTGGGTGGCGGGGCCGAGATCACATGCAGGCCGCGGTAGTCGCACTCGATGGGGGCCAGCTCGCGCGGGGCGTAGCCGTCGAGGTCGGCTTGCGTCAGGATGCCGCCGCCGCCCTGGCTGGACTTGACCAGCGCCGCGCCCACGGCGCCCTGGTAGAAGCCGGCCGCGCCGCGCTGGGCGATGGCCCGCAGCGTGCGGGCCAGGTCGGGCTGCACCAGCCGCTCGCCGATCTCGAAAGGCGCGCCACCGGGTTTGAGGAAGATGGCCGCCGTGGGCGCGTCGCGGCCGAACTTGGCGGCGCCTTCGCGCAGCATCTCGACATCGCCGCGCTCCAGCACGAAGCCCGCCTCGGCCAGCGCGATGGCCGGCGCCAGCAAGGTCGACCGCGGCAGCGTGCCGTATTTCCCGCGGGCGTGCTCCAGGCCCGCCACACTGCCCGGTACGGCCACCGCCAGATGGCCGCGGGTGCTGAGCTGGGGGATCACCTTGCCGGCCGGGTCTAGGTACATGCCGGGTGTGGCGGCCAGCGGCGCCTTCTCGCGGAAGTCGATGAAGGTCTTGCGGCCGTCGGCCAGCTGCACGGTCATGAACCCGCCGCCGCCCAGGTTGCCGGCGGCCGGGTAGACGACCGCCAGCGCGTAGCCCACCGCCACCGCGGCGTCGATGGCGTTGCCGCCGCGCTGCAGCACATCGACGCCCACCCGGGTCGCCAGGTGCTGGGCCGTCACCACCATGCCGTTGGGCGCCGCCACGGGCGCCACCGAAGCGGCCTGCGCCGACAGCCCGAGGCCGGCCCAGAGCAGACCACTTGTGGCGCTGATGAGCCAGGCGCGGCGGATGGCGGTGCCGGTCGCCCAGGGTGCCGCCATGGGCGCCTGGGTCATCGTCGTTGGGTCTCGTTCTGATTTCTGCACGGCGCGTTCTCAGCCACCCGCCGCGCCAGGCTTGACGAATTTCAGGATGAACTCGTCCTTGGGCATGGCCGGGTCGGGCGTCTCCTTGTCGCGCGGGTCGGCCGGGTTGCGCAGGAAGGCGCCTGACGCCTGCAGCTTGAAGCCGGCGGCTTCGACCTCGCTGCGCAGGAAGGCCTCTTCGATGCGGTGCAAGGTGGTCGACTCCGAGATGCCGGTGCCGGGCCGGCCCGCATGGTCGGCGACGACGTACACGCCGCCGGGCTTCAAGGCCGCGTAGATGGCGCGGTTCATCTGCCCGCGGCCTTCGCCCAGCGGCCCCAGGTCGTGGTAGTTGAACATCAGCGTCACCACGTCGAGCTGGCCCTGCGCCTGTGCCGGCGGCACCGGGTCGACCAGCCGCTGCAGCACCAGCACGATGGGTGCGGTGGCGCCTGGCGCCGCGGACAGCCTGGCGATGCGGTCGAGCACGCCGGCCCCGGGCGGGCGGGCATTGGGCTGCACCGGGCGGCTGGGGTCGCGCGGCTGGGCCTGGCCGAAGACCTGGCCGGTGGGGCCGACGCCGCGCGCCAGCAGTTCGGTGGTGTAGCCGCCGCCGGCCACCACGTCCAGCGCCACCATGCCGGGGCGCAGACCGATGAAGCGCAGGATCTGCTCGGGCTTGCGCCGCCGGTCGTTGTCGCGGTCGGCTGGCGTGCGGTCGGGGCTGTTGACGATCGCGGCGAGCTGCGCCTCGGTCAACGCGGCCGGCGCGGCCGGCGCGGTCGGCGCGGTCGGGGCGGAAGCGCCGGGCGGCATCGCGCAGGCACTCACCAGACAGGCGGCAGCCGCGGCCAGCGCGGTCCGCAGCGCGCTCAGGGTGGGCAGGTTCATGGGCTGATTCCTTGGGTGGGCGCAAGGCAGGATGGCCAGCGCATGCGCGACGATAGCGTCAGCCGGCGCGGTTCGAAAGCGGGCCCCTGCGGTCGATTCGGCCCTATCCTGCGGTCTGGCGGGCGGCAGGTTGTCGCAAGCCGGGTGGCGGGGTTCTGATGCAGGGAAAAAGCGGAGTGAAGAACGGACGTTGGGCGCGGTCTATGGCGCCGTGCACGAACACGGTGTCAGCCGACCTGCGCGGCCGCCTGGCGCTGCGCGACACCGCACGGCGCAGCGCCGTGACCACAGCCCGCCATGGAAGGCGTTGACGCGCTGGTGATCGGCGCTGGCGCCGTGGGCCTGGCGGTGGGCCGGGCCCTGGCGCAGGCCGGCCACGAGACCGTGGTGCTGGACGCCGAAGCCGCCATCGGCCAGGGCGTGAGTTCGCGCAACAGCGAGGTCATCCACGCCGGCCTGTACTACGCCCCGGGTTCCCTGAAGGCCCGCCTGTGCGTGCGCGGCAAGGCCTTGCTCTACGACTTCTGCGCCGCACACGGTGTGCCGCACCGGGCCTGCGGCAAGCTGGTGGTGGCCACCGACGAAGACCAGCACGCCGCCTTGCAGGCGCTGCAAGCGCGGGCGCTGGCCAACGGCGTGGCCGTCGAGTCCTGGACCGCCGCCACGGCCCGCGCCCTGGAACCCGCCTTGCACTGCACCGCGGCGCTGTGGTCGCCGACGACGGGCATCGTCGACAGCCATGCCTACATGCTGGCCCTGCAGGGCGACCTGGAGCGCGCGGGCGGCATGGTGGTGCCGCGGTCGCCGGTGCGGGCCTGGACGGCGCTGCCGGGTGGCGGCGCGCGGGTCAGCGTCGAGACGGCCGACCGACCCTTCGAATCGCAAGCCCGCCTCGTCGTCAACGCGGCCGGCCTGGGGGCTTGCGCCTTGACGCAGGCCTTGGCCGGCCTGGCGCCCGAGCACCAGATTCAGCCGCACTACGCCAAGGGCAGCTATTTCACCCTGGCCGGGCGGGCGCCGTTTCGCCACTTGATCTACCCGGCGCCCGTCGACGCCTGGCTGGGCGTCCACGTCACCCTCGATCTGGGCGGCCAGGTCAAGTTCGGGCCCGACTTCGAGTGGCTCGACACGACCGACCCGCAAGCCATCGACTACGCCGTCGACCCCGCCCGCGCAGCCGCCTTCGAGGTGGCCATCCGCCGCTATTGGCCGGGCTTGCCCGACGGCGCCCTGCAGCCCGGCTACAGCGGCGTGCGGCCCAAGATCCACGGCCCCGGCGTGGCCGCGCCCGATTTCCGCATCGACGGGCCGGCGCAACATGGCTTGCCGGGTATCGTGAACCTGCTCGGTATCGAATCGCCGGGCTTGACCGCCTCGCTGGCGATCGCCGAGGACGTCGTGCGCCGGCTGTCCGCCCTGCCTTGATCTGGATGCCCCTTCCCATGCCCGCACCGGACACACCACCCTGTCCACCGACCCAGGCCCGCAACCCGCTGCACGGACTGACCCTGGAGCAGATCCTGCAGGCCCTGGCCGATCACTACGGCTGGCCCGGTCTGGCTGAGCGCATCGCGGTGCGCTGTTTCAGCCACGACCCCAGCATCGCATCGAGTCTGAAGTTTCTGCGCAGGACGCCTTGGGCGCGCGATAAAGTGGAGAGCTTGTACCTCTTCATGTTGCGCGAACGCAGCCGCAGCGCCAGGCCCGACTGAGGCCAGCGCCCGCAACCCTACCCCAGCCGGGGCACACTACGGGCGGCCTGTGCCGCGCCGCAAAAGGAAGTACACCGACATGGCCATCCAGTGGTTTCCGGGCCACATGCACGCGACCAAGAAGGCCATCGTCAAGCGGTTGCCCGACATCGACGTGGTGATCGAATTGCTCGACGCGCGAGCGCCCGGCTCCAGTGCCAACCCGCTATTGGCCGAACTGGCCGGTGGCAAGCCGACGCTGAAGGTGCTGAACAAGCAGGACCTGGCGGACCCGACGCGCACCGCGCTGTGGCTGGCCCATTACCAGACCCAGGCCGACACGGGCGCCCTGGCGCTGGACGCCAGCGAGGCCGCGCCGGCACGCCGGCTGATTGCGGCCTGCCGCGCCTTGGCGCCGCTGCGCGGCGGCATGGTCAAACCGGTGCGGGTGCTGATCTGCGGCATCCCCAACGTCGGCAAGAGCACGCTGATCAACACCCTGATCGGCCAGCGCAAGGCCAAGACCGGCGACGAGCCCGGCATCACCAAGACCGAGCAGCGCATCGCCCTGGCCAGCGACTTCGACCTCTTCGACACGCCGGGCATGCTGTGGCCGCGCATCCTGGTCGAGCAGAGCGGCTACAACCTGGCCGCCACCGGCGGCATCGGGCGCAATGCCTACGACGAAGAAGAGGTGGCCATGGCCCTGCTGGCTGGCGTGCGCGGCCCCTATGCCGACCGCTTGCAGGCGCGCTACAAGCTGGCCGATTTTTCAGCCGTCAGCGACGAGGGGCTGCTGGCCGACATTGCCCGCAAACGCGGCGGCCTGCTGCCCGGCGGCCAGGTGAACTTGCAGAAGGCGGCCGAGATCGTGATCAACGATTTCCGCGCCGGCGCCTGGGGGGCCATCACGCTGGAAACACCCGAGGCCTATGCGCAGTGGGTCGCCGCCGGTCAGTTGCGCGAGGCTGAGCGCCAGGAGCGCGCCGCGGCGCGCACGCGCAAGAAGCCGCCGCAGCGCGGTGGCGCTGCCGAGGCGCCGCTGGAGCAGCCCGCCCCTGTATGGGTGTGCGAAGCCGATGGCGACGACGAGCCCGATCGGGGCGGCGCCGGCCCGGCGAGCGCGTAAGCTCCACCCCCACCCAACGCGTCACCGTGTCGCCATGAAGTCAACGCTAACGATCTGCATCTGCATCTGCATCTGCGCCCTGGCCTGCTGTGGGGCCGCTGTCACGTCGGCCCAGGCGCAGGCGCCGGCCCGGGTGCCTGCACCGCTGGCGGCGCCGCCCGCCTCGGCGCCGCCCGTCGTCAGCAAGTCGCAACCCCGCGCGATGACCCCGGCTGAACAGCGCGACAGCGCCAGCGTGCCCGGTGACGTGCGCCCCGAAGACCGGGTGGTGCCCCAGATCAGCATCCCGCTGGGCAAGACGCCGCCGGCGCCGACGCTGTCCAAGGCCCAGCAGCAGCGCCACGACAAGACGTCGGCGATGGGCGGGGTGGACGATGCCGTGGCGCGTTGCAAGGCGGCGGCCACGCCCGGCGAACGCGATGCCTGCCTGACCCGTCTGGGCCGCCCCGACCGGGCGCGCTGAAGCCGTGGGGGCGGCGCCGACGCCGCCTCAGGCGTCTGCGGCGTGGTAACCCGTGACCCGGGTGACCTCGTTCTTCGAGCCCAGCATCACGGCCACGCGTTCGTGCAGCTTGGTCGGCACGATGTCCAGGATGCGCTCGTGCCCGTTGGTGGCCGCGCCGCCGGCCTGTTCGATGATGAAGGCCAGCGGGTTGGCCTCGTACATCAGGCGCAGCTTGCCGGGCTTGTCGGGTTCGCGCTGGTCCCAGGGGTAGAGGAAGACGCCGCCGCGGGTCAGGATGCGGTGCACGTCCGAGACCATGCTGCCGACCCAGCGCATGTTGAAGTCCTTGCCGCGCGGGCCGGTCTTGCCGGCCAGGCATTCGTCGATGTAGCGTTTCGCCGGTGGCGCCCAGTGGCGCATGTTCGACATGTTGACGGCGAACTCTTTCGTGTCCTCGGGCACCCGCACATCGGTCTGCGTCAGCACCCATGAACCGGTCTCGCGGTCCAGCGTGAACAGCGCCACGCCGTCGCCCAGGGTCAGCACCAGCGTGGTCTGCGGGCCGTAGACGCAGTAACCGGCAGCGGCCTGGTGCTTGCCGGGCTGCAGGAAGTCCTCTTCACTCACGCCGCGCGTGTGGCCCACCTTGCGCAGCACGCTGAAGATGGTGCCGATGGAGACGTTGACGTCGATGTTGCTGCTGCCGTCCAGCGGGTCGAAGAGCAGCAGGTATTCGCCCTGCGGGTAGCGGTTGGGCACCACGTGGATGGTGTCCATTTCCTCGCTGGCCATGGCCGCCAGGTGGCCGCCCCATTCGTTGGCCTCGATCAGCACGGCATTGCTGATGACGTCCAGTTTCTTCTGGATTTCGCCTTGCACGTTCTCGCTGCCAGCACTACCCAGCACGTCACCCAGCGCGCCCTTGTTGACGGCGATGGCAATGTGCTTGCAGGCCCGGGCGACGACCTCGATCAGCAGCCGCAGCTGCGCCGGAATGCGGCCGTGTTCGCGCTGTTGTTCGACGAGGTACTGGGTCAGGCTGACGCGTTTCATGCTTGGTCTTCCAATGCGCGCGTGACGATTTCGCGCACGTCGTTGCTGAGGTCGGGCTTGGCCGCCACCCGGACGATGGCCTCCCGCGCCGCACTGCGGTAGGGCTCGGCCAGCGCGGCCCAGCGGTCCATCACGCGGGCCAGGCGGCCGGCCACATGCGGGTTGATGGCATCCAGTTCCAGCAGCTTGTCGGCCCACAGCACATAGCCGGCGGCGTCGGCGCGGTGGAAGGCAGCCGGGTTGTCGCGGCACAGCGTGTTCAACAGGCTGCGCGCGCGATTGGGGTTCTTCAGCGAGAAGTCGGGGTGCTTGAGCAGCGCCTTCGCGCGGTTGAAGGCGCGGCCGCCGTGTTCGCCGTGGACCTCGAACACCGGTTCGGGCGCGCGGGCCTGCAGCGTGAACCACTTGTCCAGCACCAGTGCTTCGCCCTGGGCGCCGGCGTGAAAACGCGCCAGAGCGGCCTCGGCCAGCGGCGACTGGGCGTCGATGAGCGCCGCGATGGCGCCCAGCCGGTCGCTCATGTTGCTGGCCGCCTTGAAGCGCTGGACAGCGCGGCCCGGCCACTCGGTGGCATCCTGATGCACAGCATGCAGGCACAGCATGCTCAAGGCCAGATTGGCCAGCGCCCGCTGGCCGCTTTGCGCCGGGCTGGGTTCATAGCCGCTACTCACCTGATGGGCTTCGAAGGCCCACACCCAGTCGCCGTGCAACTGCGTGGCCAGCAGCAGGCGCCACTGCTCGCGCACGGTGTGGATGCGCTGCGGGTCGCAAACGGTCAGCTGCTCGGCGATATAGCCCTCGCCGGGCGCTTGCAGGGCCAGTTCCTTGAAGGCCGGGTCGAGTGCCGGGTCGCGCAGCACGCTGCGCAGCGCGTGGGCCAGGGCTGCGTCCAGGACCGGCGCCTGGCCGCTGTTCACCGCGTCCAGCAGGCGGGCCAGCATCAGGCGCTGGCCGGCTTCCCAGCGGTTGAAGGCATCGCTGTCGTGGGCCAGCAGCACCACGCGTTCGACGTCCGACAGGCCGTCGTCCAGCCGCACCGGTGCCGAGAAGCCGCGCAGCAGCGAAGGCACCGGTGGAGCATCGATGTCGTCGAAAACCCAGCTCTGTTCGGCCTGTTCCAGCACCAGCACCCGCTCGGCGATCAGCGTCTGGCCCTGCGCGCTGAGCAGGCCCATGCGCACGGGAATCACGAAAGGCTGCTTCACAGTCTGGCCGGGCGAGGGCTCGCTGCCCTGCGTCAGCGTCAGCGTGTAGCGGCGCGCCGCCGCGTCGTACTGGCTGCTGGCGCTGAGCCGCGGGGTGCCGGCTTGCGCATACCAGCGCTTGAAGGCCTCCAGGCGCGGGGCCAGCAGGCTGTCCGGGTTGGCGTCGGCGATGGCCTGGGCGAAATCGTCGCAGGTCACGGCCTGGCCGTCGTGGCGCTGGAAGTAGAGCGCCATGCCGCGCACGAAGCCGGCATCGCCGACCAGCGTGTGCTGCATGCGGACGACCTCGGCACCCTTTTCGTAGACCGTGCTGGTGTAGAAATTGTTGATTTCCAGGTAGCTGTCGGGCCGCACCGGGTGGGCCATGGGGCCGGCGTCTTCGGGGAACTGCATGCTGCGCAGCTTGCGCACGTCCTCGATGCGCTTGACGGCGCTGGCCGACGGCGATCCCGCCATGTCCATGCTGAACTGCTGATCGCGGAAAACGGTCAAGCCTTCCTTCAGGCTCAGCTGGAACCAGTCGCGGCAGGTGATGCGGTTGCCCGTCCAGTTGTGGAAATACTCGTGGGCGATGACGCTTTCGATGGCCGCGAAATCACTGTCGCTGGCGGTGGCCGCGTTGGCCAGCAGCAAGCGCGTGTTGAACAGGTTCAGGCCCTTGTTCTCCATCGCCCCGCCGTTGTAGTCCTCCACGGCCACGACCATGAAGCGGTCCAGGTCCAGCGCCAGGCCGTAGCGGGCTTCGTCCCAGATCACGCTGGCGACCAGCGAATTCATCGCGTGCTCGGTCTTCTCCAGATCGCCCGGCCGCACATAGACCTGCAGTAGATGGTCGCGCCCGCCGCGCGTGCGGATGCGCTGCTCGCGCGCCACCAGCCGGCCCGCCACCAGCGCGAACAGGTAGCTGGGTTTGGGGTAGGGGTCGTGCCACTTCGCGAAATGCCGGCCGTTGTCGAGGGCGCCTTCTTCGACCAGGTTGCCGTTGCTCAGCAGCACCGGGTAGCGGGTCTCGTCGGCGCGCAGCGTGACGGTGTAGACCGCCATCACGTCGGGTCGGTCGGCGAAGAAGGTGATGCGGCGAAAGCCCTCGGCCTCGCACTGCGTGAAGAAGCCGCCCTGGCTGGTGTACAGGCCCGACAGTTCGGTGTTCTTGTCGGGCGCGCAGGTGTTGCGGATCTCCAGCACGAAGCTGTCGGCCTCGGGCGGGTTGTCGATGACCAGTTCGCCGTGTTCGTGGCGGAAAGACACGCTCTGCCCGTCGGCCTGCACGCGCAGCAGGTTCAGGCCTTCTCCGTGCAGGCGCAGCGGCGCGCGGCTGCCGTCGGCCGGCGCGGCGGCCGGGTTGCGTTCGATGCGCAGCTTGCTGCCGACGATGGTCTTCACCGGGTCGAGGTCGAAGCTGAGGTCGACGCTGCGGATGAAATAGGCGGGTGCGGCGTACTGCTCGCGGCGGACGAGGGCGGTCAGGGCATCACGCATGGTGCTGCTCTCCAGGGGTCGGGTCGAGGGAAAGGCTGGGCTAGAGGCCCTGCTTGAGGCTGGCTTCGATGAACATGTCGAGATCGCCGTCCAGCACCTTCTGCGTGGCGCTGACCTCGACGTTGGTGCGCAGGTCCTTGATGCGGCTGTTGTCCAGCACGTAGCTGCGGATCTGGTGGCCCCAGCCGACATCGGTCTTGGTGTCTTCCAGCTTCTGCTGCTCGGCCTGGCGCTTGCGCAGCTCGAAGTCGTACAAGCGCGAACGCAAGCGCTTCCAGGCCACGTCGCGGTTGCTGTGCTGGCTGCGGCCGTCCTGGCATTGCACGACGATGCCGGTCGGGATGTGCGTCAGCCGCACCGCCGAGTCGGTCTTGTTGATGTGCTGGCCGCCCGCGCCGCTGGCGCGGAAGGTGTCGACCCGCACATCGGACGGGTTGATGTCGATCTCGATCGAATCGTCCACCTCGGGGTAGACGAAGAGCGAGGCGAAGCTGGTGTGGCGGCCGCCCGAGCTGTCAAACGGACTTTTGCGCACCAGGCGGTGCACGCCGGTCTCGGTGCGCAAGTGGCCGAAAGCGTAGTCGCCCTCGACCTTGATGGTGGCGCTCTTGATGCCCGCGATGTCGCCGGCCGTTTCGTCTTCCAGCGTGGCCGTGAAGCCCTTGCGTTCGCAGTACTTCAGGTACTGGCGCAGCAGCATGCCGGCCCAGTCGCAGGCTTCGGTGCCGCCGGCGCCGGCCTGGATGTCGACGAAGCAGTTCAGCGGGTCGGCCGGGTTGCTGAACATGCGGCGGAATTCGAGCTGCTCGACCGCCGCGCGCAGCGCCGCTGCTTCGCCTTCGATGGTCAGCATGCCGGCCTCGTCGCCGTCGGCCTTGCTCATGTCGAAGAGCTCGGCGTTGTCCGACAGGTTGCCGTGCAGGTGGTCGATGGTGCCGACCACGGTTTCCAGCGTCTTCTTTTCCTTGCCCAGTTCCTGGGCCCGCTTGGGGTCGTTCCAGACCGCCGGGTTTTCCAGCGCGGCGTTGACTTCGTTCAGCCGCAGGCTTTTGCGGTCGTAGTCAAAGATACCCCCGGAGCTGCTCGGTGCGGGCACTCAGGTCGGCAAGCAGCGTGCCGATCGAGTTGATGTGTTCGACGTCCATGGACATGTTGAAGGCCTCAGTAAGCCTTTGATTCTCTCATGCAAGAAATCGCGCCAGATGCCCCGCCAGCGCCTCGGGCTGGTCGTGGTGCAGCATGTGGCCGCAGGGGGAGAGCAGGGCCCGTTGCAACTGCGGCACCACGGCCAGCCGGGCCTCGAATTCGGCGCGTGGGTAGCGGTCGCCCCACCACTTCGCCATGTCGGTGCGGTCGCCTTCAACCCACAGCACGGGGGCCGTGATCTGCTGCCACATCGCGATGTGTTCTTCGGCGCGGTAGAGCACCGGGTTGGCGCGTTTGTGCACCGGGTCGCCCAGGATGTGCCACTGGCCGCGAGCTTCTGCATCTTCACCGGCACCGTTGCGCTGCCGTGCCCAGTGTGGCGCCAGCCAGGCCGCCTTGTCGGCCGGCAGCAGCGGGTTGTTCTTCTGCAGCCGCTCGGCCACGCCGGCCAGGCTGTCGTAGCTGCGCAGCGCCTGCGGCACCTTCAACTCGTCCAGCCACTGCAGCAGGCGTTTGGGGGCCTGCCGGGGCTGGCTGGCCGGCAGGCCGAAGCCCTCCAGGTTGACCAGCCGGCGGATGCGCTGCGGCCGCACGCCGGCGTAGGCCATCACCACGTTGCCGCCCATGCTGTGGCCGACGAGGTCGAGCGGGCCTTGGGGCACGAAAGCGTCGAGCAGCGCGTCCAGGTCGCCGACGTAATCGGGGAACCAGTAGCTGTCCGCCCCCGAAGGGTCGCTCAGGCCGAAGCCGCGCCAGTCCGGCGCGATCACCCAGCGGTCGAAACCCTCATGGGCGGCCAGTGCGTCGACGGCGAACTGGAAGGAAGCGCCGACGTCCATCCAGCCGTGCACCATCACCAGCGGCGGGCGCTCAGGCGTGACCAGGCTGGCGTCGCCCCACTGCTGGACGTGGTAATTCAGGCCGCGGATGGGCAGGAAGGTGGAGCGTGCCGACCGGCGTGCGAGATAGGGTGTGTGCATGCGGCAACTGTAGGACGGCCGCGTCGCTGGCGCTGTCCGCCGCGCGACGGCTGCTCTGACAATGCGGGGATGACTGAGAACATCCCCACCCCCATGCCCACCCACACCCTGCGCCCCGCCACCCCCGCCGACTGCACCGTCATCGTCGCCCTGATCCGCGAACTGGCGGCCTTCGAAAAGCTGGAACACATGGTGGTCATCACCCCCGAGAGCCTGCGCCCCCACCTGTTCGGCGAGCGGCCGGTGGCCGAGGCGGTGGTGGGTGTCGTGGACGGCGCGGTCGTCGCCTTTGCCCTGTTCTTCACCAACTTCTCGACCTTCCTGGGCCAGCCCGGGCTGTACCTGGAAGACCTCTACGTACAGCCCGCCCACCGCGGCCGCGGGCTGGGCAAGGCCTTGCTGCAGCACCTGGGCGCGCTGGCGCTGGCGCGCGGCTGCGGCCGCTTCGAATGGAGCGTGCTCGACTGGAACGAGAACGCCATCCGCTTCTACGAAAAGATGGGCGCCACGGTGATGCCCGAGTGGCGCATCTGCCGCGTCGCAGGGGCAGCCTTGCCAGCCTTGCAGCAGCGTTGAAGCCGGCCAACGGATGCGCTAGAATAAAAGTGCGAAACGCACATTTATGACGTCAGTGCGCTGGCGCACGGAGCGCAGCACGGCGCCCGTTCAGGATGCGCATGACGGAGGGTCACGGTATGAATCTGGCAACGTTCTGGCGTCTGTTCCATGACCATGCCCACGCACCGTCGTGGCTGCTGACCGTGGTCGGCGCCCTGCCGCTGGCCTTGCTGCACTGGCTGGCCCTGCGCGCCAGCGAGGGCTGAGCTACAGGCGCTGCAGGCGTTCCAGCGCGCGCTGCAGCGTGGCGTCCTGCTTGGCGAAGCACAGCCTGGCCAGACCCTGCTCGAAGCCGCCCTCATAGAAGGCTGCCACCGGTATCGCCGCCACGCCGACTTCCCGCGTCAACCACAGGCAGAACTCGCCCTCGGGCAGGCTGCTGACGGCGCTGTAATCGACCAGCTGGAAATAGCTGCCCTGGGTCTGCAGCGGGCGCAGCCGCGTGTGCTTCAGGCCGTCCAGAAACAGGTCGCGCTTGCGCTGGTAGTAGGCGGGCAGGTCGAGGTAGGGCGCGGGGTCGGCCAGGTGGCGGGCCAGGGCGTGCTGCATGGGGGTGTTCACCGTGAAGACGTTGAACTGGTGCACCTTGCGGAACTCGGCCGTCAGCGCCGCGGGCGCGGCCACATAGCCCACCTTCCAGCCGGTCACGTGGTAGGTCTTGCCGAAGCTGGAGACCACGAAAGCGCGCGACGCCAGCGCCGGGATCGAGGCCGCGCTGACGTGTTCCCTGCCGTCGAAGACCATGTGCTCGTAGACCTCGTCCGACAGCAGCAGCGTTTGCGTGGGCGCCAGCAGCTCGGCCAGTTGCAGCATCTCGGCGCGGGTCCAGACCGTGGCGCTGGGGTTGTGCGGGCTGTTGATGATCAGCAGCCGGGTCTTGGGCGTGAGGGCGCCGGCGATGCGCGTGAAGTCGGGCCTGAAGCTGCCCGGCGTCAGCGGCACGCGGACCACCGTGCCACCGGCCAGCTCGATGTTCGGCGCGTAGCTGTCGTAGCAGGGTTCCAGCACGATGACCTCGTCGCCCGGGCTGACGCAGCACAGCACGGCGGTCAGGATGGCTTGCGTCGCGCCGGCGGTGATGGTGACTTCGGTGTTGGCGTCGTAACGGCGCCCGTAGAGCGCGGCGAGCTTGTCGGCCACGCGCTGGCGCAGCAGCGGCACGCCCGTCATCGGCGGGTACTGGTTCAGCCCTTCGCGCATGGCGTCGGTGACGTGGTCGAGCAGGGCCGGGTCGCAGTCGAAATCGGGGAAGCCCTGGCCCAGGTTGACCGCGCCGGTTTCGCTGGCCAGCGCCGACATGACGGTGAAGATGGTGGTGCCGACCCGCGGCAGGCGGCTGGTGAAGGACGGGGTGGCTTCGGTGGTGGCGATCATGCTGAGGTTCAAGGCTGCAGGGCTTCAGAGGGCGTAGTCGGTGCCGCCCGTGCCACCCATGGCGCGCTCCAGCAGCGCAGGTGTCAGGCGGGGTGCAAGCAGTTCGGTGAAGGCCACCACGAACTGCCGCAGATAGGCGCCGCGCTTGAAGGCCACGCGCGCCACGTTGCTGCCGAACAGGTGGCCCAGCGGCCGGGCGACCAGGTCGCTGGCGTCGGCGTTCAGCGGCGGGTCGGCGCGCATCGCGCTTTCGGCGACGATGCCCACGCCCAGGCCCAGCCGGACATAGGTCTTGATGACGTCGGAGTCGATGGCTTCCAGCGCCACCAGGGGCCGCAGCTGGGCCTTCTCGAAGGCCTGGTCGATGCGGGTGCGGCCGGTCACCGTCGGCTGGTAGAGCACCAGCGGGTGCGCGGCCAGTTGCTCCAGCGTCGGGCGCTCCACGCCGGCCAGCGGGTGGCCGACCGGCACCACCATCACGTGCTGCCATTCGTAGCAGGGCAGGGTGATGAGTTCGGGGTGGGCGGCCAGCGCTTCGGTGGCCAGGCCGATCTCGGCCACATCGTCCAGCAGCATGCGCGCCACCTGCTCGGGCATGCCCTGGTGCAGCACGACCTGCACCTTGGGGTAGCGCCGGCGCAGCTGGGCAACGGGTTCGGGCAGGAAGTAGCGGGCCTGGGTGTGCGTGGTGGCAATGCTCAGCGTGCCGGCGTCCTGCTTGGAATACTCGTCGCCGATGCGCTTCAGGTTGGCCACCTCGCGCAGGATGATGTCCACCGACTTCAACACCTGCTGGCCGGGCTCGGTAACGCGCTTCAGCCGCTTGCCATGGCGGGCGAAGATGTCCACGCCCAGCTCCTCCTCCAGTTCCAGGATGGCCTTGCTGATGCCCGGCTGCGAGGTGAACAGGGCCTTGGCAGTTTCGGTCAGGTTGAGGTTGCGGCGCACCGCTTCCTGCACGAACCGGAACTGGTGCAGGTTCATGGCGCGGGGGCCGGCGCTGGCGCCAGCAAGGCCGCCGCCGCGTCGGCCATGGCGGCCACCACGCTGTCGATCTCGCCGATAGCCGCGTGCAGCGTGAAGCTCACCGACGGGTGGGCCGCGCGCATCGCGTCCAGCAGCAGCGGCAGGTCCTTGCGCACATGGCCGCCTGCGCCCAGGAACATCGGCAGCACGGCCACGCTGTCGCAGCCCGCAGCCACCAGCTGCGCGCCGGCATCGCCCAGGCCGGGCGTCATGAACTCCAGGAAGGCCAGGCGCACGGCATGCCCCGGGTGGCTGGCGCGCAGGCGCGCGGCCACGGCCTCGAAGGGCGCGGCCCAGCGCGGATCGCGCGCACCGTGAGCGAAGAGGATCAGGCCGGGGGTGGAGGTGGCTGTCATGGCCTCAACGGTAGCGCACCAGCCAGGCGAAGGCGGCCATCGACAGCAAGAGGTAGATGCCACTGGGGGCGGCCGCAGCCACCCAGGGCGCCATGCCCTGCAACAGGCCGACGAAGCCCGTCAGGTTGTTCAGCAGCACGAAGCTGATACCCAGCAGGATGCCGCCGAAGACCTTCAGGCTGACGCTGCCCGAGCGCGCCTGGAGGTAGGCGAAAGGCAGCGCCAGCGCCATCATCACCAGGCAGGCCAGCGGGTACAGGGCCTTGCGCCAGAAGCGGATCTTGTACTGCTGCGTGGCCTGTGCCTGGTCGCTGAGGTGGGCGCTGTAGCGCCACAAGGCCAGCGTCGTCATCGAGCCCAGCGGCAGCACGGCGGCGGCCACCACGCTGGCCGTCAACGTGCTGGACCAGCTCAGGCTGGGCCGCTGCTCGACGGTCACCGCGGCCCCGGCGCTGCGCGCCAGGGGCCAGCGCGCCACCTCGGCATCGGTCAGCGTCCAGGTGCCGTCATCGGCCACGCGGCCTTCGCGGGCCTGGGTGCGCGAGACCAGCCGGCCATTGCTGTCGAATTCGAAGATGCGGATGCCGGCCAGTACACCGCCGCCGCTGGCGCCCGCCACATTGACCGAGTAGCTGTGTTCGCCGTCGGGCGTGGTGCGACGCTCCTTCAGCCAGGCCCCGGCGCCGTCCAGCTTGATGCCGCCGTTGAAGCGCGCCCTCAGCTGCAGCGCCGCGCGCTCGCTGGCCGGGGCCACGACGTCGCCGGTGATGAAGGTGATCAGGCCGAACACCACCCCCAGCACGGCCAGCAGCGACAGCGCACGGCCGGGCCCCAGACCGCCGGTGCGCAGGATCGTGAATTCCGACGATTGCGCCAGCCGCGCCAGGGAATAGATGGTGCCGATCAGCACGGCCACCGGGAACAGGTCGTAGAAATGACTGGGCATCACCAGCAGGGCGGCCTGCAGCGCATGCCAGGTGGTGCGTCCGCGGCGGCCGACACCGTCCAGTTCATCGACCAGGTCGATGAAGAAGAACAGCGAGAGAAAGGCCAGCGACACGAACATCACAGATGCGGTGATGTCGCGGTAGAGCAGCCGGCGCACCGTCTTCATGCAGCGGCGGGCAGCGGGCTGCGGGACGTGCGCGGTCTGAAGGCCAGCACGGTGGCGTGGTCGCGCCACCACAGCAGGCCGACCGCCACGGCGAAGGCGCCGCCATGCAGCGCCAGCAGCACCGTGCCCATGCTCAGGCGGCCGCTGGCCACCCAGGCCTGGGACAGGTTGATGAGGTTGTAGTAGATGAAGAAAGCCAGCAGCGCGAAGAGCAGATTCCAGTTGCTGGCGCGCCGTGGGTTGGTGGCCGCCAGGCCGACGCCCAGCACCATCAGGTTGGCCGCGCCCAGCAGCAGGCCGAAGCGCCAGGTCAGCTCGGCCTCGCCGCGCGGCGTCGGTTGGGCGATGAGTTCCAGCGTGCCGGTGGCCTTGGGCGGCGTGCTGTCGGCGGCGTGCGCGGCGTGCTCGCTGGCCAGCACGCGGTAGCGTTCGAAGCTCGACAGGGTGCGCTCGCCGGTCTGCTGGTCGACGTCATTGCGCTGGCCGCGGTCCAGCACCAGATAGCGGTCGTCACCCTCGGTCTCCAGGCGGCCGGCACGCGCCGAAGTGACCGTTTCGCGGTGTTCCTGCTGCGTCAGGATGAAGACGTTGCGGGCCTGCCCGGGGCCCGTGCCGACCGGGCCCTCGCGCTCGGTGAAAAAGACCCGCAGGCCGTCGCTGGAAGCCTGGAAGACGCCCGGCGTGACGCGTGACAGGTCAGACCGCTGCTGGTAACGGTCGCGCAATTCGATGGTGTTGCGGTTGCCCCAGGGCCAGACCACCAGCAGCAGCACGGCCACGGCCAGCAGCACCGGCCAGCCCGTGCGCAGCACCGGAGCCACGAAGCGCGACAGGCCGATGCCGCTGGAGAACCAGATCGCCATCTCGCTGTCGCGGTACATGCGGCCCAGGGTCAGCACGATGGCCACGAAGAGCGACAGCGTCATCATGATCGGCAGGTTGCCGATGGCCGCGTAGCCCAGCAGCAGGACCACGTCCTGCGGCGCCACGGCGCCGTCGGCCGCCTGGCCCACGGTGCGGATCAGGAAGGTGGTCAGCACGATGGTCAGCATGACCACCAGCGTCGCGACAAAGGCCCGCGCCAGCTCACGGCGCACAGTTGAATCGAATAACATCTTCCGCTTTGATCGTTGGGTGCAATTATGGACTTCAAGACACAAGCGACCGGGGCTGCGGGCCTGGCTGGCATGGCCACCGACGTGCTGCTGGTGCTGGTCGCATCCGCCGCCGTGCCCGAAGGTCTGGACGCCCCGCTGGCCGATGTGCTGGCTGCTGCCGTCAAGGACGGCGACTTCAGCTTCAAGCCCGGGCAGGTGCTGTACGCCTACCGCGTGGCCGGCGTGAAAGCTCCTCGCGTGGTCTTCGCCCATGTTGGCGACGGCAGCAACAAGCCTTTGCGCAAGGCCCTGGCGGCCGCGCTGGCGCTGCTCAAGGGCAGTGCCGCGGCGCGCCTGACGGTGGCGATGGCCGGCGGCGCCGAATGGACCGCCGCGCAGGCCGAGACGCTGGCCACCGCAGTCTGCGAAGCCACCTACCTCTACCGCGCCACCAAGCCCAGCGCGGCCGCACCGGCCAAGCTGGCTGTGACCAGCGTGGCCTGCGCCAAGTCCGAGGCGGCCGCCGTCGCTGCCGGCCTGAAACGCGGCGAAGCCATCGCCGCCGGCACCGAACTGGCCCGCGAATGCGCCAACCGGCCGGCCAATGTCTGCACCCCGACCTACCTCGCCGATCAGGCCCGCCTGCTGGGCAAGAAGCACGGGCTGAAGGTCGAGATCCTGGAGCGCAAGGACTGCGAGAAGCTGGGCATGGGCTCCTTCCTGGCCGTGGCCCAGGGTTCCGACGAGCCGCTGAAGTTCATCGTCGCGCGCTGGAACGGCGGCGCCAAGGGCGCTGCGCCCATCGTGCTGGTCGGCAAAGGCATCACCTTCGATACGGGCGGCATCT
The DNA here is from genome assembly GCA_040400915.1 of Rubrivivax sp. Classification (GTDB taxonomy): domain Bacteria; phylum Pseudomonadota; class Gammaproteobacteria; order Burkholderiales; family Burkholderiaceae_C; genus Rubrivivax. Next base: position 23,860 of record JBBAPI010000014.1, read on the forward strand.
CCATCAAGCCCGCGGCCGAGATGGACGAGATGAAGTTCGACATGGGCGGCGCGGCCAGCGTGCTGGGCACCCTCAAGGCCGTGGCGCAGCTGAAGGCCAAGGTCAACCTGATCGGCGTCATCCCGGCCTGCGAAAACATGCCCAGCGGCCGGGCCGTCAAGCCGGGCGATGTGGTCACCAGCATGTCGGGGCAGACCATCGAGGTGCTGAACACCGACGCCGAAGGTCGGCTGATCCTGTGCGATGCCTTGACCTACGTCGAGCGCTTCAAGCCGGCGGTGACGGTGGACATCGCCACCTTGACGGGCGCCTGCGTCATCGCGCTGGGCCACCACCGTTCGGGCTTGTTCAGCCCCGACGACGCGCTGGCCGCCGAACTGCTGACCGCCGGCGAGCAAGCCGGCGATCCGGCCTGGCGCATGCCGCTGGACGAGGAATACGACGAGGCGCTGAAGAGCAACTTCGCCGACATGGGCAATGTGGGTGGCCGCGCGGGGGGCTCGATCACTGCGGCCAAGTTCCTGCAGCGCTACACCGCCAAGCAGCGCTGGGCGCACCTGGACATCGCGGGCACGGCCTGGAAGTCGGGGGCCGCCAAGGGTTCGACCGGCCGTCCGGTGCCCCTGCTGACGCACTTCGTGCTGGCCCGCGCCCAGTGACGTGCAGCCGCGGACCGCGGTGACCGAAGTCGAATTCCACACCGGGGTGGCCGACCGTGTCGGTTTCGCTTGCCGCTTGCTGCGCAAGGCCTGCCGCAGCGGTGCCCGGGTGCTGGTCACCGCGCCGCCCGGGGTGCTGGCCGAACTCGACCGCAGCCTGTGGACCTTCGAGGAGCGCGAGTTCCTGCCCCATGTGCGCGTGCCGGGTGGCGCCGCGGCCGTGTGCCGGCGCACGCCGATCTGGCTGGCCACCGCAGCGCCCGTGGTGGTCGATGCCGCAGCGGGACCGGCGCCCCGCCTGGTGGTCAACCTGGGCGCCGAGGCGCCGGCTGACCTGCAGGTCCTGGACCGGCTGATCGAGGTGCTGTCTGCCGAGGCCGACGACGTCGACCGGGGCCGGGCGCGCTGGCGGGCTTACAAGGCCGCCGGCATGAACATCGTGCACCACGCCGGGAACTGAGGCATGGCCGACGCGCAGACCGTGAACGCCGACCGCCTGCCGACACTGACCGAGGTGCTGGAACTCGGCCGCGAAACGGCCACCGCGTCGCCGGACGGCGAGGCGCCGACGGCGCTGGCTGCCGTGCCTGAAACCGCGGCCGAACCGGGGGCGGGCGCGGCTGGCGACCTGGTCGCACAGGTGCTGGCCTTGTTGGAACCCCGCCTCGGCGCCTTGCTCGAAACCCGGCTGCGCGAGGCCCTGGCGCCAGCGCTGGCGCGCGCGGCCGACGGCCTGATCCGCGATGTGCGCGCTGAACTGGCGCCCACCCTGCGCGGTCTGGTCGAAGAGGCCGTGGCGCAAGCCGGCCGGCAGCCCCGTTGAGCGCGGTGTCAAATGCCGCGGCTCGGCCGTGGCTTCGGTTATCGTCCGCCGCTTGTTTTTTTTACAACCGGGTTGAGCCACTGGCCGCCAGCCCCCCACGGAGGTATTTGCATGCAAGTCAAACTGAACCTGATCACCGCGGCCGCTGCTCTGGCGTTTGCCGGCTCTGCGTTGGCCCAGGACATGGTCGTGAAGATCGGCCATGTGGGGCCCACCAGCGGCTCCAACGCGCACCTGGGCAAGGACAACGAGAACGGCGCCCGCATGGCGATCGACGAACTCAATGCCAAGGGCGTGATGATCGGTGGCAAGAAGGCCAAGTTCGAACTGGTGGCGGAAGACGACGCGGGTGATCCCAAGCAGGGTACCGCTGCAGCGCAGAAACTGGTCGACAGCAAGGTCAACGGCGTCATCGGCCACTTGAACTCCGGCACGACGATTCCCGCATCGAAGATCTACAACGACGCGGGCATCCCGCAGATCAGTCCGTCGGCCACCAACACCAAATACACACGCCAGGGCTACAAGACGGCCTTTCGCGTGGTGGCCGACGACGGTGGCCTGGGCGGCACATTGGGCCGCTACGCTGTCACCCAGCTCAAGGGCAAAAGCATTGCCATCATCGACAACCGCACCGCCTATGGGCAGGGCGTTGCCGAAGAGTTCGAGAAGGGCATGAAGTCTGCCGGTGCTACGGCCGTAGGTCGTGAATTCACCAGCGACAAGGCGACCGATTTCACCGCCATCCTGACCAATCTGAAGGCCAAGAAGCCTGACATCATCTTCTACGGTGGCATGGATGCCGAGGCCGGCCCCATCCTGCGTCAGATGAAGCAGTTGGGCATCAGCGCCAAGCTGATGGGTGGCGACGGCATCTGCACCACGGAACTGCCCAAGCTGGCGTCCAACAGCATGGCCGACGGCCAGGTGGTCTGCGCCGAGGCTGGTGGCATCGACGAGAAAGACACCGCCGCCATCAAGGTCCTGAACGACTTCAAGGCCTCTTTCAAGAAGAAGTTCAACTCCGACGTGCAGATCTACGCGCCCTACGTCTACGACTCGGTGAATTTGATGGTGGCTGCCATGGTGAAGGCAGGCTCTGCCGAGCCTGCCAAGTACCTGCCTGTACTGGCCAAGACCAGCAGCTACAAGGGCGTGACGGGTCTCATTTCCTTCGACGAGAAGGGCGACATCAAGAACGGCGCGCTGACGCTGCACTCCTACCAGGGCGGCAAGCAGACCAACATCGGCGTGGTCCGGTAAGGCCAGGCTGCAGACAACAAAAAACCCGCCGAGGCGGGTTTTTTGTTGGTCAGGCTGAGCGTTACTTCAGCTTGATTTCCTTGTACAGCACGTGCTTGCGCGCTTTCGGGTCGAACTTCAAGAATTCGAGCTTTTCGGGCGTCGTCTTCTTGTTCTTGCTCGTGGTGTAGAAGTGGCCGGTCCCCGCAGTGGACTCCAGCTTGATCTTTTCGCGTCCGCCTTTGCTGGCCATCGTGTGCTCCTAGCGTGAATTAGATTTCGCCGCGGGCACGCAGGTCAGCGACGACCTGCTCGATGCCCACTTTGTCGATGAGGCGCAGCGCCGCATTGCTGATGCGCAGGCGGATCCAACGGTTCTCGTTCTCGACCCAGAAACGGCGGTACTGCAAATTGGGCAGGAACCGACGCTTGGTCTTGTTGTTTGCATGCGAAACGTTGTTGCCCACCATGGGGCCCTTGCCGGTGACTTGACAGACGCGTGCCATGACGCTTCTCCAGTGATGTTGGATGGCTGCCGGGGTGCAGTGCGCGCAGTGCGTATTGCGCAGTGCGAAATGGTCCGCCAGCAAAGCCGGCGAGTATAGCGCGGTTTCGCGCCATCAGCCGTGTTCTTGCTCCAGGAAGCGCTGTGCGTCCAGTGCGGCCATGCAGCCGGTGCCGGCGCTGGTGATGGCCTGGCGGTAGATATGGTCCTGCACGTCGCCGGCGGCGAAGACGCCCGGCACGCTGGTCTGCGTGGCCATGCCGTCCAGGCCCGTGCGGGTGACGATGTAGCCGTCCTTCATCTCGAGCTGGCCCTTGAAGATGTCGGTGTTGGGCTGGTGGCCGATGGCGATGAAACAGCCCTTCAGCGCGATGTCCTGGGTGGCGCTGGCGCCGCCGCTGTCGGCCTTGGGTGCGGTGCTGCGCAGGCGCACGCCGGTGACGCCGGTGGCGTCGCCCAGCACCTCGTCCAGCGTCTGCCACAGGTGCAGCTCGATCTTGCCGGCGGCGACCTTGGCGGCCACCTTGTCCATCATCACCGCTTCGGCGCGGAACTTGTCGCGGCGGTGCACCAGGTGCACCTTGGCGGCGATGTTCGACAGGTACAGCGCCTCTTCGACCGCGGTGTTGCCGCCGCCCACCACGCACACCGTGTCGCCACGGTAGAAGAAGCCGTCGCAGGTGGCGCAGCCGCTGACGCCCTTGCCCATGAACGCGGCCTCGCTCGGCAGGCCGAGGTACTTGGCGCTGGCACCGGTGGCGATGATCAGGCTGTCGCAGGTGTAGCTGCCCGAGTCGCCGGTCAGGGTGTAGGGCCGCTGGCTGAAGTCCACGGTGTGGATGTGGTCGAAGACGATCTGCGTGTTGAAGCGCTCGGCGTGCTTCAGGAAGCGCTCCATCAGTTCCGGGCCTTGCACGCCGTCGACGTCGGCCGGCCAGTTGTCGACTTCGGTGGTGGTCATCAGCTGGCCGCCCTGGGCGATGCCGGTGATCAGCATGGGTTCGAGGTTGGCGCGCGCGGCGTACAAGGCGGCGGTGTAGCCGGCCGGGCCGGAGCCCAGGATGAGCACACGGGCGTGGGTGTTGGCAGTCGACATGGCAGAGATCTCAGGGGTAAACGGGCGTCATATTGGGGCTTGCAGCCCCGAAGTTTCAACGGAAGATGCCGATAACTTGGCAATTTTCGCCGTGGGCACAATCGGTGGATTCTTACAGACGGGTCGCGCCCAGCACCCCCGTCATTAGCCTTTTCAAAACGAGAGGAGTGTCTCGATGTCGATGTTGTCGAACCTGGACCTGATACGCCGTGTACCCCTGTTCTCCATGCTCACTGCCGAGCAGGCGCAGGCCATCGCCGACAGCGTCGTCAAGCGCCGCTTTCGCCGTGGTGAACTGGTCGTCGAGCAAGGCCGCAAGAGCAATGCCTTGTTCATCCTGCTGAACGGCCGCGCGCGGGTGCTGACGGCCGACACGCGCGGCCGCGAGGTGATCCTGGCGGTGCTCGAATCGGGTGACTACGTCGGCGAGATGAGCCTCATCGACAACGAACCCCACAGCGCCACCGTGCGCGCCGAGATCCAGACCGACATGCTGGTGCTGGCGCGCGGCGACTTCGCCCGCTGCCTGCCTGAAGCGTCGACGCTGAGCTACGGCATCCTGCGCGGCCTGGTGCGCCGCCTGCGTAACGCCGACCGGCAGATCGAATCGCTGGCGCTGCTGGACGTTTACGGCCGCGTCGCGCGCACGCTGCTCGACATGGCCGAGGAAATCGACGGCGCCAAGATCATCCGCCACAAGGTCAGCCGCCAGGACATGGCCAAGGTCGTCGGCGCGTCGCGCGAGATGGTCAGCCGGGTGATGAAAGACCTGGAAGAACGCGGCGTCATCGAGACCCAGGAAAACGGCTTCGTCGTCATCAAGGAACGGCTACCGCAGGATTGAGATGAACCCGGCGGGCGGGACTGATCGGCCACAATCCGCCGCATGAGTTTCCCCCTCGGTTCCCTGCGTGGTGACGGTGCGGCCGGCGCCGCCGCGCTGCCTGCAGCCGAAGTGCCGCGCTGGCAGCACCAGGCGTTGCTGCTGCTCGCTGCGCTGGCCTGGTTGCTCTTTGTGCTGGCCCTGGTCACGCACCAGGCCAGCGACGCCGCCTTCAGCACCTCGGGCACTGGCGAGCCGCTGCGCAACAAGGCCGGTCTGCTGGGCGCACGCCTGTCGGACATGGCGCTCTTCCTCTTCGGTTTTTCGGCCTGGTGGCTGGTGCCGGTGGCCCTGCGGGCCTGGCTGTCGGCGCTGGCCGGCCTGCTGCGCAGCGGAGCGAGGGCGGCCGTCGAGCCCGAACCGGCGCCCGCGCCAGGCTGGCTGTTCTGGCTGGGGCTGGCCTTGCTGCTGGCCGCCAGCAGCGCCCTCGAGTGGACGCGCCTGTACCGCTGGGAGCCCCTGCTGCCGGGCCATGCCGGCGGCGTGCTGGGCTACACGCTGGGCCCGCTGTCGATGCGCTGGCTGGGCTTTGCCGGCTCGGGCGTGTGGTGGATCGCCCTGCTGGTGACCGGGGTGTCGCTGTCGCTGCGCTTTTCATGGCTGCAGCTGGCCGACACCATCGGACAGCAGTTCGACCGCCTGCGCGCCAGCCGCGTCGACCGCAAGGCCGCCGAGGAAGACCGCCGCCTGGGCGAGGCCGCTGCGCGTGAACGTGAAGTCCAGGTCGAGGTGGAACGCATCGAGGTCCAGGAGCACCTGCCCGTGCTCATCGAAGCGGCCGCACCCGAGATCCCCAAGTCGCAGCGCGTGGCCAAGGAACGCCAGCAGCCGCTGTTCGTCGAACTGCTGGACACCAAGCTGCCGCAGGTCGATCTGCTGGACGCCGTGACCGCCGCCGGCAGGCAGGAAACCGTCACCCCCGAGTCCATCGAGATGACCTCGCGGCTGATCGAAAAGAAGCTCAAGGACTTCGGTGTCGAGGTGCGCGTGGTGGCGGCCAGCCCCGGCCCGGTGATCACGCGCTACGAGATCGAACCCGCCACTGGCGTCAAGGGCGCGCAGGTGGTGGGCCTGGCGCGCGACCTGGCGAGATCGCTCTCGCTGGTCAGCATCCGCGTCGTCGAGGTCATACCGGGCAAGAACTACATGGCGCTGGAACTGCCCAACGCGCGGCGGCAGACCATCCGCCTGAGCGAGATCCTGGGCTCCGACGTCTACAACGATTCGGCGTCGATGCTGACCATGGGCCTGGGCAAGGACATCGTCGGCAAGCCGGTGGTGGCCGACCTGGGCAAGATGCCGCACTGCCTGGTGGCCGGCACCACCGGTTCGGGCAAGAGCGTGGGCATCAACGCGATGATCCTGAGCCTGCTCTACAAGGCTGAAGCGCGTGACGTGCGGCTGATCCTGATCGACCCCAAGATGCTGGAAATGAGCGTCTACGAAGGCATCCCGCACCTGCTGGCGCCGGTGGTCACCGACATGAAGCAGGCCAGCAATGCGCTGAACTGGTGTGTCGGCGAGATGGAGCGCCGCTACAAGCTGCTGAGCAAGCTGGGCGTGCGCAACCTGGCTGGCTACAACAAGAAGATCGCCGACGCGGCTGCAGCAGGGCAGAAGCTGCCCAACCCCTTCAGCCTGACGCCCGAAGAGCCCGAGCCGCTGGACCGCCTGCCGCACATCGTCGTCGTCATCGACGAGCTGGCCGACCTGATGATGGTCATCGGCAAGAAGATCGAAGAGCTGATCGCGCGGCTGGCGCAGAAAGCGCGCGCAGCCGGCATCCATTTGATCCTGGCCACGCAGCGGCCCAGCGTGGACGTCATCACCGGCCTGATCAAGGCCAACATCCCGACGCGACTGAGTTTTCAGGTCAGCAGCAAGATCGACAGCCGCACCATCCTCGACCAGATGGGCGCCGAGGCCCTGCTGGGCATGGGCGACATGCTCTACATGGCCAGCGGCACCGGCCTGCCGGTGCGCGTGCACGGCGCCTTTGTCAGCGACGAAGAGGTCCACCGCGTTGTGAGTTATCTGAAGTCCCAGGGCGAGCCCAATTACATCGAAGGCATCCTGGAAGGCGGCGTGCTCGAAGGCGAAACGGCGGCGGCCGAGGGCGGCGGAGGTGCCGGCGGTGGCGAGTCGGACGCGATGTACGACCAGGCGGTCGAGGTGGTGCTGCAGCATCGCCGGGCGTCCATCTCGCTGGTGCAACGCCACCTGCGCATCGGCTACAACCGCGCCGCGCGTTTGTTGGAGCAGATGGAAAAGTCAGGCCTGGTGACGGCCATGGGCCACAACGGCAACCGCGAGATCGTGGTGCCGAAACGCGACGAGTGAAGGCAGGGATGAATCTGAAGCAACGGTTGCTGGCGGTGGGTTTCCTGGTTGCGGCTGGCGCTGCCCGAGCCGACGCCGTGGACACCCTGCGCGACTTCGTGCGCGATGTGAAGAGCGGCCGTTCGGCTTTCAGCCAGACCGTCACCTCCACCGACGGCGCGCGCAAGAAGACGTCCAGCGGGCAATTCGAATTCCTGCGCCCGGGCCGTTTCCGCTTCCATTACACCCAGCCTTTCGAGCAGCTCATCGTTGCCGATGGCGTGAAGGTCTGGATCTACGACGTCGACCTCAACCAGGCCAGTTCACGCAAGCTGGCGCAGGCCCTGGGCGCCACGCCGGCTGCGCTGTTGACCGGCGCTTCGCTGGACACCGATTTCGTGCTGACGCCGCAGCCGGCCAAGGACGGTCTGGACTGGGCGCTGGCCACGCCCAAGGCCAAGGACGGCCCCTTCCAGAGCATGCGGGTCGGCTTCAAGGGCCGCGAACTGCAGGCAGTGCAAATCGTCGACAGCTTCGGTCAGCGTTCGCTGCTGCAGTTCAGCCGCTTCGAAGCCAATGTGGCGGTTGACGCAGCGCGCTTCCATTACACGCCGCCGACGGGCGCCGACGTGATCGAGCAGTAGCTCGGTGGGCGCGGCGCGTGCCGCGCGGCTGGCGTTCAAAAGCGCGTGCCGAGTTGCAGGCGGCGCTGCGTGGGCGTGGTGAAGCCGGCATGCGGGTCGTGGGCGTAGCGCACGAACAGCGGCCCGCGGTCGTAGCCCAGGCTGATCGACCTGACCTTGCTGACGAACTCGCCGTCGCCCGTCAGGCCGCGCTTGACGAAGAAGTCCAGCGTCACGCGCTGGTCGCCGTCGTAGTGCCGCCGCAGCACCAGGTGGGTGACGTTCTGCCCGCTGTGCAGGCGGTCGTCGTGGACGTTGAACAGCGTCAATTCGGTCTGCGCGACGGCCCGCGTGCCGATGCCCAGCGTGATGGCGTCGTTCGGGTCGTAATTCAGATTGACGTAATTGCGGACATTGGTGCGACCGAAACCGACGATGGCGTAATTCGCATCACCGATTTCCGATGTGATGGAACCCACTGCCACGCCACCGCTGGCGCTTTGCATGGAAAAGACCGTGCGTACGGTCTCGCCGTCGAGCCTGAATTCGTAGCCTGAGCGGGCCTGCCGGTAGCCGTTCTGGTCGCGATACAGGCCCAGCCAGGCTGTGTGCGGGCCCTGACTGCCGCGCAGGTTGGCGTCCAGCCCTGTGTTGCCGTCGGAAGAACCGTAACGGCCCAGCGTCAGCTTGAAGTTCACGCCGGCATCACCGTCTGCGGCCTGCGCCAGCGTGCAGGCCGCGACGCAGGCCAGGGCCAGCAGGCCGGGCAGGGGGCTGGGCATACCGCTCAGTCCGCGCCCCTGGCGGCGGGCTCGGCAACGGGGTCGACCTCATCCGGCGGCACCATCTCGCGCTTGCCGCCGAACATCGCCACGTAGAGCACCGGCAACACCACCAGCGTCAGCAGCGTGGCCGTGAACAGGCCGCCGATGATGACGATGGCCAGCGGCCTCTGTGTTTCGGAGCCGATGTCGTGGCTGAGCGCCATCGGCAGCAGGCCCAGCGCCGCCAGCATGGCCGTCATCAGCACCGTGCGCAGGCGGCCCAGCGAGCCCTGCTTCACGGCTTCCAGCACGCTGGCGCCGCCGGCCCGCAACTGCTGGATCACCGTCAGCATCACCACGCCATTCAGCACCGCCTGCCCTGACAGGGCGATGAAGCCGATGGCCGCCGACACCGACAGCGGGATGTCCAGCACCCACAGCGCCACGAAGCCCCCGATCAGCGCCAGCGGCACGTTCAGCAGCACCAGCGTGGCCGTCTTCAGCGAACCGAAGGCGTCGAAGAGCAGCACGAAGATCAGCAGCAGCGAGATCGGCACCACCACGGCCAGGCGCGCCATCGCGCGTTCCTGGTTCTCGAATTCACCCGACCACAGCAACTGGTAGCCCGCCGGCAGCTTGACGTTCTGCGCCACGGCGGCCTTCATGTCGGCCACCACCGAGCCCATGTCGCGGTCCTTGATGAAGATGCCGATGGCAGCCATGCGGCGGCCGTTTTCGCGGGCGATGTTCATCGCACCGCTGGTCTCGCGGATGCGCGTCACCGCGCCCAGCTGCGTATAGCCGCCATCGGGCGTGGCGATGGGCGTGCTGGCCAGGTTGGCCAGCACGCGGCGGTCGGCCGACAGGCGCACCGCCACCGCGAACTTGCGCTCGCCTTCCCACAGGTAGGTGGTGACCTTGCCGGCCAGCGCCGCTTCGATGACGTCCTGCACATCGCCCACGTTCAGGCCCAGGCGCGCGGCCCGCGCCCGATCGACCTCGATCAGCAACTGCGGCAGATTACCCGCGCGGTTGATTTCCGAGCGGTACACGCCGGGCACGCGCTTGATTTCGCGTTCGATGGACTCGGCGGCCTTGGTCAGTTCACGCAGGTCGTCGCCGGCGATCTTGATGACGATCTGGCCGTCGATCTGCGAGATCGATTCCAGCACGTTGTCGCGGATGGGTTGCGAGAAGCTGGGCTCCAGGCCCGGGATCTCGGACACCAGGCGGTCCATCTCGTCGATCAGCTTGGCCTTGGTCATGCCCGGCCGCCAGGTCTCGGCCGGCTTCAGGTCGACGAAGATCTCGGCCATGCTCATGGTCTTGGGGTCGGTGCCGTCTTCGGGCTGGCCCGACTTGGACACCGTGGTGCCCACCTCGGGCACCTGGTGCAGCGCCTTGCGCGCCAGGCCCAGGATGCGCGAGGCCTCGTCGTTGGACACGCTGGCCGGCAGGCGCAAGTTGACCCAGATCGTGCCTTCGTCCAGTTCGGGCAGGAACTCCGAACCCAGCCGTGACGCCACCACCAGCGACAGCCCGAAAGCCACCAGCGCGGCCAGCATCACCGTGCGGCGGTGGCCCAGCGCCCAGTCCAGCACCGGCTCGTAGATGCGCTTGGCGGTGGCCACGACGCGGTTGTCGCCGTGCGGCAGGCCACGGCGCAGCAGCTTGTAGGACAGCAGTGGCACCAGGGTCAGCGAGAAGATCAGCGCCCCGATCAGCGCCATCGTCACGCTCAGCGCCATCGGCTGGAAGATGCGCCCCTCGTGGCGCTGCAGCGCGAAGATGGGGATGTGCGCGGCGATGATGATCAACATCGAGAACACCGTCGGCCGGCCGACTTCGTTGGCCGCGTCGACGATGACCTGGCGGCGTTCGTCCTCGCCCATCTTCTCGTCGCGCTCGGCCAGGCGGTGCATGATGTTCTCGACCACGATGACCGCGCCGTCCACGATGATGCCGAAGTCCATCGCGCCCAGGCTCAGCAGATTCGCCGGCACGCCCATGATCTTCAGGCCCAGGAAGGTGCCCAGCAAAGCCAGCGGGATGATCACCGCCACGGCCAGGCTGGCGCGCAGGTTGGACAGGAAGATGTAGAGCACCAGGGACACCAGCAGCGCGCCCTCGACCAGGTTGCGGAAGACGGTGGACAGCGTCTTGGCCATCAGCCAGGTGCGGTCGTAATAGGGCACGATGGCCATGCCCTTGGGCAGGCCGCTGGCGTTCAGGTCGGCGATGCGGTCCTTCACGTTCTTTAGCACCACGCTGGGGTTCTCGCCCTTGCGCATGACGACGATGCCGGTGACCACGTCGTCGTCCTGGTCCTGCCCGACCACGCCCAGCCGCGGCACCGAGCCGATGGCCACGCTGGCGATGTCGCGCACCAGCACCGGCGTGCCGTTGCGCGCGGCCACCACCACGTTGCCGATGTCGTCGGGTGAACTGAGCAGGCCGATGCCGCGGATGGCGTACTGCTGCGCACCTTGCGCCACATAGCTGCCGCCGACGTTGGAATTGCCGCGGCCCAAAGCGTCCAGCAGGTTCTGGAAAGTCAGCTTGTTGGCGCGCAGCTTGTCCAGGTCGGGCTGCACCTCGTACTGCTTGATCATGCCGCCCATGGCCACCACGTCGGCCACGCCGGGCACCTGGCGCAAGGCGCGTTCCACGACCCAGTCCTCGACGGTGCGCAGGTCGGTGGTGTTGTAGCCGTCGCCGCGCAGGCGGTAGCGCATGACTTCGCCCACCGGCGTGGCGTTCGGCGCGATGTTGGCTTCCACGCCCGGCGGCAGGTCCACGCCGCGCAGGCGTTCGGCGACCTGCGCACGCACCAGATTGACTTCGGCCGCGTCATTGAAGGTGACGACGGTGAAACTCAGCCCGAACTGCGTGTGCGAGAACACGCGGATCGAATTCGGCACCCCCGACAGCGCCGTTTCCAGCGGCAGCGTGACCTGCTTTTCGACCTCTTCGGCAGCCCGGCCGGGGAACAGCGCGATGACCGTGACCTGGGTGTCGGTGACGTCGGGGAAGGCCTCGACCGACAGGTTCTTGAAGGCGATGACGCCGGCCAGCACGAACAGCAAGGTGCCCAGCGCGATGAACAGCGGCTGGCGCAGCGAGTACTCGATCAGCTTCCTCATGGGCCGGCCTTGGCGGGTGCCGCAGTGGCCACAGAAGCCGCAGGGGCCGCAGCCGAGCTGCCCTTGCCCGCCGAGGCCGCCGTCGGCGCGCCGCCCGCCGGCTTGCTTTCTTCCTGCGCCAGCCTGTACATGCGGGCCAGCAGCAGCATGTTGCCGCTGACCACCTGTTCACCCACCTCCAGGCCGCGCGACACCAGCACCTGCTGCGGGCCTTGCCAGCCCAGCTTGATCTCGCGCGGTTCGAACACGCCGGGCGCCGTCTGCACGAAGACGCTGTGCGTGCTGCCGGACAGCCGCACCGCCTGCGCCGGCAGCATCACGCCGCTGCCCAGGCTGCGTTCGAAGCGGGCGGTGGCCAGCATCTCGGCGCGCAGCACGCGGCCCGCGTTGGGCACGTAGCCGCGAACCTTGATCGTGCGGCTGTTCGGGTCGATGGCGTCGGACACGGCCGTCACGCGGCCTTCAAAGCGCTGACCGGGCAGGGCCGGCACTTCGAGCTCGAAGGCGGCGCCGCGGCGCATGGTGCCGGCCTCGGCCTCGCGGGCGTCGATCTGCACCCACAGCGTGGTCGGGTCGCTGATCACGAACAGCGGCGGCACGCCCGGACCGGCCTGGTCGGGCCGCACTTCCTGGCCTGGGTTCAGGTTGCGTTCCACCACCACGCCGGCCAGCGTGGCGCGCAGCGCCAGTTTCTGGTCCACGCCCGACACCGCGGCCGCGCCGCCGTAGAGCGCGACGCGGGCCTGGGCTCGCGACAGCTCGGCCTGGGTGCGTGCGGCGTCGGCTTCGGCCTGCTCGAAGTCCTTGCGCGCCGCCACCCCCAGGTCCAGCAGTTCGCGCTGGCGGGCCAGGCTCTTGCGGCTGAAATCGACATCGGCGCGGGCCTTGGCGGCGTCGGCCTGGGCGGCGCCGTAGTCGGGCGAAGCCAGCATCGCCAGCGCGCTGCCGGGCTGCACGGTCTGGCCCAGGTCGACGGCGATGGCGGTGACGCGGCCGGCAAACGCCGGATAGATGCGCTGCGTGCGTTCTTCGTTCCAGACCAGCCGCGCGGGCAGCTCCAGCGTGATCTGGGTGGCCGGCGCGGCGGCGCTGGTCGTCAGCTGCGCCAGTTGCGGGTGGCCGGGCTGGAAGCGCAGCTGTGCGCCTTGCAGGATGGGCGCAGCGGGCTCGGGCGGGGCCGGCGGCGGGGCTTCCTTGCAGGCGATGAGGCCCAGGGTGGCCAGGGCCAGCAGGCCGAGCAGGGGTGTGCGGTTCAAGGTCTTGGCGGGCATGGGGTTGGGCGGTCCGGTGTCGGGTGTGTACGGTCAGCGCGCGCTGGTAAGGCTGGTGGGGCTGGCGGGGCTGGCGGTGGCGCTGCCGCGGAGCTGCCACGCGCCTTGCGCCTTGGCCAACTCGGTGCGCGCGGCCAGCGCTTCCAGCAGCACGGCGCGCAGCGTGCGGCGCGCGTCCAGCAGGTCGGTCAGCGGCAGTGCGCCCTTGTTGTAGGCCTGCTCGGCGCGTTCGGCCACTTCGCGAGAGCGCGGCACGATCTCGCCGCGGTAGCGCTGCGCGCGCTGCGCCGCGGTGGCCACTTCGGCGCGCAGGCGTTGCAGTTCGGTGGTGGCCGAGCGGCGGGTCTTTTCCAGCGCGTCGCGGGCCTTCTCGAGTTGGGCCTGCGCGCGGCCGATCTCGCCCTCGTAGCGGTAGCCGAAGGCCAAGGGCATGCTCAGGCGGAATTCCAGCAGCCGCGTCGAGGTGCCCGGGTAATGGTCGAAGGAAGCGCCCCAGGTGATGTCGCTCTGGCGCTGCGCGTTGCTGCCCTGCAGCGCCGATTCGGCCGCGCGCACCCGCTCGGCAGCGGCGCGCACGTCAGCGCGCAGGTCGACCAGCGCTTCGACGCTGGCGCCGCCGCCCGCGGCTTCGTCGGCCGGCCAGTCGGGCCGTGCGCTCAGGCTGGCGGCCTGGGTTTCGCGGCCGGTCAGCTGGGCCAGCGCGAACTGGGCGCGCTGCAGGTCCAGCTGAGCCGATGCGCCATCGGCCTGCACGCGTTCGGCCTCGATGTCGGCGCGTGCCGCGTCCTGCAGTGCCAGGTCGCCGGCTTTCAAGCGGGCGCGCGCGGTGGCTGCCGTCTGCCGGGCGCTGCTGGCGATGGCGCTCAGCTCTTCGATGCGTCCTTGCGCGGCCAGCAGGTCGAAAAACGCGGCCTGGGTGGCCAGCTTCTGCTGCGTGCGCACCTCGTCCACATCGGCCGCCGCCGCCGCCGCGTTGCGCCGGGCGGCTTCGGTGCGCAAGCTGCGCTTGGCGCCGCGTTCCCAGGTCCAGTCCAGGCCGATGCCTTTGTCGATGCGGCGCTGGGTCAGCGGGTTGCCGCCGCCGATGCCGTTCTGCAGGTCGATCTGCGAGAGCTTGGCCGACAGCTGCGGCAAAGGGGCGTGGTCGGCGGCGGCGATGTCGGCCTGCGCAGCCGCCAGGCCGCGCGTGGCCAGGGTCACCTCCAGGTTGCTGGCGGCAGCGGCCAGCGCGTCGGCCAGGGTCAGGGTTTCCGCCTGCGCGACGGGCAGCGTCAGCCAGGCACTGGCCAGAGCCGCGCCCCACAGCGCTGTCCAGCGCCCGGGGCGGCTGCTTGGGCGGCATCGGTGTTGCCGTTCGGGTGGTGGGGCCTGTCGTATGCTCATCCACCGTTTATCGCCCGTGTCCGCTGACCACCACCTGACCTGCCATGCGCTTCCTGTTGGTCGAAGACGACGACGTGCTGCGCGACGTCATGCTGCGCAGCCTCAGCCAGGCCGGGCACCGCATCGACCTCGCCACCACGGTCGCGCAGGCTCGCCACCTGTGGCAGGTGCAGCCGGTGGACGCGGTGCTGCTGGACCTGAATCTGCCGCAGGGGCAGGGCCACACCATGGGCAGCGGCCTGACCGTGCTGCGCGAGGCCCGCGCCCGCGGCGACCGCACGCCGGTGCTGGTGCTGACCGCCCGCAACCGCACCGACGAGCGCATTGCCGGCCTGGACGCCGGTGCCGACGACTACCTGGGCAAGCCCTTCGAGCTGGCCGAGGTGGAAGCCCGGCTGCGGGCGCTGGTGCGGCGCTCGCAAGGGGCCGACGACAGGGTGGAAGTGGGCGGCCTGCGACTGGACCGCCGCGCCCGCCGCTTGCAGGTGCGCCTGGCCGGCGGTGACGGCACGCTGCAGCCGCTGGAGCTGCCGGCGCGTGAGTTCGAGGTCCTGCTGGAACTGATGTCGCCGCCGGGTCACGTGGTCAGCAAGCGCAGTTTGTCGGACAAGTTGTCGGGCTTCGACGACGCCCTGGCGACCAACGCGCTGGAGGCCTTCGTCTCGCGCCTGCGTCGCAAGCTGCAGGGCAGCGGCGCCACCATCCGCACCTTGCGCGGGCTGGGTTACGTCGTCGAAGCCCAGGACGGCGATGGCGACTGAGGCAGCGGCAGCCGCCGTACAGGCGGCCGCCGGCTTCCCGTCGCTACGCCGGCGCATGCTGTGGCAGGTGATGCTGCCACTGGCGCTGACCTGGCTGCTGGGCACCACGGTGACCGTCAGCGTGGCCTACGTCTACACCCGCCGGGCTTTCGACCGCTCGATGCTGGACGACGCCTACGCCATCGCTGCCAGCGTCAGCGAACGCGACGGCCAGTTGGCTTTCAGCCTCAGCGCGCGGGAAGTCGGCCAGGTGCTTTTCGACCGCGATGAGCGGGTCTACTTCGCCGTGCTGCGGCCCGACGGCAGCCTGCTGGCCGGGCAGGGCGGGCTGCGCGATCGTCAGGCTGCGCCCACCGAGCCCTGGTCTTTCGAGGAGCGCCACTACCGCGGCGCGGACCTGCGCATGGTCACGCTCAACCGCAGCCTGCCCCTGCCCCACATGGTGGTGGTGGCGCAGACCACGCGCGGCCGGACCCAGCTGGTGCAACAGCTGCTGGCCGCTTCGGTGGCGCCCCAGGCCGTGCTGCTGCTGCTGCTGGGCCTGTGGATGCGGCGTTCCATCGCCCGTGAACTGCAACCGCTGGCGCAGCTGGAATCCGCGCTGGCCCAGCGCGACGCCCATGACCTGGCGCCGCTGGCGCTGCAGCCGCGCACCAGCGACATCGTCAACCTGACCGGCGCCGTCAATGCGCTGATGGGGCGCATCGCGGCCGGCGTGCGCGCCCAGCGCGAATTCGCCGGCAATGTGGCCCACGAGCTGCGCACGCCCCTGGCCGGCATCCGTTCGCTGGCCGAATACGGCCTGGCGCAGCAAGACCCGGCGGCCTGGGCGGCGCAGCTGCGGCGCATCGTCACCAGCGAAGCGCGGGCCAGCCATCTGGTCGACCAACTGCTGGCCCTGGCCCTGGCCGATGAAGCGCGCGACGGCCTGCAGCTCGAGCCGCTGGCCATCGACGCGCTGGTGCAAGACCTGCTGTTGCGCCTGCTGCCGCGCGCCGACGCGGCCGGCGTCGACCTGGGCGCCGAAGGTCTGGAACAACCGCTGCGCGCCATGGGCACGGTGGCGCTGGTCGAAGGGCTGCTGGGCAATCTGGTGGACAACGCCCTGCGCCATGGCCGGCCGGCGCAGGCTGGCGTGCAGCCCCGGGTGACGGTGGCCGCGCAGCCCCAGGGTGACGAGCTGCTGTTGACCGTCACCGACAACGGCCCGGGCATGGAACCCGGCCAGCAGCAGCGCGTGCTGGAACGCTGGGCGCAGGGTCGCAGTGCCGCCGAACTGGGCACCGGCAGCGGCCTGGGCCTGGCCATCGTGGCGCGCTACGTGGCCTTGCTGGGCGGGCGCATGTCGCTGCGGCCGGTCAGCGTGGGCACGGGCTTGCGGGTCAGCGTGTGGCTGCGCGGCCTGCCCGCCCCGCCCCAGCCGGCCGGCTGATGGGGCCGACGGCACTGCGACAATTTGCCCATGAGCACCCAGGACGCGCTGTTCGCTGACGAGACGCCCGCTGCAGCTGCCGGCGCGCCTTGGCCCGAACGCTTGCGCCCGCGCCACCTGGACGAGGTGGTCGGCCAGCGCCACCTGCTGGCCGACGGGCGCCCCTTGCGCGTGGCCTTCGACTCGGGCCGGCTGCCGTCGATGATCCTGTGGGGCCCGCCCGGCGTCGGCAAGACCACGCTGGCGCACCTGCTGGCCGGCGCCACGGGTTCGCATTTCATCGTGCTGTCGGCGGTGCTGGCGGGGGTCAAGGACATCCGCGAGGCCGTCGAGCAGGCCGCCGCCCTGCGCAAGGCCGGGCGGTCCACGGTGGTCTTTGTCGACGAGGTGCACCGTTTCAACAAGGCGCAGCAGGACGCCTTCCTGCCGCATGTCGAAGGCGGCCTCTTCAGCTTCATCGGCGCGACCACCGAGAACCCGTCTTTCGAGGTCAATTCGGCGCTGCTGTCGCGCGCCACCGTGCACGTGCTGAAGTCGCTCGACGAGGCCGACCTGGGCGAACTGATGGTCCGCGCGCAGGCGCTGCTGCAGGCGCCGCCGCTGAGCGCCGCCGCCCACGAACGCCTGGTGGCGCATGCCGATGGTGACGCCCGTCGCCTGCTCAACGCCTACGAAAACCTGGCGGCGGCCAACCCCGGCGCCACCGAACTGGGTGAGGCGCAGCTGGAAGCCACCTTGGGCGAACTGCTGCGCCGGGGCGACAAGGGTGGCGATGTCTACTACGACACCATCTCGGCGCTGCACAAGGCCGTGCGCGGCTCCGACCCCGATGCCTCGCTGTACTGGCTGGCCCGCCTGCTGGACGCCGGCATGGACCCGCGCTACGCCGCACGGCGGCTGATCCGCATGGCCAGCGAGGACATCGGCCTGGCCGATGCCCGTGCCTTGCGCCTGACGCTGGACGCCGCCGAAGTCTTCGAGCGCCTGGGTTCTCCAGAAGGCGAGCTGGCCCTGGCGCAGGCCGTGGTCTACCTGGCCATCGCGCCCAAGTCGAATGCCGTCTACAAGGCCTGGAATGCGGTGCGCGAGGTGGTGCGCCAGGACGGTTCGCGGCCGGTTCCCCTGCACCTGCGCAATGCGCCGACGAAGTTGATGCAGGGCCTGGGCCACGGTGCGGGCTACCGCTACGCCCATGACGAGCCCGGCGGCTACGCGGCGGGCGAGCGCTATCTGCCCGAAGGCCTGCCGGTGCAGCGCTTCTACGAGCCGGTGCCGCGCGGCCTGGAGCAGCGCATTGCCGAGCGCCTGGCCGAACTGCGCCGGCTGGACGAAGCGGCTTGGCGATCGCGCTGAGCGGCCCAGCGGCCAGCTCGGGCCGGGTGGCGGCGGTGCGCACCTAGAATCCGCGCCACCGCGCAGCCCCCCGGCCAGCCCCACGCTGGATTCCGGGTACCTTCGAGACCCAGGCGGGGCCGGCTTCTTGCATGGCCCTGTCCGGGCTGTGCAACGCGCGGCAACCGGAGTCATTTTTCGATGGAAACTTTCTTCCAGCAGATCATCAACGGACTGGTGCTCGGCGCCATGTACGCGCTGGTGGCACTGGGCTACACCATGGTCTACGGGATCATCAACCTCATCAATTTCGCCCACGGCGAAGTGCTGATGGTGGGCGCGCTGGTCAGCTGGACCGTGGTCACCGCGCTGGCCGATTCCGGCCTGCCCGGCTGGGTGCTGTTGCTGATTTCCCTGCTCTGCGCCATCGTCGTCTGCGCCGTGTTGAACTTTGCCATCGAAAAGCTGGCCTACCGCCCGCTGCGCAGCGCGCCGCGGCTGGCGCCGCTGATCACCGCCATGGGCATGAGCCTGCTGTTGCAGACCCTGGCCATGATCATCTGGAAACCCAACCCCAAGCCGTACCCGCTGCTGCTGCCCACCGACCCGATCAACCTGGGCGGGCCGGTGATCAGCGTCACGCAATGCCTGATCCTGGGTGTCACGGCCGTGGTGCTCGCCGCCTTGATGTTCCTGGTCAACCGCACCAAGCTCGGCCGAGCCATGCGCGCCACCGCTGAAAACCCGCGCGTGGCCGCGCTGATGGGGGTGCGGCCGGACATGGTCATCTCGGCCACCTTCGTCATTGGCGCGGCGCTCGCCGCCGTGGCCGGCGTGATGTGGGCCGCCAACTACGGCACCGTGCAGCACAGCATGGGCTTCCTGCCGGGCCTCAAAGCCTTCACGGCGGCGGTGCTGGGCGGCATCGGCAATCTGGCGGGCGCCGTGGTGGGTGGCGTGCTGCTGGGCCTGGTCGAAGCCCTGGGCGCGGGCTACCTGGGTGCCCTGACGGGCGGCGTGCTGGGCAGCCAGTACGCCGACATCTTCGCCTTCGCCGCGCTGATCCTGGTGCTGACCTTGCGGCCCGCGGGTTTGCTGGGCGAGCGTGTCGCCGACCGCGCCTGAGGCAGACCGCAACATGAAAAACAAATTTGTCGTCTTCGCGCTGTGTGCCATCGCCCTGCTGGCGCTGCCCTTGATCGCGCAGCAGTTCGGCCAGGGCTGGGTGCGCATCATGGCGCTGGCCCTGCTGTATGTGCTGCTGGCTCTGGGCCTGAACATCGTCGTGGGCTACGCCGGCCTGCTCGACCTGGGCTATGTCGCCTTCTACGCGGTGGGCGCCTACATGTACGCGCTGCTGGCCAGCCCGCACCTGTTCGAGAACTTCCCCTGGATCGCCGCGCTGTTCCCCGGCGGCATGCACGCGCCGGTGTGGGCGGTGGTGCCGATGGCCGCCGGCCTGGCGGCGATGGCGGGCGTGCTGCTGGGCACGCCGGTGCTCAAGCTGCGGGGCGACTACCTGGCCATCGTCACGCTGGGTTTCGGCGAAATCATCCGCGTGTTCATGAACAACCTTGAACAGCCGGTCAACATCACCAACGGACCGCGCGGCCTGGACCGCATCGACCCGATGAACCTGTTCGGCTTCAGCTTCGGCAAGTCCCTGGACATCGGTGAATTCCGCGTCAGCAGCGTGGCGCTCTACTACTACCTGTTCCTGGGTCTGGTCGTGCTCAGCGTGGTCATCTGCCAGCACCTGGAGACCTCGCGCATCGGCCGCGCCTGGATGGCCATCCGCGAAGACGAGATCGCGGCCAAGGCCATGGGCATCAACACGCGCAACATGAAGCTGCTGGCGTTCGGCATGGGCGCCACCTTCGGCGGTGTCTCGGGGGCCATGTTCGCGGCCTTCCAGGGCTTTGTGTCGCCCGAATCCTTCAGCCTGCAAGAGAGCGTGATGATCGTGGCCATGGTGGTGCTGGGCGGCATGGGGCACCTGCCGGGCGTGATCCTGGGTGCGGTGGCCTTGTCGGCGCTGCCCGAAGTGCTGCGCTACGTCGCCGGGCCGCTGCAGGAGGTCACCGGTGGCCGGCTCGATGCGTCCATCCTGCGCCAGTTGCTCATTGCGCTGGCCATGATCGGGATCATGCTGTCGCGCCCGCGCGGCCTGTGGCCGGCCCGTGAACACGGCAAGGCGGCACCCGCTGCGGTGCCGGCCCCTGCGCCCGATGCCGCGCGCTGAAAGGGTGAGCACCATGGCATCAACTGCAACCACCGTTCTGAAGGTGACCGGCGTCAGCAAGCGCTTCGGCGGCCTGCAGGCGCTGTCCGACGTGGGCGTCACCATCCAAGCCGGCCAGGTCTACGGCCTGATCGGCCCCAACGGCGCTGGCAAGACCACCTTCTTCAACGTCATCACCGGGCTGTATGCGCCCGACAGCGGCAGCTTCGAGCTCGGCGGCGCGCCCTACAAGCCCAGCGCGGTGCACGAAGTGGCCCAGGCCGGCATCGCGCGCACCTTCCAGAACATCCGCCTCTTCGCCGAGATGACGGCGCTGGAAAACGTCATGGTCGGCCGCCATGTGCGCACGCATTCGGGCCTGATCGGCGCTGTCTTCCGCACCGCCAGCTTCAAGGCCGAAGAGGCCGCCATCCGCGAACGTTCGCTGGAATTGCTGGACTATGTGGGCATCGCCAGATACGCCGACTTCAAGGCCCGCACGCTGAGCTACGGCGACCAGCGGCGGCTGGAAATCGCGCGCGCGCTGGCCACCGACCCCAAGCTGATCGCGCTGGACGAACCGGCCGCCGGCATGAACGCCACCGAGAAGGTGGTGTTGCGCGAACTGATCGACCGCATCCGCAACGACGGCCGCACCATCCTGCTGATCGAGCACGACGTGAAGCTGGTGATGGGCCTGTGCAACCGGGTCACGGTGCTGGATTACGGCAAGCCGATCGCCGAAGGCACGCCGGCCGAGATACAGAAGAACGAGAAGGTCATCGAGGCCTATCTCGGCGCAGGGGGCCATTGATGGCGACGACGATGTTGAAGGTCACTGGCCTGAAGGTCGCCTATGGCGGCATCCAGGCGGTCAAGGGCGTGAGTTTCGAGGTCAACGAGGGTGAACTGGTCAGCCTGATCGGCGCCAACGGCGCGGGCAAGACGACCACGCTGAAGGCCGTCACCGGCACCCAGGCGGTGGCCGATGGCGACATCCAGTTCATGGGCCGCAGCATCAAGGGCCAGGGCGCCTGGGACCTGGTCAAGCAGGGCCTGGTGATGGTGCCCGAAGGGCGCGGCACCTTCACGCGCATGACCATCACCGAGAACCTGCAGATGGGCGCCTATGTGCGCAACGACGACCAGATCGAGGCCGACATCGACAAGGTCTTCGCGCGCTTCCCGCGCCTGAAGGAACGCCGCGCGCAACTGGCCGGCACCATGAGCGGCGGCGAGCAGCAGATGCTGGCCATGGGCCGCGCGTTGATGGCCCGGCCCAAGGTGCTGCTGCTCGACGAGCCGTCGATGGGGCTGTCGCCCATCATGGTTGACAAGATCTTCGAGACCATCGCCGAAGTGCACGCGGCCGGCACCACGGTGCTGCTCGTCGAGCAGAACGCCAGCCGGGCGCTGGGCCTGGCCAACCGCGGCTATGTGATGGAGTCGGGCGAGATCACGATGAGCGGTGACGCCAAGGTGCTGCTCAGCGACCCCAGAGTCCGCGCGGCCTACCTCGGCGAATAGGCCGCACGCA
Source organism: Rubrivivax sp. (assembly GCA_040400915.1). Taxonomy (GTDB): domain Bacteria; phylum Pseudomonadota; class Gammaproteobacteria; order Burkholderiales; family Burkholderiaceae_C; genus Rubrivivax. Next base: position 45,854 of record JBBAPI010000014.1, read on the forward strand.
GGCTCAGAGCGTGAGAGTCTTTTGAATGGACTCCCTCTCCCTCTGGGAGAGGGTAGGGGTGAGGGTTGACGATCTGCCATGGCGCCCGGCGCAACCCCTCACCCCAGCCCTCTCCCCGGAGGGGCGAGGGAGCAAAACCGCGTGCGCCGGAAAAGCGCTCACGCTCTCAGTCTGCTTTCGCGCCAGTGGCCTGCACCACGGCCCGGTACTTTTGCGACTCGCTGTGCACGAAAGCCGCGAACTGGGCCGGCGTGCTGGGCGCGGGTTCGGCCATCAGCGTGGCCAGGCGGGCCTTCACGTCGGGCGTGGCCAGGGCGTCGACGAAGGCCTTGTTCAGCTTGGCCGTGGTCTCGGCGGGCAGCCCGGCCGGCGCGAACAGGCCGAACCAGGTGCTGATGTCGAAGGCCTTCAGGCCCAGCGCCGCACCGGCCTCGGCCACGGTGGGCACCTCGGGCAGGGCGGCCGAGCGCCGGGCCGTGGTCACGGCCAGCGCCTTCAACTTGCCGCTCTTGATGTTGGCCGACGCCGCCGCCAGGTTGTCGAAGTTGAAGTCGACCTGGCCGGCCACCAGGGCCAGCTGCGCCGGCGGCCCGCCGGCGTAGGGGATGTGCACCGCGAAGAGTCGCGCCTGCGACTTGAACATCTCGCCGGCCAGGTGGCCCGCACTGCCATTGCCACCGCTGCCGTAGTTCAGCCGGCCCGGGTTCTTGCGGGCGTAGGCCACCAGATCGGCCAGCGACGCCATGCCCAACCTGGCGGCTGCCTCGGTGTTCACGACCAGCACATTGGGCACCTGCGCCACCAAGGTGATGGGCGTGAAGTCACGCTGCGCGTCGTAGGGCATCTTGCCGTACAGCCAGGGGTTGATGGCGTGGGTGGCCACCGCGCCCATCACTAGCGTCAGGCCGTCGGGGGCGGCCTTGGCGACGAGGTCGGCGCCCAGGTTGCCGCCCGCGCCCGGGCGGTTCTCGACAACCACGGTGCCCAGGCTGTCCTTGACCTTTTCAGCCAGCAGCCGCGCCGCGATGTCCAGCGGGCCGCCGGGCGGGTAGGGCACGATCAGGCGAATCGGACGAGGCTGGGCGCTCACCCTGCCAGCCATCGCCACAGCACCGGCCACGAGCAACACGAAGCGACGCGATGCGCGGACTACGCCCCCAAGCGGGCGCCGCGGAACCGGCTGGGCCGGGCCGCTGGCGTCGCCCCCCTGGGGGGGAGCGCCGCAGGCGCTACGGGGGGGAGCCATGTTTATCGGCTTCGGACGTGAAGGCGTCGGCGTAGAACTCGTCGGCGGGCAGGCCGCACAGCGCCACGAAATCGCGCTGCGCCGACTCCACCATCACCGGCGCGCCGCAGGCATAGACCTGCTGGGCCGAGAGGTCGGGAAAGTCCTGCATCACGGCCTGGTGGACGAAGCCGGTGCGGCCGGTCCAGCCGTCTTCTGGCAGCGGCTCCGACAGCACCGGCACGTAGCGCAGGTTGGGCATCTCGGCGGCCATCTGTTCGCACCAGTCGCTCTGGTAAAGGTCGGCCTTGCGGCGGCAACCCCAGTAGAGCACCGCCGGTCGTGTGCTGGCCTTCAGCCGCATCTGCTCGATGATGGCCTTGATGGGCGCGAAACCCGTGCCGCTGGCCAGCAGCACCATGGGCTGGTCCGACTCCTCGCGCAGGAAGAAGCTGCCGAAGGGGCCTTCCATGCGCAGGATGTCCTTTTCTTTCATCGCACCGAAGACATGATCGGTGAAGGTGCCGCCCGGCATGTGGCGGATGTGCAGCTCGATGGCCGGCGGACTGCCCAGGTTGCCCGGCGCGTTGGCCATGCTGTAGCTGCGCCGCGCGCCGTCGCGCAGGATGAATTCCACGTACTGCCCGGCGCGGTATTGCAGGTTCTGGTTGGCGGGCAGTTGCAGGCGCATGACGGCCACGTCGGGCGCTGGCTTTTCGATGCGCATCACGCGGCTGGGCAGCTTCAGCACCGGGAATTCGCCGGCCCCCGGCACGCTGCGCGCTTCGACCACGCAGTCGGTCTGCGGCTGGCCGCAGCAGGTCAGGATGTAGCCGGCCTCTTCCTCGGCCGCCGACAGGGCCTTCAACTGGTGCGTGCCGTGCACCACCCGGCCTTCGATCAGCTTGCTCTTGCAGGACCCGCAGGCGCCGTCACGGCAGCCGTAGGGCAGGCCGATGCCCTGGCGGATGGCGGCCGGCAGGATGGCCTCGTCGGCCTCGACCGTGAAGGATCGGTTGGCGGGTTGCAGCGTGATGGTGTGGGTCATGAGCGGGGGCGGTGGCAGGGGCGGTGGCCAGGTGGACGCGGGCGTTCACTAAACTGGTCTGCGATTGTGCCCGCGCCGTCTGCCGGCCCGGCCTGTGTTGTCTTGCTGAAGGGCCTGCTGTGACCCCCTCGTTCCCCGGCGCCCGTCGCCCCACCCTGTTGATCGTCGGCTGCGGCGACGTCGGTCTGCGCGTGTTGACGCTGCTGCAGCCGCGCTGGCGCGTGCTGGCCTTGACGTCCACAGCCGAACGCCGGCCGCTGCTGCGTGCGCTGGGCGCGGTGCCGCTGCTCGGTGACCTGGACGCGCCGGCCACGCTGGGCCGGCTGGGTGGTCTGGCCGACGCCGTGCTGCACCTGGCGCCGCCGCCGGGGCAGGGCGCGCGCGACACGCGCACCCAGGCGCTGCTGCGCGCGCTGTCGCGCGGCGGGCGCGTGCAGCGGCTGGTGTATGCCAGCACCAGCGGTGTCTACGGCGATTGCGCGGGTGCGCGCTTCGACGAGACCCGCGCCGTCAACCCGACCACCGACCGCGCGCGCCGCCGCGTCGATGCCGAAGCCCAGGTGCGGGGGTTCGGCCGGCGCACTGGCGCGCGCGTGACGGTGTTGCGCATCCCCGGCATCTACGCCAGCAACCGGCCGGGCGGCCACCCGCGTGAACGGTTGCAGCGCGGCACGCCGGTGCTGGTGGCCCCCGACGACGTCCACACCAACCACATCCACGCCGACGACCTGGCGCGCGCCTGCGTGGCGGCGCTGTTGCGTGGCCGGCCGCAGCGCGTGCTGCACGCCAGCGACGACACCGAACTGATGATGGGGGACTACTTCGATCTGGCCGCCGACTTGTGCGGCCTGCCGCGCCCGCCGCGCATCACGCGGGCCGCAGCTGCCACGGTGATGGGTGCGATGCAGCTCAGCTTCATGAGCGAATCGCGCCGGCTGGACAACCACCGCCTGACGCGTGAACTGCGTTTGCAGCTGCGCTACCCGACGGTGCGCGAAGGCCTGCTCCTGGGCTGATCCCGCCGGGGCCGCGGCCACCGAACTGGGCTTCAGCGCCGGCGGCCGCGCCCGGTGCTGCGCCAGTAGCGCACCGTCAGCCAGCCGCCGAGCATGCCGCCCAGGTGCGCGAAGTGCGCCACGCCGCTGCCGAAGAACAGGCCGGTGATCAACTCGATGCCGCCGAAGATGCCCACCATGGTCAGCGCCGGCACGTAGATCGGCGGTATGGGCACGGCCTGGCGGTTGGTCATGAGCATCAGGTACAGGATGATGCCGATGAGATTCAGCGTCTGTGACGGGGCCATCAGCAGCAGCATGGGCACGAAACCGACCAGGTCGAACTGCCTGCGGGGGAAGGCCAGCGCGTAGGCCAGCAGCAGGCCGTAGATGCCGCCGGAGATGCCCAGCGTCGGCGAGAAGGAACCCATCAGGTGGGTGACCAGCAGCTGTGCCGCGGCGGCCGTCAGCACGCAGATGGCGATGAACTGCAGGTAGCGCTTGCGGCCCCACAGCAGCTCCAGCTCGGAGCCGAACATCCACAGGCCGAGCATGTTGAAGAACAGGTGCGAGGTGCTGCCGTGCAGCAGGGCGTAGCTCAGCGGCTGCCAGGGCATGAACTGCCCGCTGGCCAGCGGCCACAGCGCGAACCAGGGTGTCAGCGACACGAACTCGCCGAGGAAGAAGGCCACCACGCAGGCGACGATCAGGTTGCGTGTGAGTGGTGGAATCTGCGGCATGTGGACGGTGCTGAATGGGGCGGGTTCTAGACCCGCCTGGTGCCCTCGGCCAGACTCGAACTGGCACGCCTTGCGGCGGCGGATTTTGAATCCGCTACGTCTACCGATTTCGTCACGAGGGCAGGGTGTCTGGAAGCGACACACCAAGACAAAGCGCATTATCACACGCACCCCGGCGGGGTCCGGGCCACGCTGCCACAATCGGCCCCCGTTCGAGGAGATGTGCATGAAGGAAGCGGCCACCCCGGCCTACAAGACGCTGGAAGACGCCATCGGCGGCACGCCACTGGTGCGCCTGCAACGGCTGCCCGGCGACGCCGGCGTGCTGCGCGGCAACGTCATTCTCGGCAAGCTCGAGGGCAACAACCCGGCCGGTTCGGTGAAAGACCGGCCGGCCATCAGCATGATCCGGCGCGCCGAAGAGCGCGGCGAGATCCGCCCCGGCGACACGCTGATCGAAGCCACCTCGGGCAACACCGGCATCGCCCTGGCCATGGCGGCGGCGATCCGCGGCTACCGCATGGTGCTGATCATGCCGGAGGACCTGTCCATCGAGCGCGCGCAGACCATGAAGGCCTTCGGTGCCGAACTGATCCTGACACCGCGCTCGGGCGGCATGGAATACGCCCGCGACCTGGCCGAGCAGATGCAGGCCGAAGGCAAGGGCCGTGTGCTCGACCAGTTCGCCAACGCCGACAACCCGCGCGCGCACTTCGACACCACGGGCCCCGAAGTCTGGGCCGACACGGCCGGCCGTGTGACGCACTTCGTCAGTGCCATGGGCACCACCGGCACCATCACCGGCGTGTCGAAATTCCTCAAGGCTCAGAACCCGGCGGTGCGCATCATCGGCGCGCAGCCCAGCGAGGGTTCACGCATCCCCGGCATCCGCAAATGGGCCACGGCCTACCTGCCCAAGATCTACGACCCGGCCCAGGTCGACGAGTTGGTGCTGGTCAGCCAGGCCGCCGCCGAAGACATGGCCCGCCGCATGGCGCGTGAGGAAGGCCTGTTCGCGGGTATCTCGGCCGCCGGCGCCTGCTGGGTGGCGCTGCAGATCGCGCAGCAGGTCGAGAACGCGACCATCGTGTTCATCGTCTGCGACCGCGGCGACCGCTACCTGTCAACGGGCGTGTTTCCCGCATGACGATGCCCTTGCAAGCCAAGTTCTGCCTGCAGTGCGCCACGCTCCTGCAATGGCGGGTGCAGGACGAGGATGGCGGCCCCAAGCAGCGCCTGCGCTGCCCGGCCTGCGGCTGGACGCACTGGAACAACCCCACGCCGGTGCTGGCGGCCATCATCGAATGCAGCGACCAGGACGGCCAGGTGCTGCTGGCGCGCAATGCCGCCTGGTCGGGCCGCCTGTTCGCGCTGATCACCGGCTTCATGGAAGCCGGCGAAACGCCCGAGGAAGGCATTGCGCGCGAGGTGATGGAAGAAACGTCGCTGCAGGTCGACCAGCTGTCGCTGGTGGGTGTCTACGACTTTCAGCGCATGAACCAGCTCATCGTCGTCTACCACGCGCTGGCGCACGGTGAGGTGCGGCTGTCACCCGAACTGGCCGAGTACAAGCTCTACCCCTTGCATGCCCTGCGCTGCTGGCGCGCCGGCACCGGCTACGGCCTGGCCGACTGGCTGCGCTCGCGCGGCCACGAACCGCAATTCATCGACCTGCCCGCGCGGCCGGCCGAGCCGACTTCCTCAGACTGAGCCTTCGCCATGGAACCCTCGAAAGACCTCGACACGCGCGGCTTGAACTGCCCGCTGCCCATCCTCAAGGCCAAGAAGGCGCTGGCCGACATGGCCAGTGGCGACACCCTGCGCGTCTTCAGCACCGACCCCGGTTCGATGCGCGACTTCCAGGCCTTCGCCCGACAGACCGGCAACGAACTGGTCGAGCAAAGCACCGCCGGGTCCGACTTCATCCACCTGCTGCGCCGCCGGTAGCAGAGCGCCCGAGCGCCCTCCGGGCGCTGGCAGCGGCCCGGCCAAGCCGGTTCCGCGCCAAGGGCCAGGGGCTAGAGTTCCAGGCCCTTCAGGAACTGGCGAAAGCCGGGGCCGATCTGCGGGTGGGCCAGGGCCAGTTCCACGTTCGCCTCGAGAAAGCCTTCCTTGCTGCCGCAGTCGTAGCGCTTGCCTTGGTAGCGGTAGGCGAAGACCTTTTCCCGGCGCAGCAGGGAGGCGATGCCGTCGGTGAGCTGGATCTCGCCGCCCACGCCGCGCTGCTGGGTGGCGATTTCGTGGAACACGCCCGGCGTCAGGATGTAGCGGCCCGCGACGCCCAGGCGTGAAGGGGCGTCCTCGGGGGCCGGCTTTTCAACGATGCGGTTGATGTCCATGACGCGGTCATTGACCACCGTGCCGTCGACGATGCCGTAGCGGCGCGTGTGCTCGGCCGGCACTTCCTGCACGGCCAGGATCGAGGCCCGCCATTCACGGAACTGCTCGACCATCTGCGCCAGCACCGGCGGTTCGCCGACCATCAGGTCGTCGGCCAGCAGCACGGCGAAAGGCTGGTTGCCGATCAGGCGCTGGCCACACAGCACGGCGTGGCCCAGGCCCAGGGCCTGCGCCTGGCGCACGTAGATGCACTCCATGTCGTCGGGCTTGACGCTGCGCACCACGGCCAGCAGTTCCTGCTTGTTGGCCTGCTCCAGCGCCACCTCCAGTTCGAAGGTCATGTCGAAATGGTCTTCGATGGGCCGCTTGTGGCGGCCGGTGACGAAGATCATTTCGCGCACGCCGGCCGCATAGGCTTCCTCGACGGCGTACTGGATCAGCGGCTTGTCGACCACCGGCAGCATTTCCTTGGGCTGCGCCTTGGTCGCTGGCAGAAAGCGGGTGCCGAGTCCGGCGACCGGGAAGATGGCCTTTTGTACGAGCATGGGGTGGGTCGTTGCGGTGGCCGGAGGGGCCGGCCGCTGAGATTGTCGCATGGGCCCCCGCCGGCTTTTCATGACAGTTTCACGGCATCAGGCGGGTGCCGACAAGCGATCCTTCTGGTCTTGCAACCGCGCCAGCGTCTGCTTGAAATCGGCCAGCCGCAGCCTTTCCTGTTCGACGACAGCCGGCTTGGCACGTGCCACGAAGGACTCGTTGGCCAGCTTGGCCTCGGCCTTCACGATCTCGCCATCCAGCCGCGTGATTTCCTTGCCCAGGCGCGCCTGTTCGGCGGCCACGTCGATGGTCACCTGCAGGGCCAGGCGCAAGTCGCCGTTCATCGCCACCGGCGCGGTCTGCGTGGCGGCAGCGAAGGCCGCGCTGTCGGCCAGGGCCTGCACGTCGGACAAGCGCGCCAGCGCCTTCAGCAGCGGTGCGGCGGTGTGCACGAAGGCCTCGTCGCCCTGGGTGATCAGGGGCACGCGTTCGCTGGCCGGCAGGTTCATTTCGCTGCGCAGGCGGCGCGTCTCGGCCACCACCGCCTTCAGCCGCGCCACCCAGGCGTCGGCCGCCGGGTCGATCTTCTCGAGTTGGGCCTGCGGGTATTTGGCGTTGACGACGCTGGCGACCGTCTTGCGCTGCACGACAGGGGCCACCGTGTCCCACAACTCGGCGCTGATGAAGGGCGCCACCGGGTGCAGCAGGCGCAGCACGGTTTCCAGCACGCTGAGCAGCGTGCGCCGCGTGGCGCGCTGCTGGCCTTCGCTGCCGCTCTTTGCTGCTTCGGCCAGTTGCACCTTGGCAATTTCCAGATACCAGTCGCAGTACTCGTCCCAGACGAAGGCGTAGATGGCGTTGGCGACGTTGTCCAGGCGGTAGTCGGCAAAGCCTTGCGCCACGGCGGCTTCGACGCGCTGCAGTTCGCCGCTGATCCAGCGGTCGGCCAGGCTGAAGCGCATATAGCCGTGGAAGGGGCCGGCCGGGCGCGTCTCGCGGCCTTGGTCATCGAAGGCCGCCGGCTGGCACTCGGCCTTGGTGTGCTCCTGCAAGCCGCAGTCCTGCCCTTCGCAGTTCATCAGCACGAACTTGGTGGCGTTCCACAGCTTGTTGCAGAAGTTGCGGTAGCCCTCGCAGCGCTTGGCGTCGAAGTTGATGTTGCGGCCCAGCGTGGCGTAGCTGGCCATGGTGAACCGCAGGGCGTCGGCACCGAAGGCCGGGATGCCGTCGGGGAACTCTTTTTCCGTTTCCTTGCGCACGCGCGGCGCGGTCTCGGGCTTGCGCAAACCCACCACGCGCTTGTCCAGCAGCGGGCCCAGTTCGATGCCGTCGATGAGGTCCACCGGGTCCAGCACATTGCCTTCGCTCTTGCTCATCTTCTGGCCTTGCGCGTCGCGCACCAGGCCATGGATGTAGACGTCCCTGAAAGGCACCTGGCCGGTGAAGTGCGTCGTCATCATGATCATCCGGGCGACCCAGAAGAAGATGATGTCGAAGCCGGTGACCAGCACCGATGACGGCAGGAAGAGGTCCTGCTCGACGGTCTTCGCCGGCCAGCCCAGGCTGCTGAACGGCAGCAGCGACGAGCTGTACCAGGTGTCCAGCACATCTTCGTCCCGCGTCAGCGGGCCGCTGTAGCCCGCGGCCGTGGCGCGCTCGCGGGCCTGGCCTTCGTCGCGGCCGACGAAGAGTTCACCACCGCTGCCGTACCAGGCCGGAATCTGGTGCCCCCACCACAGCTGGCGGCTGATGCACCAGTCCTGCAGGTTGTTCATCCAGTGGTTGTAGGTGTTGACCCAGTTCTCGGGCACGAAGCGCACCTGGCCGCTGCTGACGGCGTCGCGCGCCTTCTGCGCGATGCTGACGCCGTCGGTTCCGGCCTTGTTGACCGCCACGAACCACTGGTCGGTGAGCATGGGCTCGATGACCTGCCCGGTGCGCGCGCAGCGCGGCACCTGCAGGCGGTGCTTCTTGGTTTCGACCAGCAGCCCCAGGGCGTCCAGGTCGGCCACGATCTTCTTGCGTGCGACGAAGCGGTCCAGCCCGCGATAGGCCTCGGGGGCCTTGTCGTTCAGCGTGGCGTCCAGCGCCAGCACACCGATCATCGGCAGGCCATGGCGCAGGCCGACGGCGTAGTCGTTGGCGTCGTGGGCCGGCGTCACCTTGACCACGCCGGTGCCGAAGGCGCGGTCCACGTAGTCGTCGGCGATCACCGGGATCACGCGGCCGGTCAGCGGCAGCGTCACTTGCTGGCCGATGAAGGCGGTGTAGCGCTCGTCTTCCGGGTGGACCATCACGGCGGTGTCACCCAGCAGCGTCTCGGGCCGCGTCGTGGCCACGACGAGGCTGCCCGAACCGTCGGCCAAGGGGTAACGGATGTGCCAGAGGAAGCCGTCTTCCTCTTCGCTTTCCACTTCCAGGTCGGACACCGCGCTCTTCAGCGTCGGGTCCCAGCTGACCAGGCGCTTGCCGCGGTAGATCAGGCCCTCGTCGAAGAGGCGCACGAAGGTTTCGGTGACCACTGGCGACAGCTTGTCGTCCATCGTGAAGTACTCGCGCGACCAGTCCACGCTGTCGCCCAGGCGGCGCATCTGGTTGGTGATGGTGGCGCCGCTGGTGGCCTTCCAGTCCCAGACCCGGGCGACGAAATTCTTGCGGCCCAGCTCGTGGCGGTCGATGCCTTTTGCCTGCAGCTGCCGCTCGACGACGATCTGCGTGGCGATGCCGGCGTGGTCGGTACCCGGCAGCCACAGCGTGTTGTCACCGCGCATGCGGTGGTAGCGCGTCAGCGCGTCCATGATGGTCTGGTTGAAGGCGTGCCCCATGTGCAGCGTGCCCGTCACATTGGGCGGCGGCAGCTGGATGCAGAACGACGGACGCGCCGGGTCCAGCGTGGCCGTGTAGGCGTCGCTCTGGGCCCACAGCGGGCCCCAGCGGGCTTCGATGGCGGCGGGTTCGTAGGACTTGGCAAGTTCGGTCATCATGGCGGGCACAGCGAGCCCCGCAGCCGCGGAAAACCAGGGCGTGCGGGCGGGTCAGAGAGGTCGTCAATTGTAGGTGGCGGGCCTCGCCGCGCTGCCGGCCACGCCCCGACCAGGATGCCCATGCCCCAAGACCTGAACACGCGCCGTGATGCCCGCTATCCGCGCCCATACGCCCTGGGCATCGTCCTGGGCCGCGCGGCCTGCGGGCTGGCCGCTGCGCTGACCGGCTTGCTGCTCGCCGGCTGTGGCGGCGGCAGCGCCAGCGAGAGCGCCAGCCTGCCGCAGACCTGTTCGGCGACCGACCAGAAAGCCTGGTTGGCCAGCACCATGGACGACGGGTATTTCTGGACCGCCAGCTCGCCCAAGGTCGGGCCTGAGCCCTATGCCGATGCGCTGGCCTATCTCAAGGCGCTGCTTTACACCGGCAGCGACAGCCGCTTCCCCGCCGACCGCTGGTCCTACACCCAGGCCAGCGATGCCTACAGCCGCTTCTTCACCGACGGCATGACGCTGGGCTATGGCCTGGCCGTGGCCGGGCTGGAGTTGTCCAAGGACGGCAGCAAGCCGCTCTACGTGCGCCATGTCGACCCGGGCTCGCCCGCGGCGCTGGCCGGCATCCAGCGCGGTGACCGCGTCATGCAGATCGCCGGGCGGGCCGCCAGCGAGGTCATCGCGGCTGACGACTTCACGGCGCTCACCGCCACCGCACCGGGTCAGACCTTGGCCCTCAGCATCAGCCGCGCGGGCGGCGCGCCCTCCAGCAGCCTGCTGAGCGCCGCCAGCTACAGCTTGACGCCCGTCACCGGCACGACCGTGCTGCTGAGCCCCGGCGGGCGCAAGCTGGGCTACATCGCCGTCAAGGACATGATCAGCCAGGCCCTGGCGCCGGCCGACGCTGCCTTCGCCCAGTTCAAGGCCGCCGGCGTGGCCGACCTGGTGCTGGACCTGCGCTACAACGGCGGCGGCCTGGTCTCCACCGGGGCCACGCTGGCGGGCTACGTCGCCGGCAGCCGCGGCGCCGGGCTGAACTACGCCACGCTGCTGTTCAACGACAAGCACAGCGCCAGCAACACGAATTTCGCCTTCGCCGTGCCCGGCGCGGCGCTGAACTTGCCGCGCGTCTTCGTGCTGATGGGCCGGCGCACCTGCTCGGCCAGCGAGCAGGTCATCAACGGCCTGCGCGGCGCGGGGCTGAATGTGGTGGCCATCGGCGAAACCAGTTGCGGCAAGCCGGTGGGTTTCCAGCCGACGAGCTATTGCGGCACCACCTACAGCCTGGTCAATTTCGAAAGCGTCAACCAGGTCGGCACGGGGCGCTACTTCAACGGCTTCGCGCCCACCTGCGCGGTGGCCGAGGACTTCAGCGTGGCCCAGGCCTCGGCGGCCGACCCGCTGATGGCCGCCGCCGCCGGCTATGCCGATGCTGGCAACTGCCCAGCGGCGTCGTCGGCGCCGGTTCTGCCGGCTGCGCTGCGCAACGACGAGCCGGGCGAACGCCGAGGGATGTTCGCGCGCTGATGCAACACGGCCCCGGCGCCCCCCCCGCGAAGCATGGGTGCACAGGGGCTTGCTTTGCTGCGCCGCTCTGTTCTCATTGCAAGCTTCGGTCATTTATGACCGAAGCGCCCCGAATGCCGGCCAGGACCGTGGCTGAGGCCAGCCTGCACCTCGCACCTCGAGCGCCCATTCCACCCACCAGCCCAGGAGATTGACCATGATGACTGCCAGTCCGAAGTCCACATTCCGCCCGGTCGCGACACGCCTTCGCGGCCTGGCCCGGGCCCTGCTCATGGTGGCTGCGTTGGCACCACTGGCCGGCACCGTGCAGGCCGATTCGGCCAAGGCCTACCTCGCCTTGGGTGACAGCGTGGTCTTCGGCTTCATCGACAAGGCCGGCTACGCCTATGGCAATGCGGACAACTTTCTGGGCTACCCGGACTATGCCGGCCGCGCGCTCGATCTGGAGGTCACCAACGCCTCGTGCGCGGGCGAAGCCACCGGCGGTTTCATCTCCACCGTGGGCGCTGACGCCGGCTGCCGTGACTACAAGGCGACGTTCCCGTTGCACGTGAGCTATGGCTCGACGCAACTGAACTTCGCCACGGCCTTTCTTGCGGCCAACAAGAAGACCCGGCTCGTGACGATCGGCCTGGGTGCCAACGATGGATTTTTGCTGCAGTTTGGTTGCGGCGGCAATCCCGCCTGCGTGCAGGCCGGGTTGCCCGCAACCCTGGCGGCGATCTACTCGAACATGAACACCATCCTCGGCAACCTCAAGGCCACCGGCACCAAGGCCACCCTCGTGGTCGTCAACTACTACTCGCTGGACTACAGCGATGCCTCGCAAACCGGCTTGACGGTCGCGGTGAACCAGACCCTGGCGGCCGTGGCAGCGGCGCATGGCGCCGTCGTGGCCGATGCCTTCACGAGCTTCAAGACCGTGGCCGCGTTGGCCGGCGGCAAGACCTGCCTGGTCGGGCTGCTCAATGCCAGCACGGCCAACCAACTGCTGTGCGATGTGCACCCCAGCCAGTCGGGCCAGCAGCTGTTGGCCAAGACCGTGGCGGCAGCCTACGCCAAGGCGGGCAAGTAGGGCGACCTGGCTGCAGACAGGCGGCTGCCGAGCCAACGGCAGCCGCGCCGATAGACAGGCCCGGCCTGCCGGCTTGCGCAAGGGTCGCGCCCGCCACTGGCCAGCCGTCTGCCGGCCCCGTTACATGAACAGGTGCTCGCCCGCGTTCTCGCCGCCCAGCACCACGTAGTTGACCTTCTTCAGGTCGGTGAGCACCATGCCGCCGGCATAGCTGATGCTGCTTTGCAGGTCTTCGCGCATCTCGCGCAGGGTGTCGACCAGGTGGCCCTTGATGGGTTCCAGGATGCGCTTGCCTTCGACGTGCTTGTACTCACCCTTGTTGAAGTCGCTGGCGCTGCCGTAGTACTCCTTGTAGCGCTTGCCGTCGACCTCGACCACCGCGCCGGGCGACTCTTCGTGACCGGCGAACAGCGAGCCCACCATGACCATGCTGGCGCCGAAGCGCACGCTCTTGGCCACGTCGCCGTGGTGGCGGATGCCGCCGTCGGCGATGATGGGTTTGGTCGCCACGCGGGCACACCACTTCAGCGCGCTGAGCTGCCAGCCGCCGGTGCCGAAGCCGGTCTTCAGCTTCGTGATGCAGACCTTGCCCGGGCCCACGCCGACCTTGGTGGCATCGGCGCCCCAGTTTTCCAGGTCGATGACGGCCTCGGGCGTGGCCACGTTGCCGGCAATGACGAAGGTTCGCGGCAGCCGGGCCTTGATGTGTTCGATGGCCTTGCGCACGCTGTCGGCATGGCCGTGGGCGATGTCGATGGTGATGTAGTCGGCGCCCACACCATCGGCCGCCAGCTGGTCGATGACGGCAAAGTCCTGCGGCTTGACGCCCGAACTGAGGCTCACGAAAAGACCCTGATCGCGCATGCGCCGGGCGTAGGCCACGGCGTCCAGGTCGAAGCGGTGCATCACGTAGAAATGGCCGCTGCGCGCCAGCGTCTCGCTGATGGGCTCGTCGATCACCGTCTTCATGTTGGCCGGCACCACCGGCAGAAGGAAGCGGCGGCCGCCGAACTCCACGCTGGTGTCGCATTCGGCGCGGCTCTCGACGCGGCATTTGCGCGGCAAGAGAAGGATGTTGTCGTAGTCGAAGATTTCCATGAGCGCCCCCCCGCCAATTCTAGGTCGCGCCGCCGACCCGCACTGGGGCCGCCCCGGGCCTTGCCTGACAATGCGGGCATGCCAGAACCCCATACCGCCACGCCCGTTTCGGCTGGCAGCACCTCGCCGCTGCTGCGCAACCTGAACCCCGAACAACTGGCCGCAGTGACGCTGCCGGCGGTGCCGGCGCTGATCCTGGCCGGTGCCGGCTCGGGCAAGACGCGGGTGCTGACCACGCGCATCGCCTGGTTGCTGCAGACCGGCCAGGTCGGCCCCGGCGGCGTGCTCGCCGTGACCTTCACCAACAAGGCCGCCAAGGAAATGCTGACGCGGCTGTCCACCATGCTGCCGGTGGCCGTGCGCGGCATGTGGATAGGCACCTTCCACGGCCTGTGCAACCGCTTTCTGCGCGCCCACTGGAAGCTGGCCGGGCTGGCCCAGGGCTTCCAGATCCTGGACAGCAGCGACCAGCTCAGCGCGGTCAAGCGGGTCATCAAGGGCATGAACCTGGACGAAGAGCGCTTCGTGCCCAAGCAATGCACCTGGTTCATCGCCGGGCGCAAGGAAGAAGGCGAACGGCCGCGCGACGTCGATGTGCGCGACGAGCAGACGCGCAAGCTGGTCGAGATCTACCAGACCTACCAGGACCAGTGCGAACGCGAAGGCGTGGTCGACTTCGGCGAGCTGATGCTGCGCACCTACGAACTGCTGCGCGACAACGACCCGCTGCGCGAACACTACCGGCGCCGCTTCAGCCATGTGCTGGTCGACGAGTTCCAGGACACCAACAAGCTGCAGTACGCCTGGCTGAAGATGTTTGCACCGCCGGGTGGCGTGGGGCAGAGCGTCATTGCAGTCGGCGACGACGACCAGAGCATCTATGCCTTCCGCGGCGCGCGGGTCGGCAACATGGCCGACTTCGAGCGCGAATACCGCGTGCCGGCGGTCATCAAGCTGGAACAGAACTACCGCAGTTACGGCAACATCCTGGACGCCGCCAACGGTCTGATCAGCCGCAACACCCACCGCCTGGGCAAGGTGCTGCGCACCGACGCCGGGGCCGGCGAGCCGGTGCGTGTGTTCGAGAGCACCAGCGACTACGCCGAAGCGCAATGGCTGCTGGAAGAGGCCCAGGCCCTGCACCGCAGCGGCACGCCGCGCAGCGAGATCGCGCTGCTCTACCGCAGCAACGCGCAAAGCCGGGTGCTGGAAAGCGCGCTGTTCAATGCCGGCGTGCCTTACCGCGTCTACGGCGGCCTGCGCTTCTTCGAACGCGCTGAAATCAAGCATGCGCTGGCTTACCTGCGTCTGCTGGAAAACAGCAGCGACGACACCAGCTTCCTGCGCGTCGTGAACTTCCCGGCGCGCGGCATCGGGGCGCGCAGCATCGAGCAGTTGCAGGACGCGGCCCGCACCAGCGGCCGCAGCCTGGCGCAGAGCGTGGGCGCGGTGCCGGGCAAGGCCGGCGCCAACCTGCAGGCCTTCGTGTCGCTGGTCGACGGCCTGCGCGCCGCCACGCAGGGCCTGACGCTGCGCCTGATCATCGAACACGTGCTGGCCGCCACCGGCCTCGTCGATTTCTACCGCACCGACAAGGAAGGCCAGGACCGCATCGAGAACCTGGAAGAACTGGTCAACGCGGCCGAAAGCTTTGTCACCCAGGAAGGCTTCGGCAAGGACGCCGTGGGCCTGCCGGTGGACGAACACGGGCCCGACGCCGCGGCCGCCGCGGCGCCCGACGCCGACACCGGCGAAATCATGTCGCCGCTGGCCGCCTTCCTGACCCACGCCAGCCTGGAAGCCGGCGACAACCAGGCCAAGACCGGGCAGGACGCCATCCAGCTGATGACGGTGCACTCGGCGAAAGGCCTGGAATTCGACGCGGTGTTCATCACCGGGATCGAGGAAGGCCTGTTCCCGCACGAGCAGAGCCTGAGCGACGCCGACGGCGTTGAAGAAGAACGCCGTCTGATGTACGTGGCCATCACGCGGGCCCGCAAGCGCCTGTACCTGAGCTTCAGCCAGACGCGCATGCTGCACGGCCAGACGCGCTACAACGTGAAGAGCCGCTTCTTCGACGAGATCCCGCAAGACACGCTGAAATGGATCACGCCCAAGCAGCAGGGTTTCGGCTCGGGCTATGCGCGGGAGTACCAGCAGGCCTGGCAGCGCGGCAGTGGCTTGAGCGGCATCGTCGGCGCCGGGCGGGTTGAAGCGCCGGCTTACGCCCAGCCGCCGGCACCGGCCTTCGTGGCGGCGGCAGCCGGGCAGGCGACGGGTTTGCGCGTCGGACAGACCGTCTTCCACACCAAGTTCGGCGAAGGCGTGATCAGCACGCTGGAAGGCCGTGGCGCCGACGCCCGCGCCCAGGTCAGCTTCGGCCGCCACGGCAGCAAATGGCTGGCGCTGGCCATCGCCAAGCTGACGCCGGTGGATTGAGGCCGGCTGCGCGTTGCCCCTAGCCGTGTGCAGGGCTGGACGCCTATATCCTCCCAGTCGGTCAACGCAACCAGGATGTCGCCCATGAAGCGCCGCACGCTCATCACCACAACAGTCGCCGCGGCCGGTGGCGCTGTCTTCTCGCCCTGGGTCCAGGCCCAGGAAAAATACCCCGGCAAGCTGATCACCTGGATCTGCCCCTATGCCGCCGGTGGCAACGCCGACAGCCGTTCGCGCCAGGTCGCCCGGCTGATGCAGGCCACGCTGGGCCAGACCATCATCATCGACAACAAGGCCGGCGGCGGCGGCAACATCGGCACCGACGCCATCGCCAAGGCCAAGCCCGACGGCTACACCATCGGCATGGGCAACTTCGCGCCGCTGGCCGTCAACCACGCGCTGTTCAAGAAGCTCAACTTCGACCCGCTGAACGACCTCGTGCCCATCATGCTGATCGAGCGCGGGCCGCTGATCCTGATGGTCAGGCAGGAATCGCCCTACAAGACGGTGAAGGACGTGGTCGCCGCGGCCAAGGCCAAGCAGGGCGCCCTCAGCTACGCCTCGGGCGGCATCGGCGGTTCGCACCACCTGAGCGGTGCCTTGTTCGAGCACGCCGCCGGCATCGACCTGATCCACGCGCCTTACAAGAGCGGCGCGGCCGGCGCGCAAGACCTGATGGGCGGCCAGGTCGACATGATGTTCGAGCAGATGTATGCCGCCATGCCGTCCATCAAGGGCGGCCGCCTGCGCGCCCTGGCCATCACCAGCAAGACGCGCAGCCCGCTGCTGCCCGACCTGCCCACCATGGGCGAGGCCGGTTTCCCCGCTGTCGAGGTGCTGAACTGGCAGGGCATCGTCGGCCCCAAGGGCCTGCCGGCCGAGGTCATCCGGATCCTGAATGCCGCCGGCAACAAGGCGCTGCAAGACCCCGAGCTGCGCACCAAGATGCTTGAGCAGGGCAATGAGATCGCGGGCGGCACACCCGAGCAGTTCGCGGCGCTGATCAAGGCCGAATCGCCGCGCTGGGGCAAGGTGGTGCGCGACGCCAAGGTCGAACCCGAGTGAGTCGGGCCGCTGCGCCGCCGCCGGGTCAGAACCCGGCGTGCAGGCGCAGCGCCAGCAGCTGGACGGGGCCGCGGTCGCGGTTGTAGGCGGGGTTGCGGATGTGTTGCCAGTCGGCTGTCAGCGTGGCCCGGGTGCCCAGTGGCACGGCGTACCAGGTCTCGAGGATCTGTTCGCTGCCGGCATGCGGCAATTGGCCGTCACCGATCAGGATGCCCATGCCGCCGGCGCCGAAATAGCGACGGCCGGCGCCCGAGAGGGCGTTCACCGCCACGGCGCCACCGAAGCGATGGGCCGGCGCCCCCCACAGCGTCCCCTGCAGCACCACGCCGGCGGCGATGGAACGGTTGATCTCGGTGAAGTCGTAGGCTTCCTGGCGGCCGTCGCTGGCGCTCAGTCGCGCGAAAGTGCCGACCCCGTCGGCCCCCTGTTGCTCGACGTTCAGCGCCAAGCCTGCCTTGTTGCCGCGCCGCCGCACGGCGGCCAGGTCGGGCGCCAGCCCCTGGCCCGCAGCGGCGGCCCGGTGCAGCGCGTCGTCGTAGCGCGCCATGTCGGCGCGGTTCAGATAGGCCAGCAGGCGCAGCGCGCCGGGTTGCCCCCAGAGGCTGTGGCGGTGTTCGACTTCGGCCACCCATTCGTGCTGCCTGAAGGTCTTGTCGAGCACGACGCTGTTGGGCACGTCGGACATGGCGAAGACACCCAGGCGCAAGGACCAGCCGCCGGTCTTCAGGTCCGCGGCGGCGCCATAGCTGTAACCCCAGGCATCGGCGGCGTAGTCGAAGGCGCCGGACTCGATGATCGACCAGTTCAGGAAGTCGGCCCGTGGGTCGTGTGCCAGGCCGTTGCCGTCGAAGAGGTCGCCGACAGACAATTTGCCGGCGGTCAGCGTCAGCCGGTTGGTGGGCACACTGCCGGCCAGTGCGTTGGGCCCGGCCGCCACCGCTTCAGCCTGCTCGTCCAGGCCGATGACCTGCTGCAGGAAGGCCCGGTTCCAGCGCAGATAGGGCCGGTTGCGCCCGATCTTGTAGGCCTCGCCGCTGGGGAAGCCCGCCACACCCAGGGTGTTGCTCAAGCCGTAGCCCTGGTCGATCTCTGGGTTGAGGTAGAAGGCTGCGCCGGTCCACAAGCGCGTGCCGAGATAGAGGGTCAGGTCGGCGGTTGTTTTCGTCGAACGCTCGGCCGTCAGGCTGTTGGCGCCGGCGTAGGGCGAGCGGAAGGCCGGGTGGTGCTGGCTGACGACGGTGAACTGGCCGTGCAGGCTGAAGGTCTCGGCGGCCGGCTGTTCGGTATCGCCCTGCGCTGCGGGTTCTGCGCAGGCTGCAAACGCCGTCAGCGGCCCGGCCAGGGCCAGCAGGGCCAGCAGGGCCAGACGCGGCTGGGCCGACTGACGGGTGGAAGGGGTCGAGATGCGGTTCACGAAAAGTCCAGGCGCAGGACGCAGCCCGCACCCCAGTCTAACGCCGGCGTGTGACAGCAAGCCCATCGCCGGCCCACAGCGTGGGTGCCGTCGGCCGGGCTCAGGCCGCCGGCGGACTGACCGACGGCGCGCCGCCGAAGCTGTCGGTGAAAGTGAACAGCACCGAGAGGTAGAACACCGTCGAGAACACCAGGCCGGCCGGTATGCCGATCAGGCCGGTCAACTGCGGCACGCCGATCAGGCCGAAGACCACGGCGCTGATCAGGCCGAAGAGCAGCAGCACGCCCACCCAGGCCAGCATGTAGCCGAAGAATGCGCCCTTGCTGCGCCACAGCGCCAGCGTGCTGGAAAACAGCGCCTGGCGCACGCCCTGGCCACCCCAGTGCACCAGCGCTGGCGCGTGCCAGAAGGGCATCGACAGCAGTGCACCCAGCACCACCGCCAGCAGTGCGCCGAAGGCCACGCCCGACTCGGACAGCAGCGCGTCGACATCGGCCTGCACGCCGTCGCCGCCTTTGGCCAGCAGACGCTGCAGGCGGTCCCAGGCGTGGTCCGACACGCTGTCGGCCAGCAGCAGGATGCCGATGGCCAGCACGCCGTAGATCAGGCACAGCATCAGCAGCGCGCGGCGGCGCACCGGGTCGCCGCGCAGGGCTTCGATGAAGTGGCGCGGGTGGACCGGTCCGTCCAGCAGCGCCGACTGCCCGGCCACCATGAAGCCCAGCGACAACAGCGGCAGCGACACCATCTGCGCCACGCTGCCCAGCAGGGGCACCTGGGCCACCAGCATGGCGGCGAAGAGGTAGATGGCGAACAGCGAGGTGAAGGCGAAAGGCCGCTTGACGAAGAGGCGGAAGGCGTCGGCTATCCAGCGCGGCCCGCGCGAGGCTGGGACGGTCTTGAGCAACAGGGCCATGGACGGGAGGCGGTCGGGTCAGAGCGCCGGGTGCCAGGGCTGCGCGATGCAGCCGCGCAGCACGCGCTCGAAGTGGGTCGGGTCCTTGGGCTGCAGCAGCGCCGCGTCGCGCGGCAGGTGCCAGTCCCACAGGCGGGAAATCCAGAAGCGCAGCGCCGCGGCGCGCAGCATCGCGGGCAGCAGGCGCCGTTCGCCGCTGGTGAAAGGCCGCACGCTGGTGTAGGCGCTGACGAAAGCGCTGGCGCGGTCCTCGACCAGCAAGCCGTCGTCGGGCGCCACGCACCAGTCGTTCAGGCACACCGCCACGTCGAACAGCAGGGCGTCGGTGCCGGCGAAGTAGAAGTCGAAGAAGCCGCACAGGGTGTCCGGCCCGGCGGTGTCGTCGAACATCACGTTGTCGCGGAACAGGTCGGCGTGGATGGGCCCGCGCGGCAGTGCCTGGCCGGCCGGGGTTGCCGCCACCTGCTGCTGAAAGGCCAGTTCGTCGCGCAGCAACCGGGCCGCGTCGGCGTCCAGGTGCGGCAGCACCACGGGCACCGTGGCCGTCCACCAGTCCAGGCCGCGCAGGTGCGGCTGCTGCAGGGCCAAGCTGGCGCCGGCCTGGTGCATGCGGGCCAGCATCTCGCCCACCTGAGCGGCGTGCGGCGCGTCGGGCGCGTTGCGGTGGCTGCCGGGCAGGCGCGTCACCACCGAAGCCGGCTTGCCGGCCACCGTGTGCACCAGCTGTCCGGCCGCATCGGCCTGCGGCGCGGGCACCGGGATGCCGTGCCTGGCCAGGTGCTGCATCAGTTGCAGGTAGTAGGGCAGCTGCTCGGTGGTCAGGCGCTCGAACAGCGTCAGCACCCATTGCCCGCGCACGGTGGTGGCGTAGTAGTTGGTGTTCTCGATGCCCGAGCGAATGCCGGTCAATTCCGTCAGGGCGCCCAGGCCCAGGCGCTGACAGAGCGCGTCGGCCTCGTCGAAGCCGACTGGCGTGTAGACAGCCATCGCGTGCCTAGAAGTCGAACAAGGACCAGGTGCGCTTGCCGGCGGCGCCCTGGTCCTGCGACGGGTCCTTGCCCAGTGGCGGCTGGATGACCTCGTAGGCCTTCACGCCCGGCAGCTTGCTCGTCACCGTGACGTTCTGCGTCTGGCCACGGACCCGGGTTTCCTCGATGCGCACCTTGCCGTCTTCGATGACGCGCTTGTCGACCGCGCCCTTGGCGGTGGCCGTTGAAGCCGGTGCGGCCGCGCTGTCGACGAAGCCCGGCGGGGGCGGAACGGGCGCCGTTGCGGCGCGGGCTGCAAAGGCCGCCAGCAGGGCGGAGGCCAGGGCGCAGCGTATGAAGGTGTGCATCGACCAGATTCTACGCAGGCGTGCCTGGCGGCCGAACAGCCCCAGGCGGCCGCGCCACAATGAAGCCATGAATGCACCCGCCAGCCCCGACAGCCCCGCCGCCTTGCCCCGCCGCATGCTGCTGGTGGACGGTTCCAGCTACCTCTACCGCGCTTTCCACGCCATGCCCGACCTGCGGTCGGCCGACGGCTTTCCCACCGGCGCGGTGCACGGCATGGTGGCCATGATGCGCTGGCTGCGCGACCGCTACCCGGCCGAGCACGCGGTCTGCGTTTTCGACGCCAAGGGGCCGACCTTCCGCGACGACTGGTACCCGGCCTACAAGGCCCAGCGCGCGCCCATGCCCGACGCGTTGCGCGAGCAGATCGGCCCCATCCACGAGGTGGTGCGTCTGCTCGGCTGGCCGGTGCTGGAAGTGCCCGGCATCGAGGCCGACGACGCCATCGGCACGCTGGCCCGCATCGCGGCGGCCAGTGGCCATCAGGTGCTGATCAGCACCGGCGACAAGGACCTGGCGCAACTGGTGACGCCGGCCGTGACGCTGATCAACACCATGGCCAAGCCACCCGAACTGCTGGACGTGGCCGGCGTGCAGGCCAAGTTCGGCGTGCCGCCCGACCGCATCATCGACTACCTGACGCTGGTCGGCGACGTGGTGGACAACGTGCCGGGTGTCGAGAAAGTCGGCCCGAAAACCGCCGTGAAATGGATCGCAGAGCACGGCTCGCTGGACGGCGTGGTGGCCGCCGCTGACAGCATCAAAGGTGCAGTGGGCGACAACCTGCGCAAGGCGCTGGGCTGGTTGCCGATGGGCCGCAAGCTGATCACCGTGGTCACCGACTGCGAACTGAAGGACCACATCGCTGGCTGGCCCGCGCTGGAGGCGCTGGCGCTGCGCGAAGTCGACCGCGCCGGCCTGCTCGACTTCTACGGCCGCTATGGTTTCAAGAGCTGGCGCAAGGAACTGGAGGCCACGGCCCTGGCTGCCGGCGAGACCGTCGCGGCTGTGGCTGCGGCGCCGGCGCGCGAGCTGGCGCGCGAGTACGAAAGCATCGTCAGCTGGGACCGTTTCGACCACTGGCTGGGCGTCATCCAGGCCGCCGAGCTGGTCGCACTGGACACCGAGACCGACAGCCTGGACGAGATGAAGGCGCGCATCGTCGGCATCAGCTTCGCGGTGGAGGCCGGCCGCGCGGCCTACATCCCGCTGGCCCACAGCTATGCCGACGCGCCCGAGCAGTTGCCGATGAATGAGGTGCTGGACAAACTGCGCCCGTGGCTGGAAGACGCCAGCCGCGCCAAGGTCGGGCAGAACATCAAGTACGACCTGCACGTGCTGGAAAACGCCGGCATCCGGGTGCGCGGCTACCGCCACGACACCATGCTGGAAAGCTATGTGCTGGAAGCCCACAAATCGCACAGCCTGGAAAGCCTGGCCGAGCGCCACCTGGGCCGCAAGGGCCTGAGCTACGAAGACCTGTGCGGCAAGGGCGTGAACCAGATTTCTTTCGCCCAGGTGGACGTGGACCGCGCCACGACCTATTCCGGCGAAGACAGCGAGATGACGCTCGACGTGCACGACAAACTGTGGCCCGAAGTCGCCGCCGACAGCCACGACCACAGCGGGCTGCGCTTCGTCTACGAGCACATCGAGATGCCCACCAGCGTGGTGCTGCAGCGCATCGAACGCCATGGCGTGCTGATCGACGCGGCCGTGCTGAACAAGCAGAGCCACCAGCTGGCCGAGCGCATGCTGGCGCTGGAACAGGAGGCCTACGGAATAGCCGAGCAGCCCTTCAACATGGGCAGCCCCAAGCAGATCGGCGAGATCCTGTTCACCAAGCTGGGCCTGCCGGTGAAGAAGCGCACCGCCACCGGCGCGCCTTCAACCGACGAAGAAGTGCTGGCCGAACTGGCCGCCGACTACCCGCTTCCGGCGCGCATCCTGGAGCACCGCAGCCTGTCCAAGCTGAAGGGCACCTACACCGACAAGCTGCCGCTGATGGTCAACCCGCAAACCGGCCGCGTGCACACGAATTACGCGCAGGCGGTGGCCGTCACGGGGCGGCTGTCGAGCAACGACCCCAACCTGCAGAACATCCCCATCCGCACCGCCGAAGGCCGCCGCGTGCGCGAGGCCTTCATCGCGCCGCCGGGGCATGTGCTGATGAGCGCCGACTACTCGCAGATCGAGCTGCGCATCATGGCCCACATCAGCGAAGACCCGGCGCTGCTGCGTGCCTTTGCCGAGGGCATCGACGTGCATAAGGCAACGGCTTCCGAGGTCTTCGGGGTGGCCGTGCCTGAGGTTTCGAGCGAACAGAGGCGCTACGCCAAGGTCATCAACTTCGGCCTAATCTACGGCATGGGCGCCTTCGGTCTGGCGAACAACCTGGGCATCGAGCAGAAAGCGGCCAAGGACTACATCGACAAGTACTTCATGCGTTTTGCCGGTGTGAAGCGCTACATGGACGAGACCCGCGTCATCGCCAAGACCAAGGGCTATGTCGAGACCGTCTTCGGCCGGCGCCTGTGGCTGCCCGAGATCAACAGTGGCAACGGCCCGCGCAAGGCCGGCGCCGAGCGCCAGGCCATCAACGCGCCGATGCAGGGCACGGCCGCCGACCTGATCAAGCTGGCGATGATCGCCGTGCAGCAGGCGCTGGACGCCGAGGGCCGGGCCACGCGCATGGTGATGCAGGTGCACGACGAACTGGTGCTGGAAGTGCCCGATGCGGAATTGGCTTGGGCCCAGGAAGCGATCCCGCGCTTGATGGCCGGCGTGGCGCAACTGAAGGTGCCGCTGCTGGCCGAAGTCGGCGTCGGCCCGAATTGGGAACAGGCGCATTGAGCGCGCGCTGATGCTGCGCAAGATCTTCATCGCCAACCGGGGCGAAATTGCGGTTCGCATTGCGCGGGCCGCAGCCGATCTGGGCCTGGACAGCGTCGCCTTCGAAGCCCGCAGGCCGGCCGATTTTCTGGACATCGCCGCGGTGCTGCGGCAGGCCCGCGAACACGGCTGCGATGCCGTCCACCCGGGCTATGGCTTTCTCAGCGAACGCGCCGATTTCGCGCAGGCCTGTGCCGCTGCCGGCCTGGTCTTCATCGGCCCGACGGTGGCGCAGTTGCAAGGCTGGGGCGACAAGGCCGCCGCCTTGGCGCTGGCCCGAGGCTGCGGCGTGCCCGTGCTGCCGGGCAGCGACGGCCCGGTGACGCTGGCGCAAGCCGAGGCCTTCTTCGCGCAGCACGGCGCGGCCGGCGTGATGCTGAAAGCCGTGGCCGGTGGCGGCGGACGCGGCTTGCGCGCGGTGCGCCACGCGGCCGATTTGCCAGCGGCCTTTGCGGCCTGCAGTGCCGAGGCACTGGCGGCTTTCGGTGTGGCCGGCATCTATGTCGAAGGCCTGATGCCGCATGCGCGCCATATCGAGGTGCAGGTGCTGGGTGACGGTGAGCAGCTCATCGCGCTGGGCGAACGCGAATGCACGCTGCAGCGGCGTTTCCAGAAGCTGGTGGAGATCGCGCCCAGCCCGACTTTGACCGAAGCGCTGCGCGCCCAGCTGGTCAATGCCGCACTGGCCCTGGCGCGTGCCACCGGCTACCGCAGCCTGGGCACTTTCGAATTCCTGGTGGATGTCGATTCGGCCGAATCGGCCGAACGGCCTTTCGTCTTCATCGAAGCCAACCCGCGCCTGCAGGTCGAGCACACCATCACCGAACAGGTGACGGCGCTGGACCTGGTGGCGCTGCAGATCGAAGTGGCCGCCGGTCGCACCTTGCAGCAACTCGGTCTCGACCCCGCTGTGCCGCCGGCGCCGCGCGGCTTTGCGATCCAGTGGCGCATCAACGCCGAGACGCTGGACGCGACCGCCGGCGCCCGGCCGGCGGTCGGCACCGTCACGCACTTGCACTGGCCGGCAGGGCCGGGCCTGCGCCTCGACACGCACGCGCAGGCCGGTTGGGTGCAGGACGCGGACTACGACAGCCTGCTGGCCAAGCTGGTGGTCCAGGGCGCGCGCTTCGGGGATGCCTTGCGGCGTTCGCAGCGCGCGCTGGCCGAATGCCGCGTCGCAGGCCTCGCCACCAACCTGCCGCTGCTGCGCGCGCTGGCGGCGCGGCCCGAGATGGCGAGCCAGGCGCTCGACACCGGTTTTGTCGAAGCCCACCTGGCAGACCTGACTGCGTCGGCGGGCGCTGGCGTCGCGCAGGCCACGGCCGGCGTCGCCGATGTGCCGCCAGGCACCCAAGCCGTGCCCTCGCCGCTGGCCGGCCGCCTGGTGCAGCAGGCCGTGGCGCCCGGTGAAGTCGTGCCGGCCGGCGCGATGCTGGCCGTCATCGAGGCGATGAAGATGGAGCACCTGCTGCTGGCCCCGACCGCCGGCCGCGTGCGCGCCTGGCTGACTGAGCCCGGTGATGGGCTGGGCGAGGGGCAGACGGTGCTGCTGATCGAGACCCTGAACGACGCCGAAGGCAACGCGGCCTGGTCTGCATCGGCGGCGGACCGCGGCGCTGCGGCCGACCCGCCCGCGATCCGACCCGACCTGCAGCGCGTGCGCGACCGCCACGCGTTCACGCTGGACGCCGCGCGGCCTGAGGCCATTGCCGCCCGCCATGCCCGCGGCGGGCGCACGGCGCGCGAGAACATCGCGGACTTGTGCGACGAAGGCAGCTTCAACGAATTCGGCGCCCTGGCCGTGGCCGCGCAGACCCGCCGCCGCGGCCTGGACGACCTGATCCGCAACACGCCGGCCGACGGCATGGTCACCGGCACCGGCCGCATCAACGGCGCGCTGTTCGGCCCCGAGCGGGCCAGCGCCGCCGTGCTGGCCTACGACGCCACCGTGCTGGCCGGCACGCAGGGCCTGCGCAACCACCAGAAGACCGACCGCCTGCTGGGCATCGCGCTGAAGAACCGCCTGCCGGTGGTGCTGTTTGCCGAAGGTGGCGGGGGTCGGCCGGGCGACGTGGACATGCCCATCGTCGCCGGCCTGCATGTGCATACCTTCGCGAGCTACGCGGCCTTGAGCGGGCAGGTGCCGGTGGTTGGCATCGTGGCCGGGCGTTGCTTCGCCGGCAACGCCGCGCTGCTGGGCTGCAGCGACGTGATCATCGCTACGCGCAATTCGAACATCGGCATGGGCGGGCCGGCGATGGTCGAAGGCGGCGGGCTCGGCGTGTTCAAGCCCGAGCAGATCGGGCCGGCTGCCGTGCAGGTGGCGAACGGCGTGATCGACGTGCTGGTCGACGACGAGCGCGCGGCGGTGGCGGCGGCCCGCCACTACCTGTCGTTCTTCCAGGGTGCGCTGCCGACCTGGTCCTGTGCCGATCAGCACGCGCTGCGGGCGGCCATCCCCGAAAACCGCCTGCGCGTCTACGACATCCGCGCCCTGATGCAAGGCCTTTTCGACAGCGGCACGTTGCTGGAACTGCGTGCCGGTTTCGCGCCCGGCATGGTCACCGCGCTGGCCCGCATCGAAGGCCGCGCGGTGGGTGTGCTGGCCAACAACCCGCGCCATCTGGGCGGCGCCATCGATGCCCCCGGCGCCGACAAGGCCGCGCGCTTCCTGCAGCTGTGCAACGCCCACGGCTTGCCGCTGATCAGCCTGGTGGACACGCCGGGCTTCATGGTCGGGCCCGACACCGAAGCGCAGGCCCAGGTTCGCCACGTCTCGCGGATGTTCGTCACCGCCGCCGCCTTGCGCGTGCCCTGCTTCAGCATCGTGCTGCGCAAGGGCTACGGCCTGGGCGCGATGGGCATGACGGCCGGTGGCTTCCACGCGCCCGATTTCACCGTCGCCTGGCCCAGCGGCGAGTTCGGCGCCATGGGCCTGGAAGGCGCGGTGCGACTGGGTTGGAAGAAGGAACTGGCAGCCCTGCCCGAAGGCGCCGAGCGCGAGGCGCGCTACCAGCAACTGGTGGCCCAGCAGTACGCTGCCGGCAGCGCGCTGAACATGGCCGCGACGCTGGAGATCGACGCCGTCATCGACCCGGCCGAGACCCGCGCCTGGCTGGCGCGCGGCCTGGCCGCCAGCCGGATTCGCGCGGGGCAGGGCGAGGGCGGCAGCCGTTTCATCGACAGCTGGTAGCGTCGCGGCCATGACCCCTGCACCCCACCCGCTGGCCGCGCGCTATGCCCACGTCCGCGCGCACAGCCTGGCGCTGGCCGCGCCGCTCAGTGAGGCCGATTGCCAGGCGCAGTCCATGCCCGACGCCAGCCCGACGAAGTGGCATCTGGCACACGTCACCTGGTTCTTCGAAACCTTCGTGCTGGAACGTTTCGAGCCCGCGTTCCAGCCCCATCATCCGGCCTTCCGCGTGCTCTTCAACAGCTACTACCAGGGCGTGGGCGAGCAGCATCCGCGGGCCCAGCGCGGCTTGATCACGCGGCCCGATCTGGCGGCCGTGCGGGCCTACCGGGCCAACGTGGACGCCCGCATGGCGGCCCTGCTGGCCGGGCCGCCGCATGGCGAACGTGACAGCCTGGTCGAACTGGGCCTGCAGCACGAACAGCAACACCAGGAACTGCTGCTGACGGACCTGCTGCACCTGCTGTCGTGCAACCCGCTGGCCCCCGCTTACCGCGGGCCGGCGCCGTCAGCGGTGACGCCGACCGCGCCGCTGGCCTGGCTGCCACTGGACGGCGGCCGCGTCGACATCGGCCACGCCGGCAGCGGTTACGCCTTCGACAACGAAAGCCCCCGCCACAGCCACTGGCTGCGCCCCTGTGCACTGGCCCACCGCCTGACGACCCAAGGCGAGTGGCTCGAATTCATGGCCGACGGCGGTTACGGCGACGCGCGGTGGTGGCTGTCGGCGGGCTGGGACTGGCTGCGCAGCCAGCGCGTCGAAGCCCCGCTCTACTGGCGGCGCCGTGAAGACGGCGCCTGGCAGCGCTTCACGCTGGCGGGCCTGCAAGCCCTCGCGCCTGGCGAACCGGTGGTCCACATCAGCCTCTATGAAGCCGACGCCTACGTGCGCTGGCGCGCCGCCCGCGACGGCCTGCCGCTGCGCCTGCCCACCGAGGCCGAGTGGGAGCACGCCGCCAGCACGTCCAGCGAGTTGTTGCAGTTGTTCGACAGCGCCTGGCAATGGACGGCCAGCAGCTACCTGGCCTACCCGGGCTTTCGCCCCTGGGCCGGCGCAGTGGGCGAATACAACGGCAAGTTCATGATGAACCAGATGGTGCTGCGCGGCGGCTCCTGCGCCACACCCGCGGGCCACAGCCGCGCCAGTTACCGCAACTTCTTCCCGCCGGAAACACGCTGGCAGTTCAGCGGCTTGCGGCTGGCGCGCGACCCCGTCTGACGGCTGGTGGCGGCGGCAGCGGCTGCTTCGCCTCGGCGACCCACTTCGCGCAGGCGCTGTCGACACCCGGCCCGGCCTCGAACAAGGGGATCAACGCCAGCAACGGGTTCAGCAGGCCCAGAGCCAGCGCACCGACCCCGCGCGTGGCGATGCGCCCGGCGTCCAGCGTCACCCGCGGCTGGCTGAAGGTGCCCCGCACATGGACCGGGCTGCGCAGCGCCACCAGGCTGCTGACCTTGGTGTGTGGCACGATGGTCAGGTCCAGCGTCTCGTCGGCCAGCATCCGGCCCACCGAGGCACCCTGGCCGTCCAGTTCGATGTCGCCATGCAGCAGGCCGATGCTGTTCTGGCTGAGGTCCACCGTGGGCAGCAGGCGGCCCAGCACCAGGCCGCGCACCTGCATCCTGGCGCGCCCCTGCAGCGGCGTCTTGCGGCTGTCCAGGGTGATCACGCCTTGCAGCTGGCCGCCGGCCAGGCTGAAGGCCAGCGGGTCCAGCGTCAGCACGCCGTTCTGCAGCAGCAGGCGGAACTGCAACTGGTCCAGCGGCAGCGCTTCGTCGCGCAGCAGGGTCTGGGCGCGCAGCGTGACGTCGGCGTCCAGGCTGGCCCAGCGCGCGGTCTCGAATGGCATGTCGGGCAGCAAGCGCGCCGGCCGGGGTAGCGCAGCCTTGCCGCCTTCCGCCGCGGCCCGGCGCGAGCCCACGGCCGGGCCCAGGTCGGCCAGGCTGAGTTGCCGCGACACCAGCGCCCCCGTCAGTTGGGGGCGCGGGTGGGCGGTGTCGACCTGCAGGCTGCCGGCGATGTCGCTGTGCCCGACGCGCCCGACGAAGTTCTCGTAGCGCCACAGCGTGCCGCTGCGCACCAGGTGCCCGGTGCTGCGGTAGGCCGGCGTGGGCGGCAGGGCCACGCCGATCAGCGGGTAGAGCGCGGCCAGGCTGTCGCCGTCGAGCACCAGGCGCAGGTCCATCGCGTTCAGCTGGAACAGGCGGGTCACCGTGCCTTCGGCCTCCACACGGATGTGGTCCAGCGTGGCCTTCACTTGCAGCGGGTAAGGTGTGCTCTCGTCCCGCCAGGCCACCACCGCGCCACCGCTGCCTGTGGCTTGCAAAGCCTGGCCCAGCAGCCGACCCTCGGCGCTGAAGACCAGGTTGCGCGCGGCGCCGTCGCTGGCCACGGGTGCGCCGCCGTCGCCCTGCGTGGACAAGGCGGCGTGCACGCGGGTGTGGCGGTCGGTGTCGGTGTAGGTGAGCTCGCCGTGGTCGAGCAGCACGCGGCCGATGAGGATGCGCGCAGCCTCGTCGGTCTGTGTGCGGTCCAGCAACCAGGTCCTGCGGCCGCCTGAGGCCTGTTCCAGGAAGACCCGCGGCCGCGTCAGCTGCAGCGTGGGCAAGCTGAGTTGGCCGCGCAGCAGCGCAGGCAGGTCGACGGTGGCCATCACGCTGTCGGCCTGCAGCATCTGCGCTTCGCCGGCCCAGGGCGGGTTGGCGAAGGCCACGCCTTGCGCCCGCAACTGGGGCGCCGGCCAGGCCCACGCCAGCGTCAGGTCGCCCGCGATGTTCAGCACCCGCCCGGTGCGCTGCAAGGCCTGGTCCTGCAGCGGTCCGCGCGCCCAGTTCCAGCCGAAGACGGCCAGCCACAGGGCGGCCAACGCCAGCAGGGCGAGCGGCGACAGCGCGATGGCGGCCAGCCAGGTCCAGGAACGTCGGGTCATGTCCGGTGCGGTGGGCGTCTGATGCAGTCCCGCTTGTAGGCCAGGCAGAGCGCTGCGTCTGTGCGCCGCACCGCGCAAGCCGCCCGAGAGTGCGCCAGCGGACAGACAAGCGCCTGCCCGCACCGCAGGCTGGATGGGCCATGACGCAGTCCTCCCCGGGCACCGCCGCCCAGCCCGACGCCACGACCCGCTTGACCCAGGGTTTGCCGGTGACGTGGACGGCCGACGGCAGCTGGACCTGGCAAGGCCCGGCGGTGACCCCGGCGCCGCGCGCTGACGGTCTGCTGCGGCGGGTCGGCAAGCTCACGGTGGCGGCCGGGCGGCAGGCCGGGGATCTGCTGGCCTTCATCGGTGAAGCCGCCAGCGTGGCGGGGGGCACGCTGCGCCACCCGGGCCGCATGCGTTGGCGCGCGGTGCTGCGCGAGACCGAGATCGGCGGCTTCGACGCCCTGGCCATCATCGGCCTGATGTCGTTTCTGCTCGGCGTGGTGGTGGCCTACCAAGGCGCCGATCAGCTCAAGCACTACGGCGCCAACGTCTTCGTCGTCGAGCTGGTGGGCTACGCCATGCTGCGCGAATTCGCGCCGCTGATCGGCGCCATCATCATCGCCGGCCGTTCGGGTTCGGCCTATGCGGCGCAGATCGGCACCATGGTGGTGAACGACGAGATCGACGCGATGCGCACCGTCGCCATCGACCCGCAGGAACGGCTGGTCTTGCCCAAGGTCATCGCGCTGGCCGTGGCCCTGCCGCTGTTGACGGTGTTCGCCGACATCACCGGTGTGCTGGGCGGCATGGTGATGGCGCGCACCCAGCTCGACATCGGCTACACCGAATTCGCCGATCGCTTCGGCCGGGTGATGCAGGGTTCGGCCTTGTTGCTGGGCGTGGGCAAGTCGCTGGTCTTCGCCTGCATCATCGTGGTCGTCGGCTGCTTCCAGGGTTTCCGCACCGCCGGCAGCGCCGACAGCGTGGGCCGGCAGACGACGCTCGCCGTGGTCCAGGCCATCTTCCTGGTGATCGTCGCCGACGCCGCCTTCTCGGTGCTGTTCAACATGCTGGATCTTTGACATGGCCGCGGCAGCCCCCGCCGGCGACGCCGACGACGCCGTCATCGACATGCAGCACATCGTCATGCGCTTCGGCAGCCACACCGTGCACGAGGGCCTGGATCTGCGCGTGCGGCGCGGCGAGATCCTGGGGCTGGCCGGCGGCAGCGGGTCGGGCAAGTCGGTGTTGTTGCGCGAGATGATCGGTTTGCAGCGGCCCACCTCGGGCGTGATCCGCCTCTTCGGTCAGGACACGGCCACGCTGGACGCCGCAGGCTGGCAGGCGCTGCGCCTGCGCTGGGGCGTGATGTTCCAGCGCGGCGGCCTGTTCAGCGCCTTGACGGTGCGCGACAACGTCGGCCTGCCGCTGCGCGAGCACAGCGAACTCGACGACGCGCTGATCGACGACATCGCCGAATGGAAGCTGGCGCTGACCGGGCTGCCGCCCGACGCCGGCCTGAAGATGCCCGGCGAACTGAGCGGCGGCATGCTCAAGCGCGCCGCGCTGGCCCGTGCGCTGGCCCTGCAACCCGAGTTGCTGTTCCTCGACGAGCCGACGTCGGGGCTGGACCCGGCCAGTTCGGCTGGCGTGGACGAGTTGATCCTGAAGACGCACGCGCTCAACCACCCGACTCTGGTCATCGTCAGCCACGACCTGGACCTGCTGTGGCAGGTCTGCGACCGCGTCGCGGTGCTGGGTGAAGGCCGGGTGCTGGCGCTGGGCACCATGGCTGAACTGGCCCAGGACGCGCAGCCCACGGTGCGCGCCTATTTCACCGACCGCCGGCAGCTGCGTGTGGCGGCACCGGCCGCCACGCCCGGGCCTGCTGCGGCACCGGCCGCCACGCCCGGGCCTGCTGCGGCACCGTCCGCCACGCCCGTGCCCGCTGCGGCCAGCGCCAACTAGGACGGCGCCCCGTGGACGACAAGGTCAACTACTCCCTGGTCGGCG
>JBBAPI010000014.1:77697-131049 GCA_040400915.1 Rubrivivax sp.
CGCCAACTAGGACGGCGCCCCGTGGACGACAAGGTCAACTACTCCCTGGTCGGCGCCTTCGTGCTGGTGCTGGGCGCGGTGCTGGTGGCCGGCGTGCTGTGGCTGTCCGTCGGCCTGGGCTCGCGCCGTGAAGTCGACCGCTACCAGGCCTTCGTCGAAGAATCGGTGTCGGGCCTGAATGTCGATGCGCCGGTGAAGTACCTGGGCGTGGACGTGGGCAAGGTCGGGCGCATCGAGATCGACCCGCAGAACTCGCGCCGCGTGCGGCTGGTGTTCCTGATCCACTGCGGCACGCCCATCAAGCAGGACAGCGAGGCGGTGTTGAAGACGCAGGGCCTGACGGGCATCGCCTATGTCGAGATCGGCGGCGGCAGCCCCGGCTCACCGGCCCTGGCGCCGACCCCGGACGGCGTGCCGCCGACCATCCCCTTCAAGCTGTCGCTGACCGCCCGGCTGGAAAGCGTGCTGACCCATGTGCTGGGCAATGTGGACCGCGTGTCGGACAACTTCAACGCCGTCTTCGATGCCGACAACCGGGTGGCCCTGAAGTCCACCCTGGCTGACCTGGCCGCGCTGACCCGCGCGCTGGCAGCGCAGAAGGGCGTGCTGACGCGGGGCATCGCCGACGCCGCGCAGACCGCACAACGGGCCGCCAGCGCCAGCCTGCGGCTGGACCCGACGCTGGGCAGCATCACCACCGGCGCGCAGGCTGTGCAACGCATGGCCGACGGCGTCAGTGCCACCAGCCTGCGAGCCAGTCGCGCGGCCGACAGTGCGGCCAGCGCGGCGCAGCAAGCCGGCAGCGAGACCCTGCCCGACCTGGCGCGCCTGATCGCGGAACTGAACCAGCTGTCGGCCTCGCTGCGCACGCTCAGCGAGCAGACCGCCCGCAGCCCCAGCAGCCTGATCGTGGGCCGACCGCTGCCGCGACCCGGGCCCGGAGAAAGCAACCCGCCATGAAGACGCCGCCGCGCGACCCCCAGCGCCTGACTTGGGTGGCACGTGCGGCCACCTTGTTGGTGGCCACGCTGCCCGCCTGGTCAGGCTTGGTCGGCTGCTCGGCTTCGCTGCTGCCCAAGCCGCCGGCCGCTGCCTCGCGCTACACGCTGGACGGCGGCGCGCCGTCCGAGGCGTCTGCCTTGTCCGCAGTGGCCGCTGCGCCAGCGGCCACCGCGGACAAGGCGCGGGTGCTGCTGGTCGCCCAGCCCGTCGCCGCGCCCGGCTACGACAGCGTGCGCATGCTCTACCAGCGCCAGCCGTTCCAGCTGGAGGCCTTCGCATTTCACGAATGGGTCGAGCCGCCGGCGCGGCTGCTGACCCCCTTGTTGGTGCAGGCCCTGCAAGACACGCTGGCCTTCCGCGCGGTGCTGCTGGCGCCGACGGCCGGCACGGGCGCGCTGCGGCTGGAAACCGAACTCATCCGCCTGCAACAGGACTTCGCCACGCGGCCCAGCCGCCTGCGCCTGACCGTGCGCGCCGTGCTGATCGACACGGCCACACGCCAGGTGCTGGCCAGCCAGGTTTTCGACGCGACCGCCGTGGCCGGCCAGGACGACCCAGTGGCAGGCGTGGCGGCGGCCCAGCAGGCGACTCGCCGCCTGCCGCGCGCTGATCAGCCCGCCGCTGCCGCCTTCCGCCGCAACCACGGGCTGACGCGGTAGCGCTCGCCCCGGTAGTGCGCGTCCAGCGTGTCCAGCAGGCTGACCACGCTGTTCACGTCCCAGCGCGCCAGCCATTCGAAAGGCCCTGCCGGGTAGCTGACGCCCAGCTTCATCGCGGCGTCGGCGCCCGCCGGGTCGCAGATGCCTTGCAGCACGACGTCGGCGGCTTCGTTGATCAGCATGGCCACGGTGCGTGCCACGACCAGCCCGGGCGCGTCGGCCACGGGCAGCGGGCTGTAGCCCAGGGCGGCCAGCCAGGCCAGCGCCTGCTGCTGCCAGACGGTGCTGGCGCCCTCGGCCACCGCACAGGCCAGTGCCGTACCGGGCGCAGACGGCAAGGCCATGGGGCGGTCGAAGACGGCCGTGTCGGCGACGCCGGTGGCGGCGGCCACGTCACCGGCCGTGCGGCCGTCGGTGAGCACCAGGCGCGCCCCGTCGATGGTCAGACCCGTCCAGCCGCTGTCGCGCTGCCGCGCAGGCCCCCAGCCCTGTGCAGCCAGGGCCTGCGTGGCAGCACCTTCCAGCGCGTCAGCGATCGCGCCGTGGCCGTGAACGGTGACCTCGCGGGCCGTGGCGGGGGCCTCGTGCACCGCCACCGGCAGCGCCAGAGCGCCGGCGGGGTAGGTGTAGAAACCGCGACCGCTCTTGCGGCCCAGCAGCCCGCCGTCGACCATCTCGCGCTGCAGCCCGCTGGGCATGTAACGCTTGTCGTAGAAGTTCGCCGCGTAGACCGAATTCGTCACCGCGAAATTGGTGTCCTGGCCGATCAGGTCCATCAGTTCGCAAGGCCCCAGGCGGAAGCCGGCGGCACGCAGGCAGGCGTCCAGCACGGCCGGCGTGGCGGCCCGTTCCTGCAACAGCGCCCAGGCTTCGGCGTAGTAGGGCCGGGCGATGCGGTTGACGATGAAGCCCGGCGTGCTCAACGCGTGCACCGGCACTTTGCCCCAGGCCTTGCTCAACTCGAAGATGGCGTCAGCCACGGCGGGGTCGGTGTGCATGCCGCTGACCACCTCGACCAGCTTCATCAGCGGCACCGGGTTGAAGAAGTGCATGCCGACCAGCCGGCCCGGCTGCCTCAGCCCGTTGGCCATGGCGGTGACGCTGATGGAGCTGGTGTTGGTGGCCAGCACACAAGCCGCACCGACGATGCCTTCCAGCCGCTGGAACAGCGCACGCTTGGCGGCCAGGTCTTCGACGATGGCCTCGACCACCAGCGCCACGTTCGCCGCTTCGACCAGCGCGCTGATGGGCGTGATGCGGGCCAGCGTGGCGCGGGCCGCGTCGGACTCCCAACGGCCCTTGGTGACGAGGCCGTCGAAGGTGGCGGCCAGCTTGCTGACGGCCTGTGCCGCAGCGCCTTCGCGCGCGTCGAACAGCAGTACCGCGTGGCCGGCCTGCGCGGCGACTTGCGCAATTCCTGTACCCATGATGCCGGCACCGATGACCAGCACGGTGCTGTCAGGGGCCATCAGTAGGTTTCCAGGTGCAAGCGGCCTTCGCGCTTCAGCGCCGCGCCGACCCGGTCCCAGTCCAGCCCGGCTTGCTGCGCCACGTCGCGCAGGGCCAGCACCACGCCTTCCTCCATCGCCTTCAGGCCGCAGACGTAGAAATACGCATGGGGGTCGGTCAGCAGCGGCACCAGGTCGGCGGCGCGTTCGCGCATCGCGTCCTGCACATAGCGCTTGGGCGCGCCCGGCGTGCGGCTGTAGGCGAAGTTGCTGTCGATGAAGTCTTTCGGCAGGCTTTGCAGCGGGCCGAAATACGGCAATTCCTCTTGCGTGCGGGCGCCGAAGAACAGCATCAATTTGCCGCCCTCGAACTTCCCTGAACTGCGCAGGCGCCGGCGCCATTCGGTCATCGCCCGCATCGGCGCCGAGCCGGTGCCGGTGCAGATCATCACGATGTGGCTCTTGGGGTGATTCGGCATCAGGAAGCTGCTGCCGAAAGGCCCGATGACCTGCACCGTGTCGCCCACCTTCAGGTTGCACAGGAAGTTGCTGGCCACGCCGCGCACGGGCTTGCCGCTGTGGTCGGCCAGCACCCGCTTGACGGTCAGACTGAGGTTGTTGTAGCCGGGCCGTTCGCCATTGCGCGGGCTGGCGATGCTGTACTGCCGCGCGTGGTGGGCGCGGCCGTTGGCGTCGGCGCCCGGCGGCACGATGGCGATGCTCTGGCCCTCCAGCACCGGGAAGGGCAGGCTGCCGAAGTCCAGCACGATGTGGTGGGTGTCGTAGTCGCTGCCGGCGGTCTTGCCGACTTCGGTGACGCGCACGTTGCCGGTCACGGTGGCGGTGATGGCCTTCTCGTTGGCCTTGGGGCCGTAGAGGTTGGTGTAAGGGTGGGCGGCCGACCAGGGCGGCAGCGTTGCACCGAAGGCGGCGCTGTTGAACGCCGTTGTGCCGGCTGCAGCAGCGGTGGTTTCCGCGGCCTGCGCGACCACGGCCGTGGCTTCGGCATCACCATCCACTGCCGCCTCGGCCAGCAGTTGTTCGCGCGGCAGTTCAGCGGGCAGCGATTCCCAGCCGAATTGCTCTTCCAGGCTGTAGACCCGCACGCGGGGCATGCTGCGGTAGTTGTCGATGCTGCCGGTGGGGCAGGGCGAGATGCAGGCGTTGCACCAGTTGCAGATGCTGGCGTCCACCACGTAATTCGCCGAGTCGTGCGTGATGGCGCCCACCGGACACATCGTCTCGCAGGTGTTGCAGCGGATGCAGATCTCGGGGTCGATCAGGTGCTGCTTGATGACGGCGGGTTCGGTGGCCATGTCCATGTGTGTCTCCAGTCTTGCCCCCTCTCCCGCTTGCGGGAGAGGGAGTGAATTCAGGCGAAACGCACGTAGTCGAAATCAACCGGCTGGCGGTTGATGCCTATCACCGGCGCGGCGATCCAGTTGGCCATCTTGCCCGGTTCCACCACGCGGCCCATCAGGCTGGCGACGAAGGCGCGGTCGCCGCCGCTGGGCAGCCAACGGTCTTCATTGGCTTTCCATTCGGCTTCGCTCAGCACCTGGCCTTGCGGCGAGACCTTCACGCCCTTCAGCGCGCCGATGTTGCGGTGGAAGGCCTTGTGCGGCACGCTCAGGCGGGTCGGGATGCCGGCCTTTTCCAGCACCTTGTTCCAGCGGTTCACGCCGGCCACGCTGTCGGTGATGTAGTCGTCGCGCAGCACTTCGTTCAGGGCGTTGAGCATCGGCACTTCGCGTTCCACGAGCTGGCCGTTCTTCGCTTCCAGCACCTTGTAGGTCTGGCCTTTCAGCACGTGGTCGTCGACGCGCTTGCCTTCTTCGTACCGACCCTTCAGACCGCTGGAATAGAAGGTGGCGGCATTGCTGCTCTCGTCGGCGCCGAAGAGGTCGATGGTGACGCTGAAGTGGAAGTTGATGTAGCGCTGGAGGGTCGGCAGGTCGATGACGCCGGCGTTGCGCAGCACCGCCACGTCGTCGGTCTTCAACTCGTTCATCTTCTGCGCGGTGCGGCTGATCACGCGGCTGATGCCCGACTCGCCGACGAACATGTGGTGGGCTTCTTCGGTCAGCATGAACTTGGTGGTGCGGGCCAGCGGATCGAAGGCCGAATCGGCCAGTGCGCACAACTGGAACTTGCCGTCGCGGTCGGTGAAGTAGGTGAACATGAAGAAGCTCAGCCAGTCGGGCGTGGCTTCGTTGAAGGCACCCAGGATGCGCGGGTTGTTCTCGTCGCCGCTGCGGCGTTCCAGCAGCGCTTCGGCTTCTTCACGGCCGTCGCGGCCGAAGTGCTTGTGCAGCAGGTAAACCATGGCCCACAGGTGGCGACCCTCCTCCACGTTGATCTGGAACAGGTTGCGCAGGTCGTAGAGGCTGGGCGCGGTCAGGCCCAGGTGGCGCTGCTGCTCGACCGATGCCGGTTCGGTGTCGCCCTGCGTCACGATGATGCGGCGCAGGTTGGCGCGGTGTTCGCCGGGCACGTCCTGCCAGGCCTTCTCGCCCTTGTGGTCGCCGAAGTGGATCTGGCGGTTGGCGTCGCCCGGATTCAGGAAGATGCCCCAGCGGTAGTCGCGCATCTTGACGTGGCCGAATTGCGCCCAGCCCTGCGGGTCGACGCTGACGGCGGTGCGCAGGTAGACATCCATGTCGGTGGAACCTTCAGGCCCCATGTCGTCCCACCAGTTGATGAAGTTGGGCTGCCACTGTTCCAGCGCGCGCTGCAACGTGCGGTCTTCGCCCAGGTTCACGTTGTTGGGGATCTTCTCGCTGTAGTTCATCGTCGTTTGGGTGCTCATATTCCTGCTCTTTGTGTTGCTCCCTCTCCCGCAAGGCGGGAGAGGGTTGGGGTGAGGGTGGTGGCGCTCATGGACCTTCACCCTTGCCCTCTCCCGCAAGCGGGAGAGGGAGTAAGACTTAAACGCGGTTCCAGTCGAAGGCGGCTTTTTCGCCCTTGCCGTAGACCTTCAAGGCGCCTTTCTCGCCGACGGCGTTGGGGCGCTGGAAGATCCAGTTCTGCCAGGCTGTCAAACGGCCGAAGACGCGGGTGTACAGGTTCTCGGGGCCGTTGAAGCGCAGGTTGGCTTCCAGGCCGGTCAGCGCGTCGGGCGACATGCTGACGCGTTCTTCGATGGCGATGCGCACCTCGTCGGCCCAGTCGATGTCGTCGGGCTTGCTGGTGACCAGGCCCAGTGCGAACGCGGCATCGGCGTCCAGCGGCGTGCCGATGGCGGCGCGCATCGCGCCCATGGCGGGTGCTTCGCCGTAGAAGCGGCGCTCCAGCCGGGTTTCGCCGGTGATCATCGGGTACAGGCCGAAGTTGGCGGCATCCACGGTGACGGTCGGCGCCCGGGCTTCGTCGTCGGGCAGGGCCAGCTGGTAACTGCGGTCGCAGGCCAGCGCCAGTTCCAGGAAGCTGCCCGCGAAGCAGGAGCCGGGTTCGATCAGCGCGAACAGGCTGCGCGAAGACAGGTCCAGCCGGCTGAAAGTACGCCGCAGCAGACCGATGGTTTCGCGAACCAGCCAGTGCTGCTTGTGGCTCATCAGGGTGGCGTCCATCGCCAGCACGGCGTCCGGGTTGCCTTCGGTCTTGATCAGCCAGGTGCCGATGTCCAACTCGTTGCTGCGCATCATCAGGATCGCGTCTTCCAGCTCGCGGGCCAGGGCCAACGGGTACCAGGCGGCGCCTTGCGCTTCGATGTCGGCGGTGGACGTGGGCAGGGCCATCGCCGGCGCTTTCACGGTCCAGGTCGCGGTGCGCTTGCCGCGGTCGATCTCGACGACCATGTTGCCGTAGCGCAGCGCGTCGGCTTCCACGGTGCGCTGCAGCGGCTTCAGCACGGCGCCCTGGGCGCCGGCCGGGCGGTCGCTGCCGGCGGCCAGTTCCAGTGCTCGCTCTTGCACTTTCGCGGCGAATTGCGCCGGCTTGGCGATGCTGTCCACCAGCCGCCAGTCCTTGGCCTTCTGCCCGCGTACACCCTCTGCGCTGGTGCAGAACAAATCGGCCAGGTCGTGCCGCACGTGGCGCTTGTCGGTGACGCGCGTCAGGCCGCCGGTGCCGGGCAGCACGCCCAGCAGCGGCACTTCGGGCAGGCTGACGGCGCTGCTGCGGTCGTCGACCAGGATGATCTCGTCGCAGGCCAGCGCCAGCTCATAACCGCCGCCGGCGCAGGCGCCGTTCACGGCCGCCAGGAACTTCAGCCCGCTGTGCTTGGACGAGTCTTCCAGCCCGTTGCGCGTCTCGTTGGTGAATTTGCAGAAGTTCACTTTCCAGGCGTGCGTGCTCAGGCCCAGCATGAAGATGTTGGCGCCGCTGCAAAAGACTTTTTCCTTGGCGCTGGTGATGACGACGGTGCGCACTTCCGGGTGTTCGAAGCGGATGCGCTGGATGGCGTCGTTCAGTTCGATGTCCACGCCCAGGTCGTAGCTGTTCAGCTTCAGCTTGTAGCCCGGCGCCAGGCCGCCGTTCTCGTCGAAGTCGGCGGCCAGCGTGGCCACCGGGCCTTCGAAGGTCAGCTCCCAGTGGCGGTACAGGCTGGGGTCGGTCTGGTAGTCGATGCGGGGGGCTGCGGGTGCGGAACTCATGGTCGGTCTCCGGGTGGCTGCTGGCCGGAACGGCTCATGCGGGGCGAGCAAGCTGAGGAGCGATAGTGCGCGCCATGCAGGCTCAACGTACGCAGCATAATGCATGTCTTCGATCGAAGTAAAGCACTTTAATTCACTGCTCCGCAGATTCACACCGGGATATTCAGCGCTCGCCGCACCAGGCCGCGCAACAGACTGAAGCTCTCCGCCAAGGGCTGTGCGCTGGTGTTCAGGCGCATGTCGGCCTTGGCATAGAAAGCGGCCCGACCAGCCAGGATGCCCTTCAGGTCCTCCATCGCCTCGCGGCTGGCGGCCATCGGCCGCAGGTCGCCCTGGGCTGCCACGCGCATCATGTGGTCTTCGGGGTCGGCCTGCAGCCAGAGCGTGGTGCAGTGGGCCAGCAGCAGGTTGAAGGTGGCCGCGTCCGACACGAGGCCGCCCGGCGTGGCGATGACGGCTTCGGGGTAGATCTGGATGGCCTCTTCCAGCGCCCGGCGCTCGTAGCGGCGGTAGGCGTTCTGGCCGTAGAGGCCCTGGATCTCGCCGACGCTGCAACCGGCGAACTTCTCGATCTCGCGACTCAGCTCCACGAAGGGGTAGTCCAGGTCGTCGGCCAGCATCTGGCCCAGCGTGGACTTGCCCGCGCCGCGCAGCCCGACCAGCGCCACGCGGGTGCTGGGCGCCGCGCCCTGGCCGCCCTGGCTGCCGTTCATGCCGCCGGTGCCCAGCAGCTCGCCGATGGCCGTGCGCACGCGGCGCAGCGAGGGCTCGTCGCGGCGTTCCAGCAGCTCGCGGATCAGCAGCCATTCGGGCGTCGATGTGGTCACGTCGCCCAGCAGTTCGGCCAGTGAGCAGTGCAGTGCACCGGCGACTTGCAGCAGCACCAGGATGCTGGCGTTGCCGGTGCCATATTCCAGGTTGGCCAGGTGGCGTTCGGAGACGTCGGCCGCCTGCGCCACGGCCTTGCGCGTCAAGCCGCGACGCGAACGCAGGGCCCGCACGCGGTCCCCCAGCGCAGCCAGGAAAGGGTTCTTCTCCTCGTCGGCAGGGTCGGCACCCGGGACTAACCCGGGTGTATGCAATATAGTGCTTGACATGTCGAGTCGGTGAAATTATGGTTCTTGCAAGCACAATAATTCATCTTCTGGCCTGCCGCAAGCGCGGGGCCCCACGGAGGCACCGATGAGCGCCAGCCCCACCGTCACACCGTCGGTCGCACCGCCGCCCGCGGCCTTCAATTTCGCCCAGCACCTGCTGACGGCGAACGCCGGCCGGGCGGCGAAAGCCGCCTTCGTCGACGACGTCGCCACGCTGAGCTATGGCGCCCTCGACGAGCGCGTGCGCCGTGTTGCCGCCGGGCTGCGCGCCCTGGGCGTGAAGCGCGAAGAACGCGTGCTGCTGCTGATGCTGGACAGCACCGACTGGCCGGCCGCCTTCCTGGGCGCGATGTACGCCGGGGTGGTGCCGGTGGCGGTGAACACGCTGCTGACCGCCGACGACTACGCCTACATGCTGGAACATTCCCGCGCCCAGGCCGTGCTGGTGTCGGGCGCGCTGCTGCCGGCGCTGACGACGGCGATGGTCAAGTCCGACCACGAGGTGCAGCGGGTGGTGGTGTCGCGGCCGGTGGCGCCTTTGCATCCGGCCGAGATCGAGTTCGAAGCCTTCCTGCAAGCCCGCCCACCGCTGGCACAGCCGGCCGCGACGGGTGTCGACGACCCCGGTTTCTGGCTCTACTCCTCGGGCTCGACCGGCCGCCCCAAGGGCACCGTGCACTCGCAAGCCAACCCCTGGTGGACCTGCGAGCTCTACGGCAAGGCGGTGCTGGGCTTGACGGAGACCGACGTCTGCTTCTCGGCCGCCAAACTCTTTTTCGCCTATGGCCTGGGCAACGCCTTGAGCTTCCCCATGGCCGTCGGTGCGACGACGCTGCTGATGGGCGATCGGCCCACGCCCGCCGCCACCTTCAAGCGCCTTACGGGCGGTGTGGGCGGCCTCAAGCCGACGGTGTTCTTCGGCGCTCCCACCGGTTTCGCAGGCATGTTGGCCAACCCCGATCTGCCGGCGGCTGCCGACGTGGCCCTGCGCCTGGTGTCGTCGGCCGGCGAAGCCCTGCCGGCCGACATCGGCGAGCGCTTTCTGCGCCACTTCGGCGTGGACATCGTCGACGGCATCGGCAGCACCGAGATGCTGCACATCTTCATCAGCAACCGCCCCGAGCGCGTGCGCTACGGCAGCTCGGGCTGGCCGGTGCCGGGCTACGAGATCCAGCTGCGCGGCGATGACGGCGGCCCCGTGCCCGACGGTGAGCCGGGCGACCTCTACATCCAGGGCCCCAGCGCCGCGATGATGTACTGGGGCAACCGCGACAAGACGCGCGATACCTTTCAGGGCGGCTGGACGAAAAGCGGCGACAAGTACATCCGCAACGCCGACGGCAGCTACACCTACGGCGGCCGAACCGACGACATGCTGAAGGTCAGCGGCATCTACGTGTCGCCCTTCGAAGTCGAGGCCACGCTGGTTCAGCACCCGGCGGTGCTGGAAGCGGCGGTGATCGGCGTGCCCGATGCACAAGGCTTGACCAAGACCAAGGCCTTTGTCGTGCTGAAGGCCGGCGCCGAGGCGGACGAAGCCGAGTTGAAGGCTTTCGTCAAGGACCGATTGGCGCCCTACAAATACCCGCGTGCCATCGAGTTCCTGAACGAACTGCCCAAGACGGCCACCGGCAAGATCCAGCGCTTCAAGTTGCGCGAGCAGGAAGCCGGCCGGTGACGGCCGTCCTGGTGGATATAGCCTGGGCGGGCCGGCCTGTCCGCATCGAACACGCCTGGGTCGGTGAGCGCAAGGACTCGGCGCCCTTGGTCGTCTTCCTGCACGAAGGCCTGGGCTCGGTGGCGATGTGGAAAGACTTCCCCGAACGCCTGTGCCGCGCGGCGGGCTGTCGCGGTCTGGTCTATTCGCGCCCCGGTTATGGGCAGAGCTCGCCGCGCGGCGCCGACGAACACTGGGGCCCCGACTTCATGCACCGCCAGGCCCGCGAGGTGCTGCCGGCCTTGCTCAGCGCGTTGGGTGTCGACACTGCCATCGAACCGCCCTGGCTCTTCGGCCACAGCGACGGCGGCAGCATCGCCTTGCTCTATGCCGCGATGTTCCCCGACCGCCTGCGCGGCGCCATCGTCGTTGCGCCGCACATCGTCGTCGAAGACATCGCAATCGCCAGCATCGAGCAGACCCGCGTGGCCTACCTGCAAGGCGACTTGCGGCAGCGCCTGGCGCGCCACCATGCCGACGTCGATTCGGCCTTCTGGGGCTGGAACGATGTCTGGCTCAGCCCGGCCTTCCGCGGCTGGAAGATCACCGAAGCCATCCGCGAAATCCGCGCGCCCCTGCTGGCCGTGCAGGGCCTGGACGACGCCTACGGCACCCTGCTGCAAATCCGGGGCTTGCAGGCCCGGGTGCCGCACACACAATTGCTGGAGTTGGCCGATTGCGGCCACAGCCCGCAGCGCGACCAGCCCGATGCGCTGATCGCCGCCACCCGCGGTTTCATCGAACAGCATGCTCACACCCAACAACACGGAGACACGCCATGACGAACTTCTTCCGCACCACGCTGATCGCTGCCGCAGCCGCAGCCGCCACCGCACTCACCGCCAGCGCCGCTTTCGCGCAGCCCGCAGGCAAGATCAGGGTCGGCCTGATGCTGCCGGCCACCGGCACTTTTGCCGCCCTGGGTGTGGCCATCGAAAACGGCTTCAAACTCTACGTGGCCGAACAAGGCGGCAAGCTGGGTGGCCGTGAGGTGGAGTACGTCAAGGTCGATGACGAAAGCGACCCTGCCAAGGCCACCGACAACGTCAACAAGCTGATCAAGCGCGACAACGTCGACGTGCTGGTGGGCACGGTGCACAGCGGCGTGGCCATGGCCATGGCCAAGGCGGCCAAGGACAGCGGCACGCTGCTGATCGTGCCCAACGCCGGCGCTGCCGCCGTCACCGGTGCCATGTGCGCGCCCAACATCTTCCGCAGCAGCTTTTCCAACTGGCAGCCGGGTTATGCCATGGGCGATGTGGTGGCCAAGCAGGGCCTCAAGAATGTTGTCACCATCACCTGGAAGTACGCGGCCGGCGACGAGAGCGTCAGCGGCTTCAAGGAAGCCTTCGAGAAGGCCGGCGGCAAGGTGACCAAGGAGTTAAGCCTGCCGTTCCCCAACGTCGAATTCCAGGCCCTGTTGACCGAGATCGCGGCGGCCAAGCCCGATGCGGTCTACACCTTCTTCTCGGGTGCCGGTGCGGTGAAGTTCGTCAAGGACTACGCCGCAGCCGGGCTGAAAGGCAAGATCCCGCTGTACGGCGCTTTCGTCACCGACGGCACGCTGGAAGCGCAGGGCGCCGACGCTGAAGGCATCTTCAGCACGCTGCACTACGCCGACAACCTGAGCAACCCGCGCGACAAGGCTTTCCGGCTGGCCTACGCCAAGACCTACAAGCTGCAGCCCGACGTGTTCGCGGTGCAGGGTTTTGATGCGGCGCAGATCCTGGGCGTGGGCCTGGCGGCCGTGAAGGGCGATGTCAGCAAGAAGGCCGAATTCACCGCCGCGGTGGAGAAGGCCAAGATCGACAGCCCGCGCGGGGTGTTCACCTTGAGCAAGTCGCACAACCCGGTGCAGGATATCTACCTGCGCAAGGTGGTGGGGATGGAGAACCAGGTGGTCAGCATCGCTTCGAAGAACCTCGCCGACCCCGCCCGCGGCTGCAAGATGTAAGGCCCGCGCCTGGCCGTCAGCA
The DNA here is from genome assembly GCA_040400915.1 of Rubrivivax sp. GTDB lineage: Bacteria > Pseudomonadota > Gammaproteobacteria > Burkholderiales > Burkholderiaceae_C > Rubrivivax. Next base: position 90,192 of record JBBAPI010000014.1, read on the forward strand.
ACGTGGATCTAGCCACCTTCCTCATCCAATGTCTGAACAGCCTGCAGTACGGCCTGCTGCTGTTTCTGGTGGCCTCGGGCCTGACGCTGATCTTCGGGATCATGGGCGTCATCAACCTGGCGCACGGCAGCTTCTACATGATCGGTGCCTACATGGCTTACGCCTTGGCGCCGGTCGTGGCCCGCACTTTCGGCGGCGGTTTCTTCGCGGTGTTGTTGGTGGGCGTGGTGCTGGCGGTGCTGTTGGGCTACGTGCTGGAGTGGGTCTTCTACAGCTTCCTTTACCAGCGCGAGCACCTGCAACAGGTGTTGATGACCTACGGCCTGATCCTGGTCTTCGAGGAACTTCGCAGCCTGCTGGTCGGTGACGACGTGCACAGCGTGCCCGCGCCACCCTGGCTGGCCGGCAGCATTGCGCTGGGCGACACGATGAGCTACCCCGAATACCGCCTGTTCATCAGTGGCGTGTGCCTGGTGCTGGCGCTGGGCATGTACGGGGTTTTCGCCAAGACGCGGCTGGGCATGATGATCCGCGCCGGCGCCAGCAACCGCGAGATGGTGCAGAGCCTGGGCATCGACGTCGGCTTCCTCTACCGCGTTGTCTTCGCCGCCGGCATGGCCATCGCGGTGCTGGCCGGCATGGTGGCCGCGCCGGTGTCCTCGGTCTACCCGGGCATGGGCAACACGGTGCTCATCGTCTGCTTCGTGGTGGTCGTCATCGGCGGCATCGGCTCGGTGCGCGGGGCCTTGCTCGCAGCCTTGCTGATCGGTGTTGTCGACACCTTCGGCAAGGTCCTGCTGCCGCAGGCGGCCGGGGTGCTGGTCTATGTGCTGATGGCGCTGATCCTGCTGTGGAAGCCCAGCGGTCTCTTCAAGGCGGCTTGAGATGACCCACCCCCGAAGCGCCTTCGGCGCTCCCCCTCAAGGGGACGCCCCCAGCGGCCCGGCGAAGCCGGTTCCGCGGCGGCCGCTTGATGCGGTCGGCAAGTTCGTCTTCATGCTCATGGCCTTCAAGGCGCTGGCGCTGTACCCGCTGATCGCCGGCTCTTTCGGCATCGACTTCGTCACCAAGATCATGGTCTACGCGATCTTCGCGCTGAGCCTGGAACTGCTGGTCGGCAGCACCGGCCTGATCTGTTTCGGGCAGGCCGCCTTCTTCGGCATCGGCGCCTACGCAGCGGTGCTGCTGACGCCGGCTGACGGCCCGGCTTCGCTGTGGTGGCTGCTGCCCGTGGCCGCGCTGGCCGCCGCGGTCTTCGCGCTGGTCGTGGGCGCACTGTCGCTGCGCACGCAGGGCGTGTACTTCATCATGGTCACGCTGGCCTTTTCGCAGATGGCCTATTACGTGGCCCACGACACGCCGCTGGGCGGCGGCAGCGACGGCATCTACCTGAACAACAAACCGGTGCTGGGCTGGATGGGCGCGCCGCTGCTCGACCTGGACAAGCCGCTGGCGCTGTACGGCTTCACCTGGGCCTGCCTGCTGACGGTTTTTGCCATGCTGGCGCTGCTGCTGCGCTCGCGCTTCGGCCGCGCGCTGGCCGGCATCAAGGCCAACGAGCAGCGCATGCGGGCGGTGGGCTTTTCGACCTACCCGTACAAGCTGGCGGCCTTCACCCTCTCGGGCGGCATCGCTGGCCTGGCCGGCTTCCTGTTCGCGGTGAAGGACGGCTACGTCAACCCCGAACTGTTCAGCTGGCACTTCAGCGGCGCGGTGCTGATCATGATCATCCTGGGCGGCCTGGGTCATCTGCGCGGCGCGCTGATCGGCGCCTTCGCCTTCGCGTTGCTGCAGGAATTCTTCAAGTCCGAAGCCGTCTTCGGCGCCTTCGCCAAGCATTGGCAACTGGGCCTGGGTCTGAGCATCATCGCCAGCGTGGCGCTGCTGCCGCGCGGCCTGGTGGGGCTGCCGGGGCAATGGCGGGACAGGCTGGCAGGCCGAACCGATGCGCGCGGTGCTGCCGGCGCCGATGCGGTCGATGCCGCCGAGGTGTCGCCGTGAGCGCCGACGACGTCCTGCTGCGCGGCACCGAACTGACCCGCCGCTGGGGCGGCCTGGTCGCGGTGGACCGGGTGTCCATCGCCATCGCCCGGGGCAGCGTGCACGCCGTCATCGGCACCAACGGCGCGGGCAAGTCCACGCTGATCAACATGCTGTCGGGCGAACTGCCGCCGTCCTGCGGCAGCGTCGAGTTGCTCGGGCAGGACGTGACCGCCTGTACGCAAGCCCGCCGCGCCCGCGCCGGCCTGGGCCGCAGCTACCAGCGCAACACCATCTTCCCGGACTTCAGCGTCCTCGAGAACTGCCGGCTCGCCGCCCAGGCGCAAACGCAACGGCCCTGGGCCTGGTGGCAGAGCGCGCAACGCTGCCCGGCCAGCACGGCTGCCGCGCGCGATGCCGCCGGGCGCGCCGGCCTGCTCGCGCTGCTGGACCGCACGGCCGGCCTGCTGTCGCACGGCCAGAAACGGCAACTGGAAATCGCGATGTGCCTGGCCACCGCGCCGCAGGTGCTGCTGCTGGACGAACCGCTGGCCGGCATGGGCGCCGAGGAAACCGAACGCATGCTGGCGCTGCTGGACCAGCTGCGCGCCGGTCATGCCATCCTGCTGGTCGAACATGACATGGACGCCGTCTTCCGCATCGCGGACCGCATCACCGTGATGGTCAACGGCGCGGTCATCGCCTGCGACACCCCCGCCGCGGTGCGCAGCAGCCCGGCCGTGCAGGCGGCCTATCTCGGCGAGGGGGAAGGTGCCCATGGCTGAGCTCATCCTCGACGCGCGCGGCGTCCACGCCTGGTACGGCAGCAGCCACGTGCTGCACGGCATCGACCTGCAGATCGCCCGCGGTGCCACGGTGGGCCTGCTGGGTCGCAACGGCATGGGCAAGAGCACCTTGATCCGCACGCTGCTGGGTCATGTGGCGCAGCGCGACGGCGCCATCTTCGTGGCCGGCCACGATGTCTCGAAAGCCGCACCGCACGCGGTGGCGCGACTGGGTGTGGCCTATGTGCCCGAAGGCCGCGGCGTGTTCCCCAACCTGACGGTGCGCGAGAACCTGGTGATGGCCGCCCGGCGCGGCCGCGACGGTCGCAACGACTGGCCCTACGACCGCGTGCTGGCCACCTTCCCGCGCCTGCAGGAACGCATCCACAACCTGGGCGCGGCCCTGTCGGGCGGCGAGCAGCAGATGCTGTCCATCGGCCGCGCGCTGATGACGCACCCGGACCTGCTGATCCTGGACGAAGCCACCGAAGGCCTGGCGCCGCTGATCGTGGCCGAGATCTGGCGCGTCATCGCGCAAATCCGCGCCACCGGCATCGCCACCTTGATCGTCGACCGCGATTTCCGCCGCGTGCTGGCCCAGAGCGACCGCGCGCTGGTGCTGCAAAAGGGCCAGGCCGTACTCAGCGGCGAGGCCGCCGTGCTGCGCGACAGCCCGCTGCTGCACTCGCTGCTCGGGGTCTGAGGCGCGCCCTCACGCCATCAAGGCCACGGTCTTGACCTGCACCCAGACCGCCATGCCGGGCGCCAGCCGCAGGGCCTGGGCCGAGCGCCGCGTCAGCCGCGCCACCAGCGGCACCGCCGCGCTGGGGCCGACGCGCACCCGCACCAGCAGCAGGGCCGGGTGGCTGTCGTCGGCCAGGGCTTCCACCGTGCCCGCCAACTGGTTGCCGATGCTGGTGCCGGTCTGCTGGGCGTGCGTCAGGCTCACGTCGCGCGCCAGCACGCGCAGGCGCACCCGCTGGCCCAGCGGCTGGCCCTGGTCGCGCGCCCACAGGCCGCAGCCCGGGCCGTCGACATCCAGCCGCGCCAGGTGCCAGGGCCCGTCGCGCTCGCCGACCACGCCGTCCAGCACCACGCCCGCGTCGTCGCCCAGCGACTGCGGCAGGTCGATGCGCGCCAGCACCTCGGCCAGCGGGCCTTGCGCCACGACGCGGCCCTGGTCCAGCAGCACCAGGTGGTCGGCCAGCCGTGCGACTTCGGCGATGGCGTGGCTGACGTAGACGATGGGGATGGCCAGCGCCGCGTTCAGCCCTTCCAGGTAGGGCAGGATCTCGGCCTTGCGTGCGGCGTCCAGGGCCGCCAGCGGTTCGTCCATCAGCAGCAGCCGCGGGCTGGTGACCAGCGCGCGGGCGATGGCCACGCGCTGGGCTTCGCCGCCCGACAGCGTGGTGCTGCGGCGCGCCAGCAGCGGCGCGATGCCCAGCAGTTCCACCGCCTGGTCCAGGGCGATGCGGCGTTGCGAAGCGGGCGTGCGCAGCAGGCCGTAGTCGAGGTTGCCCTGCACGCTCAGGTGCGGGAACAGGGCGGCTTCCTGGATGACGTAGGCCAGCGGCCGGCGGTGGGTGGGCAGGAAGCTGCCCAGGCGGTCGTCCTGCCAGACCGTGTCGCCCAGCGCCACGCGGCCGGCCGCCCGTTCCAGCCCGGCCACGGAGCGTAGGATGCTGGTCTTGCCGCAGCCCGAAGGGCCGAACAGCGCCGTCACGCCGCGCTCGGGCAGGCGCAGTGCCACGTCCAGCGTGTAGGCGGCGCGCGGCAGGCGCAATTGCAGGTCGATCATCGCGGGGCGCCGCCGCCGAGGGCCCGGTCAGGCGCTGGCCGGTTGACGGCGTAGAGCGTCACCAGCACGACCAACGCGAAGACCACCATCCCGGCGGCCAGCCGGTGCGCGGCGGCGAATTCCGACGCTTCGACGTGGTCGTAGAGCGCGACCGACAGCACCCGCGTCGCACCCGGGATGTTGCCGCCGATCATCAGCACCACGCCGAATTCGCCCACCGTGTGGGCAAAACCCAGCACCGTGGCCGTCACCAGCCCGGGCCGGGCCAGCGGCAGCGCGACGCTGAAGAAACGGTCCCAGGGCCCGGCGCGCAGCGTGGCCGCGGCTTCCAGCAGGCGCTCGGGGATGGCCTCGAAAGCCTGCTGCAAGGGCTGCACGACGAAAGGCAGCGAATACAGCACCGAGGCCACGACCAGCCCGCCGAAGGTGAAAGGCAGGCGCCCCAGACCCAGCGCCTGCGTGAACTGCCCGACAGGCCCCTGTGGCCCCATCAGCAGCAGCAGGTAAAAGCCGAGCACCGTGGGCGGCAAGACCAGCGGCAGCGCCACCAGCGCCGAGCCCAGCGGCTTCCACACCGACCGCGACCGGGCCAGCGCCCAGGCCAGCGGCGTGCCCAGCAGCAGCAGCAGCGCCGTCGCGCTGGCGGCCAGCGCGGCCGTCAGGCGGACGGCGGCCCATTCGTCAGCGGTCATGCAGGCGCCGTCATTTCGCCGGGCTGGCGTGGCCGTAGCCGTAGACCTGGATGATGGCCTTGGCCGGTTCGGTCTTCAGCCAGGCCAGCAGCGCGCTGGCCGCCGGGTTGGCGGCGCCGGCCTTCAGCAGCACGGCGTCCTGGCGGATTTCGCCGTGCAGCGACGGCGGCACCAGCCAGTAGGAACCACCGGCCGGCTTGCCCGGCACCAGCAACTGCGACAGCGCGACGAAGCCCAGTTCGGCGTTGCCGGTGACGACGAACTGGTAGGCCTGGGCGATGGATTCGGCGGTGACGATCTTCGGTGCCAGCGCCGTCATCAGCCCGCGTGCCTTCAGCACTTCCACCGCAGCCTGGCCGTAAGGGGCGATCTTGGGGTTGGCGATGGCCAGGTGGCTGAACTTACCGGCTGTCAGCACGGTGCCCTGGGCGTCGACGTAGCCCGGCTGCGCACTCCACAAGGCCAGCTTGCCGATGGCGTAGGTGAAGTTGCTGCCGGCCACCGCCAGGCCTTCCTGCACCAGCCGGGCCGGCGTTGCGGCGTCGGCGGCGATCAGCACCTCGAAAGGCGCGCCGGCCACGATCTGCGCATAGAACTTGCCGGTGGCGCCGACCGACACCTTCACCGTGTGGCCGGTGGCGGCCGTGTAGGCCAGGGCGATGCGCGCCAGCGGCCCGGCGAAATTGGCGGCGACGGCCACCTGCACTTCGGCGGCGTGGGCGCTGCCGGACAGCCCTGCCGTCACCACAACCGTCAGCACGGCTGCCAGTACCGCCATCCGCCCAGGCAGCGCGCGCCTCACGGCGCCACCATGCCGTGCTGCAGTTTCAGCGCGGCCACCTCGGGCGAGATGAAGAAAGCCAGTAACGCGCGCACCGCTTCGGGCTGCTGGCTGGTGCTGGCAACGCCGGCTGAAAAGGTCGTGGTGATCTGGATCTCGGGCGGCAGCGGGCCGACCACGGTGATGCCCGGCAGGTGCATCAGTTCGCTCAATTGCTGAAAACCCAGATCGACGTCACCGCGCGCCACCAGCGCGCCCACGGGGATGCCCGGCGGCGCGGTGACGAGGTGGCCGGCGATCTGCTCGGCGATGCCCCACTGTTCGAACAACCTGGCCAGTTGCACGCCGCTGGGCCCGGTTGAACAGGCCAGCCGCGGCGCGGCCAGCACGGCGGCCTTGACGGCGGCTGCGCTGCCGATGTCGGGCAGAGCCGCGCCCGCGCGCACGGCCACCGCCACGCCCGAATCGACCACATCGACACGGCTGCCGGCCACGACGTGGCCCGAGGTGGTGAGCTGTTCGATGGCGTTGGCGGCCAGCATCACGGCGTCGAAGGCCTCGCCGGCCTGCACGCGCTTCGCGGCGTCCACACCACCCACCGACAGCACGTTCACCACCACGCCGGTCTGCGCCGTGTAGCGCGCCACCAGGTCGGTCAGCAAGGGTTTCGTGGCCATCGAGGAAATCAGCTTGAGAGGGGACGGTGTCATGCGCAGAGGGCGGGCCTGGGGGTCCCCATTCTGGCCCGTCGGGGCGCGATGGCCATGCCGATGTCATCATCCGCGCGATGCATGAATGCGCCGATCCACCCCTCGCGGCCGACCCCGCCCAGGCTCCGCCTGCCCCCGTCACGCAGCGCGTGGCCTTCGCCTTCTGGCTCAAGCTGGGCTTCGTCAGTTTCGGCGGCCCGGCCGGGCAGATTGCGCTGATGCACAGCGAACTGGTCGAACGCCGCCGCTGGATCAGCGAGCGGCGCTTTCTGCACGCGCTGAACTACTGCATGGTGCTGCCCGGGCCCGAGGCGCAGCAGCTCGCCACCTACATCGGCTGGCTGATGCACCGGACCTGGGGGGGCGTGATGGCCGGCGGGCTCTTCGTGCTGCCCTCCTTGCTGATCCTGATCGGCCTGTCGTGGGTCTACATGGCCTGGGGGCAACTGCCGGCGGTGGCCGGGCTGCTCTACGGCATCAAGCCGGCGGTGATGGCCATCGTCGTGGCGGCGGCCTGGCGCATCGGCACGCGGGCCTTGAAGAACGCGGCGTTGTGGGCCATCGCGCTGGCGGCTTTCGTGGCCCTCTTCGCGTTGCAGCTGCCGTTCCCGCTGATCGTGCTGGGTGCCGGCCTGATCGGCATGGCCGGCGGCCGCTGGCGGCCGCGGTATTTCGCGCTGGGTGGCGGGCACAGCGCGGCGAAAGCGTCGCCGGGCCGTTCTGTGATCGACGACGACACGCCCACGCCCGAACACGCGCGCTTCACATGGCTGCGCTTCGCCCGCGTGCTGACGGTGTTTCTGGCCCTCTGGTTGGCGGCGTTCGGCGCGTTGGTGGCGGTGTGGGGCTGGGCCGGCGTCTACACGCAGATGACCTGGTTCTTCACCAAGGCCGCGCTGCTGACCTTCGGCGGCGCCTACGCCGTGCTGCCCTATGTCGTCCAGGGCGCGGTGGAACAGGCGCACTGGCTGACGGCCGCGCAGATGATCGACGGCCTGGCCCTGGGCGAGACCACGCCGGGGCCCTTGATCATGGTGGTGGCTTTCGTCGCTTACGTCGGCGGCTGGACCCAGGCCGTGCTGGGCCCCGACGCCTTGCCGCTGGCCGGCGCGCTGGCGGCCTGCATCGTCACCTTCTTCACCTTCCTGCCGTCCTTCCTGTTCATCCTGCTGGGCGGGCCTTTCATCGAGACCACGCACGGCCAGCTGAAGTTCACCGCACCGCTGACGGCCATCACGGCGGCGGTGGTCGGCGTCATCGCCAACCTGGCCGTGTTCTTCGCCCTCCACGTGCTGTGGCCGCAGGGCCTGGCCGGGCGCTTCGACGGGGTGGCGGCGGCAGTCGGCCTGGCCGCGGCCGTGGCCCTGATGCGGTTCAAGGTGGGTGTCATGACGGTGGTGGCGGCCAGCGCGGCCGTCGGCCTCTGGCTGGCGCTGCTGCGGTCTTGACCTGCGTCAGGCCGCGCCTGCGCGCTGGGCGCCCAGATAGGTTTCGATGACGCGCGGGTCCACGGCCAATTCACGGGCCGGGCCCTGCAGCACCAGGTCGCCGGTTTCCAGCACATAGCCGTAGTCGGCCACTTCCAGCGCGGCGCGGGCGTTCTGTTCGACCAGCAGGATGCTGACGCCGCTGCTGCGCAGCGCCGTGATGATGCGGAAGATGTCGCGCACGATCAGCGGTGCCAGGCCCAGGCTGGGTTCGTCCAGCATCAGCAAACGCGGCTGACCCATCAGTGCGCGGGCGATGGCCAGCATCTGGCGTTCGCCGCCGCTCAGCGTGCCCGCCAGTTGGCTGCGGCGTTCCTTCAGACGCGGAAACAGCGCATAGGCCCGCTCGATGCCGTCGCGCCATTGCGGCATGCGCTGCTTCAAGGGTCGCCAGCCGCCCAGCACCAGGTTGTCCTCCACGCTCATGGTGCCGAAGAGTTCGCGCTTTTCGGGCACCAGGGCCATGCCGCGCATCACGCGTTCTTCCAGCGTCAGATGTGCCAGCTCGTGGCCGTGGAAACGCAGGCCGCCGCCGTCCTGGCCCGCACCCGGGAAGGTGGCCGGCAACAGGCCCATCAAGGCGCCCAGCAAGGTCGACTTGCCCGCGCCGTTGGGGCCGATGACGGTGACCACCTGGCCCTCGGTCAGCGTCAGGTCCAGGCCGCGCAACACTTCTGCCTTGCCGTAACCGGCATGCAGGCCCTTGACGTCGAGCAGGGTTGCAGCCGCGGCCATCTCAGTGCTCCGAGCCGAGATAGGCCGCACGCACGGCCGGGCTGGCTTGCACCTCGGCGGGCGTGCCCTCGATCAGCAGGGTGCCGAATTCCATCACCACGATGCGGTCGGTCAGGTTCATCACGAAGTCCATGTCGTGTTCCACCAGCAGCAGGCTGAGGCCTTCGGCTTTCAGCTGCCGCAGCACGGCGGCCAGGGCCTGCTTTTCCTGGTGGCGCAGGCCGGCTGCGGGTTCGTCCAGCAGCAGCAATGAAGGGTCGCTGGCCAGCGCGCGGGCGATCTCCACCAGCCGCTGCGGGCCCAGCGCCAGGTTGCCGGCCAGTTCGTCGGCCTGGTCGGCCAGACCGATGCGCTGCAGCTGCAGCATCGCCTCGTGCAAGGCGCGTCGCTCTTCCGCACGGTCGAGCCGCAGCATGGCCGCCAGGGCGCCGGTCTTGGTGCGCAGGTAGGTGCCGAGCGCGACGTTTTCCAGCACCGTCATGTCGGGCACCAGCTTGACGTGCTGGAAGGTGCGGCTCATGCCGCGCCGCGCCACTTCGCGCGCCGGCAGACCGTCGATGCGCTGGCCGCGCAGCCGCACTTCGCCGCTGCTCATGGGCAGCACGCCGCTGATCAGGTTGAAGGTGGTGGACTTGCCGGCGCCGTTGGGGCCGATCAGGCCGACGATGTCGCCGGCGCGGATGGTGAAGCTGATGTCGTTCACCGCCACCAGCCCGCCGAAGGCCTTGTGCACGGCCTGGGCTTGCAGCAGCACCTCGCCACGCGCGGGCTTGCTGCGCGCGGCCAGGGGCTCGGCGGCGCGGCCGTCCGCGTCGCGCGCCGGGCGGCGCTTGGGCAGCCTGCGTTCGACCATCGGCCACACGCCGTCGGGCGCGAACTTCAGCACCATCACCAGCACCACGCCAAAGACGATGGTTTCGTAGCTGCCGGCCGTGCCGATCAGTTTCGGCAGCCAGACCTGCAACTGGTCTTCGGTCAGCTTGACCAGCGCCGCGCCGGTGAAGGCGCCCCAGACCTGGCCCACGCCGCCCAGCACCGCCATGAAGAGGTATTCGATGCCGAACTTGATGCCGAAAGGGCTGGGGTTGACGCTGCGCTGCATGTGCGCGAAGAGCCAGCCCGACAGGCTGGCCAGCAGCGCGGCGATGACGAACATCACCACCTTGTAGCGGAAGGTGGAGGCGCCCATCGCCTCGGGCATGGTGATGCCGCCGCCGCGGTTGACGTTCAGCGCGCGCATCACGCGCCCGGGCCGCGAGTCCAGCAGCTGCGTGATGCCCAGCGCCGCCGCCAGCGCGCAGGCCCAGATCAACCCGTAGACGCGGCGTTCGTCGTGCAGGCTGATGCCGAACAGGCTGATCGCCGGCACACCCAGCAGGCCGTCGTACTTGCCCAGCGCGTCCAGGTTGCCCATGGTGTAGTACAGCGCCAGGCTCCAGGCGATGGTCGCCAGCGGCAGGTAGTGGCCCGACATGCGCAGCGTCAGCCAGCCCAGCAGCAGCGCCACGGCGGCGGTGGCCAGCAGCCCCGCCAGCAGGCCCAGCCAGGGCGATGCGCCGAAGGCCGTGCACAGCCAGGCGCTGCTGTAGGCGCCGATGCCGGCGAAGGCCGCCTGGCCGAAAGAGGTGAGGCCGCCGACGCCCGTCAGCAGCACCAGCCCCAGCGCCACCAGGCTGAACAGGCCGATGTAGTTGAGCTGGGTGATCCAGAAGTCGGGCACCGGCAGCAGGGGCAGGGCGAAGATGGCGGCAAAGAGCGCGGCCTTCCAAGCAAACGCCGCGGAACCGGCTTTGCCGGGCCGCTGGGGTTGCCCCCCTGGGGGGGAGGCGCCGAAGGCGCTTCGGGGGGGGGTCATGTGCTCTCGTGGTCGGCGTCGATGAAAGAGCGCCACAGCAACACCGGCAGGATGGCCGTGAAGACGATCACCTCCTTGAAGGCGCTGGCCCAGAAGGAGCCGAAGGATTCGATCAGGCCGACCCCGACCGCACCGGCCAGCGCCAGCGGAAAGCTCGTCAGGCCGGCGAACACGGCGGCGACGAAACCTTTGAGCCCGATGAGGAAACCGCTGTCGTAATAGACCGTGGTGCTGGGGCCGATCAACAGGCCCGACAGCGCGCCGATGAAGGCGGCCATCGTGAAGCTGAGCCTGCCGGCGCCGTCGGTGCTGATGCCCATCAGCCGGGCGCCCGTGCGGTTGACGGACGTGGCGCGCAAGGCCTTGCCCGACAAGGTTCGATCGAAGAACACGAAGAGCCCGACGATGAGCGCGGCCGACGAGGCAAAGATGATCAGCGTCTGCCCGGTGACGGCCAGCGCGCCGAAGTTGAAACGCGCGTCCCAGAACGGCGGGTTGCGAAAGCCTTCGGCGCCGAAGAAAAGCAGGCCCAGGCCGGTCAGCGCGAAGTGCACGCCGACGGAGACGATCAACAGCACCAGCACGCTGGAATCGGCCAGCGAGCGGTAGGCCAGGCGGTAGACCAGCGGTCCCATCGGGGTGACCAGGGCCAACGTCAAGGCCGCCTGCACCAGCAGCGGCGGCTTGCCCGGCGCCAGCAGGATGACCAGCCCGGCCGCCAGCAGCGGCAGCAGCAGGTGGCGCAGCAGTTCACGCCCCAGGCGCGCTGGCGCCCAGCGGTCGCGCACGGCCTGCGCCGCATCCATGGCGGTGGCCAGCGCGGCCATCAGCAGCAGCAGCCACACCGTGCCCGGCACGCGGCCTTCCTGGAACAGCGCCATCGTCAACGCCCCGAAGGCGACGTACTCGCCCTGCGGGATGAAGACGATGCGGGTGACCGCGAACACCAGCACCAGCGCAATCGCCACCAGGGCGTAGATGGCACCGTTGGTGATGCCGTCCAGGCCCAGGATGCTGGCGATCGTGAAGTCCATGCCGGTGTGCCCCTTTCAGTCGTGAAGCGGGATCAGGGCTCCAGTTTCCACTCGCCGTTCACCACCTTCATCACCACGCCGGTGTCGGCGCGGAAGCCCCAGTGGTCGGTGGGTGTGAAGTCGAGCACGCCGTGCGTGACCGCCAATGCCGGCGTCGATTCCAGCGCGTCTTTCAAGGCGGCGCGGAATTCCGGTGTGCCCGGCTTGCCCTTCTTCAGCGCAATCGGAATCACCCGCTCGAGCATCAGGTAGGTGTCGTAGCCGTGGGCGCCGAACTGGTTGCGCGTGCCGGGTCCATGGATGGCTTCGTAGGCGGCGTTGAACTTCACGCCCAGCGCCTTGCTGGGGTGGCTGTCGGGCAGTTGTTCGGCCACGACCACCGGGCCGCTGGTGACCAGCGTGCCCTCGACGGCCTTGCCGCCCAGGCGCATCAGGTCCTTGCTGGCGGCGGCGTGGGTCTGGTAGACCTTGCCCTTGAAGCCGCGTTCGACGAGGCCCAGTTGCGGCATGGCCGCGCCGCTGCCCGAGGCCACGACGATCATCGCGTCGGGGTTGGTCGCGACGAGTTTCAGCGCCTGCGCGGTGACGCTGGTGTCGGCGCGGGCGAAGCGCTCAGCGGCCAGCAGCTTGATGCCGGCCTTGTCCAGCAGCGGTGTCACGGCCTGCAGCCACTGCTCGCCGTAGGCGTCGGTGTAGCCCAGAAAGCCGACGGTCTTGACGCCGTGCTTGACCATGTGGCCGACCATGGCCTGGGCCATCACGCCGTTGCTCTGCGGCATGCGGAAGCTCCAGGGGTCCTTGCCGGGCGGCAGGCCGATGGGCGAGAGCGCCAGTTGCACCGTCTTGCTCTCGGTGGCCACTTCCGACATGGCGATGGCCACCGGCGTGACGCCCGAACCGACGATGACGTCGACCTTGTCTTCGCTGACCAGGCGGCGCGCGTTCTGCACGCCCTTGGTCGGATCGGTGGCGTCGTCCAGGATGACCAGCTTGACCTTCTCGCCGGCGATGGTGGCTGGCCACATCTTCAGGCCGTTGCTCATCGGAATGCCCAGGCCGGAGCCCGGGCCGGTCAGCGACAGGCTGGCGCCGACGGTGATGTCGGCGTAGGCGCTGGCGCAGGTCAGCAGGGCGGCCGCAGCAGCGACCAGGGTCTTCTTCAGAGTCGTCATGTTGGTCTCCAGACGGTGGGGGTGATGGTGGGGTTCAGGAAGGGGCTTATGAACACAAGGCCCGGATGTCTTCGGGCACCGCGATGGCCTTGATGCGGTCGGCATTCTCGGGGTCGCGGATGCAGAAGGCACGCACTTCGGTGCCCTCGCACAAGAGCGTGTCGCCGCGCTTCACCACATGGCGGTGGCGGAAGGTCTTGGCCGACCATTCCTCGACACGGGTGTGGACTTCGATGGTTTCGCCGTAGGTCGCCGGGCGCTTGAAGGTGGTGTGGATCTCCAGCAGCGGTGTGCCGATGATGCCGCGCGTCTTCACCAGTTCGCGCCAGGGTGGCACGCCGCAGGCCATGAAGAAAGCCAGCGAGGCTTCGTCCATCCAGCGGCTGAAGTTGGGGAAGAAGACGATGCCGGCCGGGTCGCAGTCGCCGAATTGCACGTTGACCGGATAGACGTGGGTTTTGCTCATACAGCCTCGGGGTTTTCGATCAACAGCGCGATGCCCTGCCCACCGCCAACGCAGGCCGATGCGATGCCCCAGCGCGCGCCGATTTCCTTCAGCTGCCGCGCCACGCTGATGGTCAGCCGCACGCCGGTGGCGGCCAGCGGGTGGCCCAGGGCGATGGCGCCGCCCTTGACGTTGAGCTGGGCCAGATCGAGCCCCAGTTCGCGGCCCACGGCCAGCGTCTGCGCGCCTTGCGCTTCGTTGATCTCGAAACGCGCGATGTCGCTCAATCGCAGCCCACTGCGTTCCAGCAGCAGTCGGATGGCCGGCGCCGGCCCGATGCCCATGATCTCGGGCGGCACACCGACCACCGCCGAGGCCGCCAGCCGGCCCAAGGGCGTCTTGCCCCAGCGCCGCATCGCGTCGCCCGACGCGACGATGGCCGCCGCGGCCGCATCGGTCAGCGCCGAGCTGTTGCCGCCGGTCTGCACACCATCCTTGAACACTGTGCGCAGCTTGGCCAGCACCTCGGGCGGTGTGGGGCGCGGGTGGGTGTCGCGGTCGGCGACCGTGTTCTTGCCCGACAGCTTGATGCCGCGCGGCTTGTAGCCTTCCAACTCGAAGACTTCATTCGTGACGGGAATGATTTCGTCCGCAAACCAGCCGGCTTCCTGCGCGGCCACCGCCTTGGCGAACGACGACGCTGCGAAGGCGTCCACGTCCTCGCGGCTGATGTTGTATTGCCGGGCCAGGTTCTCGGCGGTCTGGATCATGTTGATGCCGGCGGCGCTGTCGCCCAAGGCCTCCCACAGGAAGTCCTTGAAGGCCACGCCCGCGCCCAGCTTGAAGCCGCCGCGGTGGTCGAAGGCGGCAATCGGGTTGCGCGTCATGCTCTCGGTGCCGACCACCAGGGCCAGGCTGGCCGCGCCCAGCATGATCTGCTCGCCGGCCTGGCGGAAGATCTCGAAGCCGGTGCCGCAGATGCGCTGCGCGTTGAGCGCTGGCACGTCCACCGGCACGCCGGCGTACAGGCCGATGTGCCGCGCCACGTAGAACTGGTCGAAGCCGCCCGGTGCCATGTTGCCGGTGACGACGCTGTCGATGTCGGCCGGGCTGACGCCGCTGCGCTTGAGCACTTCGCGCGCTGCCTTGATGCCCAGGTCGATGGGGTTGGCATCGGCGAAAGCGCCCAGGTAGTCCACCTGCGGCGTGCGCAGGCCGTCGAGGATGTAGACCCCGTCGAAGCGGTTGAAGAAGCCTCGCGCTGGATGGCTCATGTTCTGCCCACTCATGTCTTGCTGACTTTGGCGGCGCGGCCTTCGAGAAAAGCGCGCACCCGCAGCTTGGCGGCTTCGTCGCCCTGCGCGATGGACGCGATCATCGATTCCATGAACAGGCCGTCGCTGGCCGACAGGTCGGCGATGCGCGGCAGGGCCTGGGTGATGGCGTAGTTGCTCAGCGGCGCGTTGGCAGCGATCTTGGTCGCCAGTTCCAGTGCCTTGGCCAAGCCGGCGCCGTCGGCCACCCGGTAGTTGCTGATGCCGAAAGTCTGGCCTTCGTCGGCGTCGAAGACGCGGCCGGTCAGCATCATGTCGGTCATGCGCGCCACGCCGATCAGGCGGCTGATGCGCACCGAACCGCCGCCACCCACAAAGATGCCGCGCGTGCCCTCGGGCAGGCCGTAGAAGGCGCTGTCTTCGGCCACCCGCAGATGTGCAGCGCTGGCCAGTTCCAGCCCGCCGCCGACCACCGCGCCGTGCAGCACGGTGATGACGGGCACAGGCCCGAACTGGATGGCGTCGAAGCAGGCGTGCCAGGAGCGCGAGTGGTGCACGGCTTCGAAGACCGTGCGCTCGCTGATCTCGCTCAGGTCCAGGCCGGCGCAGAAATGCGGGCCTTCACCGCTGATGACTGCGGCGCGGATGTCGGCGGGCATGTTGACCCACAGCGTGTGCAGTTGGGACAGCAGTTCGTCGCTGACCGAATTGCGCTTGGTCGGCCGGTTCAGGCGCACATGCAGCACGGGGCCGGCGCGTTCCAGCAGCAGCAGGTTCAGGCCGGCCAGCGGCGCGGGCACCGGTGTCAGGGCTGCGAAGTGGAGGGTCATGGTGGGGTGATCTCAGGAGGGGTTGCGGTGAGCCGGTGCGCGGCTCACGGCCGGATGATGCGGGCGTGGGCCGGTGTGGCGTACAGCGCTTCGACATCGGCCGCGCGACGGGTCAGCACCAGGCGCTGGTTGACGTAGCCTTTGTCGGTGATTTCACCGGCGGCGGCGCTGGGGTTGTCGGGCAGCAGCAGGGCGCGCGTCGGTGTTTGTGACGAGCCCGCATGCTCGGCTTTCAGCGCCGTCAGCGCGCCGCGCACGGCGGCCTGCATCTCGGCGGCTGGCAGGGCGCGGCCGGCTTCGCTGAGGAAAACCAGCGCGCCGATCTCGCTGCGGTCGTGGCCGGTGATGACCACGTCCTGCGCATAGGGCGCCAGCGCCGAGACGACCTTCACGCGCAAGGTGCCCACGCTGACCCAGGTGCCGCTGGTCAGCTTGAAGTCTTCGGCCACGCGGCCGTTGAAGACGACGCCCTGCGCCGGGTCGGTCTCGTCGGCCAGGTAGCCGGCGTCGCCGATGCAGTAGTAGCCGTCGGCGTCGAAAGCCGCGGCCGTGGCTTCGGGGTTGTTGCGATAGCCGGGGAAGATGTGGTCGCCCTTGATGCGCATCTCCAGCTTGCCGCCGTTCGGGATGAACTTCAGGCGGGCGCCGTGCAGCGGGATGCCGATGACGCCCGGGCCTTCGAGGTGCCAGCTGGCAAAGGTGACGGCCGGCGCGGTTTCGGTGCTGCCCCAGGAGGTGGTCAGCCACAGCGGTTCGTCACGCACCTTTGCGGCCACCGCTTCCAGGCGCTGCCAGGTGGACACGGGCATGCCCGCGCCGGCGTAGAAGGCCATGCGCAGCGGACGGAAGAAGCGGCGGGCCAGCGCCTCGTCGGCTTCCAGCGCGGGCAGCATCATGTCGTAGCCGCGTGGCACGTTGAAATAGATGGTGGGTTGCACCTCACGCAGGTGGGCGATGGTCTTGTCGATCGCACCCGGCATGGGCTTGCCATCGTCGATGTACATCGTGCCGCCGGTGCGCAGCACCAGATGCACATTGTGGTTGCCGCCGAAGGTGTGGCTCCAGGGCAGCCAGTCCAGCAGCACCGGCTTTTCCACGTCCAGGAAGCGCAGCGTCTGGGCCAGCATCTGCTGGTTGGCGCACATCATGCGGTGGGTGTTGATGACCACCTTGGGGTGGCCGGTGGAACCGCTGGTCAGCAGGTACTTGCCGTGGGTGTCGGGCGTGATGGCGGCGTAGGCCTGCATCACGGCCGGTGTTTCCACGGTGGCGGCCAGCGCGGCGAAGGGCAGGGCGCCGGGGAACAAATCGGCGCCCTGGCTGAAGACCACGTCGGCGCTAATGCCGGCGCCGACCAGGGCCGGGCCGTAAACCGCCGCGTCGGACGCGTAGACCAGGCCCGGGTCCAGCGTCTGCAGGATGTTGTGGATGCGGCTGTAGTCGCCCGCCGCCAGCCGGCAGTAGCCGCTGGACACGGTGCACACGGCGCGGCCGATGTGCATGCCGGCCAGCAGCATGACCAGATGGTCCAGCGCGTTGTCGGAGAGCACGACCAGGGGCTGGTCGGGCGGCGTGTCCAGGTTCAGCAGACCCTGGGCCACGGCGCCCACCCGGTGGCGCAGTTCACCCCACGACAGGCGGCGCCAACCGCCGCCCGGTGCCGCATTCACCGGTTCGGCCGGCTCGGCAAACGCCAGCGCGTCGGGGGTCTGCGCAGCCCAGTGTTCCAGCCAGTCACCAACGCAGCGTGCGTAGGGCGCCAGCGGCTCGGGTGAACGCAGTTCGAAGGCGCCGCCACCCAGTTCGGTTTTCAGCACCTGGCGCGGCGCCAGCATGCGCGGGTCATCGAGAAAGGGCGTGGCGGTCAAGGGCGTGGCCATCGGTGTCTCCAGCGGCAGGCACCTGCGGTGCAATCAAGCCATACACATGTGTATGTGTTTGGCAGCATCGTAGGGCGGCGCGCGCTCCTATGCATCCGGGTTTGCCCCGGTTTCCATACAGCACTGCATGGCGGCATCGTCGCGGCATGACAACTGCGCGCCCCACGCTCACACCCGAGAACTGGATCGAGGCGGCCACCCTGGTGCTGGTCGACCAGGGCATCGACCACGTGCGCGTGGACACGCTGTCCGGCCAGCTGGGCGTGACGCGTGGCAGCTTCTACTGGCATTTCCGCGACCGCGAGGACCTGCTGCGCCGCGTCCTGCAGGCCTGGGCCGACCGCAGCACCGCGCAACTGACGCGGCGGCTGGAGAGCGCACGCGACGACCCGCGCGAACAGCTGCGCGACGTGATCTCGCTGCCCTTTCGCGGCCGCGCGGCGGCCCGGGCTGCGCGCATCGAGCTGGCCATCCGGGCCTGGGCCCGTCGCGACGACATGGCCCGGCAGGCCGTCGACGATGCCGACGCCAGCCGCATCGGCTACCACGCGCAGGTGTTCGAGGCCCTGGGTTTCGCACAAGCCGAAGCCCGCATGCGGGCCTTCGTGCTCTACAGCTACGAGGTGTCGGAGTCGCTGCTGCACCGCCAGGGCAGCGCAGCCGACCGGCAGGCGCGGCGGGCCTTTGTCGAGCAGCTGATGCAGCAGCCCTTGTCGCGCTGACTGGGGCTAGACCGGGGGCCGTGCGCGCGGGCTGCGCATTAGCATGCGTTGCCAGCCAACAGCCGCCGACGGAGACCCCCCACCCATGGCCAAGAACTTTCTGCTGCACAGCGTGCTTGTGGGTCTGCTGGGCGTACTCGCACTCACCAGCAGCGCGTATGCCCAAAACCCGGCCCAAAACTCGGCCCAGAACCCGGCCCAGAACCCGGTACTGACCCGACCCCAGCGCACCGACCTGGGCAACGATGCCGCGCGCGCTTTCCTGTGGGTGGGCAACAGCTTTTTCTACTACAACAACAGCATGCACGGCCACTTCAGCGGCCTGGCGGCCGCCGCCGACCCCAAGGCCGGCTGGCGCGGCGTGTCGCTGACGATCAGCGGCTCGGGCCTGGACTGGCACGACCTGGCGTCCTATCTGCGCCCCAACGGCATCGGCCGCTATTCCTTCGTCGGCAACAACGAGATCCGCTTCAATGGCGCCGGCCGCCAGTTCGACGGCGTGATCATGATGGACTGCAGCCAGTGCCCCATCCACCCGCAGCTCAAGCCGGTGTTCCACGAGTTCGTCAAGAAGGACGCCGAGATCGTCGTCAAGAACGGCGCGCGGCCGGTGCTCTTCATGTCCTGGGCCTACAAGGACAAGCCCGAGATGACGGCGCAACTGGCCGAGCAGTACACGCTGGCCGGCAACGCGAACGACGCGCTGGTGATCCCGGCCGGGCTGGCCTTTGCCCGGGCCATCGCCGGGCGGTCCGAGCTCGAGCTCTACCAGCCCGACCTGCGCCATCCGACGCTGTCCGGCACCTACCTCGCGGCGTGCACCACCTGGGCCGCGCTGAGCAAGAAATCCCCCGTGGGCAACAGCTACACGGCCGGCCTGGCGCCCGAACTGGCGGCCTATCTGCAGCAGGCCGCCTGGGACACGGTGCAGGCCTACTACGCGCGCTGACACCGTCACCGAACCGACCAAGGACCTTTCATGCCCATCCTGAATCTGCGCGCGAACCGTTGCTTGCTGTTGACCTGGGCGCTGGGTACGGCGCTGGCCGCCGGCGAGGCCCTGGCCGCCGACATCCCGACGCCCAAGACCGGCACCTTCGTGGCGCGCGACTTCCGCTTCCACACCGGCGAAGTGCTGCCCGAGTTGAAGCTGCATTACACGACCGTGGGCGAGCCCGGTGGTGAGCCCGTGCTGGTGCTGCACGGCACCGCGGGCAGCGGCACGGCGATGCTGGGCCAGGCCTTCGCCGGCGAGCTCTTCGGCCCCGGCCAGCCGCTGGACGCGCGGCGCTACTACATCATCCTGCCCGACGCCATCGGCACGGGCCGCTCGAGCAAGCCTTCCGACGGCCTGCGCGCCCGTTTCCCGGCCTACAACTACGACGACATGGTGCAGGCGCAACACCGCCTGGTGACCGAACACCTGGGCGTTCGCCACCTGCGCCTGGTCATCGGCAATTCGATGGGTGGCATGCAGACCTGGATCTGGGCGCAGAAGTACCCCGGTCTGATGGACATCGCGGTGCCGATGGCTTCGATGCCCACCGCCATGTCGGGCCGCAACTGGATGCTGCGCCGGCTGATCACCGACTCCATCCGCAACGACCCGGACTGGCAGGGCGGCAATTACACCCAGCAGCCGCGCAGTGCGCATGTGGCTTCGGTGTTCTTCAACCTGGCCACCAACGGCGGCAACCAGGCCTTGTACAAGGCCGCGCCGACCCGCGCGAAGGCCGACGCGCTGCTCGACCAGCGCCTGAACGCGCCGGCGGCCGGCGACGCCAACGACCTGCTCTTCCAGTGGGCCTCCTCGGGCGACTACGACCCGTCGGCCGGCCTGGAGGCGATACGCGCCCGGGTGCTGGCCATCAACTCCGCCGACGACGAACGCAACCCGCCCGAACTGGGCGTGCTGGAACGTGAAATCCAGCGCGTGAAGAACGGCCGCGTGCTGCTGATACCCGGCAGCGAGCAGACCGCCGGGCACGGCACCACGGCGCAGGCGCGCTTCTGGAAGCAGCAGCTGGCCGACCTGCTGCTGACCGCCCCGCAGGTGCAACCGTGAAGCGCGCGCTGAAGCTGCCGGCGCTGGCGCTGGCCGTGCAGCTGGCGGTCAGCCTGCTGCACGCCCTGCCGCTGGCGGCTCACGCGCAGGCCGCTGCCGCAGCGCCTGCGGCGGCGGCAACGGCCTCGCAAGGCTTGCGCCAGCTGTTCGCCGACGAATGGGAACGCGGCCTGCGTGAACACCCGGAACGCGCCAGCTACCAGGGCGACACCCGCTACAACGACCGCTGGACCGACAACACGCTGGCGGCCATCGCCGCGCGCGAGGCCGCCGACCGCGCCGCACTCGTCCGCCTGAAAGCCATCCCGCGCGCCGCGCTGAGCCCGGCCGAGCAGATCGACTACGACACCTTCGAATGGCTGCAGCAGCGCAGCGTGGAGCGCCAGCGCTTCCGCGAACACCTGCAACCGATCAACCACCAGGGCGGCATCACCACGGCCGACGGCATCGCCGAGGTGCTGCCCTTCGCCACGCCGGCCGACTACCGCCAGTTCCTGGCGCGCCTGGCGGCCCTGTCCGGGCAGGTGGACCAGACCATCGTGCTGATGCGCGAAGGGGTGAAGGCCGGCATCGTGCCGCCGCGCGTGCTGATGCAGCGCGTGCCGGCGCAGCTGCTTGCGCAAATCGTGGACGACCCCCAGCTCAGCCCCTACTACAAACCGTTCAGCCGCTTCCCCCAGGGCTTCCCGGCGGCCGAACGCGAGGCCTTGCAGGCCCAGGCACAGGCCACCGTCCGCGACCAGGTGGTCCCGGCCTACCGGCGCCTGCAGGCTGCTTTCCTGAACGACTACCTGCCCCACGCGCGCAGCAGCATCGCCGCCACCGACCGGCCCGACGGCGCGGCCTACTACGATTTTCTGGCCCGCGACTACACGACCACCGACCTGGGTTCCGAGGCCATCCACGAACTGGGTCTGAAAGAGGTCGCACGCATCCGCGCCGCGATGGAGCGCGTCAAGAACGAGGCCGGCTTCAGCGGCACGCTCGACGCCTTCTTCACTTTCCTGCGCACCGACCCGCGCTTCTTCCACAAGACGCCGGCCGACTTGCTGACCGCCTACCGCGCCATCGCCAAGCGCATCGACCCGGAGCTGGTGAAGGTCTTCCGCACCATCCCGCGCCTGCCCTACGGCGTGAAGCCCATTCCTGACAGCATCGCGCCCGACACCACCACGGCCTACTACCAGCCCGGAGCGGCCGACGGCAGCCGGGCCGGCATCTACTACGTGAACCTGTACAAGCCCGAGGTGCGGCCGACCTGGGAAATGATGCCCTTGAGCCTGCACGAAGCCGTGCCCGGCCATCACTTCCAGTTCGCCCGGGCGCTGGAACTGCCGGGCGCACCGCAGTTCCGCCGTACCGCCTACTTCGTGGCCTACGGCGAAGGCTGGGGCCTGTACGCCGAGCAGCTGGGCTACGAGATGGGCCTGTACGACGACCCCTACGACCGCTTCGGGCAACTGACCTACGAGATGTGGCGTGCCGTGCGCCTGGTGGTCGACACCGGCATGCACGCCAAGGGCTGGACACGCGAACAGGCCATCGCCTACTTCAAGGCCAACGCGGCCAAGACCGATCAGGACATCGTCAACGAGATCGACCGTTACATCAACACGCCGGCGCAGGCTCTGGCCTACAAGGTGGGGCAACTGAAGATCTCGGCGCTGCGCGCCAGGGCGCAGCAGGCGCTGGGCGGGCGCTTCGACCTGCGCGATTTCAACGACGCGGTGCTGGCCACCGGTTCGGTGCCGCTGGCGGCCCTGGAGACCCGCATCGACGCCTGGATCAGCGAGAAGCAGGGGCCCGCCCGGTCGCCCTGATCGGCGCCGCGCCGGTGCTGCCCGTAGGCCGGCGATAGGGGGCAGGGCGCGGGGGCTATAGTGGTCGTCGCTGTTTCCCCGGTCGCCCGGGGGCCCTGCCCCTTGCGTTTCTTCCCGTTCAGAGTGCCCGAAGGCCTGAAGTCGCCCAGCCGCCTGCTGTGGACCTCGGTGGGGGTCAGTGCGCTGGCCGGTGTGCTGGTGGTGCTGACCCTGAACTACCTGCGCGACGCGACCATCCGGGCCGGTGAGCTGCAGACCGAGTCGGTGGCCCGGCTCATCGAAGAGCAGACCTCGCGCAGCCTGCAGGCGGTCGACCAGCGGCTGGAACTGGCTGCAGCGGCCTTGCTGGCCCGGCAGGCCGGTGGCGGCCTCGACGCGGCGCGCGGCCAGGCCTTGCTGCGCTCGCAGCTGCATCAACTGCCCTTTCTGCGCGCGATGTGGGTGCTCGACGCCCACGGTCGCATCGCCTACGACACCGATCCCGGCAACATCGGCGTCGACCTGTCGGACCAGGCTGACTTCAAGGTCTACAGCGAACAAGCCGAGACCGACTTCTACATCGGCAAAGCGGTGCGCAGCCGCACCAACGGCAGCTGGCTGATCAGCGCCTCGCGCCCGCTGCGGGCCGCCGATGGGCGCTTGCTGGGCGTGATCGCCGCAGCCATCGAGCCGCCTTATTTCGACCGCCTCTGGCGGGCGGTCAGCCTGGCCTCGGGGGGCGCCATCTCGCTGATCCGCCGCGACGGAACCCTGATGGTGCGCAGCCCTTACGACCCGACCTTGCTGGGCCAGGTCGCGCCGGGCCTGCAGGTGCCTGACGAACTGCGCCTGGGCCGCCGGGCGGGCAGCTTCATCAAGGACAGCGCTTACGACGGCGAGCGCCGGCTCTTCGCCTACCGCAGCCTGTCCACCCAGCCCGATCTGGTGCTGGTGGTGGGCGAGTCGGTGTCCGGGCTGACGGCCGCCTGGCGCCGTCTGGCCTGGCTGGCCGGCGCGATCTGGGCCGTGGCGGCGCTGGCCATCGGCTGGCAGGCCGGGCGGCTGGTGCGGGCGGATGCCCAAAGGCGGGCCGACGTGGCGGCCCTGCGCGACAGTGAAGAACGCTACCGCGACCTGTTCGAGAGCAGCCCGCAATGCATGTGGGTGGTCGACGTGCAGACGCAGCGCTTTCTGGCGGTCAATGCCGCGGCCATCGCCCAATACGGCTACAGCCGCGACGCCTTTGCGGCGATCACGCTGTTCGACATCCGCGCCGAACGCGAGCACGCGATGCTGCAGGTCGACATGGCCCGGCGCCGGGGCGTGCCGGCGCAAGCGATGGTTCGCACCCACCGCCGCCAGGACGGCAGCGAGCTGCGCGTGGAGATCAGCTCGCGCGACCTGCGCTTCGGCGACCGCGACGCCTGGCTGGTTCACGTCATCGACGTGACCGAGCGTGAACGCGCGCAGGCCGAACGACAGCGCCTGGGCGATGAACTGGAGCGCGAGCACAGCCTGCTCGAAGTGCGCGTGGAACAGCGCACCGCCGAGCTCGCCGTGGCGCGCCGGGAAGCCGAGTCGGCCAACCGGGCCAAGAGCAGCTTCCTGGCCAACATGAGCCACGAGATCCGCACCCCGCTGAGCGCCATCCTGGGCCTCAGCCGCCTGGTGCAGCGCGGCAGCGTCATGCCCGAGCAGGCCGCCCGCCTGGCGCAGATCGACCGCGCGGGTGAACACCTGCTGGCCATCGTCAACGACGTGCTCGACCTGTCGAAGATCGAGGCCGGCCAGATGGTGCTGGAGTCGGCGGCCTTCAACCTGCCTGCACTGCTGGGCAACGTGGCTTCCATCCTGGCCCAGCCGGCGCGCGACAAGGGTTTGAAGCTGGAGGTCGACCCGGGCTCGGCGCCGGCCTGGCTGAAGGGCGACGCGACCCGCCTGCAGCAGGCGCTGCTGAACTATGCCGCCAACGCGGTGAAGTTCACGCAGCAGGGCTCGGTGGCCGTCCGCGTGACGGTGGCGCACGAGGACGGCGACAGCTTGCTGCTGCGCTTCACGGTCAGCGACACCGGCCCCGGCATCGCGCCCGTGGTGCTGGCCGGCCTGTTCCAGCCGTTCCGGCAGGGCGATGTCTCGACCTCGCGCCAGCACGGCGGCACGGGCCTGGGGCTGGCCATCACGCAGCGCCTGGCGCAACTGATGGGCGGCCAGGCCGGCGCCGAGAGCCAGCCGGGGCAGGGCAGCACCTTCTGGCTGACGGCGCGCCTGGTGCGCGGCGTGGCTTTCCGGCTGCCGGGCCCGGCGCCTGACGGCGCCAGCGCGGCCCAGCAGCTGCGCCAGCGGCAGCGCAGGGCCCGTGTGCTGCTGGCCGAAGACAACCCGGTGAACCGCGAGGTCGCACTGTCCTTGCTGGACGATGTGGGCCTGCAGGTCGACACCGCCGCCAACGGGCTGGAGGTGCTGGAGCGCGCGCGTGCGGCCCAGGCGCCCTACGACCTGGTGCTGATGGACATGCAGATGCCGCTGATGGACGGCCTGCAGGCCACGCGCGCGCTGCGGGCCCTGCCGGGCTGGCGGCACACGCCCATCCTGGCGCTGACCGCCAACGCCTTCGACGACGACCGCCGCGCCTGCACCGAGGCCGGCATGAGCGACTTCATCAGCAAGCCTTTCGAGCCCGAGCGGCTGTACGCCGTGCTGCTGCGCTGGCTGACGGCTTGAGGGTGTCGGCGGCCGAGATTCGCCGCGGGCTTCAGGCCGCCTGGGTGCCGATCACGCCGCGCCGCAGCTGGTCGCGTTCGATGCTCTGGAACAGGGCCTTGAAGTTGCCCTCGCCGAAGCCCTCGTCCTTCTTGCGCTGGATGAATTCGAAGAACACCGGGCCCAGCACGGTCTGCGAGAAGATCTGCAGCAGCAGGCGCTGCTCGCCCCCGGTCGTTGAGCCATCGACCAGGATGCCGCGCGTCTGCAACTCGGCCACCGGTTCACCGTGGCCGGGCAGGCGCTCTTCCAGCATCTCGTAGTAGCTGGCGTTGGGCGCGGGCAGCAGCGGGACGCCGGCCAGCTGCAAGGCGTCGACGCTGGCCATGAGGTCGTCGGTCAGCAGCGCGATGTGCTGGATGCCTTCGCCGTTGAACTGCATCAGGAACTCTTCGATCTGCCCGCCGTTGCGGCCCGATTCCTCGTTCAGCGGGATGCGGATCAGGCCGTCGGGCGCGGTCATCGCCCGGCTGGTCAGACCGGTGTATTCGCCCTGGATGTCGAAGTAGCGGATCTCGCGAAAATTGAAGATGCGTTCGTAGTAACTGCCCCAGAAAGCCATGCGCCCCTTGTAGACGTTGTGCGTCATGTGGTCGATGAGCTTCAGGCCGTGACCGACCGGGTTGCGGTCGGCCGTGTTCTGGAATTCGGGCAGGAACTCGAAGTCGATGTCGTAGATGCTCTTGCCGTCCTCGTAGCGGTCGATCAGGTACAGCGGCGCGCCGCCGATGCCCTTGATCGCCGGCAGCCGCAGTTCCATTGGGCCGGTGGGAATCTCGATCGGCTGGGCGCCCAGCTCCAGCGCGCGCCGGTAGGCCTTGTGCGCATCGCGCACGCGAAAGGCCAGGCCGCAGGCCGCCGGGCCGTGTTCCGAAGCGAAGTAGCCGGCCTGACTGCGTGGTTCGCGGTTGACGATGAAATTGATGCCACCCTGGCGGTACAGCACCACGTCCTTGGAGCGGTGGCGGGCCACCAGGCTGAAGCCCAGCTTCTCGAACAGCGGTTCCAGCACGCCCGGGGTGGGCGATGCGAATTCGACGAACTCGAATCCGCACAGGCCCATGGGGTTGTCGAAGAGGTCGGCCATGGTGGTGTGGGCTGCAGGGTGTTGGAGCCGGAAACTCTAACCCGCTGCGTCGTCCCGTACAGTGCCGCCTGTCACCGAGCCCGGAGCCCTTGCATGAACGACACGACCGCCACCCCGCCCGCCTTCCCTGCCGACTACCTACCGCCCAAGGTCTGGACTGGGGAGAAGCAGAACGGCGGCCGCTTCGCGAACATCAACCGCCCGGTTGCCGGGCCCACCCACGACCAGGCGCTGCCGGTGGGCCGCCACCCGATGCAGTTGTATTCGCTGGGCACGCCGAATGGCGTGAAGGTGACGGTGATGCTGGAAGAACTGCTGGCCCTGGGCCACAGCGGCGCCGAATACGACGCCTGGCTGATCCGCATCAACCAGGGCGAGCAGTTCGGCAGCGGCTTCGTGGCGGCCAACCCGAATTCCAAGATCCCGGCGCTGATGGACCACAGCGGGCCGGTGCCGGTGCGCGTATTCGAGTCGGGCGCGATCCTGATGCACCTGGCCGAGAAGTTCGGCGCCTTCCTGCCCACCGAGGCCGCAGCCCGCGCCGAATGCCTGTCGTGGCTGTTCTGGCAGATGGGCTGCGCGCCTTTCCTGGGCGGTGGCTTCGGGCACTTCTATGCCTACGCACCTCTCAAGATCGAATACGCGATCGACCGTTACGCCATGGAAGTCAAGCGCCAGCTCGACGTGCTGGACCGCCGCCTGGCCGAGACCCCCTACCTGGGCGGCGACGACTACACCATCGCCGACATCGCCGTCTGGCCCTGGTACGGCGCCCTGGCCAAGGGCGTGCTCTACGATGCCGGCAAATTCCTGCAGGTGCAGGGCTACACCCATGTGCAGCGCTGGGCCAAGCAGATCGGCGACCGTCCGGCCGTGCAGCGCGGGCGCAAGGTCAACCGGGTCTTTGGCGACCCGGCTTCGCAGTTGCACGAACGCCACGAGGCCAGTGACTTCGACACCAAGACGCAGGACAAGATCGCGCCGGCGGCCTGAAGCGGTCGCCGGGGCGCGTTGGCGGCAGCGTGCCTTCGGTCAAGCCTTGCTGACCGCCTTGAAGATGGTGCGGCCTTCCTTGATTGTCTCCAGCACCCGGATGTCGCGGATGGACATCGCCGGCACCTTCAGCGGGTTCTTCTCCAGGATCACCAGGTCGGCGAGCTTGCCGACCTCGATCGATCCTTTGCGCTTTTCCTCGAAGTACTGGTAGGCGGCATCCAGCGTGATGGCCTTCAAGGCCTGCAGCGGCGTCAGGCGCTGATCCGGGCCGACAACGACCCCGGAGCGGGTCACCCGGTTGACGGCGGTCCACATCAGGTCCAGGCAGTTCGGCGGCACCACCGGCGCGTCGGTGTGGTTGCCGAAGCGCATGCCCTTCTTGGCGGCGCTGGCCGCCGGGCTCATGTGGGCAGCGCGCTGCGGCCCGACGGTCTCGTTGATGTGCCAGTCACCCCAGTAGTAGGTGTGCGAGGTGAAGAAGCTGGGGAAGATGCCGGTCTCGGCCATCGCGTCGAGCTGGTCGGGGCGGATCATCTGCGCATGGATCATGACCGGCCGCAGGTCCTTGCGGCCGTGCGCGGCGATGGCCTTGCGGGTTGCGGCGATCATCATGTCGGCGGCTGCGTCGCCGTTGCAGTGCACGATGAGCTGCACCTGATTGCGCCAGGCCATGTCGAACCAGCGGTCGATTTCCGGCTGGGTCACCGAGGCATAGCCGCGGTAGTCGGCGGGCTGGCCGGCCGGCGGCTTCACATAGGGCTGCGTCAGGAAGGCGGTCTTGCCCTGGGGAGAACCGTCGCTGGTAATCTTGATGCCGCCGACTTTCAGGCGGTTGCGGTACACGCCCACCCGCAGCTTGGCATCGCGGTCGATCCGGGGCTCGCTGGCCGCGACAGGCGCGCCCAGGGCATCTGCACCGGCCGTGCCCGGCGCGACGATCTCGACGTCGAGCTTCTTCTTGCCCGCCAGCACGTCGTTGAACAGATCCCAGCGTGGGTAGCAGACCAGATCGAGCTTGATCTTGCCCAGCCGCGCGGCTTCCTGCATCAGCGCGAAGTCCGAGGGCATCGTGATGCCGTCCTGCGCCGTGGTGTAGCCGAAGCTGGTGTAGTAGTCCTGGATCTCCAGGAAATTCTGCAGCCGCTTGGCCATCGGGTTGGGCTTCAGCAGCGCCAGCATCGGCAATGCGGCCAGTTCCTCCAGCACGCCGTTGGGTTCGCCGTCGGCCCCGCGCTGGATGACGCCGCCGGCGGGGTCCTTGGTGTCCCGCGTGAGCTTCGCGGCGGCCAGCGCCATGCTGTTCGCCACCGCCAGGTGACCCGATGCGTGCACCACCAGCAGTGGGTGCTGCGTCGTCACCTGGTCGAGGTCGGCCCGTGTCGGGTGACGCCGGTCCTCGAGCAGCGAGTCGTCGTAGCCGAATGCAAAGACCAGTTCGCCGGGCGCTATCTTCTTGTCGGCGATGTGGGCCTTCATGGCCTGCACGATCTGCGCGATGTTGCGGATGCCGCCCACCGGTGGCGGACTGAGGTTGGGCGTGCCCCAGCTCATCTCGTGCTGGGCCAGGTGGGAGTGGGAATCGATGAATCCCGGCAACAGGGTGTGGCCAGCCAGGTCGACCACCCGGGTCTTGGGTCCCTTCAGGCGCTTCTCGATGTCGGCACGCGCGCCCACCCCGACGATGATGCCGCGGCGCACCGCAACGGCCTCGGCGCCGGGCTGCCGCTCGTCCACGGTGACGATGTCGCCACCGACGTAGATCAGATCGGCCATGCCACCGGGCATTTCGGCCGCGGGTGCCGGCCGGGCCAAGGTCGGCGCCATCGCCTGGGCCGCGAGCAGTCCGGTGAACAGCCCACCTCGCGACATGAAACGCCGTCGCTGGGCTGAAGCGTCAGCCGATGACTTGAAGAAGATCGAAAAGAGCTGGCTGCAACACAGGAGCATGGGACCTCGCAGGGGCTGGAGAACACCGAATCGGCCTGAGCTTGGGGATGCCCGCCCAGGCCGACCACCGAAGCTTTGGATTGGGCCGGACTATATCTTTGCAGCACGGCCAGCCCGCCCTCAGGGCGGCCGCCGGCTGGCCTGTGGGCTTGAAGCGCGTCGGGCTTCGAGGGGTGTGACCGCACGAAGGGCCTTTCCACTTGAAGGCCCAGCGCTTCCCGGCGTCAAGGAACGAAGGGCGCTGCGCTTCGTCCAGAAGCGGTCGACGAGCAGCCAGGTGAGCGCCCAGCCGGTGCCGAAAGCCCAGCCGCCGATGACGTCGGTGCCCCAGTGCAGGCCCAGGACGACGCGGCTGATGCCCACCAGCAAGGACAGCAGCAGCGACGCCGCCAGGATGAAGGCCCGCTCGGCGGTGCGCCTGCGTGTCGCAGCAAGCAGCGCGCCGAGGGTCAGGAAGGCGATCGCGGACATGCCGGCGTGCCCGCTCGGGAAGCTCGGCCCAGGCACCGTGAAGGCTGCGTAGATCGGATCCGGTCGCCAGCGCCCGTAGGTGGTCTTGAAGAATGTCACCAGCAGCGCGCCGCAGACCATCGAGACCGTGACCAGGGCCGCGGTGCGTCGCTGGGCGACCAGCAACAGGTAGCCCACGGTCAGCACCGTGAAGAGGGTCAGCACCGCGGTGCTGCCCAGGCCGCTGAAGTCGCGCATGACGCTGACCATCGCGGGGTGCGCGTCGCGCAAGGCCTTTGCGCCTTGCAGCAGCGCCGCGTCGAAGTGGCGCGTGTCGCCTTCGAGCACCTCGCCACCGAGCAGCGCGAAGAGCAGCGCCAGCAGGGCGGCAGCGAAGGCGACGGCCAGGGTCTTGGTCACGGACCGTTCGAGCCTGGGCCCAGTGCCCGCTGCGGTCTGTGGGATGGCGCACACAGCTCGCCCACCTGCCTACCGCGTCAGCAGCCGCCTCAGGCCCAGGCTGAGGGCATCGACCAGGCCGACCAGCAGCAGCATGGCCAGCAGCACGGTGGCGGTCTTGTTCATGTGGAACAGGCCCATGTGGAAGGCCAGCAACTGGCCCAGGCCGCCGGCACCGACCACGCCCAGCACCGTCGCCGCGCGGATGTTGTTTTCCCAGCGGTACAGGGTGTAGCTCATCAGTTGCGGCAGCACCTGCGGCAGCGTGGCGTAGAGGAAGACCGGGCCCGGGCGGGTGCCCTGCGTGCGCAGGGCCGCGCCGGGGCCGGGCGGGGCGTTTTCGATGGCCTCGGCAAACAGCCGGCCCAGCACGCCGGTGGTGTGCGCGGCCAATGCCAGCGTACCGGCGAAAGGGCCCAGGCCGGCGGCGATCAGCAACAGGCTGGCCCACACCAGTTCGGGCACCGAGCGCAGCGCGTTCAGCAGCAGCCGCGTCGGCGTGCGCGCCCAGGCCGCATCGCCGGCGTGCAGCCGGCTGGCCGGCAGGGCCAGCAGCAAGCCCCCGGCGGCAGCCAGTGCGGTGCCCAGCGCCGACATGGCCAGCGTTTCCCAGGTCGCCAGCAGCACCTGGCGCAGGAAGGCCGGCTGGACATTCGGTGGGAAGAATTCGCCGCCGAAGCGGCCCATGCTGCGGGCCGCATCGAGCGAAAAGAACTGCGCCCACTGCAGGTCCAGCGACCCGAAGCTGGCCACTACCAGCAGGCCCAGCCCGGCGCTGAACCAGCAGGCCTTGCAGCGCGCGCTGAAGCGCGGCGGCGGCAGGCTGGCGGGCCCGTCGGAGGTGCTGCGGCTGGCCTTCGGTGCGGTCAAGCCAGCGTCTTTCTCAGCCAGGCACTGCAGCGGTCGGCGAGCGCCACCAGGGCGAAGAAGACCAGCAGCATCGTCGTGACTTCGCCGCCGGCGAACATCTTCATCGAGCTGTCCAATTGCTGGCCCAGGCCGCCCGCACCGACGAAGCCCAGCACCACCGACGAACGGATGGCGCATTCCCAGCGGTAGACGGTGTAGGAGATCAACTCGCCCGCGTTCTGCGGCAACAGGCCGTAGCCGAAGGCCTGCAGGCGGCCGCAGCCGTTGCGCAGCAGGTTCTGGGTGGCATGCGTTTCGCCACTTTCCAGGATCTCGCCGTAGACCTTGCCCAGCATGCCGCCGTAGGTCAGCGCGATGGCCAGCACGCCGGCCGTGGCGCCCAGGCCGACGACGCGCACGAAGACCAGCGCCCAGACCAGTTCGGGCACGCTGCGCAAGACGATGAGCAGCCCGCGCACGGCCTGCCGCAGCGCAAAGGGGACACGCCCCATACGCCCGCGCAGCGCCGACACCGACAGCACCCGCGTGGACAGCAGCGCCAGGGGCAGCGCCAGCGCCAGCGCCAGCGTCATGCCGGCCGTGGCGATGGCCACCGTGCGCCAGGTTTCGCGCGCCACCAGCAGCAGGAAGTCGGGTGCCAGCGCCGGCGGCACAAAGCTGCGCAGGAACTGGGCCGTGACCTCACGGCTGCGGGCGTCGAACAACTGCCAGGGCTTGAATTCGGTGGCGTTGAGCAGCGGCCACAGCAGCAGCAGCGCGGCGCCGGTCCAGAACACGCGGCCCAGCCAGGCGGGGTCTCCGTTGGGCTGCAGCGGCGGCGCGGACCGCGCAGACTGACCGGCCGAAGCGCTCATCGGCAGTGCAGGGCGACGGGGGGCTGTGGCCCGGGCGCCGGGCTGCCGGCAGCCTGCGCCGGGCCGCCCCGCAACTCGTCCTCGTGCTGTGCGTACAAGCGCTCCAGCCGCGCCGGCGTGACCTCGGCGGCCGGCAGGTCGAAGGCGATACGGCCGTCGCGTAGGCCCACGATGCGCGGGAACTGCGCCAGCGCGGCGTCCACCTGGTGCAGGCTGGCGACCAGCGTGACGCCCCGCTCACGCGCCGTTGCTGTCAAGGTGGCCAGCGCGTGGCGGGCCCGCGTCGGGTCCAGCGACGACAAGGGCTCGTCGACCAGCCACAGCTTCGCAGGGGCGAGCAGCGCGCGCGCCAGGCCCACGCGCTGGCGTTCGCCGCCAGACAGCCGGTCGACGCGCTCGAAGAGCTTGTCGCCCAGATCGAAGCGCGCCAGTGCGGCGTGGGCGGCCGGGATGTCGCTCGGGTAGAACAGCGAGCGCAGGCTGGCCCACCCGCTCATCGCCGGCAGGCGCCCGGCCAGCACGGCGGTCGCCACGCGCTGGCGCGGTGGCAAGGGCGGCACCTGGGGCGCCAGGAAGAGCTGGCCGCGCAGGCGGTGCAGGTCGCGCGTGGGCAGCGTCCACGGCTGCACATCGCCCAGCCTGTACTGGCCCGCAGCCGGCGGCAGCGCGCAGGCCAGCAACTGCATCAGCGTGGTCTTGCCGGCGCCCGACGGGCCGATGACGGCCAATTGTTCGCCTTCGGCCACAACCAGGCCCACATCCTGCAAGGCGTAAGCAGCACCCGCGCGCGCGGCGGGGTGCCGCGCCGCGACCTGCGCCAGTTGCAGCCTCAAGGCCCGCTGTCCTGCCGCTTCAAGACGGCGTCACAGCAGGCCGGCACTGCGCGCCGCGCCTTCGATGCCCTTGTAGTTCGAAGCCTGGGTCGGCACGAAGCGCGTGGCCCGCTGCAGATCGAGAATTTCCTGGCCCACCGGGTCGTTGCGGCTCAGCGACAGGAAGGCCTGCGTCAAGCGCTCGCGCAGGGCCACGGGCATGTCGGCGTGCACCGTCCAGTTGTAGTCGAAGTAGGTGGGCGTGGTGTAGAAGGCGAAGACCTTGCTGGTGTCGACCTTCTTGTCGGCGACGAACTTTTCCCACACCGAGATGTTCAGCGCACCGGCCTGCACCTTGCCGGCGGTGACGGCCGCGATGGTGGCGTCGTGCGCGCCGCTGTAGGCCACGCGCTTGAAGTCCTTGTCGGGGTCCACGCCGGCTTGCAGCAGAAAGCTGCGCGGCATCAGATGGCCCGAGGTGGAACTGGCCGAACCGAAGCTCACGTCCTTGCCCTTCAGGTCGGCCAGTTGCTTGATGGCGGGGTCGCTGGTGATGAACACCGAGCGGAACTTTTCGTCTTCTTCGCGCTGCACGATGGGCACGGCCTTGCCGCCCGACCGCAACTGGGCTTGCACGAAGGTGAAGCCGCCGAACCAGGCGAGGTCGATCTTGCGGTTGGCCAGGGCCTCGACGGCCGCGGCGTAGTCGGTGACCGGCGTGAATTCCACCTTCATGCCCAGCTTGCCCTCCAGGTACTTCACCAGCGGCGCGGCCTTGCGCGCCAGTTCGGTGGGCGATTCGTCGGGGATGGCGGTGATGCGCAAGACCTGCTGCGCCTGGCTGAGGGCGGCCCCCAGCAGCAGCGTGCTGGCGATGAGGGCCTTGAGGAAGGTGGAGCGGGTGGTGTGGGTCATGGGGCAGGGCGGTCCGGTGATCAAGGTGGGCGGTCGTGCGGCGCAAACGCTGACTCTAGCGGCAAGCCGGCGCTTAGGCCGCGCGTCGGCTGGCCTCAAGCTGCGCAGCTGCGAAAGCCGGCCGGCACGTCGTTGCGCTGGGGCTGGAAGAAGTTGCGGTAACGCGGGTGGCGCAGGCGCGGCTGGGTCATGAAGGCGGCGCCGCGCAGCACCGGTCGGCCGTCGAACCAGGGCGCCGAGTAGTCGCGGTAGGGGTGGGCCACGAAGCCGGGGTAGGGCGCGAAGGCGCTGGCCGTCCATTCCCAGACCTCGCCCCAGCTGAAGCTGTCGGGCCGCGTGACGGCGGCGCGTTCCCACTCGGCTTCGCTGGGCAGCCGCCGGCCGGCCCAGCGGCACCAGGCCTGGGCCTCGAAGGCCGTCAGGTGGCAGGCCGGCTGGGCCGGGTCCAGCCCCTGCCACCGGCCGTGGCGCCACTGCTGCCAGGCCTTGCCGTCGCGGCGCAGGTAGCGCGGCGCGGCGGCCTGCTGCTGCGCCAGCCAGGCGGCGCCGGCCGGGCTCCACCATTGGGGCTGGGCGTAGCCGCCGGCTTCGACGAAGGGCAGGAACTCGGCCCAGCGCGTGACGCAGCTGGCGATGCGGGTGGCCGGCAGTTGGACGGTGTGAGGCCCCAGCTCGTTGTCGAAAGCGTAGCCGCTGCCCGCGCTGCCCAGCGTCCAGGCGCCGGCCGGGAAAGCCAGCTCGCTGCCCGCCGAGGGCAGCGCCGAGGCTTGCCAGCGCGGGTCGGCGATGGCCACGCCCAGGCTCTGCGCCATGTGCAGCGCGGCCTCGTGGTGCATGTCTTCGTGGAACAGCGCCAGGCGGAAGACGTAGAGCCCGTCGTCGGTTTCGGCGGCGTCGCGCAGGCAGGCCAGGCTGCCGTCGAGCTGCCGGGCGAGATCGGCGCGGGTGGCCGCGGCGTCGGGCAGCGGCAGCGACCAGCGCGCGGCGTGCGGCACCGCGCTGGAGTCGTAGAGCGCATCGGCGTCGTGGCGCAGGCCGGCCCGCCGTGTCGCTTGCGGGTCGGCTGCTGCACCGGCCGCGCGCTGGGGGTTGCGGGCGATCCAGTATTCCTGGAACCAGCCGATGTGCCCCAGTTCCCACAGCGGCGGGTTCAGCGTGGCCTGCTGCGGCACGCCCAACCGCGGCAGCGCCGCTTCCAGGACGGCGAAGGTGGCCAGCGTGTCAGCGCGGCTGGCCTGCAGCGCGGCGGCCAGGCTGGCGGCGCCGGCCTGGCGTGCCGCCGTGGCGGGTGCGGTCCAGACTGTCATTGCGTTAACCTCCCTGTGGTGCAAAAACCCGAACTTGTCATCGTGACGCCCGCGCTGGCCGACGCCAACAACGGCAACTGGCAGACCGCCCGGCGCTGGGCCGGCATGCTGGCAGCAGCTTACCGGGTGCGCCTGGCGGCCGACTGGACCGGCGGCAAGCAGGCCGTGATGGTGGCGCTGCACGCGCGCCGTTCGGCGGCCGCCGTGGCCCGCTGGCGGGCACTGCGGCCGCAGGCCGCGCTGGTCGTCGTGCTGACCGGCACCGACCTCTACCGCGACATCGCCAGCGACGCAGCCGCCCAGGCCTCGCTGCAGCTGGCCGACCGCCTGGTGGTGCTGAATGAACTCGGCCTGCAGGCCTTGCCCGCAGCGCTGCGCGGCAAGGCGCGGGTGGTGCTGCAGTCCTGCACAGCGCGCGCCACGCGGGCCAAGACGCCGCGCCACCTGCGGGCGCTGATGGTCGGCCACCTGCGGCCCGAGAAGGCGCCCGGCACCTACTTCGAAGCCGCGCGGCGGCTGGTTCATCGCTTCGATATCCTGCTGGACCACATCGGCGCAGCCCTCGACCCGGCGCTGGGCGCCGAGGCCACGGCCGTGATGGCGGCCTGCCCGCACTACCGCTGGCTGGGCCCGCGGGCGCACGCCGAGACGCGGCGCCGTATCCAGGCCGCGCACGTGCTGGTGCACCCCAGCCAGATGGAAGGCGGCGCCCATGTCGTCATCGAAGCCCTGCGCAGCGGCACGCCGGTGCTGGCCTCGCGCATCGATGGCAACGTCGGCCTGCTGGGGGCTGGCTACAGCGGCCTGTTCCCCTTCGGCGACGCGGCGACGCTGGCCGCCGGCCTGCAGCGCCTGCGCGACGACCCGGCTATGCTGGCGCGCTTGCAGCAGCAATGCCAGCAAC
The DNA here is from genome assembly GCA_040400915.1 of Rubrivivax sp. Taxonomy (GTDB): domain Bacteria; phylum Pseudomonadota; class Gammaproteobacteria; order Burkholderiales; family Burkholderiaceae_C; genus Rubrivivax. Next base: position 125,597 of record JBBAPI010000014.1, read on the forward strand.
GCGCCCCGCTGTTCGACCCGGCGCAGGAATCGGCCAGCCTGCAAGCGCTGATCGCCGAGTCCTTGTTGCCCCGGTCGGCGCCGCCCATCACAAACTGAGAGAGCCTCCATGAATGCACCCGAAAAAGCGGCCGAACCCCGCCTGACCTCGTTGTCCCACGGCGGCGGCTGCGGCTGCAAGATCGCTCCCGGTCTGCTGTCGGAAATCCTCAAGGGCACGGCGGCGATGCCCATCCCCAAGGAATTGCTGGTCGGCATCGAGACCGCCGACGACGCGGCCGTCTACCAGCTCAACGACGAGCAGGCGCTGATCGCCACCACCGACTTCTTCATGCCCATCGTCGACGACCCCTACGACTTCGGCCGCATCGCCGCCACCAATGCCATCAGCGACGTCTACGCCATGGGCGGCCGACCCATCCTGGCGCTGGCCCTGGTCGGCATGCCGATCAATGTGCTGTCGACGCAGACGATAGGCCGCATCCTGGAAGGCGGTGCCTCGGTCTGCCGCACGGCCGGTATCCCGATTGCCGGCGGCCACACCATCGATTCCGTCGAGGCGATCTACGGCCTGGTGGCCATCGGTCTGGTGCACCCGAAGCATGTCAAGCGCAACGCCGACGCGCAGCCCGGCGACCTGCTGGTGCTGGGCAAACCGCTGGGCGTGGGCGTGATGTCGGCGGCACTCAAGCAGGGCGAACTGGGCGCTGATGGCTACGCGCAGATGATCGCCTGCACGACCCAGCTGAACACCCCCGGCCCCGACCTGGCGGCCTTGCCGGGCGTGCACGCGCTGACCGACGTGACCGGCTTCGGCCTGGCCGGCCATGCGCTGGAAATGGCCCGCGGCGCGCGCTGCGAGCTGCAACTCGACTGGGCCGCCGTGCCGCTGCTGGCTGGCGTGCGCAGCCTGGCCCAGCGCGGTTTCATCACCGGTGCTTCAGGCCGCAACTGGGCCGGTTACGGCGCCGACGTGGTCCTGCCGGCCGGCTTTGCCGCTGTCGACCAGGCCCTGCTGTCCGACCCGCAAACCAGCGGCGGCCTGCTGGTGTCCTGTGACCCGGCCGCACTGGACGCGGTGCTGGCCGTTTTCGCCCGCCACGGTTTCGGGCAGGCGGCGGTGGTCGGGCGCATGGCGGCCACGGCGGGTGGGGCGCGGCTGGTGGTCAGCTGAGGCCGGTCGCTGGCGCGCTCGGCCCCGGCGGCCCGCTCATCCGCCCGGGCTGCCTGTGGCCAGGCGGTAGGCGATCCACCACATCGTCACGCCGATGCCTGCATCCAGCACGCGCCAGGACGCCGGCCGTGCAAAAACCGGGGACAAGACGCGCGCCCCGAAGCCCAGCGCAGCGAACCACAGCGTGCTGGCCAGGCAGGAACCGAAGAGGAAGGCGGCTTGTGTGCCGGCCGCCTGCCGCGCACCGATAGAGCCCACCAGCACCACCGTATCCAGATAGACGTGCGGGTTGAGCAGGCTGATGCCGACGGCCTGCAGCACCACCCGGCCGACGGGCTGCGTTGCGCCGCCAGCCTGGGCCTGCAAGGCCTGCGGATGCCAGGCCCGCCGAAAGGCCGACAGGCCGTACCAGGCCAGCACCCCGGCGCCCCCGATGGCCGCAGCCTGCAGCAGGGTCGGGTGCTGCGCCCCGGCGACGCCCAGGCCGCTGACGCCGGCCGTCATCAGCAGGATGTCCAGCAGCGTGCACACCGCCACCACGGCGGCCACGTGTTCGCGCCGCAGCCCCTGTCGCAGCACGAAGGCGTTCTGGGCCCCGATGGCCATGATCAGCGAGCCACCGAGGGTCAGTCCGGTGATGAAGCTGGCTTGCGTGTCGGCGCCGATCATGCCGACGCGACCGGGTCGGCCACCGCCAGCCTGGCAGCCGGCCTGCGTTCCCGGGCCTTGTCGCGCCGCCGCAGCACGGCCTGCCTGGATTGCGGGCCCGCGGGCAGTGCGGCGGCTTCAAGCAGGGGGTGCATGGGCGGTCTCCGGTTGCGGGCAAGGTGCACCGGCGGCTATTCTGCGGGCGCGGTCCCGGCGTCGAATGGGGCTTGCACCCGCCTGCCCTTGCCACCCCGCTGCGTGCGCCCCGTGCCACGCCTGCAACCGGAGCCCTCCCCATGCCCGTCTACGACAGCATCCTGCAGACCATCGGCAACACGCCGGTGGTCCAGATCAACCGCCTGGCGCCTGCCGGCGTCAAGCTCTACGTCAAGGTGGAGGCGGCCAACCCGCTGGGTTCGGTGAAGGACCGCCTGGCGCTGGGCGTGATCGAGGACGCCGAGCGCAGCGGTGCGCTGCAGCCCGGTCAGACGGTGGTCGAGGCCACCAGCGGCAACACCGGCATCGGCCTGGCCATGGTCTGCGCCCAGAAGGGCTATCCGCTGGTCATCACCATGGCCGAGAGCTTCAGCGTGGAGCGGCGCAAGCTGATGCGCTTCCTGGGCGCCAAAGTGATCCTCACGCCCGCACCCGAGCGGGCGCTGGGCATGGTCAAGAAGGCCAACGAACTGGCCGCAGCCCACGGCTGGTTCATGACCCGCCAGTTCGAGAATCCGGCCAATGCCGACGTCCACAGCCGCACCACGGCGCGCGAGATCGTCAACGACTTTGCCGGGCAGCGCCTGGACTACTGGGTCACGGCCTTCGGCACCGGTGGCACGCTGCTGGGTGTGTCGCGGGTGCTGGCCGCCGAGCGCCCCGACACCCGGATCATGGTCTGCGAGCCCGCCGACGCGCCCATGCTGGGCGACGGCGCGGTGCAGGAACGCCACCCCGACGGCACGCCGGTCAAGCCCAATGCCTCGTGGAAGCCGCACCCGCTGCAGGGCTGGAGCCCCGACTTCGTGCCCAAGCTGGCGGGCGACGCCGTCAGTTCCGGCGTGATCCACCAGGTCATCCCGGTCACCGGCGCCGAGGCCATGCACTGGAGCCAGGAACTGGCGCAGAAGGAAGGCATCTTCACCGGCATCTCGGGCGGCGGGTCCTTCGCCGGCGCACTGAAGGTGTGCGCACAGGCGCCGGCCGGCTCCACCGTGCTGTGCATGCTGGCCGACACCGGCGAGCGCTACCTGAGCACGCCGCTGTTCGCCGATGTCGGCGCCGAAATGAACGAGGCCGAACTGGCCATCATGCGCTCGACGCCCAGCGGCCACCTGGCACCGAGGGTGTGAATGGCGGCGCCCGCGGGGTGCATTTGATCCGCGAAGACGGGCAGGCCATCCCACGCGGCCAGACCGACGCCGCCCTGCGTTGAGCGCCCGTCGCACCCTGCTCATCCACCACCTCCAAGCTGACATCGACATGACCGCGCTCGACCTGAACCGCATCCGCGCCGAATTCCCGGCCCTGGCCGGCGACACCGTCTTCCTCGACAACGCCGGCGGCTCGCAGGTGTTGAAGCGCGTGGCCGACCGCATCAGCGACTACCTGCTGAGCAGCAGCGTGCAACTGGGCGCCAGCTACGCCGCGTCGGTCACGGCCGGCGACAAGGTGCTGGCCGCCCGCCGCGCCGTGGCCACGCTGATCAACGCCCCGAACGACGAAGAAGTCGTGATGGGCGGCGCCACCACGGCGCTGATGTTCGTGCTGACGCAGGCCATCCGCTACGGGCTGCAGCCGGGCGACGAGATCATCGTCACCGAGACCGACCACGAAGCCAACATCGGCGGCTGGATGCGCCTGCGCGAAGCCGGTGCGGTGGTCAAGATCTGGCCCGTCAACCCCGAGACCCTGGCGCTGGACCTGGACACGCTGGACAGCCTGCTCGGCCTGCGTGTGAAGTGGCTGGCCATGACCTGGGCGTCGAACGTGCTGGGCACCGTCAACCCGGTGGCCGAGGTGGCGCGGCGCGTCCACGCCGTGGGCGGCCAGGTTTGCGTGGACGCCGTGGCCTACGCCCCGCACCGGCTGGTGGACGTGCAGGCCAGCGGCGCCGACGTGGTGGTGTTCAGCTTCTACAAGGTCTTCGGCCTGCATTACGCGGTGATGTGGGTGCAGCGCGAACTGCTGTTGCAACTGCCCAGCCTGAACCATGACTTCATCGGCGCCGACGTGTTGCCCTACAAGCTGCAGCCAGGCAACGTGAATTACGAGCTGAGTTATGGCTGTATCGGCATTGCCGATTACCTGGCCGATACCGGCACCGCCTTGGGCGCCACCGGCACACGGCGCCAGCGCATGCAGGCCGCCTTCGACGCTTTCGAGGTGCACGAGAACGCATTGGCCGAACAGCTGCTGGCTTATTTGCGCGGCAAGCCCGGCGTGCGGCTGATCGGCCGGCTTGCAGCGGATGACGCGCAGCGCGTGCCCACGATCAGCTTTGTGCCAGCCGGCGTGCTGCCCGAGGCGGTGGTGCGCCATGTCGATGCACACGGCATCGGCATCCGCTGGGGTGACTTCTATGCCAAGCGCCTGATCGAAAAGCTGCAGTTGCACGAACGCGGCGGGGTGGTGCGCGTGTCCATCGCGCACTACAACACGCCGGCCGAAATCGACCGCCTGATCACCCACCTGGACGAGGTGCTGTGAGATGAGTCCCACCGGGGTCCGCAAGGGCCGCGCCAGACTGCTGAGACCCACGATGCCCACCCCGCCCAAACCCTCCGCCTGCCGCTGCAGGTGCGGCTGATCGAAAGGCACAGCCGGGGCAGCCGGGCCTTCGTGCCGCTGGGCGGCAAGGCCTTCCTGGTCATCGACCGCGGGGCAGCCGACGATGCAGTCGACTGCGACGAGCTGACAACACCGCCTGGGGCACTTGGGCGCCGGCGCTGTAGCCGGCCGCCCGCTCCGCCGAATCCGACCGACTACGCAGTCGGCCCTGCAGAACCCGCAGCCCGTTGTTCCACAACGACTTTTGGGTGAATTTCCATGGTCAGGCCTGGCGAACTTCAATTCAATAGGGCCCAGTTTCTGGGATATTGAGGACCACCGCCGTTGGCCACCGACGACTTCTTCCGCGCCCGCTTCAGCAGCCGGCGCTGGCTTCAGCCGTCACCCGACCCGACTTGCCGATAACGGCATCCGTCGACAAACGCCGGCAGCCGGTTCAGAATGTCAACATTGAGTTTTGCAAGTTCAACATTTCAGAGTTTCAAATCGAATGAATACTTTTGAATCTGTAAATAGATTTCTCCAGCGCCAGCTGGCAGAAGAATCTGCGATGGACGGGCGAATTGTGGTCATGGCCGTTGTGGTGGCGTATATTGCCTGTCTCGGGCTGGTCAATTTTCTGGCTCCAAACCTTGATATTTTCAGGAAAGTCGGCGTGCCGCCGATAGTTCCCATCTTCGCCGATCTCAGGGCCATATTGGCAGGCTTCGAGAGTACAAGGATGGGCTATGACGTCATTTACTCCATGCCCAGCGAGGTGTATGGCCGCGAATCCCTGGCTTACCCTAGTGAATGTCTGCAAAAGTCCCGCCCGAATGTGGTTGTCGGGTGCTGAAGCGGTAGCG
>JBBAPI010000015.1:0-130680 GCA_040400915.1 Rubrivivax sp.
TCGCCGCCCCCGGTGTTGTTCTATAGAGGCGGCAACTATTCTGACGCGGGGGGAAACTGACCCGCAAGCACCGCGAAGAAGGTGCCAGCGCCATCACCGACGCCGACATGCGCCGCTGGCTGCTGCCCGGCACGCACCCGGCGCACCTGCGCGAAGCCAAGCCCGCCAAGCCGCTGAAAGCACTCACCGCCAAACAGGTGCAGGCCTACCGCAGCGCCATCCCCGTCGGCGAATGGCAGCCCTGGCAAGTGCCCTTCGACACCGACCCCGACTGGCCCAAAGCCATGGCCGACGCCCTGCTGGCCTACCGCGCCGCCTGGCGCGCCAAGATGGACGCGGTGAATGCCTGCATCGAAGCCAATGCCGAGATGGAAGAACTGGTGGACCAGCCCAAGCCCGAACCCGGCGTGGTGCGCGTGGCCGGGCCTTTCACGATGGAAGGCGTGATCGCCCACGAACAGGGGCCCGACGACGAGTCGCCCATCGGCGGCGGCCCCGATGAACTGGAAACCTTCGACGAAGCGGCTTCATCCGCCGGTGCCCTGGGCGCCGTGAACGCCGAAGCGCACCTGGACAAGGTGATGCGCCTGCTGAAAGCATCGGGCGTGGACTTCGTGGGCAATGTCAACAAGCGCTTTGCGCGGCTGGAGCCCATCGCTTCGTCGGCACTGGTTCATGCCGAAGGCGCGTGGACCGACGATGCCGAACGCCGCGTGGCCGTGTCCATCGGCCCCGAGGTGGGCAACATCACGGCCTGGCAGGTGGAAGACGCCGTGCGCAGCGCCAACCGCGCCGGCTTCGACGAAGTGGTGTTCGCCGGTTTCGGCTTCGACGCCGCCGCGCAGGCCGCCATCGACGAAGCCAGCCACCCCAAGCTGCGCCTGCACATGGCGCTGATCCGCCCCGACGTGGCGATGGGCGACCTGTTGAAGACGCAGCCCGGCAGCCAGCTTTTCATGGTCTTCACAGCGCCGCGCGTGAAGCCACCGCAGCGCCTGGCCGATGGCCAGTTCAGCGTGGAAGTGGAGGGCATGGACGTTTACGACCCGGTCAGCAACGCGCTCTTCCCCACCAGCCGCGACCGCATCGCTGCGTGGTTTGTCGATACCGACTACGACGGCCGGACCTTCTGCATCTGTCAGGCCTTTTTCCCCGACCGCAAGAAGTGGGACAAGCTGGCCCGCGCCCTGGGCGACAAGGGCGTGATCGATGAAGGCCGCTTCGACGCCTTGACCGGCTTCGTCTGCCTGCCCTTCGCCCGGCCCACGCGCCTGCCGTCCCGCGCCACCTGGCGCGTGGCGGTGAAGGTGATCGACCCGCGTGGCAATGAAGGCCTGCGCGTGTTGACCATGCCCGAATGAAGCCCGGAACGCCTTGAAAGCGAGCCCGCCATGATCGAACGCATCGTCATCGAGAACTTCAAGAGCCTGCGCAAGGTGGACCTGAAGCTGGGCCACCTGAATTTGTTCATTGGCAGCAATGCCAGTGGCAAGAGCAACTTTTTCGACGCGTTGCGGGTGCTGCAGGGCATCGGCAATGGTTTCACCATCAGCGAGATCTTGGACGGCAAGCAGCCGACCGATTCCACCGCCAGTTGGGGTGGTGTTCGTGGCGGCAGCGCCAAGGCGCGATTCGCGGGCGCTGCGCCCGAAGACGATGTGCGCATCACGGCACAAGGCGTTCTCGTTGACGGCCGCGCCTGGGTCTATGCCATCTCTTTCGACCCCGCTGAAGGGAAAGTCACCAGCGAGTTCCTGAAAGTCGGCGTCGATATCTTCGATTCCAAGGTTTTCGCCGTCTCACAGCGCACGGAGCCCACGCTGAAGGTGCGCTACTACACGGGGAACCAAGGCCACCCGCCGCCCTTGCTATTCGAGCGCTCGCGCCCAGCGCTGACGCAATTCGTGAAGCTCAATGGCGCATCGAAGGTCAAGGCGCAGCACACGACCAGTGCGGCGGTGGTAGCCCAAGCGTTGGCCAACATGCAACGCGTGGACCCGCAGCCTTCTGAGTTGCGCAAGTATTCGCAGGCGCAGCAGATCGACCGCATGGGCGAGCGCGGTGAGAATTTCGCGGCGCTGATCAACGCCATCTCCAAAGACGTGCCCACCAAGGCAGCCTATTTGTCCTGGTTGCGCCAGCTGCGTCCGGCCGAAGTGGACGACGTCGGCACCCGCGGCGGGGCCTTGAATGAGCCGCTCTTCGTGCTGTTCGAGCACGGACGCAGCGAACCTTTTCCGGCCCCCGTGCTCAGCGATGGCACCCTGCGTTTTGCTGCCATCACCGCCGCCTTCTTCCAGCCTGAGATGCCGGGCGTGATGACGATCGAAGAGATCGAGAACGGCATCCACGCCAGCCGCGTTCGGCTGCTGGTGGAATTGCTGCGCAGCCGCGCGGCAGCGGGTGTCACGCAGGTGATGGCCACCACACATTCGCCCATCGTGCTGGCCTGGCTGGAAGAAGGCGAATACGCCCACACCTTCTTCTGCAAGCGCGACGAGACCTCGGGCGAATCCCGCATTTGCGCGCTGCCCGACGTACCGCACTTCATGGAAGTGGTGCGCAAGCAGCCCATTTCCGACCTCTTCGCCGAAGGCTGGCTGGAGGCCGCGCTGTGAGCTTCCGTGTTCTGGTGATACCGGAAGACCCGACGCACAACGGCTACATCCTCAAGCCTTTGATGGAGGCCTTGCTGGCCGATGCCGGCAAGCAGCAGGCCCGAGTTCAGGTGCTGACCAGCCCGCGCCTGAATGGCTACGACCACGCCTTGCAGGCCATCAAACACGACCTGTCTGACGCCTACCGCTGGTTCGACCTGTGGGTGTTCGTGCCCGACGCTGACCGGGCGACGGCAGCGGCCATGACGAATTTGGAGGCCGAACTGACGGCCAAGGGCATACGCCTGTGCTGCTGCCCGGCCGAGCCCGAAGTCGAGATTTACGCTTGCGCGCACCTGCGGACTGAATGCGGGTTGCCGTGGCCGCAAGTCCGGCGGCATCCCCGCATGAAAGAAGTTGTTTTCGAGCCCTTGCTGGCGGCGCACGGCGACAGCCGCAGCGCGGGTGGCGGCCGGGTTCAGATGATCGAAGGCGCCTTGCGCAACCTGCCCCTTTTGCTGCAGTTGTGCCCCGAACTGCAAGCGCTGCGCGACCGCATCGCCGCCCACCTGATGGCTGAGCAACCATGAGCCGTGACCAAGCCGAATTGCCCATCCAGCCGGTTGACAAGCCGATCCTGTGTTCGCCCTACCTGGAACCCGACCAGCACTGGCTGTACAGCCGCAGCACCGGCATACCCAGCAAAGAGCCCGGCCGGCGCAAGGCCAGCTATTGGTTCAAGAGCGAACGCACAGGCAGTTCGCAGCAGAGCCTGGCCGGCATGACGCAGGAAGAAAGCGACGACCTGCCGTTGGTGAATGCCTTGCGGGAAGACGTGAAGCGCTGGCGCGAATCGTCCTGGCGCGGCGCCAGCGAAACCACCAAGACCTTGCTGCGGCACTGGACGCGACCCGACCGATCACGGCGCTTGTTTTTCTGTCAGGTCGAGGCCGTCGAAACGATCATTTACCTGCGCGAATTGCTGGCCCAAGGCCGCGCGCCGCAATTCACACCGAAGTTGACTTTGGCCGATCACGCCGCCTTGATGGCCGGCCACAACCCGCGCCCGCTGGATTGGGTGACCACCGTCGCGCAGCACCCCAAGCTGATCGACAAGCCGCACGAAGCGGGCCGGGCGCCGCTGACCCGCTACGCGGCCAAGATGGCCACCGGCAGCGGCAAGACGGTGGTCATGGCCTTGCTGGTGGCCTGGGCCTTCTGCAACCGCGGCCGGCAGCCCAGCGACAGCCGTTACCCGCGCCGCGCCCTGGTGGTGTGTCCGAACCTGACCATTCGTGAACGGCTGTCGGTGCTGAACCCGGGCGACCCCGACAACTACTTCGACCAATTCGACCTGGTGCCCAGCAGCCTGCGGCCCGAACTGGCCAAAGGCCGGCTGCGCGTGACGAACTGGCACGACTTCAACCCCAAGGCCGAGGACATCCGTGTCGGCGGCGTGGCCGTGGGGCGGCTGGGCGCCGAAACGCCCGATGCCTTCGCGCGGGACCGCCTGGCTGAACTGTGGGACGACGAACCCGTCCTGGTGCTGAACGACGAAGGCCACCATGCCTACCGGCCTGCACCGGTGCTGGACGGCGACTCGATGACCGCGGCCGAACGCGCCGACCGCGAAGAGGCCACCGTGTGGGTGACGGGGCTGGACAAGATCAACGCCGCGTGTGGTGTGGCCTTCTGCGTGGACTTGTCTGCCACGCCTTTCTACATCGGCGGCAGCGGCTACCCGGAAGGCTCGCCCTTCCCGTGGATCATCAGCGACTTCGCGCTGGTGGACGCCATCGAAAGCGGCATCACCAAGATTCCGCGCCTGCCGGCTACGGACAACACCGGCCGCCCTGACCCCAAGTTCTTCAAGCTGTGGGAACACGTGATGGACGGGCTGCGGTCTGGGGAGCGCCTGACTGGCGGCAAACCCAAACCCGAGGTGGTGTTCCGCAAAAGCGAAGATGCCTTGTTGACGCTGGTGGGCCAGTGGAAAGGCCGCTTCGAGCAGATCGAGGCCGGCGCGCCGGGCGTGGACAAGACGCCGCCGGTGATGATCATCGTTTGCGACAACACCGACATTGCCGAGCACTTCCACCGCAAGATTTCGGGTGAAGAGTCGGTGCTGATCGAAGCCGATGACGACGACGATGACGAAGAAGAAGGCGCCGCCCCGCGCAAGAGGCGCAAAGCCAAGCCGGTGAAGCGCTTTGACGGTGGCATGCAGGGCTTTCCGGAACTGGCCAACGCGGCCGGGCAAGAGCGCACCTTGCGCATCGATTCCAGCCTGCTGGCCGCGGCCGAGAGCGGCGACCCGAACGCCACGCGCAAGGAAGCTGCCGAAGAGTTGCGCCGCATCGTGTCGTCTGTGGGCAAGTTGGGTGCGCCCGGCGAACAGGTGCGCTGCGTGGTCAGCGTCAACATGCTCAGCGAGGGCTGGGATGCCAACAACGTGACGCACATCCTCGGCTTGCGCGCCTTCCATAGCCAATTGCTGTGTGAACAGGTGGTCGGCCGGGGCCTGCGACGCATGGACTACACGCCTGACCCGACAACCGGCTTGCTGACCGAAGAGTACGTGGACATCTTCGGTGTGCCCTTTTCATTGATTCCGTTCAAGGGCCGGCCACCCGGTCCGACGCCGCCCATCGAAGACCGCCCGAAGCACGAGGTGCTGGCCATGCCCGAGCGCGCCGCCTTCGAGATGCGGTTCCCGGTGGTGGAAGGCTTCGTCGTGGATCTTCAGCGGAACTTGGTGCGCTGCGATGTGGCCGCGATGGAGCGCATCAAACTCAACCCTTGGGAAGTACCGACGGCTGCTTTCGTTCGGCCGCAGGTGGGCTACGCGGTGGGTTCGCCGAGCATGCAGACCGGCTTCGGCTTTGACATGGTTACGCGCGACGAGTACTACCGCAACACGCACTTGCAGACCATCGCCTTCGAGGTCGCCCGCGAAGTGGTGCGGCAGCTGGTTGAAGCGGCTCACCCCAAGGCCGAGCGGTTGCGCTCCGTGGGCCGCGCAACGCTATTTCCGCAGGTGCTGCGCTTCGTTCAGGACTACATCGAGCGGCGTGTCGATTTCAACGGCTGCAACCCCTGCGAATTGGGCTTGCAGACCTACGCCATGCGGGTCGTCAGCCTGCTCAGTGACGCCATTGAACCCGACGACTCACGTGGCGAGGCGGCCATCCTGCCGCGCCTGAATCGCTACCGGCCCATTGCCAGCACGGCCAGCGTCCGGTTCAAGACCGTGAAGCCCGTGCAAGCCACCTGGGCCAGTCACCTGAACTACGTCGCAGCCGACACGGGTTCATGGGAGCAGGCTGCGGCAACCCAGCTGGAAATGCTGGCGAAACGCGGCGCGGTGCTTTGCTACGCGCGTAACGACCATCTCGAACTGAACGTGCCCTACGAGTTCCACGGCCAGCCGCGGGTCTATGAACCGGACTTCATCGTGCGCCTGTCGAACGGCCTGCAGGTGATGCTGGAAGTCAAGGGCCAGGCCATGGTCGAAACCGAGGCCAAGCACCAAGCGGCCAAGCGCTGGGTGTCAGCGGTCAACCATTGGGGGCAGCTGGGCCGCTGGCACTTCGAAGTGTGCTGGGACCCGCAGAAGCTGGCGGTTTCGTTGCAGCAACTCGTCGCGGCAGCGGCCTGATCCGGGTGCCCGGTGGGCACGCCAGCACACGGTGAAGGCGTCAGCCCGCCTTGCCCGCCTTCACCTTCAACCGCCACGCATGCAGCAGCGGCTCGGTGTACCCATTCGGCTGCTCCAGCCCCTTGAACACCAGGTCGCAGGCGGCGCGGTAGGCGGCGCCGCCGAAGTTGCCGACCATCGGCGTGTAAGCCGGGTCGCCCGCGTTCTGGTAGTCCACCACACCGGCCATGCGCTCGAAGGTGGCCTTGACCTGCTTCTTGGTGGTCACGCCGTGCAGCAGCCAGTTGGCGATGTGCTGGCTGCTGATGCGCAGCGTGGCGCGGTCTTCCATCAGGCCCACGTTCTGGATGTCGGGCACCTTGGAGCAGCCCACGCCCTGGTCGATCCAGCGCACCACATAGCCCAGGATGCCCTGCACGTTGTTGTCCAGCTCGTGCTGCACTTCGGCCGGTGTCCAGAAAGGCACCAGTGCCACGGGCACCTGCAGGATGGCGTCCAGCAGCTTCTCGTTCACCAGCTTGGCGTTGGGGCCGTGGGCGAAGGCATCCATGCTCTTTTGCAGCTTGGCCACGTCGACCTGGTGGTAGTGCAGCGCGTGCAGGGTCGCGGCCGTCGGGCTCGGCACCCAGGCGGTGTTGGCGCCAGCCTGCGGGTGGGCGATCTTCTCTTTCATCATGTCAGCCATCAAGTCGGGCATGGCCCACATGCCCTTGCCGATCTGGGCGCGGCCGCGCAGCCCGCAGGCCAGGCCGATCTGCACGTTGTTGAATTCGTAGGCGCGCAGCCAGTTGGACATCTTCATGCGCGGCTTGCGCACCATCGGCCCGGCCTGCATGGCGGTGTGCATCTCGTCGCCGGTGCGGTCCAGGAAGCCGGTGTTGATGAAGGCCACGCGGCTCCTGGCGGCGGCGATGCAGGCCGCCAGGTTGACGCTGGTGCGCCGCTCTTCGTCCATGATGCCGAGCTTCACGGTGTTTTCCTTCAGCCCCAGCAACGCCTCCACGCGGCCGAAGAGTTCGGTTGCGAAGGCCACCTCGGCCGGCCCGTGCATCTTGGGCTTGACGATGTAGATCGAACCCTTGCGCGAGTTGCGCAGAGTCTGCCCCTTCGCCGGCTTCAGGTCGTGCAGCGCAATGGCCACGGTGACGACGGCGTCCATGATGCCTTCGGGGATCTCGCCGCCGTCGCCACACCGGATGGCCGGGTTGGTCATCAGGTGGCCCACGTTGCGCACGAAGAGCAGCGAACGGCCGGGCAGCGTGAGCGTGCTGCCGCTCGGGCGCTGGTATTCGCGATCGGCGTTCAGGCGACGGGTGAAGCGCTGGTCGCCCTTGGCGACCTCTTCGGTCAGGGTGCCCTTGAGGATGCCCAGCCAGTTGCGGTAACCCAGGACCTTGTCGTCGGCGTCCACGGCGGCCACCGAATCCTCCAGGTCGAGGATGGTGGTCAAGGCCGCCTCGACCACCAGGTCGCTGACGCCGGCCGCGTCGGTCTTGCCGATGGGCGTGGCGCGGTCGATCAGCAGGTCCATGTGCAGGCCGTTGTTGCGCAGCAGCACCGAAGACGGCGCAGCCGGTGTGCCCCGGTAACCCGCGAATTTCTCAGGCTGGGCCAGGCCGGTGGTCGAACCGTCGCTGAGGCGAATGCAGAGCCGGCCCTGCTGCACGAAGTACAGCGTGCTGGTGGTGTGCGAGCCCTGGGCCAGCGGCGCGATGCGGTCCAGCACGTAGCGGGCGTATTCGATCACCTTGGCGCCGCGCCCCGGGTTGTAGCCGCTGCCTTTCCCGGCGCCGCCGGCCTCGCTGATCACGTCGGTGCCGTACAGCGCGTCGTACAGCGAACCCCAGCGCGCATTGGCCGCGTTCAGGGCATAGCGGGCGTTCAGGATCGGCACGACGAGTTGCGGCCCGGCCAGGGTGGCGAGTTCGGCATCGACGTTGGCGGTGTCGCATTGCACGGCGCTCGGGGTCGGCACCAGGTAGCCGATGCGCGTCAGGAAAGCCCGGTAGGCGGGCATGTCGCCGATCGCCCCCGGGTTGGCCTTGTGCCAGGCGTCGAGTTCCAGCTGGAGGCGGTCGCGTTCTTGCAGCAGCGCGGCGTTCTTGGGCGCCAGGTCGCGCACGATGGCGTCGAAGCCGGCCCAGAAGGTGGCGCTGTCGATACCGGTGCCGGGCAGGACTTCGGTTTCGAGGAACTGGTGCAGCACGGTGGCGACTTGCAGGCTGTGAACGGGGGTGTACATGTCAGGGTTGCTCGCGCGCGCTAAAAAGGTAGCTCAACACTGTATTCGATGTACTGCGCAGCATTAAGCGCTGGAAACGTCAATGATTTATGCGCTGGCTGGGCATAATGAAGCGGATGGACCGTCTGAAGCAGATCGAATCCTTTGTTGCGGTGGCCACCAAAGGCAGCCTGACCGCCTCGGCCCTGGCCGAGGGTGTGGCGCCGGCGGTCATCGGCAGGCGCATCGACGGTCTGGAAGAGCGGCTGGGTGTGAAGCTGCTGCTGCGCACCACCCGGCGCATCACGCTGACCCACGAAGGCAGCGCCTACCTCGAAGATTGCCAGCGCCTGCTGGCCGATCTGGCCAGCGCCGAGGCCAGCGTCAGTGCCGGTGGCGTGAAAGCCAGCGGCCACCTGCGGGTGACGGCGCCGGCCGGCTTCGGCCGCCGCCACGTGGCGCCGCTGGTGCCCAGTTTCATCGCCGCCCACCCCGACGTCAGCTTCAGCCTGAATCTCAGCGACCGCGTGGTCGACATCGTCAACGAAGGCTACGACTGCGCGGTGCGCGTCGGCGAGATGCCCGATTCCAACCTGGTCAGCGTGCGCCTGGCCGACAACCGCCGCCTGTGCGTGGCCGCGCCGGCCTACCTGGCCCGCGCCGGCACACCGGCCACCCCCGCCGACCTGTCACGCCACCACTGCCTGACGCTGAGCCGCGACGCCAGCCAGACCCGCGGCTGGGCCTTTTTGGTCGACGGTGAGGTGACGCACCTGCGCCCCAGCGGCCCGCTGGACTGCAGCGACGGCCAGGTGCTGCACCAGTGGTGTCTGCAGGGCCTGGGCGTCGCCTGGCGCAGCACCTGGGAGGTCGAGGCCGAGGTTGCCGAAGGCCGCCTGGTGGAACTGCTGCGCGACCACGCCGCGCCGCCCATCGGCATCTATGCCGTCTTCACCCAGCGCAAGCATCTGCCCTTGCGCGTGCGGCTGTGGATCGACCACATCAAACAGCGCTTTGGCGATCCCGGCTACTGGGCCGCCGACAGGGCGGCATCTTGAACCGCAACTTTTCCGCGGGCGGCCGATCCCGCTCGCGCGCATGGGCCTCGACCGGGGCCATTGCCCTGGCCGGCATCGGGGGAACCGGGGCCGCGGCCGCCGGACCCTACGCGTCGTCCCAACCCGCTCCCCGGGTGGAGTACTGGCAGAACCGCCAGACGGCCATCGCCGAGGCCCTGCGCGACAGCGCCAGCCTGGGCGCCGTGCGGCTGGTCTTCGTCGGCGATTCCATCACCGACTTCTGGCTGCTGGACGACAACCCCTGGGTCAAGGGCCAGAAGAACGGCCGTCGCATCTGGGACCCGTCCTTCGGCGGCCTGCAGCCGGAAAACCGCGCCCTGAACATCGGCATCTCGGGCGATCGCACCGAGCACCTGCTGCACCGCCTGGCGCCGGCGTCCCAGGGCGGTCTGGGCCACCTCGACCCGCCTGCGCTGAAGCCGGAATTCCTCATCGTGATGCTGGGCATCAACAACACCTGGGCGGCCGAAGAGCCGGTGGCCGACAGCGTGTTCGAAGGCGTGCGCGCGGTGCTGGTCCGTCTGCACGAACGCCAGCCGGATGCGCGCATCGTGCTGCAGTCCCTGCTGCCGACCAGCGACCCGGTGAAGAATGCCGAGGTGGTGCGCGTCGTCAACCAGCGCCTGCTGGCCCTGGCCGCCAGCCCGGCGTGGTCGGGGTTCACCGCCTGGCTTGATCTGTACCCCGGCTTCGTCGATGCCTCGGGCGCGCAGATCGCCGGTCTGTTCAACGACGGCCTGCACCCCAACGAAGCCGGCTACCGCATCTGGCGCGACCGGCTGCTGCCCTTCCTGGCCGAGCAGCGCCGCAACGGCGTCACGCCGCGGCCATGAACAAGGGCACCGCGGTGCCCCTGGCGTGTGGCGTGACGGGCCTTACTTCTTGGCGGCGACCGCGTCGCTTTCGCACTTCTTCATGAAGCTGGTCTTGGCCGCGCCGGCGAGGACCTTGCCGTTCTTGTCCACGGCCTTGGCTTCGCAGGAAGCGCCGCCCGATTCGGCAGCGCACTTCTTCATGAAGCTGGTCTTGGCCGCGCCGGCCAGGGCCTTGCCGTTCTTGTCCACGGCCTTGGCTTCGCAGTCGCCAGCGGCGTAGGCCTGGCCCGCAAACAGGCTGCAGGCGGCGATCAGGGCGGTCAGCAGGTTCTTCTTCATGGGGACTCCTCGTCGATGTTGAAGTGGAAGTGGCAATGCGCCGGCGCCGATTTCAGCAGAATTTCGGCTCGCCGTACCCCGGGGCTAACGCAGGGCTGGTGCGCCGCTCTGCGACCCGGCCAGGGGGCTACAAGATCCGCCGCGGATGGGCCAGCGACTCGTGCGCCGCGTGCAGGCGCCGCACCAGCACGCCGATGAAGGCCTTGTCGAACAGCGCGCGCGTGGGCAGCGACAGCAGGGCCATGGTCGAGGGCGTGAACGACAGGGTGGTGGCCTGTTGCGCCACCAGGATGTCCACCGTGTGCAGCCGCAGGTCGGGGCTGGGCGCCAGGTAGGCCATCTCACCCACCGAGGCGCCGGCGCCCAGCGTGGCCACCGACACGCCGTCGCGGTAGACCTCCACCCGGCCCAGCGTGATGATGTGGAAGGCCTTGCCTTCCTCGCCCTTGCGGAACAGCGCGTGGCCATAGGGGTGGCGCTGCCAGCGCCCGCGCCGCACCACCTCCCACAACTCGACATCGCCGAAGTCGCTGAAGAAGCTCAGCGTGCGCAGCAGGGTGTAGCGCTCGGAGTCCAGCACCTCCTGCAAGGGGCCGCGCAGCACCTGGACATTGGCGCTCAGCGCCGACAGCGCCTGCGCAAAGTCGTCCCAGCTGGCGGGCCTGTCCTGGCGGTCCTTGGCCAGGCAGCGCTCGATCAGCCGCTGCAGCTCGGGCGGCACGCCTTCGCGCAGCGACGACAGCGGCGGCGGCGTGCTGCGGAAGATCTGCTGCACGATGGCCTGCTGGTGCAGCGCGTCGTAGGGCGGGCGCCCGGCAATCAGGTGGTAGATCACGGCGCCCAGCGAATACAGGTCGGCGCGGCAGTCCAGCACGTCGCCGTCGAGTTGCTCGGGCGACATATAGGCCAGCGAGCCGACGCGGTAGATCTGCGTGTGCTCGGCGGCCATGTTGAAGACGCTGCCGAAATCGGTCAGCTTGACCTCGGTGATCTGGTCGCCGTCCTGCTTGACCAGCAGGTTGGCCGGTTTCACGTCGCGGTGGATCAGGCCCTGGCGGTAGCAGTAGCTCAGCGCCATCGCGCACTTGAAGCCGACCTCCAGGATCTGCGCGATGGGCAGCAGGTTGTCGGCGCGGCAAAAGCGCCGCAGCGTCACGCCCTCCACCAGTTCCATCACCAGGTAGGACGCGCCGCCGTCGGGCACGGCGTCCAGGATCTCGACCACGTTGGGGTGCTGGAGCCGGCCGACCAGTGCGGCTTCCGCGGCGAAGAAGCGCTGCTGGAAATGGGCCTCGCGCGAATCGGCCAGCAGGCCGGGGCGCACACGCTTGATCGCCACGTCGTGACCGCGGAAGGGGTCCCAGGCCAGGAACACTTCGCTGGTGGAGCCTTCGCCCAGCTTGGCCTTGACGCGGTACTTGCCGATTGCCGCCGGGAGCGTCGGCGGGTTCGGTTCAGGTGCAGACGGTGCGATGAGGGTCAGGGACATGGCTGTGGCTGGCGCCCAGGCCGGCCCGCTCGCCGGTGTTGGCGGGCACGGGCCGGACAGGGGTCCGAAGAGCCCGGCAGGCCGGTGTCTTCGCTGTCTCCTTATCGGCCTGCAGCACGGTGGCCTGAGCGGGCAGAGGCCAAAAGTAGAATCGGGCCATGATCCAAGTGAAACAAGACTTGTCAGCGGCCCTGCAAACAGCCTTGCAGGCGGTGCTGGCCGAGCTCGTCGGCGAGCGCAGCGCGGTGGCGCCGGCCGCCACCTTCGAGGCGCCCAAGCAGGCGGCGCATGGCGATCTGGCCATCACCGCGGCCATGCCGCTGGCCAAGTCGCTGAAGAAGAACCCGCGCGAACTGGCCGGTCTGCTGGTCGCCGCGTTGAACGCGCAGCCGGCCGTGCAGCGCTGGGTGCAGGCGCTGGAAATCGCCGGCCCCGGTTTCATCAACCTGCGCCTGGCGCCCGCCGCCAAGCAGGCCGTCGTGGCCGAGGTGCTGGCGCAGGGTGAGGCCTACGGCCGCCAGCCGGCCAACGGCCAGCGCGTGATGGTCGAGTTCGTCTCGGCCAACCCCACCGGCCCGCTGCACGTCGGCCATGGCCGCCAGGGCGCCCTGGGCGACTCCATCTGCCTCCTGTTCGAGACCCAGGGCCGCGACGTCCTGCGCGAGTTTTATTACAACGACGCCGGCGTGCAGATCGCGACCCTGGCGAGTTCGACCCAGGCCCGGCTGAAGGGCCTGCAGCCCGGCGACGCCGGCTGGCCCGAGTCGGCCTACAACGGCGACTACATCGCCGACATCGCCGCCGCCTACCTGGCGCGGGCCACGGTGCACGCCGACGACCGCGCCTACACCGCCAGCGGCGACCCCGACGACCTCGACAGCATTCGCCAGTTCGCGGTGGCCTATCTGCGCCACGAGCAGGACCTCGACCTGCGCGCCTTCGGCGTGCGCTTCGACCACTACTTCCTCGAATCCAGCCTGTACACCGACGGCCGCGTGGCCGACACCGTGCAACGCCTGGTCGCCTCGGGCAAGACCTTCGAGGAAGGCGGCGCGCTGTGGCTGCGCACCACGGACTACGGCGACGACAAGGACCGCGTCATGCGCAAGGGCGACGGCAGCTACACCTATTTCCTGCCCGACGTCGCCTACCACATCAACAAGTGGCAGCGCGGCTACAGCCAGGTCGTCAACGTGCAGGGCAGTGACCACCACGGCACCATCGCCCGGGTGCGCGCCGGCCTGCAGGCGGCCGCGGTGGGCATCCCGGTCGGCTACCCCGACTACGTGCTGCACAAGATGGTCACGGTGATGAAGGGCGGCGCCGAGGTCAAGATCTCCAAGCGCGCCGGCAGCTACGTCACGCTGCGCGACCTGATCGAATGGACCAGCCGTGACGCGGTGCGCTTCTTCCTGATCAGCCGCAAGGCCGACACCGAATTCGTCTTCGACGTCGACCTGGCGCTGAAAGCCAACGACGAGAACCCGGTGTTCTACGTGCAGTACGCCCACGCGCGCATCTGCTCGGTGCTGGCCAGGGAGGGCGGCGGCCAGGACCCTGCGGCCGCCGACCTGACGCGCCTGCTGGCACCCACCGAAGCCGCGCTGATGCTGAAGCTGGCCGAATACCCCGAGATGCTGACCCGGGCCGCCGCCGATCTGGCGCCCCACGACGTGGCCTTCTACCTGCGCGACCTGGCAGCGGCCTTCCACAGCTACTACGCCGCCGAGCGCTTCCTGGTCGATGACCTGCCGCTGGCGCGGGCTCGGATGGCCTTGCTGGCGGCCACCGCGCAGGTCTTGCGCAATGCGCTGGCCGTGCTCGGCGTGTCGGCGCCCGAGGCGATGGCCCGCGACGCCGCAGCGGCGCCCGACGCGGCGGTGGCGGCATGAGGACCCTGGGCGCCGGCGACAGGGGCAGCCAGCCCTTGAAGCAGCAGGCTGGCGGCTTCGTGATGGGCCTGGTGGCCGGTTTGCTGATCGGCCTGGCGGTGGCGCTGGGCGTGGCGCTGTACATCACCAAGGCGCCCAATTTGTTCGTCAACAAGGTGCCCCAGCGCACCGCCGAGCAGGACGTGGCCGAAGCCGAGCGCAACCGGAACTGGGACCCCAACGCGCCGCTGAGCGGCAAGGCCGGCGCTCGTGCGGCGTCGGCGGCGGCTGCGGCGTCCGGCGCGGTGGCTGCGGCGTCGGCGGCGGCCGTGGCACCCCAGGCAGCGCCCCTTCCGGCCAGCCCGGGCGTGCCGGCCGCCTCGGCGCCGGTGGCCACCCGGCCGGCCAAAGACCCGGCCGCCATCCTGGCGGGCGGCGCCACCGCGCCGGCCGGTGACCCCTATGTCTACTTCGTGCAGACCGGTGCCTACACGCGCAGCGATGACGCCGAGCAGCAGAAAGCCAAGCTGGCGCTGATCGGACAGGCGGCCCGCATCACCGAACGCGAGCAGGCCGGCCGTACCGTCTACCGGGTGCGCCTGGGCCCCTTTCCGTCGCGCGACGAAGCCGACAGCCTGCAGCTCAGGCTGCAGGAACAGTCCATCGAAGCGCAGATCGTGCGCGTCGAAAAACCCTGACAGCGGGGCTGGCCCGCAGGTTCCCCGCTTTTTCGGACGCACAACCGGAACCCGACGGCTGCGGCAGACTCCACCCCAGGGGGCGCTCGGCCCCCATTGAAAGGACCTTCATGAAGCGGCGAGATTTTTCCCTGCAACTGGCCGGCAGCGGCTTGGGCCTGGGCCTGGGCCTGACCGGCGCAGCCCGTGCGCAGGGCGCGCCTGTCGAAGGGCAGCAGTACACGCGCCTGCAGACGGCGGTGCCGCTGACCCTGCCCAGCGCCCAGAAGAAGATCGAGGTCATCGAGTTCTTCTCTTATGCCTGTCCGCACTGCTTTGCTTTCGAGCCGACGATGGATGCCTGGGCCAAGCAGTTGCCGCCCGACGTGTATTTCCATTACGTGCCGGTCGGCTTCATCGGCCCGGCGCTGCAGAAGATGTTCTTCGCGCTGGAGGAGATCGGCCAGCGCGAAGCCCTGCACCGCAAGGTCTTCACCGCGCTGCACGTGGAGCACAAGCGGCTGAACACCGAATCCGAGATCACCGCCTTCCTGGTGGCCAACGGTGTGGACGGCGGCAAGTACGGCGACGCCGTCAAGTCCTTCTCGGTCAATACCAAGCTCACCCGCGGCCAGAAACTGATCGGCGACTACAAGGTCGACAGCGTGCCCATGGTGGCCGTGCAGGGGCGCTACACCACCTCACCGTCGCAGACCGGCACGCACGAGCGCACGGTGCCGGTGATGGACTACCTCGTCCAGCGCGCCCGCCAGGGCGGCTGAGGCCGGCGGTCCGGCGCCGGGGGCGCACCGGACCCGGCGCAACACAGCGGCCGAAACAGGCGGCATTTCACGATAGGCGGCGGGCGGGGTCCAGCCTTGCAGGTATAATACACTGCAAGTTTCATGCCGACTATGATCTCGCCCCCTCCGAGCCCGGCCGCCCACAGCGCCCGTGTGGCGCTGGCCGTGTTGACCCTGATGCTGGCCGCGCTGGCCGGTTCGGCGCGCGCCGAAAAGGCCGATCGTTACAAGGCCATGGTCATCGAGGCTGACAAGGACCTGGTCGCCGACGACCGGCGGCAGACGGTGGTCTACAACGGCAACGCGGTGCTGACGCAGGGCACGATGGTGTTGCGGGCCGAGCGCATCGAAGTGCGCGAAGGGCCTGATGGCTACCGCAGCGCCACCGCCATCGGCACGCGCGCCAAGCCTGCCAGCTGGCGCCAGCGGCGGGACGGTGTCGACGAAACCGTCGAAGGCAGCGCCGAGCGCATCGAGTTCGATGGCCGCGCCGACACCCTGCGCTTTGTCGGCCAGGCCGGCCTGCGCCGTTTGCGCGGCGCCGGTGTCGCCGAAGAGATCACTGGCGGTGTGGTCGTCTGGGACAACCTGACCGAGGTCTTCACCGTCGAAGCCGGTGCCCGGTCGGCGGCCAACCCGACGGGCCGTGTGCGCACGGTGCTGAGCCCGCGCCCCGACCCTGCGTCGGCTGCGGCCAGCGCAGCCGCTGCCACCGCTCCGCTGGCGCCAGTGCGCAGCCTCGAGGAGTGGCGCTGATGCCAGCCGCCCCGGCAGCCGGCACCAGCCGGCTCGAAGCCACGCACCTGCGCAAGAGCTATGGCCCACGCACGGTGGTCAAGGACGTGCACCTGGCCGTCGGTGCCGGCGAGGTCGTCGGCCTGCTGGGCCCCAACGGCGCCGGCAAGACCACCACCTTCTACATGGTGGTGGGCCTGGTGCGCGCCGATGAGGGTGAAATCCGCATCGACGGGCAAGCGGTGCAGGACCTGCCCATCCACCGCCGTTCGCGGCTTGGCCTGTCCTACCTGCCGCAGGAGGCGTCGATCTTCCGCAAGCTGACCGTCGAAGAGAACATCCGCGCGGTGCTGGAATTGCAACTCGGGGCTGAGGGTCGCCCCTTGGCCGCCACCGTTATCGAAGACCTGCTGGAAAAGCTGCTGCACGACCTGGCCATCGTGAAGCTGCGCGACTCGCCGGCGCCGGCCCTGTCGGGCGGTGAGCGCCGGCGCGTGGAGATCGCCCGTGCGCTGGCCACCCAGCCGCGCTTCATCCTGCTGGACGAGCCCTTTGCGGGCGTCGACCCGATTGCCGTCATCGAGATCCAGAAAATCATCCAGTTCCTGCGCCAGCGCGGCATCGGCGTGCTGATCACCGACCACAACGTGCGCGAGACGCTGGGCATCTGCGACCGCGCCTACATCATCAACGACGGCCATGTCCTGGCCGAGGGCACGCCTCAGGAGATCGTCGCGAATGCCGAGGTCCGCAAAGTGTATCTAGGCGAAAACTTCAGGATGTAGGGCCCAGACCAACATGAAGCCCTCGTTACAGGTCCGACTGTCCCAGCATCTGGCGCTGACGCCCCAGTTGCAGCAATCGATACGCCTGCTGCAACTGTCGACGCTGGAGTTGCACCAGGAAGTCGGCCAGATGCTGGAGCAGAACCCCTTCCTGGAAATGGAGGAGGACGCGGCGCTCAACCCCTTCGAGACGCCGCCCGAGCGACTGGCCGCCGACCGGGTGGCCGACACCGCCGCCGATTCCACCACCACCACCGACGCACCCGAATCGGCCGAGTCCACGCCCGAGATCAGCGGTGACGACTTCGGCACGACCGAGCGCGACGATTGGGAAAACGGCACCGAGGGCGACGACTTCGACGGCATCCGCGAGATGCCGTCGGCATCGGGTTCGGGCTCGGGGGAAGACGGCGACGACATGGACGCGCAAGACCGCCGCGCAGAATCCGTGTCGCTGCAGGATCACTTGCGCACCCAGGTCATGGGCCTGCGCCTGTCCGCGACCGACCACGCGGCGCTGGAGGTGTTGATCGAGTCGCTGGATGGCGACGGCTATCTGGCCGACACGCTGGAAGAGATCGCCGAACGGCTGGCCGAGATGCTGGGCATCGACAGCGCCGAGGGCCGCGGCGAACTGCAGGACAGGCTGCGCTGCGCCTTGCTGTGGCTGCAGAGCCTGGAGCCCACCGGTGTCGGTGCGCGCCACCTCGGTGAGTGCCTGACGCTGCAGCTCAAGCTGCTGGGTCCCAGCCCGCAGCGCCAGATTGCCCTGCGCATCTGCGAGGACTACCTGGACCTGCTGGCCAAGCGCGACATGAAGCGCCTGACCTCCTTGACCGGGGCCGACGAAGACATGGTCAGGCTGGCCCAGGCGCTGATCGTGGCCTGCGAGCCCAAGCCGGGGCGGGCTTTCGCGCCTGGCGAGTCGCATGTCATCGTGCCCGATGTCCTGGTGCGCAAGACCGGCCGCGGCCTGAGCGTGACGCTCAACCCCGACGTGATGCCCAAGCTGCGCATCAACGACCTCTACGCGCAGGCGGTTCGCGGTTCGCGCGGCTCGGGCGGCCAGCCCGGGCTGGGTTCACGGCTGCAGGAAGCGCGCTGGTTCGTGAAGAACATCCAGCAGCGCTTCGACACCATCCTGCGCGTCAGCAAGGCTATCGTCGAGCGGCAGAAAGGCTTCTTCACCCACGGTGCCATCGCGATGAAGCCGCTGGTGCTGCGCGAGATCGCGGACGAACTGGGCCTGCACGAAAGCACCATTTCGCGCGTCACCACGGCCAAATACATGTCGACGCTGCAAGGCACCTTCGAACTCAAATACTTCTTCGGCTCGTCGCTGAATACCGAAGCCGGCGGCAACGCCAGCAGCACCGCGGTGCGTGCGCTGATCCAGCAGTTCGTGACCGCCGAAGACATCGGCAAGCCGCTGTCGGACAGCCAGATCAGCGACATGCTGGAAGAACAGGGCATCCAGGTGGCGCGCCGCACCGTGGCCAAATACCGGGAGGCGCTGAAGATTGCGCCGGCCAGCTTGCGCAAGGCGATCTGATGACACTCCTCTTTCTGCCCTGTAGCGGCGGCGTCGAAGACCTGCTGGCCGCCGAGGTGCTGCGCATCACCGGCGTCAAGGCCGACACCGGCCGCGGCGGCGTGTGGGTCGAAGGCGACGCGCGCATGGCCATGCAGCTCAACCTGGAAAGCCGCCTGGCCACGCGCGTGCTGTGGCCGCTGGTCGAGGGCTATTACCGCGACACCACCGACCTCTACGAACTCGGTCTGCGCGTCGACTGGTCGCAATGGATCACGCCCGAGCAGACCTTGCGTGTCGATGTGGTGGCCATGCGTTCGCCGCTGCAGAGCCTGAACTTCACCGCGCTGCGCATCAAGGACGCCGTCTGCGACCAGCTGCGAGAGAAGACCGGCGCGCGGCCCAGCGTCGACACCCGCCACCCCGACCTGCCCTTGACGCTGTTCGTCGGCCCCGAGAACGCCACCCTGTATGCCGACACCTCGGGCGACGCGCTGTTCAAGCGCGGCTGGCGCGAAGACACCGGCGAAGCGCCGCTGAAGGAAACCCTGGCCGCCGCCATGCTGGCGGCCGCCGGCTGGCAGGGCCGGGCCGAGGACGGCCCGCTGTTCGACCCCTGTTGCGGCGCCGGCACCATCGTCATCGAAGCGGCGCAAATGGCCTGCGGCATCGCGCCCGGCAGCCAGCGCCGCTTCGCCTTCGAGCGCATGCTGCCTTTCAAGCCGCACCTGCCGGCCTGGCGTGAGCTGCAGCGCGCCGCCCAGGACCGCGTGCACCCGCCGACGGTGCCGCTGTTCGCTGGTGACGTCAGCTTCCGCATGACCGACTTCGCCACCCGCAACGCCGAGCGCGCCGGGGTGGCGCGGGCCATCGAGTTCAAGACCGCCGACGCCCTGCAACGCCCGCCGCCAGCCGCGGCCGGCACGCTGCTGATGAACCCGCCCTATGGCGAGCGCATCGCACCGAAAGGCCAAGGCAGCACCACCTCACGTGAAGGCTTCGAGGGCGGCGGCACCTCGACGGAATTCTTCAGCGCGCTGGCGGCGCACTGGAAGCGCCAGTACAGCGGCTGGCAGGCCTGGTTGCTGAGCCCGGACATGAAACTGCCCAGCGCCATGCGGCTCAAGGAAAGCCGCCGCGTGCCGCTGTGGAACGGCGCCATCGAATGCCGTTTGTTCCGCTTCGACATGGTGACCGGCCGCCACCAGGCCGGACCGCCGAGCGCCGCAGCCCCTTAGCGGCCCGTCAGCGCAAGGCCGGTAAGGCGTCCACGCGCCGGTCGATCTCGGCCAGCATCGCCACGTAAGGCGGTTCGCCGATGCCGCCGAAGCGGCGCTTGAATTCCCCTTCCGGCATCGATTCGGGCAGGTCGGCCGCGTGGGGCATGACGTCGGCTTCCTGCACGCCGCGCGCCAGGGCGGCTTGCAGGCGTTGCGGTTGTTGCACGGCCAACTCGCCCAGGCGGGTGCCGGCCCGGTCGGCGGCCAGGTCGTTGAAGCTGAAGCCGCTGCCACCCCGCGAGTCGTCGACTTCCTTGTACAGGCCCACGGCCTTCGAAAAAGGGCTGCTGCCGTCGACAGCCAGGGCGGCGGAGATCAACCAGTGCAGCGGCGTGTCGTCGCGCCCGGCCAGCGTCAGCCGCTGGGGCCGGGGCTGCGGCCAGTCGCGTGCGGCCGGCAGGAAACTGCCCAGGCTGCGGCCATTGGCGTAGAGCGTCAGGGCCAGGATGGCCGCGCGGTTTTCGGCCGCCGCGTCGCCACCGCCGCCGCTGCGCTGGCGGGCCAGTTCGAACATCGGGCCTATCCAGCGCGCCAGCGATCGGCCGCTTTCGGTCGCCGGCATCGCCGCCAGCTGGACCAGGCGGTCGGAGTAGGCGCGCAGCCGCTGCTGTTCGGCCGCCGGCACCAGCGCCGTCGCGAGGCGCTGGACGGAGTCGCTGCGCAGCATGTAGCTGAATGCCAGCTGGTGCTGGCGGAAATTCACCCGGCGGATCACGTCACCGGCCATCGCCAGGTCTTCGGTCAAGCCGGCCTGGGCTGCTGCACTGCGCAGCAAGGGCAGGCCGATCCAGCCGGGCAAGGGCAGGCTGCCCAGCCGCAAAGCCGTGAATTGGGGCCAGCCGGCTGTTTCGACCACCTGCGCCTGCAGGTTCAGCCAACGGCCGAAGGGGTTGGGTGGCACGTGCACGCTGGCCTGCAATTCAGCGACACCGGGCTGCAAGGTGACGCGCACCGGCGCGCCCAGGCGCCGGTTGGTGACGACGTTGATCAGCAGTTCCAGGTCGCGCTCGCTCAGCACCACGGCGTCGAGCTGGCCGGGCCCCATCTGGCGCGGGTCGTGCGCGCGCGCCATGGCCAGCACGCGGGCGATGTCGCCGGCGTCGATCTCGCCACGCAGCGACACCGCCGGTTCGTTCTGCAGCGCGCCGCCCGCCAGCAGGGCCGCCGAGCCGGCGAGGGCAGCGAGGACGGCGCCGCTCAGCCCGAGCCAGCCGACCCACCGCATCAGGCGTTTTATGGGTGATCTCAACATCCGCAGAGTCTGCCATTGCCGCAGCCGCAGCATCCGCTGTGGAAGCAGGTCTGCGAGGCATAATTCCAGATTGATCTTTCGGAGCGACCGCTTGGACCCGATACACCCTCGGTGACCGTCCACCCGGGCCCAGCGTGGCTGGCCGGGCTGAGACGGAACCCGAACATCCGCCCCAACCCGCCCGCTGCCGCCCCGGTGGCTGCCGCGCTGACGAAAGTTGCCGATGCTGAACGTCTTCACGCTGGTCAATGGCCGGCTTTTCCAGGAAGAGATCGAATCCCCTGGCGCCCTGACCCATCTCCAGCCGGTCTGGGTCGATCTGGAGAACCCGACGCTCGAAGAAAAGGGCTGGATCCAGCAGCACTTCGGGCTGAGCATTCCGAGCGACGCCGTCGACGACGACCTCGAAGAGTCAGCCCGTTTCTACGAGGAAGACAACGGCGAATTGCACATCCGGTCGGACTTCCTGATCGATGCGGGCGACGGCCCCGACCCGGAACCGGCGCGCAATGTGCGCGTGGCCTTCATCCTGTCGAAGAACGTGCTGTTCTCCATCCACGGCGAAGACCTACCGGTGTTTCGCCTGCTGCGTCTGCGCGCCCGGCGCATCCCGGCCTTGATCGAAGACGCCAAGGACGTGCTCCTGAAGCTCTATGACGCCGACGCCGAATATTCGGCCGATGCGCTGGAAGGCATTTACGACGGACTGGAAAAAGTCAGCGCCCGGGTGCTGACGCAGGACGTCAACGACCAGGTGGCCGGCGCCGCGCTGACGGCCATCGCCCGCGAAGAAGACTTGAACGGCCGCATCCGCCGCAACGTCATGGACACCCGCCGTGCGCTCAGCTTCATGATGCGCAGCCGCATGCTGAATGCCGAGCAGTTCGAAGAGGCGCGGCAGATCCTGCGCGACATCGATTCGCTCGATTCGCACACGGCCTTCCTGTTCGACAAGATCAACTTCCTGATGGACGCCACGGTGGGCTTCATCAACATCAACCAGAACAAGATCATCAAGATCTTTTCGGTGGCCAGCGTGGCGCTGCTGCCGCCCACGCTGATCGCCAGCATCTACGGCATGAACTTCAAGTCCATCCCCGAACTCGAATGGAGCCACGGCTATCTGTACGCCCTGGGCCTGATGGTGGCCTCGGTGGCCGCGCCCTTCATCTACTTCCGGCGCAAGGGTTGGTTGCGTTAGTCACACCCGATCACGCTTCTTGCGGGCCGTCAGCACGAGAGGCGCCGCACCAGCCTGAAGCCCTGGTGTAACCTTCTTCAACTCCTTGTGCTCAGCCCAGGGGCAACCGGACGGGGCCGAAAATCATGCAGAACTATCGCGAGACGCGGGGTCGTTCGTCTGCCTGGGCCCGCGCCCTGCTGCTGCTGGGCGGCGTGTTGACCGCACCCGTCGCGCTGGCCCAGTTCAGCATGGTCCCCGCACCCTTGTGCGCGACGCCCCGGGATTCGACCAACGATGCCGAGGCGGAATACCGCGTCGATGCCGCGCGCCACCTGTATGCCTGCTACCCGATGCGCATCTACCGCGGCAAGCTGCAACCGCTGCTGTACGGGGTGATGATGGTCGAGACCGATATCGACGCCACCGGCAAGGTGGTCGACATCACCGTCGTGCGCAAGCCGGCGGCCGACGAGGTGGCACCCTGGGTGCTGGCCATGATCCGGCGTGCGGCGCCCTACCCGGCGCCGGTGAAGATGGCCGGCGGAACCGTCAAGTTCACCGAGGTCTTCTTCGTCGACAAGAGCGGCCTGTTCCAGACCATGTCCTTGACCGAAGGCCAGAAGTAGGCCCGCGCGCCGCGCCAGCGCCAGCCAGGGTTCAACGGTTCGCGCGGCGTTTCAGCCAGCGCATCAAGCTGCCCACCAGGGGCAGCTTTTCGTAGAGTTCTTCGGCCACGTCCCAGTAGTCGCGGTGCAGCCTGATGCGGCCGTCGTCGGCCAGCACCAGGTGCGAGCCGCCGCGCACGGTCTGCTCGTCGCGGTTGAAGCGGCGCATGCGGAAGATGAAGTCCCAGGTCAGGAAGCACTGGTCGCCTTGCGCCACCACGTCGCGGACCACGAAGCGCGGCGCATCCAGCGTCGCGTACATGTGCTCGAAGACGGCGCGGATGGCCGGCACGCCCTGCACCTCGTTGAAGGGGTCCTTGAAGCGGGCGTCGGCGGTGTACAGGTCACCCAGCCGGGCCAGGCTGGCCGGTGTCAGTTGCTCGAAGGCCTGCGCGATGCGGGCGACATGGGGGTCCATGGCGGCCGCCATCACAAGCCCGTCGAGCGGCTGATGGCCGCGAAGTA
Source organism: Rubrivivax sp. (assembly GCA_040400915.1). Classification (GTDB taxonomy): domain Bacteria; phylum Pseudomonadota; class Gammaproteobacteria; order Burkholderiales; family Burkholderiaceae_C; genus Rubrivivax. The sequence goes on from JBBAPI010000015.1 coordinate 23,446, forward strand.
AGCGCTGTAGGGCAGGTGCCGCAGGGCCTTCAACCACAGCGTGAAGCGCTTGGGGAAATGGATCTCGAATTCGCCCGCGCGCCAGCCCGCCAGGATATGCGCGGCGGCCTGTTCGGGCGTGATCAGCGCCGGCATCTTGAATTCGTTTTGCGCGGTCAGCGGCGTTTCGACGAAGCCCGGGTTGATGACCGACACGCCGACCTTCAGCGGCGACAGGTCGAGGTACAGCGTCTCAGCCAGGTTGATCAGCGCGGCCTTGGTCGGGCCGTAAGCCAGCGACTGCGGCAGGCCGCGGAAGCCGGCCACGCTGCTGACCAGACTGATGTGGCCGCCGCGCCCTGCCTGGGCTTGCGCCAGCAGCGTGGGCAGCACGGCGTCCAGCATGAACAGCGCGCCGTCGTAGTTCACGCGCACATGGCGCAGCGCCACGTCCAGGTCGAAGGCGGTGGCGCGCATGGCCGCGTAGGTGCCGGCGCAGTACATCGCCAGGTCGATGCGGCCGTACGTGGCCACGATCTGCGCGGCGGCGGCGTGCATCGCGGCGCGGTCGGTGGCGTCCAGCGCGATGGCCAGGCTGCCGGGGTGCGCAGCGACGAAAGCGTCGAGCGCCTCGCGGCTGCGGGCCGACACCACCACGCGCGCTCCGGCCGCATGCAGCGCGCTGGCCGTCGCGCGGCCGATGCCGGTGGACGCGCCGACCAGCCACACCGTGCGGCCGGTCCAGTCTTCGATGCGGGGGTTCAGGGCCATCGTGTTGCTTTCGAGCCGATCTTCAGGGTGACTTTCAGGGCAGCTTCTTGGTGAAGGACAGCGTCACTTCACCCAGGCCGAAACCGAACTTGCTCATCGCAGCTTTGTTCAGCATCACGCGCTCGTCCATCAGGTACATCCAGTCGTCGAACTGCACCTCGTAAACCTTGCCGTCCACCGGCAGGGCCAGCGTGTAGCGCCAGTTCAGTGCATTGCCCGCAGCGCGGCCTTCGGCCACGCCGACCACGTCGTCGGCGCGGCCGGTGTAGCGGCCGCCGCCTTCGTCGGTCAGGCGCCAGACGCGGCGCTCGGTCTTGCCGTCGCTGTAGGTGAAGCGCTCGTCCAGCGTGCCGTTCTGGCCCTGCCAGGTGCCGGTCATCTGCACCGTGAAACGGCGTGCGACCTTGCCGGCGCGATCGGTGAACAGACCGTGTGCGACCAGTTCACCGTTGAAGTACTGCTTCAGGTCGAGGACCGGCTGCTCGGCCGCGTAGTCGGCGGGCACCGGGGTCGAGGCGCAACTCGCCAGCAGCGCAGCGGCCACCGACAGTGCGGCCAGTCGGGCGATGGACGGGCGGAAGAAGTTCAGGCTTGTCATGTCAGATTTTCCTTGCGCAGCCAGGTGGTCCAGAGCAACCCTGCGGCGGCCAGCTTGAGCGCGCAGGGCAAGAGGCAGTAGGCGATGGTCAGCGCCTGCAGCGCCGCGCCGTCGCGGCTGCCCGGCGTGTAGCCGAAGGCGCCCAGCAGCGGCAGGGCGATGCCCGCGGCCAGCGCCAGGTTGAGCTTGGTGGCGAAGTTCCACCATCCGAAGTAGGCGCCTTCCAGCTGCTGCGCGTGGCCGGCCCGCTGGATGACGCCAGCCAGCAGCGCGCCGGGCAGCGTCAGGTCGGCACCCAAGGCCACGCCGCTGGCGACGCAGACGGCGGTGTAGGCCGCCACGTCGCCCGCGCCCAGCAGCGTGGCCCAGGCGAAGGTGGCGATGGCCAGCGCCATGCCGGCCAGCCAGGAACGCGCCAGGCCGAAGCGCAGCACGGCGCGCGTCCACAGCGGCATCGACAAGGCGCCGGCCGCAAAGTAGCTGGCCAGGAAAAGCGGCTCGTAGGCTTGGGCCTGCAGCTTGTCGCGGATGAAGAACAGCACCAGCGTGGCCGGCACCGCACTGGCCACGCCGTTGACGAGGTAGATGGCCAGCAGGCGGCGGAAGGCCGGCGTGGCCAAGGTGCTGGGAGGGCTGGGTGGGCAGGACTGTCCGGCCAGCCCGGGCGCTGCAGCGCGGGCCGCCTCGATCCGCGGCGCGGGGGCCCGTCGCAGCAACAGCCAGGCGGCGCCCAGCGCCAACGCGAAGACGATGCTGGCCGCCGACAAACCGGCCACCGCCGGCAGCACGCTGGCCACCAGCACGCCCACCAGCGCCAGCCCTTCGCGCCACGACACGATGCGTGCGCGCTGCACCTCGTCACCGCCCAGCCGCGCGCCCCAGGCCTGGTGCAGCACCGACAGCACGCTGTAGCTGAGGTAGGTGACCGCCAGCAGCGCCGCGCACCAGACCAGCAGCGCAGACTGGCCCTGAACCGGCGGAAAGAACAGGCCGCGAAAGCCCAGGGCCAGCACGGCGGCCGCCAGCGCCGCGGCCCCCAGCACGCGGGCCAGCGACTGCGTGAACCAGCGGTCCACCTGGCGGCCTATCCACGGGTCGGCCACCGCGTCGAACAGGCGCGCGCCCAGCAGCAGCGCGCCCAGCGTGGCCAGCGGGATGCCGAAGGTGCTGGCGTAGTGGCTGGGCAGGATGACGTAGAGCGGCAGCGCCACGAAAGCCAGCGGCAGGCCCAGGCCACCGTAGCGCAGGCCCTGCAGCCAGCCGCCTTGCCAGGCGCTGGGGGCGGGGGCCGTGACGACGGTGCTGGTCAAGGGGCCGATCCGAGCAAGGCCATGCGCATCGCGGGCTCCGACGTCCGCGGCGACAGCCAGATGCCGAAGAAGGCGCGCGAAAAGGCCTCGTCCAGTGTGGTGCCGCGCGGGCTGCCATTCAGGAAGAAGCGCGCGCCCTGGCCCGGCGTGTGCACGCCGACCAGGCGGTCGCCATCCCGCACGTCGGGGAACAGCGCCTTCATCGTTGTCAGCCAGCGTTCGGCGACATCGGGCGCCATCTCACCCTGGCGCCGCATCTCGGCGAGCGAGCGGTCGGCGATCAGCAAACCCGACAAGCTGCGCGCGTATTCGATCTCGATGGCGAAGGGCGCGGCCGCCCAGTCGGTGGCGACGGGCGTGACGCCCAGCCACAAACGCGCCTCGTAGACGGACAAGCCCAGGAAGCGCAGGCGCGCGCGGCCCTGCAAGCGAGCGGCGGGCAGCAGCGCAGCCAACTCCGCGGGCACGGTGCCGGCGGTCTGGGCCCACGGCGACCCGGTGGCGGCCAGCAAGGCCGCCAGCCACAGTCGCCGTGTCCGGTTCACGCCGGCCGCCGCAGGGTGAACTGCATCACGTCGGTGTTGCCGGTGTCGAAAGCGGCTTCGCAGTAAGCCAGGTAGAACTCCCAGATGCGCATGAATCGGGTGTCGAAACCGAGTTGCCGCACCTGCCGGTCCTGCTTCAGGAACTGCAGGCGCCAGCGGCGCAGCGTTTCGGCGTAGCAGGTGCCGAAAGCGCATTCGTTGACGACTTCCAGCCCGGCCTTGGCGGCTTCGGCGCGGAAGGCCTGCGGGCTGGGCAGCAGGCCGCCGGGGAAGATGTACTGCTGGATGAAGTCGGATGAGCGCAGGTAGCGTTCGAAGAGGTCGTCGCGGATGGTGATGGTCTGGATGCAGGCCCGGCCACCGGGCTTGAGCTGCTCGCGCAGCGAGCCGAAGAAGCTGCCCCAGTATTCGCGGCCCACGGCCTCGAACATCTCGATGGATGCGATGGCGTCGTAAGGCCCGTCGGCGATGTCGCGGTAGTCCTGCAGGCGCAGGTCGGTGCGCGCTGCCAGGCCGGCGCGGGCGACGCGGTCGCGGGCGAATTCGAGCTGCTCGGTGGACAGCGTCACGCCAGTGACGTGGGCGCCGAACTCACCGGCCGCGCACTCGGCCAGCGCGCCCCAGCCGCAGCCGATTTCCAGCAGGCGCTGGCCGGGCTGCAATTCGCATTCGCCGATGGCGCGGCGCACCTTCGCGGCCTGGGCTTCCGATGTCGGCTTGCTGAAATCGCCTTCGAACATGGCGCTGCTGTAGTTCATGGTCTCGTCCAGCCACAGGCGGTAGAACGGGTTGCCGATGTCGTAGTGGGCGTGGATGTTCTTGCGGCTGCCCTGGCGCGAGTTTCGGTTCAGCAGGTGCTTGAGTCGGTACGCCAGCGAACCCCACCAGCTGCCGTAGATCATGGTCTCCATCGCCTCGCGGTTGGCGATGAACAGCTTCAGCAGCGCCACCACGTCGGGGCTGCTCCAGCCGCCGGCGATGAAGCTTTCGGCGAAACCGATGTCGCCGCTTTTCAGCGCCGCGCTGCACACGCTCCAGTCGTGCAGGCGGATCGCCGCGTGCGGTTCGCTGTGTTCGCCGTGCGGGCCGTGGCTGCCGAAATGGGCCTGCGATCCGTCGGGCAGTTGCAGGTCCAGCGAGCCCGCGCGCAACTGCCGCAGCAAGCGGAAGAGGGCGCGTGCGGATGCCGGCGCGGTGTCGGGCAGGGCGAACGGGGTGGCGATGGTGCTGGTCATGAACGGCGGGCCGGAGGGTTGGACGACAGTGATCAACGGGTCACGAAAGCCTGCGGCGGCGCCGGCTTGGCAACGAAGGGCACGTGCTTGCGCCACAGCAGCAGCGCATGCCAGTGGATGCGCAACAGCACGCCCAGGGTCATCAGCGGCATGCCGAAGAAGGCGCCGCGCACGGCGCGCGGGGTCAGCGGGGCGAGGTGGCCGCTGACGCTGGTCTGCAGCAGCGCGCCGGCCGCGTCGTCGTGGTCCACGCGGGCCACGGTGCGGTCTGCGGTGCGCATGAAGCGGAAGCGGTAGCCGCCCTCGACCTGGCAGAACGGCGAGACGTGAAACACCTTGCGGGCCCGCAGTTCGCGGCCGTAGCCCAGCTCGGCGCCGGCCAGCAGGTAGCAGTGGCGTTCGCCAAAGGTGTTGTTGACCTCGACGACCACGGCGGCGAGCGTGCCGTCGGCGCGGTGGCAGTACCAGAAGCTGACCGGCTTGAAGACGTAGCCCAGCACCCGCGGGTAGGTGTGCAGCCAGACTTCGCCCTGCGCATCGACGATGTCTTCAGACGCCAGCAGCTCCTCCAGCCAGGCCAGCGCATCGGCGCCGCCGAGCCCGTGGTCGCGGTCGTGGAAGCTCAGCAGACCGCGGCGGTTGCGCGCCAGCGCGGTGCAGGGTGCGCTGCGCAGCGTGCGCATCGGCAGCATCAGGAAATAGGTCGGGTAGGCGAAGGCGTGGTCACGCGGCCGCAGCCGGTGGTGGCGCACCACGCCCGTGCCCAGCTGGGCCCGTGCCGGCGTACCGCCCGCGCCGAGGGCGTTCATGCCGCCACGCGCGTCGCGCCGTCGCGCAGCCAGCGTTCGCTCAGGGCCTGCGCGACATTCAGCCCCGAAGTCAGGCCGTCTTCGTGAAAGCCGTAGCGCGTCCAGGCGCCACAGAACCACAGGCCCGATTGGCCCTGGATCTCGCCCAGCCGCTGTTGCGCTTGCACGGCGGCGCCGTCGAACACCGGGTGGCTGTAGTGGTACTCGCCCAGCACCGTTGACGGGTCGGGCATCAGGGCCGGGTCGGGGTTCAGCGAGACCACCACCGGCTGCGCCCAGGGCAGCGGTTGCAAGCGGTTGATCAGGTAGTGCAGGCACACGGCAGCCTGCTCGCGGCCGGTGTCGGCAGCCCGGGCGTAGTTCCAGGCGGCCCAGGCCAGCCGGCGTTGCGGCAGCACGCCGGCGTCGGTGTGCAGCAGCGCGCGATTGGGGTGGTAGCGGATGGCGCCCAGAATGCTGCGCTCGGCTTCGCTGGCATCGGCCAGCAGCGCCAGGCTCTGGTCGCTGTGGCAGGCCAGCACCACCTCGTCGAAGCGCTCGGCGCCGTGGTCGGTGGCCACCAACACCCCAGCCCGGCCGCGCAGGTCGCCCGCGCCGGCGGGCATGCGGCGCACGCGGCGCACGGGCGTGTTCAGCCGGGCATCGGGGATGCCCTGCAGCAGCTTGGCGACATAGTGCTTGGCGCCGCCGCGCACGGTGTGCCACTGCGGCCGGTCGGCCACCTGGATCAGGCCGTGGTTGTGGCAGAAGCGGATCATGGTGCCGACCGGAAAGCGCAGCATCTGGTCGGTTGGGCAGGACCAGATGCAACCGATCATCGGCAGGAAGTACCAGTCGCGGAAGGCGGCATTGAAGCCTTCGCGGTCGAGAAAGTCGGCGATGGGTTCGGCCAGTTCGGCATCGGCGCCGCGCAGGGCGATGGCCGTGGCCAGCTTGTTGAAGCGCAGCACGTCGGCCAGCATGCGCAGGAAGCGGGGCCGCAGCAGGTTGCGGCGCTGCGCGAAGACGGTGTTCAGATCGCAGCCGCTCCACTCCAGGTCGTCCTGGCGCACCTGCACCGAGAACGACATGTCGGAGGCCACCGTTTCCACCTGCTGCTGCTCCAAGAGGCGAACCAGCTCGGGGTAGGTGCGGTGGTTGAAGACCAGGAAGCCGGTGTCCACGCCGTGGGTGACCGGGCCGTGCACGCCGTTCAAGGTGATGTCGACGGTGTGCGTGTGGCCGCCGAAGTAGGAGCCGGCCTCGAACAGCGTGACCTGCGCCTGCTGGCTCAGCGCATGCGCTGTGGCCAGGCCCGCGATGCCCGAGCCGACCACCGCCACGCGCTTCATCGCGCCGCTCCGCTGAAACGGCCGCTGCCCGCAGCGGTCCTGCGCCAGGATGGCGGTGTCGGGTGCAAGGCTAGCCATTGTGAACTGATCAGTCTCATTTAGACTGGATGGTAATCTTGCCGGCCGGACGGCGCCGAGAGGCCGACATGTCCCCGGGGGTTTGGCGTGCAGCCCTGTCGGCCGATCGGGGACTTGTCCTGTTTGCGCATCGAATTGACTCGGATCAGAATGAAGAATAGCCGTCTGGTCGTCCTGCACGCATCGGCCTTATCCCCAAGACCCCCGAACTGACGCTGCCGTGAACGACCGGTCCACCTCCTCCTCCTTGACGCTGTCGATCGCCGCCGTGGAGCGCGACACGCGCCTGAGCAAGGACACGCTGCGTGTCTGGGAGCGCCGCTACGGCTTCCCGACACCGCTGCGCGACGGCGCGGGGGAGCGGGCCTACACGCTGGAGCAGGTCGAAAAGCTGCGCGTGGTGAAGCGCCTGCTCGACGTGGGGCACCGGCCGGGCCGCATCGTCCCGCTGCCGCTGGACCAGCTGCAGCACCTGGCCGAGCAGACCGTCGATCAGCCCCAGCGCGGTGTCGAGGCGGCCCTGGGGTCGGTCGAATTGCGCGCCCAGCTCGAGCTGATCCGCAGCCACGACCTGCCCGCGCTGCGCAACGAACTCCAGCGCCTGCTGGTCCGGCACGGCGTGCAGCGCTTCATCACCGACGTGCTGGGGCCTTTGAATGTGGCGGTGGGCGACGCCTGGATCCGCGGGCAGATGGAGATCTTCGAGGAGCACGCCTACAGCGAAGCGGTGCAATCGGTGCTGCGCGGCGCGCTGGCCGCCATCCCGCCCAGCGACCGTGACGATGCGCCGCGCGTGTTGCTGACCACCCTGCCGGGCGAACAGCACGGTCTGGGCCTGCTGATGGTCGAGGCCTTGCTGGCGATGGACGGTTGCCGCTGCGTGTCGCTGGGGGTGCAGACGCCGGTGTGGGACATCGCCCTGGCCGCCCGGGCCTACCGCAGCGACATCGTGGCCTTGAGCTTCACGGCCTGCGTCAGCCCGAACCAGGTCATCGACAGCCTGACCGAACTGCGCGCCAAGCTGCCGCCGCAGGTCTCGCTGTGGGCCGGCGGCAGTGCGCCGGCCTTGCAGCGCCGGGCGATACCCGGCGTGCTGGCCTTGCACGGGCTGGATGACCTGGCGGCGGCCTTGATGCGCTGGCGTCAGGGTCGCCCCAGCCCGGCTGGCAACTTGGATCTGGCCTGCCTAGAATGATTCTCATGAAGCCCGCTGAAGCCCTGACCGCCGCCACGCCCAAAGCCATGCTCTACCCCGAGCTGTTCCGCCAGTTGGAAGCGGTGCGCTGGAACATGGACCGCGACATCCCCTGGGACGCCTTCGATGCCAGCCGGCTCAGCGAAGAGCAGGCGCAGACCATCAAGATGAACGCCATCACCGAGTGGGCGGCGCTGCCGGCCACCGAGATGTTCCTGCGCGACAACCGCGACGACAGCGACTTCAGCGCCTTCATGAGCGTGTGGTTCTTCGAAGAGCAGAAGCACAGCCTGGTGCTGATGGAGTACCTGCGCCGCTTCCGGCCCGACCTGGTGCCCAGCGAAGAAGAACTGCACGCCATCCGCTTCGAGTTCGACCCGGCACCGGCGCTGGAAACGCTGATGATGCATTTCTGCGGCGAGATCCGCCTCAACCACTGGTATCGCCGCGCCTCTGAATGGCACAGCGAACCCGTCATCAAGGCCATCTACGAAACCCTGGCCAAGGACGAGGCCCGCCATGGCGGCGCCTACCTGCGCTACATGAAGCGGGCGATGGGCAAGTTCGGCGACGAAGCGCGCGCAGCCTTCGCCAAGATCGGCGTGTTGATGGCCAGCGCACGGCGCACGGCGCAGGCCCTGCACCCGACCAATCTGCATGTCAACGCGGGCCTGTTCCCGCGCGACACCATCCAGAGCCGCCTGCCCAATCCGGAATGGCTGGAACAGTGGCTGGACAAGCAGATCCAGTTTGATGCGGTCTGGGAAGGCAAGGTCGTCGAGCGCATCCTGCACAACCTAGGCCTGTTGATGGAACGCAGCTTCGCCAGCGTGCAGGAACTGAACCGCTACCGCAAGGAAATCACGGCGGCGGTGGCGGCCGCGGCCGCGGCGCCGCGGTCGGTCTAGGCGGCTCGCGGCGTCCGGCCGCCCGGGTAGCGGGTTCGGCTCAGGGCTTGGCGCTGGCCTGGCGGTCGGCGGCCACTTGGATGGCGGTGGGGCGCTCACCCACCATGCGGCTGTAGGTCTTCCAGTCCACACCGGCGGCCACCAGCAGGTCTTCACCCAGCACCGCCTTGGTGGCCATGCCGACCAGCGGCAGGCTGGCCCAGGCCGAGCAGTCGGCCAGCGTGAAGGTGTCGCCACCCACATAAGGTGCAAAGCGCGCCAGACGCTGGAAGGCCGCGATGTTGCGGGTCAGGCGCTTGCGCACGCTGGCCTTCACCTCGTCGCTGACGCTGCCGCCGAAGAAGGCCTGGCCGTAGAGTTCGCGCGCCACCAGTTCCATGTGCAGTTCGATGAAGGTGCACAGTTCCCGTACCTTGGCAGCGGCCAGCGGGTCGGCCGGCACCAGCGCCGGCTGCGGGTAGCGGGCTTCCAGGAAGTCGACGATGACCTGGCTTTCGCACAAGGTCTGGCCGTCCACGCGGATGAACGGGATCTTGCCCAGCGGTGTGGCGGCCAGCACGGCTTCATCTTTCGAGCCGGTGGAGACCCGCTCTTCGGTGAAGGGCACGCCCTTTTCCAACAGGGCCAGCTTGACCTTGTTGTAGTAGTTCGACATCGGCAGGCCGCACAGGGTGATGGTCATGGCTGATTCCTTGGGGTGAACGGGACGCGGCCGGTAGTCTAGGCGGCCGACAGCGCCGGCGGTGTCACCTGCGCGGCACGGGCCGCTGGCGGCGCGCCATGAGCAGGCAGAGTGCTGCGCAGAGCACCCCGGCCAGCGCACCGGTGGCGTGGGCCAGCGGCGCGGTGGCGATGTCGAAGCCGGTGCCGGTGCGCAGCGGCGGGCCCCAGGGCGTTTCGGCCAGCAGCTTGAGCAACAAGCCGACGAACACCGCGGCGCCGATCAGCCGCGCGCGGCCGCGGGCCGTCACCACCAGCCAGACGCTGGCCACCGCGACACCCGCGTGCAGCACGCCCGACAAGCCGCCGTAATGCGCCAGCGCGGGCTGCACCAGCAACCCCGCGTGGGTCAGGGGCCAGGCCAGCCCCCAGGCCCCGGCCGCGCGCAGCGGCAGCGGCGCCGCCCAGCCGAAGGCCGCCACGGCCAGCGCCGCCCCCAGATTGGCCAGCAGGTGCTGCTCGCTCCAGTGCACGGCCACGGCGGTCCAGGCGCGCCAGGGTTGCGCCAGCGCCAGCTCGGGCTGCCAGTCCAGCTGCGCCGTCGGCAGCCACCAGGCCGCCACGCTGGCGCCGGCCAGCAGCGCCGCCAGTGCCAGCCAAGCACGGCCGGGTACGCCGAGTTGGCGCCAGGCGGCCGTCAAGCGAAAACGGCCCGCCACAGCGCCAGCACGGCGTCGCGGGGCCCGGCCAGGCTGTCGGGGTCGAACTGCGTGGCGCGCTCGTCCAGCCGGGCCTGGTGCTGGGCGCGGCGCAGTTCGCGGTAGGCGTCGGCGGCGGCCACACCCACGCCGGGCTGCAGCAGGCCGGCGTCTTCGGCACGTCGCAGCAGGGCGATGTTGCCGGCGTTGTCGAGCAGCGCCGGGTGCGCGGCCGACTGCGACAGCACCAGAAACTGCACCGCGAACTCGACATCCATCATGCCGCCCGGGCTGTGCTTGACGTCGAAGCGACCGGCGGGTACCGGCCGCGCGGCGCGCACCTTCTCGCGCATGGCGCGGATCTCGTCGCGCAGCGCGTGGGCGTCGCGCGGCGCGGTCAGCACGGCGCGCCGCGTGGCCTCGAAGCGGGCCGCCACCGCGGGTGTGCCGGCGGCCACGCGGGCCCGCGTCAGGGCCTGGTGCTCCCAGGTCCAGGCGGTGTTGCTGCCGCGGTCGACCTGGTAGTGCTCGAAGGCGTTCACGGAGGTCACCAGCAGGCCGGAATTGCCGTTCGGCCGCAGTGCGGTGTCGATGTCGAACAGCTCGCCGGCCGCCGTGCGCAGCGTCAGCCAGGTGATCAGCCTGCGCACGAAGGCGGCATAGACGGTTTGCGCGGCCGACTTGTCGGCCTCGTCGCTGTCGTCGTAGAGGAAGACCACGTCCAGGTCGCTGCCGTAGCCCAGTTCCAGGCCGCCCAGCTTGCCGTAGGCGATGACGGCGATGCCCGGCGTTGCGCGGTGGCGCTGTTTCCAGTGCGCCCAGACCCAGCGCAGCGCGACGTCGATCACGGTGTCGGCCAGCGCCGACAGGTCGTCGGCCACCTGTTCCACGGTGATGCGGCCTTCGACGTCGCGCACCAGCGTGCGGAAGACCTCCGCATGGTGGGCGCGGCGCAGGGTGTCCATCAGCTTGTCTTCGTCGGCTTCGCCCGACCGTTCCCAGCCACTGCGCCGGTCTTCCAGTTCGGCCTTCAGCGCTGCCGCGTCGAAGCGCTCGTCCAGCATGCGTTCGTCGGCCAGTTCGTCGATCACGCCCGGGTGGCGCATCAGGTACTGCATCGGCCAACGCGCCAGCCCCAGCAAGCGCAACAGGCGCAGGTGGACCTCGGGTCGTTCGACCATCAGCGCCAGGTAGCTTTCGCGGCGCAGCAGCGTGTCGAGCCAGTCGACGAAACGCAGCGCGGCGGCCATCGTGCAACTGCCGTCGTGCAAGGCGGCGTCGGTGCGCTGCATGAGCCGGCCCAGCCGCATGCGGCTGTCGTCGCGCAGGCCCTGCACCCGGGCTTGCAGCACCCAGGGGCGCAGCCGCTGCGCCAGTTCGGCCGGCAGCCGTTCGAGCAGGGTTACGCTGTCCACCGGCAGCGGGCCGGGCGCGCAACCCTTGCAGGCCTTGCCGCCGTCGCTGGTGGCGCCCTGGCCGTCGCGCAGCAGCGCGTCGAATTCGGCGGCCACGGTCTCGCGCACTTCCATCAGGCAGGCCAGCATCGCGCAGGCCCCCGGCTTGGCGGGGTTCGGGCTGGGGAAACCCAGGCTGCTGGCGATCCAGCTCAGGTCATCGTCCTGGCTCGGCAGCACATGCGTCTGCTGGTCGTCGAGGAACTGGATGCGGTGCTCGACGCGGCGCAAGAAGATGTAGCCGGCGGCCAGCTTGTGCGCGGTGGCGGGCTTCATCAGACCGCGGCCGACCAGCCGCTGCAGGCCGCGCAGGGTGCTGCGGGTGCGGATCTCGGGGTACTGCCCGCCACGCACCACCAGCATCAGCTGCACGGTGAACTCGATCTCGCGGATGCCGCCGCGCGACAGCTTCACGTCGTTGGCGCGTTCGGGCCGGCCGGCGGCGCGGCGCTGCGCTTCGTCGCGGATCTTGCGGTGCAGCTGGCGCAGGCCTTCGAAGATGCCGTAGTCGAGGTAACGGCGGTAGACGAAAGGGGTGACCAGGGCCCGCAGCGCCAGCGCCCGCCCGCTGGTGACCGCCGCGCGCGGCGCCACCACGCGGCTCTTCAGCCAGGCGAAGCGTTCCCATTCGCGGCCCTGCACCTGGAAATAGTCTTCCAGCATGGCCAGGCTGACGACGGGCGGGCCCGAGTTGCCGTTGGGCCGCAGCGCCAGGTCGACGCGAAAGACCAGGCCGTCATCGGTGGTCTCGCCGATCAGCGCGTACAGGCGCTTGGCCACCAGGCTGAAGTATTCGTGGGCCGAGACGGGCCGCGCGCCGGTCGTCTGCCCGTCGTCTTCGTAGACATAGACCAGGTCGATGTCGGACGACACGTTCAGCTCGCGCGCACCCAGCTTGCCCATGCCGACGACCCAGAATTCGATGCGCTGGCCGTGTTCGTTCAGCGGCGCACCATGGCGGGCATCGGCTTCGGTCTGCGCCTGGACCAGGGCCAGTTCCAGCGTGGCCTCGGCCAGCGCCGTCATGGTCTGGGTGACGGTGTCCAGCGTGGCCTGCTCTTCGATGTCCAGCACCGCCAGCCGTTCGACCACCAGGTGCCGCGCCACGCGCAGGGCACAGGGCAGATCGCGGCCGGTGTCCTGCAGGCGGCGCACCAGGGCCGTGATGCCGGCGGCGTCGGGTGCGCCGGGCGGCAGCAGCCCCAGTTCGGCGGCATAGCGCCGGCGGATGCGCTGCACGAAGCGGCTGTACGCGGCCGGGGCTGTGGCCAGGGGCTGCGCTTCGGCTGTCTGCATCAAGGGTCCCTCGGGGTCATCGTTGGCGTGCCGCCCTCGGTGCAGCGGCCGACCCCGTGCAGGATAAGCGCAGTCGGACCGGCTTGCTGCCAATGGCAGAGAGGCGGCTGCGGCAGGCCGGGACTGACCGCACAATGTGTCGATGAAGATCGCTGCCGTCCAGATGGTTTCCACCCCCGAGTGGCCCGCCAACCGTGTAGCCGCAGCCCGGCTGATCGCCGAGGCCGCCGGTGCCGGTGCCGGGCTGGTGCAACTGCCCGAGTACTTCTGCACCATGGGCCAGCGCGACACCGACAAGCTGGCCCTGGCCGAGGCCCCTGGCGACGGCCCCATCCAGCGCTTCCTGGCCGAAAGCGCGCGCGAGCACGCCATCTGGCTGGTCGGCGGCACGCTGCCGGTGCGTACGGGCCTGGTCGGCCAGGTGCTGAACCGCTGTTGCGTCTACGGCCCCGACGGCGTCGAGGCCGCGCACTACGACAAGGTCCACCTCTTTGCCTTCGACAACGGCCGCGAAAGCTACGACGAAGGCCGTACCTTGTGCGCGGGCCGTGAGCCGGTGGCGCTGCAGGCCGGGCCGCTGCGCGTCGGTTTGTCGATCTGCTACGACCTGCGCTTCCCCGAGCTCTACCGCGCCCTGATGACGCCGCCCTGTGACGTCATCTGCGTGTCCGCCGCCTTCACCCACACCACCGGCCAGGCGCACTGGGAACTGCTGCTGCGCGCCCGCGCCGTGGAAAACCAGTGTTATGTGCTGGCCGCTGCGCAGGGCGGCATCCACCCCAACGGCCGTCGCACCTGGGGCCACAGCATGATCGTGGACCCCTGGGGCGTGGTGGTGGACGAGCGCGCCGAAGGGGAAGGCTTCGTCATCGCCGAGGTGGACACCGCACGGCTGGCGCAAGTCCGCATGCAACTGCCGGCGCTGGCCCACCGCCGGCTGTAGACGGTGCGGGCCGAGCGGACGGTGAGACCTGGCCCCCTGGCGTCACGACCCCATGACGCAGCCCCAGGGCATCACCGCCCGCCGAACATCATCCGGCGCGCCAGCCATGCCTTCACCGGGGGCAACGCTTGCAGCGCCGCCAGACCCAGCCCGCGCAGCGCGGCTGCGCCAGGCAGCACCCAGGTGAAGCTGCGGGCCAGGAAGTCGGTGGTGGCTATCGTCGTCCAGCGGTCGGCGGCGCGGGCCCATTCCACCCGCTGCAGGGCGGCATCCAGGTCCGTGGCCCAGCGCAGCACGCTGACCAGTTCGTGGGCGTCACGCAGGCCCAGGTTCAGGCCCTGGCCGGCCACCGGGTGCAAGGTCTGGGCGGCGTTGCCAATGCGCACCGTGCGGCCATCGACCAAGGTGCGTTCGGCGTTCAAACCCAGCATGAATGATTTCAAGGGCGACAGCGCGGTCAGGCGGCCGGCTTCCAGCGGGAAGATCGTGTTCAGCACGGCCAGGCGCTGCGCGGTGTCGAGGTCGCGCACCGGGTCGTCGGCGTCGGCCACGCACCACACCAGCGCGGCGCGCTGCGTGCCGTCGGGGCCGGGCTGCAGCGGCAGCAGGGCCGCCGGCCCTTGCCGGGTGAAGCGTTCGAAGGCGCGGCCGGGCGTCGCCCGGTCCAGCTTCACCGTGCCGACCCAGGCGGTCTGGCCGTAGGCGGCGGCGACCGCCTTGCGCGCCTGGTCGGCGAAGACGCCGCCTTCGGCGACCACGGCCAGGTCGAAATGCTCGGCAATGCCGGCGTCCACCTCCACGCCGCCCGGCAGCGGCTTCAAGGCCGACACCGGTGTACCGAAGCGCGTGTGCAGGCGTTCGGGTTGCGCGGCGGCTGCGGCCAGCCAGGCCTGCTGCAGCGGCGCCACCAGGGCGCCGTAGCTCAGCACCGCGCCGAGTTGCGCGACGCCCAGTTCGGCCGCGCTCAGCAGCACCTGCGCTTCGCCCAGCGAGGGCGGCTGCTGCGAGACATGCACCTCGGTGATGGGCTGGGCCGCCGCGGCCGGCCAGGCGCCCAGGCGCTGCAGGAACTGCACGCTGCCTTGCGACAGCGCCAGGGTGCGCGCGTCGCCGGCCACGTCACGGTCCAGCGGGCGGGCGTCGAAGAGGGTGATGTGGGCGTGCGGCAGCAGTTGCTGCGCGTGCAGCGCCAGGGCCAGCCCCACCGGGCCGGCGCCCACCACGGCGATGTGCCAAGCTGTGTTTGCCACTGTGTACCTCCAGACTGCGGGCCCGATTATTCGTCGGGGTGCGCCGACCTCTTCACGAGTAGGTCAACCAGTCGCGCCGTTCGGGGTGGTCCAGGTGCGGTATCTGGTTGAAAGCCTGCAGCATGCAGCGCTTGGGTGTGTAGGCGAACTCGGTGAGCGAGCTGTTGCGGGTGCGCATGTTCAGCTCGATCATCGTCGCGTCGGGTGCGCCCAGCACCTGCGCGATGGCGGTGGAGATGGGCCCGCCGCTGGACACGATGAGCACGTCGCCGACGTGGTTCTGCCGCACGTGGTCCAGCGCGCCGGTCACACCCGCCACGAAGTCGGGCCAGCTGGCCATGCCCGCCGGCTGGGCGTCGCCGGCCATCCAGCGTGCCAGCCCCTCGCGCAACAGGCGGAAGTGCGCGCGGTAGACCTCGGGCGTGTCGGGTTTGGCCAACGGGCCGGGGTGGACGGCGCGGATCAGTGCCTCGCTGTCGTACTCGTTCAGCCCCGGCCACACCAGCGCAGCGGGCACGTCGCCGTGGCCTTCGGTGAGGGCCGCCAGCGACTGCGCATGGCGCTTCAGCGTGCCGCGCAAAACGCCGTCGAAGCGCGTGCCGCGGGCGGCGAACCACTGCCCCAGGGCGTGGCATTGGCGGGCGCCCAGTTCACTGAGCTGGTCGTAGTCGGCCGCGCCGAAGCTGGCTTGTCCGTGGCGGACGAGGTGGATGGTTCCCATGGGCGGCATTGTCGCGGCGGCCCGCCGCGGGCCCTGTCGCGGCCGTGACCAGCCCGCCGCGCCGGGCTTCAACCGCGGGCGTCGAACTGCAGGATGGCCCCGGCCACGCGGTCCAGCGGCAGGATCTGGTCCACCGCGCCGAGCTTGATGGCTTCCTTGGGCATGCCGAAGACCACGCAGCTGGCCTCGTCCTGCGCCACGGTGCGCGCGCCGCCGTCGTGCAGCAGCTTCATGCCGCGCGCGCCGTCGTCGCCCATGCCGGTGAGCATGATGGCCAGCACGTCGCCGCCGGCGCATTCGGCCACCGACTTGAACAGCACGTCCACGCTGGGCTTGTGGCGGTTGACGGGCGGGCCGTCGGCCACCATCGCGAAGTAGTGCCCTGAGCTCTTGCGCAACTGCATGTGCTTGCCGCCCGGGGCGATGAGCACCAGGCCGCGCTCCAGCCGGTCGCCGTCCTTGGCTTCGCGGATGCGCATCGCGCAGATGCCGTTCATGCGCTCGGCGTACATGGCGGTGAACTTCTCGGGCATGTGCTGCACGATGGCGATGCCCGGGCTGTCGGCCGGCAGCGCGCCCAGCACCACCTCCAGCGCTTGCGTGCCGCCGGTGCTGCTGCCGATGAGCACCGGCTTGTTGACCGACAGCGAATGCAGCCCGGCGCGCGGCGCGGCGGCGGCCGCCGCACTGGCGCCTGCAGCGGGCCGAGCCGCCACCGGCGTCGTCTGCCGCGGCCGCGAGCGCGCCGCGGTCTTCAGCGCCGTCACCAGTTCGCGCCGCGAGTCTTCCAGGAACTGCTTCAAGCCCAGCCGCGGCTTGGCCACCACGCCCACCGCGCCGGCGGCCATCGCTTCCAGCGCCATCTTGCTGCCCTCGGTGGTCAGCGTGCTGCAGATGACGGTGGGGATGGGCGACTCGGCCATCTGCTGGCGCAGGAAGGTGATGCCGTCCATGCCGGGCATCTCGATGTCCAGCAGCAGCACATCGGGCCGCTGCTTGCGGATCATCGGCGCGGCGATCAGCGGGTTGGGCGCGCTGCCCTGCAATTCGATGTCGGCGTCGCCCTGCAGGAGGTGCGCCAGTGTCTGGCGAACGACCGCCGAATCGTCGATCACGAACACCTTGATGGCCATGGTGGTTCCAGGTTGAGAGCAGGGGTCAGATGGCGACGGCAACGGCCTGCGGCGCGTCGGGGCCGACAGCCCAGCTCAGCTTGCGGTAGGTGCTGCCGCCGACGTCGCTGTGGACCACGCGCACACCGTCTTGCGCCAGCGCCTCCAGCGTCCAGCGCGCGTTGGTCGAGCCGACGTGGGTGTCGCCACCGACCAGGCCGGGGAACATGTTGCCGCCGCCGTAGACATAGGCCTCGCACAGGTGCGGCGCAATGCCGCGCTTGCGCAGCATCCCGTACATCACGTCCAGCGCCACGTCGCCGAAGGCGCTGTCGCGCGGCTCGGTGCTGTTGCCGGGCGTTGAATGCACGATGTGGCACATGGCACCCACCGTGCGCCGTGGGTCGGTCAACACGACGGCGATGCACGAACCCAGCAACGTGTTGAAGCGGTCGCCGCGCACGCCGCAGGCCACATCACCCGGGTGCAGCGTGTGCTGCACGCTGCCGACGGCCTCGAGCATCAAGAGGTGGCCTGCTTCCTGAACGCGCCAGGGGCCAGCGTCGTGATCGGCGTCTTGCAGGGCACGCGGCCTTCTGCAGTGCCGATGAAGAACAGGCCGCCGGGCCGCAACTGCGTCAGCACGCTGTCCACCACCGCTGCCTTGGTCGGCGGGTCGAAGTAGATCAGCACGTTGCGCAGGAAGACCACGTCGAAGGGGCCCAGGCCGTCGATGGGCTCGCACAGGTTGAGCTGGCCGAAGCGCACGCGGTCGCGCAGTTTCGGGCTCATCTGCACCAGGCCTTCGCTCTCGCCCTCGCCGCGCAGGCAGTAGCGCTTCACGCGTTCGGGCGCGGTGTCGCGCAGCCGCTCTTCGGGGAAGATGCCTCGCGAGGCGCTTTGCAGCACCCGGTCGCTGATGTCGGTGCCCAGCACCGACCAGTCGCTGCCGATGCGGCCCTGCTGCGCCATGTCGGCCAGCAGCATGGCCGTGCTGTAGGCCTCGTCGCCGAAAGAGCTGGCGGCGCTCCACACGCGCGTGCTGCGCGGCTTCTCGCGGGCCAGCGTTTCTTCCAGCAGCGCGTAATGCGCGGGTTCGCGGAAAAAGTAGGTTTCGTTGGTGGTCAGCAGGTCCACCGCCATCTGGAATTCGCCGCCCTCGTCGGCCTCGATCAGCGCGGCGTAGTCCTCGAAACTGGCCAGTCCCAGACGTTGTAGGCGCGGGGCCAGGCGCGACGAGATCAGCGGCTTCTTGCTGATCGCGAAGCTCAGGCCGATGCTGTCGTACATCAGGGTGGTGATCTGCTCGAAGGCGCGGTCGCTCAGCGTGGCGTGCATCGTGTCGGCTTCCGGTCAGGCGGCGAGCTGGGCGGTTTCGCACAGCTCGGCCATCTCGCCCATGTCGAAAGCGCGGTCGGGTTCGAGCAGGATGACGAAGCGGTTCGCCACCTTGCCCATGCCGCGGATGAAGTCGCGCTTCACGGTGGTGCCGAAGTTCGGCGGTGGCTCGATCTGGGCGGCGGCGATCTCGATGACCTCGCTGACCGCATCGACCATCAGGCCGAGCTCGACGCGCTCGCTGCCGCCGTCGGTGACGCGCGTCGAATCGAAGATCACGATGCAGGTCTTCTTCGACAGCTTGGCCGGCGTCCGGCCGAAGCGGGCGTGCAGGTCGATCACCGGCACCACCGCGCCGCGCAGGTTGATCACGCCGCGCACGAAGCCCGGCATCAGCGGCACCGTCGTCATCGGCCCGACCTGGATGATTTCGCGCACGGTGCGGATGTCCATCGCGAAGACTTCTTCGCCGAGCGTGAAGGTCAGGTATTGCGCGGCAGCGTCGTCGAGAGGGGCGGGTGAACCGCCAGGGTTGGCTTGCTTCATGACCGGCCCCGGTTCAGTAGGGGCGGAAGTTGCCGTGCGTGCCGGTGGCGGTCGCCACCGCGCGCGGGCCTGCCGACGGCTTGGCCCCGCGCAGCGGCGAGTTCGGCGCGCGGCGCTCGACGCCGCCATCGGCCTTGCCACCCCGGCGTGCCACCGGCGCCGGTGCTGCGGCGGCCGTCAGCGTGAAGAAGGCCACCGACTGCTGCAACTGCTCGGCCTGGCCGCTCAGCTCTTCGCTGGTCGCAGCCAGTTCTTCCGAGGCCGATGCGTTCTGCTGCGTGGCCTTGCTCAGCTGGCCCATCGCGCCGCCGATCTGCGTGACGCTGGCGCTCTGCTCCTGCGAGGCGGCGGCAATCTCCTGCACCAACTCGCTGGTCTTCTGGATGCTGGGCACGATCTCGTCGAGCAGCTTGCCGGCGCGTTCCGCCGTGCTCACCGAGTTGCCGGCCAGGTCGCCGATTTCCTTGGCCGCTTCCTGGCTGCGTTCGGCCAGCTTGCGCACCTCGGCCGCCACCACGGCGAAGCCCTTGCCGTGCTCGCCGGCGCGCGCCGCCTCGATGGCCGCGTTCAGCGCCAGCAGGTTGGTTTGGTAGGCGATGTCGTCGACGATGGAGATCTTCTGCGCGATCTGCTTCATCGCCTGCACCGTCTGCGTCACCGCGCTGCCGCCTTCACCGGCTTCCTTGCTGGCCTTGGTGGCCATGGTGTCGGTGATCTTGGCGTTGTCGCTGTTCTGCGTGATGGAAGCGCTCATCAGGTCGATCGACGCGGTGGTCTCTTCGACGGAACTCGCCTGCTCGCTGGCGCTCTGGCTCAGGCTCTGCGCGGTGGCGCTGACCTGGTTGGCCGCGCCGGTCAGCGCGTCGGCGGCGCTGCGCACCTCTTCGATGATGCTGGACAGTTTTTCGCAGGTGCTGTTGGCGTCGTTCTTGACCTGGTCGAACACGCCTTCGGCGTCGCGCTGGATGCGCTGTGTCAGGTCGCCGCTGGCCAGTGCGCTGAACACGCGGCCCACGTCTTCGATGATGGCGCTGAGCTTCTCGCTGGTGGCGTTGGCGTCGTCCTTGACCTGGCCGAAGACGCCGTCGTAGTCGCGCGTGATGCGCTGCGTCAGGTCGCCGGCCGACAGCGCGCCGAAGGCCCGGCCGACGTCGTCGAAGATCACGCCGGTGGTCTCCATCAGCACGTTCACGCCTTCGCACAGCGCCTTGATCGGCCCGCTCTTGCCGTCCAGCGGTATGCGCTGCGTCAGGTCGCCGTTCTTGGCCGCCGTGGTCACGCCCTGGGCCTGCTCCACCGCCTGCTCCAGCATGCGCGAAGCGTTGATCTGCGCCGTCACGTCGGTGGCGATCTTCACGATCTTGAACACGCGGCCCATCTCGTCTTTCACCGGCGCATAGACAGCCTGGATCCAGATCTCCTTGCCGGCCTTGGTGATGCGCTTGAAGACGTCGTTCTGCGGCTTGCCGGCGTTCAGGTCGCGCCAGAAGTCCGCGTACTCGTGGCTGCTGGCGTAGCCCGATTCGACGAAGGTGCGGTGGTGGCGGCCCTTGATTTCGTCGAAGGTGTAGCCCAGAGCGCCGAGGAAGTTCTTGTTGGCCAGCAGCACGTGGCCGCCGAGGTCGAACTCGATGTAGGCATAGCTCTGGTCGATGGCGTCGAGGATGCCCTTGGCGTTCTGCCGCTCCAGTTCGGCGGCGGTGATGTCGTAGCGCACGCCCAGGTACTTCATGGGCTTGCCGTTTTCGCCCAGGATGGGTGCGATGACGGCGTCGACATAGTAGGGCGTGCCGTCCTTGGCGCGGTTCTTCACCATGCCGCGGAAGATGTCGCCGCGGCCGATGGTGGCCCACATCTGCTTGAACACCTCCTTGGGCATGTCGGGGTGGCGGGTGGTGTTGTGGCCGTGGCCGATGAGTTCGTTCTTGGGGTACTTCGAGACCTCCAGGAACTTCTCGTTGACGCACAGGATGTCGCCCTTCTTGTCGGCCTCCGAGACGATGCTGGTCAGGTTCATGATGTCGGTGCGCACCTTGAGTTCGCTCTCGACGGCGTCCAGCCGGGCCTTCAGCTGGGCCAGCGTGGCGGCGGTGTCGGCCCGTTCGGCCTCGGCGGCGCTGCGCGCGGCCTCGGCGACTTGCGCAGCGGCCGTGGCGGCGGCCGTCTGTTGCCGCGCGGCGTCGAGCTCGGCGCCGGCCAGCAGGCGGGCCATCCAGGAGGTGGTGGGTGCGTTCATGTCGTCGTTCCTTGTTCTGAGAAGGTCGCGTTGCGGCCGTGGTGGGCGTTGTGGTTGACGTGGGCTTGGCGGTTCGGGTGGCCGGTTTCGGCCTGGCTTCTCGGAACCCGGGCTGAGGAACCCGGCGGCTCGGCCGCCAGTTGGCTGAGCGCGGTGACATCGAAGATCAGCGCCACCTCGCCGTTGCCCAGGATGGAAGAACCCGCCATGCCGCGCAGGCTGCAGAACATGCGGCCCAGCGGCTTGATGACGGTCTGGTGCTGGCCCAGCAACTGGTCCACCCGCACGCCGTAGCGGCGGCCGCCGGCCTGCAGCACGACGACGCTGGTGCGCTCGGGCTCGGGGCCCTCCAGCGCGTAGAGCGCGCGCAGGCTGACCACCGGCAACACCTGGCCGCGCAGTTCGACGTAGCCGCGGCCGCGCTCGTCGGTCTCGCTGACGGCGGCGCGGTTCTCGATGACCTCGACCACCGCGTCCAGCGGGAAGATCAGCTTGGAGTCGGCCACGCCGACCAGGAAACCGTCGATGATGGCCAGCGTCAGCGGCAGGCGGATGTCGATGCGCGACCCCAGCCCCGGCTCGCTGTGCAGCGTGACCGTGCCGCGCAGCGCTTCGATGTTGCGCCGCACGACGTCCATGCCGACGCCGCGGCCGGACAGGTTGGTCACCTTCTCTGCGGTGCTGAAGCCGGGCTCGAAGATCAGTTTGTCGATGTCGGCGTCGGACGGCCGCACCCCGTCATCCACCAGGCCGCGGTCCCAGGCGCGCTGCAGCACCTTCTCGCGCTGTATGCCCTGGCCGTCGTCGCTGATGCGGATCAGCACGCTGCCGCTGTCGTGGCAGGCGCTCAGCACCAGCTTGCCCTGTGCGGCCTTGCCGCTGGCCAGCCGCTGCTCGGGGGTTTCCAGGCCATGGTCCAGCGCGTTGCGCACCAGGTGCATCAGCGGGTCGGCGATGCGCTCGACCATGCTCTTGTCCAGCTCGGTCTCGCCGCCCTGGATGTCGAGCAGCACGTCCTTGCCGAGTTCGGCCGCGGTGTCGCGCACCACGCGGCGGAAGCGGCTGAAGGTCTCGCCGATCGGCACCATGCGCAGCTGCAGCGTGCCGTTGCGGATTTCCTCGACCAGCCGGCTGATCTGGCCATTGGCTTCGATCAGCGCGCTCTGGCGCGTCTGCCGGGCCAGCAGGGCGGCGCCGGCGCCGGCGATCACCAGCTCGCCGAGCAGGTTGATCACCGCGTCCAGGCGGTCGGCCTGCACGCGGATGTAGCGGCCGCTGGTGTCTTCGACGCCAGGGTCCTTGGGCGCCGCCGGCTTGCCCTGGGTCGGCTTGTTCAGCGCGGCGTTCAGCACCTGCGGGCTGATACCTGCGGTGGCTTGCAGGGTCTCGCCCAGCCGGGGGTCGTCGGGCAGGTCGTCGATGAGCCCGGCGTCGGCTTTGGCGTTGGCGTCTGGGGCCAACACCTGCAAGGTGCAGTCGTCGCGCACGAAGCTGAAGGCGCCTTCGATCTCATCACGCGATGCGCCGGTTTCCAGATCCAGCTCGAAGGCCAGGTGGCAGGTCTCGGGGTCCAGCTGGTCCAGCGCCGGCACGGCGGCGCTGTCGCACGCCAGGGTGGTGATCTCGCCCAGCCCGCGCAGGTAGTTCAGCAGGGCCATCGGGTCCATGCCGTTGCGGAAGGTGTCCGGGCCGAAGGCGGCGCAGACATGCCAGCAGCGCGACGACGAGGCCCGCGTCGGGGTGCCGGGGTCGGGCGCGGCGTCCTGGCCGGTGTTGGGGCTGTCGCCGGCCGCGGCCTGCAGCCTTTCGACCAGGGCGGCGCGAGCCGCCCGCGTCTCGACGGCTTCGTCTTCTTCGGCCGCAGCAGCCTGGGCGATCAGCGTGCGCAACTGGTCGTTGCATTGCAGCAGCAGGGTGCTCAGCGCGGGCGTCAGTGCGATCTGGCCTTCGCGCAGCTGGTCCAGCAGGCTCTCGACGTGGTGGGTGAAGGCCACCACGCGGTTCAAGCCGAAGATGCCAGCCGAGCCCTTGATGGTGTGGGCGCAGCGGAACAGGGCGTTGAGCAGTTCGCTGTCGCCCGGCGCGTCTTCCAGCTGCAGCAGCAACTGCTCCAGGCTTTCGATCTGCTCTTGCGCTTCGCTGATGAAGGCGGGCAGCACCTCGCGGATGAAGCTCAGGTCGGGGTCCTTGGCGTTGTCGGGCTTCATGCGGCGACACCCGGCTCAGCGTGGCCCTGCAGCCATGCGTTCAGGCCCAGCGCCGCGCAGCCGCTGCGCAGCACCTCGCTGGGCGAGTGGATGCGCAGGGCGCGTCCGCGTTCGGCCAGGGCGCGCGACAAGGACAGCAACAGCTGCAGCCCCGCGCCGTCCACCTGCTCGACGGCTGCGGCCTGCAACTCGGCCGGTGCGCTGGCAGCGCCCTGCTGCAGCCAGGCCAGCCACTGCGGGTGCAGTTCGCCCACGGTGTAGATCGTCAGCTCGGCCGGCAGGGCCAGCGGCATGGCGGTATTTGCTTGGGTGCGTCGGGCCATGGTGTGCTCCGTGCGGTGGCGGGTGGCCCGGCTCAGGGCAGGATCAGCTTGGACACGGCGTCCAGCAACTGCGGCGGGTTGAAGGGCTTGACGATCCAGGCCTTGGCGCCGGCGGCGCGGCCCTGCTGCTTCTTGTCGTCCTGGCCTTCGGTGGTCAGCATGATCACGGGCACGAATTTGTGGCGCGGGTGCTGCTTGACCTGCGTCACGAAGGCGATGCCGTCCATGTTGGGCATGTTCACGTCGCTGACGATCAGGTTCACCTTGCCCGCCTTCTCCAGCGCGGCCAGGCCTTCCTGGCCGTCGCCGGCCTCCAGCACTTCGTAGCCGGCCCGCACCAGGGCCAGGCGCACCACCATGCGCAGGGAGCTCGAGTCATCGACGATCAGGATGGTCTTGGCCATGGGGTGTGGGGGCTGTTCAGAAGAAGGTCGTTTCGGCGGCGGGCTGGGCGCTGGCCGGGGCGCTGGCCGAAGTGCCGCGGGCCGCCGCTGGGCCGGCGCCCACGGCGCGCTGTTCGTCGGTGGTGTAGCCGGCGCTCAGCAGGGCTTGCCAGGCAGCGGCCGTGGGGGCCTGGCCGTCGGGCAGCGCCTGCGCCAGGCAGGCCACCGCCGCGTGGATGGAGGTGTTCACCTGGTCGACGATCTGGTGCACGCGGTCCTGGAACTGGAAGGCCACCATCAGCTGTTCGACCTGGGTCTTGACCAGCGCGCCGCGTTGGCTGAGGTCGGCGGCGCGCTGGTTCAGCGCACTGACGGCATCGTCGACCTGGCCGACCACGCGGTGGATGGTGTCCTCGCTGTGCTGGATGACCTGCGCGTCGTGCTCGGTGTGTTGTGCGGCCTGGGCCAGCGCGGCCTGCATGTGCTGGCCGAAGTCGTTGACGCGTTCGCCGATGCGCCGCCCGGTGTCGCCCGACTCGGTGGACAGCCGGCGCACCTCGGTGGCCACGACGGCGAAGCCGCGACCGCTTTCGCCGGCGCGCGCCGCCTCGATGGCGGCGTTGATGGACAGCAGGTTGGTCTGGCGTGCCAGCTTGGCCACGTCTTCGGCCATGTCGCGCAGGCCGCTGGAGGCGCCCGACAAGGTGCGCACCGAGCCCATCACTTCCTCGCGCGATTGCACGAAGCCGTGGAAGTTCTCGATCAGGCCGCGCAGCTGCGTCTCGCAGTGCTCGAGCACCGCGGCGCGGGCGTCGACGCTGTCGGCGGTGGTCCCGGCCCGCGGTTCGACGATGGTGTCGAGCTGGTCGAGGATCTGCGCAAAGCCCTGCAGCAGTTGCTCGGTGGCCTCACGCAGTTGCGCCTGCGCCGTGCCGAGGTGCGCCGTCCAGGTGTGGGCGGCTTCGTCCAGCCGGGCCAGCAACGCGGCGGTGGCTTGCGCCGGCGTGGCAGCGCGTGCCTGCTGGGTCTCGTCGCCCGAGGCGGCGGCACGGCGGCGGCGCAGCCAGGCGGCGCCGGGTGGCAACACGGTCAGCAAGGCCAGGGCAGCCCAGGGCAGGGTTGCCCAGGCGGCATGACCGGCCCAGACCACCACGCCCGACGTCGCCCACAGCCCGCCTTGCGCCAAGGCCTTCAGCGATGGCAGGCCGCCCAGCGCAGCGCCTGCACGGGCGGCTGCGGTGGACGGCTGACCATCGGTGATATCTGATGACAGAACTTTGTCCATGGCGTAGTTGTTGCGGATGTGTCAGGGGCTCGACAAAAACAGTATCGGCAGCCCTCAAACCGACTGAAGCGCTGATTTGCCGGGCCTCAACCCGCCAGTCTCAGGCTTGATCGCTTGCCAGTCGGCATAGGCTGGATACCCTTCAGACCCCACCGACCGCGTCCGCCGACACCCGGCCGGGCGCGGGCTACCGGAGCCCGCCATGCTCACCCGACTGATCTACGCCAGCACCTCCACCGACCCGCTCACGCCTGCCGGCGTGCAGGCCATCGTCGACCACGCCCGCACGGCGAACGAACGCCGCCGACTGACCGGCATGCTGGTGTTCGACCACAACTGTTTCCTGCAGGCGCTGGAAGGCCGGCGCGAGGCCGTCAGCGAGGCTTTCTGCCGCATTGCCGCCGACCCGCGCCACCGGCGCGTCGTGCTGCTGGACGTGCAGCCCGTCGAAGAACGCCTGTTCGCCCACTGGACGATGGGCTTTGCGGCGGCCGACGCCCGCGGCCGCGAGTCCTTTCTGCGCTTCGGCGGCAGCGACCAGTTCGAACCCCACCTGTTGTCGGCGGCTTCGGCGCTGGGGTTGCTGCGGGCGCTGGCGGCGGGCTGAGCCGCCACCGCGGGCCGCCGGCACGGGGGTCGGCAGGGGGCTGGTCTTTGCGTTAGCCTGCTAGCCCGTTCCTTTCGTCCGTCCAACACCATGCAATACCGCCGTCTTGGCCGCAGTGGCCTGCGCGTCAGCACCTTGTCCCTGGGTTCCTGGGTCACGTACCACAACCAGGTCGACACCGGTTCAGCCGTGGAAATGCTGGCCGCCGCTTTCGACGCCGGCGTCAACTTCTTCGACAACGCCGAGGTCTATGCCTTGGGCCGCAGCGAGGAAATCATGGGCAAGGCCTTCAAGCAATTGGCCTGGCCGCGGTTGAATTACGTCGTCAGCACCAAATTCTTCTGGGGCCTGGACCGCAACGGCGACGCCGTGAACCGCAAGGACACGCTGAACCGCAAGTACCTGATGCAGGCCATCGACGGCAGCCTGACGCGCCTGGGGCTGGACTTCGTCGACCTCGTCTACTGCCACCGCCCCGACCCGCACACGCCGATCGAGGAGACGGCGCGCGCGATGAGCGACATCATCAGCCAGGGCAAGGCGCTGTACTGGGGCACCAGCGAGTGGGCCGCCGCCGACATCCGCGCCGCCTGGGGCCTGTGCGACCGCCACGGCTGGCACAAGCCGGTGGTGGAGCAGCCGCAATACAACCTGTTCGCTCGCCGGCGGGTCGAGCAGGAGTACACCCGCCTGTACGACGACATCGGCCTGGGCCTGACCACCTGGAGCCCCTTGGCCAGCGGCCTGCTGACGGGCAAGTACCGCCACGGCGTGCCCGAAGGCAGCCGTGGTGCGCTGGAGAACACTGCCTGGATGCGCGAGGCCCTGGTCGACCCGGCGAAGAACGCGGCGGTGGCGCTGCTGGAACCCATCGCGGCGGAGTTGGGCTGCACGCTGGCGCAACTGGCCATCGCCTGGGCGGCCCAGAACCCGCGCGTCAGCACCGTCATCACCGGCGCTTCGCGCGTCGAGCAGCTGCACGCCAACCTGGGCGCGCTGGCCGTGATCGAGCAGCTGACGCCCGGGGTCATGCAGCGCATCGAAGCCGCCACCGGCGCGCTGGCCGACTGATCGGCCATCATCCAGCCTGGGCCCTGCGCCGGGGTTCGCGCCCAACCGAGAAAGTCGACGTGATGAACATGGTTCTTTCCGCTGCCATCGCCCTGGGCGCCAGCTCGGCTGCCGCACTGGCCCAAACCGCCCCGCAGCCGCCCGTTGCCCCCGTCGTCAGCCATGTCGTGAAGTGGCACGGGCAAGCCGTCAGCGACCCCTGGTTCTGGTTGCGCGAGAAAGACAGCCCACCCGTGCTGGCCTACCTGAAGGCCGAGAACAGCTACACCGAAGCGGTGACCGCCGGGCTGGCGCCGCTGTCCGCCAAGCTCTACGGCGAGATGCTGGGCCGCATCCAGCAGACCGACCTGGACGTGCCGGTGCGCCAGGGTGCCTGGTACTACTACAACCGCACGGTCGAGGGCCAGCAGTACCCCATACGCTGCCGCCGCAAAGCCACCGATGCGCTGGCCTACGACCCGCAGGCGCCCGAGCAGGTGCTGCTCGACCAGAACGCGATGGCCCAGGGCAAGGCTTTCCTGAGCATCGGCGACTACCAGGTGTCTGACGACGCCGGCAGCTTGCTGTACACGGTGGACGACACCGGCTACCGGCAATACAAGCTGTACCGCAAGAACCTGGTCAGCGGCCAGGTCGAAGGCCCGCTGGCCGAACGCGTGACCAGCGTCGAATGGGCGTCCGACAACGCCACCGTCTTCTACGTCACCGAGCACCCGGTGTCCAAGCGCTCGGACAGCCTGTGGCGCCTGGCTCCGGCCGCCCCGGCGGAATTGCTGTTCGAAGAGAAGGACGAGCTCTTCCGCGTCGGCCTGGGGCGGACCAAGGACAAGCAGTTCCTGGTGCTCGAAGTCCAGTCCACCGACACCTGGGAAACCCGCCTGCTGGCTGCCGCCCAGCCCAAGGGCGCCTTCAAGACCGTGCTGCCGCGCAGCAAGGGCCACAAGTACGAGGTCGAACACCGCGACGGCCTGCTCTACATCCGGACCAACCGCGACGCCAAGGACTTCCGGGTCGTGACGGCACCGCTGGCCGACCCCTCGCCCGCCAACTGGAAGCCGCTGGTGGCGCACCAGGCGGGCGTGCTGATCGAGTCGGTCGCACCGTTCCGCGGCCACCTGGTGCTGACCGAGAAGTCCGAGGGTCTGGTGCGCTTCCGCGTGCACGACTTCGCCACCGGCGAGTGGGCCAGCGTGCCTTTCGCGGAGCCGGTCTACGGCGCAGCGCCCGGCCGTAACCCCGAGTACGACACCACGCGCTTCCGCTACGGTTACCAGAGCCTGATCACGCCGTCGTCGGTGTTCGACCTCGACCTGGCCCGCAACGCTTCCACGCTGCTGAAGCAGCAGGCCGTGCTGGGCGGCTACGACGCCCAGCTGTACGCGTCGGAGCGGCTGTGGGTGACCGCGCGCGACGGCGTGCGTGTGCCGGTGTCCATCGTCTACCGCAAGGACCGCCCGCGCGACGGCAGCGCGCCGCTCTGGCTGTACGCCTACGGCTCCTACGGCTACGGCACGCCGGCCAGCTTCAACAGCGCCCGCCTGAGCCTGCTCGACCGCGGCTTCGCCTTCGCCATCGCCCACATCCGCGGCGGCGACGAGATGGGCGAGTCCTGGCACGACGACGGCATGCTGATGAAGAAGAAGAACACCTTCTACGACTTCATCGACGTGGCCGAGAGCCTGCAGAAGGACAAGTGGACGACGCGCGCCGGCACGGTCATCGAAGGCGGTAGCGCCGGTGGCCTGCTGATGGGCGCGGTGGCCAACCTGCGGCCCGAACTCTTCAAGGCGGTGCACTCGGCGGTGCCCTTCGTCGACGTCATGAACACCATGATGGACGCCAGCCTGCCGCTGACGGTGGGCGAGTACCTGGAATGGGGCAACCCCAACGAGAAGGCCGCCCACGACTACATGCGCTCGTACAGCCCGTATGAGAACCTGAGCCAGCAGGCCTACCCCGCCACCCTGGTGACCACCAGCTACAACGACAGCCAGGTGATGTACTGGGAGCCGGCCAAGTACGTGGCCAAGCTGCGCACGCTGAAGACCGACAGCAACCCGCTGCTGCTGAAGATCAAGATGGACCCGGCCGGCCACGGCGGCGCGTCGGGCCGCTACGACGCGCTGCGCGACCGGGCTTTCGAGTTCGCCTGGATGATGCAGCAGGTGGGCATCACGAAGTAGCCGCGGGGCCGCGCGCGGCCAGCCCGTCCAGGTGCTGGCGCGCTTCGTGCGCGCTCTCGAAGATGTGCGGCGCCACGCCGCGCTGGCGCAGCGCGTCGCCCAGCTTGGCGCGCATGAAGGCGCTGGTGGTGTAGCGGCTGACGCGGCTGTAGTGGGCCTGGGCGACTTCGCGGGCCATGTCGAAATAGGCGTCCAGCGCATCGGGCAGCACGGTGAAATTGTCGTAGCCGACGATGGCCGGCACCTTGTGCTGCAAGGGTTGCAACTGCGCCAGCAGCAGCGCGCGGATCTGCGCCACGTCGGCTGCATCGCGCACCGTGCAGCCTTCGAAGTTGGCGAAGAACACGCCCTGTTCGGCGTCGAAGGCGAAGCGCGCTTCCATCGGCAGGCGCAGCATCTCGGCGCGCAGTTGCATCGGCTCAGCGCGGAACAGGCGGGCGTCCATCAGCGCCGGCGGCGCGGGCATCAGCGGCGCGAAATCCATCTGCGCCAGCACGTCACGCTGCAGGTCCAGGCCGGGCGCGATCTCGATCAGTTCCAGCCCCTGCGCACCCAGCCTGAAGACGCAACGCTCGGTGACGTAGAGCACCGTCTGCCCGTGCGCGCGGGCCACCGCGCCCGAGAAGGTGCGGTGCTCGACCTGCTGCACGAACTTGCGCGTGGTGCCGGCGCAGAAGCTGCCGACGAAGACCACTTTCTTCGCACTCTGGCTGATGTTGATGAAGCCGCCCGCGCCGGCCAGCCGCGGGCCGAACTTGCTGACGTTGAGGTTGCCCTCGGCGTCGGCCTGCGCCAGGCCCAGGAAGGCCAGGTCCAGGCCGCCGCCGTCGTAGAAGTCGAACTGGTAGGGCTGGTCGATGATGGCCTGGGTGTTGATGGCCGCGCCGAAGTCCAGCCCGCCGGCCGGGATGCCGCCGATCACGCCGGGCTCGGCGGTCAGCGTCAGCAGGTCGATCACGCCTTCCTCGACGGCCACCGCCGCAATGCCCTCGGGCATGCCGATACCCAGGTTGACGACGCTGTTGGCGCGCAGTTCCAGCGCCGCGCGGCGGGCGATGACCTTGCGGTCTGACATCGGCAACACAGCGCTGCTGCTGGCCGGCACGCGCAGCTCGCCGCTGTAGCCGGGGTTGTAGGGCGTGTTGAAGGTCTGCCAGTGGTTTTCCGGCCGCGCCACCACCACGCAGTCGACCAGCACGCCGGGCACCTTGACCTGGCGCGGATTCAGCGTGCTGCGTTCGGCGATGCGTTCGACCTGGGCGATGACGATGCCGCCGCTGTTGTGCGCGGCGGTGGCGATGGACAGGCATTCCAGCGTCAGCGCCTCGCGCTCCATCGTCAGGTTGCCATCGGCGTCGGCGGTGGTCGCGCGCATGAACGCGACGTGGATGGGGAAGGCCTTGTAGAACAGGCATGCGCTGCCGCCGAGAAAGCTCAGTTCCACCAGCTCTTCGGTGGTGTTGTCGTTCATCTTGCCGCCGCCCAGGCGCGGGTCGACAAAGGTGCCCAGTCCGATGCGGCTGAGGTGGCCCGGCCGGCCGCCGGCGATGTCGCGGAACAGGCAGCTGATCACGCCCTGCGGCAGGTTGTAGGCCTCGACCTGGCCGGTCACCGCCAACTGGCCCAGGCCGGGCACCAGGCCCCAGTGGCCGCCGATCACCCGCTTCAGCAAGCCGGCGTGGGCCAGGTGGTTCAGGCCCTTGGTGCGGCCGTCGCCCTGGCCGGCGGCATAGACCAGGGTCAGCTGGCGTGGCGCTTGGGTGGCGTGAAAGCGTTCTTCCAGCGCCAGCGCCAGTTCCTCGGCGAAGCCGATGCCGACGAAGCCCGAGGTGGCCAGCGTGTCGCCGTCGCGGATCAGGCCGACGGCCTCGGCCGCGCCGACGATCTTGCCCTGGCCGCCGCGGCCGGGCGTGTGGGGGATGAGGCGGTCCATGGTGCAGGCCTTGCCGGGAGTGGCTGTTCCCGCAGTGTGCCGCGTCAGCGTGCCCGGGGCCCCAGCCCTGCCGGCGCCGGACCCCTAGCGGGCCGTGTAGAAGGCCTTCATGAAACGGTAGAAGTTCCAGACATCGACCTTGCTCGACATCTCGAAGGTGGAATGCATGCTGATCAGCGGCACACCCAGGTCGATGACCTCCATCTCTTCGCGCGACATGAAGCCGCCGATGGTGCCGCCGCCGCCCACGTCGACCTTGGGCGTCTGCGTCTGCCAGGGGATGCCGGCCCCGTCCAGGATGCCGCGGATGCGCGCCGTGTACTCGGAATTGGCGTCGAAGCCGCGGCCGTAGCGCTTGATCGTCACGCCGTAGCCGACCTTGGCCGAATTCGTCGCCTCGCTGGTTTCCGGGAACAGCGGGTTCAGGCCGTCGTTGGTGTCGGCGCTGACGACCTGGGCGCGGCGCAGGGCCTGCCGCAGGTCGAGGTCGGAATAGGCCGTGCCGCGCTGCGCGCCGACCAACCGGGCGTAGACGCCGTTCAGCAGTTGCGAGGCCGCGCCGGTGTTGTTGATCGAGCCGACCTCTTCATGGTTCGAGAAGTAGGCCAGGGCCGTCAAGGCCGGCGTGCCCTCGACGGCCAGCAGGGCCTGCGCGGCGCACCAGGTGCTGAGGCGGTCGTCCTGGCCGTAAGCACCGAGCAGGCCGCGGTCGATGCCGACATCGCGTGGCAGCGTGGCCGGCACCAGTTGCAGGTCGGCGCTGACGAAGTCTTCTTCCTGGATGCTGTACTTCTCCTTCAGCGCGCGCAGCACCTCGGCCACCACGCTGGACTTCTCGGCCGGCACGCTGCCCACCACCGGGTTGAGTTCCTCGCCCTTGAACACGTCCTGGTAGGTTCGGGTGCGCAGGTCGCGGTCGGAATGCGGCGCGTTGTCGCCGATGACGAACACCGGGTCGCCCGGCGCCAGGCCGATGGACACCTCGATGCTGCGGCCCTCGGGCGTGTCGATGCGGCCCATCAGGGCCAGCGGCACGTTGCCCCATTGGTGCTTCTTGATGCCGCCGTAGTACACGGTCTTGAACAGCGCCAGGCCGCCCTGGGCCGCCGGCACCACCGGGCGCGGCTTGAGGTCGATGTGCGGGCTGTCGTGGTGGGTGCCGACGAGGCGCGAGCCTTCGGTCAGCGGCTTGCTGCCGACCACCGCCAGCACCAGCGCGCGGTCGCGCGCCGGCAGGATCAGGCGCGCGCCGGGCCGGACCTGCGCGGCGTCCTTGAACTCGACGAAGCCCGCCGCCTGGGCCCGGCGCAGCAGTTCGGTGGTCGAGGTCTGTGCGGTGCGCGCCACGTTCAGGTAGTCCTTGTAGCCTTCGGCAAAGGCGAAGACCTCGTCGCGCTGGCCGTCCTTCAGCAGCAGCCAGGACGACTTCTTGCTGCCCCAGACGCTGGCGCTCGGGGCGCTGTCTTGCGCCAGCGCCGGCAGGGCGCTGAGCGCGCCCAGAACGCCCAGAAGGCCCAGAAGGCCCAGCGCGCAGGCGGACCCAGAAATGCAAGGGAACATCCGGTTCATCGACAGTCTTTGAGTACACCCACGCGCCATGGCCAGTCCAGGCGCTGAGGCCATGCTAGCGGGGTTCGCCGGCGACCCGGAACGCCGCGCCGAATCTCTTATCCTCCTGCCGCTGCAAGCCACCCCACTCTGGACCCCTACATCGACATGACCCGCCACGCCCACCCCATCGTCGACCGCCCACGGGCCGTTGCCCTCATCCTGGCGCTGTGCTGCGCCGGCCCTGCCGCCTACGCGCAAACCCCCGCTGCCGAGCCGGCTGACCCGGTGGCTGCCCTCGTCGGTCAGCTCGACCTGGAGAGGTACAAGTCCACCATCAAGGGCCTGACGCAGTTCGGCGACCGCCGCCAGGGCACCGAACGCAACCGCCGCGCGCTGGACTGGATCGAGGCCCAGCTGAAGGCCGGCGGCTGCACCAACACCGAGCGCCTGCAGTACCTGTACACCGAACCCGCGCGGCGCACGCCCGGCACGCCGCAGCCGGCCCGCGCCGGCGGTCCGGCGGGGCAGGGCGGCAGCACCCTGTTCGGTCGGCGCGGCGCCACCGGCGTGAACACCGACGCCATGGCCCAGCCCGACGAGCGCCTGCGCGCGCTGAACGCCGAACCGACGCCCGAGGGCACGTCGCCGCGCGAGAACGTCTACTGCACCAAGGTCGGCAGCACGCGGCCCGACGAGATGTACATCGTCGGCGCGCACATGGACGGCATCGGCTGGGGTGAAGCCGCCAACGACGACGGCTCGGGCACGGCCCTGGTGATGGAGCTGGCGCGCATCTTCAGCCGCCCCGGCGTGGAGACCGAGCGCTCGATCCGCTTCGTGCTGTGGAACAACGAAGAGACCGGCCTGCAAGGGGCCAGCGCCTATGTGGAGCAGCGCAAGGGGCTGCAAGGCATCGAGTCGCCCAAGGGCTCGGGCCGCTACCCCGAGCCGAAATGGCTGGGCATGATCCAGCACGACATGATGCTTTTCGACCACGGCATGCCGGTGCCCAAGCTGGACGCCAACGGCAAGCCGGTGCTCGACGCCAAGGGCCAGCCGGTCTATGCGCCGCCCAAGGAGCAGCGCGCCGAGGCCGACGTCAACATCGAGTACCAGTCCACCGCCAAGTACGCCGATGCCGCCGCCAAGCTGGCCTGGGCCTTCCGCGCCGCCAACGACAAGTACGCGACGAACTACCCCGCGGCGGTCGGCTTTCACATGACCAACACCGATTCGACGCCTTTCATGAACGAGGTGCCGGCCATCTCGCTGCGCGAGAACGAGCGCGGCCAGCAGATCGGCGCCGGCTGGAACCCGCACTGGCACCAGCCGACCGACCTGTATTCGTCGTACTCGGACAAGGACTTCTTGCTCGGGCTGAACGCGGCCCAGACGACCCTGGCCGCGGTGGCGCAGCTGGCGGGCGCCAAACTCAAGCCCTGACAGGGACGGCGGAGCAGTCTGCCCTGGACCGCCTCGGGGCCGCCGCAGAGCCGGCGCTGTCGGCCCGCGGCGCGGCCCTTAGCATCGGACCCCATCGAATGAGCGGGGACTGAACATGACGGGATGGCGACGGGGTGTGCTGGCGGGGCTGCTGGCGGGGTGGATGCTCACTGCTCAGGCGCAGACAGCGGCGCCGGCGGCGGCGCCCGCGAATCCGCCCGCTGCGGCCTCGCTGCGACTGCTCACCGAGAAACTGCAGCCCCTGCCGGGTTTCATCGACCTCTGGCGCGACCCGGCGCGCGGCCGCATCCTGTTGGGCGTGCGGCGGCTGGAGCAGCCCTTCCTGCTGCTGAGCTCGCTGCCCTACGGCCTGGGCTCCAACGACATCGGCCTCGACCGCGGCCAACCCGGCCTGGCCCGGCTCGTGCACTTCGAGAAGCGCGGCAGCCGGCTGTTCCTGGTGCAGGAAAACACCCGCTTCAAGGCCACCTCGGCCAACCCGGACGAGGCCGCCAGCGTGGTCGAGGCCTTCGCGGCGGCGGTGCTCTGGTCGGGCGAGGTCCTGGCCAGCGAAGGCGGCACCGAGCTGGTCGACTTTTCCAGTTTCCTGCTCGCTGACTGGCACGGCGTGGCGCGGCGGCTGCGCGGCGCCCAGCAAGGCGTCTACCGTGTCGACGACAAGCGCAGCGCGGTGCTCGTCGAGCAGAGCAAGAACTTCCCGGCCAACACCGAGCTCGAGGCCGTGCTGACTTTCGACGGCCCCGGCGACGGCGCCTTCGTGCGCGAAGCGGCCGCCGACCCGGCCAGCCTGACGCTGCGCCAGCACATCAGCCTGATCGCCCTGCCGGCAGCCGGCTACCGGCCGCGGGCCTACCACCCTGGGTCGGGCGGCTTGTCGGTGGGCTACGCCGACTTCGGCACGCCGCTGGCCGACAGCCTGAACCTGCGCTGGCAGGTGCGCCACCGGCTCGAGAAGACCGACCCGGGTGCGGCGCTGAGCCCGGTGAAGAAGCCCATCGTCTACCACCTCGACCGTGGCACGCCCGAGCCGGTGCGCAGTGCCCTGCTGGACGGTGCCCGCTGGTGGGCCAGCGCCTTCGAGGCGGCCGGCTTCAAGGACGCCTACCGCGTCGAGATGCTGCCCGAGGGCGCCGACCCGATGGACGCGCGCTACAACGTCATCCAGTGGGTGCACCGCGCCACGCGCGGCTGGTCCTACGGCGCCAGCGTCGCCGACCCGCGCAGCGGCGAGATCGTCAAGGGCGTGGTGATGCTGGGTTCGCAGCGCGTGCGCCAGGACATCCTGATCGCCGAAAGCCTGCTGGCCGCCTACCGCCGCGGCGGCGAAGCGCGGCAGAAGCAGGCCCTGGACATGGCGCTGGCCCGGCTGCGCCAACTCGCGGCCCACGAGGTCGGGCACACGCTGGGCTTCGCGCACAACTTCGCGGCCAGTCGCGCCGGCAACGGGTCGGTGATGGACTACCCGCACCCCATCGTCAAGCTGGACGCGGCCGGCGAGGTCGACCTCAGCGAGGCCTATGGCGTCGGCGTCGGCCCGTGGGACGACTTCATCGTGCAGCATGTCTATGGCGAGTTCGCGCCGGGCGCCGAGGCGCAGGGCCTGGCCGCGCTGCGCGCCCAGGCCAAGGCCCGCGGCCTGCTGTATGTCGGCGACCGCGACGCGCGCGAATCGTCGACCGAGCACCCGGACGGCGCCGTCTGGGACTTCGGCGCCGACCCGATCAAGACTTGGGACCAGCTGATGGCCGTGCGCCAGCGCGCGCTGCAGACCTTCTCGATGGCCGTGCTGCCGCCCGATCGCCAGACCGGCGAGCTGGAAGCCCGATTGGTTCCCGTCTACCTCTTGCACCGCTACCAGGGCGAGGCGCTGGCCCACCTGCTGGGGGGCGCCGATTTCGAATACGGCCAGGCAGCCGACGTGCGCGCTGGGGCCGTGCGGGCCGGGCCGCGGGCCGTCGCGCCGGCCGTGCAGCGCCAGGCGCTGACGCGGCTGGTCGAGGCGCTGCGCGCCGAGCAGCTGCTGCTGCCCGGGGTGGTGCTGGACCTCATCGCCTCGCCCGCCGAAGGCTACGAACGCGGCCGCGAGTATTTCCCGAACCGGATGGGCACCCGCTTCGATGCGCTGGCCGCGGCGCAGTCGGCGGCCGCGCATTTCACGGCCATGCTGCTCGACCCGGAACGCCTGAACCGCCTGGCCTGGCAGCACGCGCGCGACGCGCAGCAGCCCGGCGTGTCGCAGGTGCTGGGCCTGCTCTTGCAGCGCACCTGGCAGGCCGCTGCGGACCGCGGTGCGGCGCCCGCGGCGGGCGCCGTGCAGAGCACCGCGAACTGGGTCGTGCTCGACGGCCTGCTGGCGCTGCTGGATGCCGGCAAGCTGCACCCACCCGTGCAGGCCGAGGTCCGCCAGCGCAGCGCCGAGCTCGCGCAATGGCTGGTCAAGCACCCCGCGCCGGGGCCCGAGGGCGCCGGCCGGGCGCAGGCCGCCGAGCTGATCACGCGCTATCTGGCGAACCCGCAAAGCGTCAAGCTGCGTGCCCTGCCCAGCGTGCCGCCGGGTGCGCCGATCTGAGGCCGGCGCTGCGCCGCCCGCCAGCACCCGCCCGGCTCAGGGGCCGAGGAACTTCGCCAGCGCCTGGTTGATGAACTGCTTGTCGGCCGGGTTGCTGGCCGCGCCCGCCGTGTGGCCCCACAGCGATGGGATGGGCGTGAACTGCACGCGCGGGATGAAGGCCGCCTCGTAGCGCGCGTCGCCGAGCGGGAAATACAGGTCGGTCTCTGAGGGCATGTAGAGCACCGGCACCCGGATCGAACGCAGTGCGGCTTCGACGTTGCCGCCGTAAGCCGGGTGGTCGGCGCCGGCCGGCGTGGCGCCGACGTCATGGGATTGCCAGCTGCGCATCTGCAGGATCAGGTTGTTGGCGTCGGCCCCCGGGATGAAGCGCGTGCGGAAGGTGTGGATCACCTCGGCCAGCGTATCGCCGCGCCCGGTGCCGCGCCACATCTCCTTGCGCCACCATTCCTGCGAGAACAGCCAGCCGGCCCAGACCATGCCGAAGGCCTGCAGGCCCTTTTCGGGCGGTGACCGGTAGTCGCCGGCAGCGAAGGCCGGGTCGGCCTGGATGGCCGACACCTGGCCTTCCAGGCGCACGATGCCGTGGCCGTAGGTCTTGGCCGTGCCCGCCGTGGCGACGATCTTGTCCATGAAGTTCGGGTGCGACACGGCCCACTGAAAGGCCTGTTGCGCCCCCATCGAAAAGCCGATCACGGCCTTCAGGTGGCTGACCTTCAGCTCTTCGACCAGCAGGCGGTGCACGGCCTCGACGTTGTCGCGGATGGTCAGCACCGGGAAGCGCGGTCCGTCGAACGGCGCCGCTGTGTTGCTGGGCGATGAGGAGCGGCCGTTGCCGAAGAGTTCGGTCGTGATGAGAAAGAGCCGGGACGGGTCGAGCGCCAGGTCGGGCGCGGCGTCGGACTGGACGAGCCAGCCGTAGCCGCCCAGCTGGGCCATGTAATGCGAGGGCAGCAGCACGGCGTTGTCGCCCGCGGCATTCAGCTTGCCGTAGGTGCCGTAGACGATGCGCGCTTCGGGCAGCACGGCCCCCGACTCGGTCTTGAAGTTGCGGATGACGAATTCGTGCTTTTCGGGGTCGGCAGCTTGGGCGGGCAGGGTGGTCATGGCACAGACAAGGCTCAGCAAGAGGCCCCACGCGTGACGGCGGGAGACAGCGGGCGGGAAGATCGACGAAGGGCATATCAACATGGCGCAAGCGTAGTTCAACTCGCAGGCCTGGCCCCGGAATGGTCCGCCCGACGGCAGCAAGGCGCTGGGCGGCAGCCTGGTCGTCGTCCTGCCCTGACGTTCAGTCCGCTGGCCGACCCCAGGCGGTCAGGCGGGGCCTGGAACGCAAAAAGGGCCGCAGCGCGAGGCTGCAGCCCTTTTCGGCAGGAAATCCGACGCTTTACTTGGCGGCGCTGGCGGCGGCAGCAGCCTTCTTTTCCGCCTTGGGGGCCTTGGCCTTCTTTTCCTTCTTGGCGCCACTGGCGGCGGCGGGTGCGTCGGCCTTCATCGGGGCGCCACCGGCGTGCGAAGCGGCTTGGGCGCTGAAAGCGAAGGCGGTCAGGATCAGGGCGCTCAGGAACTTGGTCATGGGTATCTCTCGGGTTGGGTGGTGGTGTGGGCAACACGGCTGACTCGGCATCCGGGTCTACCCTGGAACTTCAAGCGATCGGGACGGTCTGGCGCTTGATCGCGTTGCCGTGCCTCGAAACAACGTGCTCGCCGCCGATCGGTTGACAAGCCGATCTGGCGATCTTGTCGGTGCGCTGGACGCACCCGCCGCGTGGCCCAGAATGGCAGCCACCTGTACTGGAGCGCACAGCCCATGAACCTGCTCTCCTTCTCGAACGGCATGACCGCCCTGCCCAGGCTGGACCGGTGCATCGCGGCGGTCACTTTGGCGCTGCTGTCTGCGCTGTGCACCGCTGCGCCACCACCGGCTCCGCCTTCAACCCCGACCCTGCTGCGCCCCGCGCAGGTCTGGACGGCCCAGGACCAGCAGTTGCACCGTGACTGGCAGGTGCTGGTGCAGGGCGACCGCGTGGCGGCGGTCGGCGCTATCGGCAGCTTCGACGTGCCCACGGATGCGCGGCGGATCGATCTGCCCCAGCACACGCTGCTGCCCGGCCTGATCGACCTGCACGCGCACCTGTTCCTGCACCCCTACAACGAAACGCCGTGGAACGACCAGGTGCTGAAGGAGTCCGTGGCCCTGCGCACCCTGCGTGCCGGTGTGCAGGCGCGCGACACCCTGCTGGCCGGGTTCACCACGCTGCGCGACCTGGGCACCGAAGGCGCCGACTATGCCGACGTCGGCCTCAAACGTGCCATCGACGAAGGCCTGATCCCCGGCCCGCGCCTGTTCGTGGCCACGCGGGCCCTGGTGGCCACCAGCACCTACGGCCCCGGGCCGCGTGCCTTGCGCTCCGACATCTGCTGCCTGCCGCAAGGCGCCGAAGAGGTCAGCGGGGTGGCCGACATCGTCCGCGCGGTGCGCGAGCAGGCCGGGCGTGGCGCCGACTGGATCAAGGTCTATGCCGACTACCGCTGGGGCCCGGCGGGCGAAGCCCGGCCCACCTTCAGCCTGGCCGAACTGCAGGCGCTGGTCGAAGCCGCCCACGATTCCGGCCGCCCGGTGTCGGCCCATGCAGCCACGGCCGAGGGCATGCGCCGCGCCGTGCTGGCCGGCGTCGATTCCATCGAGCACGGCTACGGCGGCACGCCCGAGGTGTTCCAGCTGATGGCCCAGCGCGGCGTGGCGCTGCTGCCCAC
Organism: Rubrivivax sp.; assembly: GCA_040400915.1. Classification (GTDB taxonomy): domain Bacteria; phylum Pseudomonadota; class Gammaproteobacteria; order Burkholderiales; family Burkholderiaceae_C; genus Rubrivivax. The sequence continues at coordinate 62,795 of JBBAPI010000015.1, forward strand.
CCTCACGGCCGCGGTGGCCATCTCCGAGTACGCGCGGCAGTATGTCGACGGCCGGACGCCGCCCTCGGCGCGCATGCTGGAGTCCGAGAAGGCCTTCAAGGCCGCCCGGGCGGCCCAGGTCGTCATCGGCAACGGCAGTGACGTGGGCGTCTTCAGCCACGGCACGAATTACCGTGAACTGGAGTGGATGGTGCGCCTGGGCATGACGCCCTTGCAGGCCCTGCAGGCGGCCACCACCGTCAGCGCCCGCATCCTGCGCCAGGAAGGCCAGCTGGGCGTCATCCGCCCCGGCGCCTACGCCGACCTGGTCGCCGTCCCTGGCGACCCCTTGCTCGACATCACGGCCCTGCGTCAGGTGGCTTTCGTCATGAAGTCGGGCGTGGTCTACAAGGCCGCCCCTTAGGCCGGCGGGGCCGGGCTGCCGGTCATCGGTGACGTTCGCCCCGGCCCGTGCGGGTGGTGGGGCTGCTGCGCCTTCAGCGTCGGGTGCTGCCGGCGGTGAAGATCTTCTTGGGGCACATCACGTGCAAGCCAACATGGCCGTCTGGCGTTTGCAGCAAGCAGGCACCGACCCCCAACCGGGCGAAATGCCGGCTGCTCATGCGTTTTCCTGTGGGGCTGGCCGGGTCTTGCTTCATGCCAGCGCCTTGCGATACAGGGCCAGCAGCCTGGACCAGGCCTGCTCGGCTTGCGGCTGGTTGTAGATCGCGGCACCGCCCTCCAGGGGCATGTCGGGCATGCACCAACCGTGCTGGGCCGGGTACACCTCGACGGTCGCCGGGTTCAGGACGGCCGCAAAGGCGTCCCTCAGCTTGTCCTTGGCCTCGGGCTGCTTCTGATCGTCGTTGGCGGCCACGCCGAAGTACATGCGCGCCTTGATCTTCGGGGCCAGCCGGTGCGGGCTCTCGGGCTTGTCGCTGACCAGGCCGCCGCCGTGAAAGGAAGCGCCGGCGCCGATGCGGTCGGGCAGGGCAGCGGCCGTCCTGACCACCAGCGGGCCGCCCATGCAGTAGCCCTGGGTGCCGATCTTCCGCGTCTTGTCGACCTGGGGCTGGGCATCCAGGAAGGCGACGAACGCGGCCGCGTCCCGCTCTGCCGCGCCCGGGGCACCCACGGAACCCATCAGCGGCCTGAGCTTGCCCCAAGCCGCCTGGTCCTGGAAGTCGAAGGTGGCTGCGGTCTCGAAGACCGGCGAGCGGGCCAGCCGGTAGAAGGGGTTGGGCACCAGCACGGCATAGCCTTGTGCCGCCAGGCGCCGGCCCATGTCACGCAGGGCGGGGCGCAGGCCGAAGGCATCGGGCCAGATCAGCACCGCGGCATGGGCACCGGCTCGCGGATGGAAGAAGGCGGCGTCGCACAGACCGTCGGCTGTCTGGATGGACACGTTGGTCTCGACCGTGGGCAGGTCGGCGGCGGCCGTTGGCCCGCCGGCGGCTGACAGCCCGGCTGCCACCGAGACGGTGACAAAGCCGCGGCGGGTGTATTCGTCGGGCGAGCCGGCGTTGTCGCTGGCTTCAAGGTCGCGTGGCATGGGATTCCTTCGGGTTGCGGTTGGGCTGGGCCGGCGCTGGATGTTGCCTCAATACTTCGGCGGCCTTCGATCTCATCGTGCAGCCCCTTCGCGAGCGTGTTGCTCAAGGCTGGCCAAGCTGGCGGTGGAACACGCGCCGGCACAGGCCTTGGCGGGTGACTATATCGACGAAGGAGCGCGCGCCTTTGCAGGCCAACTCAGCGAATTCGTGGTGGGACAGGCTACCCGGCTGACCCAGCTCGCCGGCGAGGCGGCCAAGATAAAGGCGGAGTTCCTGTAACTCCCGTGCGGCCCCTACACAGCCCCGCATGAAGCCCAGAAACGACAAAGCCCATCACGATGGACGGGCTTGGGCATGGATCGGTGGTGGCCTGGGGCGGAATCGAACCACCGACACGCGGATTTTCAATCCGCTGCTCTACCAACTGAGCTACCAGGCCATGCACAGCCGTAAATTATAGCCCGAAGGGCGTCAGGCGCCGCCGCGGCGGTTGCGGTACAGGTCCACGCCCAGTTGCTTGAGCTTGCGATAGAGGTGGGTGCGCTCCAGGCCGGTCTTTTCGGCCACGCGGGTCATGCTGCCGCCTTCCTTGACCAGGTGGAACTCGAAGTAGCTTTTCTCGAAAGCGTCGCGCGCTTCGCGCAGCGGGCGGTCGAGGTCGAAGCTCTGCTCGGCACGCGGCCCTTCGCCGTGGGTGCTGGTCGGCGTCGGCGGCGCGCCCAGGTGCTGGCTGTGGGGTTGCAGTTCGGTCAGCGTGAGCTCATCGCTGCGCTGGCCGGCCAGTGCGGCGGCCAGGCGTTGTGCGGGCTTGACCAGGGCTTGCTCCACCGCGCGCAGCAGCTTTTGCAAGGTGATGGGCTTTTCCAGGAAAGCACTGGCACCGTACTTGGTGGCTTCGACCGCCGTGTCGATGGTGCCGTGGCCGCTCATCATGATGACCGGCATCGACAACTGCCCGCTGGCCGACCATTCCTTCAGCAGCGTGACGCCGTCGACGTCGGGCATCCAGATGTCGAGCAGCACCAGGTCGGGCCGCAGCGATTCGCGCACCAGGCGCGCCTGCGCCGCGTTTTCGGCCAACTCGACGGTGTGCCCTTCGTCGGCGAGGATCTCCGACAGCAGGGCGCGGATGCCCAACTCGTCGTCGACTACCAGGATAGTTGCCATCGCTTCAGGGGCCCGTTGCAGAGGTCTTGCTCACCAGCGGAGCAGCGACAAAGTTTGAAAATGATAGCGAAACGCGGGCCCCGGTCACCGGGCCGTCGGTTTCGTCACCGGCATGGACGTTCGCCGCACGCAGGCGGGCGCCGTGTTCGTCGGCAATCTTCTTCACCACCGCCAGGCCCAGGCCGGTGCCCTTGGTCTTGGTCGTGACGTAGGGCTCGAAGGCGCGCTTGAGCACCTTGTCGGCAAAGCCCGGCCCATTGTCGATGACGGTCAGGCGCACTGCGCGCAATTCGCCGTGCTCGCCGCGCGCGATGGACGTCAGCAGTTCAACCAGCCCGTCGGGCCGGTCGGCCACGGCGTCCAGACCGTTCTGCACCAGGTTGTGGATGACCTGGCGCAGTTGCGTGGCGTCGCCCAGGATCAGCGGCAGGTCGGGCGTCAGCGCGCCGCGCAACAGGCCGTTGTCCTGGGCCTGGCCATACAGGGCCAGCAGCTCGGACGCCAGCGCATTGAGGTCCAGCGGCTTCATGTCGCCGGCCGGCAGGCGGGCGTAGTCGCGGAATTCGTTGACCAGGGTCTGCATCGCCTGAACCTGATTGACGATGGTGTTCACCGAGCGCGCCAGCAGGGCTTGGTCGGCCCCTTCGAGCTTGCTGGCCAGGCGGTGCTGCAGGCGTTCGGCCGACAGCATGATCGGCGTCAGGGGGTTCTTGATCTCGTGGGCCAGGCGCCGCGCCACCTCGGCCCAGGCGGCGCTGCGCTGCGCCGAGACGACTTCGGTGATGTCGTCGAAGACCATCAGGCTGGAACCGCCGGGCAGGGTCGCGCCGCGCACCAGCAGGGTCAGCGTGGCGCCGTCGCCGCGCTTCAGGTCGAAACTTTCCTGCCACTGGTCGCGCTCGCCCGCCTCGGGGCTGGTGGCCAGCAGTTCGAAGCGCTGTTCGACGCCAGTGGCCAGGTCGGCCAGGTCGGCCAGTTCCGACAGGCGCTTGCCGCGGGCGCCGCCCAGGGGGCGTTGCAGGATCCGCGTGGCGCCGGGGTTGACGGTGTCGATGCGGCCCTCGCGGTCGAAGACGATGACGCCCGCCGTCAGGGTGTCCAGGATGGTTTGCAGCCGCGTGCGTGCGCCTTCGAGTTGGCCGATGCCGCGCTGCACCTGTTCGCGGGCTTCGGCCACCTGGGCGGTCATGGCGGCAAAGCTGCGGGTCAGGCCGCCCAGTTCGTCGCCGCTGGCGAACACCGGCTTGGCCGTCAGGTCGCCCTCGGCCACCTGGCGCACGCCGTCGGCCAGCAGCAGCAGTGGCTTGGCCAGTTGATTGCCCAGCACGATGGCCAGCAGCACGGCGGCGAAGACCGCCAGGATCAGCGCCAGCGTCAGCGTGCCCACGTACATGCGGCGCAGGCTGTTCTTGGCCAGCGCGCGCTGCTGGTATTCGCTGTAGGCCGCTTGCACGGCCAGCGCGTTGGTGGCCAGGGCGCGCGGCAGCGGCTGCACCACCATCAGGTAGCGCTCCTCGCTGGCGCCCAGCGCGATCGCGGCACGCGGCACGCGGGCCAGAGCGCGCAGGCGCGGGCCTGCCTTGCCCGGCGTCATCGACTCGTCGTCCAGCCCTTCCACCTGGCTGGCCATGCCAGCCTGCCGCGCCTGGCGCAACAAGGCGGCAGGGGGCCGCTCGGGCGGCCCGGCGCTGCTGCTGCCGCCGGCCATGAAAAGCACCTGGCCCGCCGGGCCGACGAGCGTGGTTTCGCTGGCGCCGATCTGTTCGCGCAGCCGCTCCAGCGTCAGCGGCGCCAGGGCCATGCCGGCGTCGGCCAGGCGTTCGGCCGCGACACGGGTCTTGCCGACCAGGTCGGCCGTCAGCGATTCCAGCGTCCCCTTGCCCAGCGCCAGGCCGGCGTCCAGCGCGCCGGCCACGCCTTCGTCGAACCAGGCCGAGATGCTGCGGCTGGCGAACTGGTAGGACACGGTGTAGATCACCAGTCCCGGCACCACGCCCACCAGCGCCAGGATGCCGGCCAGCTTGATCAGCAAGCGGCTGCCGAACTTGCCGCGCCGCACGCGGACCGCCAGCCGCGCCGCCACCACCACCACCACCAGCGCCAGCAGCACGGCCACGGCCACGTTGACCCAGAACAGCCAGACGAAGTGGCGTTCGTAGAAACCGCCACCCTGGGTGCTGAACGAGACCACGAAGGCCAGCACCAGCGCCGCGCCGGTGGCAGCCAGGCTGGCGACGATCCAGCCCCAGCGCGCTGATGTCGTCATGGCCCCAGCGGCACCTTCAGGACGCGCGCAATGCCGACCGCCCATTCGCCTTGACCGCCCAGGCCGAGCTGCATCGGGCCGGGCAGCTGCGTGGTGTCCAGCCGGTAACTGAATTCGACGGTGTAGGCCTTGTCGTTGTCGATCTGACCGGGGTCAGCCAGGTGCCAGCCCGAACTGCTGGATGCGGCCGTCAGGGCGTCGGCCAAGGAGGTGTAGCTCTGGTTCAGGCCGCCCAGTCCGACGCGCCAGGCACCGGTCAGGGGTTGGTAGGCGACGCGCCAGGACCGGCTCAGGCGCGAGACGCGTTCGTCCAGCCAGTACCAGCGGCCGCGCAGCAACTGCGCTTCGGCGACGAAGTAGATCGGCACACCGCTGCGCAGCGCGTCTTCCACCGCCTTGGGCAGGGTCACGCGGGCGACGAATTCGAGGTTCAGGCCGCCCTCGCCCCGGCTGGTCTTCAGCGTCGCCAGCTCGACGCCCTGGGCCTGTGCCGCGGTGGCCGGCAGCAGGCCCAGCAACAGGCCCGGAGCGAGGCCCAGGCAACACCACAGCAGCGCCGAAAGCAGGCCCTGCGTGATGTGGCGGCGGACCGGCGGGGCGGGCATGGCGCTTGGCTGTTTCGGTGCGTTCAGGTTTTGCGGATCAGTGCGTAGAAGAAGCCGTCTTGCAGCACCGCACTGTGGCCGTACAGCCCGGGTGGCGCATTGTCGGGCAGCGGCAGCAGGTGGCCGGGTGACTGGGGCTCCAGGCTGGCTGTGCCGGGGGGCAGGCGTTGCAAAAATGCGTCGATCTGCTGCTGGCCTTCGGCCGGGAACAGGGAACAGGTGGCGTAGAGCAGCCGCCCGCCCGGTGCCAGCAGCGGCCACAGGCTGTCCAGCATCGCGGCCTGGATGCGGGCCAGGGCGGTGATGTCGTCGGTGCGGCGCAGCCAGCGCACGTCGGGATGGCGGCGCACGATCCCGCTGGCCGTGCACGGCGCGTCCAGCAGGATGGCGTCGAAGGGCCGGCCGTCCCACCAGCCGCGCGGGTCGCGGGCGTCGCCGGCCTTCAGTTCGGCCTGCAGGCTCAGCCGGTTCAGCCCTTGCTGCACACGGGCCAGGCGCAGCGGGTCGCTGTCCAGCGCCAGCAGGTCCAGGTCGGCCAGTTCCAGCAGGTGGGCGGTCTTGCCGCCCGGGGCTGCGCAGGCGTCCAGCACGCGGGCCCCGGGTTTCAGCCCTGCGCCGTCGAGCAGCAAGTGGGCGGCGCGCTGGGCGGCGGCGTCCTGCACCGACACCTCGCCGTTGGAGAAGCCGGGCAGCTGGTTGACCGGGCTGGGCGCGGCCAGCACGACGGCCTGGCCGCCCCAGACCGACAGGCCCGGCGGGTCGGCCAGCAGCGTGGCCGCGCGGCCCAGCGCGGCCAGGCCCTGGACATAGGCCTGGCCGGTGCCGCGCCGCGCGTTCACGCGCAGCGTCATCGGCGGATGCTGGTTGGCCGCCAGCAGCAGCGGGCCCCAGCAGGTCGGCCAGTCGCGCTTGACGCGTTCGATCCACCACAACGGGTGGTTGTAGGCGCCCATCGGCGTGTGGCGCACGGCTTCGACGATGGCATCCCGCTCGCGCAGGAAGCGGCGCAGCACGGCGTTGATGAAGCCGGCCGCCGCCGGGGTGCGCTGCCGCACGGCGGTGACGGCCTGGTCGACCAGCGTGTGGTCGGCATAGGGCGGGGCGTCGTTGGGGTTGGTGGAAGACCCGCCGGCCGGCCACAGCAGGGCCAACGCGGTGACCAGCAGGGCATCGACCGTGGGCGGTGGCGTCTTGGGCGCCAGCAGGGCGCGGGCCTCGGTGGCGCTGCCCAGCCAGCGCAAGGTGTGGAAGCTCAGCGCCTGCACGCCCGGGCGCGTCTCGGCGGGGCAACGCGCCAGCACGTCGGTCAGCGAGCGCCCGCTGCGCACCGCCTGCACGGCCTCGGCCGTGTGGTCCAGCAGGCGGTGCAGGGCTGGCGACGGCAAGGCGGCGGTGGAAGGAAAGGCCCCAGTCATCGGACCAGTCTAGCCCGCGGCGCGGCGCGGCCGGTTACGGCGGCGCACAATCGGCACCCCGCGTTCTTTTGTTCACGCATGCCACGCTCCAGCTCGACACCCCCAGAAGCCAGCCCGCGCATCTTCCGCAGCGAGGAAGAACAGGCTGCCCTGCCCGCCAGCGAACGCATCCGCTACCGCCTGGTGCAGGCCGAACGCCGCTACCACGCCAACGACAACATCTCGGCCTACGTGCGCGACGGCGAGCTCACCGAGCTCAAGGCCGAGGTGCAGGCCAAGATGCAGGAAGTGCTGGAAGCGCTGGTCATCGACACCGACAGCGACCACAACACCAATGAAACGGCCAAGCGGGTGGCCAAGATGTACATCGAAGAGGTTTTCCGCGGCCGCTACGTGCCGATGCCGGCGGTCACCGAATTCCCCAACATCTCGCGCCTCAACGAGTTGATGATCGTCGGCCCGATCACCGTGCGCAGCGCCTGCAGCCACCACATGTGTCCGATCTTCGGCAAGATCTGGATCGGCATCCTGCCCAACGAGCACAGCAACCTGATCGGCCTGAGCAAGTACGCGCGCATCGCCGACTGGATCATGAGCCGGCCGCAGATCCAGGAAGAGGCCGTGATCATGCTGGCCAACGAACTGCAAGAGCGGGTGCGCCCCGACGGCCTGGCGCTGGTGATGGAAGCCGACCACTTCTGCATGCACTGGCGCGGCGTGAAGGACAACGACAGTGCGATGGTCAACAGCGTGATGCGTGGCGCCTTCCTGAAGGACGCCAACCTGCGCCGCGAGTTTCTCTCGCTGCTGTCCCGCAAATCAACTAGCTGAAATTCAAGGAAACACCGTGCTTGTCCGACTCATGTACGCCAGCCGCGCCGTCCCCGCCATCGACCAGGACGGTCTGCTGGCCATCCTGCGCAAGAGCAAGGCCAACAACCCGGCGTTGGGCGTGACCGGCGTGCTGTGCTTCAGCGAAGGCATCTTCCTGCAGGTGCTGGAAGGCGGCCGCAGCGCCGTCAACCGGCTGTACAACCACATCGCCCGCGACCCGCGCCACAGCGATGTGGAACTGCTGTGCTACGAAGAGATCGGTGAACGCCGCTTCTCGGGCTGGAGCATGGGGCAGGTCAATATGTCGCGCCTGAACCCGGGGCTGCTGCTGAAGTATTCCGAGCGGCCGACGCTGGACCCTTACGCGGTGTCGGGCCAGGTCTCGATGGCGCTGTTCCAGGAACTGATGGCCACCGCGTCCATCGTCGGCCAGCCCTAGATCCGGCCGGCGGGGCCGAAGCGGAACATCGGCACCAGCAGCCGGGTCGGCAACAGGCCGATGGCGTCGTTGTAGACCGCGGCGGCCTCGTTGAAGAGTTGCCGCGCGAAGGCCAGTCGCGCGTCGGCGTCGCGCCAGTGGCGCATGTGGCCGGCGACCCCCTCGTCCTGACCCCAGGCGGCGTTGTGGTCCAGCAGCGAGAACAGCCGGCTGGCCGCCGCTGACAGCTGGCTTTCCGCCATCACCCAGGCCGCCGCGTTCTCGGCCACCACGGGCCGCGCCGCCATCGCGGTGGCGACGCGCTTGACCTCGGCCAAGGCCGCCTGCGCCGTGTCCAGCGCGCCGTATTCGGCGGCCAGCGGTTCGCGCAAGGCCGCCAGAAGCGGTTCGGCGGCCAGCGCGCGCTGGCGCAAGGCTTCGTCCACCTTGGACCAGGCCTGCCCGATGGCGTTGCGCAGCGTAACCAGGCGGTTGTAGGCGCCCACCATCCAGAAGACCTGAACGGCCAGCAGGGCCAGCAGCAGCCACTGGTTGAGCGTCACGTGCGGATCTCGCCCTGACCCAGCACCACCCACTTCATCGAGGTCAGGCCTTCCAGCCCGACCGGCCCGCGGGCGTGCAGCTTGTCGGTGCTGATGCCGATTTCGGCGCCCAGGCCGTACTCGAAGCCGTCGGCAAAGCGCGTGCTGGCGTTGACCATCACGCTGGCCGAATCGACTTCGCGCAGGAAGCGCATGGCGTGGGCATGGTGGGTGGTCAGGATGGCGTCGGTGTGGTGCGAGCCGTGGCGGTTGATGTGGGCTATCGCCTCGTCCAGGCTGTCCACCACCTTGATGCTGATGACCGGGGCCAGGTACTCGCAGGCCCAGTCGGCCTCGCTGGCGCGCACCACGCCGGCGCTGCCGCCCAGCAGCGCGGCGGCGCGGCTGTCGCAGCGCATCTCCACGCCCTTGGCGGCGAAGACCGCGCCGATGCGCGGCAGGAAAGCCGCCGCCTGCGCGGCGTGCACGAGCAGCGATTCGGCGGCGTTGCAGGGGCTGTATTTCTGCGTCTTGGCGTTGTCGGTGACGCGCACGGCCAGCTCGAGGTCGACCTGCTCGTCGACATAGACATGGCAGTTGCCGTCCAGGTGCTTGATGACCGGCACCTTGGACTCGGCGCTGATGCGCTCGATCAGGCCCTTGCCGCCGCGCGGAATGATCACGTCCACCGCTGCCGGCATGGTGATGAGCAGGCCCACGGCGGCGCGGTCGGTGGTGGCGATGAGTTGCACAGCGTCGGGCGGCAGCCCGGCTTCGGCCAGCGCGGCCTGCACCACCTGCCACAGCGCCAGGTTGGAGTGCAGGGCTTCGCTGCCGCCGCGCAGGATGGCCGCGTTGCCGCTCTTGATGGCCAGCGAGGCGGCCTCGATGGTGACATTGGGGCGGCTCTCGTAGATCATGCCGAAGACGCCCAGCGGCACCCGCATCTGGCCCACGCTGATGCCGCTGGGGCGGCGCTTCAGGCCGGTGATTTCGCCCACCGGGTCGGGCATGGCGGCGATCTGTTCGCAGCCTTCGGCGACGGTGGCGATGGCTTCAGGCGTCAGCTTCAGGCGGTCGATCATCGGCTCGGACAAGCCGGCGCCGCGCGCCGCATCCAGGTCCTGCGCGTTGGCCGCTTGCAGGGCCGCCGTCTGCTCGCGCAGGCGGCGGGCCAGCGCGCCGAGCGCGGCGTTCTTGGCGGCTGTCGAGGCTGCCGCCATCACGTTGGACGCAGCGCGTGCGGCGGCGCCCACGTGGGCCATGTAGGCAGGGAGGTCTTGGGGGTTCATGGCGTTGATTTTCACGCAGCCACGGCGGCCGTGCTGCAGCTCAGTGCGGCACGCCAGGCAACAGCGCCGCCAGGACCGCCAACCACAGCCCCGCCGAGACCGCGAAGGCCACCGTCGAGACCACGATGGCGGCCGTCGTCTCGGCCTGCAGCGTGTCGTAGCGCTGGGCGAAGATCAGCGCGTTGCTGCCGGCGGGCAGCGCCGCCATCATCACCACCACGGCCAGCGGCAGGCCGGCCAGGCCGAAGCCGACATGGGCCACGACCAGCACCAGGGCCGGCAGGACCAGCAGCTTCAGCAAGGACGCGGTCAGCGCGTCGCGCCACTGCCCGTGCAGGCCGTAGCTCTCCAGGTTCACGCCGATCAACACCAGGCACAGCGGCACCACAGCGGCGGCCAGCGTGGCCAGCGCGTCGTCCAGCACCGGCGGCAGGCCGATGCCCGTCAGATTCCACAGCAGGCCGACCAGCACCGGCAGCACCACCGGGTGGATGAGGGTGTTGCGCGCCGTCAGCGCCAGCGTGTGGTGCAAGGCAGCGCCCTGGCCCCGGGCCTGGCGTTCACGGGCCAGGTCGCCTTCGACCAGGGCCGTCAGCACCGACAGCAACAGCAAGGCATGCAGGCTGACCAGCGCGACGTGGATGGCCAGCCCGGCCTCGCCGAACAGCGCAGCGGCGAACGGGATGCCGACCTGCACCGAATTGCCGAAGGTGGCGGTGATGGCCCGCACCGCGGGGGCGGCGGCGCCGGGGCCCGCGTCACCCCCCGCGGGTCGGCTTCGGCGGGCCCAGGCGTAGACCGCGAACAGCAGCAGCAGCGTGGGCACGAAGAAGGCGGCCACGCTGCGCCAGGGCATATGGCCCAGATCCAGCCGCACCGTGGTGCGCACCAGCAGCGCGGGCACGAAGAGGTAGAAAGCCGCGTTGCCCAGCAGCCGCGCCGGGTCGCCCTCGCCGGGCTGGCCCAGCCAGCGCCGGCGCGCGGCGATCCAGCCCAACGCGACGGTGACGAACAGCCCCAGCAGCTTGGCCGCGACGGCCGCCGTCAAGGCGCCGCCGTTTTCAAGCGCGTCACAGACCCAGCCAGCCCGCCAGCTTCAGCAAGGCCGCCTCGTCATAGGCCGCGTAGCCGGTGACCTTGATCGGCTCCAGCTTCTTGCGGCCGGCCTCGGTGCTGTCCAGGGTGATGAAGTACTCGCGCAGCAGCGCCAGCTGTTCGGCGTTGACGGACGGGCTGGCGATCAGGTGCTTGATCGGCACCGGCCGGCTGCTGCCCAGCACGCGGCCGTTCTTGCCCACCCAGTCCTTGACCAGCGCCGCCGATGCGGTGGCGCCGGCCTGGGTGAAGGTGTTCTCCACCATGAAAGGCACGGCGTCCTGGTAGCGCGTGTAGGTGTAGTTCATGGCCTTGGCGTCGCCCATGAATTCGCGCACCGTGGCGCGCACCATCCAGGCGGTGATCGAGTCTTCGTCGGGCAGGCCCAATTTCAGGCCGCGCAGGTCGGTCAGCGCCTTGTAGGGCGCGTTGTTCAGGACCAGGAAGCTGGCCTTGTACTCGGTGTAGCCCTTGGTCACGGCGATCAGCTTGTAGCCGTCCTTCAGGGCCGCGATCGAGATGTGCGCCGGATGCACCAGGGCCAGGTCGTAGGCCTTGTTCGCCAGGCCCTTGCGCAACTCCTTGTAATCGCCGACCGGCTCCACGCGCACCGCTTGGCCCAGCATCTTGCTCAGGTCGGTGGCGATCGCCGCGTAGCGGGCGCGGATCTCGTCGTTGCTGACCCGGTAGGTCACGCCCTCGTTGACCGCGAACACCAGGGCCTGGGCCCACGGAGCGTGGGCCAGCAGGGCAGCCAGGAAGACCAGACGGGCAAGGCTCATGTCGTGTTGCTTCGGGTGGGCAGGCCTCGAGTTTAGGCCTGCCCCTGCGGCGCAGCCCGCCTCAGGCTGCGGCCTTCTTCGCTGCGGTCTTCTTGGCCGCTGCCCCAGCCGCCCTCGGCTTGGGCGGGAACTTCGAAGCCCGCGGCTCGAACTCGAAGCTGACCTTGCCTTCCTTGGCGTCGTAGGCCAGGAAAGCCTTGAACTTGCGCCGCGTCTTGTTCGACACGAAGTTCTCCAGCAGGCTGGTCTTGCCGCTGGTCAGCAGCTTGGTCACTTCCTCGGGCGCCACCGGCTGCTGCAGGATGATCTTGCCGGTCTTGAAGTCGCAGGTCACCGGCGCACCGACGCTGCGTTCGCAGACGTAGTTGCTGCCGTGTTCGAAGACATGGCCCTTGCACTTGGGGCAGGCGCCCAGGCTGTGCTGGCCGCTGAAGTCCACCGGTTCGCCGTCGCCTTCGGCGTTCTTGGCGTCGTCGCCGAAATCGAACTCGAGCTTCCAGTTGTTGATCTCGGCGTCTTCGACCAGCTTCAGTTCGGCCGTGAAAGGCCAGCCGGCCTTGCTGCGGAAGCCTTCCAGCGGGCCGATCTTCTTGTCGCGGATGAAGGCGTCGGCCTCCACCGTCTCGAAGGCCCGGCCGGCCGGAATCTTGGTGATGGAAAAGCCGCAGCCTTCCTCCGCGCCACTCGGGCCGCAGCAGGCGAAGCGCCGGTAGTTTTCCTTGATCACGCCGCCGCAGTGCGGGCAGGCGGTGGCCAGCGTGGCGTAGTCGCCAGGGATGGTGTCGCGGTCGTATTCCTTGGCCTTCCTGACGATGCGCTCGGCCATCTTGGCGATCTCGGCCATGAAGGCATCGCGGCTCAGGCGGCCGTGCTCCATTTCCGACAGCTGGTATTCCCAGTTGCCGGTCAGGTCGGCCCGCGTCAGGTCCTCGATGGCCAGGCCGCGCAGCAGCGTCATCAGCTGGAAGGCCTTGGCCGTGGGCACCAGTTCGCGGCCGTCGCGCAGCATGTATTTCTCGGCGATCAGGCCTTCGATGGTCTGCGCGCGGGTGGCTGGCGTGCCCAGGCCCTTTTCCTTCATCGCGTCGCGCAGGTCCTCGTCCTCGATCATCTTGCCGGCGCTTTCCATCGCGCTGAGCAGCGTGGCTTCGGTGTAGCGCGCCGGCGGCTTGGTCTTCAGCGCGTTGACGGCCACGTCTTCGGTGCGCACCAGCTCGCCCGGCGCCACGGCGACCAGGTTGGCGTCGTCGTCCTGCGCTTCCTTGCCGTAGACGGCCAGCCAGCCCGGGTTGTTCAGCACCTTGCCGTTGGTCTGGAAGGTGTAGGCCTTGCCCGCGTTTTCGACCGTGCTGGTGCGCGTCGTGACCATGAATTCGGCCGACGGATAGAACACCGCCAGGAAGCGCTTGACGACCATGTCGTAGAGCTTGAGCTCGATGTCGGTCAGGCTCTTGGGCGCCTGCAGCGTCGGGATGATGGCGAAGTGGTCCGACACCTTGGTGTTGTCGAAGACCCGCTTCATCGGCTTCACATAGCCTTCCTTCAGGCCCTTGGCGGCATGCGCGTTCAGCTCGCGCAGCGGGCCGGGCAGGTCCTCGGTGGCCAACATCTTGAAGGTGTCCTTGACGGTGGCCAGGTAGTCCTCGGGCAGGCAGCGCGAATCGGTCCGTGGGTAGGTCAGCACCTTGTGCTTTTCGTACAGCGCCTGGGCCAGGCTGAGCGTGGTCTTGGCGCTGAAGCCGAAGCGCGAATTGGCCTCGCGCTGCAGCGTGGTCAGGTCGTACAGCAAGGGCGACGCCTGCGTGCTGGGCTTGGCTTCGTCGACCACGCTGGCCGGCTGGCCGCGCACGGCGGCGGCGATGGCCTCGGCCGACGGCGCGTCCCACAGGCGGTCAGAGCGCGCTTCGGCGTCGTCAGGATTCTTCTTGAACTTGGGGTCCAACCACTTGCCTTCGTATTGCCCGGCCTGCGCGTCGAAGGTCGCCTTCACTTCCCAGTAGGGCCTGGAGACATGCTTGCGGATCTTCTCTTCGCGCTCGACCACGATGGACAGCGTGGGCGTCTGCACCCGGCCGACGGTGGTCAGGAAGAAGCCGCCGTCGCGGCTGTTGAAGGCCGTCATGGCACGGGTGCCGTTGATGCCGACCAGCCAGTCGGCTTCGGAACGGCTGCGCGCCGCGTCGGCCAGGCCCTGCATCTGCGCGTCGCTGCGCAGCTTGTCGAAGCCGTCGCGGATGGCCTGCGGCGTCATGCTCTGCAGCCACAGCCGCTGCACCGGCTTGACGGTCGGCTTCTTCTCGCTGTTGTGCGCGTACTGCACGATGAGGCGGAAGATCAGCTCGCCCTCGCGCCCCGCGTCGCAGGCGTTGATCAGCGCCGTCACGTCCTTGCGCTTGACCAGCTTGACGACAGCGTTCAGCCGCGTCTTGGCCTTGTCGATGGGCGCCAGGTCGAAGTGCGGCGGCACCACCGGCAGGTTGGCGAAGCTCCACTTGCCGCGCTTGACGTCGTATTCCTCGGGGGCCTTGATCTCGACCAGGTGGCCGACCGCCGAGGTCACGATGTAGCCCTCGCTTTCGAAGTGGTCGGCGAACTTCTCGAACTTGCCGGCCACGGGGGTCAGTGCGCGCACGATGTCCTGCGCCACGCTGGGCTTTTCCGCAATGATGATGGTCTTGCTCATGGTTCCTTGACGTTCTGCCTTGCGCTGGGTCGGCCGGCGGCCGCGCCGAAATCGGTGCCTACAATCCGCCGGTCTCGCGCGCACACACGCGCGCTCGTACGAATTCAATGTACCGAATGAGCAAGACCGTGCAAGCCGCATCTTCAGACCGACGTCGCATCCAGGTTCGCAGCAGCGGCATCCACGGCAAGGGTGTCTTCGCGCTCAAACCCCTGGCAGCCGGAACCCGGGTCTTCGAATACAAGGGCGAGACCATCGCCTGGGACGAGGCGCTGCGCCGCCACCCGCACGACCCGGCTCAGCCCAACCACACCTTCTATTTCAGCCTCAATGACGGCGACCGGGTCATCGACGGCAAGGTGAATGGCAATGCCGCGCGCTGGATCAACCATGCCTGTGTGCCCAACTGCGAAGCCGACGAGGTCGATGGCCGCGTCTTCATCCACACGCTGCGCGACATGCAGGCCGGCGAGGAGTTGTTCTACGACTACCGCCTGGTGCTCGACGGGCGCCACACGGCCAAGCTGAAGAAGGACTACGAATGCCGCTGCGGTCAGGCCGGCTGTCGCGGCACCATGCTGGCGCCGAAAAGGTGAACGCACGGGCGCCGGTGCCGCAGGCCGCGCCCATCCACTGGGGCGCCGAGGCCTTGTGGCTGCAGCTCGAGCCGCTGCTGCCCGGTCTGACCATCGAGGTGCTGCCCACCGCCCCTTCCACCAACACGCTGCTGCTGGACCGCGCGCGGGGTGCAGGCGATGTCCAGCCCTGCCTGCTGGTGGCCGAGGACCAGACCGCGGGCCGTGGCCGCCTGGGCCGCAGCTGGCACAGCCGCGGCCGGGCCTCGCTGACCTTCACGCTGGCGCTGCCACTGGCCCCGGCCGACTGGTCGGGGCTTTCGCTGGCGGTGGGCCTGGCGTTGGCGGATGCCCTCGACCCGCCGCTGGCGGACGCGGCGCCGCGCATCGGCCTGAAGTGGCCCAATGACCTGTGGCTGATCGACGGGCCGGCGGCCTCGGGCCGCGGCCGCAAGCTGGGCGGCGTCCTCATCGAGACGCTGGGTGTCGGCCCGCAACGGCTGGCCGTGGTGGGCGTGGGCCTGAATGTGCTGCCGCAGCCCGACGAGGGTTACGGCCAGGGCTGTGCCTGCCTGCAGGAACTCGACGCCCAGGCCAGCGCGCCGCAAGTGCTGGCCCGCGTGGCCGAGCCGCTGCTGCGGGCGCTGCTGGGCTTCCAGTCCGCCGGCTTCGCGCCGTTGGCCGCGGCCTACGCACGGCGCGACGTGCTGCGCGGCTGCCGCGTCAGCACCACGCTGGCCGGCCTGCCCGAAGGCCGGGCTGAAGGCGTGGACGCGCAGGGTGCGCTGCTGCTGCGCCACGGTGCCCTGCACCGCGTGCTCAGCGGCGAGGTCAGCGTGCGGCCGCTGCCGGCCGCGGAAGCCCGCTGATGCTGCGCGCCCTGCTCGTCGCCCTGGTGCTGGCCAACGCCCTGTTCTTCGTCTGGTCGCGCGGCGGGCTGGCGCCCGCCTTGCCCGCACCGCACAGCAGCGAACGCGAGCCCGAACGGCTGGCCGCGCAACTGAACCCCGAACGCGTCACCGTGCTGCCGGCCAGTGCCGCCAGCGCGGCCATCTCGGCGGCGCGCGCCGCCGCCCTGGTCTGCCTGGAAGCCGGGCCGCTGGGTGATGCCGACATCGCGGCCGCCGAAGCCGCCGTGGCGGCCTTGCGCCTGCCCGCAGGCAGCTGGCAGCGCGATGCCGCCCCGCTGCCGCCGCTGTGGCTGGTCTACGCCGCGCGCGGGGCGGACGCCGCGGCGACCCGGGCTCGCATGCAGGAGCTGACCCGCCTGCAGATCGCCTTCGAGCCGCTGGCCGCCCCGGCCGATCTGGCCGGCGGGCTGGTGCTGTCGCGCCATGCCACGCGGGCCGAAGCCGATGTGGCGCTGGCCGCCGCCGCCGTCAACAAGGCACTGCGCTTCCTGCGCGTGGTGAGCCTGCCCACGCCGCCCGCCCGCTTGTGGCTGCGCGTGCCCAAGGCCTACGCCGAGCAGCAGGACCAGCTCAAGGCCTTGCCGCCCGAGCCGCTGGCCGGCGGTTTCAAGGCTTGCGCACCCCGGCCGGCCTGAACGGCAGGCGCAGGGCCCCTGCCGCGCGCTTTCAGGTCGGGCGCGTGCGCCGCAGCGCGTAGGCCGCCAGACCCAGCAAGGCCACCCAGACGGTCGACACCGCGCCGCCGCCGCTGCCGCCGCCGCCGCCCGTCGAACTGGGCGTGACCGGCGTCGCCACCGGCCCAGCCTGGACGGTGACCGTGGTGCTGGTGCTGCCGCTGGCCCCCGCGCTGTCGGTGACGGTCAGGCTGATGACCACGCTGCCGGCTGCGCTGGTCAGCAGCGTGGCGCTGGCGCCGTTGGTGGCGCCGCTGAAGGCGGCGCCTGCGCCGCCGCTGCTGATCTGCCAGCGGTAGCCGGCGATGCTGCGCCCGCCGTTGGCCGCCGACGCGCTGGCGCTGAGCGTGACGGTCGCGCCGGCTGTCGGGCTGCTGTCGCTGGCGGTGATGGCCGCAAGGGGCGGTGCGATGACCGGCGCCACTGCGGCCACGGCCGCACCGGCGTCGAGCATGCCGGCGCCGCAGGTGCTGGTGGTGCAGTAGCACTGGACCTGCTCGACCGTGGTGGGCGCCTTGCAGGCCGTCACGGTGGTGTCGGGCGTGCCGTCGGTGTTGGTGGCACCCGACGTGGGGAAGGTCCGCGCGGTGGTTTGCAGTGCTGCCTTGATGCGGGCCGGCGTCAGCGTCGGGTCCACGGCCAGCATCAGGGCCACCGTGCCGGCCACGATGGGGGTCGCGAAACTGGTGCCCACGGAAATATTGGTGCTGTCGCTGTAGCCGCTGCTGCTGGGCGTGGTCGTGCCCTTGTTGACGGTGGTCGCGATGGGGTAGAGGCAGGTGCCGCTGGCGTTCACGCAGTTGCCGGCCGGCGCGGCGATGGTCACCTGCGGACCGATGCTGGAGTAGCCGACCTTGCTGCCGATGTGGCGCACGCCGGCGACGGCCAGGGCGCCCGTGCAATTGGCTGGCGCCTCGACCGCCAGCCCATTGCTGTTGCCGGCCGCCACCACGACGGTGACCTTGGCCGCTTCCAGGGCGTTGAACACGTCGGTGTAGCTGAGGGGGCAGTTGCCCAACTTGCCCAGGCTCATGCTGATGACCTGGGCCGGGTGCGGGTTGGCGGGCGTTGTGGTGTCGCCCGGTATGGCGATGCCGGCGGCCCAGTACAAGGCGGCGATGATGTCGCTGTCGCTGCCGCCGCATTTGCCCAGCACGCGCACCGGCAGCACCATGGTGTCGCGGCCGATACTGGCGATGCCGACGTGGTTGTCGGTGGCGGTGCCCACCAGGCCCGCCGTCTGGGTGCCGTGCCAGCTGCTGTTGCTGGCCGATGTACCGGAACCGCATTGCCCGGCGGTCGTCCAGTCGCCCGGGTCGCTGGCGTCGGCGTCGCGCCCACCGCCGTCGGCCGCTGTGGTGGCGTTGCTGATGAAGTCGTAGCCCGGCCACAACTTGCTGGTCCCGTCGGACTTGACGAAATCGGGGTGGTCGTAGCGCACGCCGGTGTCGAGCACGGCCACCGTGACCGCGGCCGAGCCTGTCGTGATCGCCCAGGCCGCCTCGGCGTTGATGGACGAGACCACCGGCTTGGCGGCGGAGGTGACGGCAGCATCCGGCGCCCGCAGGTACCATTGGCCGACGGCCGGGCTGGTGCTGGCGTTGGCGGCATACAGCGGGTCGTTGGGCACGGCGCTGAGGGTGCGCCGTTCGTCCACCACGGCCCACTCGACGTCGTCCTGCAAGCGCAGCCTGGCAACCAGCGCGCTGGAGCTCAGCCCCTGCCCACGCAGCGCCTGCACCCGTTCGCCCAGCACGCGGCCGTCCTGCAGCGGCAAGCCCAGGCGGGTGCCCAGGTGGCCGGCGTGCTGCGGCCGCACGCGCTGACCCGGGGTGGCCGACAGCGCCTGCATCAAGGTGCTGCCGGTGCGGTATTTGACGATCACCTGGGCCTGCGCGGCGTCTTCAGCCGTGACGGCGGTTCGCGCACGCAGGGGTCCCCGTTCGGCGGTGGGCGTGCCGGCGAAGGCTGGCAGGATGCCCAGCAGCAAGGCGAGCAGAGCCGGGGCGGGGCGGGAGATGGACATCGGGAAAGCTACCTTGAGGCTGCAGCCGCGACCGGTGCGGTTGAGGCCTCTTCGTAAAAGTGCAATTCGCACATTTTACAGGACCAGCCAGGTCCATCATGCAACGAATCGCAACGCCATGTTGCGCAGGAAAAGGCCGCTTGCGCGGCCTTTTCCCGATTCTGCCCGCGGACTCAGGCGGCGATGACGCGCACCATCTCCAGCACCTTGTTCGAGTAGCCCCACTCGTTGTCGTACCAGGCCACCAGTTTCACGAAGGTGCTGTCCAGCGCGATGCTGGCGTCGGCGTCGAAGACGCTGGTCATGGCCTCGCCGCGGAAGTCGGTCGAAACCACTTTCTCTTCGGTGTAGCCCAGCACGCCCTTCATCTCGCCTTCGGACGCCGCCTTCAGCGCGGCCTTGATCTCGTCGAAGCTGGCCGGCTTGACCAGTTCGGCGGTCAGGTCGACCACCGACACGTCGGACGTCGGCACGCGGAAGGCCATGCCGGTGAGCTTCTTGTTCAGGTCGGGGATGACCACGCCCACGGCCTTGGCCGCGCCGGTGCTGCTGGGGATGATGTTTTCCAGGATGCCGCGGCCGCCGCGCCAGTCCTTGTTGCTCGGGCCGTCCACGGTCTTTTGCGTGGCGGTGGCAGCGTGTACGGTGGTCATCAGGCCGCGCTGGATGCCGAAGTTGTCGTGGATGACCTTGGCCAGCGGCGCCAGGCAGTTGGTGGTGCAGCTGGCGTTGCTGATGATGCTCTGGCCGGCATAGGTCTTGTGGTTCACGCCGTAGACGAACATCGGCGTGTCGTCCTTGCTGGGTGCGCTCTGGATGACCTTCCTGGCGCCGGCATCGATGTGCTTCTGGCAGGTCTCTTTGGTCAGGAACAGGCCGGTGGCTTCCACGACGATGTCGGCGCCGACGTCGCCCCAGGCCAAGGTGGCCGGGTCTTTGACGGCGGTCAGGCGGATCTTCTTGCCGTTGACCACCAGGGTGTTGCCGTCGACTTCGATGCTGCCCTTGAAGCGGCCGTGCACGCTGTCGTACTGCAGCATGTAGGCCAGGTAATCGGGCTCCAGCAGGTCGTTGATGCCGACGATCTCGATCTCGGGGAAGTTCTGCACGGCAGCGCGGAACACCATGCGCCCGATGCGGCCGAAGCCGTTGATGCCAACTTTGATGGTCATGATTTCTCCTTGGGGATCACTTGGAAAGAACCTTGCGCACCGTGTCGGCCAGGTTCTGGGCAGTCAGGTGGAAGTGCTTGAACAGCGCCGGCGCTGGGGCGCTTTCGCCGTAGGTGTCGATGCCCACGACGGCCGCGCAGCCGTATTTCCACCAGCCGTCGGTGACGCCGGCCTCGATGGCCACGCGCGGCAGGCCGGCCGGCAGCACGCTGGCCTTGTACTTGACGGGCTGGCGGTCGAAGACGTTCGTGCTGGGCATGCTGACCACGCGCACCGCGATCTTCAGCTTTGCCAGTTCGGCCTGCGTGTGCAGCGCCAGGCTGACTTCGCTGCCGGTGGCGATGATCACCGCCTGCGCCTTCTTCTTCAGGCCCACCTCGCTGGGCTCGGCCAGCACATAGGCGCCCTTGCTGATCTCGTCCAGGCTGGCCTTGGGCAGGTAGGGCAGGTTCTGCCGGCTCAGCAGCAGCGCGCTGGGCCGGCTGTGGTTGCCCAGCGCCATGGTCCAGGCGACCGTGGTTTCGGCGGTGTCGGCCGGGCGCCAGACGTCCAAGTTCGGGATCAGCCGCAGGCTGGCCGCGTGTTCCACGCTCTGGTGCGTGGGGCCGTCCTCGCCCAGGCCGATGCTGTCGTGGGTGAAGACGTGGATGACGCGGCGCTTCATCAGCGCGGCCATGCGGATGGCGTTGCGGCTGTAGTCGCTGAAGGTCAGGAAGGTGCCGCCGTAGGGGATGTAGCCGCCGTGCAGCGCCACGCCGTTCATGATCGCCGCCATGCCGAACTCGCGCACGCCGTAGTTGATGTGGCGCCCGCCATTCGGCGTGCCGGCGGCGTCGAAACGCAAGGCCGGCGTGGACGCGGTGTTGGTCAGGTTGCTGCCCGTCAGGTCGGCGCTGCCGCCGAGCATTTCGGGCAGGGCCTTCGTGAACGCTTCCAGCGCGATCTGGCTGGCTTTGCGGCTGGCCACGGTTTCGGCTTTCGTGTGCGCAGCGATGACCGCGTCCACCGCGGTCTGCGCGAAGTTGGCGGGCAGCTCGCCCTTCATGCGGCGCACGAATTCGGCGGCCTGTTCCGGGAAGGCGGCCTTGTAGGTGGCGAAGGTGGCCGCCCATTTCGCCTCGGCCCGGCTGCCGGCGGCGCGCGCGTCCCAGGCGCTGTAGGCGGCTTCGGGAATGACGAAGGGCTCGGCCGTCCAGCCCAAGGCGGCGCGGGTCAGGGCGATCTCTTCAGCACCCAGCGCTTCACCGTGCGCCTTGGCGGTGCCGGCACGGTTGGGCGAACCTTTGCCGATGGTGGTCTTGCAGATGATCAGCGTCGGCTGGTCGGCGCTGGTCTTGGCGGTGGCGATGGCGGCGTCGACGGCCTGCACATCGTGGCCGTCGACGGGGCCGATGACGTTCCAGCCGCAGGCGCCGAAGCGCTGGCTGACGTTGTCGATGTACCAGGGCGCGACCTGGCCGTCGATGCTGATGCCGTTGTCGTCGTACAGGCCGATCAGCTTGTTCAGTTTCCAGGCGCCGGCCAGCGCGCAGGCCTCGTGGCTGATGCCTTCCATCAGGCAGCCGTCGCCCATGAAGACCCAGGTGCGGTGGTCGACCAGCGCGTGGCCCGGGCGGTTGAACTCGTGCGCCATCAGCTTTTCGGCCAAGGCCATGCCCACCGCGTTCGCCAGGCCCTGGCCCAGCGGGCCGGTGGTGGTCTCGACGCCCGGCGTCACGTCCACTTCGGGGTGGCCGGGGGTCTTGCTGTGCAGTTTGCGGAAGTTGCGCAACTCGCTCACGGCCAGGTCATAGCCGGTCAGGTGCAGCAGCGCGTAGAGCAGCATGCTGCCGTGGCCGTTGCTCAGCACGAAACGGTCGCGGTCCAGCCACTGCGGGTCGGCCGGGCTGTGCTTGAGGTGGCTGCCCCACAGCGCCACGGCGATTTCGGCCATGCCCATGGGGGCGCCCGGGTGCCCCGAGTTGGCTTGCTGCACGGCGTCCATGGCCAGGGCGCGGATGGCGTTGGCCATCAGGGAGGTGTCGGGTGCGGAGGTGGCCATCGAAGTCGCCGCGGCGGGCGGTAGCTGAGGGAACCGATGATTCTAGGAGGAGCACCTGCCACCCTGGGGCTCGATGCCGCCGCCGCCGGCTGATTCCGGCTTGACCTGCATCAAGCGGCCGGGCGCGCCCGGTGCGATGCTGCCCGCCATGCGCCACACCACACTCGATGTCATCAACGAAGAGCACCAGGCCCTGGCCGCGATGCTGCGTTCACTCGGCCTGCTGCTGGCCCAGGCCCGCCGCGAGCAGCGCGCGCCCGACTTCGACGTGCTGCGCGCCATGCTGCTCTACGTGGACGAATTCCCCGAGCGCCTGCACCACCGCAAGGAAACCGATCTGCTCTTCCCGAAAGTGCGCCAGCGCTGCCCCGACCTGGCTGCGGTGCTCTACCGGCTGGAGCGCGACCACGAAGCCGGCGAGCGCAGCATCCGCGCGCTGGAGCACGCGTTGCTGGCCTACGAGGTGCTGGGCGAGCCGCGCCGCGAGCCCTTCGAGCAGCACGTGGCGCATTACACGCGCTTCTACCTGGAACACATGGCGCTGGAGGAATCGGAAATCCTGCCCGCCGCGCGCACCGCCTTCACCGCCGAAGACTGGGCCGAACTGGACGCCGCTTTCGCGACCCACCGGGACCCGCTGACCGGCCACGCCGCCGAAGCCGAATACCGGCCGCTGTTCCAGAAGATCTTGATGCAGGCGCCGGCGCCCATCGGGCTGGGGCCGGCGCGTTGCTGACAGACGGGGGCGCCGGCCGGCCGGCGCGCCCGCTCAGATCGAACCCAGGAAGTCCAGCAGCTGCTGGCGTTCAGCCGCGCCCAGCGCGTTGTAGCGGTTGCGGGCGGGCGCGCCCTGGCCTTCGTGGGCGCGGATGGCGGCGTCCACCGTGACGGCGCGGCCGTCGTGCAGGTAAGGGCCGCGGGCGCGCAAGCCCCACAGCGGGGCGGTGCGCATTTCGGTCATCCTGGCCGGGCCCTGTTCGATGCCGTCACCGAGCTTGCCCATGTCGTGCAGCAGCAGGTCCGAATACAGCGGCACCGGCTTGTGGGCCAGCGCCGCCACCGGGCTGGCGCCGGTCAGCAGCACCGGCGTGTGGCAGACGCTGCACTGGATGCGCTCGAAGACGCGGCCGCCGGCCAGTGCCGCAGCCGTCATGCGCAGCGGCGCGGGCGGCGCCAAGAAGCGCATGAAGTTGGCGGCATGGTCGATGTCGCTGGTGCCGTCAGGGCCGACCGCATCTTCGATATCGGGCACCTGGTCCCAGAGGGCCAGCAGCGCCTGGTTGCCGTTGGGCGCGTTTTCCTTGGGGAACAGGCGGCTCGTCACACCCATTTCATTGAGGTAGGCGTCACCCGCGAAGGACAGCAGCGTGGCCTGCTGCGCCTTCCAGCCGAAGCGGCCGACGCGGGTCTTGCCGCTGGCCACGTCGGTGACCAGGGCCGCACGGCCTTGCACGCCGTCGGGCTGGCGGCGCTGCGCGCCGAGCAGGATGTCAGCGTCGGGCACGGCCTCGATCAGGCCGGCGCCGAACAGCGGTATGGACAGGCGCTTGGCCACCACATTGGCTTCCCGGGGCACGGTTTCCAGCACGGCAGGGTTGATGGCCTTGGCTTGCAGCAGCGAGCCGCCCAGGTGGTCCAGCGGGTCGAATTTCCCGTTCACCACGCGGCCGAAGCGTGTCACGGTGTTGGCGCTGGCGCCGCCCACGCCGCCGGCCGAATGACAGCCGGCGCACGAGCTGCCGTTGAAGATCGGCCCCAGGCCGCCTTCCACCGTTTCCACGGCCTCGAACTCTTCGCGTCCGCCGGTGAACAAGGCGAGCTGTGCGGCATTCAGGCCGACCAGCGCGTCGCCCAGTTGGCCAGGCGCGGGCTGCGTCAGGGGCGGGCGCAGCTTGTGGCGCGGCACGAAAGGCGCACCGGCCTGGGCGATGGTGCTGCCCGCGACCAGCACAGCGGCCAGGGCGGCGGCGCTGACGGCCAGTTTGGATCTGAGGTTCATGGAATCGGACTCCGTGGCTGAGGGGCTGTGGCCATGCTAGGTTTCGGTCGCCACGGGTGGGATGACAAGTTCGTCATCCCTGCAACCGGGTGTATGACCAATCTGTCATGCATCCGGCTCGCCCGGCGTCTAGCCTGTCGATCCGTGCTGGGCCGCCCGTGTGCCCATGCCCCACTCAGGAGTCGACCGATGAAGATGTCCCGTTCCAACCTGCCCGGGGCCACCGCCCTGGCCGCCGCCTGCGCCGCGCTGGCGCTGCAGGCCTGCGGTGGTGGTGGCAGTGACAGTGCCGCCAGCACCAGCACCACCACCACCCCGGCCGCCGGCAGCGGCAGCGCGGCCACCGGCCTGACCGCCGGCGTCCTGTGCAGCCTGAGCAGCAGCGTGCTGAACACCAGCGCGTCGGTGAACGCCACCAGCACCGCCACCTGGTCGTGCAGCGGCAGTTCGCGCGTGCTCAGCGCCAACGGCCTGCCCGACCACGCCGTGGGCACCTTCCCCAACGCCAACAACCCGAACGCCATCACCGCTCAGAAGGTCAGCGCCACGCTGACCCTGGCGCCGGCCAACACCGGCACGGCCACCCAGCTGGGCGGGCCCACCGGCGTGACCGGCTATGTGCTCAACGGCGTCAAGATCGACCCCGGCACTGGCGGGTCCTGCGACAACAGCGGCAGCAGCTGCACCCAGCTGGGCAATGCCGGCCCCTGGAGCATGGAAGCGCTGGGGCAGACCTCGTTCAACTTTGGCGTCGACAGCAACAACGCCCATGTCCAGCCGACCGGCGTCTACCACTACCACGGCATGCCCGAGGGCTACATCGCCAAGCTGGGCAAGGGCACCGCGATGACGCTGATCGGCTGGGCCGGCGACGGCTTCCCGATCTATGCCCGCTACGGCTACGTCAACGCCAACGACGCCGCTTCCGGCACCCGGGCCATGAAGGGCAGCTGGCGCGTGAAGGCCGCACCCGATGCCAACCGCCCGGCCACCAGCCTGTATGCCATGGGCACCTTCCGCCAGGACTACGAGTACGTCGCCGGCCTGGGCGACCTGGACGAATGCAACGGCCGCAGTGGCGTGACGCCCGAATTCCCGACCGGCATCTACCACTACTACGCCACCGACACCTACCCCTACCTGCAGCGTTGCGTGAAGGGCAAACCGTCGTGAAGCGCGGAGCGTCGGCCCTGGTCATCTGCGGCGGGCTGGCGCTGGCCAGCCCGGCCCAGGCCCACTTGATGGTGGCGCAGCACGGCACCTTGAACTTCGTCGGCACCGGTGCTTTCCTGGTCTTGTCGCTGCCGGTCTCGGCCTTCGACGGCGTCGACGACGATGGCGACGGCCGCCTCAGCGGGGCCGAGCTGCAGGCGCACCGCGCCGCCATCGAAGCCACCGTGGTGCAGCGGGTGCGCCTGGCCGATGCCCACGGCGTGCTGCCCCTGCAAGGCGTGATGCTCAGCCTGTCGCCGCCCGACGATGCACCCGCCGCGCCAGCGTCGCAACTGGTGGTGCTGGGCCGCTACGCGCTGCCCGGCGATGCCGCGGGCCTGTCGGCCTTGCAGTGGGCCATGCCGCTGTTCGGGCGCCTGCCCGACGAGCAGCGTCTGGTGCTGAATGTCACCCGCGGCGTCGACCAGCAGGAACTGCTGCTGCAACCCGGGCAGCCGGCGGCGCGCTTGTTGCCGCCGCGGGCCTGGGACTTCGCGGCGGCCTGGCGGGCGTGGTGCGCCCGACTGTCAGCGGCCGTCCGGCAGCCATAGCCGCAGGCGCACCTCGTCGGCGGGGCTGGCTTGCAGCGTCAGGTCACCGCCGTGGGCGCGGGCGATCTCGCGCGACAGGCTCAAGCCCAGGCCGTGGCCGTCGACCGCCCGGTTGTGCGCGCCGTCGCCACGGTGGAAGCGGTTGAAGAAGCGCGACCGCTGGGTGGCGTCCAGCGGGGCGGTGGCGTTCGCGAAAACCACCTCGACACCAGCGGCCTGCCGCCGCCCGCTGACCGCGATCCAGCCGCCCGGGCGCCCGTAGCGCAGTGCGTTGCTGAGCAGGTTGTTGAACAGCTGGCGCAGCAGCAGCGCATCGCCCCGGGCTTGCAGGCCGGCTTCAACGCTGCTCGAGACGGCCTGGTCGGTGACCAGCATCCGCGCGTCGGCCACCAGCGTGTCCAGCTGTTCGGCCAGGTCCACGCTGACGCGGTGCAGGGCCAGCTGGCCGGCGTCGGCTTGCGACAGCAGCAGCAGCTTGCGCGTGATGGCGGCCAAGCGACCGACCTCGTCGAGCATGTCGGTCAGACCGGCTTGCGTGGCGCCGTCGCTGGCGCGGTGCAGGGCCTGCTCCAGGCGGCCCTGCAAGATGGTCAGCGGCGTTTTCAGCTCGTGCGCGGCGTCGGCCGAAAAGCGCGTTGCCTGCTGGAAGCTGGCATCCAGCCGCGCCAGCATGGTGTTGTAGGCGGCGATCAGGTCCTTGAATTCGCGGTCTTCGCCGGCGCTGGCCAGCCGCTGGTCCAGCGCCAGCCGGGTCACGCCCTGCATGGCGGTGCGCAGGCGGTTGACCGGGCGCATCGTCAGGCTGGCCAGCAGCCAGGCGCCCAGCGCCGTCAGGGCCAGCGCCAGCGGCACCAGCAGCTGCAAGGCGCGCTGCAGGTCGGCCTGCATGTCGGCCTTCATCGGCGCCAGGCTGTGGGCCAGCACGGCGCGGCTGCGCGGCGTGGTGTAGCGCGCGGCGCGGCCGTCAGCGCCTTGCAGCGGCAGGGTCGCCAGTTCGCAACGGCCCCGCGGCGGCGGCGGTGGCGGCCCTGCACGCTGGCCTGGTGGCCCCGCTGCGCGCTCATCCGGACCCGGACCCGGACCCGGCCGCGGTGGCGGGCGGTCGAATTCGGGCGGGCCTTCGCCCCCTGCGGGCGGCGGCGGCGCGCCCAAGCGGCGCACCGGCTGCCAGGCCAGCGCTGCGGTGTCCAGCCCTTGGGCGTCGGCCGACAGCAGCGGTGGCCGCTCGCCGCCGGGTTCGAGCCGCAGCACCAGCGCGTCGGCCGGGCCCAGGCGCAGGCGCAGGCGCAAGTCGGCTTCCAGCCGCGCCGGGTCCAGAGCCATCTGGGGCTGCGTGGCCACCCGGCGCGCTTCCATGCACAGCCGGTCTTCCAGCCGTTCGACTTCGTTGCGCAGCAGGCTCTGCCAGCCCAGCACCAGCACCACGGTCAGCACCACGGCGACGATCAGCGTGGCCATGGCGAACAGCCGCGTGCGGAAAGACACCGTCATGCGAAGGCCGGCCTGCTCAATCGGCGCGGAAGCGGTAGCCCGCGCCACGCACCGATTCGATTGGCGACTCCAGCGGCGTGGCGCTTGCGCCGGTGCCGGCCAGGCCGGCCAGCTTGGCGCGCAGGCGCTTGACGCAGACATCGACGACGTTGGTGCTGGGGTCGAAGTCGTAGCCCCAGACGTGTTCCAGGATCTGGCTGCGCGTGCTGACCTGGCCGGGCGCGCGCATCAGCAGCGCCAGCAGCGCGTGTTCGCGGGCGGTCAGCTCCACGCTGTCGCCGGCCCGGCCGACCTGGCGGCTCAGGCGGTCCAGGGTGTAGCCGCCGGCTTGCAGGCGGTTCTGGCGGTCGCCGTCCAGGCGGCGGCGCAGGGCCAGCAGCCGGGCGTGCAGCTCTTCGACGAAGAAAGGCTTGGCCATGTAGTCGTCGGCACCGAGGTTCAGGCCTTCAATGCGGTCGCCGAGTTCGTTGCGTGCGGTCAGCAGGATGACCGGCGTGTGGACGCCCGCGCCGCGCAGGCCGCTCAGCACCGACAGGCCGTCGCGCCCGGGCAGCATCAGGTCGAGCACGATTGCGTCGTAGCCGCCGCAACGCGCGGCTGCGAAACCGGCGTTGCCGTCGGCGCAGTGGGTGACCACCGCGCCGCGGGCGGCCAGGCCACTGCAGACGAAGTCGGCGATCTTCTGTTCGTCCTCGACGAGCAGCACCTTCATGGCGCAGGGGTCCGTGGCATGCGAGCTGCGCGGTCCGGCCTACGGCTTGGCGGGCGGCGGGCCGTCGCCGGCGCCCGCCGGCTGGGCCTGCGCCGCAGTGGCCAGCGGCAGCGCCAGGGCGAGAGCCGCCGGGGCGGCCGGGAGCTTGCAGGGCAGTTTCATGGTGACGGTGCTCGGCGCGCGAGCTTCGGGTTGGTGTGCCGCGATTACACACGGCCTGCCGCCAGCGGGGCATGACATTGCTGTCATGCGAGGTGCCGGGCCGCTCAGGACGCCAGCACGCGCCGCGCCCGGTGCAG
This sequence comes from Rubrivivax sp., assembly GCA_040400915.1. Lineage (GTDB taxonomy): Bacteria > Pseudomonadota > Gammaproteobacteria > Burkholderiales > Burkholderiaceae_C > Rubrivivax. The sequence goes on from JBBAPI010000015.1 coordinate 91,089, forward strand.
GCGCACGAAGAGGTTCTGCTCGCTGATGGCCAGGGTGCGGCAGACGCTGTCGCTGCTGTCGTCGCGCAGCAGGCGCAACTGCACCGCTTCCCGCAGTGTTTGCGGCAGGGCCTGGATGCGCACCATCGTCTGCGCCAGGCGCTCGCGCTGTTCGGCCACCTCGTCGGGGCGCGGCTGCGGGCAGGCCACGGCGGCGCAGGCCAGGACCTCGCCATCCTCGTCCTCGGCCATCGCGTCCAGGCTGTCGTGGCCGCTGCGCTGCCGCACCAGGTCGACGATCTTGTGCTTCAGGATGGCCAACAGCCAGCTGCGCAGCGCCGAGCGGCCGCCGAACACCGCACGGCCGCTGGCCACGGCCTCGAAGACGTCGTGCACCAGGTCTTCGGCCAGTGCCGGGTCCATCAACTTGCGCCGCGCGTAGCTCACCAGGTGGCTGCGCTGGGCGGTCAGGTCGGCCCAGCTGACGGCCAGCGCCAGCGGCGGGATGGCGGCGGTGGCGTGGGCGGTGTTCAGGGTGGTCTGCATGGTGTGACTCGGGTGGCGTGGCGATGGAGGGACTGTGCAAAGTCCATCTCGCGCCCACCTCACCGAAGATCACAGCCGCATCACATCGCACTGCACACGCGGTCCGCTGCTTGCCCCTGGCCCTGTAAGAACACGGCCGCCGCTGCGACACTTGCAGGATGCCCAGCCACATCCTCGTTGCCGAAGACCAGGCCGACATCCGCGACCTCATCGTGCTGAACCTGCAGGGCGCCGGCTACGCCGTCACCGCCGTGGCCGACGGGCAGGCCGCGCTGGACAGCCAGCTGGAAGCCGCCAGCGACCTGCTGATCCTGGACCTGATGATGCCCAGGCTGGACGGCCTGGACGTGTGCAAGGCGCTGCGCGCGCGGGGCCGGGCCACGCCCATCCTGATGCTGACCGCCAAGAGCACCGAACTCGACCGCGTGCTGGGGCTGGAACTGGGCGCCGACGACTATCTGACCAAGCCCTTTTCGATGGCCGAACTGCTGGCCCGCGTCAAGGCCCTGCTGCGCCGCGCCGCCCTGCTGCGCGCAGCGCAAACGGCGCCGGCCGGCAGCGCCGCCGTGCGCAATGGCGAGCTGGACATCGTCGCCGCACGGCGGGAGGTGCGCATCGCCGGCCGGGTGCTGGACTTCACCGCGCTGGAATTCGACCTCCTGCTGCACTTCGCCAGCCACCCGGGCCAGGTCTTCAGCCGGGCGCAGCTGCTGGACGCCGTGTGGGGCTATTCGCACGAAGGCTACGAACACACGGTCACCACGCACATCAACCGGTTGCGCGCCAAGGTCGAACAAGACCCGCTGCAGCCGCGCTACATCCTGACGGTGCGCGGTGCGGGCTACAAGTTCCGCGATGCGCCGCCATGACGGTCCGCTTTCGGCTGGCGCTGACCATCCTGCTCACGGGCCTGGCCACCGCCATCGGGGTGATCGTGGCCGTGGCGGTGGCCTTCCAGCGTTTCGAGCACGAGAGCCTCTGGCAGCGCGGTGATGCCTTCCTGGGCCGCGTGGTGGCGCTGCACGACGACCTGCTGGACAAACAGGCGCGCAGCCCCGACGAGCTGGCCGGTCTGCTGCGCACGCTGCTGCTCTTCGAGCCCGACAGCCAGCTCTACCTGCTGGACGCCCAGGGCACCGTGCTGGCCAGCACGGGCATGGTCTTGCCGGCGGGCTTCCAGGTGAAGTTGCCACCGGTGCAGCAGGCCGTGGCGGCCGCAGCCCGTGGTGATGGCCGGCGGGGCGCCTACGTGATGGGCGACGACCCCGAGTACATGACCAGCGACGCGGTGGTGGCCGCCCGGGTGCTGCAGCGCGCGCAGATCCGGGCGCCCAGCGGGGCCGCTGGCTACCTCTACCTGGTCTGCCGCCAACCCGGTCTGCGGCCGCAGCGCCTGGCCCTGCTGGGCAGCACCGCCGCCGGCCCGGCCCTGCTGGCGGTGGGTGTGGTGTGCCTGCTGACGGCCTTGCTCGGTGCCTGGGTCATCGTCCAGGTGACGCGCCCGCTGCGCGTGCTGAGCGACGAGGTGGCGGCGGTGGCCCGCGGCGGATTCAGCGCCGACGCCGACGCCGGGGTGCTGTCCCGCGCCACCGCCGCCGCGCCCCCGCAGCGGGCCCACGACGAATTCAGCCGCCTGCGCAGCGGCTTCCAGGCCCTGCTGGGCACGCTGCGCCTGCAGTGGGACGAGTTGCAGCGCCTCGACCGGTTCCGGCGGGAAAGCGTCAGCAACCTGTCGCACGATCTGCGCTCGCCGCTGACCGCCACCGTGGCCTGCCTGGAAACGCTGGAGCAGCGCTGGCAGGCCCGCGACGCCACGCTGGGCGCCAGCGACCGCCACCTCGTCGAGGTGGCGCTGCGCAACACCCGCAACGCCGCCGGCCTGGTGCGCTCGCTGGGCGACCTGGCGCTGCTCGACGAACCGCAATTCCAGCTCCACCCGATGCGCCTGGACCTGGCCGAACTGCTGGACGACATCGCCCTGCGCTATGCCGACCGCGCGCTGCGGCACGGTGTGGATCTGCAGGTCACGGTGGCCGCGGGCCCGCCGCCGGTGGCCGCCGTGGACGCCGAACTCTTCGAACGGGCGGTGGCCAACCTGCTGGACAACGCGCTGAAATTCACGCCACCCGGCGGGCGCATCACGCTGGATGCGGCGCGCGGCGTCGACGCGGTGCAGGTCAGCGTGGCCGACAGCGGCGCCGGCATCGCCCCGGCCGACCTGCCGCAGCTCTTCGACCGCCTCTACCAGAGCCGCAGCAGCGTGGCCCCGGCCAGCAGCGAAGAGGGCAAGGGCCTGGGGCTGGCCATCGTCAAGCGCATCGCCGAACTGCACGGCGGCACGGTGGCGGTGGCCAGCGCGCTGGGCGCCGGCACGACGGTGACCTTGGCCTTGCCTGCGGGCTGATCGCGGCTTCAGCCACCCTCAGCCATCGAGGAAATCGCCCTTGTCGTGCGTCCCGGTGGCGGGCGCTCAGCCCTGCGGCCACAGCGCGCGGGGGCAGAGGTCCTGATGGGCCAGCGTGAATTCGGCGATCGGGCCCAGGCGCCGGCCGCCGGCGGCCAGGCCTGCGCGGCTGCCGACGTAGACCCAGGCCTGCAGCGCCTCGGCCTTCTCGTCGTGGCGGGCCCGCACCGCGATGCGCTGGCGTTCGTACCAACCGGCCTCGTCGATTTGTTCCAGCTGGTCCATCGCGGCCAGGCCGGCATCGTCCACGGTGTAGAGCTGGCCGACGACGGCATGGCCCTCGCCGGCGTCAGGTTCTGCCTGCAGCAGCCAGGGCAGCCAGAACTCGCCGACGATCAGCAGCGTGTGCGGCTGCACGGTGATGAATTCACCGGGCACGCGCAGTCCGTGGTTGATGTGGAAGTTGCGAAAACCCGCCTTGAGCGTGCCGTAGACGAAGACCGGGTGCGTCATGGGCTGCGCTTCAGTGCCCGGCGGCGGCGTACACGCACTGCTTGAAATCGAAAGCGAACGGGTTCCAGAAACCCATGTGGCGCTGCGCCATCAGCAGGCCGCTCAGACCGGTGCGCGGCGAGATCCACCAGTGCGTGCCGGCCAGGCCGCCCCACTGGAATTCGCCGGTCGAGCCCGCCGGGTCCAGGTGCGTGGGCTTGAGCGTCACGCAGCCGCCCAGGCCGAAGCCGCGGCCGTGCACTTCGCCGGTGGTGGCGAAGCCGATGTTCTGGCCCGCCGGCAGGTGGTTGCGCATCATCAGCGCGATCGTCTCGGGCTGCAGGATGGTGGGCGCACCAGCGCCGTCATGGATCAGGCTGCGCACCAGGGTCACCATGTCGCGCAGGCTGCTGACCAAGCCGCCGCCGCCCGACACGCGGGGCAGCGGTTTCAGGTTGGCGTCGGGGTGCGGAAAGCCGACCAGTTTCTTCAGGCCGGGCTCGTTCGGGTCCAGCGGGTTGGCGCCGCCGTAGTAGGCCACCAGGCGGTGCTGCTGGTCTTCGGGGATGACGAAGCCGGTGTCGGCCATGCCCAGCGGCTGGAAGATGCGGTCGCGGAAGAAGTCACCCAGGGTCTGTCCGCTGATGACCGCGATCAGGTGGCCCAGCACGTCGGTCGCCACCGAGTATTCCCAGCCTGTGCCGGGCTGGAACTTCAGCGGCATCTCGGTCAGCAGGTCGACCATGTCGGCGGTGCTGCGCAGGTTGCTGATCATCTTGCGGTCGTTGTAGGCCTTGAACAGCAGCGTGCCCGGGTCCAGCAGGCCGTAGCTCAGGCCCGAACTGTGGGTGAAGAGCTGGCGGATGGTGATCGGGCTGGCCATCGCCTCGGTGTCGTCGAGGGACGTGGCGCCGGGCCGCAGCACGCGCAGACCGGCCAGCTGCGGCACGAAGCGCGCGGCCGGCTCGTCGAGGTCGAAACGCCCGTCTTCCCACAGCAGCAGCGCGGCGATGCTGGTCACCAGCTTGGTGTTGGACATCGCGCGGAAGAGGTGGTCGGTGCGCAGCGGCACCCGGTCTTCGATGTCGGCCCAGCCGGTGCAGCCGATGTCGATGAGTTCGCGCCCGCGCAGCACCGCGTGCGCAACGCCGGGCAGGATGCGGCGGTCCACGTAGCCGCGCATCGCGGCGTGCAGGCCGCTGAAGTCGTGGGCGCTGCGGGTGGGTGTCAGGTCGGTCATGTTCGCGTTCAGGCCTGGGTGGCCGTCTCCATCGCCTTCTTGTAGATCGACTGCCGGGGCTGGGCCATCACGCGGCGCAGCATCGGCTCGAAGGTGCTGATGGGCAGCGTTTCGGCCTGCGGGTCGAAGGCCGGGTTGTCGTAGAGGGCGATGAATTCCTCGGCCCGCGTGTAGTGCGGGTGGCCCTTGAACATGTCGCGCATGTCGCGGTTCAGGCCGATGTGGTGGAAGAAGTTGTAGCCCTGGAAGATGCCGTGGTTCTGCACCATCCACAGGTTCTCTTCACTGACGAAGGGCTTGAGGATGGCCGCTGCGATGTCGGGGTGGTTGTAGCTGCCCAGTGTGTCGCCGATGTCGTGCAGCAGCGCGCAGACCACGTATTCCTCGTCGCGGCCGTCCTTCAGCGCCAGCGTGGCGGTCTGCAGGCAGTGGCTGTAGCGGTCGATGGGAAAGCCGCCGTAGTCGCCGTCCAGCAGCTTCAAGTGCGCCAGCACGCGGTCGGGCAGCGTGGCGGCCATCTTCATGGCTTCGGGGACGATGGCGGCCCAGTCCTGCTGGGTGCTCTGTTCCATGCGGGTGAAGGTGGCGCGAGTGTTCATGCGGTCTCCGGTTGGGGTGGGGAAATGGGGGCCGGTCGGCGGGGCAGCTGGGCAGCCTGCTCGCCCAGGTCCCAGAACAAGCCGGTCATCAGCGTCAGGCCTTCGCGCATCACGCTGGCCAGCACGTGTTCATCCGGCGCATGCTGGCTGCAGGCCGCGTAGCTGTGCGGCACCCAGACGGTGGGCAGGCCCAGGATGTCGGCGAAGACGTCGTTGGGCAGGCTGCCGCCCAGGTTGGGCAGCAGCGCAGGCACCTGGCCCGTGCTGCGCTGGATGGACGCCAGCGTGAAGCGCACCCAGGCGTTGTCGGGGTCCAGCCGCGTGGCGGCCATCACCAGCGGTTCGCTCACGGCGATGCCGGCAAAGCCCTGCGCCGCCAGGTGGGCTCGAACGCTGCCGGCGATGTCCTGGACATCGGTGCCCACCACATAGCGCAGGTGCATCGTGGCCTTGGCGGTGTGCGGGATGGCGTTGACCGGGAAGTCGGGGTTGCCGGTCTTGAAGGCCAGCACTTCCAGCGTGTTCCAGGCGATGACGCGCTCGGCCGGGCTCAGGCCCGGTTCGCCCCAAGTGGCATCGACCTCGGGGTCGTCCGGGTCGCCGCCGAACTGCAGGTCGGCCAGCGCGGCCTTGACGTTGGCCGGTATGGGCGGCGGGCGCAGCGCCTCGACGAGGATGGTGCCGTCGCCATCGACCATGCTGGCGATGGCGTTCAGCAGCACCGTGCCCGGGTTGCGCAGCAGGCCGCCCCAGTTGCCGCTGTGGTGGCCGCCTTCGCGCAGCGTCAGCGTGAGGTCGAAGTTGGCCACCCCGCGCGAACCGAGGAAGACGGTGGGCCGGTCGCGCCGCAGACGCGGGCCGTCGCTGGCGATCAGCACGTCGCTGGCCAGTTCGGCCTGGTGCGCCGCGCAGAAGTCGGCCAGGCCGGGCGAGCCGGTTTCTTCGCCGGTCTCGACCAGCACCTTCACGTTGAAGCCCAGGCGGCCGCCGCGTGCAGCCAGCACCTGCGCCAGCGCGGCGAAGTTGATGCTGTGCTGGCCCTTGTTGTCGGCCGTGCCGCGGCCGTACCAGCGCACGCTGTCGCCCTCAGTGCGCACCGCCACGGTCCACGGTCCTTCGCCCTTCGTCCAGCTCTTGTCCTGGCCGCGGATCACGTCGCCGTGGCCGTAGACCAGCACCGTGGGCAGGCTGTCGCTTTCGTGCCGGGTGGCGATCAGCAGCGGGCCGTAGGCCGCTTCGGGGTTCGGGTGGATCCGGCTGCTGAAGCCCAGCGCGGCCAGCGACGGTGCGATCTCGTCGGCCAGGTAGGCCTGCAGCGCCGGGCCCGAGGTCGGGTCCTGGCTTTCGGTGCGGATGGCGACCCGGCGGCTCAGGTCGCGCAGGAAGGCGCCGCTGTCGAAGTGAGTCTGGGCGCCGTCCAGCGCGGCGGCTCGCGTGCCCATGCCGTTCAGACCTTGGTGACCAGTGTGAAGTGTTCGACCACCGGCGGCGCCGCAAAGAACGGCCCGACGATGGCGCGCCACTGCGCAAACAGGGGGCCCTCACGGAAGCCCACGGTGTGGTCTTCCAGTGTCTCCCAGAAGATCTGCAGCACGTAGCGCTCGGGGCTTTCGATGCCGGCGTTGACCTTGGCACCCTTGAAGCCCCGGGCCTGGCTGGCGACGGTGGCCAGGCCATGCTGGATGGCGGCTTCGAAGGCGGCGTTCTGGCCGGGGGCGATGCGGATGTCGGCGATTTCGAGGATCACGGTGGCGGCTCCAATGACAGCGTGATGCGCAGTGTCCCATGCGACACGCAGCCCGCGCTGCGCGATGGTGCGCCGGCGCCCGCGGCGCACGCCGTGGCACTGGCCTTGCGGCCGCGCTTGCGCCATCATTTGCATCCCCGCACAGGAGGACTGCGTCATGCTGAAGAAGATCGGTCTTGCGTTGCTGGCGCTGGTCGCGCTGCTGCTGCTGTGGGCGGCCACGCGCCCGAACAGTTTCACGGTCGAGCGGCGCGTCGTGATCCAGGCGCCGCCGGACAAGATCCAGCCGCTGATCGTCGATTTCCACCGCTGGGCCGAGTGGTCGCCCTGGGAGAAGCTCGACCCCGCGATGACCCGCACCTTCGGCGGCGCACCGGCCGGCGTGGGTGCCACCTACGCCTGGAAAGGCAACCAGGACGTGGGCAGCGGCACCATGGAAGTGAAGTCCGTGGCGACGGACAAGGTGCGCATCCAGCTCGACTTCATCGAGCCCTTCGAAGGCCACAACACCACCGACTTCGTGCTTGCGCCCCAGGGCGGTGGCACCGAGGTGCGCTGGGTGATGTTCGGCCCCATGCCCTTCATCAGCAAGCTGATGGGCGTGTTCGTCAGCATGGACACGATGATCGGCAAGGACTTCGAAAAGGGGCTGGCGCAGATGAAGGTGGCGGCCGAGAAGTAAGGCGTCCGCGTAGCTGGCCGAACGGCCAGCCTCGGCCACCCTTTTCAGCCGGCTGCCGACAGCCGCAGCACCACGTCCATCACCAGGCACTCGGGCCCCGGCACGCCCAGCAGCGCGCAGGACGCCGGGTCGATCACCGTTGCATAGCGCCCGACCAGCGCCTGCCGCACGCCGAAGACGGCGTCGCGGTCGAGGTAGGGGTCTTCGATGTCGAAGAGCTCGGTGACCAGCGTGCGGTGGCCCGGTGCGGCCACGATCAGGTGGTAGTGCGCGGGCCGCCAGCCGCTCAGTCCGGCGGGCTGCACCAGTTCGTGCCAGACCGGTCCGTCCAGCGGGATCTGGTAGGGCACGGGGCGGATGGTGGCGATGGTGAAGGCGCCGTTCCCGTCCATGCGCAACTGGCAGCGCAGGTTGTCGGTCGCCTGGTTCGGGTCTTGCTGCCAGTACAGGCCGTCGGCGGCGTTCTGCCAGAAGTCCAGCGTGGCCTGTGGCAGCGGCTGGCCGTGTTGGTCGACGACGCGCCCGCGCAGCAGCACGCGGCGGCCGGCGTTGCTGGCGATCAGGCTCGCGGGGTTGTCCATCCACGGCGAACCGCTGGCGTGGAAGGGGCCGAGGTTGCTGCCGGGCGTGACGGCCCCATCGGCCGGATCGCTGGCCAGCATGTCGATGAGGCTGGACAAGCCGGTGACATCGGACAGCAGCGAGAACTCGCTGCGCGTGTCGCTGCTGATGTCGCCGACGCGGTGCAGAAAGGCCAGCCCGGCGCGCCATTCGGCGTGGCTCAGCTGCACGTCCTGGGCGTAGCCGTGCAGCGCCCGCAACAGGCCCTGCACCAGCTGGCGCTGGCGCGCGTCGGGCAGGCCGGCGAAGCTGGTGACGGCGGCTGCGGTGATGGTGTTCAGGTCGACGTTGCGCATCGCGTTCTCACGGCTTCGGGCGGGTGGTTTTCACTCGATCTTCACGCCGATGTCCTTCACCAGCTTGCCCCACTTCAGCACCTCGCTGGCGATGTAGCGTTGGGTGGCGGCGCGGTCCAGGCGCTGGGCTTCGAGCGACAGCGCCTCGAAGCGGTCGAGCACGGCCTTGCTGTTCAGCGCCTTGTTGATCTCGGCGTTGAGCTGGTCCAGCACGGCCGGCGGCGTCTTGGCCGGCGCGAAGATGGCGAACCAGGTGTTGGCCTCGAAGCCGGGGTAGCCCAGTTCGGCCACGGTGGGGACGTCGGGCAACTGCGGGCTGCGCTTGAGCGACATCACGGCAATGGGCCGCACCTTGCCGCTCTTCACGAAAGGCACGGCTGGCGGCATCGAGGTGCTGGCGACCGGCACCTGCCCGCTGACCACCGCGTTGGTGGCGGCCGCCGGCTGGAAAGGCACGTGGGTGATGTCCACCTTGGCCAGTGAGCGGAACAGCCACTCGGCGCCCAGGTGGGTGGTGGTGCCGTTGCCGGAAGACGCGTAGCTGAGCTTGCCGTTCTTCGCCAGCGCCAGCAGCTCGGCCAGGTTGTTGGCTTTGACGTCGGGGTGGACGTAGATCAGGTTGGGCGTGACGGCGGCCATGGCCACGGCCTGCAGGTCCTTGCTGGCGTCGTAGCCGGCGTTGGCGAACAGCGAAGGGTTGACCGAGTAGGCCACGCTGTGGATGAGCAGCGTATAGCCGTCGGCCGGCGCGTTCATCACCTGCTGGGTGGCGATGTTGCCGCCGGCGCCGGGCTTGTTCTCGACCACCACGGTCTGCCCCAGCGTGGCCTGCAACTGGTCGGCGATGAGGCGGGCCACGATGTCGGTGGAACTGCCGGCCGCGAAGGCGACCAGCAGCTTCACCGGCTTGTCGGGGTAGGCCGCGTGGGCCGGTGCGGTCAACAGGCCCAGCACCAAGGCCAGGGCCAACAGGATCTGCTTCATGCGGCTCGTCTCCGTTGCGATCTTTCGTTCGTTCGTTCGGCGGGCTGGCTAGGGACAGCCCGCTGCCTTCACTCCACCTTGATGCCGGCGGATTTCACCAGCCGGGCGGCGGCGGCGGTTTCGTCGTCGAGGAACTTCTCGAAGGCCGCCTGCGCCATCACATAGGGCGTGGCACCCAGCTTTTCCAGCCGCTCCTTGACCTCGGGCAGGGCCATCACCTTTAGCGTTTCGGTGTGGATGCGGTCGACGATGGCCTTGGGCGTCTTGGCGGTGACGAACAGGCCGACCCAGAAGGTGTAGGCCGCTTCTTTCAGGCCAGCGGTCTCGGTGATGGACGGCACGCCCGGCAGCACCGCCGAACGCGCTGTGGTCCCCACGGCCAGGGCCTGCAGCTTGCCGTCCTTGATCAGCGGCAGCGCGCTGACCAGCGGCGCGAAGAACCAGTCGATGCGCCCGGCGATGGTCTCGGTCAGCGCCTCGGGCGTGCCGCGGAACGGCACATGCTGGGCCGTGATGCCGGCGGCCACGCGGAACTGCTCGGCGTTCATGTGGGTGGCGCTGCCATTGCCGGCCGAGGCGTAGTTGAAGGCGCCGGGCTTGGCCTTGACGTGGGCCACCAGGTCGGCCACGTCCTTGTAGCCCTTGGTCGGGCTGACCACCAGCACATTGGGCAGCGTGGCCAGCGGCGTGATGCCGTCGAAGTCCTTCAGCGTGTCGTAGGGCAGCTTGGGGTAGAGCGAGGGGTTGACGACGTGGCCCGAGCTGTGGATGAGCAGCGTGTAGCCGTCATTCGGGGCCTTGGCCACCTGCGCCGCGCCCAGCGTGCCGCCGGCGCCGGGCTTGTTGTCGATGACCACCTGCGCGCCGATCAGCGGGCCCAGCTTCTCGGCCAGCGTGCGGGCCACGATGTCGGTGCCGCTGCCGGCGGTGAAAGGCACCACCAGCTTGATCGGGCCGGCCTTGGGCCATTCGCCGGGCTGGGCGTGGAGCCGGTTGGACGTGAGGCCCAGGCCGAGCGTGCTCACGCTGGCGGCCAGCAGGGTGCGGCGGTGGAGGGTCATGTGGGGTCTTTCAGAACTTTATTTTTGGATGGCCGGCTATTTGGCAACCGGGGGATCGAAAGGCATGGCCAGCAGCACTTTGGCGACGCGGTCGGTGTGGTTCACGAGTTGCCGCTTTTCACCGGGCGCGTAGCGGCAGGAATCCAGCGGGTGCAGCACGGTGCGCTGTTGCGGCCGCCCGGGCAGTTCGCCGACCAGCGTCAGCTCGCCTTCGATGACCACGTAGTGCTTCTCGATGGGTGACGGGTCGAGCCCGGTGTGGCCGCCGGGCTGGATCACGCTCAGGCCCATCCACAGTTGCACGGCCGGGCCGGCCTCGCGGCCTTGCAGGCGCAAGCAGGTCATGTCGAAATGGTTGGGCGCCTGGTATTCGGGCGCTTCGCTGATGCGGGTGACGTGCATGGCAGGGTCCGGGGCTCGCGGGTTCAGGGTCGCAGCACGGTGCGCTCGCTGGCGCCGCCCAGCACGCTGCGGTAAGCCGTCAGCGCGTCGGGCAGGGCGTAGACGGCGCTGTCGGCGATGGGGAAGGGCTGCAGCGTGCCGGCGTCGAAACCGGCGCGCATGGCGTCCAGCCGCTCGGCGGCGGCCACGCAGTCCAGCGCCAGGCTGTCGATGCCGACATAGGTGTGCATGCCGCGGTAGAAGGTGAAGATGTCGAAAGGCACGGGCCGCTCGACGGTGGCGATGAAGATCTGTGCCGCGCCCTTGGCCATGGCCGCGTTGGCGGCAGCGAAGTAGGGGCTGCCGACGGTGTTGTAGACGATATCGGCACCGCGCCCGCCGCTGAGTTCTCGGATGCGCGCGGCCACGTCTTCACTGCGTGCGTCGATCACGTCCACAGGCCCTGCCGTGAAGCTGGCATAGGGCCCGGCCTGGCGCTGCACGGCGATGACCTGCGCACCGGCTTGCGCGGCCAGTTGCACCGCTGCCTGCCCGACCTTGCCGTTGGCGCCCATCACCACCACCACCTGGCCGCGCTGCGGCTGGCCGCTGCGCCGGAAGCCCTCAAAGGCGGTGACGAAAGGCACACCCACGCTGCCGGCTTCGTCGAAGCCCAGGCGCGCCGGCTTCTCGCGCAGCGCGGCCACCGGCAGCAGCAGCCAGGCCGCGTGCGTGCCGTCGCGCGTGATGCCCAGGTCGCCGCCCGAGCCCCAAACGGCCTTGCCGAGCCACTCGGCCGGACCGTCGATCACAGTGCCCGAAAAATCACGGCCCGGGCTGCGCGGCCACACGGCCTGCGGCATCAGGCCGAGCGCGGCCTTCACGTCGCTGGGGTTGACGCCCGCGGCGGCCACGCGCACCAGCGCCTGGCCGGGGCCGGGCATGGGTGGCGCCCGGTCTTCGAGGGTCGGGGCCAGTGCATCGATGCCGGCGGCCTTGGCGTGCACGCGCACGGCGAGGCCCAGGGGGTGGTCCAGGCTCATCGCATCAGCCCTTCTGCGGCAAACCGAGCAGGGCCCGCGCCTCGCGCGGGTTTGCCAGCTCGCCACCCAGGTCGTGCACGATGCGTTTCGCCTTGCTCACCAGCTCGGCATTGCTCTGCGCCAGCACGCCTTTTTCCAGGTAGATGTTGTCTTCCATGCCGACGCGGATGTGGCCGCCGGCCAGCCAGGCCATGGCCACCGCCGGGAATTCATGGCGGCCGATGCCGAAGGCCGACCAGATGGCGCCCGCCGGCAGCAGGCTGCGCGCGTACAGCAGCGTCTCGGGCGTGAAGCCGAAGCCGTACTTGACGCCGGTGACGAAGGTCCACATGCCGGGACCCTGTAGCGTGCCGTCGGCAATCAGGTCCAGCGCCAGGTGCATGTCGCCGCTGTCGAAGATTTCCAGCTCGGGCTTGACGCCGGCTTCGCGCATCGCGGCGGCCATGATGCGCACATTGCGCGGTGTGTTGATCACCACGTCGGGCCCGGAGTTCATCGTGTTCAGGTCCAGCGAACAGATGTCGGGCTTCAGCGCCTGCACATGCCGGATGCGTTCCAGCGGCGGCAGCAGCGTGCTGCCCGGCGCGGCCACCCGCGGGTTGTCGGCGCTGGGGATGAAGCGCCCGCCGGGGCCGGTGGTCAGGTTGATGATGAGTTCGGCGTCGGCCTTGCGGATGCGGTCGACCACGTCGCGGTAGAGCTCGACCTCCATCGAAGGCTTGCCGCTTGCCGGGTCGCGCACATGGATGTGCACGGCGGCGGCGCCGGCGGCGGCCGCGGCCAGGCATTCGTTGGCGATCTGTTCCGGCGTGATCGGCAGGTAGGGCGTCTGCGACGGTTGCGTGATGTTGCCGGTGACGGCACAGGTGAGCAGGGTTTTCACAGGTGTCTGCCTCCATCGACCACGATGCGCGTGCCCGTGGCGTAGCGCAGCGTGGTGGCGCAGGCCTGCACGGCGGCGGCCACGTCGTCCACGGTGCCGACGCGGCGCAGCGGCATGGTGGCGGCGGCCTTGGCGTTGAATTCGGCGCCGCGGCCGGGCACGAAGCTGGAATCGACGACGCCCGGCGACACCGAGATCACCCGCACCGCCGGCGCCAGCGCGCGGGCCAGCGCGTCGCCGACCACGTCGATGCCCGCCTTGGCCGCCGAGTACGCCAGGTTGCTGCCGCTGCCGGTGAAGCCGGCGATGGACGAGATGTTGACGACCAGCCCGTCGCCCGAGGCCTTGAGCAGCGGCGCGAAGGCACGGATGGTGGCGAAGACGCCGCGGAAGTTGACGCGCAGGATGTCGTCGATCAGTTCGTCGGTCAGCCCTTCCAGGTCGCCCGGCGGCACAGCCTTCGTGTGGCCGGCGCTGTTGACCAGGATGTGCGCCACCCCGCCGCACTGCGCGGCCACGGCTTCGGCCGCCGCGCGCAGGCTGGCGCTGTCGGTGATGTCGGCGCGCAGGCCGAAGTGGGCGCCACCGGCCACGGCCGGCAAGCTGGCCAGGGCGGCATCCGGTGTGCCGCTGCGGTGGACGAGCACGCAGCGTGCGCCCAGTTTGGCGAAGCGCAGCGCGGTGGCCAGGCCGATGGCGCCGGTGCCGCCGGTGATGACGGCGACGCGGCCGTCCAGGCGGTCGGTGGGGGCGAAATCAGAAAGGCTCATGCGGCGTTCTTGCTCCAGGTGGGGGATCAGGGTATCGGTGGGTGCGGGAACACGGGTTCGCCAGCCAGCAGGTGGAAGTCGTGCTTCAGCAGCGCCAGCTCGTGCCCGTCGCGCTGCACGCGTTCGAAGTGGCCGACCAGCGGCGCGCTGACGCCGAACACCGGGTCGCTGTGCAAGGTCTCGCTGTCGTCGGCGAAGACCTGGGTGATCAGCACCCGGTGGCCGGGCGCCGAGACCATGAAGTGCAGGTGGGCCGGGCGGTAGGGGTGGCGCAACTGGGCGCGCAACAGTTCGCCGCAGGGGCCGTCGGTGGGCACCGGGTACCCGGCCGGGTGCACCGAACGCAGGCTGTAGCGGCCCTGCGCGTCGGTGGTGAAGCAGCCGCGCAGGTTCATGTCGGGCTGGCTGTCGTCCTGGTTCTCGTACAGGCCCACTGGCGAGGCCTGCCAGACGTCGACCAGCGCGCCGGCCAGCGGCTGCCCCGCCGCGTCATGGACAGTGCCGCTGACTTCCAGCGGCGTGCCGGCCGTGTCGCCGCGGGCGATGTTGTCGCCGGCGGCGCAGCGCGGCGCATGCAGACGCCAGAAGGGCCCCAGCAGCGCGGCATGCGATTCGGTGCTGCCGGGCTGGTTCGCGCTCGGCGGGTTGTTCAGCATGGCCACCAGCGTGGAAACGCCCAGCAGGTCGCTGGCCAGGATGACCTCGTTCTTGGTCTCGCCGGTGGCTTGGCCGATGCCGACCAGAAAGGCCACGGCACGCTCGAATTCAGCCTCGGTGACGCGGGTTTCCAGCACGAACTGGTGCAGGTGGGTGGTCAGCGCGGCCATCAGTTCGCGCAGCCGGGCGTCGGGCGCGCGGCCCATGGCCTGCAGCACCAGCGGCAGCAGCGATTCGGGGGTGGTGGGCAGCGGGGCGGGTGTCATGGGGTGCCGATTGAGACGGTTGCAAAACACTGCAACCGGTTGCAGGCACTATAGATTTGGCGCGGGCCAGCGTCAATCGGGGCCAGCCACAGGAAGCACCGGGCGTGGACACCGGTTGCACTAGGATGCAACCATGGCGCGCAGCAGAACAGCCTCGGCCGGGCCCACCATCCACGACATCGCGCTGCACCTGGGCGTGCACAAGAGCACCGTGTCGCGGGCCATGGACCCGGCGCGCCGCCACCTCATCGGCGCCGAGCTGCTGCGCAAGGTGGAAGCGGCATCCCGCGAACTGGGTTGGCGCCCGAACCGCGCCGCCGCCGCGCTGTCCACCGGCCGCAGCCGCACCGTGGGCGTGCTGCTGCCCGACATCACCAACCCGGTGTTCCCGCCTATCTTGCGCGGCATCGAGGACGCGCTGGACGCCGAGGGCTACTTCGCGCTGCTGGCCAACACCGCGCGCCACGACGGCGGTGTGGCCGCCGCGCAGATGGCCGTCGAACGCATGCAGGCCCAGCGCGTGGAAGGCTTTCTGGTGGCCACCGCGCTGCGCGATGACGCCTGGCTGGACGGCCTGCGGCGCAGCGGCGCCCGCATCGTGCTGGTCAACCGCACGAATGAGGTTGGCGACGGCGCCGTGCAACTGCCGGCCGTCATCAGCGACGACGCCCTGGGCATGCGCCTGGCGGTGGACCACCTGGTCGCGCTGGGCCACACCCGCATCGCCCACCTGGCGGGGCCGCCGGGTTACAGCACCGGGCAGGCGCGACGCCAGGGTTTCGAGCAGGCCTTGCAGGCGCAACGCCTGAAGCCGGCCGGCATTGTCGACTGCGCGGCTTACTCGATTGAAGCGGGCGACGGGGCCGTGGCTCAGCTGCTGGCTGTCAAACCGCGTTCAAGAAGGCCCGAGCCGACCCGCGCTGCGGCCTTCACGGCAGTGGTGGCCGCCAACGACCTGATCGCGCTGGGCGCGCTGCAGGCCCTGCAGCGCGCGGGCTTGCAGGTGCCGCAACAGGTCTCGCTGATCGGCCACAACGACATGCCGCTGCTGGCCCAGCTGAGCCCGCCGCTGACCAGCGTGCGCATCCAGCACTACGAAATGGGCTACCGCGCCGCGCGGCTGCTGCTGGAAGCGCTGCGCGACGTGCCGGGCACGGCGTCCACGGTGGTGTTGCGGCCGGAACTGGTGGTGCGGGGGTCGACGGCGGCGGTGGCGCGCTGAAGCCCTCCCCCGGCTCGCGCTTCAAAGGTCCAACGGCAAGCCCACATAGTTCTCCGCCAGCACCCGCTGCGCCGCTTCCGACCCGCACAGGTAGTCGAATTCCGCCTGCTGCATGCGCGAGCCGAAGGCGCCGGTTTCGGGGAAGTTGTGCATCAGCGAGGTGAACCACCAGCTGAAGCGTTCGGCCTTCCAGACCCGGGCCAGTGCGCGCTGCGAGTAGTGGTCGATGCCGACCGTGTTGCCGCCGTGGCCGGCGTAGAAGTCGGCCAGGGCCTGTGACAGCAAGGCCACGTCGGAGGCCGCCAGGTTCAGGCCTTTCGCCCCGGTGGGCGGCACGATGTGCGCGGCGTCGCCGGCCAGGAAGAGGCGGCCGAAGCGCATCGGCTCGGCGACGAAGCTGCGCAGCGGCGCGATGCTCTTTTCGATGGACGGCCCGGTGACCAGCCGCTCGGCCATGTCGGGCGGCAGGCGCAGCTTCAGTTCGGCCCAGAAAGCGTCGTCGCTCCAGTTTTCGGTCCGGTCGTCCAGCCGGCACTGCAGGTAGTAGCGGCTGCGCGTGGGGCTGCGCATCGTGGCCAGGCTGAAGCCGCGGTCGCCCTGGCCGTAGATCAGCTCATGGCTGACCGGCGGCGTGTCGGACAGGATGCCCAGCCAGCCGAAGGGGTAGACCTTTTCGAAGGTGCTGACGGCGCCGGCCGGCAGCGCCGCGCGGCTGATGCCGTGGAAGCCGTCGCAGCCGGCGATGAAGTCGGCGGCCAGGTGGTGTAGGGCGCCGTCCTTGCGGTAAGTCACCCAGGGATGCTGGGCATCGAAGCCGTGCGGCTGCACCTCGTCCGCTTCGTACACGGTGGTCAGGCCGGCCGCGGCGCGGTGGTCCATCAGGTCGCGTGTGACTTTGGTCTGGCCGTAGATGGTCATGCGCTTGCCGGTCAGGGCCTGGAAGTCGACGCGCAGCCGGGTGCCGTTGAAGGCCAGTTCGACGCCCTCGTGCGGCAGGCCTTCGCGCTGCATGCGGGCGCCGACACCGGCTTGCAGCAGCAAGTCGGTGGTGCCCTGTTCGAGCAGGCCGGCGCGGATGCGGCCCAGGATGTAGTCGGGGCTGCGCTGCTCGACGATGACGTTGGCGATGCCGGCCTGGTTCAGCAGAGCGCCGAGCAGCAGGCCGGCCGGGCCGGCGCCGACGATGGCGACTTGGGTGCGCATGGGGGTCCTTCGGTGTGTCGTGGCGGGTCGCCGGCTGGCCGCGCCAGGCCGGGCGCGGGCAGCCTGCATTGCACACGAAATTCACGGCGCCGGTCGTCCCGGCTCAAGTTGCCCCGCCGCGACCCGAAAACAAGCCAACTGGCGGGCTGAGCGCGCCGCCACCTTGTTCCATCACCGAGATCCGCATGGCCGCCACACCCATCGCTGTCGAAGAGTTGCGCGTTGGCATGTACGTCCAGCTCGACGGCGGCTGGCTTTCGCATCCGTTTCCGCTGTCGAGTTTTCGCATCGCCAGTCCCGATCAGATCCAGACCCTGCGTGGCCTGGGCCTGGCCCATGTGCGGTGGGTGCCGGAAAAGAGCCTGTTGCTCAGCCCGTCACCCGAAGCCGCCCAACCCGCAAGCCCCCAGCCTGTTGCCGAGCCCGCTGAGCTCGACGCTGCGCAGCGCCTGGCGCAGGCCCATGCCGACTGGCTGGCAGCACAGCGTGATTCGGCGCGCCTGTGCGAGCGGCAGTACGGCGAAGCATCGACCGCCTGGCGTGGCGCAGTGGACGCCCTGGCAGCGCGCCCGCAGGACGCTGGCAGCCTGTCGCGCCGGCTGGCGCAGGCCATGCTCGACAAGATGCTGGCGGCCGAAGACGTTGGCATCCGCCTCGTCGTGGGTGGCGGTGACAGCAACGCCGCACACGCGCTCAACGTCACGGTGATCGCCCTGTTGATCGGCCGCACGCTGGGGCTGGACGCGCGCGAATTGCTCGATCTGGGCGTGGGCGCCCTGATGCACGACGTGGGCAAACAGGACGTGGCCGAACGCTACCGGCATCACGAGGACGCCTTCACCGCCAGCGAAATGGCCGCCTACCGCGACCACGTGGACCAGGGCGTGGCCCACGGCCGCCGCATGGCCTTGGCGCCGGGTGCGCTCGCCGTGCTGGCCCAGCACCATGAACATGCCGACGGTTCGGGCTTCCCGGCGCAGATGGGCGGCGACCGCATGTCGATGGCCGCGCGCATCGTGGCCATCGTCGACCGTTACGACAAGCTGTGCAACCAGGGTTCCGGGGCGCTGGCGATGACGCCGCACCAGGCCGTGGCCATGCTGTTCGCGCAAGGCCGGCAATGCTACGACACCACGGTGCTGAACACCTTCATCCGCATGATGGGCGTGTACCCGGCGGGTTCACTGGTGCAACTGACCGACGACCGCTACGCGATGGTCGTGGGGGTCAACTCCAGCCGACCGCTGAAGCCGCGCGTGCTGGTGCACCAGCCGGCGACCTTGCCGTCGGCCACGCCGCGCGGTGCGCCGCCGGCCGCCACCGAGTTGCTGGACCTGGAACAGATACCCGACCTCGGCATCCGCCGCAGCCTGGCGCCGAACAAGGTGCCCGGCCCGGCGTTGCAGGCCCTGGACCCCCGGCCGCGCGTGGCCTACTACTTCGAACCGATCTCCCGCGAGCGGCAGCTCGGGGCACGGGCTGCGTGATGAACCTGGACGTTGACTGGGCCGCCGTGCCCCCCCTGCCGGCGCCGCCGGCCGCCGCGCCGGCCGGTGGCTGGTGCAGTCTGCTCGAAGGCTTGCCGCATGCGGCCTGGGTGGTGGCGCTGGACAACCGCCGGGTGGTAGCCGCCAACGCGGCCGCAGCGACCCTGCTGGGCCGGCCGTTGAACGCGGTGCTCGACGCGGACGCGCTGGATCTGGCTGCCACGCCGGAAGACCAGGCCTGGTGGGCTGGCGCCGCAGGGCTGGCCGTCGAGAACCTGCAATCCGAAACCCTGGTCGCCGGTGCCGAGGGCAAGCTGCTGCACACCCTGCGCAGCATCGGCCTGATCCGCAACGGCAGCGAAGGCGCGCCCACCCATGCCCTGGTGATGTTGTGCGACCGCAGCGCAGAGCACGCAGCACAGGACGAGAGCGAGCGCCTGCTGGCCGAGCTGCAGGCGACGCTGGAAGCCACCGCCGACGGCATCCTGGTCACCGGCATGGACGACAGTCTGCGCGCCTTCAACCAGCGCTTCGGCGAAATCTGGGGCCTGCCGCAGGGCCTGCTGGAAGGCGATGACGAGGGCGCCATCCAGGCCTGGATGGCCGAGCAGGTGTTGCCGCGCAGCGGTGAGGTGTCCTACGCCGAGCGCCTGCGGGCGCAGCAGCACGCGCTGTCGGGCAGCACCGGCGACCGGCTGGAACTGCGCGGCGGCCAGGTGCTGGAACGGGTGATGCGCCCGCTGGTCAGCGGCGGCACCGTGCGCGGCCGCGTCTGGTCTTTCCGCGACCTGACGGCGCGCGTGGTCGCCGAACAGCGCGCGCAGGCGCTGACCTTGCACGACGCACTCACCGGCCTGCTCAACCGCGCGGGTCTGGCGGCCCGGGTCGATGAGGCGGCGGCCCGGTGGCGCCGGGACGGCAGCGGTTTCGCGCTGCTCTTCATCGACCTGGACCGTTTCCGTCACATCAATGACAGCCTGGGCCACGAAACCGGCGACCACGTCCTGCAAGCCGTCGGCCAGCGCATCGTCGCCTGCCTGCGCCATGACGACGTGCTGGCCCGTTTGGGCGGCGACCAGTTCGCCGTGCTGGTGGCCGGCGCCGACGAGGCCGGTGCCGAAGCCACCGCGCGGCGTGTGCTCAATCTGGTGGCCCAGCCCTGCAATGTCGATGGCGCGTCTTTCACGCTGACCTGCAGCATCGGCATGGCGCTGGCGCCTGCCCACGGGCTGGGCATCGAGGACCTGGCGCGTCACGCCGAAGCCGCCATGCGCGTGGCCAAGCACGGCGGCCGCGCCAGTTTCCGCCTGCACCAGGCGCAGGCCGAGGGCGACCGCCGACTGCACATGCGCCTGGACCACGCCATGCGCCAGGCCCTGGTCAGCGGCCGCTTCCGGCTGCATTACCAGCCCCAGGTCGACCTGCGCAGCGGCGCCATCGTCGGCGCCGAAGCGCTGCTGCGCTGGCGCGACCCGGAGATGGGTGAAATTCCGCCTGGCCGCTTCATCCCGGTGGCCGAGGACAGCGGCTTCATCGTGGCCCTGGGCGACTGGGTGCTGAGCCAGGCCGTGCGCCAGGCGGCGCTGTGGCACAGCAAGGGCATTTCGCTGCCGATCGCGGTCAACGTGTCGGCGCTGCAGTTCCAGCAGGCGCACTTCGTCGACCGCGTGGCCGGGGTGCTGGCCGTCAGCGGCCTGCCGCCGCGGCTGCTGGAACTGGAGCTGACCGAATCGATCCTGGTCCACGATGCCGACGACGCCTTGAACCGCCTGCACGCGCTGGAGCGCCTGGGTGTGCAGACCTCCATCGACGACTTCGGCACCGGCTATTCCAGCCTCAGCTACCTCAAGCGCTTTCCCATCGGCAAGCTGAAGATCGACCGCAGCTTCGTCATGGGTCTGCCCGGCGACGAGAGCGACGCGGCCATCGTCCGCGCCATCTTGCAGATGGCGCATGCGCTGGGCAAGAAGGTCATCGCCGAGGGCGTGGAAACCGAGGCTCAGCGGCAGTTTCTGCAAGACGCCGGCTGCGACGAATTCCAGGGCTTCCTGGTGGCTCCGGCGCTGGACACGCTGAGCTTCGAAGCGCGTCTGCAGCGCAACCAGGCCCAGCTGGCGCCAGCGCCCTTCGTGGCGCCCCGCATCCGTCTCGTCGGGACCTGACCGGGCGCGGTTCCGGCGCGGCCGCAACGGGGTCACAATTGAGGTCCAAGCAGCCGCTATGCACGCCCCGCCTCATGATTTACAAGTTCAAGAGTCCAGCCGCCGGTGATGTGATCATGCTGGAGCCCCAGGGCGACCAGCTGTTGCGCCTGCTGGGCCGCGAGCCGGCCGCACAGGGCATCGTCGAAGTGGCGGACATGCCGGCGGCGCTGCAGACCCTGCAGGCGGCCATCGCGGCGGCCGAGGAACCGGCTGCCGACGCCGCCGATGGCAGCCCCGCGCCGCCCGTCGGCCTGCGCCAGCGCCTGTGGCCCATGGTCGAGATGTTGCGGCGGGCCCATGCTGCCGGGGCGCCGGTGGTCTGGGGCGTCTGAACGCTGCCTGCACGGTCCGACCGTCCTGAACCGCCCGCCAAACCCGCAAGAGGAAACCGCCCATGAAACTCTGGAGTGACAGTTGGACCAGCGGGGATCGCATCCCCACCCGCTATGCCGCGGGCCGTCCCGATGGCGCCGGTGGCGCTGCCTTCAGTGACAACCTGAACCCGCATCTGGCCTGGAGCGACGTGCCGGCCGAGGCGCAGTCGCTGGTGCTGATCTGCCACGACTTCGACGTGCCCACGCGGGGCGACGACGTCAACCAGGCCGGCCGCGAAGTGCCGGCCGACCTGCCGCGCCAGGACTTCTTCCACTGGGTGCTGATCGACCTCCCGCCCAGCGTCAACGAGATCGCCGAGGGTGCCTTCAGCCAGGGCTTCACGGCGGGCGGCAAGGCCGGGCCGGCCGCGCCGCTGGGCGGCCGCCACGGCCTGAACGACTACACCGGCTGGTTCGCCAGCAACCCGGCCATGGCCGGCCGCTATTTCGGCTACGACGGGCCTTACCCGCCCTTCAACGATGCCCTGATCCACCACTACGTCTTCACGCTGTACGCGGTGTCGGTGGCGCAACTGCCGCTGGACGGCGAGTTCACCGGCCTGGCGGTGCGCGACAGGCTGGTCGGCCGCGTGCTGGGCGAGGCCACCTTTTCGGGCACTTACACCTTGAACCAGCGCCTGCTGTCGGCCGGGCATTGAGCCTGCCCGCGGCGATGCAGGACCCCACCCACATCTTCTTGCTGCGCCACGGCCAGACGGCCTGGAATGCCGAGATGCGCATCCAGGGCCAGCTCGACATTCCGCTCGACGCGACGGGCCTGTGGCAGGCCCAACGGCTGGCGCTGGCGCTGCAGGGTGCCGGCATCCAGGCGCTGGTCAGCAGCGACCTGCAAAGGGCCTGCCAGACGGCCGCACCGCTGGCCGCGGCTACCGGCCTGCGGGTGCAGCGTGACGCGGCCCTGCGCGAGCGCGGCTTCGGCCGCTTCGAAGGCAGCACCTACGCCGAGGTCGAAGCGCAGTGGCCCGAGGAGGCCTTGCGCTGGCGGCTGCGCGAGCCCGACTTCGGCCCCGGCGGTGGCGAGCCTCTGCAGGCCTTCTACGACCGCAGCGTGCAGGCCGTGCTGGCGCTGGCCGAGCGCCACGCCGGGCAGACCCTGGCCGTGGTGGCCCACGGCGGTGTGCTGGACTGCCTGTACCGCGCTGCCGGCCGCATCCCGCTGGCGGCGCCCCGCACTTGGCAATTGGCCAACGCCACCATCAACCGCCTGCTCTGGACGCCCGAGGGCTTGAGCCTGGTGGGTTGGAACGATGCGGGGCACCTCGACCCTGGGGCGACGCTTTCCTGAACCCAGCTTCCCGCCGCGGAACCGGCTCTGCCGGGCCGCTGGCGGACGGCTTGCGGCTGGGACGCCGCAAGCGCTCGCAGGCAGGAAACAGTCCTCAGGACTGTTTCCAGTCCGGCTCGCCCCGCCCTGGGGGGTAGCGAGCATTAGCGAGCTTGGGGGCAAACTTTCACCGCCAGCACTGGGCTGCGCTGTTGGTGCCCGAGACGCCTTTGGCGCCGGCCTGGTCGATGCTCAGCGTCCCGCAGGCGCTGTCGCGGGTGGCCTGTCCACCATCGGGGGTGGCCGTGATGGTGAAGGTGCGGGCCTGCGGCTGTCCCGTCGCGAAGGCAAAGGTGTAGCTGGCGCTGAGTTCGTTGCGGCAGTTGGTGGCGGGCAGCGCGGTCGCCGCGCCGGCATTCTGGTCATAGCGCAGGTTGCTGGCGTAGACCCGTTCCATGAACTGCGCCAGTTCCATGCTGCAGCCGGCGGCCGAGGCGCGCCGGGCGCGCACCACCTGCGACTGGTAGCTGGGCAGCGCCACCGACATCAGGATGCCCAGGATGGCCACCGTGATCATCAGCTCCACCAGCGTGAAGCCGCCGCTGCCGGGTTGGCGGGCCCTCATGCGGCGGTTCATGGCCTCACCACTTCACGCCAGGAGATGCGGCCGTTGCGCACCGGGTTACTGACGCTCAGGCTGCGGATGTCGCCGCTGGTGCCGCTGCTGACCAGCCGGTTGCCGATCAGGATCGCGTCGCTGGGCAGGTTGATGCTGGGGCTGATCGAGCCGATGGCGCGTTTGGCGCTGCCGATGCGGTCGCTGTCGTTGAAGATCAGGTCGTTGTTGGCGTCGAAGAACAGGTTGGCCACGTTGGCCCCGGTGTAAGGATCGATGGCGTTCAGGTAGCCCGTGCCACCCGGTGTGCAGGGGTCGCTGCTGGGGATCATGCTGGAGGCCAGCAGCACCGAGCCCAGGAACTTGTGCTCGCCCACCATGCGTTCGCCGGTGTTGCCCAGGCTGGGCGAGACGAGGTCGATGAACCAGCCGCGCTTGCCGGCCATGTCGCCGCTGACGGCCACCGAAAACGAGCGCACGGGGCTGCCGGCGACGGTGTCTTCCAGGTCGATGCTGCGGCTCTTGAGTTCACTGCGTCCGGCCAGCACGGCGTCGTTGTCGATCACGCCGTACCAGGACTGGGTCGCCGTGCTGGTGACGTCGCCGCTAGTGATGTAGCGACCGCTGCCGAAAAAGACCCACCGCTTGCCGAAATTGAGGTCGCCCTTGCGGCCGTCGATGCCGGCGCCGATCATGCCGGTGATGGGCTGGCGGTTGCCGCTGCTGTCCAGGGCGACGAACATCGGCGCGGGCTTGCTGCTGGCGCTGTAGCTGCTGGCCCAGTCGGCGGGGGTGGTCGAGCTCAGGTTCAGCTTCCACAGGTTGCCCAGCAGGTCGCCGGCATAGACCAGGTCCACGGTGCCGTTGCCGTCCAGGTCCCAGCCGCGCGGCGTGGCCAGGCCGTTGGTGGCGGTGGTGCTGCCCGCGCCGGTGTCGATCTTGCGGATCAGCGTGCCATCGAGCAGATCGATGAGAAACAGGAAGGCCCGTTCGGTGGTGCTGTTGTAGCCGTTGCCGATCATCACCGCGGCGCGGCCGTTGTTCAGCTTGACGATCACCGGCTTGCCCAGCGCCAGGCCGAGGTCGCTGTCGGTGAATTCCCACAGCACCTTGCTGGCGTTGAAGCTGGCGGGCGCGCTCACGTCCAGGGCGTACAAGGCCTTGCCGCCGCGGCCCAGCGAGCCCACCAGGATGGCTTTGCCGGGCGTCTCGAAGTCGGTGGACACCGCCAGTTCGCCGTCCACGTAGTAGTCGTGCACGTAGTTCGAAACGGTCAGCTTGACCAGCTTGCTGTAGATGGCGTTGGGGATGTAGGTGAAGCGCTCGTTGCCGGTGCTGGCGTCGATGGCATGCAGCATGCCGTCGTTGGCGCCGACGAAGAGCGTGTTGCTGGTCTTGACGAAATACGGCGCCGAACTGATCACGTCTCCGAAGACGCGCGAGCGGCGACGCAGCGGTCCAGCCGGGTCTTCCAGGCTGCGCTCGCCGCGCAGCCAGTTGATGCGGGCCTGGGCGCAGCTGGCGCCCTTCAGCGTGGTGCTGCAGTCGGTGGTGGCCAGCGTGGTCTGCTGGCTGCTGCTCAGGTTAGCCAGCGTCTTGAACTCGACGCCGCCGGAGCCGGGCACCAGCGTCCAGATCTTGCGGTCGGTGGCGGCGGGCACCCGGCCGCTGTCGCTGGTGTTCCAGATGGTCGTCAGCGCGCCCGTGGTCTCCGGCCGCAGGGCCACGATCTCGCCGGACCAGTCGGTGCTGTCGAAGCGGCCCTGGTAGACCAGGCTGCCGGTGTTGATGGACGTCGAGTTCTGCGACACCGAACCGAAGGCCGAGGACTTCTTGAAGATGTCGGTGAAGATGTCGTCGAAGGCGGCTTGCAGGCTGGTCGAGTCGGCGGCGTTGTAGGCCTTGTCGGTGCCGCCGGCCGCGGCCACCTGGTCCAGCGTGCCCGGGTCGGTGCCGTAGGGCAGGGCGAAGCCGATGACGTAGGTCTCGATGCCCTTGGCCTTGAGCGCTGCGGCCGCCGTGGCCGCTGCGGCCACGGCCGTCGCCGGGTTGGAAACGACGTTGCCGTTCTTGTCGTTGGACGGCAGGCCGTCGGTCAGCATCACGACGAAATTCTTGCCGCAGGATTGCGGCAGCGGGTAGCAACTGGCGACATAGCCCTCGGAGGCCGTGCGCCACGCGCCCTGGTAGTAGTCCAGGGCGGTCAGCAGCGTGCCCTCGATGGGCGTCAGGCCGGCGTTCTGGATCCCGCTGGCGGTGCAGGCGCCGGGGTTGCCGGGCACGTTGCAGGCCAGTTTGGCCTTGATGCTGACAGCCTGCGTCGACCCCAGGTCACCCAGCGGTACCTGCAGGTAGCCACGGCCTGGCGCGTCGTTGCGGAACCAGGTCGGGCCGACCGCCGTCCAGGTGAGGAAGCGGCCGAAGTCGGTGATGCCCTGGGCGTAGTCGCTGTCGGTCGACGTGAAGGTGCCGCCGAACCAGTACCCGGTCCAGCCGTTGGCGGTCTCCGTGGTGCCATTGGTCGGCAGGGCGTTGGAGGTGCCGGCCTTGCTGGTGAAACAGCGGTAGCTGTCCCAGCCGTTGCCGTCCTGGAAGTTGTTCGAGGCATTGGCGGTGGACGAATAGCAGTAGGCGGTGCCCTGGTTGGTGCTGGCGTAGAAGGGCAGGCCCACGTTGTAGTGGATGTAGTTGCCGGGCGATGACGCGTTGGGCAGGCGATAGCGCTTGTGCGTCGCGCTGTCGCGGCTGCCGGTCCAGGCCGGGTCGTAGTGCGCCGGGTCGAAGCTCGCGTCATAGGGCGAGTTGTGCACGTAGGAACTGGACGGCGTGTTCAGTTTGTAGCTCATCAGCCCCATATTCACGCGGCTGCGGTAGGTGTCGGTCATGCTGCGGATCACGCCGCGCGCGATCTCGCTCTTGCTGTTGGCGCTGAAGCTGCCCACCGCCGAGCCGTTGGGCGCCTCGTCCATGCTGTTGCTGTTGTCCAGCACCATCAGCACATTGGCCTTGGCCGCCACCAGGTAGAGCGGGTTGTTGCCGATGCTCAGATCGGCCCAGGCGGGTGTGCAGGCCCAGGCAGCGGTCAGCAGGGCGCTGGCGCAGATCCCTGGCCTGCGCCGCCAGAGCGGTCTGGGGCGGGTTCGCAGCGGGTACTCGGCAGGGAAGGTGCAAGGGCTGTGCTTCATGGCGGGGTCTGCCGGTGGTGACTCAGGGCGCTGCAAACTGGCTCTGTACCAGCACGGTGGCGCGGCCATCGGCCGTGCTGCTGGCGCTGATGCGGTAGCGCCGGGTGCTGCAGTTGGTCTGGCGCGGTATCTCGTTCTCGCAGCCGGCCCAGTTGGGCGCGTCGCCCATGTCTTCGACGAAGACCTTGGGGGCGCCCGCGTCGGTGGGCGCGGCGACGGTGGAGCTCTGCCAGCCGGTGAAGCTGTCGTCCAGCCAGCGCGGCGCGTCGGTCGCCGCCGGCGTGGCGCAGTAGCCGCTGGTGCAGCCGACCACCGGGAAGCTGCCGCTGCTGGCCAGGGCGGCGCGGCGCTCGGCGTCGCGCAGTGCCGCTTCGGCCGCCGCAAAGGCCAGGCTGCGGTCGGTGGTGGTGCCGCTCATGCGGGTCTGCAGCAGCACGCCGCGCAAGCTGCCCAGGGCCAGCAGGGTGACGATCACCAGCAGCACCAGGCTGACGATGAGGGACACGCCGCGCTGCCGCGACTGCAGCGGGGGGGCCTGGCGCATCATGGCTGCTGGTTCCTCAGGTTGATGGTGTAGCCCACGCTGCGCGTGAGGCGCCCGGCGTTGCTGCTGGCGCCATTGGTGGCGACGTTGGCCTCGGGGCTTTCGTAGGTGATGTCCAGGCGCACGGCGGTGACGCGGGTCCAGTCGCTGACGGCGTCGGCAGCCACGTAGTCGCTGGCGCCGTCGATCAGGTAGCCCAGTTGCAGATCGCGCACGCCGTCGGCCACCTCTTCGCTGCCCAGTCGCGTCACGCGGTACAGCGAACGGCCACCGCTGTCGCTGCGCCCGTTGTTGCCGACGTACCAGCCCGCTGCCGTGTAGCGCCCGACCTGCGAGCCGACTGAGAACTGGTAGACCGTGCTGGCTGGCGCGCACAGCGTGGGCAGGCCCAGGCCGGTGCCGCAGTTGCCGGGGGTTCCGCCGCTGCCGCCATGCACAAAGGTGCCGTTGGCGATGTTGGCGGCGGTGGCCTGGAAGATGGCGGCCTGCCGGTAGCTGCACACCAGCAGCAGGTCGCCGGCGGCGATGCCGTGGTTGTTGATGTTGGTGGTGAAGGTCTGGGTCCCCGTGTTGTGCGCCGTGATGCTGACGTTGTCCAGCGCTGCGCCGTAGCGCAGGGCCACGGCGGCCGTGCCGCTGACCCGCTGGCCGACGGCGGTGCCGAAGTCGGCCCCGGCAAAGGCGGTGCTGCCGGTGTAGCCGCGCAGGGGTTCGCCCCAGACCGCCCACCACGCCGCTGCAGCGCCCTGAGCCGTGTTCAGCACATTGGCCGCCAGCAACTGCGCGTCGCACGGGGTGGCGCCCGCGTGGCGCAACTCGCGCGTCAGCAGGTCGTGGCTGGTGCGCACCGAATCGGCCATGCGCGACAGGTTGTCGGTGCTGCCGTTGGCCTGGCGTGTGGCCATGAACAGCACCATCGCGCCGCCCACGACCAGCAGGCCCAGCGCCAGTGCGACCATCATTTCCACCAGCCCGAAGCCGCTGCTGGCGCGCCACGCCGGGGTCGCAGACCGCTGCCCGTGCATCACAGCTGCGCCTTCATCGAAACCACCTGCGCCGTCGACCCGCCAGTGGCGCGGCTGTCGTCCCAGCGCACGCCCACCGTGCAGACGCCGGCTGCGCAGTTGATGCTGCCGCAGGCGCCCGAGTGGATCTGGCTTTGCAGGGTGGTGATCCAGCGCGCGATGTCGCTGCTGGCCAGACTGGCCGGGGACGGCGCCGTGCAAAGGTAGCCGCTGGTGTTGTAGCTGTTGGCGTTGACGGCCACCAGGTTGGCGCGCATGGCGTCGAAGATGCCCTGGGTGAGGATGGAGGTCTGCGTGCGCTCGTAGCTGCCCTGGTTGTTGCGCAGCGCGGTGGCCTGCAGGGCTGCGGCGCCCAGCAGGCCGATGGTCACGATCAGCACCGAGACCATGACCTCGATCAGGCTGACGCCCCGCTGCCGACGGTGTCCCCGCCGACCGGGCGTCGGATGCGGCTGGATAGCCGGGTGCCTCATGAATCGCTCGGCGTGCTGCAGACACCGCCCGCGTTGCGCTTGCGCACCAGGGTGCGGCTGCCGAAGGCCAGGCTCATGTCGCGCACGTTCTCGGCCGGGTCGGTGGCCGGCAGGCAGACCGACAGCGTGCCCGCCAGCAGGGACAGCCCGTCAGTGGCGCGGGCCAGGCCGTCGCTGCGGAAGGTGATGCGTTCACCGGCGCTGCTCAGGCTGGCGCTGGACAGCGCGCGCACCGGGCTGTCGAAGGTGCCCGACTTGACGACGGGCTCGCTGCTGTTGCGCACGCCGTCGCTGTTGCTGTCGACGAAGACGATCCAGCCCGGCCAGGTCGAGCTGACGGCGCTGCAGGCGCTGCCGTCTTCCGAGCGGCACAGCGTCACGCGGCGGTTGTTGCGGATGGCCTCGGCGCGCGCCAGCTGCACCGCGCCGGTCAGTTCACTGGCCGCGCTGCTCAGGCGGTTCTTGCCCAGCGCCTGCTTGAAGCTGGGCGCGGCCAGGGCCAGCAGGATGGCGCCGATGGCCACGGCGATCATCAGCTCGATCAGGGTCAGGCCGCGCAGGACCTGCGGTGTTCGGATCGGGCGTGGCGGCGGTTGGGGCGGTTTCATCGGAGCAGACCTTTCGGCGGCAGGTCCCGGGCCGCCGTCGCGCAGTCACCACCGCGCCACGGCCGACCGACGGCCTGTCCACTGTCTGCATTTCGGCCCTCGGCCTGGCGGCTGAACCCCGAATGCGCAACCAGTTGTGACCGCTTGCACGGGCGCCGTCGCACCGGGCCGGCCGGCCCTCAAGAATCGAACAGTTCGTCCGATGGGCGCGCGGGCGGCGCCAGCCCCAGATGGCGAAAGGCCGCCGCCGTGGCGATGCGGCCGCGCGGCGTGCGCTGCAGATAGCCCTGCTGGATGAGATAAGGCTCGATCACATCTTCGATGGTGCCCGGCTCCTCGCCGATGGCCGCGGCCACGTTGTCCAGGCCGACGGGCCCGCCGTCGAAGCGGTGGATCACGGCTTCCAGCAGCTTGCGGTCCATCACGTCCAGGCCATGCGGGTCGACGTCCAGCATCTTCAGCGCCTTGTCGGCCAGCGCCGCGTCGATGGTGCCGTCGCCCTTGACCTGGGCGTAGTCGCGCACGCGGCGCAGCAGGCGGTTGGCGATGCGCGGCGTGCCGCGGCTGCGGCGGGCGATCTCCAGCGCGCCGGCGCCGTCGGTGGGCACGTTCAGCAAGCCGGCCGACCGCGTGACGATGCGCGTCAGTTCTTCGGCCGTGTAGAACTCCAGCCGCGCCACGATGCCGAAACGGTCGCGCAGCGGGTTGGTCAGCATGCCGGCGCGGGTGGTGGCGCCGACCAGCGTGAAAGGCTGCAGGTCGAGCTTGATCGAGCGCGCCGCCGGGCCTTCGCCGATCATGATGTCGATCTGGTAATCCTCCAGCGCCGGGTAGAGGATCTCTTCGACGACCGGGCTCAGGCGGTGGATCTCGTCGATGAAGAGCACATCGTTCTTTTCCAGGTTGGTCAGGATGGCGGCCAGGTCCTTGGGTTTTTCCAGCACCGGGCCCGAGGTCTGGCGCAGGTTCACGCCCAGTTCGTTGGCCACGATGTGGGCCAGCGTGGTCTTGCCCAGACCGGGCGGGCCGAACAGCAGCACGTGGTCCAGCGCCTCGGCGCGGCCACGCGCTGCAGCGATGAAGATCTCCAGCTGTTCACGGGCCTTGGCCTGCCCCACGTACTCGGCCAGGCCCTTGGGCCGCAGCGCACGCTCGATGGCCTCTTCGTTGGGCGACGAGGGCGCGGCACTGAGCACGCGCGGCGCGTTGCCGGCGGGGCCGGCGGGAGCAGGAAAAGCGCCGAAATCGTCGGTCTTGATGGCCATCGGTCGATTATGACGAGGGCCCTTGCGTCGGCTGACAATGCGCCACCCTTGAAGGAGTTCGCCATGTTTTCGATTTGCCGTGTCGCGGCCAGCGTGCTGCTGTGGTCGGCCCTGAGCGTTCAGGCCCAGACCGCGCCCAGGGTCGAAGCCGCCTGGGCCCGCCCCACGGTGGCCGGCCAGTCGGGCGGCGGCGGCTTCCTGAAGATCACCGGCGGCAGCGCCAGCGACCGCCTGGTCGCGGCCAGCGCCAGCGTCTCGAAAGAGGTGGAGCTGCACACCATGGAGATGGACGGCAACGTCATGCGCATGCGCCCCATCGACGCCATAGCCATCCCGGCCGGTGGCACGGTGGAGCTCAAGCCCGGCGGCCGCCATGTCATGTTCATGGGCCTGACGAAGACGCTGAAGGCGGGCGAGCGCTTTCCCCTGACGCTGCGCTTCGAGAAGGCGGGTGAGGTGAAGGTTGAGGTGCAGATCGCCAACCAGGCGCCTGGCAGCAGCGCGCCGGCCGCCGAGCCCAAGCACTGACGGCCAGACACCAGCGAGACACACGCAGGCCTCGCCATACCCGGCATGAAAACCAGCGTCACCGCGCTCGCGCTGCTGGCCCTGGGCGGCTGGGGTACGGTCGCCGCACAGGAGCAGCCTCCTCTCGCGCCCGCGCCCGCGTCCGTGCCGTCATCGGCGCCGGCATCCGCAGCGTCGGTCCGCCCGCCGCGACCGGCCAGGGCTGCGGATGCGCCTGGCGCTGTCGAGCCGCAGAACCGCATCGAAGTCACCGGCCAGCGCGACGCGGTGACGCAGCGTCGCCTGTCCACCGCCGCCAAGATCATCGTCACGCGCGAAGAGATCGAGCAGTACGGCGACACATCGCTGGCCGACGTCATCAAGCGCCTGCCCAGCGTCACGGTGGCCGGGCGGCCGGGACGCGGCGGGCAGATCCGCATGCGCGGCATGGGCAACGGGTACACGCAGATCCTGATCGACGGCGAGCGCCTGCCGCCGGGCTTTGCCATCGACCAGCTGGCGCCCGACCAGATCGAACGCATCGAGATCCTGCGCGCGCCCACGGCCGAAACCGGCGCGCGGGCCGTCGCCGGCACCATCAACATCGTGCTGCGCGAACCGCTGCGCCAGCGCGGTGACGACCTGCGACTGGGCGTGGGCAGCGAGCGTGGCGGTCTGCAACCCAATGCCAGCTGGACGCGCAACGAGGTGCTGGGCGAGCGCGGCACCGCCAACCTGAACCTGTCGGTCTCGCACAGCGACCAGCACACCGACACCCAGACGGACACCACCACCACCGACCTGGCCACCGGTGCGGTGGTGCTGGCCCAGCGCCGCCTGGGGCGTCAGCACGACCTGAAGAGCTCGGCGCACCTCACGTCACGCCTGCAATGGCCATTGGGTGGTGGCGACCAGCTCAGCCTGCAAGCTTTCCTGGTGCTATCGCAGGGCCATGGCCAGGGCGAGGGCGTACTGACGCAGGCCCTGCCGACCACGGGCGCGCCGCCCTACGACACCAGCAGCAGCTCGAGCCACAGCCGCAGCGCCATCGCCCGGCTGATGGGGCAGTGGCGCCAGCGCCTGGGCGAGGCCATGCGCGTGGACCTGCGCGGCAACGTCGGCAGCTTCCGGTCTGACCACGACAGCCAGTTGACCGAACTGAGCGCGACGCAGACCCCGCCTGTGCTGCAGCAGGTCATGAACAGCACCATCCGCGACCGGTCCTGGAGCCTGTCCGGCAAGCTGTCGCACACGCTGATCGACCAACACAGCCTGGTCGCCGGCCTGGAAGGCGAGGGCGTGCAGCGCGCCGAGAACACGCTGACCCGCGTCAACGGCAGGCCCACGCTGGCCGACTTCGACGGCGACCTGACGGCGTTCACCCAGCGCCTGGCGGCCTATGTGCAGGACGAGTGGGACCCCTCGCCCGCCTGGTCGGCTTACGCCGGCCTGCGTTGGGAGCGCATCCGCACGCGCAGCGCGTCCATCGGCACGCCGGTGTCCAACACCGGCAGCGTGCTGACGCCGCTGGCCCATGCGGTCTGGCGCTTCGACGCCCCAGCGCGCGACCAGCTGCGCTTCAGCCTGACGCGCAGCTACCGGCCGCCCACGCTGGGCAACCTGACGGCCTTGCCGCGGCTGTCCACGCTGTACCCCGCGCCCGGCGCCAACACCGCCGCCAGCCCCGACCGCGCCGGCAACCCCGAATTGCGGCCCGAACTGGCGCGCGGCCTGGACATCGGGCTGGAGCATTACCTGCCGGCGGGTGGTGTGCTGTCCGTCAGCGCCTTCAGCCGCCACATCAACGATTTGATCCGCAACGTCACGGCGCTGGAAAGCGTGTCCTGGGCGACGGCGCAGCGCTGGGTGTCGCGGTCGCAGAACATCGGCGACGCCAACACCCAGGGCCTGGAACTGGACGCCAAGTTGCGGCTGGATGAAGGGCTGGCCGATGCGCTGCCTGTCACGCTGCGCGGCAACCTGGGCCTGTACCGTTCGCAGGTCAGTGGTGTGCCGGGGCCGAACAACCGCATCGACCAGCAACCCAAGCTCAGCCTCAACCTGGGCGGCGAATACCGCTTGCGCAGCGTGCCGCTGACGCTGGGTGGCAACTTCAGCAGCGTGCCGGGCTATGCCGTGCAGCAGACTGAGCTGCAGAGCGCAACGGTCGACACCACGCGGGTGCTGGACGCCTACGCGCTGTGGGCGGTCACACCCGCCACCCGGCTGCGCTTGAGCGTATCGAACGCGGTGCCGCGCCACTACATCACCAGCAGCACGGTGCTGGCCAGCGGGCAGTCGCAAGCCGTGGTCAGCAACGGCCCGACCTACCGCGTGCTGGCCGTGCGGCTGGAGACCCAGCTGTAGCGTGGTGGCGCCATGGCGGCGTGACCGCGCCGCCGGCGGCGATCAGCGGTTCAGCGCCCGCAAGGCCAGCTTGATGCCGTCGCTCACGCCCACATCCACTGGCAGGGCTTTCAGCGCAGCCTGCGCTTCCTTGTCGCTGTAGCCCAGGGCCTGCAGGGCCTGCGTGATGTCGCCCTGGTTGTCGCTGAGCGCGGCCCGCGGCAGCGCCAGGTCGGGGCCCAGCTTGCCCTTGAGTTCCAGCAGCAGCCGCTCGGCGGTCTTCTTGCCGATGCCCGGCACCTTGACCAGCCGCGCGCCGTCCTGCAGCGTCACGGCCTGCGCCAGCTCGCCCACGCTCAGACCCGACAGGATGGCCAGCGCGGTGCGCGGGCCGACGCCGCTGATCTTCACCAGCTCGGTGAAGGTGGCGCGCTCGGCGGCGGTGAGAAAGCCATACAGCAGCTGCGCATCTTCACGCACCACGAAGTGCGTCAGCAGCACGACGCTCTCACCGAGCGCCGGCAGGTTGTAGAAGGTGCTCATCGGCACGCTGATCTCGTAGCCCACGCCGTGCACGTCCACCAGCACCTGGGGCGGGGTCTTGCCGGCCAGCAGGCCGCTGATGCGGGCGATCATGCGGTCACCGGGCCGGGCGCACCCAGCAGCGCTTCGAGCCGGCCGTGCAGCGCGTCGAAATCGGGCTCGCCTTCGTGGCGCCAGACGATGCGGCCGCTGCGGTCCAGCAGCAGGCTGGTGGGCGTGCCGCGCACACCGCCGAAGGCCGTGGCGATGGCGCCCGTGTTGTCGATGGCCACGCCAAACGGCAGGCCGCGCGACTGCGCGTAGCTGGCCACCAGCGCCGGCGGGTCTTCGCGCACGGCCACGGCCAGGGTCTGCAGGCCGCGCGGGCCGAACTGGCGGTGCGTGGCGACGAGGCGCGGCATCTCGCGCACGCAGATGGCGCAGCTGGTGGCCCAGAAGTTGACCAGCACAATCTGGCCGCGCAGCGCCGCACTGTGGCGCAGCACGCCGTCGAGCAAGGTGTAATCGAAGGCGGCGGGTGTGTCGACCGGCGACCGCTGCTGGCAGCCGGCCAGCACCCCCGCCAGACTGATCAAGGTCAGCAGCGCGTGCCGGCGGGCAAGACCGGGCTTGTGCAACACCAGTGACAGCAAGGGAGTCTTCATGGATCGACGTGATTTTACGGTGGCGGTTGCTGCGCTGGGCGTGCCCGCCTGGGCGCTGGCGGCCCCGAATGAAACCGAGGCCGCCACGGGCGTGCGGGCGGCCCTGGAGCGCGGCGCCATCGCGGCCGTGGGGCAGCTCGGCCGCGCCGACGGCTTTCTGGGCAACCCGCTGGTGCGCATCGAACTGCCCGGCCACCTCAAGGATGCGGCCAATTTGATGCGCAAGCTGGGTCAGGGCAAGCCGGTGGATGAGCTCATCACCGCCATGAACCGCGCCGCCGAAGCCGCCATGCCCGAAGCGCGCACCCTGTTCGTCAGCACCGTCAAGGCCATCAGCGTCGAAGACGCGGTCCGGCTGGTGCGCGGCGGCGCCACCTCGGTGACCGACTTCTTCGCTGCCAAGACGCGTGCGCCGCTGGCTGAGCGCTTCCTGCCCATCGTCACCAAGGCCACCGAAAAGGTTAGCCTGGCCGAACGCTATAACGCTGTGGCCGGCAAGGCCGGCAGCTTCGGGCTGATCAAGGGCGAAGACGCCAACGTGCAGAAGTACGTCACGGCCCGGGCGCTGGACGGCCTGTTCCTGATGGTGGCCGAGGAAGAAAAGCGCATCCGGGCCAACCCGCTGCAGACCGGCAGCGCCATCCTGGCCGCGGTGTTCGGCCGCTGAACCGGCCGGGGATTCAGCCGATCACGCCCAGCGCCCGCAGGCGGGCCCGTTCGGCGGCGTCCAGACCGCTTTCGGCCAGCACTTCGTCGGTGTGCTGCCCCAGCAGCGGCGGCGCCCGGCGCAAGGTCACCGGCGTCGCCGACAGCTTCATCGGACTGGCCACCAGGTGCAGGGCATCGCTGTGCGGGTGCGCCACGCTGGCCGTCATGTTGCGGGCTTGCACCTGGGGGTCGGCGAAGACCTCGGCCAGGTCGTTGATCGGTCCGCAGGGCACCTTGGCCGCGTCCAGCGCGGCCAGCCAGTCGCTGCGGTTGCGCCGCAGCAGCCGGGCCGCCAGCAGCGGGACCAGCACCTCGCGGTGGCGCACGCGGCCGGCGTTCTGGGCGTAGGCCGGGTCGGCCGCCAGTTCGGGGCAGCCGGCGACGGCGCAGAAACGTTCGAACTGCCCGTCGTTGCCCACCGCCAGGATCAAATGGCCGTCGGCCACCTCGAACACCTGGTAGGGCACGATGTTCTGGTGCGCATTGCCCGCGCGCCGCGGCGCCACGCCGGTGACCAGGTAGGCGGCGCCCAGGTTGGCCAGCATCGCCACCTGGGTGTCGAGCAGGGCCATGTCGATGACCTGGCCCTGGCCGGTCGCATCGCGGTGGCGCAGCGCGGCCAGGATGGCCACCGTGGCGTACATGCCGGTGAACAGGTCGGCCACGGCCACGCCCACCTTCTGCGGTCCGCCGCCGGGGCGGTCGTCGCGCTCGCCGGTCACGCTCATCAAGCCACCCAGGCCCTGCACGGCGTAGTCGTAGCCGGCGTTGGCGCGGTAAGGGCCGGTCTGGCCATAGCCGGTGATGGAGCAGTAGACCAGCCGCGGGAACTGCGCGCCCAACGTGGCGGCGTCCAGGCCGTAGCGCGCCATGTCGCCGACCTTGTAGTTCTCGACCAGCACATCGCAGTCGGCGGCCAGCCGGCGCACCAGGGCCTGGCCTTCGGGGTGGGCCAGGTCGATGGTCACCGACCGCTTGTTGCGGTTGGCGCCCAGGAAGTAAGCGGCTTCGGCGGTGTCGTGGCCGTCGCGGTCCTGCAGGAAGGGCGGGCCCCAGCCGCGCGTGTCGTCGCCGCCCGGGTGGCCGCCGCCGGGCGGGCGTTCGATCTTGATGACCTCGGCGCCCAGGTCGGCCAGGGTCTGGGTGCACCAGGGGCCGGCCAGCACGCGGGACAGGTCCAGCACGCGCACCCCGGCCAGGGCGCCGGGCGGGAAGGGTGTGGACGGCGACGGCGGCGTCGCGGCGACGGATGGCGGGGCGGGTGGTGTGGCTTCGGCGGGCATGGCGCGATTGTCTGGCAGCGGCCGGGATAATCCGGGCATGGCTACCCTGATCCGGCGCATGGCGCCTCTCTTGTGCATGGCCGCTGTTCTGGCGGGCTGTGCGCCCGCTTTGAACTGGCGTGATGTCCGCCCCGAAGGCAGTGGTGTCCAGGCCTTGTTTCCTTGCAAGCCCGATGTCGAGGAGCGGCGCGTCGCGCTGGCCGGCTCCCCGGTGCGTTGGAACCTGAGCGTGTGCAATGGCGGCGACCAGAGTTGGGCGCTGGCCCACGCCGATGTGGTCGAGCCCGGCCGTGTCGGGCCGGCCCTGGCTGCGCTGCAGGCCGGCGCCGCCGCCAACCTGGGCGTCAGGACGGCCGCATCGACGCCGCAAGCCGTGGCCGGCGCCACCCCGCAGGCCGCCAGTGGCCGCCTGCGGCTGCAGGGGCAGCGCCCCGATGGCCAGCCGGTGCAGATGCAGGTTCTCGTCTTCGCGCGGGGTACCCGGGTCTTCCAGGCCAGCGCGGTCGGCGCTGCGCTGGCCGATGAGGCGGTCGAAACCTACTTCACGTCGATCCACTTTCCGCCATGACCGCGTCGCGTCGGGCGCTCGGGTCTCCATAATCCGGTGGAAGTCACCATGGTTGCCATCCTGATCGTTGCCCACGCCCCGCTGGCCTCAGCGCTGCAGGCCCTCGCGCGCCACACCTACATCGAGTGCTGCGCCGAGGTCGCGGCTGTCGATGTGCAGGAGGCCACCGGCCTGCAACCCGCGCAGGAACTGGTGACGGCCGCCTTGGCCGCGCTGCCCGCGGGCGAGGTGCTGATCCTCAGCGACGCCTTTGGCGCGACGCCCTGCACCGCGGCCCTGAATGTGGCCGACGGCGTGCTGACGCGCGTCGTGGCCGGTGTCAACGTGCCGATGCTCTGGCGCAGCCTGTGCTATCGCCAACTGCCGCTGTCCGAACTGGTCGAACGCGCGGCGGACGGCGGGCGGCAGGGCATCATGCAGGTTGCCTCACCGCGACGCCAAGACCAGCCCAACCGCCCGAGCAGCCATGATCCAGACCAAGATACTGATCAGTAACAAGCTCGGGCTGCACGCGCGCGCCTCGGCCAAGCTCACCAAGCTGGCTGGCGGTTTTCAGAGCGAGGTCTTCCTCAGCCGCAACGGCCGGCGCGTCAATGCCAAGAGCATCATGGGCGTGATGATGCTGGCTGCCGGCCTGGGCAGCGAGATCGAGATCGAGGTCAACGGCGCCGACGAAGACGTGGCGATGGCGCAGTTGCGCACCCTCATCGACAACAAGTTCGGCGAAGGCGAATAGCGGCGCTGCCGGCGCTGGCGGGCTGCGCCGCGCAGGGTGGTCAAATGCGGATGGCTTGCCCGGCGGGCTGCGCTACATTGAGCCGATGAGCATCCAGGTCTTCGGTATTCCGGTGTCGCGCGGCGTGGCCATCGGCCGGGCCGTGATGGTGGCGTCCAGTCGCGTCGACGTGGCGCACTACTTCGTCAGCGCCGACCGCATCGAACCCGAGGTCGAGCGCCTGCGCAACGCCCGCAATGCGGTGTCTGCCGAACTCGAAGGCCTCAAGCGGGAACTGCCCGCCGAGGCCCCGCACGAACTGGCCGCGCTGCTGGATGTCCACGTGATGCTGCTGCACGACGAGTCGTTGGTGGGTGCTGCCAAGGGCTGGATCCGCGACAGGCACTACAACGCCGAGTGGGCGCTGTCGGCGCAGCTCGAGGTCCTGGCGCGGCAGTTCGACGAGATGGAGGACGTCTACCTGCGCGAACGCAAGGCCGACGTCGAGCAGGTGGTCGAGCGCTTGTTGCGTGAATTGGCCGGCCAGGCGGGCGCGCCTGTCGGCCTGTCCGACGGCGCTGCCCACGCCGCACGCGACTTTGCCGGCGAAGACCCGCTGGTCCTGGTCGCCAACGATGTGGCGCCCGCCGACATGATGCAGTTCAAGCGCAGCGTGTTCACCGGCTTCGTTACCGACGTGGGTGGGCGCACCTCGCACACGGCCATCGTCGCACGCAGCCTGGACATCCCGGCGGTGGTGGGGGCCCGCGAGGCCAGCCGCCTGATCCGCCAGGACGACTGGCTGGTCATCGATGGCGACGCCGGGGTGGTGATCGTCGATCCCTCGCCCATCGTGCTCGAGGAATACCGCTTCCGCCAGCGCCAGAGCGAACTGGAGCGGGCCCGCCTCGACCGCCTGCGGCACACCCCGGCAGTGACCCTCGACGGGCAGTCCGTCGAACTGCTGGCCAACATCGAACTGCCCGCCGACGCCCCGGGCGCGCTGGAGGCCGGGGCGGTCGGTGTGGGCCTGTTCCGCAGTGAATTCCTGTTCATGAACCGCGAGGGCGCCCTGCCCGACGAAGACGAGCAGTTCGAGGCCTACCGCGACGCGGTGCTGGCGCTGCGCGGCCTGCCGGTGACGATACGCACCGTGGACATCGGCGCCGACAAGCCGCTGGAACGCTTGTCACAACAGGAATTGCGGCACGAGCACGGCCTGAATCCGGCGCTGGGACTGCGCGCCATCCGCTGGAGCCTGGCCGAGCCCGGCATGTTCCGTCAGCAACTGCGCGCCATCCTGCGCTCCAGTGCCTTCGGCAAGGTTCGCATCCTCATTCCGATGGTCGCGCAGATGGGCGAGGTCAAGATGATTTTCGAGGCCCTGGACCGGGCGCGCCAGCAACTGCTGGACGCCGGTCGGCCCTTCGGCCCCGTCGACGTCGGCGCCATGATCGAAGTGCCGGCCGCGGCCATGCTGATCGACCGTTTTCTGAAGCACTTCGACTTCGTCTCGGTGGGCACTAACGATCTCATCCAGTACACCCTGGCCATCGACCGTGCCGACGAGGCGGTGGCGCACCTCTATGACCCCTGGCACCCGGCTGTGCTGCAACTGTTGCAGCAGACCATAGCTGCGTCGGCCGCTGCGGGCCGCAATGTCTGTGTCTGTGGCGAGATGGCGGGCGACTCGGCCTTCACGGAACTGCTGTTGGCCATGGGGCTGCGCAGCTTTTCCATGCATCCAGCGCGCATCTCGACGATCAAGCAGCGTGTGCTGCGCGCCGATACGCGCTTGCTGCGCCGCCACTTGCCCGGGATCCTGGCATCCGACAACCCGGCCCAGGCCTGGCGTCAGGCCCTGCAAAACAAGGCCTGAAGTTGCGCCTGGGCAGGACGCGCCGGCGGTGCCTTCTGAAGGATCGGGCCGGAGTGAGGGTCAACCCCAGTCAACTGTGCTACAGTCGAAGGCTGCGCTCAAGAAGTGCGGCCCTTCAGTCTGGTGCTGAGGGCCGAAACGGAAGGAGGGTCAGCCGGGAATTGAGTTGTTGACAGGGTCTTGAAAGTCATGTCAAACTCATGGGCTGTGCTGAGAAGTCTGACAGGTCTGCGGGGAGTTACGCGGACGAAGCAGAA
>JBBAPI010000016.1:0-108464 GCA_040400915.1 Rubrivivax sp.
GGCGGGTGCAGCCTCACGCTGCACCCGCACCAGCCTCCCTTCGACGGCCGGTGTGGCAGCACATCACTCCACACCGGCCGCCCTTCACATCTGCGCCCCCGGCCCCGAATACGGGTGCAGATGTGAAGGCCGGCACGGCCCGAGCCCTCGACGGGGCGCTTCTTAAGGCTGATTTAAAGCCCGCCCTGCACACTCGCACTCTGCCCCAGCTTCGTCTTTCCCAAGGAAACCGCACCATGTCACACCGCACCGTCCCGACCCCCCTGCGCAGCGCGCTGGCGCTGGCCTGCCTCGGCCTGGCCGCCCTGACCGCCCAGGCGCAGAACAACGCCGCCGCCCCGCAGGCCGCCGCCTCGGCCGCCGAAGCCACCGAGAAGCTGTCCGGCCCGCCGCTGCTGACGCTGAAGGACAAGATGAGCTACTCCACTGGCGTGATGACCGCGCGCCAGCTGGCCAAGAACGGCGTGCCTTTCGACGTCGACCTGATCGTGCAGGGCATGCGCGACGGCATGGCCGGCGGCGCCATCCGCATCAGCGAGAAAGAGCTGAAGATCGTGCTGCAGTCGATGTCGGCCGAGATCCAGCGCAAGCTCAGCAGCGAGCGCTCGGTGAAGGCCAGCATCGCCCGCGAAAGCGGCATCCGCTACGCCACCGAATTCGCCAAGAAGCC
The DNA here is from genome assembly GCA_040400915.1 of Rubrivivax sp. Taxonomy (GTDB): domain Bacteria; phylum Pseudomonadota; class Gammaproteobacteria; order Burkholderiales; family Burkholderiaceae_C; genus Rubrivivax. Next base: position 671 of record JBBAPI010000016.1, read on the forward strand.
CGGCGTCACGGCCTTGGCCGGCGGCCTGCTGGTGCGCACCGTCACCGAAGGCAAGGGCGACAAGCCCGTCGACCTGAACGGCGTGGTCGTGCGCTACCGCGGCACGCTGATCGACGGCACCGAATTCGACGTCACGCCCGAAGGCAAGACCGTCACGCTGAAGCTGACCGAAGTCATCACCGGCTTCCGCGAAGCCTTGAAGCGCATGCCCGCCGGTTCGACCTGGGAAATCGTGATCCCACCGACGCTGGCCTACGGCAACCGCGGCAGCGGTGCGGTCGGCCCCAACGAGACCCTGGTCTTCACGGTCGAGCTCGTCGCCGTCGTCCAGTAAGCGACCGCCCCCGCCCACGCCAGCCAGCCCAGGACCCACCGTGTCGAAGCCCGCCCCCTTCCGTTCCCTGGCCCAGGCCAGCCTGCTGCTGACCCTGGCTGTGGCGGCGCTGCTGCCAGCGGGCGCGGTGCATGCGGCCGATGCGCCGGTTGCGCCGGCTGCGGCCGCTGCATCGGCGCCGCTGTCGGCCAACGCGCTGAGCCGGCTGGAACGCCAGCGGGTGTCCGAGCGCCGCTGGCGCGACAACGCCAGCCCGGCAGCCGAATTGCTGGCCGGTGGCCTGTCTGACGAGGCCCGCCTGCTGGCCCAGGGCGAACGCCTGTACCGCGAAGGCGTGCGGGTGGACGGCCAGCCGCTGGTCGGCCTGCGCCTGAACGGCCAGGTGCGCATGGAAGGCGCCACCGCCGCCTGCGTGGCCTGCCACCGGCGCAGCGGGCTGGGCGCCGTCGAAGGCACCAGCCAGGTCACGCCGATCAGCGGCCGCTACCTGTTCGACCAGGACCGCCGCGCCGTCGTCAACATGAACCTGCGGCGCCTGAAGAGCTTCAACCAGCGACACGAGCCTTACACGCTGGAAACCCTGGGCCGTGCGCTGCGCGAAGGCGTGCATGAAAGCGGCCGCGCGATGGACCCGCTGATGCCGAAATTCGCGCTCAGCGACACCGACGTGCTGGCCCTGACCAGCTACCTGCGCCGCCTGTCCAACGCCTGGTCACCCGGCGTCAGCGAGCGCAGCGTGCGCCTGGCCACCGTCATCACGCCCGATGTCGACCCCGAGCGCAAGCGCATCTTCCTGGCCATGCTGAACGGCGTGGTGGCGCAGAAGAACGGCAACATCCTGCACAACGTGGGCCAGCGCACCATGTCCAGCGGCGCCGAGATGGTGCTGGGCACCGACCGCAGCTGGGACATGCAGATCTGGCAGCTGGAAGGCGCGCCCGAGACCTGGCAGGCGCAACTCGACAAGCTGCAGGCGGCACGCCCGGTGTTCGCCATCGCTTCCGGCCTGGGCGCCGGCAACTGGCAGCCGGTGCAGCGCTTCTGCGAGCAGCAGGCCGTGCCCTGCTGGTTCCCCAGCGTGGCCGCCGTGCCGCTGGCCGCCGAACGGTCTTTCTACAGCATGTACTTTTCCGGCGGCGCCGCCCTGGAAGCCGAGGTGCTGGCGCAGCGCTTCGAGGAAGCCGCCAAGGCCGCGCCGGCCGGGCCCAAGGGTCGCGTGCTGCAGGTCTGGGCCGACGCCGGCGTGGGCGACAGCGCCGTGGCCACGCTGCGGGCCCGGCTGAAGGCCGCCGCCATCCCGTCCAGCGAACTGCTCCTGGACAGCAAGGCCCAGGGCTTGGCGCAGAGCCTGGCCGCGCTGGGCAGCGCCGACCGCGTGGTCTTCTGGCTGACCCCGGCGCAGCTGCAGGTGCTGGACGGCTTGCCGCTGACGGCCGCCACGGCCTACTTCTCGGGCGGCCTGGGCGGCGGCGAAACCCTGCCGCTGCCCGCCGCCTGGCGCGCGCAGGCCCAGCTGGTCTACCCCTACCAGTTGCCGGTGCTGCGCCAGCGCGGCCTGATCACCTTCAAGGAATGGCTGCGCACACGGCAGATCCCGCTGCAGGACGAGCTGCTGCAGAGCGAGGTCTATTTCGCGCTGGACTACCTGAACGACACCCTGGTCGACATGCTGGACAACGTCCACCGCGACTACCTGCTGGAACGGGGCGAAGTCATGCTCAGCCTGCGTGAGTCTTCGCGCGCCGAAGACCAGGCGCGCGACCTGTCGCTGCCCAAGACCCACCTGGTGCCGGCCGGCGCCGTGCCGCTGCGCACCATGGCCGCCCGGCCGATGGTGCCGCGCGCGGTGCCGCACAGCCCGCTGGCCAGCGCCCGGCCGCCGGTGGACGCCGACGACGGCGCGGAGCCCGCTGACGCGGCCACCTCGGCCAGCAGCGGCGCGCCGCTGGGCACCAGCGTCTACCCGCGGCTGAGCCTGGCGCAGTCGCAGCGCCACGCCAGCAAGGGCGCCTACATCACCCGCTTCGAAACTGCCGACAGCCGCGTGCTGAAGGCGGTCTCGGGCTGGATCGTTCCCTGACTTCCCAACCCTCCCACCGGCAAGTTGCCGTCACCTTCCGAAAAGAGCCCACCATGAACAAGCCTGTCTCCATCGCCGCCCTGCTGCTGGCCCTGGCCACCATCGCCCTGTCGTCGAATGCAGGCGCCGCGCCGCCCAAGGCGCCGTCCGCCGCGTCAGCCGCATCGGCCGCGCCCGTGAAGCACGACGCCGACGCCACCAAGTCCAACCTGAAGGCCGCCAAAGCCCGCGGCGAGTTGATGAGCGGCTGCCAGAAGAAGGCCGCCGACAGCAACCTGCACGACACCGAGCGCAAGGACTTCCTGACGGCCTGCATGGCCGGCAAGTGAAGTCGGGCGGGCCCCTGCGGCCCGCCGCCCGAAACCCCGCACCGACCGCAACGCGCCTCGCCCGCCAGGCGTCGCGGTCGGGTGCACCTCGTTGCGAACGCTGCAGCCCGCGGGGCTGGCGTGCGGAACCGGTGGCCTTGACTTTTGTAGCCTGTCCCAGCGAGCCTGTTCCATGCCGTTCCCCGCCTACCGCCTGCGCCACGCCACCCGCCTGGCCGCCGCCGCGCTGCTGTGCTGTACCTCGTCTTTCAGCATGGCCTCGACCGTGCTGAACTTCGACAGCCACACCGGCTATGGCGACATGGCGCCCACGGCCGAGGGCGGCTTCGCCTGGACGGGCTGGTTCTACTACGACACCAATCAAGCCGGGTTGCCGTACAACGCCAGTTCGCCCGACACGCGGCTGACGACGTCGACCAACGCGAACTCCATCACCAGCGCCACGCCCTTCTACTTCGAAGGCGCCTGGTTCTCGGGCTACGCCACGGCGGCGCTGCACTACGAGTTCTACCTGGCCGGCGTGAAGGTCAAGACCACCTCGGCCTTCGCGCCGACCGCCACCCCTACCTTCGTGGCCAGCGGCTACAGCGGGCCGGTGGACACGGTGGTGGTGGTCAGCCTCATCCCGAATTACTTCGTGATGGACGACTTCACCTACAGCACCGCGCCGATCACGCCCGCGGCGCTGCCGCCGGCGGCGCCGGTGAACGTGACGGCCACGGTGGCCTCGCCGGCCAGCGTCACCGTGGCCTGGACCGACGCGTCCACCGACGAAACCAGCTTCGCGGTGCAGCAGGCCACGCTGACCAACGGCGTGGTCGGCCCCTACATGACGGTGGCCACCGTGGCCAGCGCCACCACGGCGGCCACCGGCGGCGCACTCAGCAGCACCGTCGTCGGCCTGACCGCCGGCACCACCTATGCCTTCCAGGTGGTGGCCGTCAACGCCGGCTACCCGGTGGCCACGGCCAAGGCGGCCAGCATCTCGCTGGCCGTGCAGGCCATGCCCAATGTGCCGGTGCCGGCCGCACCCACCGGCGTGGTCGCCGCCGCACGCAGCACGGCCACGGCCGTGACGCTGAGTTGGACCGATGCGTCCACCGATGAAACCGCTTTCAGCGTCAGCCGCAGCAGTGATGGCGGCCTGAGCTGGTCGACGATCGGCAGCGTGACGCGCAGCGCCGCGCAGACCAGCGCCGTCGGCGGTGCCGCCATCGTCTTCAACGACACCACGGTGGCCGGCACCGTGGCCTACCAGTACCAGGTGCAGGCGGTCAACGCCGGCGGCCTGTCGCTGCCGTCGAACACCGTCAGCGTGGCCGCGCTGCCCGCGCCGCTGGCGCCGACCGGCGTGGCCGTGGCCATCGCCAGCGCCAGCACCGCCACCATCAGCTGGACCGACGCCTCGACCGACGAGACCAGCTTCGTCGTCCAGCAGGCCACCGTCATCGGCGGCGCGACCGGCCCCTACACCACCGTCGCCACCCTGCCCCGCTCGGGCACCCAGACCAGCGGTGTCGGCGGCGCGGCGCTCAGCGCCACCGCCAGCGGCCTGATCGCCAGCCAGGCCTACGCCTGGCGCGTGGTGGCGGCCAACGCGCTGTACCCGGTGGCAGCGGCCCCGGCCGCCAGCATCTCGGCGGTGGTGCAGGCCGTGGCGGGCGCGACTCCGCCCGCGGCACCCACGGCGCTGGCCGCTGCCGTTCGCAGCACCTCGGCCACCGTGGTCTTGAGCTGGACCGACGCGTCGACCAACGAAACCGCCTTCACGGTCAGCCGCAGCAGCGACGCCGGCCTGAGCTGGACCGCCATCGCCACGGTGACTGCCGCCGCAGCCCAGGTGGCCACCACCGGCACGGCCCTGAGCTACAGCGACGCCACCGCGCTGGCGGGCAGCGCCTACCAGTACCGCGTCACGGCCACGAATGGCGCCGGCAGTTCGGCCGCGTCCAATGTCGTCAGCGTCGCGGCCCTGACCGCGCCCGTCGCACCCACCGCCGTGAGCGCGCTGGCCGCTTCGGCCACCAGCGTCACCATCAGCTGGACCGACGCCTCCACCGACGAGACCAGCTTCGTGGTCCAGCAGGCCGCCGTCACCGGCGGCGTGGTCGGCCCCTACGCGACGGTGTCCACCGTCACCCGCAGCGGCACCCAGACCAGCGGCACCGGCGGCACCGCGCTGAGCGTCACCGCCACCGCCCTGACCACCGGCAGCGCCTACGCCTGGCGCGTGGTGGCGGCCAATGCGCTGTTCCCCATCACCGCGCCGGGTGCCAACAGCACCTCGGCCGTGGTGCAGGCCACGCCGCAGGTGCCCGTGCCCACCGCGCCGACGACGCTGGCCGCCGCGGCCCGCAGCAGTTCGGCCAGCGTGGTGCTGAGCTGGAGAGACGCGTCAACCAACGAGTCCGGCTTCACGGTCAGCCGCAGCAGCGACGCCGGCCTCACCTGGGCCGCCATCGGCAGCGTCACCGCCGCCACCGCGCAGGTCGCCACCACCGGCACCACGCTCAGCTACAGCGACACGACGGCACTGGCCGGCAGCGCCTACCAGTACCGCGTCACCGCCAGCAATGCCGGCGGCAGCTCGGCGGCTTCCAACACCGTCAGCGTCGCGGCTGTGCCCTCGCCCGCCGCGCCGACCGGCGTGACGGCGGTGCAGGCCTCGACGACCAGCGTCACCGTCAGCTGGGTCGACGCTTCGACCGACGAGACCAGCTTCGTGGTCCAGCAGGCCGCCGTCACCGGCGGCGTGGTCGGCCCCTACGCGACGGTGTCCACCGTCACCCGCAGCGGCACCCAGACCAGCGGCACCGGCGGCACCGCGCTGAGCGTCACCGCCACCGCCCTGACCACCGGCAGCGCCTACGCCTGGCGCGTGGTGGCGGCCAATGCGCTGTTCCCCATCACCGCGCCGGGTGCCAACAGCACCTCGGCCGTGGTGCAGGCCACGCCGCAGGTGCCGGCCCCCGCTGCGCCCACTTCGCTGTCTGCGGCAGCCCGCAGCACCTCGGCCACCGTGGTGCTGAGCTGGCAGGACAACTCGACCAACGAGACCGCCTTCAGCATCAGCCGCAGCAGCGACGCCGGCCTGAGCTGGGCCGTCATCGGCAGCGTCACCGTCACCCTGACACAGGGGGCCAACACCGGCACCACGCTCAGCTACAGCGACACCACGGCATTGGCCGGCAGCGCCTACCAGTACCGCGTCACCGCCAGCAACGCCGGCGGCGCTTCGGCAGCGTCCAACGTGGTCAGCGTCGCCGCGCTACCGGCGCCGACGGCCCCCACGGCGGTGAGCGTGACACGGGCCTCGTCGACATCGGCCACGGTGACCTGGACCGACGCATCAACCAGCGAGACCTCGTTCGACGTGCAGCGCGCCGCCGTCAGCACCAGCACCAAAGTGGTCGGCGCCTACGCCACCGTCGGTACGGTGACGCGCAGCGCCACGCAGACCACCGGCACCGGCGGCAGCGCGCTGAGCTTCAGCAACACCGGCCTGAGCACCGGCACGACTTACGCCTACCGCGTGGTCGCCGTCAACGCCCTCTTCCCGAGCGCCAGCGCGCCGGCCAGCAGCATTTCGGCCGCCGTGCAGGTGACGCCGTGATCGCCACCCCTTCCCTACACTTCCTTAACCACAAACAGGATTCCGCATGAAACCGAACCCGATCTGGCTGGCCGGCGCTGCCGTGCTGGCCCTCAGCGCCACGCTGGCCACGCCGGCCGAAGCGAAGCCGAAGCCGGCCACCCCTGCCACCAGCCCGCTGAACTTCGACAGCCTGCCCGGCGGCAGCACCGCCGTCGGGGTCCTGCCCGCCAACAGCACCACCGGGGGGACCTACGGCGGCTTCACCTGGACCAACTGGGTCTCGGTCCGGGGCGACAACGTCGCGAACTCGTATTTTTCGAATTCGCCCGACACCTGGGTGACCGCCACCGACAACCTCAACAGCATCTACCGCGCCACGTCCTTCGTGTTCGACGGCGCGTGGTTCTCGGGCCCGGCCAAGACCCCGAACCCGACGAATCCGCAGTACGGCATGCCGGTCAGCAACCAGCTGCAATACCAGTTGTGGCTGGGCAACGCGCTGGTCTTCACCGGCAGTGCCTTCGTCCCGAACAGCCAGTTCTCGACCTGGCAGGCCAGCGGCTACACCGGCGCCGTCGACACCGTGGTGGTCCACGCCAACGTGGCGAACTACTTCGCGATGGACGACTTCAGCTTCAGCGCCTACACGGCGCCGGTCGCGCCGCCGATCAGCCCGACCAGCCCGGTGCCCGAACCGGCGACGCTGGCGCTGCTGATGGGCGGCCTAGGCGTGGTGCTGTCTGCGCGCTTCCGCGCAGCGGGACCTGCCGGACGCTGAACGCCCGCCGCCGTGCCGTCACAGCGGCACGGGCTGGGTGTCTGCCATGTCCACGAAGTTGGAATCCAGGAAGGCCGGCAGCGCCGAGCGTTCGATGGGAAATTCCACTACCACGCGCAGACCGCCCAGCGCGGACTTGTCCAGTCGGATCGAGGCGCCGTGCAGCGCTGCGATGGTCTTGACGATGGACAGGCCCAAGCCCGAACCCTTGATCTGCTGCTGACCCAGGCGGTTGAAGCGCTCGAAGGCCAGCTCGCGCTGGTCGGCCGGGATGCCCGGGCCCGAGTCGTCCACCGTCAGCACCTGGGCGCCGCCCACCGTGCGGGCCTCGATGTGGATCTGGCCGGCAGGCGGCGTGTACAGGATGGCGTTGTGCAGCAGGTTGCGCATCAGCGTGTAGATGCCGAACTCGACCCCGGTGACGTGGCTGCCATGCAGGCCTGAACGCAGCCGGATGCCGCGGTCGGCGGCCTCTTCCTGCAATAGCGACATGACCTTGAAGTAGGTGGCTTCGAGGTCGACGCGGACCAGGTCGAGTTCGGAGTAGCGCAGCCCGTCGATGCGCGACAGGATCATCAGCTGCTCCAGCACATGGCCGATGCGGTCCACGCTGGCCAGCAGGTCCTTGCTCAGGCTGCGCCGCCCGGCCTCGGTCGGCGCGTCGACGATCAGTTCGGCCTGCAAGCGCAGGCTGGTCAGCGGCGTGCGCAATTCATGGGCGGCCATCGACAGGAAGCCGCGCTCGAAGGCCAACTTGGCCTTGGCGGCTGCCACCGAGGCGTCGCGCGCGTCGCGGATGGCCTTCTCGGCCTGCCGGTAGACGGTGACGTCGACCGAACTGCCGACGATGCCGGCCGTCTTGCCGTTGCCATAACGCAGGCGCGACTTGGTGATGCGCGCGTCGCGCACGCTGCCATCGGAGTTGCTCATCTGGCGTTCATAGCTCACCGTCTCGCCGGTGCCCAGGACATGCCGGTCGGCGGCACTCTGGCGGCCGTCAGGGTCGGGGAACAGGCTCTCGGCGGTCTTGCCGATCACCTGGTGCAGCGACAGGCCGACCATCTCGAGAAAAGCCCGGTTGACCTCGATGTAGCGGCCTTCGGTGTCCTTGGCGAACATGGCCGCCGGCGAGACGTCCAGCAGGCGCATCGCGAAGTCCAGCCGGTCCTGCAGGCGTTCGCGCACGGTCTGGCGCTCGGTCAGGTCGTAGGCGATGCCGACATAGCCCGGGTTGCCCCCCTGCGTGTCGGCCATCGGGGTCACCGACAGGTCCAGACTCAGGACCTCGTTGCGGCCGCGCAGCCTGACCAGCACGGGGTCGGCAGGCGCATCGCTCCCGGGCCTGAACAGCGCCTGGACGCGGAGCCGGTCCGCCGGGTCGACCAGGTCGGCCAGATGCTGGCCCAGGATGTCGGTCGACCGGTAGCCCGTGCTGCTCTCCCAGCGGCGGTTGACGAAGGTGATGCAGCCCAACGCGTCGGCGCGGAAGATCAGTTCGCGCACGCTCTCGAGCATCAGCCCCAGGGCGCGTTCGCTGCGCTGCAGCCTGTCTTCGTTGACGAGCAGCGTCGCGGCCATGCTGTCGCGGGCCTGGACATGCTTGGCCAGGATGAACCAGCCGGCGCAGAACAGCATCAGGGCCAGCAGGTCGGTGAAGCCGCGGACGATCAGCCGGTTTTGCAGCTGCCGCACGAAGGCCTGCTGCTGGTCCTGCATTACCGCCACCGTCAGGGGGAAGTTGTGCAGCGCGCGGACGGCCGAGTACGCGCGCTCACCTTGCTCGCGGGTCGTCGGCTGCACGCTCACGCTCGGGGCCATCCAGGGCCCCAGCTCGGGGTGGGCGCTGACCGAGTGCCCGCGCAGTGCCGCCAGGCCCTCGGTGCTGGCGATCACCTCGCCGTTGGCGCGCAGCAGGGCCGCGCTGAGGCCGGGGTAGGGGGTGCCGAGGTCCAGGCTGGCGTCCAGCTGCTCCGGGTTCAGGGCCGCCACCAGGTAGCGCCTGGGCTGCCCGGGCGCATGCACGGCGCGGGCCATGGGCAGCACGGCGCGGTCGGCAGCCCCGTCCGCGCCGGACGCCGCCGCCGACGGCGCCAGCGGGTTCAGCGCGCCCGGCCGCAGGCCGGGCACCGGCGAGCCCAGTCGCCCGGCCTGACCGGGGGCCGGCAGCGCGATGTGCGTCAGATCGATCACCTGCCCGACCAGGGTCGGCATCGAGCTGGCCAGCACCCGGCCCTGCCCGTCGACCAGCGACAGCCAGCGCAGCAGGCGGTTGCTGGCCGCCGCCAGGTTCAGCAGTTCCTGGCGCGGGTGGTCGAGGGCCGGTTCGCGGGCCGACGTCAGCATCACCGCCAGGCCCGCCAGCGTCTCGTTCACCGAATCGAGGTCGCGGCTGGCCTGCACTTCCAGCCGCCGCGCCAGCCCTTCGACCTCGCTGATCGAGCCTTGCTCGAAGAGGCGCCACTCGTAGACCGCGCTCCCCGCCATGCGCAGCAGCACCAGCGCCAGCATCACGATGGCGACGCGGGTCACGAAGGAGCCGCGCAGCCACCATGGCACGGTGCGGGGCGACGGCCCGCGCTGGGCGTCCATCGGGCTCGGCAGCCGGGTCGCGGGCTTCAGGCCGGTGAACCTTCAGGCTGGGTGTCCCCCGCCGGCGCGAACACCGATTCCGGGCAGATCTGGTAGCCCATCCCGCGTATCGTGACGATGAGTCCGTTGCAGAACTTGCGGCGCAGGTGGTGGATGTAGACCTCGACGGTGTTGCTTTCGGTCTCTTCGCCCCAGCCGTACAGGGCTTCTTCCAGCTGGGCCCGGCTGAGCACGCGGCCGCGCTGGCGCAACATCGCCTCGAGCAGCCAGTATTCCTTCTTCGTCAGGGGCACCAGCTCGCCATGCCAGGTGGCCACCCGGCCTTCGACGCGCAGCACCAGCGGGCCGTGGACCAGCGAAGTGCCGGTGCCGGTCTCCGGCGCCCGGGCCCGGCGCATCACGGCGCGCACGCGGGCCATCAGGTTGCGGATGTCGTAGGGCTTGACGATGTAATCGTCGGCGCCACTGTCCAGCAGGTTGATGCTGGACTCGCCCTGCCATTGCGCCGTCACCACGATCACCGGCGTGGCGTCACCGTTGCGCCGCACGGCGTCCAGCAGTTGTCGGCCGTTGCCGTCGGGCAGGCTGAGGTCGAGCAGGATGCAGTCGTAGGGGTGCTTGACCACGGCGGCTTCGAAAGCGGCGGCGGTCAGCACCCAGTCGCACACCACGTCGTGCTGGATCAGCCCAGCGCGGGCCGCGGCCCCCACCGAAGTGTCGTCTTCAACCAAAAGCAGTCTCATTGCAACCTCTCTTCATGCTAAGCATCAGGATAGAAGCAAACCCTTGCATTTCCGCCCCGGCGCAGCGCCCGCAGCACACAGCGGCGGGGCTGCCGTGACATGCCACACGATACCGGCGCAGTCTCAAAAGTGCACCGTGACCACGAAGGCGTGGTTCGACTGGCCGTCGAGGGTTTCGCTGCTGAAAGACCAGGCCACGGCCTGCGCGCTTTCACCGGCCAGGGTCAGCAGCCCGAAACCGGGTCGCCCCGCTGTCGGTGCACCGCCGCGCGGCTGCAACAGCAACTCGCTGTAGGCCGCGTCGCGGGCCTCGGCGCCCATGCTGCACAGGCCGTGCATCAGCGTGGACAGGCCGGCCACCGCCGAAGCGGCAACGTGGTTGGCGGCGCTCACGCTGCAAGTCGGGGCGGCATCACCGGGCTCGCAGGGCCGCACCACCACTTGCAGCGCGCCGACGGGCTGGTCGGGCAGCACGGCGGGGTCGCCGGCGTCAGCCGCGTGCATCTGGATGTTGCGTGCCAGTTCGACCACGGCGGTGTACAGCTTGCGGCGCTGCACCGGTGTGGCCAGGCTGCCCGCCAGGGCCGTGCGCGCGGTGTTGAACAGCCGGTTCTGGGCCGGGGCGTCGAAGGCCCCGTCGTAGGCCAGCAGCGGCGCGTCCCGCGTGCCGGGCCTGAGCAGGTCGCGCAACTGGCGCCGCCGGGCCTCGATGTCGATCGGCGGCGGCGGCGCCGGCGCGGCGCCCGGCGACAGGCTCAGGCCCAGCCCCAGGCCGGAGCGGCGCGCCTGCTGGCCCAGGCGGCTCACCGCCAGGGCCAGCCAGGCCAGGCTGGCCTCGGGCGTGCCGCGGTGCACGCAGCCCATGCGGTACAGGCCGTCGGCAAAGGTCAGGTAGGCCACCCGCAGCCTGAATTCGGTCCATCCGGTGTGGGTGAAGACCGAGGCATGCAGGGCGGCCACGAACATCGTGACCTCGCTGCCGACGGGGTAGGCCTGGTCACCGACGAAAGCCATACCGTCAGGGCCGACGTAGCGGCACGAAGCCAGGCGCGTTTCGCCGTTGGCGGTGGACACCCGGGCGGTCCAGAAGACGGCGGCCCCGTTGGCGGTCGACACCGTCACGACGGCACCAGATCCTGGCAATGGAACTCGATGTTGGGCAGCCCGTTCATCAGCAGATGGGCCAGCTGCGCCCGCGCCGAGTCTTCGGCCGGGCAGGACCAGATGACCTCGATCCAGCGGCCGGCGCGACCCTCGGCGTCGAGCATGACGAAGAGCTCGCGCAGGGCCACCACGGTGGCCTTGTCGATGTAATCGAGCACCAGATGCACCGTGAAGAACTGCGGCTGGCGCTGCGAGAAGTGGCGCCGCAACAGCAGCAGCAAGGGCTTGAACAGCAACTCGCAGCGTTGCGGTTGGCAATGCCCGTGCAGTTCCAGCCGGTTGCGTTCGGGATCGAACACCACTTCGGGTGTGGTTTCAGTGGGGGCCAGACGAACGGTTTGCATGCGCTGTGACAGGTGGGTGGGCTTGGGCTGATCGGCTTGCGGGCGCAACGCCGCTCAGCGGCGGCCGCCCACCGAAAAGACCAAGGCGGTGAGGTCCTCGGGCGCCGGGGCCGAGCCCCGCCAGTCGAGGATGAAATTCGCCAGCAGGGGCCCGATGTCGCGGGCGCTGAGCGTGGAATGCGAACGCAGGAAGCCAGCCAGCATGGCCATGCCCAGGGCTTCGCCGAAAGGCCCGCCGGGCTGGGCGGTGACGCCCTCGGTGACGACCAGCGCCCGGTACACGGCGTTGAGCGGCAGGTCTTGCGCGGCCCAGCACGGCGCCGCCGGCGCCGCCGCATTGCCCACCAGGTCGCGGCCACCGCGCAGCACGCGCGTTTCGCGCGAACCGGGGCGCGTCAGCACCAGGTCCATGCGCGCGCCGGCAAAGCGCAGGCTGCGGCGGTCGTGCGGCAGCCACAGGACGGCCATCTTCAGGCCGTCGTCCAGCCGCCAGGGGATCAGGTCGTCGCCGTTGACCCCGTCCTCCGCGTCCTGCTGCTGGATGTCGCGCAGCCGGTGCCTGTGCAGGCGCTGCAGCCACTCGCCGGGGTCGATGTCCTGGCCCGAGGCCTCGTACATCTGCACATAGGCGTCCATCCAGAGCTGGGCCGCGAGATTGGTCTTGAAGCAGCCGGTGCCCTGGTCGCTGCCGTCCAGCACGACGGCCAGCGTGCCGCTTTCGAAGCGGCGCGCGTAGACGCTGCTGGCGGTGACCGGCTCGCGCGATTCGCGCACCACGTGGTGGTCTTCGATGCCCAGTTCAAGCTGCTCTTGCGTGACGAACTGCAGGTGGCGCTGCATGGGCAGCGCAGACGCCATGCGGGCGAGCTTTTCGCGCTGGATCCGGGTTTCCAGGTCGAGTGCCGCCGCGCGCAGCGCCAGGCCCGAGCCCATGCCCAGGTAGCGGCCCTTGTCGGTGACGATGAAGCCTTCGTCGAAGGCCGCGAGGCCCTCGTCCTTGACCCGCCTGAGGATCTCGGGCAGCGCCGCGTGACGGTCCACGATCAGCGTGCGCGGCAGCAGCCAGCTCAGGCAGCACAGCTGCAGCTCGTCCAGGCGCTGGCGCTGCGGCAGATAGCCCGTGACGAAGCGTGCCTTGCTGATCAGGCCCACCGGCACGCCGAAGTCCATCACGGCCACCGCGTGCTGGCTGACATGGGCAGCAAAGAAGGCCATCAGGTCCTGGCTGCTGGCTGCGGCGTCAATGGTCGGCAGCGACAGCTGCAGATCGACGGCCCGGGCCTGCGCCGTCCAGCGGTCGCTGTCTGCCCGAACCACGGGCCACAGGCGGCCGGGCAGGTCGGCGGCGGTGCGGGGCAGGTTGCTGATGGTCATGGGCGGTGTCTCGAAGCGGGGCGCGGGTGCGGCGACATTGCGGCGTTCCGGGCGTCCAGGGCTGTATCTTGCGAGGCGCGTCTTAGAAGTCGCTTAAGAGGTGGGCGTCCGCTGGACTTTTTTCACACCCCTGCCGCCGACCGGGCGCGATCAGGGCGCCGTGCCGGGGCCGGCCTGCGCCGCAGCCGCCTCGGCCGGCACCGAAGGCTGGCCGCCCTGCGGCGGCAACCACTTCAGCAGCACGGCGCTCAGCGCCTCGGTGACGACCGGCTTGGCGAGGTGGTCGTCCATGCCGGCCGCCAGGCAGGCGTCGCGGTCTTCCTGGAAGGCGTTGCCGGTCATGGCGATGATCGGCACCTGGCCATAGCCCGGCAGCTGCCGCATGCGGCGCGTCGCCTCCAGGCCGTCCATCTTCGGCATCTGCATGTCCATCAGCACCGCGTCGTAGCGGTGCGCAGCCGCCCGTTGCAAGCCGTCCAGGCCGTCGACCGCCAGCGTGCACTTCACGCCCAGCATGTCCAGCAATTCCTCGGCGACGATCTGGTTGACCAGGTTGTCTTCGACCACCAGCAGGTGGAGGCGGCCGGCCTGGCGCTGAAGTGCCTGCACGGCCGTCGGCAAAGGCCTGAGCGGGGGTTCGGCTTCAGGCTCGAGCTCGGACCGCGGCGCCGGCGGCCGCCCGATGACCGCGCCGAGCTGGGTCAGGGCACCGTTCAGGCTGCGGCAGGTCAGGGGCTTGGGCAGCACCGCCAGGGCCGGGTCCGCGTCGGCCCGTTTCAGCAGCCAGGGGTCGTCCCGGGTGGTCATCACCACCACGCTGCGCGCCGGGCCTGCGACCGGCCGCTGCAAGGCCAGCAGGGTCGCGCGGCTGTCGATGCCGGGCAGGTCCCAGTCGAGCAGCACGACCCGGTAGGGCGAGCCTTCCTGCGCGGCCTGGGCGGCGGTCGACACGGTCAGTGTGGACTCGGTCAGCAGCGTCGGCTGCAGGTGCAGTTCGCGCGCGATGGCGCTGAGAACCTGGCCGGCGCGCGGCTGGTCGTCGACGATCAGCGTGCGCGCGCCGTGCAGGCCGTGCGGGGCCCACGGCGGCCGCACGGCGCCCCGCGCCAGTCGCGCCGTGAACCAGAACTGGCTGCCCGCGCCGGGCGTGCTGCGCGCGCCGACTTCGCCGCCCATCTGCGCGGCCAGCAGCCGCGTGATGGACAGGCCCAGGCCCGACCCGCCGAAGCGCCGCGTCGTCGTGCTGTCGCCCTGTTCGAAGCTGGTGAAGAGGCGGGGCATCAGTTCATCGCTGACCCCGATGCCGGTGTCGCTGACCTCGAACTCGACCAGCAGGCCTTCGCCGTCGGGGCTGCGCGAGCGCACCGCCACCACGACCTGACCGGCGGCGGTGAACTTGATCGCGTTGCTGACGTAGTTCAGCAAGGCCTGGCTCAGGCGCAGCGGGTCGCCACGCAGCGGCTCGAGCAGCGCGGGCTCGATGTCCAGGATGAGCTCGAGCTGCTTGTCGCTGGCGCTGGCGCTGGCCATGGCCAGCACGCGGTCGACCAGCATGTCTTCCAGGCGGAAGTCGATCTGCTCGAGGTCCAGCCGGCCGGCTTCGATGCGCGACAGGTCCAGCACGTCGTTGAGCAGCTGCAGCAGGTGGTGGGCCGAAGTCTTCTGCTGGCCCAGCCGCAGCGCTTCCCAGCTGCCAGGCTGGGCGCGCAGGCGCAGCATCTCGTTCAGGCCGACGATGGCGTTCAGCGGCGTGCGGATCTCGTGGCTCATATTGGCCAGGAAGACGCTCTTGGCGCGGGTCGCCTGCTGCACCTGGTCGTTCATGCCGCTCAGCTGCTGGTTGAAGCGCTGCGCCTGGCGCAGGCTCAGGCGGTGCGAGCGCCAGACCAGGGCCAGCAGCAAGGCGTCGATCAGCACGCCCAGCACGTTGCGCAGCAGGAAAGGCCAGGCCGCGCGGCGCGCCGGCCCCAGCAATTCATCGGTGTCGATGCGCGCCGAGACGAACCAGGGCCCGCTGCCGACCTTGCGCACCGCAGCCAGCACCTCGCGGTCATCGGGGTCCAGCCCGGCGTAGGTGCCGTCGCCCCGCTCCAGGGCCTGGGCCTCGGGCAGCAAGGGTTCGCTGGCGGGCCTGCTCTGCAACTGGCGGTCGGGCGTCAGCGGCGGGTTCAACAGCAGCAGGCGGCCGTTTTCGGGCCGGTAGACCAGCAGCTCGCCGGTCTGCGTGGCATTCGGCCAGCGCGCCATCATCGGCAGAAAGCTGTCCTGGAGGTTCACCGTGAAGACCAGCCACAGCGGCGCCAGGCCCTGCACGTCGGGAATCTTGGCTGCCAGCACGGTGTAGGCCCTGCCGTCGCTGGAGACCCGGACGTCGAGGAAATCGGGGCTTCCGGCCAGCGCGCTGTCGGGCAGACGCCGGGCGAGTTCTCGGGCCGAGTAAGGGACGGCCCCCGACACGATCAGCGACTGGCCATCGAAGGACATCACCTCGACACTGTGGAAATGCCGGGCCTGCTGCATGTGGTCCAGCCAGGTCTTGGAGCGCTGCGCATCGGTCCAGCCGGCCAGCCTGTCGGTCCAGGAACCCGCCGTGCGCCAGCGCAGCGGCAGCAGCAGGTCGCGGAAGGTCGGGTTGCTGGCCAGTGCGCCGGCCACCTCCCGCTGCGCGCTGAACCAGGACTCGGCATCGCGCGCCTTGAGCTCGGCGATCGAGTCCAGGCGGCGCTCTTCGGCGTGC
Organism: Rubrivivax sp.; assembly: GCA_040400915.1. GTDB lineage: Bacteria > Pseudomonadota > Gammaproteobacteria > Burkholderiales > Burkholderiaceae_C > Rubrivivax. The sequence continues at coordinate 16,738 of JBBAPI010000016.1, forward strand.
AGCGCCATTTGCCACAGCAGCCTGAAGCCGAGTGCCGAGGTGCCGGCCAGGTAGACCACCACCAGCAGGAACAGGCCCACCAGGTGCCAGAACTGCAGGCGGTCGACCGCCGCATCGAGACGCGACATCGCCCGCGCTGCCCACCGCCCCAGCGCGCTGACCCCTTCCTGGGCGGCGCCGGCCGGCGCTGCCCTCTCGGACAGCGGGCTCATGAACGGCGGGCGAAGAAGGCCGGGAAATACAAGCGGATGCCCGGGTAGTGCTTGTCGACCAGACTGTCGTAGCGGCCGTCCTGTCGCAGACCGGCCAGGTAGACATCGAAGGCGGCGCGCAGTTCCGGTGCGGATTTGGGAAAGGCCACCGCCAGGTCCTGCAAGCCGGAAATCGGGCCGATGACCTGGATGCGGCCGCGCCAGCGGTGCAGGTCGAGGACCACGTCGGGCACGTCGAGCAGAGTGAATTCGGCAGCGCCGTTCAGCAAGGCGGGCACCATCTCGTCGAGGTTGCTGGTGGGCTTGTGCCGGCGCAGGTCGTAAGCCGTCGCGCTCAGACCGTAGTTGGAGGGGTCCAGGCAGGTCTTCTCCATCACCAGCAGGCTTTTCTTGCCCAGCACGGCGCGCGTCAGGCGGATCTCTTCTTGCAGGCTGGGCTGCTTGCTGACCGGCCGGGCCGTCGATTCGGCCCGCGTCACCAGCATCACCTGGGACGGAAAGGTGGGCGCCGAAAAGGCCACCAGCGTCTGACGCCAGGGCAGCACGGTCAGGCCCGAGGCGATGAGGTCGCCGCGCACCGGGCGCTGGCCCGGGCGCAGCGTGGCCTGGTCGCCGTCGCGCACGAAGTCGGCACCGATGAGGTCCTGCACCACGTTGTAGAAGTCGCTGTAGACCAGCTCATGGCGCACGCCGATGGACTGCGCAAAACCCTGGATCAGTTCGACGTCGAAGCCGCTACCCTGCGCCGTGACGAAGTTGGCATAGCGCACGCCCAGCTGGCGCAGCACGCCGCTGGCGCGCACCGCAGCCAGGTCACCGGCGCTGGCCGCCGTGGCCGCCAGGACCAGGGCCAGGCCGGCGGTGAACGCCCGCAGCGGGCGCCAGGCTGGGTTCACGGACAACCCTGCAGCGCGGTGGTGGCCAGGCTCTGGTCGAGCAGCCGCTCGATGCAGGCGACCAGGTCCGACGGCTTGAAGGGCTTGGTGAAGTAGGCATCGACCGGCATGCCGCAGCTTTCGCCCTGCAGGCCGTGGCCGCTCAGGATCACCACCGGGATGTCGCGCAGCCGCGTGTGGCGTCGCATCGCGAAGAGCGCATCGAGGCCGTCCAGCACCCCGGGCAGGCCGATGTCCAGCACCACCAGATCGGGCCGCCGCAGATGGGCAAAGTCCAGGGCCTGCTCGGCCGACCCCGCTTCGATCACCTCGTGACGCGGCCCCAGGAACTGACGCACCAGGCGGCGGATCAGCGGCTCGTCGTCAACGACCAGGATCAGGGGCATAGGGCGGTCTCTCGGTCGGCTGGAACGTGGATGGGCGCGGCAGGCAGCCACAGGGTCACCGACGTGCCGCGACCCAGGGCGCTGTCGATTTCGACCGCGCCGCCATGCTGCGTGACGATGGCCTTGACGATGCTCATGCCCAGGCCGGTGCCGCCCTGGGCGCGGTCACGGTCAGCCCGGTAGAAGCGGTCGCAGACCTGGCGGACTTGGTCGGGGCTCATACCCATGCCATTGTCGACCACGCGCAGGCCGAGCTGCTGCTGGCCGCTGAAGCGGCGCGCCGCCATACTGACCTGGATGACCTGGTCGGCGTGCGAAAACTGGTAGGCGTTGAGCAGCACATTGAGCAGCGCCAGGCGCAGCCGGCCGGGGTCGCCGCGCACGTCCAGGCGGCCCGTGCCCAGCTGGAAGCGGGGCTCGGCGCGGCCGGCCGGCCGGCGGTGGCTGCGGATCACGTCAGCCGCCAGCTGCTGCAGGTCCAGCGTCACCAGCGCGAGCTCCTGCTTGCCGGCCAGTTCCTGCCGCGAGAGCTCGCCCAGGTCGCCCAGCATCTGCGCCATGTGGCCGGCCTGCTTGTGGATGATCTGGATGAACTCGGCGCGCTCGCTGGGGCTCACCGGGTGGGTGGCCAGCAGTTCAGAAAAGCCGTAGATGCTGGCCATGGGCGTGCGCAATTCGTGCGCGGCGATGCCCAGCAGGTCATTGCTCTGGGTGTCCACCGTGGCTTCGGGCGTGACGTCGCGAAAGTACAGCAGGCGCGACAGGCCGCCCTCGCGGCCGGGCCGTGACGACACCAGCAGCACCCGGCGCGCCGCACCGACCACGATGCGCTGTTCATCCGCATGGATGTCGGCGAAACGCGCTTCGGGCTGGCAGCGCGAGGCCAGCCAGAGGCTGAAATCGGTGGCGTGCAGGTCGGTCAGTTCGGCCTCTTCGGCGCCCAGGATCTGCTGAAAGGCGGGGTTGACGTACTTCACCAGTTCGTTGCGGTCGAAGCCCACGAAGCCATCGGGACTGAGCGAAAACAGGGCCGACAGCGATTCGTTGCGCGCACTGACCTGGCGCAGCGCATAGCGCCGGATCAGCAGCTCGCTGCGCACCCGGCCCAGGTAGCGCGACAACAGCCAGGCCAGCACCGCGATCAGCGCGCTCAGCGCCGCCGCCTGCCGCAGCAGCAGCCCGCGGGTGGACCTGTGGGCGGCCAGCACGTCGTCGAAAGCCAGCCCGGCGGTCACCACCAGCGGGTAGCCCTCGAGCCGGCGGAAGTGCATCAAGCGTTGCACGCCATCGATCGGCGAGCGCCCGACGTAGCTGCCCGCGGCTTCGCCGGTGCCCAGGCGCTCGTACAGCCGCGAGGCCGACAGATCGGAGCCGAAGTCATCCTGCTCGCCAGCCCGTCGCGCCCGCGCGATGCCGTCCAGGCCGGTCAACGCCGAGACGCCGCCCTGGCCCAGCTGCAGGTCGGAATAGAAGCGCGTGAAATAGCCGGGGTCGAGCGACAGCACGACCACACCACCGAAACTGCCGTCGGGCAGGGTGATGCGCCGGGTCATCTGGATCGACCACTTGCCGGTGGCCCGGCCGAGGAGGGGTTTGGACACGAACAGCGTGTCGCGGTTGCCGGCGGCCACGTGGACCCGGAAATGCTCGCGGTCGGACAGGTCGATGGGCTCGGCCGCGCCCTGGCTGGACAGCCTGTAGCGGCCCTGGGCATCGATGACGCCGATCTGCGGGAAATGCTCGCCGTCGATGACGCCGCTCTGGTCCAGGCGCTGCAGGTCGAGCCGCTCGCCCTGGTCGAGGTAGCGTTCGCGGACGAAGCGCAGCACCTGGTCGGCGCTGTGCAGCGTGCGGTCGGCGTGCTCCTGGATGACCCGGGTGAGGTTGCCCAGGTCGCGCCGCGCACTGGCCACTTCACTGCGTTCGTTGGCGCTGATCTGCACCGCCACCTGCCACCACACCAGCACCAGCAGCACCAGGGCACTGAGCCAGACGGCCAGCACCGAACGGCCCGGGCTTTTCAGGTTGTCCACGGCAGGGCGCCGCCACTGGCGCAGCTGGCGGCCGAGATCGGTGAGTGTCATGGGCTGTCCGTCGCGGCCATCAGCGGGCCACCAGGTGGCAGACCAGCCACTTCAGGGCCTGCCCGTGCGGCACGGGATGACGCGCCAGGAAGGCCTCGGCGAGCGGCTGCGGCTCTTCGAACTCGAAGCCGTTGAGCTGCCCGAGGTGCTCGACGTCGCGCGACCAGACACGCCGCACGCGCGCTTCGAAGCTGTCGGCCGGGTCGCCGCCGGTGTCGACGGTCACGTCATAGACGGTGGCGCGCAGGCGCCGGTGCACGCCGGCCGGGGCCAGCACCTGCATGCCGCCTTTGCTCATGTCCAGCACCCAGCCGCGCAGCCGCGGCTCTTCGCTGGCCGACGCGAACTGCCAGACCGGGACCGCGTCCTCGCCATCGACACCCGAGCGCGTGAGCGTGAAGGCCACACGGGGTTCGCTGCGTTTGTCCGGGTCAATCGGCATGGCGGGCTTACTTGGTTGCATCGGCGCTCAGGGCCGCAAGGCACGGAGCCTGCCTGACGATTCTTGAAATTTGCTGAAGATTTGTCAAAAAGTTGCCCTCGGCGCCGCCAGGCCCCCCGGAACAGCGCGACCGCCAGCGGCCGGGTCCGGCCCGGGCGTCCGGATATCACGGTAAGTCCCTCGGCAACACGGCACGCGTTGTAAATCAGGCGCTTGGACCGGCCGCCTTAAGGCTGTTTTCAGCACCGCGACCAACACTGGCAACCTGTTCAGAAAGGCCTGCCTACCCGGCAACGGCCGCCGACCGGACACCACGGCCACCGCCGATCACTTCAAGGAAAACCGCATGAATACCCTCAGTACCGCCCGCCTGATCGCACTCGGCCTGACGCTGGCCGCCGGCATGGCCCAGGCTTCGACGGTGAGCATCCTGAACTGGACATTCGGCTCGGCCAAGAAGGTCAAAGCCACCGGCTACAGCAACGACGCCGGCGGCCTGACCGCCAGCCTGAGCAATGCAGGCAGCGACAACGCCGGCCAACTGAGCACCTACGCCATCGAAATCGGCAAGGACCTGCCCAACAGCAAAGGCTCCAGCAGCTACACCGTGCAGGACGGCAGTAGCTACTTCCAGGCCCAGTTCAACGACGCCGGCATCGCCAGCCGCCTGGGCCGGCTGATGACGGTGGTGGCCACCACGCCCAGCCTGGTCGACACCGCCGCCGAATCGGCGTCGCTGCAGCTGGCGGTGTGGAACCTGATCTACGACACCGACTACAGCGTCAGCAGCGGCAAATTCAAGGACACCAGCATCTACGCCAGCACGGCCAACAGCCTGCTCAGCCTGACTCAGAAGCAGTCGACCAGCAACTACACGCTCAAGGTGCTGCAGTCGAGCAGCATGGAAGACCTCTTCTACACGGTGCCGACCGTGCGCAGCACCGGCACGCTGGTGAGCAACCAGGTGGCCGAACCCGGCAGCCTGGCCTTGGCCGGCCTGACGCTGCTGATGGCGGCGACGGCGGGCGCGCGCCTGCGGCGCCGCGGCTGAGTCGCAGCGGGCCGCTGCGCGGGCAGCGCCCGCTGGCGTCTAGGGCAGCGGCGTCGCCGCGGGCGAGCCCCGCGCAGGCCACAGCCGGCTGCGGGCCACCGCCTGGTGGCGGCCGGGCCCCAGCTGCAAGGTCGTGTAGTAGGGGCTGGCCGCGTCGTTCTCGGGCCAGGGCTGTTGCTCCAGCACCTCGACCAGGCGTTCTGCGGCGACCGGCCCGCCCAGGCCTTGCTGGGCCTGCCGCTGCAGCTGCCACAGCGCGGCGCTGAACAGGGCGGCCGCGGCGTAGGCGTCGCCACGCGTGCGCAACTCGTCGCTGGCCAGACCGGCCTGCTGCAGCCAGGGGCGCAGCGCCAGCCAGCTGCGCCGGGCCGCCTGCGGGTCGTGGACACCGAACCAGCTGACGCGGCCCTGCCAGGCCGCTGGCAGCGCCACGTCAGCCGGGTCGGCCAGCGTGGCCGACAGCCACAGGCGCGCTGGCCCGCCGCCGGCCGCGGCCAGCGCCTGGGTCTGTTCCAGCACGGCCCGCAACGGCCCGGCGCGCAACCACAGCACCAGCGTGCTGCCCGGGCCCGCGCCAGCCAGCGCCGCGGCGGCGTCGCCTGCGCTGTCGGCCAGCGCGTCATCGCCCGGCGCCAGCGCACCAGCGCCGCTCGCGCCGGCCGGGCCGGGTGAGCTTGTGCGCAGGCGCGCGCGCACCGAATTCGCGGCCGCCTGCCCGGCCGCATCGCCCCAGCGATGTTGCAGGGGTGCGCCCGCTGCGGCCTCGGCCACGGCGCGGGCGTCGCTGTCCAGCCCGCCATGGAAGTACAGGCCGTAAGGCCCCTGCGGGCTGGGCGGTGCGCTTTCCAGCGACGGCAGCACGCAGGGCAGGCGGCGCGCCTGGCAGAAGTCGTCGACCGCCGCCCAGTCGCTGCCGCCGGCGCCCGACAGCAGCGCGTAGGCCGGCTCGGCGGCCTCGAAGGCGGCCAGCTGCGCCGGCCAGCCGGCCGGCGGCCCTTGCAAGGCCCAGCGGCGCAGCAACCAGGGCTGATGGGCGTCGGGGCGCCGCGCCGCCCAGGCCTGCAGCACCTGCCACAGCGCCTGCTGGCGCGCCGGCGTGGCGCCGGGCGTCAGCACCACGGCCAGCACCAGGCCGCGTGGCGTCCAGCCGGGTACGGCGCTGCGCCCCAGGCTGCGCAGGTAGGCCGTCAGCGCGCGGCCCTGGCCGGCTTCCAGCTCGTAGCGCGGCATCGGCGTGCGCAGGCTGCGGCCATCGGGGTCCAGACCGCTGACCAGCGCGCGGACCAGCAGACCGTCGTCGTAGGCCGACCGCGACAGCGGCCGCAGGATGCCCGGGTTGGCCCCGGCGCCGCCGACGTGCTGGGCACCGGGCTCGAACAGCACCGGCGCGGCGATGGCCGGAAAGACCACCCCGCCTTCGGCCTTGCCGTAGCCGCTGCGGCCGTGGCAGCCGGCGCAGGGCAGCGCGCCGGTCTGCGGGCTGCTGCTGCCCGGCATGTGCCAGCGCAGCGCCTGCCCGTCGGCAGCGATGCCGCTTTCATACAGGCTGCGGCCCTGCTCGAGCAGCGGGTCGGCGGGCGCGCCCTGCGCCCGCGCGGCCCCACTGCCCAGGCCGAGCAGCGCCAGCAGCGTGCACAGCGCAGCCCAGCCACCCGGCAGCCGGCCGTGCACCGCGCTGAGGCAGGCGCTGCGCCGCATCAGCGCGCCGCGGCTGCGGCGTCCGGCGCTTCGATGGACAGCAGTTCTAGCTGGTAGATCAGCGCCTGGCCGGCCAGCGGGTTGCCGCGCTGCAGTGGCGGGCCCAGCCGGGCCGGCACAAAGACTTCCAGCAGGCTGCCTTCGTTCATGCGCAGCAGCGCTTCGCGCAGGCCGGGGAAGAGCTGGTTCACCGGGTAGCCGGTGGCGTCCTGGGCCCGGGTGTCGGGTTGGCTGGCGGTGAAGACGGTGCCGTTCATCAGGCTGCCACTGTAGGCCAGCACGACGCGATCGGTGAGCACGGGGCGGCGGCCGCTGCCGCTGCGCAGCAGGCGCAGCTGCAGGCCGCTGTCGAGCACCTGCACCTCGGGCCGGCGCGCGTTCTCGTCGAAGAAGGCCTGCACCGGGTCGACCCAGGCGGTGGCGGGCGGGGTGTCGGCGGCCTCGACGATGCGCCGCTTCATGGCCTCCAGCCAGGCCGCCATCGCGGCGGCGTCCCAGCGCGCCGGGGCGCCGCTGGCGCCGTCGCGGGCGCCGTCCTGCAGGGCCGCGGCGTCGAGCCGGATGCCCTGGTCGACGAAGTCCTCACCGATGGTGTAGCCCAGCGCATAGCTGAGCACGGTCAGGTCGGGCGCCGGGCTGACGGACGCTGCGCCGGCGGGCCGCTCGCTGCGCGCCTTCAGCTGGCCCAGTGCCGCGCGCATCGCCGCCTCGCCGGGCGCCGGCAGTCGGCCTTCCAGGGCCGCCTGCGTACCTTCGGCCAGCGCACGCAGGTCGGGCTTGTAGCCCAGCCGCTGCAGGTCGATGCCAACCTGGCGGCCGACGGCGTAGTTCAGCTGCTCGGGCTGGGCCGCGCTGGCCGCGTCCGCCTCGGCCGCACGGACCGCGGCTGGCAGCGCCAGCAGGGCCGCTGCCAGCAGCAGCCCGGCCAGCGGCCGGCGGTCCAGGGCCTTCATCACAGGCCCGGGGCGACGGGCACGCTGAGCAGCGGCCCCAAGCCGTCGGTGGCCGGGTTGACGCACACCCCGGTGCCGGCGGCGGCGCCGGGCGGGCGCACGCATAGCGGCAGCATCATCTCGTTGTCCTCGTGCTCCAGGATGTGGCAGTGCCAGACATAGACACCGCTGCGGTTGAAGCGCGCCAGCAGCCGCGTCACCTCGCGCGGGTTGGCCACCACCACGTCCTTGTAGCCGCCCTCACCCGGCTCGGCGGCGCGCGACTTGCCGGTCAGCGCCAGGGGCTGCGCGGCCAGCAGCGGGTTGCTGGCGCTGGGCACCAGCGGCTGGCGCGACAGCACGCGAAAGCGCGTGTCGTGCAGGTGCATGGGGTGCGCGTCCTGGGTGAAGTTGTACAGCTCCCACTGCTCGGTCTGGCCCTGGGTCATGACCTGCGTGATCGGGTCGGCCCAGGCCTGCGGCGCGGGCATGCCGTTGATGACCGGCCCCAGCATGGTCATCGCCGGGCCGAAGGGCACGCCACCGTAGGCGGCACAGGCCGAGGCCATCGTGGCGGCACCGGTCACGCTGGGCAGCACCTTGACCACCGAGGCGACGGCACCGTTGAGGTCCAGGCTGACGCAGACCTGGCCCGACGGATTCTCGACCATCGCCACCTGGCGCACTGGCGCGCCAGCGGTCGCCAGCGTGGCTTCCGAGGGCAGCGCGACCGACAGGATGTCCGTGCTGGCACCGCCCTTGGCCAGGGTGCCGACGACGAAGTGCATCAGCTGGTCGGTGGTGCCGACGGTCGGTGCGCCGGCCAGCGGGAAGCCGTTGAAAGGCACGTCGGGCGCGCTGTTGATCAGGCGCAGCACCGTGCCGGCGGGCTGGCCGTTGAACTTGACGATGGCATCGACGCGTTCGGCCGGGCCCATCAGCAGCGCCCGTTCGCACAGCGGGTCTTCGCCGTAGGTCGGCGCCTGGGTCTGCACGCCCTTGGCGTTGAATTTCTGCACGACGCAGGACGCCTCGGCCGGGTCTTTGCCGTTGCCCGGCACCACCGCCTGGCGGTGGCCCGAGCGCACGCTGACGGCCTTGGGTAGGAAGCCCTGGTCGCTGCCGACCACATAGAAGGGCAGCTCGGTGCCGCCGCCGGCGGCCACCGTGCGCATGATGGCCGCGTTGGGCACGTTGGCTGCGCCGCCGTACTGGGCGATCAGCGCCGCCGGGATGGTCCACAGCGACAGGTTGTAGCTGCGGGCGTCACCGCCGGCCAGCAGGCGCAGGCGGTAGGGCTCGGCGGCCACCGTCAGCGTCGGCCAGGTGCGGCCGTTGACCAGCAGCGCGCTGCCGAAGGTCTCGGGGTTGATGATGGGGGCCACATCGGACGCCGGCGCATAGGCCATCGCCTGCTTCGTCATGTTCCAGGTGGCGGCGTAGGCATTCGCCTCGTCGCGGCTGGCCGGGTAGTGGAAGGAGCCGTCGCTGTTGAAGCTGCGGTCCTGCAGCAGCAGCGGAATCTCGCGCACCAGCGCCCGGCAGGCGGCATCCAGGTTGGCGTCGCAGCCCTTGACCGCGCCGTAGCTCAGGCTGGGGTGGGTGGGACGGCCGGTCACGCTGGCGCTGCCCGGCAGCACGCCGGCGGCCGTGTCGCTGGCCACCAGGGCCTTGGTCGCCGGGTCGGTGTAGCTGCCGCGGATCAGCCAGAAGCCCGACTGCCCGGCGTACACGGCGTTGCGCGAGATGCCCAGGGGGTGATCGTGGTACCAGAGCGTGGTCGGCGGCTGGGTGTTCTCGTACAGCGAAAACTGCGAGCCGGGCATAGTGTTGGTGTGGTCGTACTGGTCGTAGTGGCGGCCCCGGCTGACCGCGCCGCCGAAGGTGTAGGCACCCAGGTTGGCGGCGTCGGGCAGCCACCAGGCTGCCGGGTAGCCGTCGCTCTGCGCGTTGTCGTCGGCGCCGTGCACGTGCACCACCATCGGCACCGGGCCGGTGTAGAGCAGCGCCACGCGCTGGCCGGCGGCGTCCAGCCGGAACGGCACCAGCCTGGCGTCGGGCTTGCAATCGGTGCCAGGGCGGCCGGTGGCCGCGCAAGGCACCTGGCCCGGGTTGGCCCAGTCCAGCGTCGGGTCGACCGCGAACAGCGGCGGCAGGAAGGTGCGGCGCGGGTCGCCGCTGGGGTAGGGCTTTTTGGTGGCCGGGTCGATGCTGACCAGCTCATTGATCCATCGCACCGAACTGGCCACGCCGGCGGTGTTTTCCACGGTGAAGCCCGGGTAGCTGAAGGACGAAGCCGCGCCGGGCAGCTGGGCGCCGTTGGCGTCGAGGTTGAGCGGGTCTTCGACACGGCCGTAGCCCCAGACCGCCGTCAGCAGCGCCGGGCTGCCGGCCGCGACCGGCAGCACCTGGGCCATGAACTGGCGGTTGGCGATGTTGTACTTGGCTGTCGGGCAGCCGGCGCCCGCGGCGCTGCACGGCTGGATGCGGCTGGGCGGCATCTCCAGCGGGATCAGCAAGGGCGACTGGTATTTGGGGATCGAAGCCGGGATCGAAGGGTCGAAGGCGGCAGCGTGAACGCCGCTGCCAGCCAGCAGCGCCGGGATGGCGGACAGGCACAGCCGCCGACGGCTGCGGCCGAGAGCGCGGGCAGTCCAGGACGGGGAGCGCAGGACGTCGGGATGGCTGTGCATGAAAATATCTCGAAAGCTGTCTTGGACGAAAATTGGACCAAGCGTAACTTAAATCAGGCTTAAGTTCTGCCACCACCCCCAAGATGGGGGGCGGGGGGGGGGGGGGGGGGGGGGGGGGGGGGGGGGGGGGGGTGATGGGTGCCCGACCGTGACGCCGTGCACAGCCCACCCCCAAAGCGGCCGCTTCTTAAGCGCCAGTCAAGAATCGTCCTGGACAATGCTGGGCTGGGGCGAGCCGTTGCGGCCCGCGCGGATACACACCCAGGCCCTGGCACCGCCCTGACCTTCACTTGGACTCCCGATGAAATCCAGAAAGCTGACCCTCTGCGCCGCCCTGACGGCGGCCCTGGCCTGCGCCTGCGCTGCGGCGGCCGCCCCCGAGCCCGACCCGCATGCCCAGCACCGGGCCATGGCGGCCGCGGCCGCAGCCGCAACGGCCGAACCGGCACAAAGCCGCATCGACGTGACCGCCAAGTCGCTGCGCCTGGTGCGCGCCGACGGCGCGGCTGCCGACTTGGCCGCCGACCTGGCCGCCGAGACGCGGCCGGTGCTGCTGAATTTCGTGTTCACCACCTGCACGGCGATCTGCCCGGTGATGAGCCATGTCTTCTCGCAGGTGCAGACCGGCCTGGGCGCCGACGCAGCCCGGGTGCGCCTGGTCTCGATCTCCATCGACCCCGAGCACGACACCCCGGAACGCCTGAAAGCCTATGCCGCGAGCTACGGCGCCGGCCCGCAGTGGTCGTTCTACACCGGCACCGCGCAGGGCAGCATCGCCGCCCAGCGGGCCTTCGGGGCCTACCGCGGCGACCGCATGAACCACGAAGCCCGCAGCTTCCTGCGCGCCGCGCGCGGCAAGAGCTGGACGCGCATCGACGGGCTGGCCACGCCCGAGGCCCTGGTGGCCCAGCTGCGGACCGCCCTGGCAGCACCCTGACCGCCAAGCGGCGGCTTTCGTGACCGATGTAACGCCGAGCGCTGCGGCGCGCGGCGCAGCGGGCCGCAGCGGCCCTGACGGGTCGGTGCTGGGTTAGCGTCAAGGCTTTGGCTGCCTGCGCCCCGCGCGCAGCCCCTGCCGACCGCCCATGACAGAAACGCCCGAACTGCCCCCAGCCGCCGATGCAGCGCGGCCCGCCCGCTGGCGCCGGCTGCTGCCGAAGTCCTGGCGAGGCGCCCGACGCCGCGGGGGCCGCGCCGAGCGCGACATCTGGATCTCGGGCGGCTTGTCGATGGCGGTGCTGACGCTGCTGCTCGCCTACGCCCTGTACAGCACCTACCAGACGGCCATCGACGACTGGAGCGACCGCATGGACGGCCTGTCGACCGCCCTGGCCGAGCACGCCTCGCAGACCCTGGGCTCGGGCCACACGGCCCTGAATGCCCTGACCGCCACCGTCGACGCCCAGAAGCTGCAGGACGAGGACGCCTACCAGGCCTGGGCCCGCGCACCCGAGCAGTTCCGCATCCTGACGGCGGCCAAGCAGGCCAACCCCTTCATCGACGTGGCCACCTTCGTGGCCCGCAACGGCGAGGTGCTGAATTTCAGCCGGTCCTACCCGGCGCCGCCCATCTCCCTGTCCGATCGCAGCTATTTCAAGGCCCACGCCAGCGACAGCCGCCTGGGCGTGGTGACCAGCGAACCGGTGTCCAACAAGGGCAATGGCCGCTGGCTGTTCTACGTGACGCGGCGCGTCAACGACCAGCAGGGCCAGATGCTCGGCCTGGTGCTGGTGGGCATCTCGGTGGACACCTTCAGCCAGGTCTACGAGAAGGTGGGGCGCAACCTGGGCGAGGGGGCGGCGATCTCGCTGTTCCGCGACGACTTCATGCTGATGGCCCGCTGGCCGCCATCGCCAGCCACGCTGGGCAAGGTCAACAACCAAGGGGCCACCTTCCAGCTGATGAGCCAGCCGGGCAAACAGAACGGTGTGGTCTATACCGACGTCGTCAGCGCGAACCAGCCCCAGGGCGCACCGCGGCTGGCTGCACCGCGCCGGGTGCCGGGCTACCCGTTCATCGTGACGCCCTTGATCACCTCGGACCGCTACCTGCAGCGCTGGACTTCCGGCGCGCGGTGGAGCGTGGCGGTGTGGGCCGGCACCATGTCGATGCTGATGGCGGGCATGTACTTCCTGCTGAAGACGACGCAGCGGGCCCGGCTGTTCGGCCGGCAGCGGGCGGCGGCCGAGCAGGCGCTGGCCCGGGCGGGCGACGAATTCGAGTCGCGCGTCGACGGGCGGACGGCGCCGCTGCGCGAGGAAATCGCGGCCCGGGTGGCCCGCGAACAGGAAGTCGCCGCGCTGAACGCCAAGCTGGTGACCCTGTCACACCGGGCCGGCATGGCCGAAGTGGCCACCAGCGTGCTGCACAACGTGGGCAATGTGCTGAACAGCCTGAACACCTCGAGCTCGATGATCGCGCAGAAGCTGCAGCAGACACCGCTGGCCGACCTGCCGCGCGCCGCCGACCTGGTGCGCAGCGTGCTGCAGGACCCCGCCACCAGCGTGGCCGAGCCGGCCCAGGCGGCGCTGCTCGTGGACTTCATGCAGTTGCTGTCCGGCCACTGGCGCGACGAGCACCAGCTGATGCTGCGCGAATCGGGTCTGCTGCGCCGGCAGGTGGAGCACATTCGCGACATCATCGCGCGCCAGCAGTCGCTGAGCGGCAATTCCGGCCTGGTCGAGCAGTTCTCGCCCGCCCAAGCGCTGACCGAAGTGGTCCAGATGCACGAAGGCGCGCTGCAGCGCAGCCAGGTCAGCGTGCACTGGGGCGTGATGGACCAGCAGCTCTGGCTGGGCGACCGCGGCAAGTTCATGCAGATCTGCCTGAACCTGATCACCAATGCCGAGCAGGCGCTGGCGGTCTCGACCCAGGCGCAACGCCAGCTGAACCTGAGCTGCCAGGTGCACGAGGGCGGTCAAGTGCGGGTCGAGGTGTCCGATAACGGGACAGGTATCTCGTCGCAAGCGCTGTCCCGCCTGTTCACTTACGGTTTCACCACCAAGGTCAGCGGTCACGGGCTGGGTTTGCACGCCAGCGCGCTGGCGGCGCAATCGATGGGCGGGTCCCTCGACGCCTACAGCGGTGGGCCCGGTTTGGGCGCCGCCTTCACCCTCAGCCTGCCCCACAACGCCGAAATGCCCCAGGAGGCCTGATGACCACCCCCCCACGCAGCAGCCGCATCCTCATCATCGACGACAACCCGGCGATCCACGATGACTTCCGCAAGGTGCTGATGCCCGATGCGGCACCGTCACCGGCGCTGCGCCAAACCGCCGCCGCGCTGTTCGAGCGCGTGCAGTCGCCCCAGCCGCAGCCGGTCTACGAGATCGACGCCGTGTTGCGCGGCCAGGACGGTGTCGAGATGGTGCGGCTGGCCCTGGAAGAAGGCCGGCCCTATGCGATGGCCTATGTCGATATGCGCATGCCCAATGGCTGGAACGGCCTGGAAACGACGCGCCGCCTGTGGCAGATGGCGCCGCTGCTGCGGATCGTGCTGTGCACCGCCTACTCGGACTTCTCGTGGAACGAGATCCGCGAGGAACTGCGTCACAGCGACCGCTTCCTGATCCTGAAGAAGCCTTTCGACAACATCGAGGTCGAGCAGCTGACCTTGTCGCTGTCGGTGCAGGCGCGGATGGAAAGCGAGAGTCGCGGCCTGCTCCAGGCCCCCTGAAACGCCCGCCGAGGGCCGGCCGTGACTGCGGCATCCGTCACATTCAGTCCCTGCGACGCGAAAAACTAAGCTCGTTTTCAGACTCGCCGTGCACAGTCCGGGCATGACGTTCGCCAGCCGCCTCAATCCGAAAGCCCGCCGCAGCGGCTGGCTGTGGCTGCTGGTCGGCGTGCTGCTGCTGCGCGCCGCGGTGCCCTTGCTGGCCTCGGCGTCGGCGCTGCTGCAGGGCGTGGCGGTGGGCGAAGTCTGTGCCGTCTATGGCGTGGTGCTGCCGGCGGCCGCGACCCCGGCAGCCGGCGAACACGCCCAGCATGCCCAGGCCACGGAACACGCGGCGCACACGGCACAGGCGCATCACGATCACCCCGCCGAGCACGGTTCTGGCGGTGGCGAGCACGCCCGCCACGCCACCGAACATTGCGCGCTCACCGCACTGACCGCGCTGTGCACCGCGACGCCGGCCGCCAGCGCCGACGTGCAGGCCCACGGGGCCTCGACGCTGCGCCTGGCGCAGCCGTCACAGGCGCTGCTCGGCGACCCCGCCGCCCGCTGGCAGGCGCAGTTGCAGCACGGGCCGCCGCGGCAGGCCTGAGCCCCGCCGCCGGCCTGTTCCGGCGGCCGACCACCTGCCCTGCCCCACGCCCCGGCCCCCGGCCCGGGCGAGCGGCCACCCTGTACCGCGCGCCGCCCTGCCGTGCGCGCCTGCCTTGCGAGAACGACCATGCCTTCCCTCTTGCGGCGCGCCCCGCTGCGCCCGACCCTGGCCGTCGCCCTGACGGCCGCACTGACCACCGGGGCCCGGGCCGAGGCCGAGGCCGTCGAGCCCGACGCCCAGCGCGTGGTCGTCAGCGCCACCCGAGGCGTCGCCCCCGCCTACGTGCCGGCCACGTCCGAGTCCATCACGGCCGAACAGCTGGCCGAAACGGTCAACACCGCCACCACCGCCGGCGCCCTGCAGTACCTGCCCAGCACCCATGTCCGCGAACGCTACATCGGCGACCGCAACGGCATCCTGGTGATGCGCGTGAACAGCAGCACGTCCAGCGCCCAGACCACGGTCTACGCCGACGGCCTGCTGCTGTCCAACTTCCTGAACAACAGCTTCAGCACCGCGCCACGCTGGGGCCTGGTCACGCCCGAGGAGATCCAGCGCATCGACACGCTGTACGGCCCCTACTCGGCGCTCTACCCGGGCAACTCCGCGGGCGGCGTGGTGAACATCAGCACCCGCACGCCGACGCGCTTCGAAGCCCACGCCAAGGTCGATGCCTTCACGCAGCGCTTCCAGCTTTACGGCACGGACCGCGACTTCTCCGGCAACCACGCCAGCGTGTCCATCGGCGACGTGGTGGGCGCGGGCAGCTACTTCCTGTCGCTGGACCACCTGGCCAACCACGGCCAGCCGCAGACCTTCGGCAACACCACGGCCAAGACCGGTGCGGCCGCGACCGCTGGCAGCTACACGGATGTCTCGGGCTCGGCCGTCATCCGCGACATCGACACCGCCGGCAAGGCGCGCATCATCGTCAGCAGCACGGGCATCGACAGCACGGTGCAGGACGTGATGAAGCTCAAGCTGGCCTGGCGCTTCACGCCCTGGCTGCAAGCCGACTACGCCGTGGGCCTGTGGCAGAACCAGAGCGTCGGCAGCGTCGACAGCTATCTGCGCAACGCGGCAGGGCAGACCGTCTACAACGCCGGCTCGACCCTGACCAACCCCTACAAGTTCGTGCGCATCGACGGCCAGGACTACACCGTGTCTGCGGCGGCGCCCAGCCGCACCAGCAGCGAGCACTGGATGCACGGGGTGACGCTGAAGACCCACACCGGCGGCGCCTGGGACGGCGAACTCGTGGCCAGCCTGTACGACCAGAAGAAGGACCTCTCGCGCACCGCGACGCCGACCAACGGGCTGGACGACGGCCTGGGCGCCGTCCGGCCCGGCGGCCAGGTGACCTATGCCGACGGCACGGGCTGGAGCAATGTGGACCTGCGCGGCACCTGGCGCAGCGACGGCATGGCGGCCCGTTCGCACACGCTGAGTTTCGGCGTGCACCAGGACCACTACAAGCTGGCTACGGTGACCTACGGCACGGCGGCATCGCCGATCACCGACTGGCTGGGCAGCGCCGATGGCACGCTGAGCACGAATTCCTACGGCCAGACGCAAACCCAGGCCTTGTATCTGCAGGACGAGTGGCGCGCCACGCCTGAAGTGACGCTGGCCGCTGGCGGGCGCTACGAGCGCTGGCGGGCCTACGGCGGCAGCAACTTCAACGCGGCCAACACGGCCCCGAACCCGCTGACGCTGGCCTATGCCGACCGCAGCCTGTCGAACTTCTCACCCAAGCTGCATGCGGCCTGGCAGGTCGACCCGAGCTGGTCGCTGCGCGGCTCGCTGGGCAAGGGCGTGCGCTACCCGACGGTGGCCGAGATCTTCCAGACCTTCAACGGCCCGAACAACGTCAAGACCAACGACCCCAATTTGAAGCCGGAACAGGTGAACGCGGCCGAAGGCGTGGTCCAGCAGCAGTTCAACGGCGGCCTGTGGCGCGCCTCGGTCTTCTTCGAGGACAAGCGCGATGCCTTGATCTCGCAGACCGACGTGACGGTGACGCCCAACATCTCCAGCATCCAGAACGTGGATCAGGTGCGGACGAAAGGCCTGGAACTGGCCTGGAACCTGACCGACGCCGGGGTGCGCGACTTCGACCTCAACGGCAGCCTGACCTACGCCCATTCGCTGATCGTGCGCAACAGCCGCAACCCGGGGCTGGAAGGCACGGCGCAACCGCGCATCCCCGACTGGCGCGCCACGCTGGTGGGCACCTGGCACGCCACCCAGGCCTTGTCGACCAGCCTGAGTTACCGCTACAGCGGACGGCAGCACAACGCCTTGTTCAACACCGCCACGCAGCAGTACAACGACCCCAACCCCAACGTCTATGGCGCGGTCAGCCACTACAGCGTGGTCGACGCCAAGGTCCTGTATCGCTACACCCAGCAGTACAGCGTCTCGCTCGGCGTCAACAACCTGGGCAATTTCAAGTACTACGTGAACCCCAATCCCTATCCGCAACGGACCTGGTTCGCCAGCCTGAAAGCGGACATCTGAAAGCATGCGGTCCATGAACAAGCGTTGTTTCACACTGGGCCTGGCCGCGCTGCTGACCGGGCTGGCCCTGCAGCCCGCGCTGGCCCAGCACGAGGGGCATGTGGCCAGCGCTGCGGCGGCCAAGCGGCGCCCGCCGCCGCTGGCCATGGGCGCGGCCTTTGCCCCGAGCGGCGAGCTCTGGATCGCCGCACTGGACGAACAGCAGCACCTGTTCGTCCAGCGCAGCGCCGACGAGGGACGCAGCTGGTCCGCTGCGCGCGTGCTGGACACCGGCAGCGACAAGATCGCGGCCGATGGCGAAAGCCGGCCCAAGCTGGTCTTCGGACCCCGGGGCCAGGTCGTGATCGCCTACACCGAACCGCTGGCGCGGCCCTACACGGGCCGCATCCGCATGCTGCGATCCGACGACGAAGGGCGCAGCTTCTCCGCGCCCTACACCGTGCACCAGGACCAGCAACTGATCACGCACCGCTTCGAATCCGTGGCTTTCGACGCCAAGGGCACGCTGCACACGCTGTGGATCGACAAGCGCGACCCCGAGGCGCTGACCCAGGCGGCGCTGGCTGCGGCTGCAGCAGCAGCGCCTGCAGGCCCGGCAGCCAGCGGCGCCACGGGCCGCAGCGCGCGGGTCAAGATCGCCTACCGGGGCGCGGCCATCTACCGCAACGAATCCACGGATGGCGGCCGCAGCTTCGGCCCCGACATCAAGCTGGCCGACTACAGCTGCGAGTGCTGCCGCATCGCGCTGGCACCAGCGCCAGACGGTTCGCTGGCGGCGCTGTGGCGGCATGTCTTCGAGCCCAATCAGCGCGACCACGCTTTCGCGCTCCTGGCCGGTCCTGTTCGGACCGAGCCGGTGCGTGCCACTTACGACCGCTGGGCACTCGAGGCCTGCCCCCACCACGGGCCCGGCCTGACCCCGGCGCAGGGCGGTGGCTATCACGCGGTGTGGTTCGGTCTTCGCGCGGGCGACTCGCGCGTGCGCTATGGCCGGCTGCGGCCGGACGGCAGCCCGGATGGCGAGGCCGTCGCACTGCCCGACGCCAGCGCGGAACATGCCGCCATCCTGAGTGCAGGCCCGCAACTGGCGGTGGTGTGGCGCAGCTTCGACGGCCAGGCCACCGTGCTGCGCGCCTGGCTGTCGGGCGACGACGGCCGGCATTTCGCGCTCAGGGACCTGGCCCGAAGCACCGGCGACAACGATCACCCCTTGCTGGCCCAGCGCGGCATGCAGATCTACGCGCTGTGGCGCACCACCCAAGGAGTCCGCGTTGAACGTCTCACGCCGTGAACTGTTGATGATGCTGCCCGGCCTGGCGGTCGGCCTGGGCGACCCGGCACGCGCTGCACCCAGCCGCGTGGAGACCTTCGACAGCCGCACCTGGAAGCAGCTGCAGGCCGGCTTGAAGTCGCCCACCGTGGTCGCCTTCTCGGCCACCTGGTGCCCCAACTGCCCGGCCGTCATCGAGGACCTCGCCGACGACATCCGCAGCCGTCATTTCGGCGGGCAGTTGCTGGCCGTGGTGATGGATGTGGCGCCGGGCGAAAACGATGCCGGCCTGATGCGGCCCGCCCACTACCAGGTGGCCGACCGGCTGTTCGCCTTCTCGGGGCAAGCCCCGGCCTTGCGCTATGCCGTTGACCCGACCTGGCGCGGCGCGACGCCCTTCCTGGCCTTCCTGAACCCGGGACGCGCGCCGCGCTTCGTGACGGGGCCGCCGCAGCCCGAGGACCTGAAGGCCTGGATGACGCCCGCCAAGGTGAAGTAGCGGCGGCGGGCCGGGCGACCTGTGGGCGTCGCCGGCTGCTGACTGCCAACCCGGGTGCTGTCGGCGCAGGGCGCGGCGCTGGTGGAAAATCGAGCCATGGAAACCCCCGGCAATCTCTTCTGCGTGGCCGCGCCCAGTGGCGCCGGCAAGTCCAGCCTGGTCAAGGCGCTGCTGGAAATCGACTCCCATCTGGTGGTCTCGGTCTCGCACACCACCCGTGCGCCGCGCGGGCAGGAGGTGGACGGCCGCGAATACCACTTCGTCGACGAAGCCACCTTCGTGGCCATGACCCTGCGCGGCGAGTTCTTCGAACACGCTCTGGTGCATGGCAACCGCTATGGCACCAGCCGCAAGGCCATCGAGGAAAGACTGGCGCACGGCGACGACGTGGTGCTGGAAATCGACTGGCAGGGCGCGCTGCAGATCAAGCAGATCTTCTCGCACGCGGTGCTCATCTTCATCCTGCCGCCCAGCTGGGACGAACTGGCGCAGCGCCTGGACCGGCGCGGCGAAGACCGGCCCGAGGTGATCGCCACGCGGCTGGCCAATGCCCGCCATGAAGTGGCCCAGGCCCGGCACTTCGACTTTGTTATTATCAACAGCTTGTTCGAGAAGGCCGTTTTCGATCTCAAGGCCGTGGTTCACGCCCAGCGCCTGAAGTACGCCGCCCAGATGCGCAACCGCTCGCAGGTGTTTGCGGCGCTGGGCCTGAACTGAGACGCAGACACCGCTCGAACGTGTCGGCACACCGCCGGCACCCCCCACCCGCTAAGGACACCATGGCCCGCATCACCGTCGAAGACTGCCTCGTCAAGATCCCCAACCGCTTCCAGCTGGTGTTGGCCGCGACCTACCGTGCGCGCATGCTGAGCCAGGGCCACGCGCCCAAGATCGAGACCAAGAACAAGCCCGGCGTGACCGCGTTGCGCGAGATCGCGGCCGGCGAAATCGGCATCGAGATGCTGCGCAAGGTGCCGATCTGACCGGGCACTGACGGCCCCTCACCGCCCCGGCCACGGGCGCCCTGTCGCAGCGACGGGGCGCCCGTTTGCATTTCGCGCCGCCCGGCCGTGAAGACAGGCCGCTGCCCCGCAAAGCACGCTAAATTCAAGCCATGAGTCTGCGTTCTCTCGCCGCCGAATTACTGCCTGCCGCCCTGCAAGGCCTGCAGCGCTCGGTGACGGCCTCCGAGGGCGAGCTCGGGGTGATCGAAGAGGCCTCTTCCTTCGCCGCCTTGGCGGACAAGCTGGCCTATCTGTCCAAGGCCGATTTCAAGCAGGTGCGCGAGGCCTACAAGTTCAGCGACGCAGCGCACCTGGGCCAGTACCGCGCCAGCGGCCAGCCCTACATCACCCACCCGATCGCGGTGGCCGGCCTGTGCGCCGACTGGAAGCTGGACGCCCAGGCCATCGTCGCCGCGCTGACCCACGACACCATCGAGGACTGCGGCGTCACCAAGATCGAGCTGATCGAGAAGTTCGGCGCGCCGACGGCCGACCTGGTGGACGGCCTGACCAAGCTCGACAAGCTGCAATTCACCACCCGCGAAGAAAGCCAGGCCGAAAGCTTTCGCAAGATGCTGCTGGCGATGGCGCGCGATGTGCGCGTCATCCTGATCAAGCTGGCCGACCGCCTGCACAACATGCGCACGCTGGGCGCCATGGCGCTCGACAAGCGCCAGCGCATCGCCCGCGAGACGCTGGACATCTACGCCCCCATCGCCCACCGCCTGGGTCTGAACCAGACCTACCGCGAACTGCAGGAACTGTGCTTCGAAAGCCTGTACCCCTGGCGCCACGCGGCCCTGGCCAAGGCCGTGAAGCGGGCCCGCGGCCACCGCCGCGACATCGTCGACCGGGTGCAGAAGGACGTCGAACGCTCGTTCGGCGAGTACAAGATCAAGGTGCAGGTCAGCGGCCGCGAAAAGACCATCTACTCGATCTACCACAAGATGCGCGAGAAGCACGCCGGCTTCGCGCAGGTCAGCGACATCTTCGGCTTTCGCGTGGTGGTGCCCAGCCTGACCGACTGCTATGTCGCGCTGGGTGTGCTCCATCAGCTCTACAAGCCGGTGCCGGGGCGCTTCAAGGACTACATCGCCATCCCCAAGGCCAACGGCTACCAGAGCCTGCACACCACCCTGGTCAGCCCGCTGGGCACGGCGGTGGAATTCCAGATGCGCACCGAGGCCATGCACGCGGTGGCCGAAAAGGGCATCGCGGCGCACTGGATCTACAAGGTCGGCGACAAGAGCAATGCGGCGGTCGACGCGCAGCGCCTGTCCACCATCTGGCTGCAGAGCCTGCTCGACATCCAGGACGAGACGCGCGACGCGGCGGAATTCCTGGAGCACGTGAAGATCGACCTGCACCCCGATGCGGTCTACGTCTTCACGCCGCGCAGCAAGATCCTGGCGCTGCCGCGCGGCGCCACGCCACTGGACTTCGCCTACGCCATCCACTCCGACGTCGGCCAGCACACGGTGGCGGCCAAGGTCAACGGCGATGCGGTGGCGCTGCGCACCGAGTTGAAGAGCGGCGACGTCGTCGAGATCATCACCGCGCCGGGCGCCAAGCCCAACCCGGCCTGGCTGAGCATGGTGCACACCGGGCGCGCGCGCAGCAAGATCCGCCACCACCTGAAGAACATGGAGACCGACGAGTCGCGCGACCTGGGCGAAAAGCTGCTGGCCCAGGCGCTGCGCGCCGAGGGCCTGCAGCCGCCGTCCACCGACCCGTCCGACCCGCTGGGCCTGGTGCTGTGGCAGCAGCTGACGCGCTGGAGCGGCAACCGCAACCGCGGC
The DNA here is from genome assembly GCA_040400915.1 of Rubrivivax sp. Taxonomy (GTDB): domain Bacteria; phylum Pseudomonadota; class Gammaproteobacteria; order Burkholderiales; family Burkholderiaceae_C; genus Rubrivivax. Next base: position 38,495 of record JBBAPI010000016.1, read on the forward strand.
GACCTGCTGGTCGACATCGGCCTGGGCAAGAAGATCGCCACCATCGTGGCCAAGCGCATGGCGCAGTTGATGGGCGAACGCGGCATCAAGCCCGACGCCGTGATGCTGACGCTGGGCCGCTACGGTCACGACGAGCACACGCCGACCCAGGGTGTCGTCTTCATCGACGGCAGCGCCGGCGCGTCGATACAGCTGGCACCCTGCTGCCGGCCGATACCCGGCGACGAGATCGTCGGCTACCTGGGCCGCGGCGAGGGCCTGGTGGTGCACACCCGCGAATGCCCCACCGGCAAACGCCTGTTCGAACGCGACAGCGAGCGCTGGATGCAGGTGGAATGGGCCGACGACCTCAGCCGCAACTTCGAGACCCACATCTGGGTGCTGGTGAAGAACGGCAAGGGCGTGCTGGCGCAGGTGGCTTCGGCCATCAGCGTGGCCGAAGCCGACATCACCCACCTGGGCATGGACCCCGAACCGGGCGCGGAATCGACCGAACTGCGGCTGATCGTCAGCGTGCGCGACCGCGTGCACCTGGCCGACGTGCTGCGCGCGATGCGCCGCTCGCCGGTGGTGCTGCGCGTGTCGCGCTACCGGACGGACTGACCGGCGAGCGGTCAGCCCGTCTGCCCGTCAGTCCGTCAGTCCGTCAGTCCGACATCGTCGCATTCGGGAAGAAGGGCAGGCTGCGCTGGCGCACGCCCTTGAGCTTGAAGTAGGCATTGGCCAGTGCCGGCGCGAAGGTCGGCACACCCAGCTCACCGATGCCGCCGATGGCCGCCGTGCGGCTCGCCGTGGCCGGCGCCGGCAGGATGACGACCTTCACCGCGGGCATCTCGTTCATGCGGATCATCCGGCTGCGGTTGAAATTCTGGATGTCGGCGGCGCCGTTGGTGAAGGTCTGGCGACCGTAGAGCGTGGCGTTGATCGCGTGCACGACACCGCCGGTGATCTGCTGCTCGATGCCGCCCGGGCTGACCGGCAGGTAGCAGTCGACCGCGACGGTGACCTTGGCGATGCGGATGGAACTGCTCGTGACGCCCGAGATCTCGACCACCTGGGCGACGATGGTGTTGAAGGCCGTGCCGATCGCGATGCCGCGCGCCGAACCCGCTGGCAGCGCGTTGTTCCAGCCTGCCGCGCTGGCCGCCGCGTCCAGCACCGCCAGCCAGCGCGGGTCGGTCAGGCGGGTGCGCCGGAACTGGTAGGGGTCCTGGCCATAGGCTGCGGCCAGTTCGTCGATCACCGATTCGACGACAAAGGTGTTCATCGACGCGCCCACGCTGCGCCAGTAGCCCACGGGTATCGGCGAGGCGTTGAACTTCACCCAGTCGACCAGCCGCGAGCCGAAGCTGTAGGGCAGATCGTTGGCGCCTTCAGAAGCCTGGCCATCGCCCTTGGGCGGCAGGACGGCACCGCGCTGCGCGCCGATCGACTGCGACACGCTGCGGTAGACCCAGGCGTCGATGGTGCCGCTCTTGGACATGCCCGCACGCACGTGCATCAGCGCCATCGGCCGGTACTGGTCGTGCGCAAAGTCTTCCTCGCGCGGCCACATCAGCTTGACCGGGCGGCCCACGGCCATGCCCACCTGCACCGCCTGGCTGATGAAGTCGACCTCGAGCTTGCGCCCCAGGCCGCCACCCAGCAAGGTGGTGTGGACCTTGACCTGCGCTGCGGTCATGCCGGTGATGGCCATCACGATGGTCAGGGCCGACTTGGCCACTTGGGTCGGCGCCCAGACCTCGCACTTCACGCCGGCCACGTAGTCGACGGTGCAGTTCAGCACTTCGAACTGCGCGTGGGCCACGTAGGGCAGCGTGTAGCTGACATCCAGCTTGATCGCGGCCTGCTTGAGCAGGCTGACCGCGTCGCCGCTGCTGTCCACGGTGTACAGCGCGCCCAGCGGGCTGGGGTTGGGCGCCGTGTAGGGCAGCGCCTGGGTCAGGGCCGCCTGCGCGTCGGCGAAGAACTTGGCGCTGTTCAGGCTGGCGGCGTTGGCCGGCAGGGTCCACTTCGGCGACAGCCTGCGGGCGCCTTGCCAGGCGTCCCAGGTGTTGGTTCCGACGACAGCCACGGCATTGACGTTGCCGGCGAGTTCGCCACCGCGGCCCAGGCCCGTCCAGATCTTGATCGGCACCACGGCCACCATGCCGGCCGGCGTGGCGGGCGTCGCCGCGAGCGTGCTGCCGACGGTGGGCGCGTGCTTGATGATGGCGTAGACCATGTTGGGCAGGCGGACGTCCAGGCCGTAGACCGCGCTGCCGTCGACCTTGGCCGGGATGTCGGCGCGCGGGAAGGTCTTGCCGATGTAGCGGAACTGGCTGTCGGGCACCAGCGGCGCGCTGGCAGGCGGCGTCAGCAGGGCCGCGGCGGCGGCCACCGCGCCGTAGCTCAGCTTGGTGCTGCTGGGCGCGTGGCTGATGACGCCGTTGCTGACGCTGTAGTTGCCGCGGCTGCTGTCGCCCAGGCGGGCCATGGCCGCGCTGACCAGCATTTCGCGGGCGATGGCGCCGGCGTCGCGCATCTTCCAGTAGTTGTTGCGGATGACGCCGCTGCCGCCGGTGCCGATGGCGCTGCCGATCGGCGCCGGCGTGACCATCGTCGGGCCGCCCTGCACCAGCACCACGCGGGTCGGCTCGACCATCAGGTCTTCGCACAGCACCTGCGCCAGCGTCTGGAACGAGCCCTGGCCCATGTCGGAAGAACCGATGGTCAGGGTGATGCTGTCGTCGCTGCCGACGGTCAGCCACGAATTGACGGCGGTGGCCGTTGACGAGCCGCCGGCGGCTTCGGCGCGGTCGGGCAGGAACAGGCCCAGGGTGAGGCCACTCAGGCCACTGAGGCCCCCGGCGGCGCCCACGGTGCCCAGGAATTGACGGCGGGGAAGGTTGACGATGTCGTTCATGCTGCTGCCCCTGTTCACAAGCCGACCACGGCCTGCTTGATGCGCGGGTAGGTGCCGCAGACGCAAACGTTGTTGATCTCGTTGGCGATGGCAGCCCCATGGTGGCCGGCCTTCATGGCACCCGCCACAGCCATCAACATGCCCGACTGGCACCAGCCGCACTGCGGCACCTGGTGGGCGATCCAGGCCACCTGAGCCGGGTGGCTGCGGTTGGCCGACAGGCCTTCGATGGTGGTGATGGCCTTGCCGACAGCCGACCCGACGTCCATGTCGCAGGACTTCTGCGGCTCACCGTTGACCAGCACCGTGCAGGCGCCGCAGACTTCGATGCCGCAGCCGTATTTGGTGCCGGTCAGGCCCAGCAGGTCGCGCAGGGCCCACAACAGGGGCATGCCGGTGTCGTTGACCGTGATGGCGTGACTACCGCCATTGACATTGAGTGTGAGTTGGGGCACCGGCTTCTCCTTGTGTTGCGGTGAAGGCAAGCCTAGCCCCGACTACAGGACGGGTGTGTTTCAAAGTGTGCGAATTGCACAGTTCGATACCAACGCCGACGGGGGCCCGCCGGAGCGGACGGCCAGGCCCTCAGTCTGGTTGGGGGTATCGCACCTGCAGCACCTCGATGCGTTCGACGCCCCCGGGCGTGACCAGCGCCACCTCGTCGCCTTCGCGGGCCTTCAGCAGGGCCCTGGCGATGGGTGCGATCCAGCTGACTTCACCGGCCAGGCTGTCGGCTTCGTCGATGCCCTTGATGGTGATCGTCCGCTCGTCGCCGGCCGCGTTGGCGTAGGTCACGGTGGCGCCGAAGAAGACCTGCGTCTGGCCGTGGTGCACAGCCGGGTCGGCCACTTCGGCGATGTCCAGCCGTTTGGTCAGGAAGCGGATGCGGCGGTCGATTTCGCGCAGGCGCTTCTTGCCGTACAAATAGTCACCATTTTCCGAGCGGTCACCGTTCTTGGCCGCCCAGGACACGATTTCGACGATCTTGGGTCGTTCGCCGTCCAGCAGCGTCATCAGTTCGGCGCGCAGACGCCGGTAGCCGGCCGGCGTGAGGTAGTTGCGCGTGCCGGCGGGCAGCGGCGGCAGGCCGGGTGGGCCGTCCTCGTCGTCATCGCCGTCTTCAGGCTCCTTGACGAAAGCCTTGTTCATGCGGCACCAGGGGCCCGGTTCGGGGCCACCGTCACGCGGGGTAAGCAGTCTGCGCAGGCCATGGACCGGATTGTGACCGCGGCGCGCGCTCGGTCAGAATCGCAGCCGATGAACCCCACCGACGACGCCCTGCGGGGCCTGACGATCTTCGAGCGCGGCTGGCTGTCGTCGAACAATGTGCTGCTGCACGGCGACGGGGGCGGCGCGGTGCTGGTCGATGCCGGGCACCTGCGGCACGCCGAGCAGACCGTCGCGCTGGTGCGCCACGCCTTGCGCGGCGAGCGCCTGGCGCGCATCGTCAACACGCACCTGCATTCCGACCATTGCGGCGGCAACGCCTCCTTGCAGCGCGCCTTCGGCAGCCGCATCAGCATCCCGCCGGGGCAGTTCGAAGCGGTCCAGGTCTGGGACGAGGTGGCGCTGAGCTACGCCCCCACCGGCCAGCAGTGTGAGCGCTACACCGCCGACGACGCGCTGCGGCCGGGCGAGGCCTTCACCACCGGTGGCCTAAGCTGGGACGCGCACAGCGCACCCGGCCACGACCCGCATTCGCTGGTCCTGCACTGCGCCGAACGCGGTGTGATCATCACCGCCGACGCGCTGTGGGAACGCGGCTTCGGGGTGGTCTTTCCCGAATTGGACGGCGTCGACGCCTTTGACGAGGTCGAGGCCACGCTGGACCTCATCGCCTCCTTCGGCGCACGCTGGGCCATCCCGGGCCACGGCGCGCCTTTCAGCGATGTGCCCGCAGCCCTGCAGCGCGCCCGGCTGCGGCTGGCCGGCTTCCGCACCGACCCGCTGCGCCACGCCCACCACGCGGTCAAGGCCCTGGTCAAGTTCCACCTGCTCGAAGTGCAGAGCCAGTCCTGGCCTGACCTGTTGGCCTGGTTCAGCGGCGTGACGCTCTACGAAGCGGTGTGGCGCCGGCTGGGCTGCCCGGATGGCAGCCTGGCGGCCTTTGCCGAGCGGGTGGTCGGTGAACTCGTCGCGCAGGGCGTGCTGGCCCTGCGCGACGGGGTGGTCTTCGACGCTTGAGGTCCGGGCGCCGCCCCTCACCCCTGCCCTCTCCCCCGAGGGGCGAGGGGGTCCTGGCTGTCAGTCTTGCAGCGCCTGCGCTTCCAGCCGCCGCAGCGCCTGCCCGCCGCCGTAGCTGGACTGCGCGGCCAGCGTGCCGCCCCGCGTGAGGCGCACGGCGCAGTACTTGAACTCGGGGATCTTGGCGTACGGGTCCAGCGCCGCGTTGGTCAGCCGGTTGATCGCCGCTTCGTAGTAGCAGAAGGGCACGAAGACCGCACCGCGCGGCGAGCTGTCGTCGGCCCGCGCGTAGAGCACCACTTCGCCGCGCCGCGATTGCAGCGTGACGACATCGCCGGGCTGTGCGCCCAGCTCGACCAGGTCCAACGGGTGGATCAGGGCCACCGGATCGGGCTCGATGGCGTCCAGCATGGTCGCGCGCCGCGTCATGCTGCCAGTGTGCCAGTGTTCGAGCTGGCGGCCGGTGATCAGCACCATCGGGTAGTCGGTGTCGGGCCGCTCGTTGGCCGGGATGATGTCGGCCGGCACGAACTTCGCGCGGCCGCCTTCACGCGGGAAGGTGTCGGTGAAGACCACCGAAGTGCCCGGGTCGCCTTCCTGCAGGCAGGGGTAGGTGACGGCGTGTTCGCGGTCCAGCCGGTCCCAGGTGATGCCGCCGATGCTGGGCATGGTGTGCCGCATCTCGTCGAAGACTTCAGAAACGTGGCTGCGCGGCCAGTCCAGACCCAGTCGCTTCGCGATCTGCTGGATGATCCACAGGTCCTGCCGCGCGTCGCCCGGCGGGTTGACGGCCTGGCGGCCCATCTGCACCAGGCGGTCGGTGTTGGTGAAGCTGCCGGTCTTCTCGGGGAAGGCGCTGGCCGGCAGGATGACGTCGGCGAGATACGCCGTTTCGGTCAGGAAGATGTCCTGCACCACCAGCAGATCGAGCGCCGCCAGTGCGGCCCGCGCATGGTTGGCGTCGGGGTCGGACATGGCCGGGTTCTCGCCCATCACGTAGAGGCCGCGCACGTCGCCGTGCTGGATGGCGTGCATCACTTCGACGACGGTCAACCCGGGCTGCTCGTCGAGCGACCCCGGCGCCACGCCCCAGGCCGCTTCGAAGCGGGCGCGGGTGCCGGGGTTCGAGACGTGCTGGTAGTCGGGGAACATCATCGGGATCAGGCCCGCGTCCGACGCGCCTTGCACATTGTTCTGGCCGCGCAGCGGGTGCAGGCCAGTGCCTGGACGGCCGATCTGGCCGGTCATCAGGGCCAGCGCGATCAGGCAGCGCGCGTTGTCGGTGCCGTGCACATGCTGCGAGACGCCCATGCCCCACAGGATCATCGAAGCCTTGCTGGTCGCATACAGCCGCGCGGTGTAGCGCAGCGTGTCGGCATCGATGCCGCAGATCGGCGCCATCGCCTCGGGGCTGTAGCCCTCGACGTTCTTGCGCAGGTCGTCATAGCCCACGGTGCGGCTGGCGATGAAGTCGGCGTCGACCAGGTTCTCGTGGACGATGACGTGCATCAGCGCGTTCAGCATCGCCACGTCGGTGTCGGGCTTGAACTGCAGATGGCGGTGGGCGATGCGCACCAGGTCAGAACGGCGCGGGTCCATCACGATCAGCTGGCTGCCGTTGACCACGGCGTTCTTGATCCAGCTGGCCGCCACCGGGTGGTTGACGCTGGGGTTGGCGCCGATGATCACGATGACCTCGGCCTGGGTGACGTCCATCACCGGATTCGAGACCGCGCCCGAACCGATGCCTTCGAGCAGCGCGACCACGCTGGACGCGTGGCACAGCCGCGTGCAGTGGTCGACGTTGTTGCTGCCGAAGCCGGTGCGCACCAGTTTCTGGAAGAGATAGGCCTCTTCGTTGCTGCCCTTGGCCGAGCCGAAGCCGGCCAGCGACTTCTTGCCGAAGGTGTCGCGGATCTTCGCCAGACCGCCACCGGCCATCTCCAAAGCCTCTTCCCAGCTTGCCTCGCGGAACACGTCCATCACGCGCTCGGGGTCCATCACCGCGTCGCCGCGCTTGGGCGCGTCGGCGCGGCGGATCAGCGGCTTCGTCAGGCGGTGCGGGTGGTGCGCGTAGTCGAAGCCGTAGCGGCCCTTCACGCACAGGCGTTCGTGGTTGGCCGGGCCGTCGCGGCCGTTGACAAAGAGGATCTTGTCGTCCTTGACGTTGTAGGTCAGCTGGCAACCGACGCCGCAGAAGGGACACAGCGAATCCACCTGCTTGTCGGGCACGGCCAGCGCCACCTCGCGCGCCGGCATCAATGCGCCCGTCGGGCAGGCCTGCACGCATTCGCCGCAGGCCACGCAGGTGGACGCGCCCATCGCGTCGTCCATGTCGAAGACGATCTTGGCGTGGTGGCCGCGGAAGGCCAGGCCGATGACGTCGTTGACCTGCTCGTCGCGGCAGGCGCGCAGGCAGCGCGTGCACTGGATGCAGGCGTCCAGGTTCACCGCGATGGCCGGGTGCGACAGGTCGGCAGCGACGGCCTCGCGCTGCGCGAAACGCGGCTTGCCGACGCCCAGTTTTTCCGCCCACTGATCGACCTCGTTGTGCCGCGTGTGGCTGGCCTCGGGCATGTCGGACAGCAGCAATTCCAGCACCAGCTTCTGCGACTTCACGGCGCGTTCGCTGTCGGTCGTGACCTTCATGCCGGCGCTGGGCTTGCGGCAGCACGAGGCGGCCAGCACGCGCTCACCGGCGATCTCGACCACGCAGGCGCGGCAATTGCCGACGGTGGCCAAGCCTTCCTTGTAGCAAAGGTGGGGGATGTCGACCCCGACGTCCTTGGCGATCTCGATGATCGTGCGGTCGGCGCGGCCCGTCACCGCTTGGCCGTTCAGCTCGAAGCTGACGGTGGGCGATACGAGTTGCGCGGCTTCGCTGCGGCTGACTGCGTTCATGGTGTTGGTGCCTTCAGTTCAGACGTTAGGTCAGCTCGTGCGGGAAGTACTTCACGACGCAGTCTATGGGGTTGGGCGCTGCCTGGCCCAGGCCGCAGATGGACGCGTCGCGCATCACCGCCGACAGATCGGCCAGGAGGTCGAGGTCCCACTTCGGCTGCTCGATCAGCGCCGCCGCCTTGGCCGTGCCGTTGCGGCAGGGCGTGCACTGGCCGCAGGATTCGTGCTCGAAGAAGCGCATGGTGTTGCGCGCCGCGCCGACGGCCGTGTCGTGGTCGGACAACACCACCACGGCCGCAGAACCGATGAAGCAACCGTAGGGCTGCAGCGTGTCGAAGTCGAGCGGGATGTCGTTCATCGCCGCCGGCAGGATGCCGCCCGAGGCACCGCCCGGCAGGTAACCGTAGAAGCGGTGGCCCGGCAGCATGCCGCCGCAGTGTTCGTCGATCAGCGCCTGGATGGTGATGCCGGCCGGCGCCAGCTTCACGCCCGGGTTGGCCACGCGGCCCGACACCGAGAAGGACCGCAGGCCCTTGCGGCCGTTGGCGCCGTGCGCGGCGAACCACTCGCCGCCCTTTTCCAGCAACTCGCGCACCCAGTGGAGCGTTTCGAAATTGTGTTCCAGCGTCGGCCGGCCGAACAGGCCGACCTGCGCCACGTAGGGCGGACGCAGCCGAGGCAAGCCACGCTTACCTTCGATGGATTCGATCATCGCGGACTCTTCGCCGCAGATGTAGGCGCCGGCACCGCGGCGCAGATGCAGTGCGGGCAAGTCGCCGGTGGGCCGTTCGCGCTGCAGGTCGGCGATGGCTTCGGCCAGGATGGCGCGGCAGCCGTGGTACTCGTCGCGCAGGTAGATGTAGACATCGGCAATGCCCACCGCCCAGGCGGCGATCAGCACGCCTTCCAGGAAACGGTGCGGGTCGCGTTCCAGCAGCGTGCGGTCCTTGAAGGTGCCGGGCTCGCCTTCGTCGATGTTGACGGCCATCAGCCGCGGGCCGGCTTCGGCCCGCACGATGCGCCATTTGCGACCGGCCGGAAAGCCCGCGCCGCCCAGGCCGCGCAGGCCCGACGATTCCAGGGTCTTGATCACGGATTCGACATCGCGCGTGCCGTCGGTCCCGGCGATGCAGGCCTGCGCCAGGGCGTAGCCGCCAACTGCGCGGTAGGCGGCGTAGTCGATGACGGCCGGGCCGTGATGCGCTGCGTGCCAGATCCGACCCTGCGTGACGGCCTCGACCACGTCTTCGACACGCGCCGGCGCCACCGGGTTCTGGCCGACGGAGACCGCCGGGGCCTGCTCGCAGCGGCCGATGCAAGGGGCGGCGATCACCCGCACTTCACGCCCCAGCAGTGCGGGCAGTTTGGCCAGCAGTTCCTGGGCGCCGGCCATCTCGCAGGACAGGCCGTCGCAGACGCGCACGGTCAGCGCCGCGGGTGCCGTTTCGCCCTCTTTCACCACATCGAAGTGGTGATAGAAGGTCGCGACTTCGTAGACCTCGGTCTGCGACAGCTTCATCTCTTGCGCCAGCGCCGCCAGGTGCGCGGCCGACAGGTGGCCGTGGGCGTCCTGCAGCTTGTGCAGGTGCTCGATCAGCAAGTCGGGCTGGCGCGATGCGCTGCCCAACAAGGCCTGCACCTGCAGCAGCGCCTGCGGATCGACGCGGCGGCCCTTGGGCGCCTGGCGCTTGCGCTGGCGAGGCTCGTCGAGCAAGGCGATCGGAATGACGGGGTGGTTCATCGGGTTCTCGGTTACGGGTGCCTGCGACAGGGCTGAATCGGCAAGCGGTGCAGCGCAAGCTTAGGGCGGCGCGGCGGGCAGCGCTGCCACACGGGCTTCCAGTTCGGCCAGCCGCTTGCGCAAGGCGCGATCGTCATTGAAACGCGCGGTCTCGTCGCGGATCACAGCCACGCAGGCCGTCACCTTGTGCGCGTCGTCATAGAGCATGGCCACGGTGAAGGCGATCGACATCGCGCTGCCGTCCTTGTGCGTGGCCGGCACGCGCAGCAGGTCGTTGCCGTACTTCGTGGTGCCGGTTTCCATCGACTTGTGGTAGCCGTCCCAGTGGCGCTTGCGCAGCCGGTCGGGCGTGATGAGGTCGAGGTTGCGGCCCAGCGCTTCGGCTTCGCTGTAGCCGAACATCCGCACCGCGCCCGGGTTCCACAGCGTGATCGCGCCGCTGGCATCGGACGCGATGACGGCGTCGCCGATGGCGGCGACCAGTTGCTGGCAATCAACGGCTGAGTTCATGGGCTTTCGTTCGGCCTAAAAAGAACGGCACCCGAAGGCGCCGAAAGCTCAAAGAGGCGCGTGACTTCGACCAAGCTTCCCGCCACGGAGCCGGCTTTGCCGGGCCGTTGGCGGACGGCCCCCTCGGGGGGTAGCGAGCGCCAGCGAGCTTGGGGGCTAAACAGCCTTCGCAGCGTGCATCTCGGCGATCTGGCCGGCGGAATAACCCAGTTCGGCCAGCACCTCGTCGGTGTGCTCGCCCAGCAGCGGCGAGGCGGTCACTTCCGGCTTGGTGTCCGAGAACTTGATCGGGCTGCCCACCGTGAAGTAGCTGCCGCGCACCTTGTGCGGCACTTCGACGATGGAGCCGCTGGCGCGCAGCGACTTGTCGTGCAGCAGTTCCTTCATCGACAGCACCGGGGCGCAAGGGATGTCGAACTGGCGGAAGATGTCCACCGCTTCGAACTTGGTCTTGTCCTTGATGAAGTCTTCGATGGTGGCGAAGATGTCCATGATGTGCGGCTGGCGGCCGGCCGGCGTGTTGTAGGCCGGGTCGTCCTTCCATTCCGGCTTGCCCAAAGCGTCGCAGATCGGGCTCCAGGCGTGGCCCTGCACCGTGAAGTAGATGTAGGCGTTGGGGTCGGTTTCCCAGCCCTTGCACTTCAGGATCCAGCCCGGCTGGCCGCCACCGCCGGCATTGGCGCCGCGCGGCACCACGCCGTCCTTGAAGGCTTCCATCTCGTGCGGGTACTGGGGGTACTCTTCCAGGTAGCCGACGGCGTCCAGGCGCAGCTGGTCGCGCATCTTCACGCGGCACAGGTTGAGCACGGCGTCCTGCATGGCCACGGCCACCTTCTGGCCCTTGCCGGTCTTCTGGCGGCCGATGTAGGCGGTCAGGATGCCGATGGCCAGGTGCATGCCGGTGTTGCTGTCACCCAGGGCGGCCGACGAGATCGTCGGACCCGAGTTCTCGCCCTTCCAGTAGCCGGTGGTCGACGCGGCGCCGCCGGCGCACTGCGCGACGTTTTCGTAGACCTTCAGGTCTTCGTAGTGGTGGCCGTCGCTGAAGCCCTTGACCGAAGCCAGGATCATGGCCGGGTTCAGGCTCTGGATGTGTTCCCAGGTGAAGCCCATGCGGTCCAGCGCGCCGGGGCCGAAGTTCTCGACCAGGACATCGCATTCCTTGATCAGCTTCTCCAGCACCGCCTTGCCTTCGGGCTTCTTGGTGTCCAGCGTCAGGCTGCGCTTGTTGCTGTTGAGCATGGTGAAGTACAGCGCGTCGGCGCCGGGGATGTCGCGCAGCTGGCTGCGCGTCACATCGCCCGAACCGGGGCGCTCGACCTTGATCACGTCAGCGCCGAACCAGGCCAGCATCTGGGTGCAGGCCGGGCCGGCTTGCACGTGCGTGAAGTCGATGATCTTGATGCCGGCGAGGGGTTTGTTGCTCATGGGGTGTGTTCCTTGTGGTGCTGAAAACGGGCGACTGATAACGGTGGCTGAATTACTTCTTGCCGGCGGACGGGTTCAGGCTGGTGATGCGCCCGCTCTCGGTGCCGGCCGTCTCGTCGATGACGGCATTGATGAGCGTCGGCGCGCCGCTGGCGATGGCTGCGTTCAGGGCCTGGCTCAGTTCTTCGGGCGTGTGGGCGACCACGCCGACACCACCGAAGGCCTGCATCATCATTTCGTAGCGGGCGTTCTTGACGAACACCGTGGGCGCCACGTCGCTGCCGCCGCTGGTGTTCACGTCGATGCCGCGGTAGATGCCGTTGTTGTTGAAGACCACGACGCAGATCGGCAGCTTGTAGCGGCAGATGGTTTCGACTTCCATGCCGCTGAAGCCGAAGGCGCTGTCTCCCTCGATGGCGATGACCTGCTCGCCGGTGACCACGGCGGCCGCCACGGCATAACCCATGCCGATGCCCATGATCCCCCAGGTGCCCACGTCCAGGCGCTTGCGCGGCTTGTACATGTCGACGATGCTGCGCGCGAAGTCCAGCGTGTTGGCGCCTTCGTTGACGACGATGGCGTCGGGGTTGGCCTTGACGATGTCGCGGATGGCGGCCAGCGCGCTGTGGAAGTTCATCGGCGACGGGTTCAGCGCCAGCGTCGCGGCCATCTTGGTCTGGTTCTTGTCCTTGCGCTCGGCGATGCCGCCCACCCAGTCGGCCGGCGCCTTCACCCAGCCCTCGCCCATGCCGTCCAGCAGCGCCTGCACGCAAGAGCCGATGTCGCCGATCAGCGGGGCCTCGATGGCCACGTTGCTGTCGATCTCGGTCGGTGCGATGTCGATCTGGATGAAGCGCTTGCTGCCTTTGTCGGCGCCCCAGGTCTTGCCCTTGCCGTGCGACAGCAGCCAGTTCAGGCGCGCGCCGACCAGCAGCACCACGTCGGCTTCGGCCAGCACGTAAGAACGCGCAGCCGACGCCGATTGCGCGTGGGTGTCGGGCAGCAGGCCCTTGGCCATCGACATCGGCAGGTAGGGGATGCCGGTCTTCTCGACCAGGGCCCGCACTGCGTCATCGGCCTGGGCGTAGGCGGCGCCCTTGCCCAGCAGGATCAGCGGCCGCTTGGCGCTCTTCAGCAGGTCCAGCGCGCGGGCCACGCTGTCGGGCGCGGGCAGTTGGCGCGGCGCCGGGTCGACCACCTGGATCAGCGACTTCAGGCCGGCTGCGGCCGGCATGGTTTGCGAAAACAGCTTGGCCGGCAGGTCGAGGTAGACACCGCCCGGGCGGCCCGACAGCGCCGAGCGGATGGCGCGCGCGATGCCCACGCCAATGTCGGCCGCGTGCAGCACGCGGAAGGCGGCCTTGCACAGCGGCTTGGCGATGGCCAGCTGGTCCATCTCTTCGTAGTCACCCTGCTGCAGGTCGACGATCTCGCGCTCGGACGAGCCGCTGATCAGGATCATCGGGAAGCAGTTGGTGGTGGCGTTGGCCAGCGCGGTCAGGCCGTTCAGGAAGCCCGGCGCCGACACGGTCAGGCAGATGCCCGGCTTCTGCGTCAGGAAACCAGCCGCTGCGGCGGCGTTGCCGGCATGCTGCTCGTGGCGGAAGGAGATCACCCGCATGCCTTCGGCCTGGGCCTTGCGCGTCAGGTCGGTGATGGGGATACCGGGCAAGCCGAAGATCGTGTCGATGCCGTTGAGCTTGAGCGCATCGATGACCAGGTGGAAGCCGTCGGTCAACTCGGCGCCCTGGCCCTGGGCTTGCGTTTCGGTCGTCATGGGGTGGTGTCTCTTTCAATGGGATGTCTGGGCGCTGCAGCGCCCGGCGAGCCGGCTTGCGGCCGCGGGGCCGGGGGCTGCGGCGCGAGGCGAAACTATCGTTGTGGCGGGCAAATTTCTCCGTTGACCACGGTCAACTTTCGAAAAACTAGAATGCGCGGATAAACACTGCCTCATGGTCCCCGTGATTCCGCTGTCGAGCCACCCCGAACAAAACGTCATCCGCGTCGAACTGCAGCAGAACGAGGTCCTCAAAGGCATGCCCGAGGCCGATCGGGCCGAACTGGAATCGCACCTCGTGATCATCGAAGGCCAGAAGGGCGATTTCCTGCTGCACCAGGGCGTGCGCGAGATGGAGCAGTACTTCATCCTCAGCGGCGTGCTCAAGCGCGTGGTGTGCAACGCCGACGGCAAGGAAATGATCCTGCGCTTCGCCGCCGAGGGCGACATGGAGACCAGCTACGCCGCCTGGCGCATGGGCACGCCCACGCCCTACGGCATCGTCTGCGTGACCAAGGTGCGGGTGGCCCGCCTGGCGCTGCCGCAGTGGGTGGAATTCCTGGAAAGGCACAAGCCGACCAAGGAACTCTTCGAGGCCACGGTGATGCGGCTGATGACCGAGGTCATGGGCCACACCATCACCCTGCACCTGCTGGACGCCCCAGGCCGCGTGCACCGCTTCTGGCGCAAGCGGCCCGATCTGGTGGACCGCATCCCGCAGAAGCAGCTGGCGTCCTACCTCAACCTGTCGGCCGAGACGATCAGCCGCCTGCGCAAGAAAGGCGTGATTTAAGCCGCCGGCTGGCTCATGTGCTTCTTGCGCATCGGGCGCAGGACGAACCAGGCCAGCAGGGCCGCCGTGGCGTTCATGATGCTGGCCACGATGAAGACCGCATGCCAGCTGCCGGTGGACGCCGCCAGCACGCTGGACAGCGGCACCAGCAGCGAAGCCGTGCCCTTGGCCGTGTACAGCAGGCCGGCATTGGCCGCCGCGTACTTGGTGCCGAAGGTGTCGGCGCAGGTCGACGGGAACAGGCTGTAGATCTCACCCCAGGCGAAGAACACCAGGCCGGTGAGGATCACGAAGGCCACCGGGTTCTGGCCATAGGTGTACAGCGCCAGGATGCCCACCGCTTCAAGGGCAAATGCAATGAACATGGTCGGCTCGCGGCCGATCTGGTCCGACACCCAGCCGAAGAAGGGCCGCGTCAGGCCGTTCAGCACGCGGTCGATGGCCAGCGCGAAGGTCAGCGCCGGCAACATCAGGCCCATGATGTTCACGGGCACGTCGCCGATCTTGAAGTCCTTGGCGATGGGGCCGAGCTGGGCCGTGGCCATCAGGCCACCGGCGGCGACCATCACGAACATCAGGTATATGACCCAGAACACCGGTTTGCGCAGCACCTCGCCCGGGCTGTAGTCACGCTGGCTTTGCTGGACCTTGATGGTCGAGATGCCGGTCAGCTTCTTGCCGGCCGGGGCGCGCGTCAGGAACCACGACAGCAGGAAGACGACCAGGCCCTGGCCGATACCGAAGTAGAAGAAGGCCGCCTCGTAGCCGCTGGACTTGATGTAGGCCGAGATCGGGATGATGGTCAGCGCCGAACCGGCGCCGAAGCCGGCTGCCGTGAGACCCGCCGCCAGGCCGCGGCGGTCCGGGAACCATTTCAGCGCGTTGCCCACGCATGTGCCGTAGACCGCACCGGCACCGACACCGCCCACCGCGGCCGAGATGTACAGCATCGTCAGCGTGCTGGCGTAGGAATTCATCACCCAGCCCAGCCCGCACAGGATGCCACCGACCATCACCACAGGGCGCGGGCCGAAGCGGTCCACCAGGTAGCCTTCAATCGGCACCAGCCAGGTCTCGGTCAACACGAAGATGGTGAAGGCGACTTGAATGGCCGCACGGCTCCAGCCGTACTTGTCGGAGATGGGGTTGACGAACAAGGTCCAGCCGTACTGCAGGTTGGCAATCATCGCCATGCAGACGATGCCCATGATCAGTTGCATCCAGCGGTAGGAAGGCGCCTGAGCGGTAGCGCCGGGCGCGCCCATGTTGTCTGCCGTGGCAGCAAGGGGTCGGTTCATACGGGTCTCCAGACTGATCTACAAAAGGCTCCGCCCGCCCGCGGCATGCGCAGACTTGCAAAGCTGAATGGGTGCTGCAAAAAAGGCGTTTGAGCAGATGAGTCGCACGCCTGTACCGCGGGCGCTGGCTTGCGCACGGCCGGGACAGCAGGGTCCGGCCTTCAGCACCCCTCCTTCGATGCCGTCGCACGTCAGGCGTATCGGCACTGTCGGACTTTCGCGCCGGGAAACTCTTGACCCGGGTCAACGACTCGGGTAAGCCCTGATCAGCGAACGGCCACGAGGCCGGTCGTCGACAGCCCCGACTGCTGACGGGTCGGTCGCAGGTCGACTTGACGAGTCAAGGGTTTACACCAATACTCCGTCCAAGACAGAATTTTCAACCTAGCGAGCACGACCATGTCCACCACGAACTTTGCCCCACCCGCTTCCAAGTCCGCTGCCCCGGCGTTTCCGTCGGTCCCGTTGCGCGGCGTCCTGCAGGCCACACCGCTGCTCATTTTTGTCCAGGCCCTGAAGGCGGCGCTGGGCCCCACCCGCCAACACTGAAGCGGCGGCCCGCTGCACCGTCTTTGACGGCCCTGAGGGCTGCGGACGGTGCCGGGCACAGCCCCATGCATGCAGCGCGCCCGGCTCTCACGAGCCGGGCGCGCTTTGCTTTGCGGGCCGCGCGGCCCAGAACGGTCAGCCAGTTGTCACGGAGAAGCCCGATACTTCGACATCGATAGAAATATGGGCAATATGGCCTGTGTGAAGACCGCGTCAGGAGCGCCATGAAAGTCGGAATCAACGGTATGGGCCGCATCGGCCGTCTGGCGCTGCGCGCGGCATCGGGCGCCGCCCAACGGCCCACGGACGACCCGCGCGCCGGCAACCGGCTGGATGTCGTGCACCTCAACGAACTCCGGGGCGGCGCGGCCGCGACCGCGCACCTGCTGGCCTTCGACAGCGTGCAGGGCCGCTGGCGCACGGGCATCGCCGCCCAAGGCGAACACAGCCTGCGCATCGGCGACCGCGAACTCGCCTACTCGTCGCACGCCACCGCAGCCGCCATCCCCTGGGGCGACCTCGGCGTGGACCTGGTTCTCGAGTGCACCGGCCAATTCCTGAGCCCGGACGCCATCCAGGGCCACCTCGACCGCGGCGCCAAGCGCGTCATCGTGGCCGCGCCGGTGAAGGCGGGACCGGTGCTGAACATCGTCGTCGGCATCAACCACCATCTTTACGACCCGGCGCAGCACCGCATCGTCACGGCCGCGTCCTGCACCACCAACTGCCTGGCGCCGGTGGTCAAGGTGGTGCATGAAGCCCTGGGTATCCGCCACGGCCAGATCACCACCATCCACGACCCGACCAACACCAACGGGATGGTCGATGCGCCGCACCAGGACCTGCGCCGCGCGCGCAGCGCCATGCTGAGCCTGGCGCCGACGACCACCGGCAGCGCCACGGCCATCACGCTGATCTACCCCGAACTGAAGGGCAAGCTCAATGGCCATGCGGTGCGCGCGCCGGTGCTGAACGCGTCGCTGACCGACTGCGTGTTCGAACTGCAGCGCGCGACCACGGCCGAGGCCGTGAACCGCCTGTTCGCCGAGGCCGCGAAGGGCCCGCTGGCCGGCATCCTGGGCTATGAAGAGCGGCCGCTGGTCAGCGCCGACTACGCCGGCGACACCCGCTCCTCGATCATCGACGCGCTGTCCACCCTGGTCACCGACGGCACCATGCTCAAGGTCTACGCCTGGTACGACAACGAGATGGCCTATGCCTGCCGCATGGTCGATCTGGCCTGTCACATGGACAGCCTCGGCCTGTAGACCGCCATGGCAGCCGTCACGCCCTCGCCAGCCGCCCCAGCCGCTGCGCCATCGCAAGGCGCGCGCCACTACGCCATCGTCACGGCCGCCTACTGGGGCTTCACGCTGACCGACGGCGCCCTGCGCATGCTGGTGCTGCTGCACTTCTACCGGCTGGGCTATTCGCCCTTCACGCTGGCCTTCCTGTTCCTCTTGTACGAGGCGATGGGCGTGGTGGCCAACCTCATCGGCGGCTGGCTGGCCACGCGCTACGGCATCCAGCGCATGCTGACGGTGGGCCTGTGCACGCAGATCAGCGGCTTCCTGCTGCTGTCGCAGCTGTCACCCAGCTGGACCGTGACGATGTCGGTGGCCTGGGTCGTCCTGTCGCAGGGCGTGTGCGGCATCGCGAAAGACCTGACCAAGACCGCCAGCAAGTCGGCCATCAAGCTGACCGCCAGCACCGCGTCGGGCCAGTTGTTCAAGTGGGTGGCCTGGTTCACCGGCAGCAAGAACGCGATGAAGGGCGTGGGCTTCTTCCTCGGCGGCCTGCTGCTCGACCGCCTCGGCTTCCAGGCCTCGCTGTGGGCCATGGCGGGGCTGCTGACACTGGTGCTGGCCGGCGTCGTCGCCTTCGTGCCCCCGCTGATGGGCAAGGCCCAGGCCTCGAAGTCGGCCCGCGAGCTGTTCGCCAAGCACCGCGCCATCAACCTGCTGGCCGCTGCACGCGTGGTGCTGTTCGGCGCGCGCGACGTGTGGTTCGTCGTCGGCGTGCCGGTGTTCCTGTACGCCTCGGGCTGGACCTTCACGATGGTCGGCGGCTTCCTGGCCGCCTGGACCATCGGCTACGGCGGTGTGCAGGCGCTGGCGCCCGCCCTGGTCAGGCGCAGCGACGATGGCTTGAGCACCGAAGTGCCGGCTGCCCGCTGGTGGTCGGCTGTGCTGGCCGTCGTACCCAGCGCGCTGGCCGTCGCGGTGGCCCTGCAGGTGCCGCACCTGGACTGGGTGGTCGTCGCTGGCCTGGGCGTTTTCGGCTTCGCCTTCGCCGTCAACTCCTCGGTGCATTCCTACCTGATCCTGGCCTACGCCGGCTCGGAAAAGGCCGCCGAGGACGTCGGCTTCTACTACGCCGCCAACGCGCTGGGCCGCTTCTTCGGCACCCTGCTGTCGGGCTGGCTCTACCAGAGCGGCGGCCTGCTGTTTTCGCTGATCGGATCGGCGGCGATGCTGGCCGTCTGCTGGTGCATCACCCTGGCCCTGCCGACGCACAGGGCCCTGCCCCACCGCCCCTGATGGACGAAGCCACCGCCGTCGCGGCACTGGCGGCACTGGCCCAGCCGCTGCGCCTGCGCGTCTTCCGCGCCCTGGTCGGCGCGGGCCCGCAAGGCCTGCAGCCCGGCGCCCTGTCGGCCCTGCTGGACGTGCCGGCCTCGACCCTGTCCTTCCACTTGAAGGAACTGCTGCAGGCCGGCCTGGTGGCGCAGGAACGCGAAGGCCGCAACCTGCACTACCGGCCTTCGATCGGGCAGATGAACGCACTGCTGACCTACCTGACGGCCCACTGCTGCCTGGCAGCCGACGGGGCCTGCGAGATCGGCGTGCGGATCGGCCGCATGGGCTGCTGACGAACGCCTTCGGGCGTTCCCTCAGCGCGTGGGTCCTGCTGTGCATCGCCATCGGCATCGCGCCCGGCCGAGGACGCCTGCTCCGGCGGGCGTTTCAGACCGCTGCCAGCACCCGGTCCGGTGCGTCGCTGCGCAGCGCCAGTTCGTCCACCAGGATCTGCCAGGCACGGCGGTCCAGCGCTTGCAAGGCCGCCGACCGCGCCGGGTCGTCGCGGGGCAGGAAGGACGCCGCGCCGAAATCGCTGAGCAAGGCCTGGCCCTGTCCGTCGACCAGCAGGTTGTGTGCGTACAGGTCGCCATGCGACAGACCCCGCTCGTGCAGATGGCCCAGCGCGCTGGCCGCGGCGCGGGCGATGGCCACCGCCTGCGCGGCGGGCAGGTGCAGGCCGGCACGGTAGACGTCGCGGCTGCAACTGGCCATGCTGGGCGGGCCGGCCAGCGGCGCCCAGTGCGGCGCCAGGCGCGGCAGCACCAGGCCTTGCGCGCCCTGCGGGTGGCCCGCCAGCACGCCCAGCGCGCCGACCAGGTGCGGGTGACGGCCGGCCGCCAGGGTGGCGGCCATCTCGCACTGCGGCAGGCCGTCGCTGGTGACCGCGCCCTTGAAGAGTTTCAAGGCCACCTCCTGCAGCGGTTCGCCGGCAGCCTGCCAGTCTGCCGCGTGGATGTGGCCCGAGGCCCCCTCGCCCAGCAGCGCCAGCAGACGCAGTTCCGCCCACGGGATGTCCCGGGCAGCGGCCTGCACCTGGGCCGCCTGCTCAGCCACCGCGCTGAACGGGTTGCCGGCATGGGCCAGCCAGGCCAGTTGCGGCAGCGCCAGCAGTTCATCGGGCAGCGCGTGGGCTGCGTGTTCGAAGCGGTTGGCCGACAGCCGCAGCAGTTCCAGGCGCTGCAGGCGGCCCATGCCCCCGGGCAGCCGGCCCAGCCGGTTGCCCGCGAGCATCAGCTTTTGCAGCCGGCTGCAGTCGGTCAGTGTCGGCGGCAAGGCGGCGATGCGGTTGTCCGTCAGGATCAACCACCGCAGGGTCGGCGCCAGGGCCTCGGCGGGCAGCTGGTCGATCTGGTTGGCCTTGAAACCCAGCGTGTCCAGCCTGGGCAGGCGGCCCAGCACAGGCGGCAGCGCCGCATAGCGGTTGTTCGAGGCGAACAGCGTGTGCAAGCGCGTCAAGCGCGCCACGCTGTCGGGTAGCGTACTCAGCGCGTTGCCCGACAGGTCCAGCACCTCGAGCGTGTCGGCCAGCGCCAGCACTTCGGCGGGCATTTCGACCAGGCCGCAACCACGCAGGTCCAGGTGGGTGCTGCCCTGCAGCGTGCCGGCACGCAGTCGGGCCAGCGTGGCGGTCGGGGTGTGAGACAAGGGCATCGGACAACTCGGCAAGGGGCAGCCGCCAAGGATAGGGTCTTCTTCTTGCGCAGCACGGCGCAGCCCGGCCGCCGGGCTCACAGACCACCACGTCGACAGAGGCCGCTTGAAAGGGCACCGGCGCGCCGCTGACCTCGATGACGCTGCGGGCGGCCCGCCGCGCCGGCATCGAAGAGCGCGATCTGCAACCCTCGGGCCGCGTCGGGCGCTGAAGGATTGCGAGGAGGCCGTGGACATCGACGGCGCCGAGTCGGCTTATCGCGACAGCCTGGGCTGGACCCAGCTGCGCCTGGGTGAAGCGGCGAGCGCGACCTGGCGGCCGCCCGCCAGCTGATGCCCCTGATCGACGACAGCGTGCGCCAGCAGGGCTTCGAGTTCACGGACGGCGTCAAACAGCCGGCGGTTCCGGGATCCTGACGCGCCGGGCTTGCGCCACAAGCGCATGGCCGCCTACAGCTTGAAGAGGCGCCGCGCGTTGCCTTCGCGGATGGCATGACGATCGGCCTGGGGCAAGGCATCCAGCCGCGAGACGGCGACATCGGCCTCGTGCACCCGGTGCGGCCAGTCGGTACCCAGCATCACCTGGCTGCTGCCGGCCACGTCCAGCAGGTACTTCAGCGGCGCCAGGTCGTAGGTGATGGAGTCGTAATAGATGTGGCGCAGGTAGTCGCGCGGTTTGCGCTGGATTTCGCGCAGGTGTTCGAACTCGACCTTGTCGCCCATCTCGAAACGCCCGACCAGATAGGGCAGCGTGCCGCCGCCATGCGAGGCGATGATCTTCAGATTCGGATAGCGGTCGAAGAAGCCGCTGAAGATCATCTTGGCGATGGCCAGGGTGGTGTCGTAGGTGAAGCCCACGGACCAGAACAGGTTGTGCGGTGCAATGCCCATGGCCTCGGCGCCCAGCGGGTCGGTCGGGTGCACCAGCACCGGCAGTGCGTGCGCGTCGATGGCCGCCCACACCGGGGCGAACAGCGGGTCGGTGAGGCTGCGCCCGGCGATGTTGCCCAGCACCATCACGCCCACGGCGCCGCGGGCGCAGGTGCGCTCCAGTTCCTGCACCGCGCGCTCCGGGTACTCCCAGGGCAGCGACGTGAACCAGCGGATGCGGTCGGGCCAGCGGGCCTGCGCCGCCTGCATGGCGTCGTTGGATTCCTGGGCCGCCAGCACACTGGTGGCTTCGTCACCCCAGTACACATTGGGGCAGGTCAGCGAGACGATCGAGATGTCGATGCCGTAGCGGTCCATCTCGCGGATGCGCAGTTCGTAGTCGAAATGCCCGACCTGCGGGATCACCACCGGCGTGTTGCCGCGGAAGATCTCCTGCTTGCCGTCGGGCCGCGTCTGCAGGTTGAAAGCGCCGCCGCGCGCCTTCAGCAGTTCCAGCCAGGCGGCGGTGAACATGTGGGTGTGGACGTCGATGACTGCCATGTTCATTCGGCCTTGATGTTGGCGCGCTGGACGATGCCGGCGAAGTTGCCGAGTTCGGTGCGCAGGAACTGCCCCAGCTCCGGCGGGCTGGTCGGCATGGGTTCGATGCCGAAGCCCTTGAAGCGCTCACGCAGATCGTCGGCGCGCAGCAGGGTTTTGAGTTCGCTGTTCAGGCGCTGCACCACCGGGGCCGGCGTGCGGGCTGGCGCGAACAGGCCGAACCAGCCGCTGACGTCGAAAGCCTTGAGCCGCGGGTCGGCGGTCTCGGCCAGCGTCGGTATCGCCGGCGCCAGCGCAGAGCGCTGCTTGCCAAGCAAGGTCAGGGTCTTGATGCGTTCGCCATCGCTGCGGCCCAGCACGCTGGTCAGGTCGACCACGGCCAGCTGGACTTCACCCGACATCACCGCGGCCACCGCCGGCGCACTGCCACGGTAGGGGATGTGAACCACGAAGGTGTCGGTGAGCGCCTTGAAGCTCTCGCCAGCCAGGTGCATGGCCGAGCCGTTGCCGGTGGTGGCGTAGCTGTAACGGCCCGGCTCCCGGCGCAACAGCGCCAGCAACTGCTCGATGGTGTTGGCCGGCAGCTTGGCGTTGGCGATCAGCACCAGCGGTATCCGCGCGAAGCCGCTGACCGGGGCCAGATCGGCCACGGGGTCGTAGCCCAGGTTGGGGTTGAGGTGTGGGCTGATCGTCAAGGCCCCCGCGGCGGCCAGCAGCAGTGTGTAGCCGTCGGCCGCCGTGTTGCGGGCCACCATGCCCACACCCAGCGTGCCGCCCGCACCCGGGCGGTTGTCGATGGTCACGGCCTGCCCCAGGCGCTCGCTCAGCCGCGGCGCCACGAAGCGGGCCGCCACATCGGCGCTGCCGCCGGGCGCGAACGGCACCACGATGCGCAGCGGCCGGGCCGGCCAGATGGCGTCCTGCGCCTCGGCACGGCCCTGCAAGCCGATGCCCGTGGCCAGTAGCGCACCGGCACTCAGGGCCTGCTGCCCGAAAGTTCTGCGGTCGACCATCGATGTTGACTCCTGCCTTGTGCCATCCCTGCGGCCGGGCCGCAGCCCAGCCGAGCAGCCGCCGAGTCTACCCAGCGCGGCGCGGCTGGCGGTGATCGACGGCCAGCCCTTCAAGCCGGGCAAGGCCTACCAGGACAGCCAGCCGTGAGCTGGTCCGCCGCCACCGCATCAGGTCGCCGCGGCGCACGTTCTCCTATAGAGAACGGCGTTCCTGAATTGCGAATTCGGACCTATGATGGGAAGACAAGAGGAGACAAGGATGTTCGGGAAAGCTCGCGTCTGGCGCGCTGTCGTGGCACGCGCTCTGGCCGTTTCGACGCTGGGTCTGGCCGCGTTCGGGGCGGCGGCACAGTCCTTCGCCGACCTCGCCACGCGCAACGACCCCGGACGCCGCGCCCGCCTCACCGAGGCGGCCCGGCGCGAGGGCAGCGCCACGTTCTACTCGTCCATCCCCGAGAAGGACATGACGGTGCTGGCGGCCGACTTCGAAAAGCGCTATGGCGTGAAAGTCAACATCTGGCGCGCCAGCACCATGAAGGTGCTGCAGCGGCTGCTGGCCGAAAAGCAGGCCAACCGTTGGGACTTCGACGCGGTGGACATCTCGGGTCCCGAGATGGAGATCCTGCACACCGAGAAGTTGCTGCAGGCCGTGGAAAGCGATCTGCACCGCGAGTTGCTGCCCGAGACGCTGATGCCCCACCACGGCTGGGCACCGCAGTTTCTGAGCGTCTTCGTTCAGGCCTACAACACCAACGCGGTCAAGAAGTCCGAATTGCCCAGGAGCTACGA
This sequence comes from Rubrivivax sp., assembly GCA_040400915.1. Classification (GTDB taxonomy): domain Bacteria; phylum Pseudomonadota; class Gammaproteobacteria; order Burkholderiales; family Burkholderiaceae_C; genus Rubrivivax. Next base: position 62,046 of record JBBAPI010000016.1, read on the forward strand.
GGACCTGCTCGCGCCGCGCTGGAAAGGCATGCTCGGCGTGGAGGCCAACGACCACGAGTGGTACTGCGGCCTGCTCAAGCACCTGGGCCGCGACAAGGGCACCAAGCTGTTCGAGGACCTCGTCGCCCGCAACGGCTGGAGCGTGCGCAGCGGCCACACGCTGCTGAACAACATCGTCGCCTCGGGCGAGGTGCCCTTGGGCCTGACGGTCTACAGCTACATGGTCGACCAGGCGCGGGCCAAGGGCGCGCCCATCGACTGGTTCGCCATCGACCCGCTGATCGGCCGCAGCAACGGCATCGGCGTGTCGCGCCGGCCGCCGCACCCCCATGCCGCCCTGCTCTTCTACGAGTACATGATCAGCGACGCCCAGTTGCTGATGCAGAAGATGAACTACCTCTCGCCCGTCAAGAAGTTGGCCAGCGACTTGAAGGGCGCCAAGATCCTCTACATCGATCCGGCCGCCCCCCGCGAGGAGGCCGAGAAGTGCGAGGTCGACTTCAACCGTCTGCTCAAGGGGCGCTGAGCGCCCGACCCAGGAAGACCGTCATGCCCTTGCAATTCATCCCCCTGAGCCCGGCACTGGGTGCCGAAGTGCGCGGCCTGGACGTGCACCACATCACGCCAGCCGATGCCGATGCGCTGGCCCAGGGCTGGCTGGCGCACCATGTGCTGGTGGTGCGCGGGCAGCCCATGACGGAGGCCGAGCAGATCGCCTTCGCCGCCTGTTTCGGCACCATCGAGATGGCCCGCCGAACGTCGCCCCTGGCCACGCGGCCGGAGATCATGGTCATCAGCAACATCCGCGAAAACGGCCAGACGCTGGGCGCACTGCCCGACGGCGAGTTGTCCTTCCACTTCGACCGCATCCACCAGAAAGTGCCCAACAAGGCCGGTGTGCTGCATGCGCTGGAAATCCCGAGCAGCGGCGGCGAGACCCTGTTCTCGAACATGTGCCTGGCGCACGACACCCTGCCCGCCGACCTGCAGCAGCGGCTGCAGGGCCTGAGCGCGCTGAACACCTACGAATACGGCCAGACGCACGCGCAGAACAAGACCCTCGACGCCAGCGCACCCACGGCCGTGCACCCGGTGGTGCGAACCCTGCCCGACAGCGGCCGCAAGGCCCTCTTCATCTGCCGGCTGATGACCGACCATGTTCACGGCCTGGCGCCCGCCGAGAGCCGCGCGCTGCTCGACGCCCTGTGCGACCACGCCGAGAGCGAGCGCTTCCGCTATGAGCACCGCTGGCAGGTCGGCGACACGCTGATCTGGGACAACCGCTGCACCATCCATGCCCGCAAGGATTTCGACGCCGGCCAGCGCCGCCTGATGAAGCGCGTGACGGTGGGCGACACGACGGCGCCGGCGCACTGAGACGGGCATGGCACCCCGCCAGCGAGTTCGGCGGGGTCGGGCTGCCGCTTGAGCCGGTGCGCGGGCAGACGCCCGACCAGGCCGGCTGCGGGCATCATCTGGCGTCTGATGGCTTCCAAGGGACACGCCCCGTGAACAAGCGCCTGCGCTGCTACTGCCAACTCGGCGACCTGACGGCTTCGGCCGGCTTTCTGTCGGCGACACGCCAGCACATCCACCAGCACCCTGAACTGTCGTTCCAGGAAGCCGACACGGCGGCGCTGGTGGCCGGCCACCTGCAGGACTGGGGTTGGGACGTGGCGCGCGGCGTCGGTGGCCACGGCGTGGTGGCCACGATGCGCGTGGGACGTTCGACCCGCAGCATCGCGCTGCGGGCCGACATGGACGCCTTGCCCATCCAGGAGGCCACGGGCCAGCCCTACGCCAGCCGCCACGCCGGCGTGATGCACGCCTGCGGCCACGACGGCCACACGGCGATGCTGCTGGGCGCGGCGCAACAGCTGGCGAAGACGCGCCAGTTCGACGGCACGGTGCACCTGGTGTTCCAGCCGGCCGAGGAAGCCGGCCGGGGCAGCGGTGCGCAGCGCATGATCGAAGACGGTCTGTTCGAACGCTTCCCCTGCGACGCCATCTTCGGCCTGCACAACACGCCGGGCATGCCCGCTGGCACCTTCGGCTTCGGCAGCGGCCCTTTCATGTCGGCTTCGGACAGCGCCTTCATCACCCTGCACGGCCGCGGCGGCCACGCGGCGCGGCCGCACCAGACGGTAGACCCGGTGCTGATGGCCGGCAGCTTGGTGATGGCGCTGCAGAGCGTGGTGTCGCGCAACGTCGATCCACGACAAACGGCCATCGTGACCATCGGCGCGCTGCATGCCGGTTCGGCGGCCAACGTGATTCCTGACGAGGCCACGATGGCCCTCAGCATTCGATCGTTCGTCCCGGGCGTGCGCGAGCAACTCGAGCAGCGCATCCGCGCCCTGGTGACGGCGCATGTGCAGGGCTACGGCGGCGAAGTGACGATCGAGTACCAGCGCGGCTACCCGGTGGTCGTCAACAGCGAGGCCGAGACGCGCTTCGCCGCGCAGGTGGCCGAGGAACTGGTCGGCCCCGAGCGGGTCGTCGCGCCGTTTCCACCCGTCACCGGCAGCGAGGACTTCGCCTACTACCTCGAAAAGAAGCCGGGTTGCTTCCTGCGCCTGGGCAACGGAGACGGCGCGATGCTGCACCACCCGAAATACGACTTCAACGACGCGATCCTCACCGTCGGCGCAGCCTACTGGACGCGGCTGGCCGAGCGCTTCCTGAGCCACTGAGGCACGCGCGCCGGCCTGGGCCGCACCCAGGAAGCGGGCACGGGCTAGGGATGGGGATCGGGATGGGGAACCGTCGCGGGTATGCGCACCGTTTGCGTGGCCAGGTGAACCTCACGCAGAAAGAAGGCGAGGCCGACCACCAACGCCAGCGTGGAACCGGTGAACAGCAGGCCGACGAGCCACTTCAATTCGATCTGCAGCAGCACTTCGACGAAAAGCGATGCAATGACGATGCAGACCGTGAGCGCCGAAAAGGTGCACGCCGTGATGGCGGAACTGGCCAGGTGGCGGCGGCGCTCCAGACTGGGCAGTTCAATATGGACGGCGCTCATGCGTTCCATCTGCGGCGTCAATTCCCGTTCAGTGAGCTGGCGTCCGCGATCGATGATCCGAGCCAAACGTCCCGCCATGACGTTGAGGATGCCGGCGATGCCGGTCAGCAGGAAAACAGGCGCCAATGCGAGTTGGATGGCATGGGCTACGTCACCGAGATCCAGAGCGGCTTTGAGCATGGCACTGTTCGCGAGGCCCGCGATCCTGCAAAGGCGATGACTGTAGCGGCGAAGTGAGACGCGATGCGCGGCATTCGTGCGGCCCAGTGGCCACCGCGACCGGCTGCGAACAGGGCCTGTCCCTGTTCGTCAGCCTTGATGCCGTTGGCTGCCTTGCGCTGCCGCGCGCCCGCGCAGCGCAGGGCTGCGTCGCCTACGGCGCCCGCAACCACCAATCACCGGCCAGCGCCTGCTGCAGGTGGTCGATGTAGCGTGTCACCTTCTGCGGCACGAGTTTCGGCGACGGATAGACGGCGTGCATTTCCTGGGCGGGCAACCCGTGGTCGGCCATCACGACCCGCACCGCATCGGAGGCCAGCGACTCCCGTGCGACGTACCAAGGCAGGATCGCCAGACCCAGGCCGGCCCGGGCTGCGGCCAGCACGGCCGACAGGTTGTTGGACCGAAACGGCCCTTTGACCGGGGCCGACACGGCGGCGCCAGCAGGCGGCGTCAGCCGCCACCGGTCGTCGCCCTGGACGCTGCTGTAGACGATGCAGGCATGCTGGGCGAGATCGCCGGGCACGACAGGTTCTCCATGCTGGTCAATGTACGGCCGTGACGCCACCATGACCCAGGGGTTGGAGCCCAGATACCGGGCCCCCAGGCTCGAGTCGGCCATCTGGCCCATGCGGATGGCCACGTCCATGCCCTGTTCGACCAGGTCGGCATAGCGATCGTCGAAGCTGATGTCGATGTGCACACCGGGGTTGTCTTGCATACACCCCAAGGCGAGCGGCACCAGGACGCGGCGCCCGAATGCCACCGAGGTGCTGATGCGCAGCAGCCCGCCCGCGCCGCGGTGAACCTGCGACGCCTGGTTCTCGGCTTCGTCGATGGCGCGCTCGATGGCCTTGCAGCGTTCGTAGTACTGGGTCCCGACCTCCGTCGGCGTCACCCCGCGGGTCGATCGGTGCAACAGACGCACACCCAGGCGTTCTTCTGTGGCGGCGATGGCCTTGGTGGCCGTCGGCTGCGTGATCCCGAGTTCGGCGGCGGCCTTGCTGAAGCTGCAGGTCTCGACGACCCGAATGAAGACCTGAATGGCGTTGACTCTGTCCATGGCCCACTGTATTGCGGCAGGCTGCTGGCCTTGCTCCGGAATACTGCTTATGCGCGCACTGGGCTTCGCAAGAGGCGGTCGAGCAGCCAATATCGAAAAAATCAGCTCAGGAGACTCACATGGCAAAGATGAAGGCCGCGATGGCCGCGGTTCTGGTGATGGAAAAAGAGGGCATCACGCAGGCCTTCGGCGTGCCGGGCGCGGCGATCAACCCGCTGTATGCGGCACTGCGCGAGCGCGAGTCCATCTCGCACATCCTGGCGCGCCACGTCGAGGGCGCTTCCCACATGGCCGAGGGTTACACCCGAGCCAAGGCCGGCAACATCGGCGTGTGCATCGGCACCAGTGGGCCGGCGGGCACCGACATGATCACCGGTCTGTACTCGGCCATCGCCGACAGCATCCCCATCCTGTGCATCACCGGCCAGGCGCCGCGCGCCCGCCTGCACAAGGAAGACTTCCAGGCGGTGGACATCGAGTCCATCAGCAAGCCCGTCACCAAATGGAGCGTGACCGTGCGCGAACCGGCCCTGGTGCCACGCAGCTTCCAGCAGGCCTTCCACCTGATGCGCAGCGGGCGGCCGGGTCCAGTGCTGATCGACCTGCCCTTCGACGTGCAGATGGCCGAAATCGAATTCGACATCGACACCTACGAGCCGCTGCCGGTCTACAAGCCGCACGCCACGCGCAAGCAGGTCGAGAAGGCGCTGGACATGCTGATGGCGTCGAGCAAGCCGCTGATCGTGGCCGGCGGCGGCATCATCAACGCCGACGCGTCAGATCTGCTGGTCGAGTTCGCCGAACTGACCGGCGTGCCGGTGATACCCACGCTGATGGGCTGGGGCACGATTCCCGACGACCACCCGCTGATGGCCGGCATGGTCGGTCTGCAGACCAGCCACCGCTATGGCAACGCCACCATGCTGGCCAGCGACTTCGTGCTCGGCATCGGCAACCGCTGGGCCAACCGCCACACCGGTTCGACCGAGGTCTATTGCAAGGGTCGCACCTTTGTGCACGTGGACATCGAACCGACGCAGATCGGCCGCGTCTTCAACCCCGACCTGGGCATCGTCAGCGACGCCAAGGCGGCGCTGGAACTCTTCGTGCAAGTGGCGCGTGAACGCCAGGCCGCCAAGGCGCTGAAGGATTTCAGCGACTGGTCGCGCCGCTGCGCCGAGCGCAAGCAGCTGATGCACCGCAAGACCCACTACACCGAGACGCCGATCAAGCCGATGCGCGTGTACGAAGAGATGAACAAGGTGCTGCCGCGCGACACCATCTACGTCACCACCATCGGCCTGAGCCAGATCGCCGGTGCGCAGTTCCTGAACGTTTTCGGCCCGCGCCAGTGGATCAACTGCGGTCAGGCCGGCCCGCTGGGCTGGACGATTCCCGCCGCTCTCGGTGTGGTGGCGGCAGACCCGACGCGCACGGTGGTGGGCTTGGCGGGCGACTACGACTTCCAGTTCCTCATCGAAGAGCTGGCCGTGGGCGCGCAGTTCCGCCTGCCCTATGTGCAGGTGCTGGTGAACAACAGCTACCTGGGCCTGATCCGGCAGAGCCAGCGCGGCTTCGAGATGGACTTCTGCGTGCAGTTGGCCTTCGAGAACCAGAACGTCGAGGACACCACGCTGAAGAGCTATGGCGTGGACCACCAGGCCGTCGTTCAAGGCCTGGGCTGCAAGAGCTTGCGCGTGACCGACCCCGAGAAGATCCAGGACGCGATGGTCGAAGCGCAAGCCATGGCGCGGAAGTTCCGCGTGCCGGTGGTCGTCGAAGTGATCCTCGAGAAGGTGACCAACATCGCCATGGGCACCGAGATCGACAAGATCAACGAGTTCGAAGACATCGACTGCCGCCACCCCGAAGGCCGGCAGGGCCTGGAGACGGCGGGCTTGCTGGAGTGACCTGACCCACCCGCCGGCGGCATGCCGCCGGCGGGCCCATGCCCGCAAGAACACCGGAGACCGACATGCCCCGTTTCGCTGCCAACCTCACGATGCTGTTCACCGAGCATCCTTTTCTGGATCGCTTCGAGCACGCCGCCCAGGCCGGCTTCAAGGCCGTCGAGTTCCTCTTCCCCTATGCCTTCGAAGCCGAAGACATCAAGCGCAAGCTCGACGAGCATGGCTTGACGCTGGTCCTGCACAACCTGCCCGCCGGCAACTGGGACGGCGGCGAGCGTGGTATCGCCTGCCATCCCGACCGCGTGGGCGAGTTCCGCGCCGGTGTGGCCAAAGCCATCGAGTACGGCAAGGCGTTGGGCGTGCCGCAGTTGAACTGCCTGGCGGGCAAGGCGCCGGCGGGCATCGACGCGGCCGTGCTGCGCAGCACCTTCGTGGCCAACCTCCGTTTTGCTGCGGCCGAGCTCGAGAAGGCTGGCCTGAGGCTGCTCATCGAGCCCATCAACAACTACGACATCCCCGGGTTCTGGCTCAACGACACGGCACTGGCGATATCGGTGCTGGACGAAGTCGGCGCGGCCAACGCCTTCGTGCAGTACGACATCTACCATGCGCAGCGCTACGAAGGTGAGCTGGCTGCAACGATGACGAAGTACCTCGCGCGCATCGGCCACATCCAGCTGGCCGACAACCCGGGCCGCAACGAACCCGGCACGGGCGAGATCAACTACGCCTTCCTGTTCAAGCACCTCGACCGCATCGGCTACACGGGATGGATAGGCTGCGAATACAAGCCCGCCACCACGACCGAGGCCGGCCTCGGCTGGCGCCAGGCGCTGGGCCAGTGACTTCGAACGTCGCAGCGCCCGACCCCACACAGACAGATCAAGGATAGACAGCATGACCTCGACACCCCTCAAGATCGGATTCATCGGCCTGGGCATCATGGGTGCGCCCATGGCCGGGCACCTGCTCAAGGCCGGCCACCAACTGTTCGTCTACACCCGCGGAAAGACGCCGCCGGAAATTGCCGAGAGCAGCGCCACGAAGTGCCTGGACGCCAAGGGCGTGGCGCAGCGCGCCGACATCATCATCACCATGGTGCCGGACACACCCAACGTGGCCGAGGTCCTGTTCGGCGAGTCCGGCGTGGCCAAGGGCCTGACTGCGGGCAAGGTCGTGGTCGACATGTCGTCGATCTCCCCGGTGGAGACCAAGCAATTCGCGCTCAAGATCGAAGCCCTGGGCTGCGATTACCTCGACGCCCCGGTGTCGGGCGGTGACGTGGGCGCGAAGAACGCGACGCTGTCGATCATGGTGGGTGGCAAGCCAGAGGTGTTCGAGCGCGTCAAGCCGGTGTTCGAGCTGATGGGCAAGAACATCACGCTCGTCGGCGGCAGCGGCGACGGGCAGACCTGCAAGGTGGCCAATCAGATCGTCGTCGCGCTGACCATCAACGCCGTGGCCGAGGGCTTGCTCTTCGCCGCCAAGGCCGGTGCCGACCCGGCCAAGGTGCGGGCAGCCCTGATGGGCGGCCTGGCTACGTCCCGCATCCTGGACATCCTGGGCGACCGCATGATCAAGCGGACCTTCGATCCGGGCTTCCGTATCGCCTTGCACCAGAAGGACCTGAATCTGGCGCTGGGCGCAGCCAAGTCGCTCGGCCTGGCCCTACCCGCCACGTCCAACGCACAGCAGCTGTTCAGCGCCTGCATTGCGCACGGCGGCGCGGCCTGGGATCACTCCGGCATGGTGCGGGCGCTGGAGCAACTGTCGAACTTCGAAATCGGCCAAAAGGCCGCCTGAAGCGTCGCGCTGCGACGGGTGCGCTCTGGCAGCACCCGCCGCGTGCCACAAGTCGGCGGCGGCAGTGGCTGTGGCCTCAGCGCGTCGAGAACGGTGCCTGATAGGGCTGACCGAAGGCGACGCCGGCGATCACGGTGTTGGTCGGCTTGATGGAGACCTTGCCGGGCCGCTTGTTGTTGCGCGTGTCGACAAATTCGACCGGCCCGTTCACCACGTCGAGCAAGGTGGCGTCGGCCGGGGCGCCCAGCTGCAAGGTGCCGTGTTTGGTGATGCGGTTGATGACCTTCGCCGGATTTGCCGTGGCCATCGTCACCACCTGCTCCAGCGAGTAGCCCATGTTCAGGAACTTGCTCATCACGTTGGTCAGGTAGGGCTGTCCGGCCGAATTGCCGGAATAGACGTGGATGTCGGAAGACAGGGTGTCGGGCGCGCAGCCCTGCGCGATGGCCGCTTCGGCCACGGTGTAGTCGAAGCTGCCGCCGCCGTGGCCGACATCGAACAGCACGCCGCGCTGCTTGGCGTCGAGCGCAGCAGGCAGCAGCTTGCCCTGCTGGACGATGTTGGTGAACTGGCCCCCGTCGTTCGGTGCGCCCGAATAGCAGTGCGTGAGGATGTCACCGGGCCGCAGCGTCTGCAGGATCAGCGACATCAGCTCCACCGACTCGACACCACCGATGTGGCACATCACCCGGCCATTCGTGCCCGCCAGTTCGCAGGCGCGGATGGCGCGCTTGAGCGGTTCGATGCCATGGCGCGCGATCACGTTCTGCGACATGCGTACCTTGATGCCGATGGCGATGTCGGCGTTTTCGGCCAGCGCCTTCGCCGCAGCCTCGGTTTGCGCGAAGTCGATGTTGAACAGTTCGCCCACCGGGAACGCCGACAGGCCGATGTTGGCGATGTGCACGAAAGCAAAGATCCGCGTGCGCGACTGCGCCGTCGCATAGCGCCGGTAGGTGGCGAAGGTGCTGGAGCCTGCGTCGCCCGCAGAGACGGCGCTGGTGGTGCCCTGGTACAGCACCAGCTCGTCGGCCGGGATGCCGATGCCGCTGGTGAAGACGTGCGCGTGCAGGTCGATGAGCCCCGGCACGACGATGCGGCCCGCGGCGTTCAGCACCCGCTGGGCGCGCGCTGCGGGGATGTCGGCTTCGAGCGCCTCGATGCGCCCGTAGCGCATGCCGATGTCCCGTTTGCCGCGCAGGCCCTGACTGGGGTCGACGACTTCACCACCTTTGATGACGAGGTCGAACTTGTCGTCCGGCCCCATGGCCGCGCGTGCCAGGGGGCCGAAGCTGACGCTGGCGACAGCGGCTCCGATGCCGGCCATGAGTTGCCGGCGCTGGATCGAAATCATGGTGCTTCTCCGAGGGGTGGATGTCGCGGCTGAATCTATAGGGATCCACTCTGCGCGGCAACGCCATTCACCATCAGGGATCACCATGAGCGCTGGGGCCTGCAGCTTGTGTTGCAGGCGGTGCTATCGCCCGGCAGAGGCTGCCGATGGCGCGCGCCGCCCCGGTTCCGGCCCGAGGCCGGCTTGTGCGCCGCGGCCTACTTCTTCTTCTTGTCCACCTGATTCCCCACCACCCCGCCCAGCACGGCACCGACCGCAGCGCCTTCCGGGCTGCCGGTCAATACCGCGCCGGCCACGCCGCCCACCGCGGCACCGGTGGCCGTGTTGCGGTCCATGCTCGAGCAGCCCACCAGGCTGATGGCGGCTGCCAGACCGATGGCGAAAGCGGTACGTGTCGGTGTTGCGTGCATGGGGATGTCCTTGGTTGAACGGGCTGCGTGTGCGCTTCGGTAAACACGAGCATGGTCCCCACGGACCCACGCTGTCTGTGCGCGGGCGAACCGACCCCGCTGGCAGGACAGCCCATCGGGGCCACCTGACCCTGCGCAACCTGGGTTACCCCCAGGTGACCCGACGGCTGGGGCCTGCCACTGTCATCCGCCACGCCGTTCCCGGCGGCTGATGCCGAGCACGACCCTGCAGCTCGCTTCCCCTACCCAACCGGAGCAGACGATGAGCATTCAATTGGTATGCACCCCCCGACAACTGCCCGCACACCTGCGCATCGACGCGGCGCAACGGGCCGTCATGCACAACCCGGCCAATCGCCCCCATACGCTGCTCGTCGCGCAGGCGCTGGGCGCCAACCCGCCCAAGGCCCGCATTGCGGTGCTCACCGGGAAGCGCTGGAAGATGACACCGAAGGGACTGGTGTTCACGGTGGGCTTCCTCGAAGCGGCTTCGGCGGCGCTGCGCAAGCGCATCCTGTCGCACATGAACGCCTGGTCGAAGACGGCCAACGTCAAGTTCCTGGAGAGCCATGACCACCCGCTGGTGCGCATCGCTTTCGCCAGCAGCCCGCCCGACCAGTCCGGCTACTGGTCCTATGAAGGCACCGACATCCTCAGCATTCCCGCCACCGACCCCACGATGAACCTCGAGGCGTTTTCGCTGAAAACGCCGATCAGCGAATTCCATCGCGTCGTGCGGCACGAGACCGGCCACACGCTGGGCTTCCCGCACGAGCACATGCGGCTCCAGCTGGTGAACCTGATCGATCGCGACAAGGCGACCCGCTTCTTCGGCGCCACGCAGGGCTGGTCGGCGGCAGAAGTGGAAGCCCAGGTGCTGACCCCGCTGGAGCAGTCTTCCATCATCGGCACGCCGCCCGACCAGGTCTCCATCATGTGCTACCAGATACCCGGCAGCATCACCCAGAGCGGCAAGCCGATACTCGGCGGGGTGGACATCGACAAGTCCGACCATGACTTCGCCGGAGCCATCTATCCGAAGTTGCCCAAGGCCTCCACCGCCAAAAAGGCGCCGGCGAAGCGGGTTGCGGCAGCACGACTGCAGCCGCAAGACTCGAACTGACGCTGCCGAGCCAGGCCGGCCGATGTGGCCGGCTGACACCCGGGAATGCGGCGCCGCACAGCGCTAGAGTCGGCGACATCAACTCCGACGATGGCCGCCATGCTCAGCTACCCCTTCGACTCCTTCGGCAAACCGCTGGCCCAGGTGCTGCGCGAGACGCCGCAGCCCCAGGGCGCCGAAGTGCTGCTGCGCGTCGGCCGCTGCGGCCTGTGCCACAGCGATGTGCACCTGCACGAGGGCTACTTCGACCTCGGCAACGGCAACAAGATGGACTTGAGCCGCGGCATCGCGCCGCCGCGCGTGCTGGGCCATGAGATCGCCGGCACCGTGGTTGCCTGCGGTCCCGATGCGCAGGGCGTCGCGGTCGGCGACCGCCGCGTGGTCTATCCGTGGATAGGCTGCACAAGCTGCGGCTCCTGCCGCGCCGGCCACGAGGAACTGTGCATGGCGCCGCGCGCTTTGGGCATCAACCGAGACGGCGGCTTTGCCGACCATGTGCTGGTGCCCGAGGCGCGCTACCTGTACGCCTACGACCCGCTGCCCGAGGACCAGGCCTGCACCTACGCCTGTTCGGGTCTGACGGCCTGGGGGGCGCTGAAGAAGTGCGCGCCGCTGGTGCCGGGCGACACGCTGCTGATCATCGGCGCTGGTGGGGTCGGCCTGTCGGGCGTGCGCATGGCCGCGGCCGCGCTGGGCGTGCGGCCCGTGGTGGCCGAGATCGACCGCAGCAAGTGGGACCTGGCCCGCGAGGCCGGCGCCGTGGACTGCATCGACCCCGGTGACGCCCAGGCCACCAAGGCCTTCCTCAAAGCCAGCGGCGGCGCCGCGGCGGCCGTCGATTTCGTCGGTGCGGCCAGCACCTTTGCTTATGGCCTGTCGACGCTGCGCAAGGGCGGCAAGCTGGTCTGCGTGGGCCTCTTCGGTGGCGTGACACCGCTGATGCCCGCGACACTGCCGTTGCGGGCGGTCAGCATCATCGGCTCCTACGTCGGCAGCCCGGCCGAGATGGGAGAGATGATGGCGCTGGCACGCCAGGGCACGCTGCCCGCACTGCCGCTGAGCACGCGCCCGATGGCCGAAGTCAACCTGGCCCTGCAGGACCTGCGCAGCGGTGCCATCCGCGGTCGTGTCGTGCTGCAACCCTGAACCCGATCGAGAGGAATTGGGGTCAGGTCTCCCATTCAACGCGAAGGCCCAGTCGTTCGGTAGGCCCGTGGACGGCCCAGCGGTCCGAGTCGGCTCATCGGTCTGGGCGATCGCGCTCGGGGTAGAAGTGCGGCCCGGGTAGGCCCGGTTGGGGTCTGGAAACCAAATAGCCGGGCTGGTACCCGGCTCTTCCTTGGGCTGGCCGACCGCACGGGCCGGCCACCGGCCAGGAATTACTTCGGCAAGAGAACGCTGTCGATGACGTGGATGACGCCGTTGTCGGCCGCGATGTCGGTCTTGATGACCTTGGCTTGATCAACCGTGACACCACCGGTGGTGCCGACGGTCAGTTCGCTGCCCTGGACCGTCTTGACCTTGCCCGCCTTGACTTCCTTGGCCATCACCTTGCCGGCCACCACGTGGTAGGTCAACACGGCGGTGAGCTTGGCCTTGTCCTTGAGCAGCGCGTCGAGGTCGGCCTTGGGAATCTTGGCGAAAGCCTCGTCGGTGGGGGCGAACACCGTGAACGGGCCCTTGCCCTTCAGGGTGTCGATCAGGCCGGCGGCCTGCAGCGCGGTGGCCAGGGTCTTGAAGCTGCCAGCGGCAACGGCAGTGTCGACGATGTCGGCGGCTTGTGCGCCCAGGGCGGCGGCGGCCAAGGCGACGGACAGGATGAGCTTCTTCATGTTCGGGCACTTTCTGTGAGAGGGGGTGGAGGGGATCGGTTGCACGGCGACTCGCGCTACCGAAGCCGCATTTGAACTGTTCGGTTCAAAATAATTACTTTGGGGTCTTTATGCGACCAGTCGGTATGCGGGGCGCATGGGGGGGTCAGGTCTCCCATCCACGACGCAGGACGGGTCGTTCGGCAGGCCAGTGCACTGACAAGCGGTCAGAGTCGGCCTTGCTCAGCTGATGGTGTGGATGACGTTGCGATCCAGGATGGGACACCGGAGACCTGGCCCTGGCGACTCCGGAACAACTGCGCCGCCCGAAGGCGGCGCAGATGAGGAATCGGCAAGCCCGCCGAATGAATCGGCCGGCCAGGCGCGTCGGTCAGACCTGACGCCGCCGACGCGACCAGAGGCCCAGCCCGAGCAAACCGCTGAGCAACATCGCGTAGGTGCCGGGTTCCGGCACCGGGGGCGGCCCACCACCACCGCCGCCACCACCCAAGCACGATGACGTCGTGCAAAACCCGCCGCCGCCGGTCACGATGCCACCGTAGTTCGTACCCGATTGCGCCAGGATGCGTATACCGGCCGGCACCACGATCTCGGTGAGCCTCACCGTGTTTTCGGCATCGGTGTACGCGCTGCCACTGACATAGGACCGCGCGTTCGAGTCGACATAGACCACGTCGCCGGTGGCGAAGTTGCGGTCGCCGCTGATCGCGCCGGAGAAGCTCGCGCCGTCGCCGGAGGTCAGCGTCAAGCCGCCGACACCGCCCACCGTCAACATGCCTGTACCGTTGTAGTAATGCCAACCGGCCAGCGCACCCGTACTCAGGTTGGAATAGGTTTGCGCCCACCAACTGTCGCTGCCAGCGTCGTAACCCGCATAAAACTGCGCAATGTTGCTGCCGCTGAAATCCCGCTCCGTCCAATAGAAACTGGTGCTGCCGTTCGGCGTTCCGCTCCCGCTGGCCCTTGCGCCCAGCGTGGCGTGTATGTTGAAAGTGGTGGTCAGCGCACCGGGCCCCCCGGAGGTCTGGTAAATCTCTTCCCAGCGCGACGTCGAAGAGGCGTAGGCGTTGTTGGTGGACGAAAAAGTCTGGATCTGCACAGGCCCAGGGCTGCACATATCGGTGCCGGGCACCGTTGGGCAGAAGGTCTGTGGGGTGCCGGCGATGTTGGTGTAATCGAAGCCGGAGATCGAAGCGTAGATATGGTTCGCGCCCCAGGTCGTACCCGCTCGCGCATCGACGTTCACCGTCCAGGGACTGGTGATGTCGTTGCCATAACTGCTCAGGCTGATCGTGGCTGGTGCAATGGCGCCACTGGTCGAGTCGCCCTGATTGCTCACGACGTTGTAGGTGAAATACTGCGTGCTGGTGTAAGTCGGCAGGGCGACGCCCCCGATCGAGATGTCGAGGTTGCTGTTGGCGTAATACCCGCCGTAAACCTGGTTGCTGACGCGCGCGACCTGCGCCGAGGCACTGCCGGCGACAACCAGCAGCGCGGCGGCTGCGACGATCTGGCGGTTGACTATTCGAGACATGCGATTTCCTTCCTGGGGACTGAGATGAACACCGTACGCCGTTCCTGCGAAAATCTAGTCGGCCCGTCTGGCGAGCGCAACCCCCATAAACATAGGTCTTGCCAAATTGGGGTCATGCGAAAGTGCGGTCAGACCTCCCATGGACCTCGAAGGCCGGGTCGTGCGCCAGGCCAGTGCACGAACCAGCGGTCCGATTCGGCCCAACGCGCCTGACGGTGCTGGTGGCGTTTCAGATCAGGAAGGAATGGGAGTGACCTGACCCTGGGGCGCAGGCGGGCGCAGACGGGCGCAGCGGGCGCCGGTGATGCCGGCCAGTCCAGCTAACCACAGCAGCAGCGCAGCCGGTTCGGGCACCACCTGCACCTGGCCACCGACGCTCAGGCTGTAGCTCGGGTCGGTACCGTGCGGCACCGTCAGGTAGTATTTGTAGACCGTCGAATAGCCCTGGCCGATGCGCAACGCCACCGTCGACGGCCCGTCGCCAGCGAGGACGGTGTGCACCAGGCCGCTGTTGTCGTAGACCGAAATCCAGAAGCGCTCGTGCGCCTCCTGCACGCGCAGCGCGTCGAACGACAGCTGACCGACCAGCGTGCCGGCGGGCAGGCCGCTGAACGAGGCGTCGAGGTAGAAATTGAAGCTGGCCTGCAACTGCACGTAGGCGTAGGCGTCGTCGCCCGCTGCCGCGGTGGCGGTGACGGCGCTGGCCAGCGAATTGGAGTTGAAGCTGAAGCTGTCGCCGATGGCGCCGAGGCCAGCGTGGAAGTCGACCGCCACGCCGCCGCGGGCCTTGTCCTTGTCGGGCGTGCCACTGAATGGCAGCAGCGTGTTCGTCGCCGAGGCCTTGACAAAACCGTCGTAGCCGGGATGGCTGGTGGTGATGGTGGGCGACTGCGGCGCCGCGTCAACCAGCTCGGTGCCCGCGCCGACAAAACTGGCCAGGGCGCTGGACGACAGCCAGACCAGATTGGGCGAATACTGGCCGACCACGCCGGCCTGCGCCGTGGTGGCCAGCAGCGCCAAGGCGGCGAGCGAAGCGCTGAGCGGGAGTCTGGGCATATACGCTACTCCCGGTGGGTGACACCCCGATTCTGGGCCAGGTCGTCGCCGATTGCATCCCCCTTCGAGCGTTGCCCGTATGGCTTGCGCCCGCCGGGATCGCTGAACAAAGTATGGGGTTCAGATCTCCCAGGGACCACCAACCGCGGCCCCGCAGCGTAGCTGGAGAGGTGGGCCAATGGCGAGCCCCATTGTCGAAAGTTTTTACATCTTGCGACGCCGGAGCCGGGGTGATCCTGATAAAGGGTTGATTCACTTGAAGAATTTTTTCCGGGCACATTTTTTGCCCCGGCGGTCTTTGCCTCATAACATTCATCAGGAGTATCCAATGAAGTTTCAACGATTCATGCCCGCCTGCATGGCGATTGCGGCGGCTGTCGTGGGGTCAGCGCCAGCCACCGCCGGCCAGGTCACGCTGGATTTCAACCAGAACCTCGGCGTCCTGCCAAATTCGGCCAGCTTCGGCAGCATCAAAGCCTCGGCAAAAGCCTGGACGACCCTGGGCGGTACCTGGGGATCGCTCGTCACTTTGGGGAACTTTGCCGGCGCACTGGGTGTGCTCGACAACACTGTCAATAACTTGGCGTTGACGGGCTACCGTGAAGGCGTGTTGTTCGACCTGGACAACTCCGGCTACGCCTCGATCATTCTGTCCTTCACGGGCGACTACAACCCGATCAGCATCTGGAAGGGCGATGGTCCGTTCAGCGCTTCCAGCCAGGCCAGTCCGCTGACGCAAGCGCTGATCACCAATGGATCGCCTGCGAGCCCGTTGACCTTGTCCAACTTCAATGCGCGCTACCTGTTCGTGGCCGCAGGCAATCGCAGCTCAGGCCCGGCGGCATTCCAGATCGACTCGCTGACGGCGGTGCCCGAGCCCACGTCGGTGGCCCTGGTCGGCCTGGCGCTGTTGGCGCTGAACGCGGCCAGGCGCTCAGCGCGCGCACGCTGAGGCCCGGAAGAATTGGGGCCAGGCCGCGCGACAGGCCCGTGCACTGACCAGCGGTTCGAGTCGGCTTGTCGCGCCGGATGGTGCCGATGCCGTCGCGAACCAGGACGGAACAGGGGAGACCTGACGCTGGCGACCCGCAGCGCCCAGCGCTCGGGCCGGGCCGTCAGAGCAGCCAGTCGATCGGCAGCACCGACATGATGCTCACGCCCAGCCGCCGCCAGGCCGAGGTGCCCGGCTCCGTGTCGTGGCGCAACTCACCCTGGGCGGTGCGCTCGATCCAAACCAGGCTGCGGCCGTCGGGCTGCAGGCGCACCTCGTAGGCCGCCTTGGGGACGTCGCGGTCAAAGGCCGTGGCCAGTTCGCGGGCCAGCGCCGGGTTGGCGATGACCAGGCCCATCTCGGTGTTGAGCAGCGCCGAGCGGGGGTCAAAGTTGAACGATCCGACAAACAGGCGCTCGCGATCCAGCGCAAAGGTCTTGGCGTGCAGACTGGCCGACGAGCTGCTGCCGACCTTGTCCGTGCCACGCGAGGCACCGGCATCGACGTCCGGCTTGATCTCGTAGAGCGTCACACCCGCAGCCAGCAGCTCGTGCCGGCGCTTGGCGTAGCCGGCATGCACCGCGCCGATATCGGTGGACGCCAGCGAGTTGGTCAGGATGCGCACCTTGACACCGCGCTGCGCCGTGGCCACGACAGCTGCCGTGCCCTGCTCGCCCAGCACCAGGTAAGGCGAGACCAGGTCGAACTCGCGGATCGGCGCGCCGGCCGCGCGCAACAGGTCCGGCAGCAGCAGCAGGTCGCGGTCGACCTCGACGGCCAGGGTCTTGGCCGGGTCGTCGGCCACCAGCGTGGCCTGGGCCCACCTGAGGGCCAGCGTGCCCTGCAACAGGTCGGCCACGAAGGGCTCGGCGCGCAGGGCGTCGATGAAGTCCACCGACTCCGGCGCGGCACGGGCCTGCTCGAACCGGCTCTGCAAGCGGGACTCCGAACCCGGCAGCGCAACACCCAGCAGCGGCCGCGCCGGGTAGGCCGAGGCGCTGTTCCAGTAGGTGTCGAACGAGGCCGACACCGCTTGCACCGCCGGGCCGACCGTCAGCACATCCAGATCGGCGAAGGCCACACCGCTGCCGGCGCCGAAGTATTCATTGCCGATGTTGCGCCCGCCGACGATGCTGACCTGGTTGTCCGCGGTGAACGACTTGTTGTGCATGCGGCGGTTGACGCGGCTGAAGTCGGTGGCGTAGTTCAGCAGCCGAAAGCCGCGGTACACTACCAGATTGAACAGCCGCACCTCGATCAGCGCATGGGCGTCCAACGTGGCCAGGGTTTCGTCGAGCCCGCCGGTGTTGTTGTCGTCGAGCAGCAGGCACACCCGCACCCCGCGCTCGGCCGCCTGCCACAGCGCCTCGAACAGCATGGTGCCGGTCTCGTCGCCCTGCCAGATGTAGTACTGCACGTCGAGCGACCGCTGCGAGCCGGCGGCCAGCAGCACCCGCGCGGCGAAGGAGTCGGGCCCGGCGGGCAGCGCATGCACGCCCGTCTCGGTCGGGTGGCCGGCCCGCAGCGTCGCCACCGCCCGCCCCAGTCGCGTAGCGGCAGTGTCGGTCTGCGCGACCGATGCCGCGCGGCCGTCCAGCGGCGGCAGACCGGCACAGGCCGTCAAGCAGGTGATCGATACCAGCACCACACCGCGTCGAAGTCTTGTCATATCGCATCACCTGTCGCGCCACGAAGGCAGGTCGATCAGCGGTGGGATGTTGCCATGGCTGCTTGCCCAGACAGCGGGCCAGTCATTGGGGCCCCGTGATGGGGGTCAGGGCATGCTGGCCAGCAATTCACGCAGCGCCGCTTCGATGAAGGCGCAATCGACCGGGTTGTTGACCGGCATGCCGGCCCGGTGGCCCCAGTCGGACGGGATCACCCGGAGTTCCGCATGCGCCATCGCCGCCACCTCGCGCCGGTTGTCCTCGACCTGGAAATACAGGTCGGTGGCGCTGGGCATGATCAAGGCCCGGGCCCGGATGGCGGCCAGCGCGCCTTTCAGGTCGCCGCCGAAGGTCTCGTTGGCGCTGATGTCGCCGTGCTGCCAGGTCCAGATGTGGGCCAGCAGGTTGTTCGGGTCGCGCTTGAGGAAGTTGCCTTCCCAGTTAGCGACCAGGTAGTCCTCGACCGACGAGCAGCCGGTCTGGCGCCAGAGTTCGTCGCGGTAGAAGGTCTGCGACATCGCCCAGCCGGCGTAGACGCGGCCCATGGCGCGCAGCCCGCGTTCTGGGAAGCCGGTGAAGCGGCCGTCCTGGAAGTGCACATCGGCCGTCAGCGTGGCCTTCACGCCCTCCAGGAAGACCTGGTTGTGCGGTGAGGTCCTGGCGGCGCCGCAGATCACCGCCAGCCGGTCGACCGCTTCCGGGAACAGCGCGGCCCAGTGGTAGGCCTGCATGCCGCCCATCGACCAGCCGCAGGCCAGCGCGATGCGCTCGATGCCGAAGGTTTCCTGCAGCATGCGGCGCTGGATGCGCACGTTGTCGGCGAAGGTGAACTGGGGCCAGCGGCTGCCGTTGGCCGGCGCCACCGCGTTGCTGGGCGACGACGACAGGCCGTTGCCGAAAAGGTCGGGCGTGACGATGAAGTAGCGCGTCGGGTCCAGCGCACGGCCCGGGCCGATCATCCATTCGATGTCGCCGTGCTGCGCGCCGAAAGGCGTCAGCCACAGGATGACGTTGCTGCGCTCGGCGTTCAGCGTGCCGTGGGTCTGGTAGGCCAGGCGCGTGTTGCGGTGGGTCAGGCCCGACTGCAGCACGACGGCGCCAGCGTCGAAGAATTGCGTGTCCATGTTCAGATTTCCTTCAACCGCCCAGGTAGGCGGCCTTGACCAGGGGGTGGGCCTGCAGGCGCTCGGTACGGTCTTCCAGCACCACGCGGCCGTTTTCCAGCAGGTAGCCGCGGGTGGCCACGGCCAGCGCCATCGCAGCGTTCTGCTCGACCAGCAGGATGGTGACGCCCTGCTGGTTGATGCGCACGATCTGCTCGAAGAGCTGTTCCACGATGATGGGTGCCAGGCCCAGCGAAGGCTCGTCCAGCAGCAGCAGCTTCGGCCGGCCCATCAATGCACGGCCCACGGCCAGCATCTGCTGTTCGCCGCCCGACATCGACCAGGCCAGCTGCGTGCGCCGCTCGGCCAGCCGCGGGAACAGCGTGTAGACGCGGTCCAGGTCGTCGGTGATGACCTCGCGCCCCTTGCGCCAGGGCGTGGCGCCGATGGCCAGGTTCTCGGCCACGGTCAGGCCCGAGAACACGCGCCGGCCTTCGGGTGACTGCGCCAGCCCCAGGCGCACGATGGCTTCCGGAGCCCGGCCGTGGATGTCCTGGCCCAGGAAGCGCACGCTGCCCTGCACCGGCTTGAGCAGGCCCGACACGGTGTGCAGGCTGGTCGTCTTGCCGGCGCCGTTGGCGCCGATCAGCGTGACGATCTCGCCGGCCTGCACGTGGAAGGAAACGCCGTGCAGCGCCGTGATGTTGCCGTACCGGACGTGGAGGTCGCGCACCTCAAGCATGGTGGGGCTCCGGGGTGCTGCCTGCAGCGTTGGCGGGGTCGGCTGCGGGCCGCTGGCGCGGACGGCCCAGGTAGGCCGCGATCACGGCCTCGTCTGCTTGCACCTGCTGCGGCGTGCCCTCGGCAATCTTCTTGCCGAAGTCGAAGACCGTGACCGTGTCTGACACCCCCATCACCAGGCGCACGTTGTGCTCGACGAAGACCACCGTGATGCCGGCGTCGCGGATGGCACCGATGACGGCCATCAGCCGCGTGCTCTCCTGCGGGTTCATGCCGGCGGCGGGTTCGTCGAGCAGCAGCACGCGCGGCCGGGTGGCCAGGGCGCGCGCGATCTCCAGCAGGCGCTGCTGCGCGTAGGCCAGGCTGCCGGCGGGCCTTTGCGCCAGCGCGGCCAGGCCGACGAAGTGCAGCGCCTGCAGCGCCGTCTCGCGCAGCGCCTGTTCCTGGCGCCGCTGCGCCGCCGTGCCGGCCAGGATGGCGAGCAGGCCACGCCAGCCCGCCGGCTGGTGGCAGGCCGCGCCGACCATGACGTTTTCCAGCACGCTCAAGCTCTTGTAGACGCGGATGTTCTGGAAGGTGCGCGACAGGCCGGCTCGGGCAATCGCGCTGGGCCGGCGGCCGATCAGTTCGGTGCCGGCCAGTTGCACCGAACCCGACTGCGCGACATAGGCACCCGACAGCACATTGAGGAAGGTGGTCTTGCCCGACCCGTTGGGCCCGATGACCGCGTGCACCGTGCCCGGCGCCACGCGCAGGCTGACGGCGTCCAGCGCCACCAGGCCGCCGAAGCGCTGGGTGACCGCCTGGACAGTCAGGCCGGCATCGGCCCAGGCGCCGACCCTCGGCATTCCACTGCGCGCCTTCAGGAAACCGGCATCGGCGGGCTGCGCGGCATCGACCTGCGCATCGGCATCGGCAGGCATTGCCGGCTCGGCGGCGGGCGTGGCACTGCGGCGCCGAGCCGTCCAACGCTGGCGCAGGCTGACCAAACCTTCCGGCAGAAAACAGACCATCAAGATGATGCCGACGCCGTAGAGCACCAGGTACCACTCCTTCAGGAAGCGCAGGGCCTCGGGCAAGACGGTCAAAACCGCGGTGCCGACCACCGCACCCACCGCCGAGCCCGCGCCGCCGATGACCAGCATCACGAAGAACAGCACCGCCTGCGCGTTGCTGAACAGGTCGGGGCTGACGTAGTGCAGGCTGGAGACATACAGCGAACCGGCCACGCCGGCGTAGACCGAGGACAGCGTGAAGGCCAGCATCTTGGTGCGCACCGTGTCGACGCCCATCACCTCGGCGGCGATCTCGGAATCGCGCAGCGCGATCATCGCACGGCCGATCTGCGAGGCCCGGATGCGCAGCGACAGGCCCAGCCCCAGCGCGGCCCAGGCCAGCAGGAAGAAGTAGTGCTCGCGGTGGCCGGTCAGCGTGTGGCCGAACAGGGTGATGCCAGGTATGTTGCGCAGACCCGAGGTGCCGCCGGTCACCGTTTCCCAGTGCACCAGCACCAGTTGCACGATCTCGCCGAAAGCGATGGTGGCCATGGCCAAGTAGAAGGCGCGCAGCCGCAGCGTCGGCACGCCCAGCAGCAGGCTGCACAGGCCGGTGGCCGCTGCGGCCAGCGGCAGCGCGAACCAGAACGACAGGCCCTGGAGCGTCAACAAGGCGGTGACGTAGGCGCCGATGCCCCAGAAGGCCGCCTGCGCGAAATTGATCTGCCCGCAGTAGCCGGTGATGAAGTTCAGGCCCACCACCACGATCAGGCTGATCAGGCCCAGGTTGACCAGCTGCATCGCGTACTGGCCGGGCACGACGGCCGGCAGCACCAGCAAAGCGGCCAGGCCGAGCAGGCCCTTGAGCCAGGCTGGACCACTGGGTTTTTGAATCGCGGCCGTGTTCATACGCGCTCGCTCTGCTTCTCGCCGAACAGGCCTTGCGGCCGCACGAAGAGAAAGCCCAGGAAGAGCAGGAAGGCGATGGCGTCGCGGTAGTCGGACGACAGGTAGCCGGCGGCCATCGTTTCGACCAGGCCCAGCAGCAGCCCGGCCAGCACCGCGCCGTAGAGGTTGCCGAAGCCACCGATGACGCTGACGATGAAAGCCTTCAGACC
The DNA here is from genome assembly GCA_040400915.1 of Rubrivivax sp. Taxonomy (GTDB): domain Bacteria; phylum Pseudomonadota; class Gammaproteobacteria; order Burkholderiales; family Burkholderiaceae_C; genus Rubrivivax. Next base: position 83,990 of record JBBAPI010000016.1, read on the forward strand.
GAGCGAGCTGCCCATCGCCGGGTCGGCCAGGAACAGCGGCGCCACCAGCAGGCCGGCCGCGCCGGCCAGCATCGCCCCCAGCATGAAGGCCACGGCCACGGTGGTGCGCACGCTGACGCCGACCATGCGCGCCATGTCCATGTCCATCGAGGTGGCGCGCACCATGGTGCCGAAGCGGGTGCGGGTCATGAAGGCCCATTGCGCCAGCAGCAGCACCGCCGTGGCCGCGAAGATGAACAGCACATGCTGCGGGATGACCAGCTCACCCAGGTGCACCTGCGCCGAACCGAAGGGCGACGGCAGCGACTGCGGCAGCGGCCCGAAGACGATCAGCACCAAGTTCTCCAGCACGATGCCCACCGCGATGGTGGTCAGGATGGCCAGGTAGAAGGGCTTGCCGCGCAGCGGGTAGTAGGCCACCAGCATGAAGATCAGGCCGACCAGCGCCATCGCCGCGAAGGTCACCAAGTAGGCCAGCCAGATCGGCAGGCTGGCCTGCACGATGGTCGTCACGCCCAGGAAGGCGCCCAGCATCAGCAACTGCCCCTGCGCGAAATTGACGATGCGCACGGCGTTGAAGATCTGCAGCAGACCGAGCGCGATGAGGGCGTAGATGGCCCCCATCGCGAGGCCGTTGATGGCGAGTTGAAGCATGGGCGTGTGTGGCGGCGGCGCTGAACGGCGGGCGTGCGATCAGTAACCCGTTTCCTTGATCGTGCCGACCAGCTCGGTGGCCTTGCCCTTGTTGCGGTAGATGCCCATGGTGTGCGCCAAGTCGCCGTCCTTGTCGGCGGTGTAGCTGATCAGCAGGCCCTTGGCGTTCTTGGTCGCGCGCAGTTCATCGCGCAGCTTGGTGCGGTCGCAGCCGACCTTCTCGATGGCCGCCTTCAGCAGGTACAGGCCGTCGCGGTAGCCGACGGCGAAGTTGTCCGCCGGGATCTTGCTGCGCTCGAGCACGCGCTTGGCGAAGGCCTGCGCCGGGGCGTCGGTGCCGACCTGCGGGAACAGGCCGCCGATGGCCAGCGCGCCGTCAGCTTCCTCGGGCGTCAGGTTGGCCAGCGTGGTGGCGGCCACGGTGCTGGCGTTGCCGATGACAGGGATGCTCAGGCCCAACGCCAGGCGCTGCTTCATCACCAGGGCCACGTCACCGGGGCGGCCCCACAGTACCAGCACATCGGCACCCGAGGCCTTGATCTTGGTCAGCTGCGCGCTCATGTCCTTGTCGTTCAGGCCGTAGCTTTCCACCGTCACGGGCTTCACCTTCAGGCGCTCGAAGACCGCCTGCAGACCCTTGGATGCGCCCAGGCCGTAGTCGTCGGAGACGGTCAGGATGGCCGGCTTGCTCTTCTTCATGCTCTCGACCACGTAGCTCGGCACGGCCTCGGCCAACTGGCCGTCATGCACGTGCAGGCGGATCAGCCAGGGGTTGGCGCCCTTCATCAACTGCGCGTTGGTGCCGGCCATCAGCGTCGGCGTGGCGGCAGCCTTGATGCTGTCGCTCTGCGTGAAGATGTGCGGGCTGATCATCGATGAGAACAGCGCCACCGGCTTGTCTTCCAGCAGGCGGTTCAGGGTGTTCAGCGCGGTGGTGGAGGACCCGGTCGCGTCTTCGATGGCCAGCTTGAACTTCTTGCCGCCCACGCCGCCAGCGGCGTTGATCTCTTCGACCGCGTCTTCCAGGCCCAGCTTGGCCTGCACGCCCAGCAGCGCCACGCCGGACGTCAGCGGCGTGGTCAGCGCGATGGGGATGGGGCTGGGGCAGTTGGCGGCGCCCTGGGCGTGGGCGGCCGTGGCCAAGCAAGCCGTGGCGATGAGGGCGAGACAGCGGGTGGGGTTTTTCATCAGTGGGCTCAACGAAAAGTGGCGGGCTGGCGGCGCGGGGAACGGCGTCTTGCCACCAAAGACGCAAGATGCATGCCGTTCACCCAGCCGCCGCCAGACCGCCTTCCAGCCCCAAAACGGGACATCTGCACCAATTCGAATACCGTTTGGGATCCCAATTGGGGCGCAAATTGGTGCACGAAACCGGCGGCACGGGCTGCGGTGGCAAGGCACGCCATTTGCATAGCCTGTTCCATGCCCTCTCTGGACGTCCTTGCCAACCCGACCGTCGCTGCCGCCGCGAAATCGCCGGTCGGCAAGGCCGTCTACGACAGCATCAAGGCCGACATCTTCGATTTCCGCATGGCGCCCGGCCAGCGCTATTCGGAGCAGGAACTGGCCAACCGCTTCGGCGTTTCACGAACGCCGCTGCGCCTGGCGCTGCACGTGCTGGCCAGCGAGGGCTACCTCGACCACATCGGCGGCCACGCCGGCTGGCTGGTCAAGCCTTTCGACCTGGCCTATTACGAAGACCTCTACGACTTCCGCATCCAGATCGAACTGATCGCCGTGCGCCGCCTGTGCGCGATGGAGCCGGCGCCCGACCTGGGCACGCTGTGCGCCTTCTGGTGCGTGGCGAAGCAGGCCCGCGTGCTGGACGGCGCGACCGTGGCACGCGAGGACGAGCAGCTGCACAACACCATGGTGGCGCTGGCCGGCAACCGCGAGATGCTGCGCACCCACAGCGACCTGACCGAACGCATCCGCATCATCCGCCGGCTCGATTTCATCGAACCGGCGCGCATCCAGGCCGCCTTCGACGAGCACGACCAGATCCTGGCGGCCCTGCTGGCGCGCCAGGCCGGTGACGCCGAGAGGCTGATCCGGGCCCACATCGGCGCCTCGCGCGCCGCGATCCGCCACATCACGCTGCACCGCCTGTCGCTGGCGGCGCAGCAGGGCGCCTTGGCGACCCGCAACGCCCCGACGAATTCCCGAACCGCTTGAGGACCACGCGATGACACCCTTCGACACCCTGCTGGCCGGCGGCCACCTGATCGACCCGGCGCAGGGTCTGGATGGCCGCTACGACGTGGCCGTGCAGGGCGGGCGCATCGCCGCCATCCTGCCGGCGGGCAGCCCGGCCGCTGCGCTGCACACCATCGATGTGCGCGGCCAACTCGTCATCCCCGGGATGATCGACACCCACGCCCACGTCTTCCAGCACGTCACCGGGCGCTTCGGCCTGGAAGCCGACCTGTGCGGCGTGCACTCGGGCGTGACCACGCTGATCGACCAGGGCGGGCCTTCGTGCATGACGCTGCCGGCCTTCCGCGAGTTCGTCGTCAAGCCCAAGCACACGCGCGTCTTCGCCTACCTGTCGTCCTACCTGGTCGGCGGCATGGAGGGCCACTACTACCCCTCGCTGTACAAGCCCGACTGCGTCGACGTGGCCGCCACGGTGAAAGCCGCACTGGCCAACACCGACATCGTCAAGGGCTTCAAGGCGCATGCCGAACTGGGCGGCTTCGCGCGCTGGGGCATCGAGGTGATTCGTTTGTCGGCCGACATCGCGCGCCAGGCGAATCTGCCGTTGTACATCCACTTCGGCCAGCTCTGGCCGCTGCCCGCCGAGGGGACCAACGGTGTCGATGCCGACACCATCCTGGCCGAGGTGGTGCCGCTGCTGAAAGCCGGCGACATCCTGGCCCACCCGTTTACGCGCCACCCCGGCGGCTTCGTCAACCGCCAGGGCGAGGTGCATGCGGTCGTGCGCGAAGCGCTGGCGCGCGGCCTGAAGGTGGACGTGGGCCACGGTTCGCACTTCAGCTACAAGATGGCGCGCATCGCGCTGGACGCCGGCATCGTGCCCGACACGCTGGGCGCCGACATGCACGGCTACAACACCGCCGTGCCCGCGCCGCCCGGCACGCCGGAGGTGCACAGCGACGCCGAACACATGTTCTTCGGCCAGGTGCGCTTCAGCCTGGTCTCGGCGATGACGGCCATGCTGGCGCTGGGCCTGCCGCTGGCGCAGGTGGTGCGCATGGTCACCTGCAATGTGGTCGATGTCTTCGGCCTGCCCAAGGACCTGGGGACGCTGGCGGTGGGCAACCCGGCCGACATCAGCGTGCTGCACGACGACAGCGGCCGCTTTGCGCTGCGCGACAACGAAGGCACCCAGCTCGTCGCCGAGCGCCTGTTGCGCCCCGCCTTCTGCCTGAAGGACGGCCTGCGCTTCGACGCCGATGCGTCCATCCTGCCCGTGGTGCAGGCCGCATGAAGCCGAACGACCTGCCCCTGCATGGCGTCGGCGCCGCGCTGCAGCGCAAGGAAGACGAGCGCTTCCTGCACGGCCGCGGGCTGTACGTGGCCGACATCCGCCTGCCCGGCATGCTGGACGTGGCCTTCGTGCGCTCGCCGCTGGCCCACGGCCGGCTGGGCGCCATCAGCAAGCCCGCCGGCTTCGAGGACGCCGTCTACACGATGGACGACCTGGTCGGCGTGCGGCCCATCCGCGCGGTGTCGGGGCTGGCCGGCTTCAAGCCGTCGGACCAATGGCCACTGGCCCGCGGCAAGGTGCGCCAGGTGGGCGAGACCATCGCGATGTGCGTGGCGGCCAGCCGGGCCCTGGCCGAGGATTTGGCCGAGCAGGTGCAGGTCGAGATCGAAGCGCTGCCTGCCGTCGTGGACATGCTGGCGGCGCGCGGCCCCGCTCCGGCCGCGCTGGTGCACGACGACTGGGGCGACAACGTCTTCCTGCACACCCATGTCCGGGGCGATCTGGCGGCGATCAAGGCCAGCGCGCCGATCCAGGTGCGGCGCCACATCCGCACCGCGCGCCAGAGCATGGCGCCGATGGAAGGCCGCGGCGTGGTCTGCCAGTGGGACAGCCGGCTCGACCAGCTGGTGATGCACACCGCGGCGCAGATGCCGCACATCAACCGCGCCGGCCTGTCGGAGTGCCTGGGCATCGACCAGGGGCGCATCCGCGTCATCGCGCCCGACGTCGGCGGCGGCTTCGGCTACAAGGGCATCCTGCTGCCCGAAGAGATCTGCCTGGCCTGGCTGGCGATGAAGCTGCAGCGCCCGGTGCGCTGGATCGAGGACCGCGGCGAACAGCTGACGGCCAACGCCAATTGCCGCGAGCACGACTACGACATCACGCTCTACGCCGAACGCGATGGCCGCCTGCTGGCCGTCGACTGCGATGCGACGGTGGACTCGGGCGCCTACTCGTCCTACCCCTTCTCGGCCTGCCTGGAAGCGGCCCAGGTGGGGTCCATCCTGCCCGGGCCCTACAAGATGGCGGCCTACGACTGCCGCACCTGGAGCGTGGCCACCAACAAGCCGCCGATCCTGCCCTACCGCGGCGTGGCGCGCACCGGCGTGTGCTTCGCCATCGAACTGATGATGGACGCGGTGGCGCGTGCCGCCGGCCTCGCGCCGCAGGCCGTGCGCCTGGCCAACCTGGTGCAGCCCCAGGAGATGCCCTACGACAACATCACCGGCAAGCACTTCGATTCCGGTGACTACCCGCAGGCCCTGAACCGCGCCGTCGAGGCGCTGGACCTGCCGAAGTGGCGGGCGCGGCAAGCGGCGGGCAGCGAAGCCCACATCCGCATCGGCGTGGGCCACTCGATCTATTGCGAGCAGGCCGCACACGGCACCTCGGTCTACCACGGCTGGGGCATCCCGATGGTGCCGGGCTTCGAGGCCTGCCACGCCCGGCTGACGCCCGACGGCGTGCTGGAACTGCGCATCGGCGCGCATTCGCACGGCCAGGGCATGGAGACCACGCTGGCCCAGGTGGCGAACAGCGTGCTGGGCATCGATGAGCAAAGTGTGCGGCTGGTGCATGGCGACACCGCGATGTCGCCCTACTCCACCGGCACCTGGGGTTCGCGCTGCGCGGTGATGTCGGGTGGCGCGGTGGCCGCCGCCTGCCAGGCGCTGCTGGAACGGGTGCAGGCCATCGCCGCGGCCTTGCTGAACGCGCCGGCCGCCACGCTGCGGGCCGCCGACGGCGGCCTCACCGACCCCGCCAGCGGCCGCCATGTGACGCTGGCCGAAGTCGCCCACGCCTGGTACCGCCAGCCGCAGCGCATACCGGCCGACGTCCACCCGGCCGGGCTGGAAGTGACCACCGGCTACAAGGCGCAGCGCGACACCGGCACCTTCAGCTACGCCGCCCACGCCTGCGCCGTGGCGGTGGACACCGAACTGGGCACGGTCGAGATCCTGGACTACGTGATCTGCGAAGACGGCGGCGTGCTGCTCAACCCGCTGATCGCCGACGGCCAGGTGCTGGGCGGCCTGGCCCAGGGCATCGGCAGCGCGCTGTACGAGGAAATGCCCTTCGATGCCGACGGCCAGCCGCTGGCGCCGACGCTGGCCGACTACCTGCTACCGGGTGCCACCGAAGTGCCCATGGCCCGGCTCGACCACATGGAGACGCCGTCGCCCTACACCGCTTTCGGCCAGAAGGGCATCGGCGAAGGCGGGGCCATCGCGCCGCCGGCGGCGATCGTCAATGCCATCAACGACGCACTGGCCGCGCTGGGGGTGGAGATCACCGAGTGCCCGGCCTCACCGCGGCGCATCCTGCAGGCGCTGCAGCGCGCCCGTGCAGCCCGCGCAGCCCTCGCGCAGGCGGCGGTGTCGGCATGAAGGCCGCACCTTTCGCCTACGACGCCTGCGACAGCACCGCGCAGGCCCTGGCGCTGCTGCAGCCGCGCGCCGGCGATGCCGACGACGCGCTGCTGCTGCCCTGCAGCGGCACGCAGTCGCTGGGGCCGATGCTGAACCTGCGCCTGTCGCGCCCGGCGCGGCTGGTCGACTTGAGCCGCATCCCGGCGCTGAATGCCGTCACGCGGCAGGGTGGCCAGTTGCGCATCGGCGCGGCCGTGACCCATGCCCGCATCGAGGACGGTGACGTGCGCAGCGCGGATCGGGACGGCGTGCCCGACGTGACGCGCGGCCTGCTGCCCCAGGTGGCCGCCAACATCGCCTACCGCGCCGTGCGCAACCGCGGCACCGTGGGCGGTAGCCTGGCCCACGGCGACCCGGCCGGCGACTGGGTCAGCGTGATGACGCTGCTCGACGCCCAACTGCTGATCGCCGGCCCGGCCGGCGAACGCCGCGTGGCCACCAGCGGCTTCTATGTCGGCCCCTACACCACCGCGCTGCAGGCCGGCGAAATCCTGGCCGCGGTGGAGGTGCCGGTGTTCTCGGACCGCGCCCGCTGGGCCTACCGCAAGCTGTGCCGCAAGCCCGGCGAGCTGGCCGATGCCATCGCCGGCCTCTGGTTCGACCCCGTACTCGGCGTGGCGCGGGCCGTGCTGGGTGCACCCGACGGCATGCCGCACGCGGTGTCCGGCGAGGCCGCCGTGCTGGCCCTGCGCGACCCGGCCGCCGTCGGCCGGCAACTCGACGCCCTGCACATCACCGACCCCGTCCAACGCGGCTGGCACCAAGCCATGCTGCGCCGCGCCTGGCTCGACATCGACGCCGAAAAACCATGACCCCCATCACCCTGCACGTCAACGGCCGCACGCTGCGCGCCGACTCCGAAGACCGCAGCTCGCTGGCCGACCACCTGCGCGAACAGCTGGGCCTGACCGGCACCCACATCGGCTGCGAACACGGCGTCTGCGGCGCCTGCACGGTGCAGTTGGACGGCGCGCCGGTGCGCTCGTGCATCACGCTGGCAGCGGCCTGCCAGGGCCGCGCGCTGCGCACCGTCGAAGGCTTTGCCGATGACGCGCTGATGGCCCAGCTGCGCGCCGCCTTCAGCGCCGAGCACGCGCTGCAATGCGGCTACTGCACGCCCGGCATGCTGATCACCGCCCACGACATCGCGACCCGCCTGCCGCAGGCCGACGAGGACCGCATCCGGCTGGAACTGGCCGGCAACCTGTGCCGCTGCACCGGCTACCGCGGCATCGTGCGCGCCATCCAGCGCGTGCTGGCCGACCGCCTGAGCCTCCCGACCCGCTGACGCGGCCCGGCCCGCAGCAGTCCTCTTTCCCCTTCACTCCACCACCGCTAGGACCTCCCATGTTGCGCAGAACTTCGATCCTCAAACTCGGCAGGCTGGCGGCTCAGGCCACGGTCACGGCTGCCTTGTGGACCGCCGGCAGCGGCGCTTGGGCCCAGGACGTCATCCGCATCGGCGCGCCGCTGGCCCTGACCGGTGGCCTGGCCGACGAAGGCAAGAAGCAGCAGGTCGCCTACGACATGTGGCTCAAGCGGGTGAACGCGGCCGGTGGCATCCAGGTCGGCGCGAAGAAGATGAAGGTCGAACTGCTGACCTACGACTACCAGAGCGACGAGAAGCGCGCCCAGCAGATCGCCGAGCGCCTCATCACGCAGGACAAGGTCGACTTCCTGACCGCCCCATTCGGTTCGGGCCACACCAAGGTGGTGGCCGGCGTGGCCGAGCGCTACGGCGTGCCGGTGATGGCCTCGGTGGCGTCCAGCGAAACGGTCTTCAACCAGGGCTACAAATACCTCTTCGGCACGCTGGCGCCCAATGGCGGCATCGTGCAGAACATGGCCGTGATCTTCACGCGGCTGATCCCCGGCGTGAAGAAGATCGCCATCCTGGGCCGTGAAGACGTCTTCCCGCGCGCCATGGCCGCCGAAATGAAAAAGGCCGCCGAGGCCAACGGCATCGAGGTCGCTTACAGCGAGTTCTACCCGGTGGGCACGCTGGACCACGCCGCCGCGCTGTCGAAGATGAAGGCCAGCGGCGCGCAGTGGGTCTTCATCACCGGCTACACACAGGACCTGATCCTGGCGCGCAAGCAGATGGGCGACCTGAAGTTCTCGGCGCCCATCGTGACCATGGTCACCGGCCCGTCCTACCGCGAATTCGTCGACGGCCTGGGCAAGCTCGCCGACGGCGTGACCAGTGCTTCGTGGTGGCACCACTCGCTGACCTACAAGTCCGACGACGTCTTCGGCTCGACCGAGGCCTTCTACAAGGAATTCGTGGCCCGCGAGAAGAAGGACCCCGACTACGTCAACGCCTCGGCCGCGGCCGCGCTGGTGGTGCTGCAGAAGGCCATCGAGAAGGTCGGTACGCTGGACAAGGCCAAGGTGCGCGACGCGCTGGCCGCCACCGACATCCTGACCTTCTACGGCCCGGTGAAGTTCACCGCCAACGGCATGAACCAGGGCCGCGACCTGCCCATCATCCAGGTCCAGGGCAGCCAGATCGTGCCGCTCTACCCGGCGCCGATCAAGGCCGGTTCACTGCGCCCCGTGGCCCCGTTCTGAGGCTGCCGTGATCGGTCTGCAGATCCTCGTCAACGGCCTCACGCTGGGCGCGCTGTACGCGTGCCTGGCGGTGGGCTTCTCGCTGGTGTGGGGCGTGTTGAACGTGATCAACATGCTGCACGGCTCGCTCATCATCCTGGGCGGCTACCTCACCTGGTTCGCCTGGCTGCACTGGCAGGTGCACCCGCTGGCGGCGCTGCTGCCGGTGGCGCTGCTGCTGTTCGCGCTGGGCTGGGTGATCCAGATGACGATGATCAACCGCCTGGTGCGCCAGCCGGTGCTGACCACGCTGACCGTCACCTTCGGCCTCGACCTGATCCTCTACAACGCGATGAACGTGCTGTTCGACGCCACGCCGCGGCGCATCACGCTCGACCTGGGCACGCTGTCGCTGGGTGAAGTCGTGCTGGCCTGGGACCGCATCGTGGCTTTCGCGCTGGCGCTGGCGCTGACGCTGCTGCTCTACGCGGTGATGAATGCGTCGCGCACCGGGCGCGCCATCGTGGCCGTGCGGATGGACCGCGACGCCGCCGAACTGATGGGCATCCGCATCAACCGCGTCTATGCGATGACCTTTGCCATCGGCGCCGGCCTGGCCGGGGCTTGCGGCGCACTGATGGCGATGGTCTTTCCCATCACCACCAACATCTCCGGGCTGCTGCTGGGCAAGGCCTTCGTGGTCTGCGTCATCGGCGGCCTGGGCACCGTGCCCGGCGCACTGGCCGGCGGGCTGGTGCTGGGCCTGATCGAGTCGCTGTCGGGCCACCTCTTCGGACCGCAGAACGCGGTCCTCATCGGCTACGGCCTGATGCTGGTGCTGCTGATGACGCGGCCCACCGGCCTGCTCGGTCGCAAGGGTTACGAATGAAGCGCTCCGTTGCGATCTTTGCCGTCTTCGCACTGGCCGTGGCGGCGGTGCCGTTGGCCGGCGACAACTACCTGCTGCAGCAGGCCACCTTCGTGGCCATGTACTGCGCGCTGGCGCTGTCCTGGAACCTGATCGGTGGCTACGCCGGCTACCCGTCCTTCGCCACCGCGGCCTTCGTCGGCCTGGGCGCCTATGCCGGCGCGCTGCTGCAGAACGCCGGCTGGCCGATGGTCGCGGCCTGGGTCGGCGCCACGCTGGTCACGGCCGCCTTCGCGGCCATGTTGGGCTACGGGCTGCTGCGCATGAAAGGCCACTACTTCGCGGTGGGCTCGATCTCCATCGTCGAGGTGCTGCGTCTGGTGGCTTCGTCGTGGGCCGGCCTGACCGGCGGCGGCGAGGGCCTGAACGTGCCGATCATGGCCGGCGGTCCCGAGTTCGCCGGCCGCGTCTTCCTGTACGCGATGTGGGCCGTGATGCTGCTGGCCTTCGCCAGCGCGGTCTGGGTCGACCGCAGCCGGCTGGGTTTCGGCCTGCGCTGCATCGAGCAGAACGAAGACGCCGCCGACATGGTCGGCGTGCCCGTCACGCGCTACAAGACCGCGGCTTTCACGCTGTCGGCGCTGTTCTGCGGCACGGTGGGCGCGATCTCAGCGTCATGGGTGTCCTACATCGCGCCGACCGATGCCTTCTCGATCCTGCTGACGCTGAAGGTGCCGGTGATGGTGCTGCTGGGCGGCCCCGGTTCGCTGCTCGGCCCGGTCATCGGCGCGGCCAGCTTCGTGCTGATCGAGCAGACCGTCTGGTCGCGTTTCCTCGACTACAACCAGGCCGCGCTGGGCCTCGTCATCGTGCTGCTGATCTTCTTCCTGCCCGGCGGCGTGCTGGGCCGGCTGCGCTGGCGTGCCAAGCCGGGTGCGGTTCCCGCCGCAGGTACGGCACCATGAGCGCCCCGCTCTTGCAGGTGCGAGGCCTGACCAAGCGCTTCGGTGGCGTGGCGGCCGTCAACCAGGTCAGCTTCGACCTGGCGCCCGGCCGCATCGTCGGGCTGATCGGCCCCAATGGCGCGGGCAAGACCACGCTGGTCAACCTGATCACCGGCGTGCACCGCGCCGACAGCGGCAGCCTGCAGTTCGAAGGCCGGGACGTGACGCAGCAGCGGCCCTTCGAAGCCGCCTGCCGCGGCCTGTCGCGCACCTTCCAGATCGTGCAGCCTTTTCCGCGCATGAGCGTGCTGGACAACGTGACGGCCGGTGCGCTGTTTGCCGGCAAGGCCGCCAGTCCGGCGCAGGCGCGCGAGGACGCGATGGCCCAGCTGCGCTTCGTCGGCCTGCAGGCGCTGGCCGATCAGCCGGCCGCGGCGCTGACGCTGCCGTCGCGCAAGCGCCTCGAGTTGGCGAAATCGCTGGCCATGCGGCCGCGGCTGCTGCTGCTGGACGAGGTCAACGCCGGCCTGAACAGCGCCGAGATCGGCGCGGCCATCGAACTCATCCGCGCCATCGCGGCGCAGGGCATCACGGTACTGCTGATCGAACACCTGATGAAGGTCGTCTTCTCGCTGTGCGACGACCTGCTGGTGCTGCACCACGGCGAACTCATCGCCCAAGGATCGCCGCAAGCCGTGGCCGCCGACCCCAAAGTCATCGAAGCCTATCTGGGCACCAAGTACGCCGAAAGGATGCGCGCATGAACACCACCGCCGCACCCTTGCTGCAGGTGCAGGGCCTGCAAGCCGGCTATGGCGACGTGCAGGTGCTGTGGGGCATCGACCTGCAGGTGCAGGCCGGCGAGATCGCCTGCGTGGTCGGTTCCAACGGCGCCGGCAAGAGCACCCTGCTGCGCACGCTGTCGGGCATGGTCCAAGCGCGGGCCGGCACGGTGCAGTTCGCCGGGCAGGCCCTGGCCGGCGCCTCGTGCGAGGCCATCCTGCGCGCCGGCATCGCCCATGTGCCGGAAGGCCGCCGCCTGTTCCGTGGCCTGTCGGTGCGCGACAACCTGCTGCTGGGTGCCTACCTGCGCCAGGACCTGCGCGCCGACATCCAGCACGACCTCGAAGCGATCTACAGCCTCTTCCCCATCCTCAAGGACCGCCAGAAGCAGGACGCCAGCACGCTGTCCGGCGGCGAGCAGCAGATGTGCGCCATCGGCCGCGGCCTGATGTCGCGGCCGCAGCTGCTGCTCATCGACGAGCTCTCGCTGGGCCTGGCGCCGCGCGCAGTGGAAAAACTGTCGGAAGCGCTGCTGGCCATCAATGCCCGGGGCCTGAGCATCCTGCTGGTCGAGCAGGATGTGTTCACCGCCTTCGAGCTGGCGCGGCACGGCATCGTGATCGAGACCGGCCGTGTCGCCTTCAGCGGGCCGAGTGGCGAACTCGCGATCGACCCGCGCGTGCGCGCGGCCTACATGGGTGTTTAGGCGCCCGACGTCGAGGTCGCTGGCCCTATCGGCAATTTCAAGATCGGCGTGCCGCGCGATACCCGGCTCGGCTCGGCCATCCGCTGCGTCACCTCGGTGTTGACAACGCCGTTCGAGAGGGCCATCGACAATCCGCTGCCGCCCGACAGCAGCGCTGTGAGCGGCACAGGGCCGCGGGAGCGGGTTGGACAGTGGACGAGGTGAACGATGGCGGCAGACACGCGGGTTGAGGACCAGGGCTGGCGTTCGGGCTTGCGCTGGCAGGAACGGGTGGTGCTCTACGGCGTCGCCATCGGCGCTTTGTTGCTGGCCGCCGGGCTGATCGCCTACTTCTGGCAACCGGCGCCGCCGCGCACGGTGGTCATGAGCACCGGCCCGGTGGATGGCGCCTACCACGCGGTGGCGCTGCAGTACCTGGGCATTCTGGCCCGCTCGGATGTCAAGCTGGTGCTCAAGCCCTCGACCGGCGCGGTCGAGAACCTCGCGCGGCTGCGCGCTGGCGAGGGTGGCGTCGCGCTGGCCCTGGTGCAGGGCGGGCTGCAGCAGCCCGGCGACGAAGACCGCCTGGTCAGCCTGGGCGCGATGTTCTACGAACCGCTGTGGCTGTTTTGCCGCCAGGGCCTGAAGATCGAACAGCTGAACCAGCTCCAGGGTCTGCGCGTGGCCGCCGGCATCGAAGGCAGCGGCACCCAGGCCGTCGTGCGCACCGTGCTCGATCGCCATGGCCTGACGGCGATGTCGCCGCCGCTGGTGCCGCTCGGCGGTCTGGCCGCCGCGCAGGCGCTGGAAAACGGCGAGGTGGATGCGGTGTTCTACATCGCCGCCGCCAAGGCGCCGGCGGTGCAGCGGCTGTTGCGCGCGCCCGGCATCGGGCTGTGGAGCGTCAGGCGCGCGCAGGCCTTCACCCGTCAAATCCCGGTGCTGACGGCGCTGACCTTGCCCGAGGGCGCGGTCGATATCGGCCGCAACATCCCGCCGCAGGATGTGCAACTGGTGGCGCTCAAGGCCGACCTGGTGGCGCGCAGCGACATCCACCCGGTGCTCGCCGGACTGCTGCTGGACGCCGCGCGCGAGGTCCATACAGGCGGCGCGGTGGTCAACCGGCCGGGGGAGTTCCCGTCCGCCGACGCCAGCGAGTACCCGCTCTCCGACGAGGCCGAGCGCTATTACAAGAGCGGCCCTTCGGGCCTGCGCCGCTACCTGCCCTATGGCGCGGCGGTGTGGCTGCAGCGGCTGATCTTCCTGGGCCTGCCGATCCTGGCGGTGGGCATCCCTTTGCTGCGCACGCTGCCGGGCCTCTACAGCTGGAGCATGCGCAGGCGCATCTACCGCTGGTACGGCGAACTCGCCTACATCGAGCAGGCCGCGCGGCACGGCGCGGCCCCCGGTGAGCGCGAGCCGCAGCGGCGGCGCCTGGCCGAGATCGAGGCGCGCGTCGAGGCCATGCGTCTGCCGCCGGCCTACGCCAGCGAGGCCTATGCGCTGCGCGCGCATCTGGTCATGGTGCGCGAGTTGCTGGCCCAGCCCGCCGATCTGGCGCCCGGCGCAACGCGGGCCGCCGGTGCGTCGTCTGCGCTGGTGGCGGCGGCCAGCGGCAAGCCCGTCGGTTCCTGAGGCTGGGCCTCGGAGGGATCCGAGGGATCCGAAGGATCCGACAGTGGCCGGTGTCGGCCAGCAGGCCTCGCGGCGTCGACTGCATCACCCGCCGATGGACGATGGCGGCGGGCATCGGGACGCCAGGGCTGGCGGGCGCGGTTCACCCCCCGGGGCGCTTGTTTGGCTCGTCCTGCTCGAGCTTGTGCTGAACCCACACTTCGGACCGAGCCGGCCGGGTCACCCAGCCGCAGAGTGGTTCCAGCGGATCGTGGGCCCGCGCTGCGACAGGCACCACCGCGTACAGCGTGTAGCCATCCGGTTCAGCCCAGAGCGGTCGGCGGGCCCGCCGTCGTAGGATGCGCCAGCGTCGGCTTTCGGGGGTGCGTGTGATGAAACATAAGCAGCGTCTTGAGGGTGCCTCCCGCGATGAAGTCAACGGCTGGATCCGTGTGCGTGTCGGCGGCCGGCCTCGTGATCGCGGCTTCCAGCATGGCTACCTGCTGGCCGCGGAGATCCGCGAGGCGCTGGATCACATCGATTTCCTGGTGCTGATGGACACCGGGCTCGACTTCGCCTGGTTCTGCGCCAACGCGCAGGCGATGTTCGAGAAGACGCTGGCTTCCAACTTCGGCGGCCAGTTGGGCGACGGTTCTGGCGTGGACGTGCTGGAGGAACTCGAGGGCATCGTCGAAGGGGCGAACGCGAACCGGCCAGCGGATGCCCGCGCGCTCACGCTGACCGATCTGCTGGGCTGGAACGGCTACCCCGAGCTCATCTGCCAGTGGTTCCCGGCAGTGATGGCGGGGCAGATCCAGCCTGCGGTCGCGCTGCCCAAGGACACGCCGACCGGCCCGCATCTCGGCGAGCGGCGCTGGCACCACTTCGGCCACCACTGCTCGGCCTTCGTGGCCGTGGGCGCGGCCACGCGCGACGGTGAGGTCGTGATCGCGCAGACCACCTGGCAGCGCTTTGCCAACGGTGACGCCTACAACGTGATCCTCGACATCGCGCCCGCCGGCGGGCCGCGCCTGCTGATGCAGTCGGTGCCCGGCTACGTCGCCAGCAGCACCGACTTCTGGCTGACCGGCGAGGGCCTGGTGATCGCCGAGACCTCGATCAACGGCAGCGGCTTCGATCCCGCGGCGCTGCCCGAGTTCTTCCGCGCCCGGCGCGCTGCGCAGCACGCCTCGACCATCGAGGAATGGGTGGCGCTCTTCCGTTTCGGCAACAACGGTGGCTACACCAACACCTGGTTCCTCGGTGACGTGAACCGCCGCCGCATCGCGGCCTACGAACTGACGCTGCACCAGGAGGCGCTGCAGCCGGTGGTGGGCAACGGCTTCTACGCCGGCTACAACATCCCGCTCGATGTGCGCGTGCGCAATCTCGGTTGCGCCGGGCCCAGCGGCTTCGACAGCGTGCTGCAGAGCGGCGCGCGGCGCGTGCGCTGGGAGCAACTGCGCGAACGCCACCACGGCTGCATCGACGCCGAGCTGGCCACGCGCCTGCTGGCCGACCACCACGACGTCTACCTCGACGCCGAATGTCCGAGCCCGCGCACGGTCTGCGGCCACACCGACAACGATGGCTCGGGCCTCGGCGGCAACGAGCCCTGGTACCCCTGGGGTTCGCTCGACGGCAAGGTCACATCGGGGCCGCTGGCGCGCGAGATGAAGATGCTGGCCCGCTGGGGGCGTGCCTGCGGCACGCCTTTCGAGGTCGAGCCCTTCTTCGCCCGCCATCCCCAATATGCCTGGCTGCGCGGCCACATGAAGGACCGGCCGACGCAGCCCTGGACGGCGTTCGCAGCCGACACCGATGCCGGTTGACGCTGGTGCGCCGGGCCTCCAACATGCAGTCGCCCCCCGGGGCCTGAAAAGTCCAACACAACAGGAGGATCCGACCCATGAATCTTCGAGCACACCATCGCTGGTTGGTCCTGCTGGCGGGGGCGCTGAGCAGCGCCTCACTGCTGGCGGCCCAGCCTGACCCGTTCGCCGCCAACAACTCGGTGCTGCCCGCCGAGGCCGCTTGGACCAAGGGCTTCCGCCCGAGCCACTTCGACTACCCGGAGTCGCCGCCGTCGGCGCGCTGGCTGCAGGGGCGTCCGCGCGTGGCACTGACGCCGGCCACCGCACCGGCCTACGTGGCGGCGGTGAAGAAGTTCATCGAGCCCGCGCTCTCGGGCCTGATCAACGACCCGGAGAAGTGGACGCCGCAGCAGGCTGGCTGGTACGACATGCCCTGGGGCGGCCAGGGCGAGCCGATGCCAAACGGCCAGATCGACCCGAGCTCCGGGCGCGACCCGCTGCTGGGCTCGTACACCGGGCAGATCCTGCCCAAGACGGCCTACCCGTCGAACCCGCCCAAGGTCGACGCCTTCCAGAACCACGCCGTCGTCTACTACAACGATGTGGCGGCCTACCAGATCGGCGAGATCTTCCGTGACCCCTTCCGCCCCAACGTGAAGGCCGCGCAGTTCCCCGAGGGCTCCATCGTCGTCAAGGTCGAGGGCGCCACGGCCACGGAAGAACAGTGGCCGGTGCTGAAGGGCTCCTCGCTGTCGCACGTCTACCGGCCCGCGTTGGCGCAGATGCTCTACGTGAGCGACCCCACCAAACTCACGCCCGTGGTCACGCCGATGCGCTTCCTGCAGATGGCGGTGCGCATCAAGGACAAGGTGGCCTCGCCCAAGACGGGCTGGGTGTTCATGGCCTTCTTCTACGACACGCGTTCCAGCGGCGCCACGCCCTGGGACCGCGCCATGCCGGCCGGCGCCACCTGGGGCAACGACACCGAACTCGCGCGCTACCCGAATGGCCTGGGGCCCAAGGGCAAGCTCCAGGAGACCTGGATAGCCGACGACCTGCCCAGCTTCGTCACCGACGGGCTCGGCTGGGGCGGCCGGCTCGCCGGCCCGCTGGACCTGGGCATGCGCTTCAACGTCGTCACCGTCTCGGGCCAGCGTTTCGGCGACGGCGATCCCAAGCGGCCGGCCAAGCTCGGCGCCAGCTCTTGCATCAGCTGCCACGGCACGGCGCAGTACCCCTTCATGACCAACCTGTACCCGTCGCCCAACATGCCCTTCCCGCCCGAGACCGGGCAGTTCCTGCTGTACGACCCCGGCTCCAAGGAATGGGCGCGCTGGTTCGACAGCCGCCCCGGCAGCGAAGCGATGTCGGGCACCAACCGCAGCGGCATCGTGGCCACGGACTACGACATGATGTTGACCTTCGCGCTGATGGCGGCCAATGGGTCGGTGGAGACGAACCGCCTCATCCGGCACCGCGCCGCGGGGCACTGAAGGCCCCGCCGGAGCGCTTTCGGGCGCCCCGGCCGTCGCGTCAGGCGTCCAGGGTCTGCAGCCGCCGAACGCGGCTGCGTTCGACCCAGGCCGCCGCGCCTTGCTCCGAGGCCAGCGCGGTGGCGCGGTCGAACCATGCGGCCGCCTCGTCGCGGCCGCCGGGCAGGGCAGCCAGCGCGGCCCCGCGCTCGGCCAGCAGCACGCTCTCGAACTGGCGTTCGCCATTGCCGGCGATGCGCTCGAGCTGGCGGTCGATCTGCGTCAGCGCATCGGCCGACCGCCCGATCCGGCCGAGGATCTCGGCCTCGAGCACCGCGAACCAGGGCTGCCAGTTCTCGAAACCCGTTTGCGCCCAGCCCTGGATGCCCGCCTGCACATCGGCCAGACCCTCGTCCCACCTCTGCTGGCCGTGCGCGAGGGCCCAGCCGCGGGCGATGCGCGCCATGGCGATGAACTCGGGGAAGCCGAACTGGCTTGCGAAGCCGATGCAGCGTTCGGCCATCGGCAGGGCCTCGGCCGTGTCGCCGCGCATCACCGCGGTGTTGAAGTTGGCCAGCATCGAGAAGCCCATGGTGTGCGGCTGGTTCAAGCCCTCGGCGAGCTGGATCGCCTCGGCCGCGATGCGGCGTGCCGCATCGGCATAGCCCAGCACTTGCGTGGCCAGGGCCAGGTAGAAGCGGCCGAAGACGCCGAAGTCCATCAGGTAGACGGGGTACAGCGCAGCGTCGCGCTGCGGCTCGTAGAGCGCGGTCGAGCGCGACAGATGGGTGCGCGCCTGCTCCGGGTCGCCAAGGTGGAAAAGCACCATGCCGGCCATGTTGTTGGCTGCCATCGCCGCCTCGGTGTCGCCGGTGCGCTGTGACGCTTCGTCGAGGAGGCGGGTGGCGAGTTCATTCGCCGTGGACAGGCGCGCACGGCCCCAGTTGAAGAGGGACCAGCCGTAGGTGGTGGGGAACAGCCGCGGCTTGCCGGGCAGCACCTGGCTCAGTCCGTAGGCGCGCTCCTGCACCTCACCGAACTCGACACTGCCCGGGCCCAGCAGGACCATGGTCGTCGGCCCCAGCATCGACAGCAGACCGAGCTCGGCAGCGTCGCGCTCGCCCGCGGCGGGCGCAGTCTCCAGAGCCTGCACACCGGCGCGCAAGTGCCCCGCCGCCTCGCGCGGGGCGCCGCGCGACAGCGCCTGGCCGCCAGCGGCCTGCCACCAGGGCGCGGCGCGCAGACCCTGGCCGGCGCGCGTCAGGTGGCGCGCGACCAGCGCCGGCTGGCCGTCGGCGCGGTCCTTCAACGGCCCCAGCAGCGCATCGGCCACGCGCCCGTGCAGTTCGGCGCAACGCTTGGGCGGCAGCGACGCATAGGCCGTGTCCTCGACGAGCGCGTGCTTGAACATCAGCCGCGCGCCGTCGGCGCCGAGCGGCAGCACCAGCCCGCTGGCGAGCAGGTCGACGGTGCCCGCAGTCAGGTCGCCGGTGCCGGCCGGCGCGGCCGCGGCCAGCAGGTCGCGATCGAATTCGCGGCCGATCACCGCCGCGATCTGGGCCACCGCCTTGCCGGCCGGCGGCAGACGGTCCAGGCGCGCTGTGAGCAGGTCCATCAGGGTCTCGGGCACCGAATGCTGCGCCGCAGGCCGCCCCTCGCGTTGCGCGTCGAGCAGCATCTGCGCCATTTCTTCGATGAACAGCGGCACGCCGTCGGTGCGCTCGACGATGCGGGCCAGCCACTCGGCCGGCAACGCGCCCTGCGGGTCCTGCTGCGCCGCCAGCTCGGCAGCCGCCGCGTTGGGCAGGCGCTGCAAGGCGACGACGGCGAAGGCCTCGCCCTCGGGCCAGGGGGCGTGGAAATCGGGCCGTGCCGTCATCAGGACCAGCATCGGCGTGTCATCACCCGCGGCCAGCAACTGGTCGACCAGTTCCAGAGACGTCGGGTCGATCCAGTGCATGTCCTCGATGACGACGAGCAGCGGTCGCACCTCGGCCAGACCGGCGAAGTAGCGGGTTAGCGTCTCGTGGCTCGCCAGCACCGCGCGCTGCTGCGCCAGGCCGGCGAAGTAGTGCTTGAGTGCGTCCTTGGTCAAGGCCAGCTGCATCGGCGGCGGCATTTCCAGCGGTGGATAGCGATCGCCCGTGGGCACCCCCAGCAGCGCGGCGATGAGCGAGCGTTCGCGCGGCTCGTCGATGCCCGCGATCGCCAGCTGCGCTTCGAGCTTGTCGAGCCGCTCGGGCGGTGCGTCGGTGCCGGCCAGGCCGGCTGCCGTGGCCAGGTGCTGCACGAAAGGCTGCAGGGCGCTGTTGACGTGGAAGGGTGAGCACTGCAGCCGCAGCAGGGTGTGGCCCTGGACCGGCAGGGCGTGATCGAGCGCGGTGACCAGGCGCGACTTGCCCAGTCCGGCCTCGCCCGAGATGAGCGCGCCGCTGCTGCGGCCCGCCGCGGCGCGCCGCCACTGCGACATCATCGTTTCCAGTTCGGCTTCGCGGCCGACCAGGGGACGGCTGGCGTCGCGCCCGCGCCAGGCCGAGCGGCTGTCGAACGAGGAGGCGCCGACGACGCGGGCGATGGCCACCGGCGCGTCGAAGCCCTTGAGCGCCTGCTCGCCGGCGTCTTCGAACGCGAATTGCGCGCCCGCAATGCGCCGCGTGCTGGGCGCCACGCCAATGCCGCCCGGGCGCATCGTCGCCTGGATGCGCGCCGCCAGGTTGGGCGTGGCGCCGGCCACGGTGATGCCCTCACTGACGCTGACCGCCACCATGCCGGTGGCCACGCCGATGCGCAGCGACAGCGGCCGGCCCGCGACGGCGTCGCCGCGCGGCACCTCGTCGGCGAGGGCCAGCGCCGTATACAGCGCGCGCGCCGCGTCGTCCTCATTGGCCACCGGGTAGCCGAAGTACACGTCGACGCCGTCGCCGACGATGCGCGCGATGTAGCCACCGAAGCGCGCCGCGATGGCGCGCACGGTGTCGTGGTAGCCCTCGAGGGCGTCGACGAGGTCGTCGGGGTCGGCCTCGACGGCCAGCTCGGTTGAACCGACGAGGTCGCAGAACAGCACCGTCATCTGCCTGCGCGACGTGCGCGGTGCCGAGACGTCAACTGGCAAGGCGGTGCCGCACTGTGCGCAGAAACGGCCTCCTGCAGGAGCGGCAGACTGGCAGTTGGGGCAAAGTCTCATCACGTCAGCCTCGTATCCATCGATTGAGACGGAGAGTACGACACCCGAGCTGACGGTTCAACTCGAGCGAGAGTCAGTATTGCCACGACGCCGATGCTGGTGCTGGTGCTCGTGCTGGTGCTGGTGCTGATGCCGCTTCAGGTCACCGCTGAAGACCATCAGCGGCCCGTCGCGGCGCTGCGGGGCGCGCCCCGCTGACCCTGGCCGACCAGCGCCGACCGCCAGCCACCGATCACCGATCACCAGATCGTCACGCGCTCCCCGGGTGGCAAGTACATCTTGTCGCCGGGCTTGACATTGAACGCGTCGTAGAAGCCGGGCTGGTTCTTGAGCGTGGCCGTGCCGCGCACTTCGGTGGGCGAATGCGGATCGGTCTTCAGCTGCACGACGGTGGAGTCGTCCCGCATCTTGCCGCGCCACACCTGCGCCCAGCCGAGGAACACGCGCTGCTCGCCCGTGAAGCCGTCGATCACCGTCGAGGCCTTGCCGCCGAGTGACTGCTTGTAGGCCTTGAAGGCCACGGCCAAGCCGCTGTTGTCGCCGATGTTCTCGCCCAGGGTCAGGGCGCCGTTGACGCGGTAGCCGGGCAGCGGCTCGTAGGCTTCGTATTGCGCGATCAGGGCCCGTGTCTTGGCCGAAAACTTCTCGCGGTCATCCTTCGTCCACCAGTTGCGCAGGTTGCCGATCTCGTCGGACTGGCTGCCCTGGTCGTCAAACGCATGGCCGATTTCGTGGCCGATCACCGCCACGATGCCGCCGTAGTTGACGGCGTCGTCGGCGGCTGCATTGAAGAACGGCGGTTGCAGGATGGCGGCCGGGAACACGATCTCGTTCATCCGGGGGTTGTAGTAGGCGTTGACCGTCTGCGGTGTCATGCCCCACTCCTCGCGATCGACCGGCTTGCCCAGGCGGGCGATGGTGCGTTGGCTCTCGGCCAGGCTCACACGCTTCAGGTTGCCGATCAGGTCATCCTTGGCGATCGAGATGGCCGAGTAATCCCGCCACTTGTTCGGGTAGCCGATCTTGGGGTTGATGGTGGCCAGCTTGGCCCGTGCCTGCTGCTTGGTGGCCGGGCTCATCCAGTCCAGGCCGTCGATGCTGTCGCCGAAGGCCGCGATGAGATGGCCCACCAGCCTCTCCATGCGCTGCTTGTATTCCGGCGGGAAATACCGTGCCACATAGCGCTTGCCCAAGGCTTCGCCCAGCGAGCCATCGACCACCCGGATGCCACGCTGCCAGGCGGGCTCCTGCACCGGCACGCCGCGCAGGGTGGTGCTGTAGAAGGCGAAGGCATCGTCGGCGAAGGTCTTCGACAGGAACGGCGCGTAGTAGCCGATGACATGCCACTTCAGATAGGCCTTCCAGGTGTCCAGCGGCGTGGCCTGCAGCACCTGTGCGAAGCCGGTCAGGAAGCTGGGCTGCGCGACGATCACGGCGTCGCCCGTGCCCTCGATGCCCAGCGCGCGCCACTCGGCCTGCCAATCGAACCCCGGCACCATCTCGGCGAGTTGGGCCTGGCTGACCTTGTTGTAGGTCTTGACCGGGTTGCGGTTGTCGACGCGCGTCCAGTGCACCTTGGCCAGTTCGGTTTCCAGCGCCACGATGCCCCGGGCATGCGCGGCGCCATCCGGGTCGCCGGCCAGACCCAGCATCCTGGCCACCAAGGCTTCGTACTTGGCACGGGCTTCCTGGAGCTTGGCGTCCTTGTCATTCAGGTAGTAGTCGCGGTCAGGAAGGCCCAGGCCGCTTTGGCGGATGTAGACCGTGTACCGGGTGGCGTCCTTGGCATCCTGGGCAACAGCGATGCCCAAGGGCGTCGTGACGCGCATCCGGGTCAGCTCAGCGAACACCGCAGGCAGTTCGGCCTTGTTGCGCAGCGCATCGATGCGCTCGAAGTCGGCTTTCAACGGACTGATGCCCCGCGCTTCGCGCCCGGCTTGATCCATGAAACTGAGGTACAGGTCGCTGATCTTCTGCTCTTCGCTGCCCGCGACCTTACCCGGCAGGGCCACGATGTCGTCCACCAGGGTGCGCAGGTTGGCGTCCGCGTTGTTGCGCAATTCGGTGAACGAACCCCAGGCGGACTTGTCGGCCGGGATCGACGTGGCCTTCAACCAGGAGCCGCTGGTGTAGCGGTAGAAGTCGTCCTGTGGGCGCACCGACAGGTCCATGTTCTTCATGTCGATGCCCGAGGACAGCGCGGCCGGGGCGGTGGCCGGGGTCGTCTGGCACGACGTCAGCAGCAGGGCCAGGGGAAGCGCGCCGAGCAGCACGCCAAACAAGGGTCGACTCACGGTGGGATCCTTTGATCAATCCAACGAACAGGGACAAGAACGGGACGAATCCTACCTGCGCAAGCCCGGTGTCGCGGACCCCCTTCGGATCACACGCCCCGGATGGCCCAGTACCTCTGGGTGACTTTGCAGGCCATGGAGAACGCCGTTTCCTGGCCGCAAGTCCTGCGGTCGGCCCCCCTCGGGTCCCCGGTCTTGCTGGCAGCACTTGAAGGCAAATGAGGACGCTCTACACCGCCGCGCGCCATCGCATCCCCGTCCGATGGACGGCGGCGGCGGCGGGCATCGAAACGGCAGCGCTGGCGGGCGCGGTTACCCCCAGGCGCCTGTTTTGCTCGCCCTGCTTGAACGTCAGCAAGGTGCCGATCAGCCGGCATTGGACTGACCCCGATGGCGGCCCGATACCGGCCAGGAGCCGCCATTCGCCCCCGATCAGACCGGCTGTTCGCGCCAGGCTCTGGCCGCGATCACCGCGAGCTGGGTATTCTGGTGGGCCAGCAAGTCGTCGGCGATGTCGACCTTCGTGCACCGCGCCCGAACCAGCGGCGTTGAGGGCGGGGTCGATGAGTTCGGCGCGGGTCTCGGCTTTGCTCATCGCACGCGGATCAGTGTTCCGCTGGCCCTGGGTCGGGATCGGCGAAGTACAGCTCGACCAGGGCCGTCGTCCAGGTGGCAACGCCGGTGCCGAAGAAGTCCCGGTCCTCGGTCCAGATGGGACAGTTGAGCAGCAGGGCGCAGGCCAGCACCTGCCAGTCGTGTTGATCGCGCTGGCCGATGCGCGCCAGCGCAGGCACACGCAGTGGCTCGTAGCTGTTGGCCGGCACAGGCGTGACGATGGCCGTCACCGCATCGAGCTTGTCCAGCGCGGCGACCTCGCCGGTGCCGTCGTCGCCGCGCGCACGCAGGATCGTTGGCAGGTGCTTGCGGGCCTCTTCAAATGCGGTGTCGGGCGCCAGGAAGTCGATCGTGGCCGCGTGCGCCGCCAGCAAGGCTGGCACCTTTTCGCCGAGGACGAAACGGATCAGGATGTTCGCGTCCAGGACGATCGGGCGAGCCGGCATCACTTGGCGCTGCGGCCGGGCAGCGGACGGCCGCGCCGCAACGCGTCGAAGTCGGCGACCATGTCCTCGACCTCCTCTTCGGTGAGCGGCATGACCTTGCGGAAGCTGGCCGCAGCCGTCTGCAGGCGCTGCACATCATCGGCGCTGGGCCGGCGCAGGGGAACGAACAAACCGACGGCCTGGCCGTGGCGGGTGACGGTGACCGGTGTGTCGGCGTCGATGTACTCCGCCAGCGCGGCCCGGAACTCGCGGATGCCGACGCTGGGGGTTTCTGCAGTGGGAACCTTCATGCGGTGTCCTTCAGGGCCGAAACGCCCAGACTTCGCATTCTGGCAGATGTGTACACAAACCCCAAGCGGTGGCCCGGCGTCGCGGCGTCAAAACAGGCCGCCGCTCAGGGCCGTGTGTCTGGCCACCGAACTCACTGACTTCCCCGCGTGCAGCGAGCCGGCGACTCTCTCGAACTTCAGCGCGGCCTTGTCGATCGGCAGGTGTTCGTGGCGGGCCATGACCGACCATCAAGACATCGCGCGCTTGGGGGCTACGCCTTGCAGGCCGCGCCGGGCCTATGGCCCGGCTCCTCGCCAGGCACCATCAGTCCACTGGACTGATGGTGTCTGAAGTTGAAGTTCCCCCGATTTCGCGGACACTTTTTCACTCGATAAGG
Source organism: Rubrivivax sp. (assembly GCA_040400915.1). Taxonomy (GTDB): domain Bacteria; phylum Pseudomonadota; class Gammaproteobacteria; order Burkholderiales; family Burkholderiaceae_C; genus Rubrivivax. Next base: position 108,460 of record JBBAPI010000016.1, read on the forward strand.
AGTCC
>JBBAPI010000017.1:0-101618 GCA_040400915.1 Rubrivivax sp.
CAGGCAAATTGAAAATCTAGTCCAGCGGTGTCCGTGAGATCAGGGTAAGTCCACTGTTCGTCAACGTTGCGGAATCAGGAAGAGTGTTCAGGCGGATCAACGCGTCTTCCATGTCCATCAGGACACCCCACAACACCGCCTTCCCCTCAGGCACATCCTTCTTCTTTGGCACAGGCTTGGTCTCCTTGGTTTTCTACTGGCAACTCATGGCTCCATTAAACAACGGCAGCCTTGGCGGCAGACTTTCGGGGGCGACCTGTCCGAGACTTGGGCGGTCGGCACACGTGAGGCTCAGGAGCCGGGATCGGGGGCCAGTCGGCGGGCTTCAACGAGTTGTAGATGTTGGGAGCCTTCACGAGGATCGACTGCTCGATCTTGGTCATCCACTCCCGCAGCAACGCCCACTCGGCTTGCGTGTATGTCTCGGTGACGGTTGTCCGGGCGTGGTTGAGGAAACGGGCCTTGATGCCCTCGGGGACCTCAATCGCCGTCATCACCGCGCCAAACGAGCGGCGCAGATCATGGCGATTGAGCTTCTCCACGCCGATCTCCTCGCGCAGGTCGTCGAGCAAGTCAGTCGCGTCCGAGTAGTGCCCCGACCTAGACAACGGGCTGCGGGCCGGAAATACGAAGTTGCGCGACTTGGCATCGAATCCGCGCCGCGCCGCCTCCTCCGCCGCCGCGACTTGGCGGCGCTTCAATAGCTCCAACGTCATTGGCGTGATCGGCATGCGATGGCTGCGGCCGTTCTTCGTCTTGTAGAAGAACACGTATGGCCCCCAGTCGGGGTGGTCCTTCATGTAGACATGGCTCGTCGAGCGACGGCCGATGCCGGGGCCGCCAATTTCAGTCAAGAGCTCGCCCCATACGAGCCCAGCGTGCTCGTTCTTGCGGCATCCCCAAAGCAGCATCAGCATCAAGTAGTGGATGCCGGTCATGTTGTCGTTGGTGTTCTTCTTCGACCAACACGCCTCCAAGAAGCGCCCAAGGTCCTGCGTGGGCCGCAGCGGGTTGCGCTTGCCCTGCTCCTCGCGGGCCTCATCGATCTGCTCCTGGCTGCGGTAGAAGTTATTGATCGCCAAGAACTTGAAGGGGTTGCCCTCGATGTGGGGCTCGCGGCCTTGAGCCTGTGCCTTGATCTTTTCGTTCTCGATATACCAGTTGATCGCGCGGGCTGGCCAGCGGAAGGCCTGCTCGGTTGCTGTGGGCGTCGCTTCGTGCGTTTCCTTGAACTTCTTCTTGATGTCGTCGGTCTTGATCTCGCGCACCTTGCGGTCCGACCACTTCCACTCTTCGTGCCGGCGCATCACCCGGTCGTAGACCTTCAAGGTTTCAGGCTTGGCCGGCCGCTGCGTGCGCTCCACCATATGCTCGCGATACGCGAGCATCGCCTGCCTCAGCGTCACTTCGGCGGCGTCCTGCTCGCGGGCCATGGCGTTGGGGTTTTGGCCCGTGGCCACCATCGCGCGGGCGATCTCCGCCGCCTTGGCCCGGGCGTCTTGGATGCGCTCGAAGTCGGTGAAGTTGCCGACCTTGGCGAGCATCGACTTGCCCATGACCTTGCGCCGCAGGATGTAGGTCTTTTTCCCCGCGACCTTCAGCCCGAAGCCCGGTGGAGCGTCGCGGCTCACGTCCCATAAGATGTAGCTTTCTGGACCGGCAACGCCATTGGCGGCGAACTTCAACTTGCCATCGGGGCCATAGCCCACTGGGGGCAACTCAAGCTTGCGCAGCTTGCAGTAGTTGTCGTTGAGCTCTGCCCGCCAAGAAGCACCCCGCTTCGCCGCGTCTGCCGCGCCATCAGGAGCCGGGCCTTGGCTGTCTTCATCAAGCTGCATCGCCATCCTCTCGAAAGAGCCGGAGAATCGCATCAGGGGGACTATTTTCCTGACGCAAACCCTTGTCGGAAAACGACTTTTCTTTCAAGGGGGAGTAAACTTGAGCATAGCAGAGTCAGGGAATAGTTGGTCCCCTTCTAGTCCCCCTGAGTGGCGTAGAAAGATGACGGAACATGGTGGCAAATGAGGGAGCCAAAAGGCTCTAAAGCTTCTGTAAGTCATTGAATGAAAACAGAAAAACAAGAAATCGACGGACAGGCATCAAACGCACCCAGCGGGGGCTTCGACACGTCTAAACACACTCCGATGATGGCCCAGTACCTGGCCATCAAAGCCGACTTCCCCGACACGCTCGTCTTCTACCGGATGGGCGATTTCTACGAGTTGTTCTTTGACGACGCGCGCAAGGCCAACCGGCTGCTGGACATCACGCTGACGCAGCGCGGCCAGAGTGCCGGTGAGCCGGTGGTGATGGCCGGCGTGCCGGCGCATTCGGTGGAAAGCTACCTGGCCCGCCTGATCAAGCTGGGCGAAGCCGTGGCCGTGGCCGAGCAGGTGGGCGACGTGGCCACGGCCAAGGGGCCCGTCGAGCGCAAGGTGACGCGCGTGGTGACGCCGGGCACCGTCACCGACAGCGAGTTGATGGCCGAGCGCGCCGACACGCTGCTGCTGGCCGTGTTCAAACAGCGCGCCACATTCGGCCTGGCCTGGCTGGGCTTGAGCAGCGGCAGCCTGGGCATGACCGAATGCGGCGAACGCGAATTGCCCGGCTGGCTGGCCCGCCTGGCGCCTGCCGAGGTGTTGCACGACGGCAGCGAATTGCCCGCCGCGGTGCTGCAGGCCAAGGCGGCGCGCACGGCGCGGCCGGCCTGGCAGTTCGACACCACCCTGGGTGAGCGCAAGCTGCGCGAACAACTGCAGGTCGCCTCGCTGGCCGGCTACAACGCACAAGACCTGCAGGTTGCGCAAGCCGCTGCCGGCGCACTGCTGAGCTATGCCGAACACACCCAGGGCCAAGCCCTGGCCCACGTGCGCACCCTGAGGGTGGAACGCAGCGGCGACCTGCTGGACCTGCCACCCGCCACCCACCGCAACCTGGAACTGGTGCAGACCCTGCGCGGCGAAGACAGCCCCACGCTGCTGAGCCTGCTGGACACCTGCCGCACCGGCATGGGCAGCCGCCGGCTGCGCCACTGGCTGACCCACCCGGCGCGCGAACGCGGGATGGCTGCCGAACGCCACGATGCCATCGCGCAACTGGTGGCGCAGGGCTTCGAGCCGCTGCGCGAGGCGCTGCGCGGCATCAGCGACGTCGAACGCATCGCCGCCCGCGTGGCGCTGCGCCAGGTGCGCCCGCGCGAACTGGCCGGCCTGCGGCTCACGCTGGCCGCCCTGCCCGCGCTGGCGGCCGTCGCACCCCGCGGGTCTGTGCTGCTGGACATGCTGCAGCCGCCTCTGTCGCCCGACGAGATGCTGACCGAGGCGCTCAGCGCCATCGCCGCCGAGCCCGCCGTGCTGCTGCGCGACGGAGGCGTCATCGCTGCAGGGGTCGATGCCGATCTGGATGAGTTGCGCGGCATCAACCAGAACTGCGACGCCTTCCTGCTGGACCTGGAAGCCCGCGAACGCACCCGTACCGGCATCGCCAACCTGCGCGTGCAGTTCAACAAGGTCCACGGCTTCTACATCGAGGTCACCACATCGGGGCTGGACAAGGTGCCGGCCGACTACCAGCGTCGCCAGACCCTGAAGAACGCCGAGCGCTACATCACGCCCGAACTGAAGACCTTCGAGGACAAGGCGCTGTCGGCGCAGGAACGCGCCTTGGCGCGCGAGAAATGGCTCTACGAACAGGTGCTGGACCAGTTGCAGCAGCACCTGGCCGCGCTGCAGGCGCTGGCCCGTGCGCTGTCGACGCTGGACGCCCTGGCCGCGCTGGCCGAACGCGCCAGCACGCTGGGCTGGTGCCGGCCCGAATTCGTGCCCTACCCCTGCATCGCAATCGAGGCCGGTCGCCACCCGGTGGTGGAAGCGCGACTGGCCGAAACCGGCGCCGGCAACTTCATTCCCAATCACTGCCGGCTGGACGCCAAGACGCGCCTGTTGATCATCACCGGGCCCAACATGGGCGGCAAGAGCACCTTCATGCGCCAGGTCGCGTTGATCGTGCTGCTGGCCAGCATGGGCAGCTACGTGCCGGCCACCGCCTGCCGGCTCGGGCCCATTGACGCCATCCACACCCGCATCGGTGCGGCCGACGACCTGGCCAACGCGCAGTCCACCTTCATGCTGGAGATGACCGAGGGCGCGGCCATCGTGCATGGTGCCACCGAACACAGCCTGGTGCTGATGGACGAGATCGGCCGCGGCACCAGCACCTTCGACGGCCTGGCGCTGGCCGGCGCCATCGCCACGCAGCTGCACGACAAGAACCGCAGCTTCACGCTGTTCGCCACCCACTATTTCGAGCTGACTGCGTTCCCGGCCCGGCACACGGGCGCGATCAACGTCCACGTGGGCGCGGTGGAAAGTGGGCACGACATCGTCTTCCTGCACCAGATCGAACCCGGCCCGGCCAGCCGAAGCTACGGCGTGCAGGTGGCGCGGCTGGCGGGCATGCCGGCCTCGGTGGTGCGCCAGGCGCGGGCCACGCTGGAAGCGCTGGAAACCCAGGCGCTGAGCGGGCAGGCGCAGGTGGACCTGTTCGCAGCGCCGCCGGCCGCCGCCACGCCCGAGCCCAGGGTGCTGGACAGCGCCCTGGCGGGCATCAACCCCGACCAGCTCAGCCCGCGCGAGGCCCTGGACGCGCTGTACCGGCTGAAGGCGCTGCAGGCCGGCGGCTGAAGGCCGACCTGCAGCGTTCCCGGCCGCTGTTCACGCGCCAGGCTGGCGTTTCGCGCCAGCACGGGGCCGCTGGTCGCATAGCCGGTGGTCGGTCGCAGAGGCCCACCTAGGATGCGGCTCTACCTTGAACTTTGCCGCGCCTGGAGGCCCGCCTTGTCCACCTCGACCACCCCGAATCCCTCGGCCGTCCGCACCGTGCTACAGGCCCAGAACCTGCGCAAGTCCTACGGCAGCCGCGTGGCCGTGGACGACATCAGCCTGCAGGTCGGCCGCGGCGAGGTGCTGGGGCTGCTGGGGCCCAACGGCGCCGGCAAGTCCACCACCATCGCAATGGTCTGCGGGCTGAGCCAGCCCGATGCCGGCCGCGTGCAAGTCGCCGGGCATGACCTGGCCGGCGACCCCATCGCCTGCAAGCGCCGCATCGGCCTGGTCACGCAGGACCTGGCGCTCTTCGAAGACCTGAGCACCCAGGCCAACCTGGAAACCTTCGGCGCGCTGTACGGGCTGCGCGGCGCACAGCTGCGCGAACGCAGCGCGCAGGTGCTGGCCGCGGTGGGCCTGAGCGACCGCCTGCGCGACAAGCCGGCCACCTTCAGCGGCGGCATGAAGCGCCGCCTGCACATCGCCTGTGCGCTGATGCACGACCCCGACCTGCTGCTGCTCGACGAACCCACCGCAGGGGTCGATCCGCAAAGTCGCAACGCCATCTTCGACACCCTGCTGGCCCTGAAGGCGGCCGGCAAGGCGCTGGTCTACACCACGCACTACATGGAAGAGGTGGAACGCCTGGCCGACCGCATCGTCATCATCGACCACGGCCGCGTGGTGGCCGAAGGCACGCTGGCAGAGCTGGTGCGGCGCCTGCCGGTGGCGCAGAAGCTGGAACTGGAAATCGACGACACCGGCGGCGACGGCCAGCCCGGCCCGACCCGGGAAGCCCAGCGCGCGCTGCTGCAACTGACGGGCGCGCGCGTGCTGGACGAAACCGGCGGCCGCTGGACGCTGGGCCTGCATGAGCTGACGAGCGGTAGCGCGGCCGTGCTGCAGGCCGTGCAGCAGGCCGGCTGGCGGGTGCGCACGGTGGCGTCCAGCCGGGTGACGCTGGAAGACGTGTTCCTCCAATTGACGGGCCGCCAGCTGCGCGACTGAAACAGCCCGCCCGCGCCCACCCGAAGACCCGCCCTGCCAGCCTGCCGGAGACCCCCGATGACCGCCTTCCTCGCCCTCGTCCGCAAGGACATCCTGCAATACCTGGGCAACCGCCGCGCCCTGGTGATGAGCCTGATCGCACCGGTGCTGATCGCCGCCTTCTTCGGCAGCCTGTTCGGCGGCAAGGGTGTGGGGCCTGCGCACATCCCGGTGGCGCTGACCGATCTGGACCGCAGCCCGGCTTCGCAAGAGGTCGTCGCCGCGCTGCTGGCCGAGCCGGCCTTGGAACTCAGCCTGTTGACCGCCGCACAGGGGCAGGCCGAGGTGCAGGCCGGCAAGGTGCGGGCCTGGGTGACGCTGCCCGAGGGCTTCGGCAGCCAGGCCACGGCGGCGCTGTTCGGTGGCGCCCGACCCGAGGTCGGCCTGGTCTTCGACCCCTCGCAGACCACGGTGGTGCCGCTGGTGCGCGGCCTGCTGGCCCAGCACGCGATGCAGGCCGTGGGACAAGCGGCCTTCGGCGGTGGCGGCAAGGCCGGCGCGGGCGGCCCGGCTCTGAGCCTGCCCTTCACGCTGCGCGAGTCAGAAGCGGTCAACGACACAGCCGGCCCGGGCCAGGGTTACAACAGCTACGCCCATGCCTTCGCCGGCATGGGCGTGCAGTTCATCCTGCTGCTGGGGGTTGACATCGGCATCGGCCTGCTCACCATGCGCCAGCTGGGCCTGTGGAAGCGCCTGCGCGCCGCACCGCTGTCCAAAGCCCAACTGCTGGGCAGCCGCATGGCCAGTTGCGCCCTGATCGCCTTCGGCGTCTTCGTGTTTCTCTTCATCGTGGCCACCGCCGGCTTCGGCGTTCGGGTGCAAGGCAGCGTGCTGGGCCTGCTGCTGATCATGGCCGCCTACGGCCTGATGACGGCCAGCTTCGGCCTGATGCTGGCGGCCATCGGCCGCACGCCCGAAGCCACCCGCGGCCTGGCCATCCTGGCCACGCTGCTGATGGTGATGGTGGGTGGCGCCTGGGTGCCCAGCTTCCTCTTCCCGCCCTGGCTGCAGACGGTGTCGGCCTTCACGCCCACGCACTGGGCCGTCGAAGGCCTGGACGCGATGAGCTGGCGCGGTCTGCCCTTCAGCGCGGCACTGCTGCCGACCGGGGCCCTGCTGGGCTTTGCGGGGCTGTTCGGGGGCTTTGCGCTGCTGCGTTTTTCCTGGGACGACTGAAAACCTGCCTGGAACGTCAGCGGGCGGCCTGTCTTCCATCCCTGCGCCTTCTTCGTACCGCAAGTCACAAAACGGCACAGTTGGGAACGCCCGCGCTGGAATTCAGACCCTAGAATAAATGTGCAACATGCACATATATAGGGTACCTTTGTCGCTCCGCAGTCTCCGCCCCTCCCAGCCGTCTGACCAGCCCATGGCCCTGTGGGCGCCGGCTCTGATGGCCCTGGCCCTCGCCGGCCTGGCCTTGGGAGCGCCGGCCTGGACCTGGCCGTTGCTCGGCGCCCCGCTGGTCGAGGAAGTGATCTTTCGCGCCGGTCTGCAGACCTGGCTGATCGACGTCATGGCCGCGCAGGCTCGCAGCGGTCGGCTGGCCCCTGCGACGCAGGCGGCCATGGCCATCACCATCACCGCACTGGCTTTCGCCGCGGCGCATCTGGCACGCCACCCCGGTGTGCCGAGCGCGCTGACGGTCGTGCCTGCGCTGCTGCTCGGCGCGCTGTACCAGCAGCAGCGGCGCCTGCGCAGCTGCGTGCTGCTGCATGGCCTGTTCAACGGCCTCTGGCTGCTTCTTCCTTCTTTCACTGCCTTCTTGGTAACCCTGCCCCCATGGATGTCCTGAACCCTGAACGCCTGCGCCGCCTGCGCTGCCTGTCCGCCCTCTTGTGGACCCTGACTGGGGCGCTGAGCCCACGGGCCGCGATAGCCGACAACCCCGTCAATGGGGCCAGCCTCTACGCCAGCCATTGCGCCAGCTGTCACGGCAACAGCCCGCTGAGCGTCAACTCCAACAAGATCTACTACGGCCGCAACTCGCGGGCGGCGCTGGATGCCAGCATCAACATCGTCGGGCAGATGACCTCGCTGCGCTCGGTCTTTCCGTCAGGCGGCAGCCAACTGGCCGATGTGGCGGCCTACCTGGGCAACACGCCGACCACGCTGACCTATGCCAGCACGGCCGTTGGCAGCACCAGCGGCACACAGGCCGTCACCGTGACGGCCAGCCTGGTGTCGGGGTACGCGATCAGCAACCTGTCGGTGGCCGCCAGCGGCGACTTCGCCCGCAGCGGCGGCACCTGCGGCAGCACGGTGGCCATCGGCTCCAGCTGCACCGTGCTGGTGGCCTACACACCCACGGCCGCGGGCACGCGCACCGGCACGCTGAGCCTGACCCACAGCAACACCCTCACGCCCGTCGTCATCGCCCTCAGCGGCACGGCCACCGCCACGACCAGCCCGGCAGCGGCCGTCTCCAGCACGGCACTCAGCCTGGCCGCGACCACCGTGGGCAGCACCAGCCCCAGCCTGACGCTGACGCTGAGCAACACCGGCACCGCGCCGCTGGTGCTGAGCAGCCTGAGCATCACGGGCAGCAACGCGAGCGAGTTCGCTCTGGCAGCGGGCGGCAGCTGCGGCGCCGGCGGCAGCGTGGCCGCCAGCAGTTCCTGCACGCTGCCGGTAACCTTCACCCCGGCGGCGGCGGGCGCGCGCAGCGCCACCCTGGGCATCGTCCACAACGCGGCGAATTCACCGACCACCGTGGCGCTCAGCGGCACGGGCAATCTGGCCCCGACACCCACGCTGGCCCTCAACACCAGCAGCCTGGCCTTCGGCTCGCAGGTGGTCGGCACTGCGGGTGCCACGCAGTCGGTCACCGTCACCAACAGCGGCACGGCGACGCTGGTGTTCACGGGGCTGACGCTCAGCGGCACCGCCGCGGCCGACTTCAGCCGCAGCGGCACCTGCAGCACGGCCGCGCCGTTGGCCGCCGGCGCCAGCTGCACGCTGGTGCTGGGCTACACGGCTGCGGCCACCGGCAGCCGCAGCGCCACCCTCACCCTGGCCAGCAACGCCAGCAATGGCAGCGCCACGCTGGCCCTGAGCGGCACCGGCACGGCCACGCCCGTACCGGCAGTGGGCTTGTCCAGCAGCACCATCGCCTTCGGCAGCCTGACCGTGGGCACATCCTCGAGTGCGAGCGCGGTCACGCTGACCAACACCGGCTCGGCGGCGCTGACCCTCAGCGGCATCGCGGCCGCGGGCACCGACTTCAGCCTCAGCCACAACTGCCCGGCCAGCCTGGCCGCCGGCAGCGCGTGCACGCTGAGCACGGTGTTCACGCCCGCGCTGGCAGGGGCCCGCAGCGGCAGCCTGACGATCACCAGCAACGCCACCTCTTCGCCCGCACACGGTGAGCCTGAGTGGCACGGGCGCGGCCTTGGTGCTGGCCCCTGTGCTGGGGTGGACACCCAATGTGACGGCGCTGGACTTCGGCGCCGTCACCGTGGGCAACAGCAGCGCCCGGCAGACGCTGACCTTGGGCAACAGCGGCACCGCCTTGGCGCACCTGACGGCCATCACCGTGTCGGGCACCGCCCCTGCGGATTTCGCGCTGGCTCCGGGCACTTGCGCCGCCGGCGGCACGCTGGCCGTCGGCAGCACCTGCACCGTGGTGCTGAGCTACACCCCCATCGCGGCCGGCGCGCGCAGCGCCACGCTGACGCTGGCCTCGGACGGCAGCGCACCGCCTGCCGTCAGCCTGAGCGGCAGCGCAACGGCAGCGCCAGCGGCCGCCTTGTCGCTGACGCCCGCGAGCGTGAGCTTTGCAGCAGAAACCGGCACGGTCGCGGCCAGCCAGACCCTGACGCTGCAAAACAGCGGCACCGCGGTGCTGCAGGTGAGCCAGGTGGCCATGGCCAGCGGCGGCTTCAGCGTGGCCGCTGCACCGGCCAATGGCTGCGCAGCCGCGCCCTTCAACCTGGCACCCGGAGCCAGTTGCGCGCTGAGCCTGGGCTGGACCAGCGCCAGCAACGCCAGCGAGAGCGGCACGCTCGTGGTCACCAGCAACGCGCCAGGGGCCACCACCACCGCAACCTTGACGGGCGCCCACACCACCACAGCCGCCACAGCCCCGACCGCCGCAACCGGCCTTTCCAACACCGGCGGCGGCGGCTGCACGCTGAGCCACGGCGACCCCGGTCAAGACCCCGTGCTGCCCTTGCTGGTGGCGCTGGCTGCGCTGGTGCTGTGGCGCCGCCGTTCACGCTGACCGACACCGAATCCGTACCCCCCTGGAGACCCACCGATGAAGTTGCCCACCCTCGTCCTGACCTGCGCCATGGCCACTGCGGCCCTGGCGCTGCCTGCACACGCCCTGGAAGCCGGCACGCTGGCGCCCGACCTCGTGCTGCCCGGGCTGAAAGACACCGTCAGCCTGGCCCAGTTCAAGGGCAAGGTGGTTTACCTGGACTTCTGGGCTTCGTGGTGCGGCCCCTGCAAGCAGTCCTTCCCGTTCATGAACGAGCTGCAGGCCAAGTACGGCCGCCAGGGCCTGCAGATCGTGGCCGTGAACCTGGACGCCAAGCGCGCCGACGCGCTGAGCTTCCTGGCCGAGGTGCCCGCCCAATTCACCATCGCACTGGACGCCAAGGGCGAGAGCGCCAGGCACTTCGACGTCAAGGCCATGCCGAGTTCGCTGATCGTCGGCCGCGACGGCAAGGTGCTGACCTTGCACAAGGGCTTTCGCAGCGACGACCGGATGGCGCTGGAGCAGCAGATCCAGGCCGCCCTGGGCACGCCATGAACTTCACTTTCAACCCCCGGAGAACACCGATGACACGACACAGAACTTCCGGGCTGGCCGCCGTGCTGGCGCTGTCGGCCCTGGCCAGCGGCTGCGCCATCACGCCGCCTCAAGCCTGGGAAAAGGACTACCTGGCCAAGCCTGAGATGACCATGGGCGCCGACCCGCTGGCCCAGCGCTTCGACCAGCACATCTATGCCTCCAAGGAAAACGCATCCGGCGGTTACGGCGTCGGCGGAGGCGGCTGTGGCTGCAACTGAGAACACGCGCAAGGGCGCATCACCGGCCGGTGCCATCATCGCCGCCGCGCTGACCCTGCCGGGCGTGATGGCCCATGCCGAAACGGCGCCCGAGGAAGGCACGCTGAGCGTCAAGTACCTGCACTACCAGGACGAACAACCCGGCCTGAAGCGCGTGCAGGTGTCGGCGCCTTCGGTCTACCTGCTGGCACCCTTGAGCCCGCGCTGGGTGATCGAAGGCTCGGCCGTCAGCGATGCCGTATCCGGGGCCAGCCCGCGTTACCACACGGCCATCTCGGGCGCCTCGAAGATGCAGGACAAACGCCAGGCCGGCGATGCCAAGCTGACCCATTACGACGGCCGCAACAGCTACGGCGTGGGCGTGGCGCTGTCGGGCGAACACGACTACCAGGGGCGTTCGGTCTCTGTCGATGCCGCCTTCGGCAGCGAGGACAGCAACCGCACCTGGAACCTGGGCCTGGGCCTGTCGTCGGACAAGATCAGCTCGCGCGACAACCTGCTGCTGCACGAAAAGCGCCACACCACCGAGATGCTGGTCGGCGTGACGCAGGCGCTCAGCACGGTGGACCTGGTGCAGGTCAACCTGAGCTTCAACCGCGGCACCGGCTATTTTTCCGATCCCTACAAGAGCCTGGACGTGCGCCCGAACGCGCGCAACCAGTCCATCCTGCTGACGCGCTGGAACCACCACTTCGTCGGCCTGGGCAGCACCCTGCGCGCGAGCTACCGCTACTACAGCGACACCTTCGGCATCCGGGCGCACACCGTGGGCGCCGAATGGGTGCAGCCGCTGGGCGCGCGCTGGACGCTGACGCCCGCACTGCGCCTGTATTCGCAAAGCGCGGCCTCGTTCTACTTCGACCCGGTGTACGACCCCAACATCGGCGCGCCCTACCCAGCGGGCTATTTCACGAAGCCGCCGACCTACAGCTCGGCCGACCAGCGGCTGTCGGCTTTCGGCGCCGTCACCGCGGGTGTGAAGCTGGCCTGGCAGGCGCAACGCAACTGGCTGTTCGACCTCAAGTTCGACCGCTACCAGCAGCGCTCGAGCTGGCGGGTCGGCGGCACCGGTTCGATCGGCCTGGCCCCGTTCAGCGCGACCACCGTGCAGGTGGGTGCCAGCACCCATTTCTGAGCCGGTCTGCACGCACCATGGCCACACTGACCCTGCCCTTCCAGGCCATGGCCGGCGCCTGCGAGATCCACCTCGAAGGCGCCGGCCCGGTCGAGCGCCTGCGCCATGCGGCGCAGCGGGGTGTGGCCGAGGTGCAGCGCATCGAGGCCAAGTACTCGCGCTACCAGACGGCCAGCATCGTGTCGCGCATCAATGCGGCGGCCGGCACCGGCCAGGCTGTCGAGGTGGACAGCGAAACGGCGGGCCTCATCGATTTCGCGGCCACGCTCTTCGACTTCAGCGGCGGCCTGTTCGACATCACCTCGGGCGTGCTGCGCCGGGCCTGGGACTTCCGCTCGGGCCGCCTGCCCAGCGCCGCGGCGCTGCAGGACTTGTTGCCGCTGGTCGGCTGGCCCCAGGTGCACTGGGCCGACGGCCGCGTCAGCCTGACGCGGACCGGCATGGAGCTGGACTTCGGCGGCTTCGGCAAGGAATACGCGGCCGACCGCGCGGCCACGGCGCTGATCGAAGCCGGCCAGCGGCATGGCTGGGTGAACCTGGGCGGCGACATCCGCGTGCTGGGCCCGCGCGCCGACGGCCAGCCCTGGCGCTTCGGCATCCGCCACCCGCGGCAGGACGGGGCCACCATCGCCAGCGTCGAGCTGAGCAGCGGCGCCCTGGCCACCAGCGGCGACTACGAGCGCTTCCTGATCCACGAAGGCCAGCGCTACTGCCACATCCTGGACCCGCAGACGGGCTGGCCGGTGCAGCACTGGCAGTCGGTCAGCGCCAGCGCGCCGGCCTGCGTTGCGGCGGGTGCGCTGACCACCATCGCGATGCTCAAGGGCACGCAGGCACCCGATTTCCTGGCCGAGCAACAGGCCAGCTACCTCGCCGTGGACGCAGCAGGACAACTGCAGCACGACGGCTTCTGAACCCGTTCAACCCGAAAGCACCCGACCGTGAAGAGAAGTCCTGTGATCTGGATGGCCGCCCTGCTGCTGATCGTCGGCTGGGGTGCCTGCCGTGCCGGCGAGACCGAGTACCTCGACGTGGAACGGGCCTTTCGCGGCAGCGCCAGCCGGCTCGACGAGCAGACCGTGCAGCTGCGGCTGGACGTGGCGCCGGGCTACCACCTCTACCGTGAACGCCTGTCGGTGACGGCCGAGGGCAGCGGCCCCGCGCTGGCGGCGGTCACCCTGCCGCGCGGCAAGACCCAGTTCGACGCGAACTTCGGCAAGACCGTGGAACTGCTGCAGGGTGCGGTGCCGATCACCGTGAGCCTGGCCGGCCAGCCGGCTGCGGTGCGCCTGCAAGTGAACTACCAGGGCTGCGCCGACGAAGGCCTGTGCTACCCGCCACAGACCGCCACCGTGGCGGTGGACATGGCGCAAGGCCAGGTCGGCCGCGTGGCCTGGCTGGGCGATGCCGGCGCGATCACGGCCGACACCAGCGCCATCGGGCAGGCACTGCGCGCGGGCCGCTGGCCCACGCTGATCGCCGCCTTCAGTCTGGCCGGGCTGCTGCTGTCATTCACGCCTTGCGTGCTGCCGATGGTGCCCATCCTGTCGTCCATCATCATCGGCCAGGGCGCAGCCGTGTCGCGCTGGCGCGGCTTCGCGCTGGCGGCGGCCTATGTGCTGGGCATGGCACTGGTCTACACCGGCCTGGGCATGGCCGCAGGCCTGGCCGGCGAGGGGCTGGCGGCGGCTTTGCAGAACCCGGGGGTGCTGGGCGCTTTCGCGCTGCTGCTTTCGCTGCTGTCGCTGTCGATGTTCGGCGTCTTCGAGCTGCAGATGCCCGGCTTCGTCCAGACCCGCCTGAGCGAGCGCGCCAGCCGCCTGCCGGGCGGGCGCTTCCTGGGCGTGTTCGCGATGGGCGGGCTGTCGGCCCTGATCGTCGGGCCTTGCGTGGCCGCGCCGCTGGCCGGCGCGCTGGCGTTCATCAGCCAGACGCGTGATGTGGTGGTGGGCGGCGTGGCGCTGTTCAGCCTGGCGCTGGGCATGGGCGTGCCGCTGCTGCTGGTCGGGCTGTCTGCCGGGGCACTGCTGCCGCGCGCTGGCGCGTGGATGCAGGGCGTGAAGACGCTGTTCGGCGTGATACTGCTGGCGGTGGCCTTGTGGATCGTTTCGCCGGTGCTGCCAGGCCGGGTGCTGATGCTCGTCATCGGCGCGGGCCTGCTGGTCGGGGCCAGTTGCCTGGGGCTGCTGCAGGGCATGGGGCAGCAGGCCAGCGCCCGGCAGCGGCTGGCCCAGGGCGGCGGCCTGGTGCTGGCGGTGCTGGGCGTGACGCAACTGGTCGGCGCGCTGTCGGGCGGCAGCGACCCGCTGCAGCCTCTGGGCCACCTGGCGCTGGGCGGGCGTGGCCTTGCGCAGCCGCCTGCTGCCAGCGCCAGGCTGGCCTACCAGCGCATCCGCAGCAGCGCCGAACTGGACCTGGCCGTGCAGGGCGCCAAGCGCCCGGTGATGCTGGACTTCTATGCCGACTGGTGCGTGGCCTGCAAGGAAATGGAACACCTGACCTTGCAACACGCGACGATCTCGTCCCGCCTGGCCGGGGCCACGCTGCTGCAGGTCAACGTCACGGCCAACAACGCCGACGACCGGGCCCTGATGAAGCGCTTCGGCCTGTTCGGCCCGCCGGGCATCCTGTTCTTCGCACCCGGCGGGCCGGCACAGGCCACCACCCGCGTGGTCGGCTACGAGCCGCCCGAACGCTTTGCAGCCGCGCTGGCCCGCGCCGGGCTCTGAAGCGGGTCGGCCGCGATCGACCTGCTACGCTCACCGGTCCTGTCCGCTACCACCCACCACCATGACCTACTGCGTCGGCATCCGCCTCAACGCCGGCCTCGTCTTCCTGTCGGACAGCCGCACCAATGCCGGCCTGGATGCCATCAGCACCTTCCGCAAGATGATGGTCTACGAGAAGGCCGGCGACCGCTTCATGGTCATGCTGTCGGCCGGCAACCTCAGCATCAGCCAGAGCGTGCGCGAACTGCTGCAGGTCGAAAAGCTCGACAACGGCACCGAGGAAGGCCTGACCATCTGGAACGCCACCAGCATGTTCGACGCCACCCGCGTGCTGGGCGCCACCGTGCGCCGGGTGTGGGAGCAGGACGGCCCGGCACTGAAGAAGACCGGTGTCGACTTCAACGCCAGCATGATCTTCGGCGGCCAGATCCAGGGTGAAGCGATGCGCCTGTTCCTGGTCTACAGCGCGGGCAACTTCATCGAAGCCACGCGCGAGACCTGCTTCTTCCAGGTCGGCGAAAGCAAGTACGGCAAGCCCATCCTGGACCGTGTGCTGACGCCCACCACGCCGCTGGACGAGGCCGCCAAGTGCGCGCTGGTGTCGATGGACAGCACGCTCAAATCCAACCTCAGCGTGGGCCTGCCGCTGGATCTGCTGGTCTACCGCGAAGGCAGCCTGGCCTGCAACCAGCTGGTCTGCATCGACGAACAGAACCCGTATTTCAAGATGATCCACAGCACCTGGGGCCAGCGCCTGCGCGAGGTCTTCGAAAGCATCGACGACCCGCGCTGGGACGGCGGCGCCAGCAACCACCCCTTGATGAGCCCGTTGCAGCGCTACGAGCCCATGCGCAAGATCAGGGCGCCGGGCGAGCGGATCGTCTGAGCGTGCAGCAGCCCGTCATCGCCTTCAGCCACGCCAACGGTTTCCCCGCCGGCACCTACCGCAGCCTGTTCGAAACCTGGCGCGCCAACGGCTACCGCGTCATCGCCGTGGAACGCTACGGCCACGACCCGGCCTACCCCGTCACCAGCAACTGGCCCCGCCTGCGCGACCAGCTGATCGACCTGGTGCGCCACGAGAGCCCCGGCCAGCCGGTGCACCTGGTGGGCCATTCGCTGGGCGGCTACCTCAGCCTGTTGGCGGCCTGCAAACGGCCCGACCTGGCCCGCAGCCTGGTGCTGATCGATTCGCCCGTGCTGGCCGGCTGGAAGGCCCACAGCGTGCAGGTGATGAAGGTCGGCGGGCTGCTGCGGCGGTTCTCGCCGGGGCGGGTGTCGGTGAAGCGGCGCTGGCAGTGGCCGTCGGCCGATGCGGCCCACGCCCACTTCGCGGCCAAGCATGCCTTCGCGCGCTGGGAACCCGCGGTGCTGCACGACTACATGGCCGCCGGCCTGGAGACCGACCCCGAGGGCGACAGCGCGCAGGCGGTGCGACTGGCCTTCCACCGCGACATCGAAACGCGCATCTACAACAGCCTGTCGCACAACCTGGGCCGCGTGCTGCGGCGCCACCCGCCGCGCTGCCCGGTCACCTACCTGGGCGGCACGCGCTCGCACGAAGGCAGCCAGGTTGGCCTGGCCGCAACCCGGGCGCTGGTCCACGAGCGTCTGCAATGGCTGGAAGGCTCGCACCTGTTCCCGATGGAGAAGCCGGCCGAGACCGCGGCGGCCGTGCTGCAGGCCTTGCGCTGAGGGCCGCACCCTCTTGCACAATGCGCGCCGGGCCGACGCGACCGCGGCGGCCCGGCACCCTCCAGGAAACGAAATCATGAACAAGACATGGCTGGCCGCCTGCGGCCTTGCACTGGGCACCGCCCTGCCCGCCGCCCAGGCCCAGACCAGCGCTGCCGACCAGCGGCTGCGCAGCATCTACCAGGAACTGGTCGAGATCAACACCACCGACTCGGTGGGCGACTGCACGGCCGCGGCCAAGGCGATGGCCGCGCGCCTGAAGGCCGGCGGATTCCGCGGCGACGAGATGCAGATCGTGGTGCCGCCCGG
Source organism: Rubrivivax sp. (assembly GCA_040400915.1). Taxonomy (GTDB): domain Bacteria; phylum Pseudomonadota; class Gammaproteobacteria; order Burkholderiales; family Burkholderiaceae_C; genus Rubrivivax. Next base: position 16,755 of record JBBAPI010000017.1, read on the forward strand.
CGCGCCGAAAAAGGGCAACCTGGTGGCCCGGCTGAAGGGCACCGGTGCGATGAAGCCGCTGCTGCTGCTGGCCCACGTCGACGCGGTCGAAGCCAAGCGCGAAGACTGGGAACGCGACCCCTTCAAGCTGGTCGAGGAGGGTGGCTTCTTCTATGCCCGCGCCAGCTCTGACGACAAGGCCATGGCGGCCATCTATGTGTCGAACATGATCCGTTACAAGCAGGACGGGCTGCGCCCGGCGCGCGACCTGATCCTGGCTCTGACCTGCGATGAAGAACTGGGCATGGTGCCGACCAACGGCGCCGCCTACCTGCTGAAGAACCACCGCCCGCTGATCGACGCCGAACTGGCGCTGAACGAGGGCGGCGGCGGCTCGATGGACAAGGACGGCAAGCCCCTGACCCATGGCATCCAGGCCGGTGAAAAGATCTTCCAGAGCTTCCAGCTGGAAGTGACCAACAAGGGCGGCCACAGTTCGGTGCCGGTGCCCGACAACGCCATCTACCACCTGGCCGGCGGCCTGCAGCGTCTGGGCCAGTTCAGTTTCCCGTTCAAGCTGTCGGCCACCACCCGCAGCTACTTCGAGCGCCGTGCCGGCGTGGAACCGCCGGCGGTGGCCGCCGACATGCGGGCCATCCTGCAAGACCCGCCCGACCCCGCCGCCCTGACCCGCCTTTACGCACTGAGCGCCTACAACAACTCGGCCGTACGCACCACTTGCGTGGCCACCATGCTGGACGGCGGCCATGCCGCCAACGCGCTGCCGCAGCGCGCCAAGGCGGTGGTCAACTGCCGCATCCTGCCCGGCGAGAAGGTGGCCGATGTGCAGGCCACGCTGGTACGGGTGGTGGCCGACGAGCAGATCAAGATCACGCTGATCGGCAGCGATGTCGAATCCCCGGTGCCGCCGCTGACGCCCGCGCTGATGAAGGCCATCGAAGGCGTGAGCGCCGAGATGTGGCCCGGCGTGCCCGTGGTGCCCACCATGGCTGCCGGCGCCACCGACGGCCGCTTCCTCAGCAATGCCGGCATCTGGACCTACGGCGTCACCGGCCTGTTCAGCTTCCCCGGCGGCAGCAATGCCCACGGCTTGAATGAACGCCTGCCGGTGAAGTCGCTCTACGAAGGCCACGAGTTCAACCACCGCCTGATCCAGCGGCTGGCCCTGCCTTGATGCGCGGCGCAGCGGGCCCGCGGCGCGGGCTCGCTGCGCGCCGTTGCCCGGCCTTACTCGAAGCGGCCCAGGCGCACCGCCGTGCCACCGGCCTTGAGGTTCTTCACGCCCGGCATCACCAGCACCGTCTGGTCGTAGGGCGCAAGCCAGACCTGGTCGCCATCCTGCGCGATGGGCGTGCCGGCCTTCTCGACCACGGCAAAGCCCACCGGCGGCACCAGGAAGTGGAAGGCGCTGCTGCGCGCGACGACCGCTTCGGTGACGCGAACCAGGTGCTGCTCGGCCGGCAAGGGCAGCGGCGCGTGGTCCCGCACCCAGGCCGCGTCGGCCAGACCGGTCAGACCCAGGAAGCGCACCAGGCAGTCGACGGCCACATCGGCGGCCGCCTTCTCCCAGTGCTGGCCGCATTCGATGAGCAGCGCCTTCCTGGGCGAGGCTGGGTCGCCGAAGCCGCCGCGCTCGACCATGCGCAGGCCGGCCGGGTGGCCGGTGTCGATCAGCAGGTCACCGGGCATGCCCAGCTCACGGGCGTAGGCGGCGTTCTTGTCGACCGTGCCGCAGACCATCAGCGGGCGGCAGGGGCCGCTCATGCTGTGGATGTCCAGCAGCAGGTCGGCCGCATCGACGTAAGGCCGCAGCTCACGCGCCCGGCGCAGTTCGACCGAATCGCGCGGGCCCTGCAGTTCGGCGTCGGCCCAGACGCGGTTGAAGTCTTCGTCCACGCAGCGCGACGGGAAGGGGTTGGCCGGGTCGAAACGGGCGTAGGCCGCGACGTTGCCGAAGACCAGCGTGAGGCGTCCGCACAGCGGCTGGAAACGCTGCTTGAACAGCCAGTCCAGCGCGATGGCGCCGCAGATTTCGTTGCCGTGGGTCAGCGCCTGCACCATGACGTTGGGGCCCGGGCGACCCGAGTCCAGTACATGGACGAAATCGACGCCCGTGTTGCCCTGGCGGTAGGGCTCGATGTCGGGGGCTTGCAGTTCGATGGGGATGGCAGCTTCGGTCATGGTGCTCAGGCGGTGTGGTGGGGCGTCATCGGACACTCTTGGGGCGAGGCGCTCTGGCCGCAGGCACGCTGGCCAAGGCCGGGCACGCGCCTTGCTGCTGTTTGCCCGCAGGGTGTGCCAGTATCCCAGGGCCGGTGCGGGCCTGTCCGTATGGCTGCAGCGGGACTAGCCGGTAGCATGGCAAAGGGCTGAAGGCCCCGGATGCACACCCAGTGGCCAACCGGCCCATGCGACAAGGTGAAACGCCATGCAAGAAGACGAACTGAGAAGCCTGATCGAAGACGTGCGTCAGGGTGCACTGCCGCGACGGGGCTTCATCCAGCAGATGGCCGCCCTGGGCATCGCTGCGCCGATGGCCGGCATGCTGCTGATGCACGCCGGCGTGGCCAACGCGCAGAGCGGCCCGGCCTACAAGCCCACCAAGCGGGGCGGCGGCGGCGCACTGAAGACGCTGTGGTGGCAAGGCCCCACGCTGCTGAACCCGCACTTCGCCAACGGCACCAAAGACCAGGAAGGCAGCCGCGTGTTCTACGAGCCGCTGGCCGGCTGGGACGCCGACGGCAACCTCATCCCCATCCTGGCGGCGGAAACGCCCAGCCGCGACAACGGCGGCCTGGCCGCTGACGGCAAGAGCGTCACCTGGAAGCTGAAGAAAGGCGTCACCTGGCACGACGGCCAGCCCTTCACCGCCGACGACTGCCTGTTCAATGCGCAGTTCGCCACCGACCCGGGCACCGCCGCCGTGTCACTCGGCCTGTACAAGGACTGCAAGGTCGAGAAGATCGACAGCCACACCATCAAGGTGATCTTCCCCAAGGCCACGCCGTTCTGGGCCCAGCCCTTCGTCGGCACCTTCGGCCAGCAGATCCCCAAGCACCTGTTCAAGGACTACCTGGGGGCCAAGTCGCGCGACGCGCCGACCAACCTGAAGCCCGTGGGCACCGGCCCCTACAAATTCGTCGATTTCAAGCCGGGCGACATGGTGCGCGGCGTCATCAACACCACCTACCACGTTGCAAACCAACCGTATTTCGACAGCATCGAAATGAAGGGCGGCGGCGACGCCGTCAGCGCCGCGCGCGCGGTGCTGCAGACCGGCGAATTCGACTACGCCTGGAACCTGCAGGTCGAAGACGAAGTGCTCAAGCGCCTGGAAGCGGGCGGCAAGGGCCGTGTCGTGATCGTGCCCGGCGGCGACATGGAAATCCTGCTGCTGAATTACAGCGACAACGCGCAGGAAGTCGAAGGCGAACGCAGCAACCCCAAGACCCGCCACCCCATCTTTTCAGAAGAAGCGGTGCGCCGCGCCATGGGCCTGCTGGTGGACCGCCAGGGTGTGCAGGAATTCATCTACGGCCGCGCCGGTGTGGCCACGCCGAACTTCCTGAACAACCCACCGCGTTACCGCAGCAACCAGCTGAAATTCGAATTCAACCTCGACAAGGCCATCGCGCTGCTGGAGGGCGCCGGCTGGAAAAAAGGCGCTGACGGCATCCGCGAAAAGGGCGGCAAGAGGCTGAAATTCGTCTACCAGACCAGCATCAACGCGCCGCGCCAGAAGGCGCAGCAGATCATCAAGCAGTCGGCGCAGAAAGCCGGCATCGAACTGGAACTGAAGTCGGTCACGGCCAGCGTGTTCTTCTCGTCGGACGTCGCCAACCCCGACACCTACCCGAAGTTCTTCGCCGACATGCAGATGTACACCACGACGCAGACCGAACCCGACCCGGAACGCTTCATGGACCAGTTCACCAGCGTCGAGTTGGCCAACAAGGCCAACAAATGGGCCGGCCGCAACATCAGCCGCTGGCGCAGCGAGGAATACGACAAGGTCTTCAAGCAGGTCGAAACGGAACTCGACCCCGTCAAGCGCACCACGCTGATCATCAAGCTCAACAACCTGGTCAGCAGCGACGGTTATGTCATTCCACTGGTCAACCGGCCGCGCGTTTCCGGTGTAGCCCACAAGGTCGTGGCCCCGCTTTCGGGCTGGGACAACATCCATTGGGCGCTGGGCGCCTGGTACCGCGAAACGTGAAGAGGCGCCCGATGCAAGAGCAAGACCTTCGATCGGCCATCGCAGCCGTGCGCAGCGGCGACCTGCCGCGGCGCAGCTTCGTCCAGCGCATGCTGGGTCTGGGCCTGACGGCACCGATGGCCGGCTTCATGCTGATGGAGGCCGGCGTGGCCCAGGCGCAGCCGCTCAGTTACAAACCCACCCGGCGCGGCGGCGGCGGCCCCTTGAAGTTGCTGCTGTGGCAAGGCCCCACGCTGCTGAACCCGCACTTCGCCACCGGTGTGAAGGACGAGGAAGGCAGCCGCGTCTTCTACGAACCGCTGGCCCGCTGGGACGCCGACGCCAACCTGATCCCGGTGCTGGCCGCCGAAATCCCCAGCCGTGCCAACGGCGGCCTGAGCGCCGACGGCAAGACCGTGACCTGGAAGCTGAAGAGCGGCGTGACCTGGCACGACGGCGCGCCTTTCACGGCCGACGATGTGGTCTTCAACTACCAGTACGCCACCGACCCCGCCGCGGCGGCCGTGACGATCGGGCAATACGAGGGCCTGAAGATCGAGAAGATCGACGCCCTGACCGTGCGCGTCGTCTTCGACAAGCCCCAGCCCTTCTGGCCGGGCGGCTACAGCCTGGTGCGCTTGATCCCCAAGCACATCTTCAGCGCCTTTGGCGGTGCCAAGTCGCGCGAGGCACCGGCCAACCTGAAACCGGTGGGCACCGGCCCCTACAAGTTCACCGAATTCAAGCCGGGCGATCTGCTGCGCGGCGTGCTGAACCCGAACTACCACGGCCCCAACCGACCCCATTTCGACAGCATCGAAATCAAGGGTGGCGGCGACGCCGTCAGCGCCGCGCGCGCCGTGCTGCAGACCGGCGAATACGACTTTGCCTGGAACCTGCTGGTCGAAGACGAGATCCTCAAGCGGCTGGAAGCCGGTGGCAAAGGCCGCGTGGAATTCTCGCCCGGCGGCGCCACCGAGGGCCTGCACCTGAATTTCAGCGACCCCCACACCGAGGTGGACGGCGAACGGTCCAACCCCAAGACGCGCCACCCGCTGTTCAGCGACCCGGTGCTGCGCCAGGCCATGGGCCTGCTGATCGACCGCAAGGGCGTGCAGGACTTCATCTTCGGCCGCGGCGGCGTGGCCACGCCGAACTGGATCAACAACCCGGTGCGCTACCGCAGCCCGAATCTGAAATTCGAATTCAATGTCGACAAGGCCAATGCCCTGCTCGACGGCGCGGGCTACAAGCGCGGCGCCGACGGCGTGCGCGAAAAGAACGGCAAGAAGCTGAAATTCCTGTTCCAGACCAGCATCAATGCGCCGCGCCAGAAGGTGCAGCAGATCGTCAAGCAGGCGGCGCAGAAGGCGGGCATCGACATCGAACTCAAGCAGGTCGTGGCCAGCGTGTTCTTCTCGTCGGACGTGGCCAACAGCGACACCTACGGCAAGTTCTACGCCGACATGCAGATGTACCAGGTCTACCAGGGCCGCCCCGACCCGCAGCGCCACCTGCAGCGCTTCGTCACCTGGGAGCTGTCGTCCAAGGCCAACAAATGGCTGGGCATCAACCTGACGCGCTGGCAGAGCGAGGAATTCGACAAGACCTTCAAGGCCGCCGAATTCGAACTCGACGCCGTCAAGCGCGCGGCCCTGCTGATCAAGCTCAACGACCTGGTGTGCAGCGACGGCTACGTCGTGCCGCTGCTCTTCCGCCCTTCGGTGGCCGGCCTGGCGAAGAACCTGGTGGCGCCGCTGTCGGGCTGGGACAACGACATGGCGGCCATCCACGAGTGGTACCGCGAAACCTGATGTGGCGCCTGCTGTGAGAAGCTGAGTTGGGTCCCTACCTCCTGCGCCGTCTCCTGATCGCGGTGCCCAGCCTGCTGGGCATCAGCCTCATCCTGTTCACCGTGCTGGCCCTGGCGCCCGGCGACCCCTTCGGTGAACTGGCCACCAACCCCAATGTGCCGGCCGAGGTGCGCATGGCGCTGCGCGCCCAATTCGGCCTGGACGACCCGGTCTGGCAGCGCTACACGCGCTGGCTGTGGGCCATGCTGCATGGCGACTGGGGCTTCAGTTTTGTCAGCCGCGTCGATGTGGACACGCTGATCTGGCAGCGCGTGCCGGTGACGCTGGCCGTCATCGGAGCGTCGCAGCTGCTGGCCATGGCCATCGCGCTGCCGGTCGGCATCTACGCCGCGACCAAGCCCTACTCGCTGTTCGACAAGGTGGCCAATACCGTGGCCTTCATGGGCTTTTCGCTGCCCACCTTCTTCACCGGCCTGCTGCTGATCCTGCTGTTCTCGATCAAGCTGGACTGGCTGCCTTTTGTCTTCCGCGCCGACTTGCCTTCCACCGGCTGGCAGTGGTGGTGGGACAGCTTCAAGCAATCGATCATGCCCATCGCCGTGCTGGGCCTGTTCCAGGGTGCGAGCTGGACGCGCTATGTGCGTTCGGCGGTGCTGGACGTGATCCGCCTGGACTACGTCACCACGGCGCGCAGCAAGGGCCTGGCCGAGCGCGTGGTCATCATCAAGCACGTGGTGCGCAACGCGCTGATCCCGGTGGTCACGCTGGTGGCCTTGACCATGCCGCAGGTCTTCGGCGGCGCCATCGTCACCGAGCAGATCTTCCGCATCCCCGGCATCGGCAGCCTGCTGATCGACGCCATCCTGCGCAACGACACACCGGTCATCATGGCCGTGACTTTCGTGTTCTCTTGCCTCGTGATCCTCTTCAACCTGATTGCAGACCTGCTGTACGGCTGGCTCGACCCCCGAATTTCATTCCGCTGAACGCCATGACAGCCGCAACCCTTCCCGCAGCAGCGCCCCGCCCCATCGTCTCGCCCTGGACCGAGGCCTGGCGCCGTTTCCGCCGCCACCGCATGGCCGTGTTCAGCCTGCTGCTGCTGACGCTGATGGTGGCCAGCGTGGTCTTCGGGCCGCTGCTGTGGAAGCTGGCCATCAATGACATCGACTTCACCGCGCGCCTGGCCATGCCCAGCGGCGGCCACCCGCTGGGCACCGACGATCTGGGGCAGGACCTGCTGGCGCGCATGCTCTACGGCGGGCGCATCAGCATCGCGGTGGGCCTGGCGGCGATGCTGATGTCCATCGTCGTGGGTGTGCTGATCGGCGCCGTGGCCGGCATCTCGCGCGGCTGGGTCGATGCGGCACTGATGTGGCTGACCGACCTCTTCCTCAGCCTGCCGCAGCTGCCGCTGCTGCTGCTGGTGATCTACCTCTTCCGCGACCAGCTGAAAAGCGCCTTCGGGCCCGAGGTGGGCGTGTTCATCCTGATCGTGGTGGTCATCGGCGGCTTCCGCTGGATGCCGGTGGCGCGCCTGGTGCGGGCGCAGTTCTTCAGCCTGCGCGAAAAGGAATTCGTCGAAGCCGCGCGCGCACTCGGGGCCTCGGTGCCGCGCCAGGTACTGCGCCACATCCTGCCGAACTCGCTGGGTCCGGTGATCGTGGCCGGCACCATCGACGTGGCCGCGGCCATCATTGCCGAAAGCACCCTGTCCTTCCTGGGCCTGGGCTTTCCGCCCGACATCCCGACCTGGGGCCGCATCCTCTACGACAGCAAGGACTACCTGGACATCGCGCCGCACTGGGCCATCTTCCCGGGCCTGGCGATCTTCCTGACCGTGCTGACGATCAACTTCATCGGCGACGGGCTGCGTGACGCGCTGGACCCGAGGCGTGTTCTCTAATGGCGCTTCTCGACATCCAGGGGCTGAAGACCCACTTCAAGACCGAAGAAGGCTGGCTGCACGCGGTCGATGGCGTGGACCTGTTCATCGACGCCGGCGAAACGCTGTGCGTGGTCGGCGAATCGGGCTGCGGCAAGAGCGTCACGGCCAAGACGGTGATGAAGCTCATCGACATGCCGCCGGGCAAGATCGTTAGCGGCCAGGTGCTGTGGCAGGGCCGCGACCTGGTGCCGCTGGACAACGCTGCGATGCGGCAGATCCGCGCCAAGGAGATCGCCATGATCTTCCAGGAGCCGATGACCTCGCTGAACCCGGTCTACACCGTGGGCGAGCAGATCGCCGAGAGCGTGCGCCTGCACCTGGGCCTGTCCAAGAAAGAAGCCATGGACCGCGCCGTGGAGATGCTCAAGCTGGTGCGCATCCCCACGCCCGAGCGCCGGGTGCGCGACTACCCGCACCAGTTCAGCGGCGGCATGCGGCAGCGGGTGATGATCGCCATCGCCCTGGCCTGCGAGCCGAAATTGCTGATCGCCGACGAGCCGACGACGGCATTGGACGTGACCATCCAGGCGCAGATCCTCGACCTGATGCAAGAGCTCAAGGACCGCCTGGGCATGGCCGTGATGCTGATCACCCACGCCATGGGCGTGGTCGCCGAAGTGGCGCAGCGGGTGGTGGTGATGTACGCCGGCCGGGTGATCGAAGAGGCCACGGTGGAAGAACTCTTCGCCCACCCGCGCCACCCTTACACGCAAGGGCTGATCCGCAGCATCCCGCGCATCGACATGGACGCCACGCACAAGGTGCGCCTGGAGGCCATCGCCGGCACCGTGCCCAAGCTGGTGGCGCCCGTCAGCGGCGGCCTGCCCGTGGGCTGCCGCTTCGCGGCGCGCTGCAAGCACGTCACGCCGGACTGCAGCACGGCCACGCCGCCGCTGCGCGAGATTTCACCGGGGCACAAGGTGGCCTGCATTCTGGAAGTCGTCGCATGACCGAGCCCCTGCTGAAGGTCCAGGACCTCGTCAAGCACTTCCCCATCAAAGGCGGGCTGCTGGGTCGCGAGGTCGACCGCGTGCACGCGGTGGATGGCGTCAGCTTCGAACTGCAGGCCGGTGAAACGCTGGGCGTGGTCGGTGAATCCGGCTGCGGCAAGAGCACCACCGGGCGCTGCATCCTGCGCTTGATCGAACCCACGTCGGGCGAAGTCTTCTTCGAAGGCCAGAACGTCACCACCGCCAGCAAGAGCGAACTCCGCGCCCTGGCGCGCGACATGCAGATCATCTTCCAGGACCCCTACGCCAGTCTGAACCCGCGCATGACGGTCAGCGCCATCGTCGGCGAAGCCCTGACCATCCACAAGCTGACCCGGACGCCGCGCGAATACGACGACCGCATCGTGCAACTGCTGGAGACCGTGGGGCTGAGTGCCGACCACATGCGGCGCTTCCCACATGAATTCAGCGGCGGGCAGCGCCAGCGCATCGGCATCGCCCGCGCCCTGGCCGTGAGCCCCAAGCTGATCGTCTGCGACGAGGCCGTCAGCGCGCTGGACGTGTCCATCCAGGCCCAGGTCATCAACCTGCTGGAAGACCTGCGCGAGCAGTTCCAGCTGACCTACGTCTTCATCGCCCACGACCTGAGCGTGGTCGAACACATCAGCCACCGCGTGGCCGTGATGTACCTGGGCCGCATCGTCGAAATTGCGCCGGCCAAGCTGCTGTACACCAACCCGCTGCACCCCTACACCGAGGCGCTGCTGTCGGCCGTGCCCATCCCCGACCCGACGGTCAAGCGCCAGCGCATCCCGCTGCAGGGCGACGTGCCCAGCCCCATCCACCCGCCACCGGGCTGCCACTTCCACACCCGCTGCCCGATAGCGCAAAAGGGCTTGTGCGACCGGGAAAAGCCGCCACTCCAGCAAAGCGCCGAAGGGCATTGGGTGGCTTGCCACCTGCGGGGTTGAAGGGCGCCTAGGCTCGCCTGCCGCTGATGACGCGGACCAGCACGATGACGATGGCGATGACCAGCAGCACATGGATCAGGCCGCCCATGGTGGTCGACGTGACCAGGCCCACCAGCCACAGCACCACCAGGATGATTGCGATTGTTTCGAGCATCAAGTACCCCTTTTCCAAGCCACCGTGGCCTGGATGAGCTTGTCGCGCAAAGGCGGCTGCACGTCGGTGCGCTGGCGCACCGCCATGCCCGCGCCGACCACGGCGGCGGCCCTCAGCGCAGGCGCTGCGCTTCCAGCAGGGCGTGGGTGTCGTTGGTCATCACCGCCAGAAAACCGGCCAGGCCGATGTAGATCAGGCCGTAGGTCCACTTCGTCGCGCTCGGCACGGCGTAGTAGGACTGCGCCAGCGGGTCGTCGCTGCGCCAGGTCCAGGCCTTCCAGGCCTGCGGCGCGGCCAGCAGGGCCATCAGCAGCAGCATCGGGCTGGGCCGCCACCAGAACAGCGCCAGCAGCACCGGCACGCCCAGCAGCCAGATGCGCGGGCTCAGCACCGCCGTGATGCGGCCGCCGTCGAAAGGCGAAATCGGGATCAGGTTGAACAGGTTCAGGAAGAAGCCCGCATAAGCCACGGCCAGCAGCCAGTCGGTGCCCGTCTCACGGGCCCAGAAATAAGCCACGATGGCGCCCAGCGTGCCCAGCAACGGGCCACCCAGGCCGACATAGGCCTCGGTCCGGGCGTCGTGCGGCAGATCCTTCAGGTTGATCCAGGCGCCCACGAAAGGGATGAAGGTGGGCAGGCCCACCGCCAGGCCGCGCTGGCGGGCCGCGATGTAGTGGCCCATCTCGTGCACGAAGAGCAGCACGACGAAGCCGGCGGCGTACTTCCAGCCGAAGACGAAGCTGTAGACCAACAGCGAGATCAGCATGCTGCCGCCGGAGAGCAGCACCTTGCTGAACTTCAGGCCCGTCAGCAGCCACAACATCACTTTCATCATGGCGCTGCGCGCCTGCACGTCGTCATCCGGAAGCCCCCTGCCGACCGCGTCGGTTCAGGGCATTCTGGCATCCGCCCGGCGGGGCTTTCAGCGGCCTCCACCGAGCAGACGCGCGGGCAGCATCAGCACGGCACGCAGCAAGGCAAAGGCGGCTGCAAAGGTGATGCCGATCAGGCCCAAGGGCAAGGACAGCAGCCACACCAGCGGCCACAGCAACAGCGCCAGCAGGGCCAGCGGCCAGCACAGCACGAAGAGCAGGCACCAGCCGATGAAGGAGAGCACGGCGGCGGTGCTCAGGCGCGCGGCGCAGCGGGCGTACTGTGCTGCGCCAGGTTGGCCTGCTCGGCTTCGACGCCTATGAAAAGGCCACTGACGCTGCCCAGCAAGGTCAACGACATCACGGCGGCCATCGACAGCGAGGTCAGGCGTTGGATCAGGCTCTTGTTCATGGTGGTGTCCGGGTGAGCGTTGAGGGGCGTTGGGGTAGCGATGGATGAATGATCGGCATCGCCCAGCCGCGCCGCGAGGCCCTTGCGACAGGCCGCCAAAACGCGCGTTCGAAACGCACGCCGACGGGGATCAACGGCTGGAGGTGGCGACAGCGACGGTCGCGGAGGCCGGCCAGCGGCGCAAGGCGCCGTGCGGCGGTGCTGGCGGCCAGTTCGCCGCCGCGATGGCGGTGCAGCCAGGCGGCACATGCAGCAGCGTGTTGATCCAGCCGCCGTGGCCCACCAGCAGACGCGGTGCGCTGCCACCCTGGGCCGCGAAGGCCCGCACGCGCAGCGCCACGTCGGCCACCGCCTCGCCACCGCCCGGTCGGTGGTGCAACAGGTCGTCGGCCCAGGCAGCCACTTCAGCGGGGGCGATGTCGGCCCACGATCGGCCGTCCCAAAGGCCGAAGTTCACCTCGGCCAGCAGCGGCTCCACCTGGACCTGCCAGCCCCAACGCCGCAGCCAGCGGCCCACGTCGCGCGCGCGCCGCAGCGGCGACACGCACACCGCGCGCGGCAGGCCGTGTCGGCGCGCGGCCTGCCGAATGCGGTGGGCCAGGCGCTTGGCCTTGCGCGGGTCCACCGGCAGGTCGGTGCGGCCGATGCAGCGGCCCGCTGCGCCCCGCGCGCGGGGATGACGCCAGCACCACAGCCAGCTGGCGGGTGGCGCTGGAACGGCCGGAACTGCCAGAGCCAATGGCGCTGATGACGACGGCATCTCAGGCCCGCGCCAACAGCGCGGCCACGGCCAGGTAGATCGCCAGTTCGCTGAACTGTTGCGTGGCGCCCAGGCCGTCGCCGGTGTAGCCGCCCAGGCGCTGGTGCAGCCAGCGCGCCATCCAGGCTGTGGCCAGCACGACGGCCACCGCGGCGGCGGCCAGCGCCGCAGACTTGACCCACTGCGTCGCCACGGCACCCGCCAGAACCACCCACAGCAGCGCGATGAAGCCGGTGCGAGCGTCGACCTGCTGCGCCATCGGCTTGGCCTTGGCGTGTTCGATGTCGCCGCCGTAAGGCATCCAGCGCAGCAGCGCCACCGTGCAGCCGCGCGACACGGCATGGGCCAGCGGCAGCAGGGCCAGCGTGACGACCAGATCGCGCGTGGCCAGGCTGTGCAGCGCGGCGGCCTTCAGCGCCAGTACCAACAGCAGGCCCACCGTGCCGTAGGTGCCCAGGCGCGAGTCCTTCATGATGGCCAGCGCCCTTTCGCGGGTGACCGCGCCGCCCAGGCCGTCGCAGGTGTCGGCCAAGCCGTCTTCGTGGAAGGCGCCGGTCAGCCAGATGGTGACGGCCATGCTCAACAACACCGCCACCGCCGCGCTGAAAACGTGGGCGGCGGCCCACAGCACCGCGGCGGCTACGCAGCCCACCAGTGCGCCGACGCCGGGGAAATGCCGCGCGCTCTGGTGCAGCCATTGCGGTTGCCAGCCCATGCCGGCAGGCACCGGCACCCGCGTCAGGAACTGCAGGGCGACCAGGAAGAGACGGAGTTCAGTCCACATGCGCAGTCGGCCCGTTTCAGCCCGCGGCGCGGTGGGCCACGCGGGCCGACTCGAAGCTGGCCATCTCGGCCAGCAGCAGTTGGGCCGACTTCAGCAGCGGCCAGGCCAGCGCCGCGCCCGAGCCTTCGCCCAGGCGCAAGCCCAGGTCCAGCAGCGGCTGCACGCCCAGCTGATTCAGCCAGCGAGCGTGGCCGTTTTCGGCCGAACCGTGGGCGAAGACGCAGCGTTGCAGCAGGCACGGCTGCAGCGCCGCGGCGACGGCCACCGCGGCGGTGGTGATGAAACCATCGACGACGACCAGCCGGCGTTCCTCGGCCGCCTGCAACACCGCGCCGACCATCGTCGCGATCTCCAGCCCACCCAGTGCGGCCAGGGCGTCCAGCGGCGCAGCAGCACCCGCATGCAGGTCCAGCGCCTGCTGCAACACGGCCTGCTTGCGCTGCAGCCCGGCATCGTCCAGGCCGGTGCCGCGGCCGACGCATTGCGCCAGCGGCAGGCCGGTCAGGCGGGCCATCAACAAGGCCGCCGCCGAGGTGTTGGCGATGCCCATCTCGCCCAGCAGCAGCGCATTGCCCGGCAGGGCCGCCAGCAGCGCGCGGCCGTGGCGGATGGCGGCGGCGCATTCGGCGGCGGCCATCGCGGGGCCCCGGCTGCTGTCGGCCGTGCCGGCGCGCACCTTGGCGATCTGCAGGCCGGCTTGCGGCAAGAGGTCGGCGGCTACACCGCAGTCCACCACCGTCAAGGCCAGGCCGTACTGGCGCGCCAGCACCGAAACAGCGGCGCCGCCGGCCAGCATGTTGGCCACCATCTGCACCGTCACGGCCTGTGGGAACGCACTGACGCCCTGCGCGGCGATGCCGTGGTCGGCGGCGAACACCACCAGCTGCGGCTGGCGCAGCACCGGCGTCTCGCTGCCCTGCACCAGGGCCAGCTGCAAGGCCAGCGCCTCGATGCGGCCCAGCGCACCCAGCGGCTTGGTCTTGTGGTCGATGCGGTGCTGCACGCGGGCTGCCAGCACGGGGTTCTGGATATCGATCATGTCGAGGTCATGTCAGGCTTTGGAGGCTTCAAGGCCGCTGCGGCCGTCTGGGGTTGTGACCGCGCCCAGTCGGCGCAGTAGCGGTGGAGTTGTTCCAACCCGTCGGTCAAGGCGGCCGGGCCGGGCTGCAGGATGTCGCAGGACTTGATCTCGTGCAGGCGGCCGTCGCGCACCGCCGGCACTGCGGCCCAGCCGCTGCGCGCGGCGACCTTCTCGGGCCTGAACTTCTTGCCGCACCAGGACCCGACAATCAGGTCGGGCGCGCGGCGTGCGGGCTCCAGCGCGTCGGCCAGCACGCGGTCGCGGCCCAGGCTCATCACCGCGCGTTCGGGGAAGACATCGTCGCCCCCGGCCACGCTGACCAGCTCGCTGACCCACTGGATGGCGCTGATCATCGGCTCGTCCCATTCCTCGAAGTAGACGCGCGGCCGGCGCGGCCAGGTGGCGGCCTCTGCGGCGATCTCGGCGTGGCGTGCCTGGCATTGCGCAATCCAGGCTTCGGCACGGTCTTGCGCGCCTACCAGGCCGGCCACCAGGCGCAGCGTGGCGAAGACCTGCGCCACGCTGCGCTGGTTGGTGATGAAGACGTTCAGTCCGGCGCGGATGAGCTTGTCGGCCAGCGCCGCCTGCATGTCGGAAAAGCCGATCACCAGGTCGGGCTGCAGCGCGACGATCTGCTCGATCTTGCCGTCCAGGAAGGCACTGACGCGGGGCTTTTCCTGGCGCGCGCGGCGCGGCCGCACGGTGTAGCCGCTGATGCCGACGATGCGGTCCTGTTCACCCAGCAGGTAGAGCCACTCGGTGGTTTCCTCGGTCAGGCAGACGATGCGTTGCGGGCCGCCGAGCGATGGTGTCATGGTCGTCATTCTGTACGTCAGGCGCCGATCAGCCTGCGCGGCAGCCGCGCGGCATCGACGTTGGCGTCGCCCCTGTTGGCCAACGTGTCATGGGTCGTTACCAGGGCTTCACAGCGCCGGCACCGCGACCCAGCGCGAGCCGGCGGCGGTGGCAACGGTTTCGATGCTGAAGGCGTGGTCGAAGACCTGCACCAGCGCGGCGCGCAGCGCGGCATCGGCCGGCGGGCCGTCGGCCACGATGCGGCCGCTGGCCATGACCAGCACGCGGTCGGCGGCCAGGGCCAGCGTCAGGTCGTGCAGCACGGCGGCCACGGCGGCGCCGCTGCGCGCGCGAGCGGCCAGACCGCGCAGCAGCGCACGCTGGTGCGGCGCGTCGAGGTGGGTGGTGGGCTCGTCCAGCAACAGCACCGGCGCCTCGACGGCCAGGGCGCGGGCCAGCAGCACGCGCTGGCGTTCACCACCCGACAGGCCGCTCAGGCGCCGCGCCGCGTAAGGGGCGGCTTCGGTTTCGGCCAGCGCGCGGTCGACAGCGGCTTCGTCTTCGGCGTCGGGGCTGCCGAACAGGCCGTGGCGCGGCAGGCGGCCCAGGCGCACCACGTCGCGCGCGGCGATCTCACCTTCGGCTTCACCCTGCTGCGACAGCCAGGCCAGGCCCCGCGCCCGCTCGCGCGCCGGCAGCGTGGCCAGCGCCCGGCCTTGCAGGTGGACCTGCCCGGCGTCGGGTGCGCGCAGACCGGCCAGCAGCGACAGCAGCGAGCTCTTGCCCGCGCCGTTGGGGCCGACGACCGCCGCCCACTGCCCGGCGTGCAGGCTGAGCGTCACACCGTCAACCGCCTGGATCGCGCCCAGGCGCAGCCGCAGATCCACTGCCCGCAGCGGCGCGGCAGCGGCGGCTGCCGGGGCAGCGACGGTCGCGGCCTTCACGGCCCGGCACGCCGGCGCAGCAGTGCCAGCAGGTAGACGCCGCCCAGCATCGCTGTGATCAAGCCCACCGGCAATTCCTGCGGCGCGATCAGACTGCGCGCCGCCACGTCGGCGGCCAGCAGCAGCACCGCGCCGGTCAGCGACGACAAGGCCAGCAGCGGCGCGTGGGTGACCACCACCGCGCGACGCACGATGTGCGGCGCCACCAGCCCGACGAAGGCCACCAGCCCGGCCTGGGCCACCGAGGTACCGGTGGCCAAGGCCATCAGCACCACCAGCAGCAGGCGCACCCGCGGCAGGTTCAGGCCCAGGCTGGCGGCGCTGGCTACACCCAGAACCAGGGCATCCAGCGCGCGGGCGTAACGCAAGGCCAGCGGCAGCACCGCCGCCAGCGCAGCGCCCAACACGGCCACGCTAGGCCAGCCCAGAAAGGAGGTGGTGCCCAGCATGAAGATCTGCTTGCCGCGCAGCGCGTCGGGCGAGCCCAGCGTGACCAGTTCGCTCAGCGACGACAGCAGGATGCCGACCACCACGCCGGCCAGCAGCATCACCAGCGGCTGCGCCGTGCCGCGCGCCAGCAGCAACGTCAGGCTGACACCGCCCAGGGCGCCGCAGAAGGCCGCGCCGACCAGGCCCAGGCGGGTCAGCACGTCGGCCGTGGCCAGGCCGATGCGCTGGCCCAGCAGGCTGCCGGCGGCCAGCACCAGCACCACGCCCAGGCCGGCCCCGGCGGCCGAACCCAGCAAATAGGGGTCGGCCAGCGGGTTGCGGAACAGGCCCTGCGCGATGGCGCCGGCCAGGCCCAGCAGCGCGCCGGTCAGCAGGGCGCCCAGCGTGCGCGGCGCGCGGATGGCGGACACCAGGTCCCATTCCTGGCGCCACGCCAGCGACCAGCCTTCACTGCCCGCCGCCAGGCCCAGCGCGGCCAGCACGACGGCCGCCAGCAGCAGCGCCGCTGCCAGCCCCCGCGGGCTTGCCTGCCAGGTCATCGGGCGCCCAGACCGACTAGGCAGTCGACCAGGATGTCGGCGGCGTCGGCCAGGCGCGGGCCGGGGCGGATCAGCGCCTCCCAGCGCTCGGTGGCGAAACCGCAATGGCGGTGCTTGTGCAGCGCCTGCAGTGCCGACCAGCCCGGGCGGGCGGGCATCTCGGCCACGGCCTCGGTGGTGGCCAGGATCAGGTCGGGCTGGGCGCGCACCACGAACTCGGGGTTGAGCTTGGGAAAAGGCCCCAGCGCGGCCGGCACCACGTTGCCCAGCCCCAGGCGGGCCAGCACCTCGCCGACAAAGGACGACTCGCTGGCGGCATAGGGCGCGGCGGCGACTTCGAAGTAGACCTTCTGCCCGCGCAGCGGCAGGGGCACGCGCGCCGCCGCTGCGCTGACGCGGGCCTGCAGGCTGCGCCACAAGGCCGGGCCAGCCGGCGCGTCGCCCAGCGCCTGCGCCACCAGACCGATCACGCGTTCGGTGTCCTGCAGGCTCTTGGGTTCCAGCGCCATCACGCGCAGGCCCAGGGCCTCCAGGCGGTCGATGGCACGCGCCGAAGCCGCCACCAGCACCAGGTCGGGCTTGAGTGCGACGATGCGCTCGATCTGCGTGTCTTCCAGACCGCCCAGCTTGGGCAGGGCCAGCACGCTGGCCGGCCAGTTCGACCAACGGTCGGTGCCCACCAGCTTGCCGCAGGACTGCAGCGCGCAGACGGTCTCAGTCAGCGACGGCAGCAGCGACACGATGCGCTGCGGCGGCGCCAGCAGTTCGATGCGGCGGCCGCGGTCGTCGATGACGGAGACGGGCACGGTTCGGCCCGGCGCTGGTGCGGATACCGGTGCTGATACCGGCGCGGATGCAGGCGCGCGAGCAGACGCAGGGGCAGCAACGCCCAGCGCGAGGCAGGCCAGCAGCGCCGCTGCCGGCCTGCCTCGCGGCTGCGGCCACCGTGGCCAAGGCAGGCGCCTGGTCATGGTCTCAAGACTGCGGCTCGTAGCGCAGCACCAACCAAGCCTGGCGACCCAGGCCCTGGTAACCCAGCACGGGCTGGATGTCGCGGTTGGTGGCATTCAGCAGTTTGGCTTGCAGGGCCCAGGCCGGCGCCAGGCGCCAGCGGGCGTTCAGGTCCAGCGTGGTCTCGGCAGCCAGCGTCTTGCCGCCGTCGGGCCTCTCACCCAGGTGCAGCACACTGGCGCCGGCGCTGATGCGGGCTGCCGTCCAGTCGGCCGCCAAGGTGCTTTGCTGAGTCGCGCGGCGCGGCAGGTGCGCGCCGCTGCCGATGTCCAGCGCCTGCAGCACATCGACCTGGGCCTTCAAGGTCCAGGCGCCCAGGCGCCGCAGGCCGGAGAAGGTGGCGCCTTTGAGTTGCGCGCGGTCCACGTTGGCGGCACAACCGTAGCTGTAAGCCGGGTCGTTCGGGCAGCGGCTGTTGTCGCTTTCGTAAGCGATGAGGTCGCGCACGCGGTTGCGGTAGACGGTGGCTGCGGCCTCGCTGAGGTCGGCGTGCCACTGCAGCCCCATCTCGATGCTCTGGCCGCGTTCGGGCTGCAGCGTGGGCACGCCATAGCCCGGGTAGACCAGGTCGTTGAAGCTGGGCGCGCGGAAGGTGGTGCCGGCCAGAGCGCGCAGCCGCAATCCCGACGCCAGCGCGTAGCCGCCGCCCAGGCGCGCGGTGTTCACAGCGCCAAAGTCGCTGCGGTGGTCACGCCGGGCATCGCCCTGCCACGACCAGGCGCCTGCAGAGCCCGTCAGTTCCAGCGCCAGCGCCTGGGTGCGTCTTGCCACCGGCGCGTCGTAGCTGGTCGATCGGGCCTGGTCGCGTTGCGCTTCGGCGACCCCCACCAGTTGGCCCCAGGCGCCGGTCTGCCAGGCCAGTTGCCCGCTGACCAGCTCGCGCACGGTGCGAAAGCGGTCGGTCTGCGTGCCGCCGCTGCTGGCGTCGTCTTCGCTGCGCGTCAGGCGGGCACTGCCCACCAGCCCAGTGGCCAGGTCGCCGCGCCAGTCCAGCGCAGCCACAGCGGTGCGCAGGCGGCTGCGAAAGTCGGGCGCGGCGTTCTGCTCGTAGTTCGGCGGCAGGTATTCGCTGGCGTCGTATTGCGAATTGAGCCGCGTGCCCAGCATGCTCAGGCCGATGCGCTGGCCGCGCGCCGGCTTGTAGCCCAGGCTGAAATGCGCGCTGTCCAGCCGGTAGCCATCACGGTCTGGGTTGTAGTTGCCGTAGGGGTCGCCCGGACGCAGTGCGGAAATGCCGCGGCTGCGTTCGCTGGCCAGGCTGGCGGCGTAGTCGATACCCGCCTCAAGGCCGCCGGCCGCGCTGGCGCCCCGCACGCCCAGGCTGGCGGCGCTGCTGCCGTAGCCGCCGACCGACAACTGGCCGTCCACCTGCGGCGCGCCCGAGCCACGGCGGGTAATCAGGTTGACCACGCCACCCACCGCATCGGCGCCGTAGACGCTCGAGCCCGGGCCGCGCAGCACCTCGACGCGGTCGATCTGCGACAGGCCCAGCGCTTCGGCGGCGGCATAGCCCAGCGTGGCCGAACCGATGCGCACGCCGTCCACCAGCACCAGCGATTGCTGCGATGCGGTACCGCGCACGAAGAGCCCCGTGGCTTGGCCAGGGCCGCCACTGCGCGAGAGCTGCAGGCCGGCCTCGCGGCGCAACAGGTCGGCGACCGAATCGGCCATGGTGTCGCGGAGGGTGGCCGGCTCGATGAGGGCCACGTCGGCGGCCAGGCGATTGACGTCCAGCGGCTCGCGCGCGCCAGTAATCACCACCGTTTGAGCGCCGGCATCGGCGCATGCCCAAAACAGGGCCGTGGCGGCGAGGGTGAAGAACGGGCGCCCGGCGTGACGTCGCCGCCCGGCTCGGAGCTTGGAACTGAGGAAGGTCGGATGCACAGACGACTCCAGCCGCACACCCCGTGCGGCTCAGCGTGAACAACGCCGGCTCGAAGTGGTGCATGCACAGGCACGAAGGCACCCGCACGGCGGTCGCCTTCGCACCCGCACCGCCCTCCGCGATACCGGCTCTCATCGCACCAGGCCGGTATCCGGGCTCGCGAGTGCCAGATGGGGGCATGCCCTCATCCAGAGGCTTGCTGCGCCTTCCCAGTTCGAACAGAACCAGTGGCTTGTCATGCAGCACGCTCCTCGCTGACCGTTGCGGGGGCAGCGCCGGAATCGCAGTCGGGGCCGTCAAGGCGCCCCGGCTGCTCACCGGCTTCCCGTTTAACCTGCCGCCCTTCAACGTGGACGGCAGGCACCTAGTGCAAGCCATCCGGATGGTAGCGCAAGGGGGCTGGCGCCAGGACGGCGTCCGGGGCGCCGGCCTTCATGCCCACTTCAGGCAGCCATGAAATACTCTTCGGATGCGCAACAGCCCTGACCTCGCAACCCAGACCGAGGCCGACCCAGGCCGCTACTGCAGCGTGTGGTGGTGGGCACAGTGCTTGCTGGCGCTGGTGCTGGCCTTCCACCTGGTGAGCGCGCCCTTGCACCAGCACCGCCACGACGGCGTCGCCGGACACTCGACCGTCACGGCCCAGCACACCGTCAACGCCCAGCCCGCATGGGCGTCGGCCGAGCAGGTGGTCACGGCCTTCGTTGCCCGGCCGCCCGGCTTGCGGCCGCCCGACCACGGGCGAACCGATTTCGTCACCCACCGCAGCCTGCCGCCCGCCGGCCGGGCGCCGCCGCTTCACGGCTGAAGCCTTCTTCGGGCGTCGCGCTGGCGCCTGTTTCCGTCCGGGCTGCCCACCCTGAAGGCAGGCTCACGTGGAGTTCTGACATGCATGTCTCGATCAGCCGGCGCAGGCAAAGCCGCGCCGCCGCTGCCCTCGCCTTGAGCGCTGGGCTCGCCCTTTCGGCCTCGGCCCACGCCGACTCTGGGTTTGCGATCACCCCGGCCCAGTTGCAAGGTCTGGGCATCACGCTGCTGCGCCTGGACAAGCCGGCCGCGATCCAGGGCCAGGCCTACCCGGCTCGCGTGGTGCTGCCACCGTCGCAGGAACAGGTGGTCAGCGCACCGCTGGCCGGCCTGGTGGACCGGGTGCTGGTCAGTGAGAACGACAGCGTCAAAAGCGGCCAGCCGCTGCTGCGCCTGATCAGCCCTGAACTGGGCGATTTGCAGCTCAGGTTGATGGAAGCGTCTTCGAAGAGCCGGCTGGCACAGCAGACGCTGCAACGCGAACGCATGCTGCTGGCTGAGGGCATCATCCCCGAGCGGCGCGTGCAGGAGGCCGAAGGCAGCGCCGAGGAAAGCCGGGCCCGGGTTCAGCAGGCCGAGGCCGCGCTGCGGCTGGCCGGCGTGGACGCCGCCGGGATCCTGCAGATCGCGGCCGGCGGCACCTTGGAAGCAGGCCTGACGGTTTACGCCAAAGCCGCCGGCACCGTGATGGGGCTCGATGTGAAGGTCGGCCAGCGGGTGGCGCAAGCCTCGGCGCTGATGCGCCTGGCCGACACGCGGCAGTTGTGGCTGGACGTGCAGTTGCCCGCCGATCGCCGCCCGCAGCTGGCGATACCGGGCGGGCCGATCACGGTGCTCGGCCGTGCGGCCACCGCCACGCCCATCAGCGTGGGCACCCTGGTCAGCGACAGCCAGACCGTGACGCTGCGGGCCAGGGTCACCCAGGGTGCGGCGCTGCTGCGCCCGGGGGAGTACGTGCAGGCCCAGGTGCCGTTTGCGCCGGCGGCGGCCAGCCCGGCCGGCGCCCACACCGACGCGGTCGGCGCGAGCTGGGCGGTACCGCTCGCCGCGGTCGTGCACCAGGGCGACCAGTCCTACATCTTCGTGCGCACGGCCCAGGGCTTCATCGCCCAGCCGGTGACCGCACTCGCCAGCGCCGGCGCCTCGGTGCAGGTGCAGGGGCCGCTGCAGGCCGGGCAGGACATTGCCGTCACCTCGGTGATCGCACTGAAGGCGGCCTGGCTGGGCAAGAGCGGGAGCAACTGATGTTGGCCCGCGTGGTCCAGTTCGCGCTGTCGCAGCGCCTCTTCGTCATGCTGGCCGCGGCCCTGTTGGCCGGGGCCGGCTGGACCAGCTTCCGCAACCTGCCCATCGACGCCTTCCCCGACGTGTCGGGCACCCAGGTCAAGATCATCCTGAAGGCCCCGGGCATGACACCCGAGGAGATCGAGAGCCGCATCGCCGTGCCCGTCGAGGTCGAGATGCTCGGCATCCCGCAGCAGCGCATGCTGCGCTCGGTGTCCAAGTACGGGCTGGTGGATGTCACCGTCGACTTCAACGACGGCACCGACATCTACTGGGCCCGCCAGCAGGTGGCCGAACGGCTGGCCAACATCACCGCCGACCTGCCCGCCGGCATCAGCGGCGGCATGGCGCCGATCACCACGCCGCTGGGCGAGATGTTCATGTTCACCATCGAAGCCGACGGCCTGTCGCTGGCCGAGAAACGCAGCCTGCTCGATGCGGTGATCCGGCCGGCGCTGCGCGGCGTGCCCGGTGTCGCCGATGTCAACACCCTGGGCGGCAAGGTGCACAGCTTCGAGGTCGTGCCCGATGCGGTCAAACTGGCGGCTGTCGGTCTGTCGTCGGCCAGACTCAAGGCCGCCATCGAGGCCAACAACCGCAACGACGGCGCCGGCCGCCTGGGCGAAGGCGATGAGGTGCTGCTGGTGCGCAGCGAGGGCCGCGTGAAGACGCAGGACGACCTGCGCGCCATCGTCGTGGCCAGCAAGGACGGCCGCGCCATCCGGCTGTCCGACGTGGCCCTGGTGCGCGACGGCGCGGTGACGCGCAGCGGCGCGGTCACCAAGGACGGCCGCGGCGAGGCTGTCGAAGGGCTGGTGCTGGGCCTGGCCGGCGCCAACGCGCAGAAGGTCGTCGAGGGCGTGACGAAGAAGCTCGACGAGCTGAAAGCCTCGCTGCCCGCCGGCGTGCAGCTGCAGGTTTTCTACAACCGCGCGGGTCTGGTCGAGCAGGCCGTCGGCACGGTCTCGAAGGCCTTGCTGGAAGCGACGCTGATCGTGCTGGTGCTGCTCGGCGCCTTCCTCGGCAATGTGCGCGCCGCGGTGGCCGTGGCGGTGGTGTTGCCGCTGTCGGCCCTGGCCACTTTCATCCTGATGCAGCAGGCCGGCATGTCGGCCAACCTGATGAGCCTGGGCGGCCTGGCCATCGCGCTGGGCATGCTGGTGGACGCGGCTGTCGTGGTGGTCGAGAACGTGGTCCAGCATCTGGCCCACGACAGCAGCCAGGGCCGCTTGCCGCGCCTGCACATCGTGTTTCGTGCGGTGCGTGAGGTGGCGGTGCCGGTGGGCGCTGGCATCCTGATCATCATCACGGTCTTCCTGCCGCTGCTGACGCTGCAGGGTCTGGAGGGCAAGTTCTTCGTGCCGGTGGCGATGACCATCGTCTTCGCGCTGATCAGCTCGCTGCTGCTGTCGCTCACCGTCATCCCGGTGCTGTCGTCCTTCCTGCTGAAGAAGGTGGCGCACGCAGAGCCCTGGCTGCCGCGCCATCTGCTGAAGGCCTATCGGCCGACGCTGGCCTGGGCGCTGCGCCGGCAGCAGGTGGTCTTCCTCCTGGCCGGCGCCATGCTGGCAGGCGCGGCGGTGGTCTACACCTTCGTCGGCAAGACCTTCATGCCGGAAATGGACGAGGGCGACATCATCGTCGGCATCGAGAAGCTGCCCTCGGTCAGCCTGGAACAGTCCGTCGCGCTGGACCTGCTGATCCAGCAGGCGCTGATGAAGAACATCCCCGAGATCAGCGGCGTGGTGGCGCGGGTCGGCGCCGACGAGATCGGCCTGGACCCGATGGGGCTGAACCAGACCGACAGCTTTCTGGTGCTGAAGCCGCGTGGCGAATGGCAACTGGCCAGCAAGGAAGCCCTGATCGACAGGATCCGCAGCGTGCTGGACCAGATGCCCGGCATCCGCTACGCCTTCACCCAGCCCATCGCCATGCGCGTGTCGGAAATGATCAGCGGCGTGCGCGGCGATGTGGCGGTCAAGGTCTTCGGCCCCGACCTGAAGACGCTCAACGCGCTGTCCAGCCAGCTCGAAGCGGCGCTGAAGCAGGTGCCCGGCAGCCAGGACGTCTACACCGTCGAGAACGAGGGCGTGCAGTACCTGCGCGTCGTCGTCGACCGGCTGGTTGCCGGCCGCTACGGTCTGTCCGTCGAAGACGTGCAGGACGCGCTGCGTTCACAGCTGGAAGGTCAGCGCGCGGGCACCGTGATCGCCGGCAACCGCCGCATCCCCATCATCTTGCGCGGCGCCGATGCGGTGAAGGTTTCGCCGGCCGAGTTCGCTGCGCTCAGCATCCTGGGCGCCGACGGGCTGAGCGTGCCGCTGCAGACGCTGGCCCGGCTGGAGCGCGAAGGCGGGCCGGTCAAGATCGACCGCGAGATGGGCAACCGTTATGCGGTGGTGATCGCCAACGTCACCGGGCGTGACCTGGTCGGCTTCGTCGGCGACGCCAAGGCGAGCGTGGCGACGACGGTCAAGCTGCCGGTCGGCTACACCGTCACCTGGGGCGGGCAGTTCGAAAACCAGCAGCGCGCAGCGGCCCGGCTGACACTGGTCGTGCCGCTGGCGCTGGGCTTCATCTTCGTGATCCTGTTCACCACCTTCGGCTCGGTGCGGCAGGCGCTGCTGGTCCTCAGCAACGTGCCTTTCGCGCTGGTCGGCGGCATCGTCGCGCTGTGGGTCACGGGCGAATACCTGTCGGTGCCGGCCTCGGTCGGTTTCATCGCCCTGCTGGGTATCGCGGTGCTCAACGGCGTGGTGCTGGTCAGCCATTTCAACCAGCTGCACGCCGAAGGCCAGCCGCTGGCCGACTGCGTCACCGAAGGCGCCTACCGGCGCTTGCGCCCGGTGCTGATGACCGCGGCCATCACCGCCTTCGGCCTGATCCCGCTGCTGTTCGCCACCGGCCCGGGTTCAGAGATTCAACGCCCGCTGGCCATCGTGGTGATCGGCGGCCTGATCAGTGCCACCGCGCTGACGCTGATCCTGCTGCCCATCCTCTACCTGCGTTTCGCGCACCCGACACGTGCAGCGCAAGCCGCAACGCACACACCGGCCGCCACCACGGCGCCCGGCGCCACGGAGCCGAACCATGTCTAAGTTGTCATTGACGCTGATCTGCTCGCGCGAGATCGAGGAAAAACTGCTCGACACCCTGCTGACCCACGTCGAAGGCGAGATCTTCACCAGCACGCCGACCTTTAGCCACGGCACGGCGCAGGGGCGCCTGTCGGCTGTGGAAAAGGTGATGGGTCGCAGCCGCTCGGTGCAGGTGCAGATCGTCACCACCGAAGCCGAACTGAAGAGCCTGACCGAACTGCTGCACCAGCGCTTCAAGGGCACCGGGCTGCGCTACTGGGCGACGCCCCTGGTCATCGAAGGCGAAGTGGCATGAAGCACGACCGACCCTGGGCCAGGGCCGGCGCCCGGCTCGCCTTGGCGCTGCTGCCCTGGGCCGCGCTCGCTGCGCGGGCCGAACAATGGCCGACACCGTCCAGCCTGCCGCCGACCGAACAGGTCAGGCTCAGCATCGACCTGGACCCGACGGTCGTCGAGGCGCGCAGCGCCTTGGGCGCCGCCGGCCATGGTGCGGCGGCGCTGCGCGCCGGCTCGCACGAATGGACGACCCGGCTGGCCGCGCAGCGCCGCCGCGTCGACCAGCTCGGGCCATCCCGTGAATGGACGGCCACGCTGGAACGCACCATCCGCAGCGGCAGCAAGGCGGGCATCGACGCCCAGCTCGGTGACAACGACATCGCCATCGGCCAGGCCCGCATCGGCGAAGCCCGCCACGAAGCGGCCCGCGCGCTGGCCGATCTGTGGCTCGACACGCTGGCCACCGGCCGACAGCGCGCGCTGTGGGCCGAACAGCTGGGATTTGCCGAGGCCAGCCACCAGGCGGTCGCGAAACGGCGCCAGGCCGGCGACGCTTCTTTGCTCGACCTCAACACGGCGCTGGCCGACCTGCAGCAGGTGCAGCAGCAACTGAGTGCCGCCACCGCGGCCGAGGCCAAGGCCAAGGCCAGGCTGGCAGTGCGCTTCCCGACGCTGAACGGCGAACCCAGGGCGATGGCCGAGCCGGCGGCGCTGAGCCTGAGCCTGCCGCAGTGGCGCGACCGCATCCTGGCCGAGAGCGATCCCATCAAGATCGCCGAAGGCCTGCTGAAGAAGGCCGAACTGAGCGCAGCCCGGGCCCGGGCCGACCGCATCCCGGATCCGACCGTCGGGGTCTACACGGCCGCTGAGGCCTTCCGCAGCGAACGGATCATCGGCCTCAGCGTCAGCATCCCGCTGTCGGGCAGCTACCGCAGCGAACGCCTGCAGCAGGCGCTTCAGGAAGTCGAGGCGGCCCGCGCGCGGCTGGCGCGTCAGCAGCGCGAGGGCGAAGCCGAGATCGTCGCCGCCTACGCCGACGCGGCCGGCGGGCTGGACCGCTGGCGGCTGGCGGTGCAGGGCTTGTCGACCACCCAGGCCAGCGCCCGCCTGACACAACGCGCCTATGCCCTGGGTGAGGCCGACCTGCAGACCCTGTTGCTGGCTCGCCGGCAGGCCTTGGATGCCAGTGCGGCGGCCGAGCAGGCGCGCGTCGAGGCCTTGCGCTGGCAGCACCGGCTGATGATCGACGCCCACCTGATCTGGGGGCTTGAAGACGACTGACCAGCCCGCAAACGGCTGGCTGCCCCCCCCCGATATACTCGCGCTTTCCCACCACAGCACACGCCCAGCCGCGGGTGCTGCACGCGATGACCAAGTTCATTTTCGTGACCGGCGGCGTGGTTTCTTCTCTGGGCAAAGGCATTGCAGCGGCATCGCTGGCAGCCATCCTGGAGTCACGCGGCCTCAAGGTCACCCTGATCAAGCTCGACCCCTACCTCAACGTGGACCCGGGCACCATGAGCCCTTTCCAGCACGGTGAGGTCTTCGTCACCGACGACGGCGCAGAAACCGACCTCGACCTGGGCCACTACGAACGCTTCATCACGACCCGGATGAAGAAAGCCAACAACTTCACCGCCGGTCAGATCTACAAGACCGTTCTGGAGAAGGAACGCCGCGGCGACTACCTCGGCAAGACCGTCCAGGTCATCCCGCACGTCACCAACGAGATCCAGGAATTCGTCAAGCGCGGCGCGGCAACGCCCGGAGCGGCCGCCCTGGATGTGGCCATCGTGGAGATCGGCGGCACGGTGGGCGACATCGAAAGCCTGCCCTTCCTGGAAGCCGTGCGCCAGATGAGCCTGAAGATGGGCCCGAACAACACCGCCTTCGTGCACCTGAGCTATGTGCCGTGGATCGCCGCGGCGGGTGAACTGAAGACCAAGCCGACCCAGCACACGGTGCAGAAGATGCGCGAAATCGGCATCC
The DNA here is from genome assembly GCA_040400915.1 of Rubrivivax sp. Classification (GTDB taxonomy): domain Bacteria; phylum Pseudomonadota; class Gammaproteobacteria; order Burkholderiales; family Burkholderiaceae_C; genus Rubrivivax. The sequence continues at coordinate 43,777 of JBBAPI010000017.1, forward strand.
AGCCCGATGTGCTGTTGTGCCGCGCCGACCGCGCCATCCCCGACGAAGAGCGCGAGAAGATCAGCCTGTTCACCAATGTGCAGCCGCACGGCGTGATCAGCATGTGGGACGTCGACACCATCTACAAGGTGCCGCGCATGCTCCACGAGCAGGGGCTGGACGAGATGATCTGCATGAAGCTGCAGCTGCTGACCAAGCCGGCCGACCTGCGCCGCTGGGACGCCCTGGTGCACGAGGTGGAACACCCGCAGAAGACGGTGAAGATCGCGATGGCCGGCAAGTACACCGACCTGTCGGACAGCTACAAGTCGCTGAACGAAGCGCTGCGCCACGCCGGCATCCACAACCACGCCAAGGTCGACATCGAGTACGTCGATGCCGAGTCGCTGACGCCGGACACGGTGGGCCAGCTGGCGGCCTTCGACGCCATCCTGGTGCCCGGCGGCTTCGGCAAGCGCGGCATCGAAGGCAAGATCGTCGCGGTGCAGTACGCCCGCGAACACAAGCTGCCCTACCTCGGCATCTGCCTGGGCATGCAGGTGGCGACCATCGAATATGCGCGGCACGTGGCGGGTCTGACCGACGCCAACAGCACCGAGTTCGAGCCCGACAGCCCGAACCCGGTGATCGCGCTGATCGAGGAATGGCAGGACCGTGACGGCAGCATCCAGAAGCGCAGCGCCAGCAGCGACCTGGGCGGCACCATGCGCCTGGGCGCGCAGAGCTCCGACGTCAAGGCCGGCACGCTGGCGCACCAGATCTACGGGCCGGTGGTCACCGAACGCCACCGCCACCGTTACGAGGCCAATGTCAATTACCTCGACCGTCTGCAACAGGCCGGTCTGGTCATTTCAGCGCTGACGCAAAGCGAACGCCTGACCGAAATCGTCGAATTGCCGCAGTCTGTGCACCCCTGGTTCATGGGCGTGCAATTCCACCCCGAATTCAAGAGCACGCCCTGGGGCGGTCACCCGCTGTTCAGCAGCTTCGTGAAAGCGGCCATCGACCACCACCAGCGCCCGGCCAACGACGCGCAACCGCCGGACGCCGTCGCGACGGCGGTCGGCGCAGCCTGAAGGAGTTGCCTTGAAGCTTTGCGGCTTTGACGTCGGCCTCACGCGGCCTTTCTTCCTGATCGCCGGCCCCTGCGTGGTCGAAAGCGAGCAGTTGCAGATGGACGTGGCGGGTCAGTTGAAGGAGATGACCCGCGCCCTGGGCATCCCCTTCATCTTCAAGAGCAGTTACGACAAGGCCAACCGCAGCAGCGGCACCACCTTTCGCGGCCCGGGCATGGAGCGCGGCCTGGAGATCCTGGCCAAGGTCAAGCGCGAACTGCAGGTGCCCATCCTGACCGATGTGCACGAGGCAGCGCAGATCGCCGCGGTCGCTGCCGTGGTGGACGTGCTGCAGACGCCGGCCTTCCTGTGCCGCCAGACCGATTTCATCCGCGCGGTGGCGCAGTGCGGCAAGCCGGCCAACATCAAGAAGGGGCAGTTCCTGGCGCCCCACGACATGAAGAACGTCATCGAGAAAGCCCGCGCCGCGGCGCGCGAAAAGGGTCTGCCCGAGGACGTCTTCATGGCCTGCGAACGGGGCGTCAGCTTCGGCTACAACAACCTGGTTTCCGACATGCGCAGCCTGGCCATCATGCGCGAGACGAACGCGCCGGTGGTCTTCGACGCCACGCACAGCGTGCAGTTGCCCGGCGGCCAGGGCACCAGTTCGGGCGGCCAGCGCGAATTCGTGCCGGTGCTGGCCCGCGCGGCGATTGCGGTGGGTGTGGCCGGCGTCTTCATGGAAACCCATCCCGACCCGGCCAAGGCCCTCAGCGACGGCCCCAACGCCGTGCCGCTGAAGCACATGAAAGCGCTGCTGGAACAACTGGTGGCGCTGGACCGCGTCATCAAGCAGCAGCCGCTCCTTGAGAACGACTTTTCTTGCTGAAGGAGACCGCATGCCCGCCGCCTACCTGATCGTTGAATCGCAAGTCTCCGACCCCGAACTCTTCAAACGCTATATGGCAGCAGCGCCCGCTGTGGTGCAAGCTTTCGGCGGCGAGTACCTCGTTCGCGGTGGCCGCAGCGTGGTGCAGGAAGGCGACTGGACGCCACCCCGCATGACGGTCATCCGCTACCCCAGTTTCGAGCAGGCCCAGGCCATGTACGACAGCCCCGGCTATGTCGCAGCCCGCGCCCTGCGTCAAGGCGCGACGGCCTGCTTCAACATGGTGCTGGTCGAAGGCGTCGACGCGCCGCCGGCCTGAAGCCGCCTTGTCTGCCCAGAATTCAATCACTGCCTGAGGAATCGAATGAGCGCCATTGTTGACATCGTCGGCCGGGAAATACTCGACAGCCGCGGCAACCCCACCGTCGAATGCGACGTGCTGCTGGAGAGCGGCACCATGGGCCGCGCGGCCGTGCCGTCGGGTGCTTCCACCGGCAGCCGCGAAGCCATCGAGCTGCGCGACGGCGACAAGAAGCGCTACGGCGGCAAGGGCGTGCTGAAGGCCGTCGAGCACATCAACACCGAGATCAGCGAATCGGTGCTGGGGCTGGACGCGTCGGAGCAAGCCTTCCTCGACAAGACCCTGATCGACCTGGACGGCACCGAAAACAAGGGCCGCCTGGGCGCCAACGCCACGCTGGCCGTGAGCATGGCCGTGGCCCGCGCGGCGGCCGAGGAATCGGGCTTGCCGCTGTACCGCTATTTCGGCGGCATGGGCCGCATGAGCCTGCCGGTGCCGATGATGAACGTCATCAACGGCGGTGCCCACGCCAACAACAACCTCGACCTGCAGGAGCTGATGATCATCCCGGTGGGCGCGCCGTCCTTCCGCGAAGCGGTGCGCTATGGCGCCGAGGTCTTCCACGCGCTGAAGAAGATCATCGACGCCAAGGGCATGACCACGGCGGTGGGCGACGAAGGCGGCTTCGCACCCAATGTGGCCAGCCACGAGGCGGCCATCCAGATGATCCTGGAGGCGATCGACGCGGCCGGCTACGTGGCCGGGGAACAGATCGCCCTGGGCCTGGACTGCGCGGCCAGCGAGTTCTACAAGGACGGCAAGTACCACCTGGCCGGCGAAGGCCTGCAACTGAGCGCCCCCGAGTGGACCGACGTCCTGGCGACCTGGGTCGACAAGTACCCCATCATCAGCATCGAAGACGGCATGCACGAGGGTGACTGGGAAGGCTGGAAGCACCTCAACGACCGCCTGGGCAAGAAGGTGCAACTGGTGGGTGACGACCTCTTCGTCACCAACACCAAGATCCTGCAGCGCGGCATCCAGGAAGGGGTGGCCAATTCCATCCTGATCAAGATCAACCAGATCGGCACGCTGACCGAAACCTTCGCCGCCATCGAGATGGCCAAGCGCGCCGGCTGGACCAACGTCATCAGCCACCGCAGCGGCGAGACCGAAGACAGCACCATCGCCGACATCGCGGTGGGCACCAACGCCGGCCAGATCAAGACCGGTTCGATGAGCCGGTCCGACCGCATGGCCAAGTACAACCAGCTGTTGCGCATCGAAGAAGACCTGGGCGACGTGGCCAGCTACCCCGGCCGCTCGGCTTTCTACAACCTCAAGTAGGGCTGGACGGCGCCCGTCATGCGCTGGGCCACGGTCGCCATCGCCGCGCTGCTGCTGCTGGTGCAGGCCGACCTGTGGTTCGGCAAGGGCAACCTGCCCTACGTGATGACCTTGCGCAAGCAACTGGTGGCGCAACGGGCCGCCAACGAGCAGGCCCGCCAGCGCAACGCGCGGGTGGCCGCTGAAGTGGTCGACTTGCGCGAAGGCCTGGAGATGGTGGAAGAGAAAGCGCGCGCCGAGCTGGGCATGGTCAAGCCCAACGAAATCCTGGTTCAGATCAGTCAACGCAAGCCGTGAATTTCACCGGGCTGGAGCTGGCGGCCGCGCTGGTCGCCGTGGTCATGGTGCTGGCCAATCTGCGCATCAACCCCATCGGTTGGCCGCTGGCCATCCTCAGTTCGCTGATGTACGCCAAGATCTTTGCCGACAGCAAGCTCTACGGCGAAGCCGGCCTGCAGTTCGTCTTCGTCGCGCTGGCCTTGTGGGGCTGGTGGCAATGGCTGCGCGGGCGCGGTGACGATGGGCAGCCCTTGCAGGTGCAGGTGCTGCCGGCGCGCCGGCGCTGGCAGGCCGCAGCGGCCACGCTGGCCGCCTGGCCGCTGCTCGGCCTGCTGTTGTCGCACGCGACCGACAGCGACGTGCCCTACCTCGATGCCCTGCCCACCGTGGCCAGCCTGACGGGGCAGTTCCTGCTGGGCCGCAAGTACATCGAGAACTGGGCCGTGTGGGTGGCGGTGAACGGCTTCAGCATCGCCCTCTTCGCCCACAAGGGCCTGTGGCTGACCGTCGCGCTGTACGCCGTGTTCGCGGTGCTGGCGCTGGCGGGCTGGCGGGCCTGGCGGCAGCAGTTGCAGCATGGCTGAGGCGACGCTGCGCATCGCGCTGCTCGGCGCCGAGAGCACCGGCAAGACCACGCTGGCTGCTGCCTTGGCCGCCCGCCTGGCGCAGGACACCGGCCTGCGCGTGACCTGGGTGCCCGAGTGGCTGCGGCGCTGGTGCGATGAAAACGGCCGCACGCCGCGCCAGGACGAGCAGCGCGCCATCCTGCAGACCCAGCATGCGCACATCGATGCCGCCGCCGCCAGCCACGACGTGGTCGTCTGCGACACGACGGCCGTGATGACGGCCGTCTACAGCCGCATCGTCTTCGCTGACCGTTCGCTGGACGCGCCGGCCGCGGCGCTGCACCGCCGCACCGACCTGACGCTGCTGACCGCGCTGGACCTGCCCTGGGTGGCCGACGGCGCCCAGCGCGACGGCCCGCAGGTGCGCGGGCCGGTGGACAGCGCGCTGCGCGAACTGCTCAGCGCGCACCAGCTGCCCTGGGTGACGGTCAGCGGCAGCGGCAGCGCGCGCCTGGAACGCGCCGTCGAGGCGGTGGCGCCCAGGCTGCGCGACCGCGCACGTCACTGCACGGCGCGGCTGCCCGGGGGCTGATCGGCGGGCGGGGTGAACATCTCGCCGACGTCGATGGCATCGAAGCGGTACTGCAGGCCGCAGAACTCGCAGCCCACTTCGACCAGGCCGCGCTCTTCGATCAGGCTGTCGCTTTCCTCGCGGCCCAATCCGCGCAACATGCCCTGCACGCGCTCGCGCGAACAGGTGCAGGCGAAGCGCGGGTGCTGCGGCTCGAAAACGCGCAGCGTTTCTTCCCAGAACAGGCGGTGAAGGATTTCCTCGGGCTTGAGCGTCAGCAACTCGTCGCGCGTCAGCGTGGCGGCCAGGATAGCGATGCGGTTGTAGGCCTCGCTCAGGCCGATGTCGTCCTCGTTGCGACGGCCGCCCAGATTGCCCTCGCCTTGCACGGGCAGGCGCTGGATCAGCAGACCCGCCGCCACGCCGTCGTTGGCCGCCAGGATCAGCCGGGTGTCGAGCTGTTCAGACTGCAGCATGTAGTGCTCCAGCACCTGCGAGACGTCCTGCAGCGGCTCGCGCTGGTCGCCGTGCAGCGGCACCACGCCCTGGTAGGGCTGCTGGCCGGGGAAGCGGTCTTTGGGGTCGAGTGTGATGGCGCAGCGGCCCTGGCCGTGCACGTTGAGCAGGGCTTCCAGGCGCGCGCCGGGCGGTACCGCGCCGACCACGGTGGCGGTCGCGCGAAAGCTCAATTCGGGCTGCACTTCCACCACCGCCAGCTTCACCGGGCCATCGCCGAAGATCTGCAGCACCAGCGCGCCGTTGAACTTGATGTTGGCCTGCATCAGCACGCCGGCGGCAGCCATTTCACCCAGCAGCACGCGCACCTCGGGCGGCTGGGCACCGATGGTCTCGCGGCGGCGCAGGACCTCTTGCCAGCTGTCGGTCAGCCGCACCAGCATGCCGCGCACGGGCAGGCCTTCGAAGATGAACTTGATGACATCGGACATGGCGCTCTAGCCGATCCGCTTGAGCTGATCGCGGTGGCGCACCGCGTTCTCGACATAATGCGCCGCCGCCATGCGCACGCGCGCCGCCTGCTCGGGCGAGAGTTCGCGCACGACCTTGGCCGGGCTGCCCAGGATCAGGCTGTTGTCGGGAAATTCCTTGCCCTCGGTGACCACCGCGCCGGCGCCCACCAGGCAGTTGCGGCCGATCCGGGCGCCATTCAGGATGACGGCCTGGATGCCGACCAGGCTGCCTTCGCCGATGCTGCAGCCGTGCAGCATCACCAGGTGGCCGATGGACACGTCGTTGCCCAGCGTCATGGGGTAGCCGTGGTCGGTGTGCAGCACACTGCCGTCCTGCACGTTGACCCGTTCGCCCAGGGTGATGCGGTCGTTGTCGCCGCGCAGCACCGCGCCGTACCAGACGCTGCTGTTCGCGCCCATGCGGACCCGGCCGAGCACGGTGGCGCTGTCGGCCACCCAGGCGGTGGGTGCGAGCTGCGGTGCGTAGTCGGGATCGTCCCCGAGTTGGTAGATGGCCACGGTGCGCCCCTTCAGGCAAAGCCGATAATTCTAAGGATGGAGCTGAGAGCCGCCGCATTGCAGGTCTTGTGCCTGTCCGACCCCGCCGCCAAGGTGGCCGCCGCACGGGTCTTGCCGGACACGCCGGGCGCCTGCATAGACCCCGCTGCGGGGCTCGTTCACGCCGGTGCCCTGCCCGGCCGGCCGGCCCGCCCGGCGCTGGTGGCGCACACCAGCCTGGCGCGCCGTTCGCCCTTCACCACGGCCGGTCGCGCGGCCCTGCTGCATGCGGTGGCCCACATCGAATTCAACGCCGTCAATCTGGCCCTGGACGCCATCTGGCGCTACGCCGGCCTGCCCGAGGCCTACTACCGCGACTGGCTGCGCGTGGCGTCCGAAGAGGCGCTGCATTTCAGCCTGCTCAACGCCCACCTGGCCACGCTGGGCCACGCCTACGGCGATTTCGACGCCCACGACGGCCTGTGGTCCATGGTCGAAAGAACGGCCCACGACATCACCGCCCGCATGGCGCTGGTGCCGCGCACCCTGGAAGCCCGCGGGCTGGACGCCACGCCGCCGATGCAGGCCAAATTGCGCCAGGCCGGCGACGGGCGGGCGGTCGAGATCCTGGACCTCATCCTGCGCGACGAAGTGGGCCACGTGGCCATCGGCAACCACTGGTTCCGCTGGCTCTGCGAACGCGACGGGCATGAGCCGCTGGGCCACTACGCGGTGCTGGCGCAGCGCCACGGCGCGCCTCGGCTGCGGCCGCCGTTCAATCTGGAAGCCCGTCGTGCCGCTGGCTTCACGACGGCCGAGTTGGCGGCCCTGGCGGCTGGCTGAGACGGGGTCGCAGTGGCCCGGATCGTGCAAGGCTGAGCACTACACTGGCGCCCAACCGCTGCCGACACCCGCCCGCCCATGACCTGCATCACAACCCGCCGTTTCCTCCCGATCGCAGCCTGGGCTGCGGCCGGCGTGCTGCTGGCCGCTTGCGGCAAGCCCGAAACCGGGTCGGCGGGCGTGCCGGCTGCAGCCTCGGCGCCGGCCCGGGTCTACGTCGTCGGCACCGACGCCGCCTACGCCCCCTTCGAAAGCCAGAACGAGAAGGCCGAGATCGTGGGCTTCGACATCGACGTCGTGAAGGCGGTGGCCAAGAAAGCCGGCTTCGAGGTGAGGTTCGTCAACACGCCCTGGGAAGGCGTCTTCAATGCGCTGCTGCAGGGCGACCGCGACCTGGTGACTTCGGCCGTGACCATCACACCCGAACGGCGGCTGACCATGGACTTCAGCCAGCCCTACTTCGACGCGGTGCAGCTGATCGTCGTGAAGCAGACCAGCCAGGTCGCCCGCTTCAATGACCTCAAGCCGCTGAAGGTGGGCGTGCAGACCGGCACCACGGGCGACGAGGCCATCACCAAGCTGCTGGGCAAGACCAGCCCGAACATCAAGCGCTTCGAACTCACGCCGCTGGCCCTGAAGGAACTGGAAGCCGGTGGCGTCGACGCCGTGGTGGCCGACAACGGCGTGGTCGTCAACTACGTGGCCAACAACCCGGGTGGCCGGTTCAAGACCGTCACCGACCCCAGCTTCACGCCCGAGCAATACGGCATCGCGATGAAGAAGGGCCAGACCGAGTTGCTGGCCAAGGTCAACTTGGGCCTGACCGGCATCAAGGCCGACGGCACTTACCAGGCCCTCTACGCCAAGTACTTCGGCACGGCCGCTGCCGCTGCCGCTACGGGCGCGGCGCCGGCCGCTTCGAAGTAAGGCAAGCCCGGCATGGATCTGCGCTGGGAGATCCTCGCCGGCTACGCCCCGCTGTTCGTCAGCGGGCTGTGGATGACGGTGCAACTGACGCTGGTGGCGATGGCGGCCGGGCTGGCCCTGGGGGTGGTCTTCGGCCTGGTCAGCAGCTCGGGCGATGCGCCACTGCCAGCCACCCGGCTCGCGCGCGGGCTGCTGCAGGCGGCCCGGGCCGTGACGCTGGCCTATGTGACCTTCTTTCGCGGCACGCCGCTGTTCGTGCAGATCCTGCTGGTGCATTTCGCCTTGATGCCGGCACTGATTCACCCCGACCACGGTCTGCTGCTGGCCGGCGAGGCGGCGCGCACCTTCCGCCAGGAACACGGCGCCTTCTTCTCGGGCTGCCTGGCGCTGTCGCTGAACGCCGGGGCCTACATCAGCGAGATCTTCCGCGCCGGCATCCAGAGCATCCACCGCGGCCAGACCCAGGCCGCCTACAGCGTGGGCCTGACCCATGTGCAGGCGCTGCGTTTCGTGGTCCTGCCGCAGGCCGTGCGCCGCATGGTGCCGGCGCTGGTCAACGAAGGGGTCACGCTGATCAAGGACTCGTCGCTGGTCTCGGCCATCGGGCTGGCCGAACTGGCGCTGGCGGCGCGCACCGTGGCCGGCGCCTATGCCCGCTACTGGGAGCCCTACCTGGCGATCTCGGCGGTCTACCTGGTGCTGACCTTGACGCTGTCGCTGCTGGCCAAGCGGCTGGAAGCGCCTGCACACCTGCGCGGGCGCTGAGCGTCACACCGCCCGGCGTCTGGGCTTCAACCGCGCGGATGGTGGGCCGCGTGCAACTGGCGCAGCCGTTCACGCGCCACATGGGTGTAGATGGTGGTGGTGCCGATGTCGGCGTGGCCCAGCAGCATCTGCACCACGCGCAGGTCGGCGCCGTGGTTCAGCAGGTGGGTGGCGAAGGCATGGCGCAGCGTGTGCGGTGACAGCGGCGCGGTGATGCCGGCCTGCACCGCGTAGCGCTTGGTCAGGCGCCAGAACATCTGCCGCGTCATGCCCGCACCCAGCCGGGTGACGAAGAGGTCTTCGCTGGCTTGCGGGCCCAGGATGGCCGGGCGAGCCTGCGCCAGGTAGCGGCGCAGCCAGCCGTGGGCCTCGGCGCCGAAGGGCACCAGGCGTTCGCGCGCGCCCTTGCCCACCACGCGCAGCACGCCTTCGTCCAGCCCCAGGCGCACCGTCTTGAGGGTCACCAGTTCGCTGACGCGCAGGCCGCTGGCGTACATCAACTCAAGCATGCTGCGGTCGCGCAGGCCCAGCGGGGTGTCGGTGTCGGGCGCGGCCAGCAGCCCTTCCACCTGCGCTTCGCTCAGGGTCTTGGGCACGCGCAGGGCCTGGCGGGCGGCGGTCAGCTTCAAGGTCGGGTCGGCCGCGACCAGGCGCTCGCGCGCGGCCCAGCGGAAGAAGCGCTTGAAGACGGTCAGGCGGCGGTTGGCCGTGGTGGCCTTGCTGGCGGCATGGCGCGCGGCCATGAAGCCCAGCAGGTCGGGCTCGCTGCTGTCGGCCAGCGCCTTGTCGGCGGCGGTCTGCAGCCAGGCGGCGTACAGGCTCAGGTCGCGGCGGTAGGCGGCCAGGGTCAGCGGCGCCAGACCGTCCTCGATCCACAGCGCGTCGATGAAGCGGTCGATGACGGCCTGGCTGGCCGCCATCACGCCGCTTTCAGCCGCGCTCACGGCTGTTCACTCGACCTTCAGCCCTTGCTTGACGACCACGGTTTTGTAGACCTCGAGTTCGGCCTTGATCTGCGCCGAGAACTGCTCGGGCGTGTTGCCGACCAGCAGCGAGCCGGTTTCCTCGATGCGCTTCTTCACGCCCGGGTCTTCCAGGGCCTTCTTCACCGAGTTGGCCAGCTTGTCGACCACGTCCTTGGGCATGCCCTTGGGGCCGACGATGCCGTAGTAGGCCATGCGGTTGACCGGCTCCAGACCGACTTCCTTGAAGGTCGGCACCGCAGGCAGCTGCGTCAGGCGCTGCGGCGCGGCCACCACGATGGCGATCAGCCTGCCGTCCTTGATGAAGGGCAGCGCCGAGGGCATGTTGTCGAAGATGATGGGCACCTGGCCGGCCACCGTGTCGTTCAGCGCCGGGCCGGCGCCGCGGTAGGGGATGTGCGTCATGAAGACGCCGGCCAGGCTCTTGAACAGTTCGGTCTGCAGGTGGCCGATGCCGCCGGTGCCTGAACTGGCGTAGCTGTACTTGCCGGGGTTCTTCTTCAGTTCAGCGACGAAGCCGGCGTAGTCGCGCGCCGGAAAACTGGGGTGCACGGCGATGACATTGGGCGTGGCTGCGATGTTGATGACCGGCGTGAAGTCGGTCAGCGGGTTGTAGCCGATGCGCGGATTGATGGCCGGGTTGGCCGCCGTGGTGCTGACCGTGCCCATGCCGATGACGTAGCCGTCGGGGCTGGACTTGATGACCTCCTGCGCGCCCACCGCCCCCCCCCCGCCGGCCTTGTTCTCGACCAGCACCTGCTGGCCCAGCGCCGAGCCCATGCGCTCGCCGACGATGCGGGCCACGATGTCGGTGGTGCCACCGGGTGCGAAAGGCACGATCAGGCGCACCGGCTTGGTCGGGTAGCCCTGGGCGCTGGCGACCAGCGGGGCGCCCCCAGCCAGCGCGGCGGCACACAGCAGGATCAGTCGGGTGGATGTCATCGGGAAGTCTCCGTTTCTTGGTCTTGGAAATGGCGCCGGCTCGGCGCCTCAGGCGGTGCCGCCCAGCAGGCCGACCTTGAGCTTGGTGTCGGAAGGATGATCGCCGATAAAGACACGCAGCAAGGCGCTGTAGAAGTCCTCACCCGGTATCGGCTCGCCGCGCAGTTTGCCATTCAGCTTGAACAGCAGACCGCGGGCCGGGTCGAAGTCGAGGTCGATGGTGTCGGTCTCGTGCAGGGTGTCCAGCGCGGCGATGCGTGCGGCCAGTTGCGCCTGCCGCTCGGCCAGTTGCGGCGCCAGCGCGGGCTCGCTGTTGCGCGGCAGGCCGACGTTCAGCGCCTTGACGAACTCGGCCGCCGGCAGGTCGCGGTAGAAGCGCAGTTGCAGGCGCTTGGGGCCGGGCGTGCCGACGGCCTGCTCGGCGGTGCTGGCGCGGGCGCTCAGGTACAAGGCGGCCGCGTAGGCCTTGAACCAGGCCACGGCGCGCAGCCCGGTGCCGTTGAGCAGCAGTTCGCTGCCGGCCAGTTGCACCCGCCGCTCGAAGACCAGGCCGCTGACCGTGATGGTGGTGTCGGCGGCCCGGGCCCAGCGCGGCACCAGGCCGCTGCCCAGGGCCAGGATCAAGGCCCGTCGAAAGGGCTGTCGGGTTGTCATGTTCATGCAGACTCAACGCAGCCGGTGCCTGCGGCGCCGACCGCCGCGGTGGGCGCCAGCGCCCAATCGATGTGCTCCTGCACCAGCGGGACCACCCGCTCGCGCCGGGCGAGCAGGGCTTGTGCCAGCGCCACATCGCCCGTGGCACGCCAGGCATTGCCCAGCGCCACCGCCAGGTTGCGCTGCCAGCGGACGGGGCCGATGCGCCGGATGGCGCTGCCCTCGGTGCGGCGCAAGAACTCGGCCTCGTCCCAGACCCACAGCTGCAGCAGCGTGGCGTGGCCCAGCGGCGCGCGTTCGTCGAAATCGGGCAGCGCCGAGCGGCCCGCGTACTTGTTCCACGGGCAGGCCAGCTGGCAGTCGTCACAGCCGTAAATGCGGTTGCCCATCGCGGCGCGGAATTCGACGGGTATCGGGCCCTCATGTTCGATCGTCAGGTAGCTGATGCAACGCCGGGCGTCCAGCCGGTAGGGCGCGACGATGGCCTGCGTCGGGCAGATGTCCAGGCAGGCGCGGCAACTGCCGCAGTGGTCGGTGACGGGTTCGCTCGGCGGCAGCGCCAGGTCGATGTAGATCTCGCCGAGGAAAGCCATGGACCCGCCCTCGCGGGTCAGCGCCAGCGTGTGCTTGCCGCGCCAGCCCAGGCCGCTGCGGGTGGCCAGTTCCACCTCCAGCACCGGGGCCGAGTCGGTGAACACGCGGTGGCCCAGCGGGCCGACGTCAGCGGCCAGCCGGTCGGCCAGCGTCTGCAGGCGCTGGCGCAGCACCTTGTGGTAGTCCCGGCCCCGCGCATACAGCGACACGACGGCGCGCTGCGGGTCGGCCTGCGCGGCCCATTCGGCAGCGATCCAGTCCGCTGGGACGTCGCGCGGCAGGTAGTCCATGCGCGCCGTGATGACGCACACCGTGCCCGGCACCAGCTCGGCCGGCCGCGCGCGCTTCAGGCCGTGCGCCGCCATATAGGCCATGCTGCCGTGAAAGCCCGCCGCCAGCCAGTCCTGCAGGCCCGCTTCGGCGGCCGACAGGGCGATGCCCGTGATGCCGATCTGGGAGAATCCCAACTCACGGGCCCAGGCTTGCAGGCGCCGCACCAGCGCCTGGCCATCGGCGGTCGGCCCGTCTTCCCGCTCACTACCGGTCCCGTGTTGCAGCCTGTCCTCCAACCCGCAGTCGAAGCACCGATTCTAGGAAGCAGCAAGCTCTTCTGGCCCGATGAGGCCGCCTGTGCCGAATTCGCCCGGCAACTGGCCCGCCGTCCGGCCTTGCACGGGGCCTACATCGAACTGCGCGGCCCGCTGGGCGCCGGCAAGACCACCTTCGTGCGCCACCTGCTGCGCGCCCTGGGTGTCGAAGGCCGCATCAAGAGCCCCACCTACACGGTGATGGAACCCTATGCGCTGCAGGGTCTGGCGATCTCGCACTTCGATTTCTACCGCTTCAACGATCCGCGCGAATGGGCCGATGCCGGCTTGCGCGATGTCTTCGCCGCGCCCGGCCTCAAGCTGGCGGAATGGCCCGAAAAGGTCGCCGGCATGCTGCCCGTGGCCGACCTGCGCCTGCACATCGACGTCGACGACCAGCCCGACGCCCGCCAGGTCAGCCTGCAAGCCGGCACTGTGCTGGGCCTGGAACTGCTGGCATGACCCGCGCCGGCCGCCGCCGTGCCCTGGGCCGGATGAGCCAGATGGGCCTGCTGGGCCCGCTGGCGCTGCTGCTGACGGCGCCGCGCCTGGCCTGGGGCGCGGCCATCGTGGCCGTGCGCGTGTGGCCAGCGCGGGACTACACCCGGGTCACCATCGAATCCGACCAGCCGCTGGCCGCCAGCCACCTGCTGACCGAAGCGCCGCACCGGCTGGTGGTGGACATCGGCGGCCTCGAGCTGAACGCCGCGCTGCGCGAACTGGTCGGCCAGGTGCGGCCTGACGACCCCTACATCGCCGGCGTGCGCGTGGGCCAGTACCAGCCGCGCGTGGTGCGCCTGGTGTTCGACCTGAAGCAGGCCGTCAAGCCGCAGCAGTTCACGCTGGCTCCAGTGGCGGCCTACCGGCACCGGCTGGTCTTCGACCTCTACCCGCTGCAAGACGCCGACCCACTGCTGGCCCTGTTGCGGGAACGGGAAGGGGCGAGCCTCGCATCGGCGCAGGCCGCGCAGGCGATGCAGGATGCCTTGGGCGAGCTGATTGCGCGGATCGACCCGCCGGCCTCTGCCGCGGCGCCCGTTGCCACCGCGCCGCTGGCGCTGGGCAGCACGCCGCCGCTGGTGATGCCCGTGCCACCGGCGCTGCCCACGCTGTCGCCAATGCCGGCCGCGCCGACGCCGGCCGAGCAAAGGCGCGTGGACAGGCTGGTCATCGTGGCGCTGGACCCGGGTCATGGCGGCGAAGACCCGGGCGCCGTCGGGCCGAGCGGCCTGCGTGAGAAAGACGTGGTGCTGGCGGTGGCCCTGGCGCTGCGCGACCGGCTCAATGCCGTGCCGGGGATGCGCGTGATGATGACCCGCGACGCCGACTTCTTCGTGCCGCTGCAAGAGCGCGTGCGCAAGGCGCGGCGGGTGCAGGCCGATCTCTTCGTCAGCCTCCACGCCGACGCTTATCTGCGCCCTGAAGCCCGAGGCGCCAGCGTCTTCGCGCTGTCCACCCAGGGCGCCACCAGCAGCGCGGCGCGCTGGCTGGCGGACAAGGAAAACGCAGCCGATGCGGTCGGCGGCGTCAACGTGAAGGCCGTGCGCGACCCGCAGGTGCTGCACGCCATGCTGGACATGAGCACCACGGCGCAGATCAAGGACAGCCTGCGCCTGGGCAGCGAGGTGCTGACGCGCATCGCCAAGGTCGGCCGGCTGCACAAGGGCCAGGTCGAACAGGCCAGCTTCGCGGTGCTGAAGGCACCCGACATCCCCAGCATCCTGGTCGAGACGGCCTTCATTTCCAACCCCGAGGAAGAGGCCCAGTTGCGCGACAGCGCCTACCGCGCGCAGTTGGTGCAGGCCTTGGCGAACGGCATACGCGGCTACTTCGAAAGGCACCCGCCACTGGCGCGCCAGCGGCCCTTGTCCTGAAGCGAGCTGCCCGGCGGACCGACCCTCAGCCGTGGCCGCCGATGTAACGTTTGCGCCAGAAGAACAGCACCAGGCCGATGCCCACGGCGAGCATCGCCATGAACGCGAACCAGAAACCGCTGGCCGAATGGATCAGCGGCAGGGCTTCGAAGTTCATGCCGAAGAAGCCGGTGATCAGGTTCAGCGGCAGGAAGATGGCGGTCAGCACGGTCAGCGTGCGCATGATGTCGTTGGTGCGGTGGCCCAGCGCGCTGAAGTGCATCTGGACGGCGGTCTCGGCGCTTTGCTCCAGCCGCCGCACATGGCCCAGCACGCGCTCGATGTGTTCCAGCACATCGCGTGAACGCAGGCGCAGCAACTCGCGTTCGCGGCGGGCTTGCGCATCGGCCTCATCGGGCCACTCGTCCAGCGCGTCTATCCATTCCTGCACCGCACTGCGCTGGTCTTCGCAGGTGTCTTCCAGCAGGTGCAAGGAGTTGCGCGACTCCAGCAGGATCTGCCAGTCGTCGAAGCGGCTGCGCGGGTCGAGCAACTGGGCCTGCAGCGTGCCCAGCTGGCGCGTCAGCAGGCGGCGCAGGTCCAGGTAGCTGTCGACCATGTGGTTGAGCATGCGCAGCATCAGTTCGGCGGCGCTGATCGGCAGGCGTGGCGAGCCGCGCACGTCGCCGCCGGCCGCCATGCCGCCCAAACGCTGCGCGAAATGGTCGCGCACGGCGCAATCGGTGGGGTGCACGGTGAGCAGCACGCGGTCGAACAGGGCAAAGCCGACCGGGCTGGTGTCGATGGCCGCCAGCGCCAGACGGGCGCTGCTGGCCGTGCCGTGGCTGTCGTCGAAGAACATGCCTTGGCTGCCGGCCCCCGCGGCCAGCCGGCGGAAGACCATCATGTCGTACCAGGAGGTGTAGTCGAAGTGGCTGGGCAGCTGGTTGTTCAGCAGATCGGAAATGTGCAGGTCGACCAGCGCACCGCCCGTCCAGCGCTGCAGCGCGGCCTGCACCTCGGCGCTGCCGACCTCGAATTCACGCCGCCCGCTGCTCAACCACAGGAAGCCCTGGGCAGGCAGCGCCTCGGGCAGGGTGTCGAGTTCGGTGAAGTGGTCGGCGCCGACGTGGAAGACGCGCATGGCCAGCGCTGTCAGCGCGCGCGCAGCAGGCGGGCGGCGTCCAGCGCGAAATAGCTCAGCACGCCGTCGGCCCCGGCGCGCTTGAAGGCCAGCAACGCTTCCATCATCACCGCGTCGTGGTCGAGCCAGCCGTTGGCCGCCGCGGCCTTCAGCATCGCGTATTCGCCACTGACCTGGTAAGCGAAGGTCGGGACCTGGAATTCGTCTTTGACACGGCGCACGATGTCCAGGTAAGGCATGCCCGGCTTGACCATCACCATGTCGGCGCCCTCGGCGATGTCCAGCGCCACCTCGCGCAACGCTTCGTCGCTGTTGCCGGGGTCCATCTGGTAGGCCTTCTTGTCGCTCTTGCCCAGGTTGGCGGCCGAGCCCACGGCGTCGCGGAAAGGGCCGTAGAAGGCGCTGGCGTACTTGGCGCTGTAGGCCATGATCTGGGTGTGCACCTGGCCGGCCGCTTCCAGCGTGGAACGGATGGCCGCTATGCGGCCGTCCATCATGTCGCTGGGCGCCACGATGTCCACGCCCGCCTGCGCATGCACCAGCGCCTGTTGCCGCAGCACGGCCACGGTGTCGTCGTTGAGGATGTAGCCGGTCTCGTCGAGCAGGCCGTCCTGGCCGTGGCTGGTGTAGGGGTCCAGCGCCACGTCGGTCAGGATGGCCAGTTGCGGGAAGCGCGACTTCAATTCGCGCACCACGCGCGGCACCAGGCCATCGGGGTTGCTGGCCTCGCGGCCGTCGGGCGTCTTCAAGGCCGGGTCGATCACCGGGAACAGCGCCATCACCGGCACGCCCAGTTTGACGCAGTCTTCGGCCACCGCGTACAGGCGGTCGACGCTGCGCCGCTGCACGCCGGGCATGCTGGCCACGTCCTGGCTGCGGCCGTGGCCGTCGAGCACGAAGACCGGCAGGATCAGGTCTTCGGGGGCCAGGCGGTTTTCGCGCACCAGGGCGCGGATGGCAGCGTCGCGACGCAGGCGCCGCGGACGGCTGGCGGGATAGGGCGGGGGCGTGATCAAGGCGGTCTCCTGAGTACCGAAACGGCATGCGGTTCGGCATGCCGGAAGCTGAAAGCACAGCGCATGGCGCCGGCGTTTTCGTTCTGCTAAAGTCGTTTTTGGATGATAGCCGCGAGGCTGTCGTCCCCTGCTTTTCCTCCCTGAGCAGGTGCCTTCCGGTGATGACATCGAAAAGGCTTGCAGGCCCTGGCTTTGCGCCGGGGCCTTTTTTTGGCCCACCATAATGCCGTCATGAGCAGCGCTTACCTGTGGGTCAAGGCCTTCCACATCGTCTTTGTGGCCAGTTGGTTCGCCGGGCTTTTCTACCTGCCCCGCATTTTCGTCAACCTGGCCATGGTGCCCGCCGACAGCCACGCCGAGCGTGAACGGCTGCTGCTGATGGCGCGCAAGCTGTACCGCTTTTCCACCCTCCTGATGGTGCCTGCGCTGGGGCTGGGCTTGTGGCTGTGGCTGGGCTACGGCGTCGGTGCGGGCCAGGGCTGGATGCACACCAAGCTGCTGCTGGTGGTGGGCGTGATCGGCTTTCACCACCTGTGCCTGCGCCTGATGCGGCAATTCGAGCAGTCCCGGAACCAGCGCAGCCACAAGTGGTTCCGCGTGTTCAACGAAACGTCGGTGCTGCTGTTCGCGGCCATCGTCGTGCTGGTGGTGGTCAAGCCCTTCTAGGCGGCCCGACTTGGCCAGCCCGCGCCACCGCAGTTCGGCCACGCCGCTGGCTGCGGCCTATGCGCTGCTGGTGCTCTACGCCAGCCTGTACCCCTTTACCGGCTGGCGCTGGCCACCGGGCCAGAAGCTGAGCGCGCTGGCCCAGTTGCCCCGAACCAACTGGCTGCTGTCCTTCGACATCAGTTCCAACCTGCTGGGCTACCTGCCGCTGGGCGTGCTGCTGATGCTGGCCCTGCTGCGCAGCGGCAACCGCGTGGCGGCGGCGACGCTGTGGGCCGTGGCCTTGCCCTGCGGCCTGTCCTACGCCACCGAGGTGCTGCAGCACTTCGTGCCGGGCCGTGTGCCGGCCCTGGAAGACTGGCTGATGAACACCGCCGGCGCGCTGGGCGGCGCGATGCTGGCGCTGCTGCTGCACGCGCTGGGCGTGGTCGATGTCTGGCATGCGCTGCGCGGCCGCTGGTTCGTGCGCGACAGCGCCGGGGCGCTGGCCTTGCTGGCGCTGTGGCCCGTGGGACTGCTGTTTCCGACGCCAGTGCCGCTGGGCCTGGGTCAGGTCGGTGAACGGTTGCGCGAGTGGCTGGCCCAGGGGCTGGTGGACGTGCCCTGGGCCGAGTCCGTGCAGGCGCTGCTGGCGGCGCCTGCACCGGCTGCTGCGCCGCTGCGGCCTCTGGCCGAAGCCCTGATCGTCGCCCTGGGACTGCTGGCACCCTGCGTGGTGGCCTACGCGGTGATGCCGGCGGGCTGGCGGCGCATCGCCATCGCCGCTGGCGCGCTGGCGCTGGGGGTGGCCGGCATGACGCTGTCCACGGTGTTGAACTTCGGCCCCGGGCACGCCCTGGGCTGGCTGGCGCCCTCGACGCTGCCGGGCCTGAGCCTGGGCGTGGTGCTGGCCCTGCTGGCCGCAGCCCTGCCCCTGCGCACGGTGGCCGGCGTCGGGCTGGTGGCGCTGACCAGCTTGGTGGTCGGCGTGGCGCAGGCCCCCGCCGACCCCTACTTCGCGCAAAGCCTGCAAGCCTGGGAACAGGGCCGCTTCGTGCGTTTCCACGGCCTGGCGCAGTGGGTGGGCTGGCTCTGGCCCTACGCGGCGATGGCCTGGCTGTTCTCGCGCCTGGGCCGGCGCAACGATGCGGGTCATCCCTAGTCGGCTGCCTACAATCTGGCGCATGAGCTATTACGAGCACCACCTCTTCATCTGCCTGAACGAGCGCAAGGCGGGCGAAGCCAGTTGCGCCAACCACGACGCCCAGGGCGCCTTCGACCACTGCAAGGCGCGCGTCAAGCAGGCCGGCCTGGCCGGTCCGGGCGGCGTGCGCGTCAACAAGTCGGGCTGCCTGGACCGCTGCGCCGGCGGGCCGGTGGCCGTCGTCTACCCCGACGAGACCTGGTACACCTGGGTCGACCACGAGGACCTGGACGAGATCGTCGAATCGCACCTGAAAAACGGCCGGGTGGTCGAACGCCTGGTGCTGCCGGCGAATGTGGGTCGATGAAGCTCGACCGGTGAAGGCACCGCGGTGAATTCGGCGACCACCCGCCGGTCGGTCGCCGGCCCGGCCGGGGCCCTCGAATGCGCCATCGACCAGCCCGCGCAGGCCGCGCCGCGCGGCCTGGCCGTGCTCTGCCACCCCCACCCGCTGCATGGCGGCACGCTGGACAACAAGGTCGTGCAGACCCTGGCCCGCGCCCTGGTCGGCCTGGGCTACACCACGGTGCGTTTCAACTTTCGCGGTGTCGGCGCATCCGAAGGCGTGTGGGACGAGGGCCGCGGTGAAGTCGATGACGCAGCGGCGGTCATCGCCGCGCACCGCCTGCCAGGCCAGCCGCTGGTGGTCGGGGGCTTCTCCTTCGGTGGCTATGTGGCGTCGCAAGCTGCGGCGCGTTTGCCGGCCGAACAACGCGCCGAGCGCCTGGTGCTGATCGCCCCTGCGGTCAGCAACTTCACGCTGGCGCCCGTGCCCGCCGACACCCTGGTGGTGCACGGTGAAACCGACGATGTGGTGCCGCTCTCGGCCTGCTTCGATTGGGCGCGCCCGCAGGCCTTGCCGGTGACGGTGCTGCCCGGCGCCGGCCACTTCTTCCATGGGCAACTGCCCGTCCTCAAACAGATCGTTGTCGCTGCGTGGCTGGCCCGCCCGGCAGACTAGGAAAACATGAAGCTCTCGATAGCCCGTTGCCTGGTGGCCTGCCTCGGCTCCGCCGCCCTTGCCGTCCAGGCCCAGGCCCTGCAGCCGCCGGAGATCGCCGCCCGGCAGTACCTGCTGCTCGATGTGTCCAGCAACCAGGTGCTGGCCGAGCGCGACGCCGACGCGCAGGCCGAGCCCGCGTCGCTGACCAAGCTGATGACGGCCTACATCGTCTTCAACGCCATCCGCGACAAGAAACTCAACCTCGACCAGACCCTGCCCGTGTCGGTGCGCGCCTGGTCCGAGCGCAAGGGCGGCGGCAGCCTGATGTTCATCGACACCCTGATGACGCCCAAGGTCAGTGAACTGCTGCGCGGCATGATCGTGCAAAGCGGCAATGACGCGGCCATCGTGCTGGCCGAAGGCGTGGCCGGCTCGGTCGAGAACTTCGTGGCCATGATGAACCGGCAGGCGCAGGCCTGGGGCCTGAAGAACACGCAGTTCAAGAACGTGGCCGGGCTGACCGAAGCGGGGCACTACGCCAGCGCGCGCGACGTGGCCATCATTGCCGCGCACATCATCACCGACCACCCCGAGCACTACCCGATCTACAGCATCCGCCAGTACACCTACAACAACATCAAGCAGGACAACCGCAACATGCTGCTGGGGCGCGACCCGACGGTGGACGGCATGAAGACCGGCTACACCGACGCCGCCGGCTATTGCCTGGTGGCCAGCGCGGTGCGCGACACGCCGGCCGGCAAGCGCCGCCTGCTCAGCGTGGTGCTGGGCACGGCGTCGAAGGAAGCCCGCGCCGCGGAAGCGCAGAAGTTGCTGAACTGGGGCTGGCAGGCCTGGGACGGCGTGCGACTGTTCGAGGCCGGCAAGGCCGTGGCCACGGTACGCGTCTGGAAAGGCGACAAGCCCGAGGTGCGCCTGGGCGCAGCCGGCGCCTTGATGGTCAGCGTGCCCAAGGGCGAGGGCGACAAGCTCAAGACCACCGTGGAACGCACCGACCCGCTGCTGGCACCGCTGACCCAGGGCCAGCGCGTGGGCAGCATCAAGATCACGACCACGGCCGGCACGCCGGTGGCCACCGTGCCGCTGGTGGCCCTGGACGCGGTGCCGCTGGCCGGCATCCTGGGCCGCGGCTGGGATGCGATCCGCCTGTGGATCAAGTGAGGCGCGCAGCCCGGTCCAGGCTGGCCGCGTGACACACTGCAGACTGTCTTGCTCGGAGGACATGCCATGAACGACGCGCTGGTCTATCTCAACGGCGAGACCCTGCCGATCTCGCAGGCCAAGGTCAGTGTGCTCGACCGCGGCTTTGTCTTCGGCGACGGCATCTACGAGGTGGTGCCGGTGTACGGCCAGCGCCTGTTCCGTTTCGACGAGCACATGGCGCGACTGAGCCGCTCGCTGGCCAAGCTGCGCATCCCCAACCCGGCCTCGCGCGACGAGTGGCTGGCGCGTTGCCGGCAACTGGTGGCGTCCACGGCCGAGGCCAGCGGTGCGCAGGACCAGCTCGTCTACATCCAGGTCACACGCGGCGTGGCGCCGCGCGACCACGTGATGCCAGTGGGCCTGACGCCCACCGTGTTCATGATGGCCAACCCGATGAAGCCGGCCACCGCCGAGCAGCGCCACAAGGGCGTGGCCTGCACCACGGCGCGCGATTTCCGCTGGGAACGCGGCGACATCAAGAGCATCAGCCTGCTGGGCAATGTGCTGGCGCGGCAGATGTCGGCCGACCACGGCGCGGTCGAGACCATCCTGTTCCGCGACGGTTTCCTGACCGAGGCTGCGGCCAGCAATGTGTGGATCGCCCACGAGGGCGCGCTGCTCGGCCCGCCCAAGAGCGACCATGTGCTGGAAGGCATCCGCTTCGACTTGCTGCGCGAGTTGTGCGAAGACTGCGGCATCGCCTACAACCTGCGGCCCATCCCCGAGGCCGACGTGCGCGCCGCCGACGAGGTGATGCTGAGTTCGGCGACCAAGGAAATCATCGCCGTCACCCAGATCGACGGCGAAGCGGTGGGCCATGGCGCTTTGCGCGGCAAGCCCGGGCCGGTTTACGCGCGCCTCTTCGAGGCCTACCAGCGCGCCAAGGCGTCGATGGCGCTTTGAGGTCGTGACGATGGCCACCCTCCCGCCCGACCAGACCAGCCTGATCGAATACCCCAGCGCCTTCCCGATCAAGGTCATGGGCGCTGCGGCCGAAGGTTTCGAAGCCGCCATGGTGGCGATTGCGCTGCAGTTCGACCCGGCTTTCGATGTCGCATCGATCGAACGCCGGCCCAGCAAGGCCGGCAACTACCTGGGTCTGACGCTGACCGTGCTGGCGACCAGCCACGAGCAGCTCGATGGGCTGTACCGCACCCTCTCGACGCACCCGATGGTCAAGGTCGTCCTGTAAGCCGGTCACCGCGCCGCGCATGGTCCAATCCGCCATGGCAGACCGTCCCAAACTCAGCGTCAAACCCCTCGCCCCCGGGCGCGACCCCTCCCGCGCCCGCGTTCGCAGCGCAACCGCCCCGCGGCCGGCGCCCCCATCACGCGAAGTCCCGCGCGAAGTCCCGCGCGAGGCCCCGCGCGGCCCACAAGGGGCGCAGCCCCCGCAACGCCCGCGACAGCCACCCCGCCCGGCCGTTGCACCGCCGCCGGTCGAGCCCCGCCCCGCGCCGCGCAAGAACACCGGCCGCGACGAGCCCCACCCCGACGGCCTGCGCGTGGCCAAGTTGATGACCGACCGCGGCCTGTCGTCGCGCCGCGAAGCCGACGAGTGGATCGAGGCCGGCTGGGTGCGTGTCAACGGCCGCCTGGCCATCCTGGGCCAGCGCGCGGCGGCTGACGCGCTGATCGAGATCGATCCCAAGGCCGCCACCGAACAGGCGCAGCGCGTGACGGTGCTGCTGCACAAGCCCATCGGCTACGTCAGCGGCCAGGCCGAAGACGGCTACGAACCGGCTTCGGTGCTGGTGACGCGCGCGAACCACTGGAACGGCGACGAATCCGGTATCGACCTGCACGCCGGCCACCTGCGCCACCTGGCACCGGCCGGGCGTCTGGACATCGACTCCACCGGCCTGCTGGTGCTGACCCAGGACGGTCGCGTGGCCAAGCGCCTGATCGGCGACGAGACGCGGGTCGAGAAGGAGTACCTGGTGCGGGTCAGCTACAACGGCGAAGGCCCCTTCCCCGAGGCCGGGTTGGAGCGCCTGCGCCACGGCCTGTCGCTCGACGGCGTCGAGTTGCGCCCGGCGCGCGTCAGCTGGCAGAACGAGGACCAGTTGCGCTTCGTGCTGCGCGAGGGCCGCAAGCGGCAGATCCGCCGCATGTGCGAACAGGTCGGGCTGGCGGTGCTGGGCCTGAAGCGCGTGCGCATCGGCAGCGTGTCGCTGGGGCCCTTGCCGGCCGGGCAGTGGCGCTTCCTGCGCGACGACGAGCGCTTCTAGCCCCCGGCCCTCGGGCCCGGGTTCAGCCGCCCAGTTCGTCCAGGCGCTTCCTGGCGTCGGACAGCAGCGTGGCCGGGCCTTTGCCCAGCGCCACGAATTTCTTGTACGAGACCCTGGCCTCGTCCTTGCGGCCGAGTTGCTGCTGGCTCATGCCGATGCGGTAGAGCAGCGGCCATTGCGCAGCCCCCTTCAACTTTTGCGCCTGTTCGTAGAGCTTCAGCGCGTCGTCGTGGGCTCCCAGTTCGCCACGCGCCCGGGCCAGGCCGTAGAAGGCACCGGCGCTGTCGGCCTGCTCGCGGGTCAGGCGCTCGAACCAGGGCTGCGCCTGCGCCGCCTGGCCGTTGTTGACCAGGCCCATGCCCGCCTGGACGGCCCAGTTGCGGGCATCGCCCTGAACGGCGGCCTCGGCGCCCGGCGGCAGGGCCAGCAGGCCCTGCAATGCGGCCTCGTAGCGCTTGTCGGCGAGCGCCACGCGGGCCTCCAGCGCCAGGGCTTGTCCGGGCCGCGGCGCGCCGCGGGCGATGTCGGCGGCCTTGCTGGCGCTGCCGCCCAGCATGCCGGGTGCCAGCAGGTAGAACTCGACCAGGGCACTGCGGGCCCGGTACCAGGCCGGCTCCAGCGCATGGGCCTGCGACAGCGCGTCCTTCACCGTGCCCACGCTGCGCGCCATCTTCAGCATGCCTTCGGACAAGGCCTGCACACCCATCACCGCGCCCAGTGCGTAGTGGCAGGGCGCTGCCTTGGGCTGCTTCTCGATGCAGGCTTCGGCACGCTGGATCGCGGCCCGGCGGGCCGCCGCCTCGTCGCCCGCGAGGGCCGCCAGGGCCACCCCCAGGACGGCCTGCGCGTCGTCGGCCTGCGCCGCCACGCGGGCGCTGGCGACGCGCAGCAGCTCGTCGGTCCTGTCGGCCGCATACAGGGCCTCGAGCGCGGGGTCCTTGAAGGTCTGGGCCTGGGCGGCCCAGGTCCAGACCAGGCCCAGCCCGGCCAGCGCCACGTTGGCGCGGCGGCGGATCGTTAATGGCGTCGTCATGGCAGCTCGTGAAGTGAACGGGCACCGGATGATGCCGTGCTGGCGGGCAGACGGGCAGACGGGCGGCGCAGCCGACCGCCTGCCGCAGGCGGCGGACGAAGCGCCTGATAACCTCAGCCAGCATGTCCCCAGCCCCAGCCACCGCGCCCAGCCTGGCCAGCCCCTCAGGGGCTGCGCCGCGCCCACCCGTCACGCTCGGCCTGGCCGCGGGCAGCCTCGCGCTGCTGCTCGGCCTGCAGCCCGTCAGCACCGACGTCTACCTGCCGGCCCTGCCCATGCTGACCCAGGCACTGGGCGCCACGATGCGTGGCGCCCAGCACACCATGTCGGCGCTGATCCTGGCCTTCGGCATCGCCCAGATGGTGTGGGGGCCGGTGGCCGACCGCTACGGGCGGCGGCCGGTGCTGCTGCTGGGGCTGAGCCTGTACTGCGCGGCCAGCGCCGGCGCGGCCTGGGCCGGCAACATCGAAGCGCTGGTGGTCTGGCGCGCCCTGCAAGGGGCAGCCTTGGCCGCCGCTGTCGTCTGCGGCCGCGCCATCGTGCGCGATCTCTACGAACCCGAGCAAGGGGCGCAGGTGATGGCCCTGGCGATGACGGGACTGGGTGTCATCGCCCTGAGCGGACCGCTGGCCGGCGGGCTGGTGGCGGCCAGCTGGGGCTGGCGGGGGCCACTGGTGCTGGTGGCGCTGGTGGGTGCCGCCACCCTGGTCTTCGTGGCCTGGCGCCTGCCCGAGACCCTGCGCGTGGCAAACCCGCAGGCCACCCGGCTGGCACCCCTGCTGCGCCTGTGGACCGAGATCGGGCGCCACCCGGCTTTCCGGGCCTGGACCCTGCTCGTGGCCTGCACCTACGGCGGACTGTTCACCATCCTGGCGGCCTCGTCGTTCATCTACATGGACGTGCTGGGCCTCTCAGCGGCCCGCTACGGCGCGGCGATGGCGCTGGGCTCCTTGAGCTACATCGCCGGCACCTTCGTGTGCCGGCGCTGGATTGCGCGCCACGGCATGGCCGGCGCGGTGCGCCGCGGCGCCTGGCCGACGCTGGTCGGCGGTGCCTCGATGGCCGTGCTGGCAGCCACTGGCGTGCACAGCGTCTGGGCGGTGCTGCTGCCGCAATGCCTGTTCGTGTTCGGCCACGGCATCCACCAGCCTTGCGGCCAGAGCGGCGTGACCGGGCCTTTCCCGCAAGCGGCCGGCGCCGCGTCGGCGCTGGCCGGGCTGGTCCTGGCGCTGGTGGCCTACGCCGTCGGCCGCTGGCTGGGGGTGGCGCTGGACGGCAGCGTGCGGCCGCTCGCCTACGGCCTGGCGTTGTGGGCCACGCTGACCGGCGCGCTGGCCTGGACCCTGGTGCGGCGGGCAGCCCCCTGAGCGCGGCGCCCACCCCCCGGGCCGTCGAGGCGGTTTGCCTGGCCGGTCCCACGGCGGCCGGGAAATCGGCCGTCGCGATGGCGCTCGGCGAGCGCCTGCCGATCGAGATCATCAGCATCGACTCGGCCCTGGTCTACCGGGACATGGACATCGGCACGGCCAAACCCAGCGCCGCCGACCGCGCTGCCGTGCCGCATCACCTGATCGACATCCTGGACCCCACACAAGCCTACTCGGCCGTGCGCTGCGCCGCCGATGCCCTGCGCCTGGTCGCCGAGGTCCGCAGCCGCGGCCGCCTGCCCGTGCTGGTCGGCGGCACCCTGCTTTATTTCAAGGCCCTGCGCGAGGGTCTGGACCCGATGCCCGAGGCCGACGCCAACGTGCGCGCGGCGCTGGCGAGCGAGGCAGCGGCGAGGGGCTGGCCCGCCCTGCATGCCGATCTGGCCCGCATCGACCCCATCACCGCCGCGCGGCTGGCCCCGGCCGACGCGCAACGCATCCAGCGGGCGCTGGAGGTCTTCCGGGTCAGCGGCCAACCCTTGTCAGCGTGGCACCAACAGGGCCCGCGTTCGCCCAGCGACGGTGCCCGCCGTGGTGCTGCTGGTGCCTGGCCCCTGCTGTCGCTCGAACCCGCAGCGCGGCCCTGGCTGCACGCCCGCATCGCCGACCGCTTCGACGCGATGCTGCAAGCCGGGCTGCTCGACGAGGTGCGCGCCCTGCGTGCCCGACCGGAACTGCACGCCGAACTGCCGGCCCTGCGTTGCGTCGGCTACCGCCAAGCCTGGGCCGCGCTGGCGTCCGGCGACGACAGCGGTCTGCGCGCATCGGCCATCATCGCCACCCGCCAACTGGCCAAACGGCAGTTGACCTGGTTGCGGTCGGTGACGGATCGCCACGTGGTGGCCTGCGACGACGCCGACGCGCTGACGCAGGCGGTGAGCACGCTGCAGCGCTGGCTGCAACCGTGAAGCCACCGACCATGCCGTCAGCCCCGAGGCCGACCATCGGCCCGAGACGGCGCTGGTCCCGATCTTGCAACGTCCCTGTCGTGACCTGGACGCATCAGGTTTTGCCCCTCGCGTCTAGGGTGAGGTCCGGAGCTCAAGCGCAAGGCTTCGGGATATAGTCGCGCCCCTCGGCCGCATCAGTTTGGGGCGGTTTTCGAGAACGCAGGCAGAAAAGTCAGGGCGCTGTGCAGCATCGTTGCGCAGCCCCGTCCGGAGGATCGATTGGATTACGCCCAACAACAACGTCAACCCGGCAAGCACGCCGTCGGGATCGGTATCGTGCTGGCCCTGCATCTGGTGCTGGGGTGGGCCCTGGTCAACGGCCTGGCGCAACGCCTGGTCGAGGTCATCAAGTCGCCCCTCGAGACCAAGATCATCGAAGAGGTGAAGCCGCCCCCGCCGCCGCCGCCCGAGAACCTGCCGCCGCCACCCAAATTCGCGCCGCCGCCGCCGTCTTTCGTGCCGCCGCCCGAAGTCAATGTGAACCCACCGCCGACACCGGCGCCGTCCATCACGACGACCCAGGTGGCGCCGCCACCGGCGCCTGTCCACGTCACCCCGGCGCCAGCCGTGATCGCCGCGCCGGCGCCCCCCGCGCCACCCCGCGTGGCGGCCCGGCCGGCGATCGCCAATGCCGGTGCGTGTGCGCCCAAGAACGAAGACTATCCAGCCGCCGCGGTGCGCGCCGAAGCCACGGGCACGACCAAGATCCGCTTCACCATCGGCGCCGACGGCCGCGTCGCCGCGTCGGAAATCGCGCGCTCTGCTGGCGCATCGCGCGAACACAAGATGCTGGACCGGCTCGCGCTGAGCAAGCTCAGCGAATGCCAGTTCAAGCCCGGCACCGACGAAAATGGCAAGCCCGTGGGCGCGTCCTTTGATGTCGAGTACGTCTGGAAGCTGGACTGATCCCCTTCACCCCCTGTTCCCTTGATGGCACGTTCCTCGCAACGTGTCTGTCCGTCCCTTTGGAGTCAACATGTCACTGAACAACACCTTGCAAGCCCGCTCGTGGGCCTCCCGCTCACTGGCCTCGCTGCTGGCCGGCATGGTCCTGGCCCTCGGCGCGCCCACGATGGCGCTGGCCCAGGCGGCTTCGGCACCTGCAACCGCCGAAGCGCCCAAGGCCGCTGAAGCCCCGAAGGCCGACGCGGCCAAAGCCGCCATCACCGAAGAAGCCGTTGACAACCCTTACGGCCTGAAGGCCCTGTGGGGCCAGGGCGACTTCGTGGCGCGCGGCACGCTGATCATCATGACCATCATGTCCATGGGCAGCTGGTACGTGATCTTCACCAAGCTGTTCGAACAGCGCGCCATGATGAAGAGCGCGCAGTCGGGCGCCGACACCTTCTGGAAAGCCAGTTCCATCAAGTCGGGCGTCGGTGCCCTGGAAGAAGGCTCGGCCTTCCGCTTCATCGCCGAGCAAGGCATCAAGGCCAGCGAGCACCACGAAGGGACGATGGTCGAAGCCATCGACAAGCACACCTGGATCAGCATGTCGGTCGACCGCGCCGTCGGCAGCATCCAGGCCCGCACGCAGGACGGCCTGGCCGTGCTCGCCACGGTGGGTTCCACGGCACCGTTCGTGGGCCTGTTCGGCACCGTCTGGGGCATCTACAACGCCCTGGTCAAGATCGGCATCAGCGGTCAGGCCTCGATCGACAAGGTGGCCGGCCCGGTCGGTGAATCGCTGATCATGACCGCCATCGGTCTGGCCGTCGCGGTGCCCGCGGTGATGGGCTACAACTGGCTGGTCCGCCGCAACAAGGCCGTGATGGACCAGACCCGCGCCTTCGCGGGTGACCTGCACAACGTGCTGCTGGCCGGCAAGCGCTGAACCCATCATGGGCATGAACGTAGGGGCCGCTGACGACAGCGGCGAAGACCAGCTGAACAACAGCATCAACACCACGCCCCTGGTCGACGTGATGCTGGTGCTCTTGATCATCTTCCTGATCACCATCCCGGTGGTGACGCAGTCGGTCAAGCTCGAGTTGCCCAAGGAACGCAACCTGCCCACCCAGACCAAGCCCGAGAACATCGTGCTGGCGGTCAATCGCGACGGCGAGGTCTATTGGGGCCTGGAGCGGATGCCGGACAACGAGGCTCTCGTGGCCCGGCTGAAGATCGAGGCGGTGAAAGAGCCACAACCGGAAGTACACATCCGGGGCGATTCCGAAGTGCGCTACGAATCGGTCGGCCGCATCGTGGTCGATTGCCAGCGCGCCGGCATCTTCAAGGTCGGTTTCATCACCGAACCGCCGCCTGGCGGCGGCACGCGGTTGAAGTAGGGAGAAGCAGATGGGTATGAATGTAGGCGGGGGCAGCGAAGACGGTGAAGTGATGGTCGACATCAACACCACGCCGCTGATCGACGTGATGTTGGTGTTGCTGATCATGTTCATCATCACCATCCCGATCCAGACGCACGCGGTGAAGATGAACATGCCGGTGCCCAACAATGCCGCACCACCGCCCAAGCCCCCAACCATCGTGCGCATCGATGTCGACTTCGACGGCACCATCGGCTGGTCCACCGGCGAAGGCAGCGAGGTCATCCAGTCGGGCGACCGCGCGTCCATCGAATCCCACCTGGCCGGCATCGCGGCCATGGCCGACCAACCCGAGGTGCACCTGCGCCCGAACAAGCTCGTGACCT
Source organism: Rubrivivax sp. (assembly GCA_040400915.1). Classification (GTDB taxonomy): domain Bacteria; phylum Pseudomonadota; class Gammaproteobacteria; order Burkholderiales; family Burkholderiaceae_C; genus Rubrivivax. Next base: position 72,872 of record JBBAPI010000017.1, read on the forward strand.
ACAAGCACGTCGCGCTGATCATGGCCACGGCGCAACGCCTGGGCGTGACCAAGATCGGCATCGTCGGCAACGAGCAGTTCCTTTGATCCCCTCCAGCCCCTTGAACCCCGTGCGAAACATCAAGACGTTGCGCGCCCTGGCCCTTGCCGTGCTGACCGCAGGCGCCCTGGGCTCGGCCGCGGCCCAGGGCGTGCGCGCCGAAGTGGGCAAGCCGCTGCAGCAGGCTGGCGAGTTGCTCAAGGCCGGCAAGGCCAAGGAAGCGCTGGTCAAGGTGCGTGAGGCCGATGCCGTGGGTGGCAAGACGGCCGCCGAGCAGTTGACCATCGACCGCATGAAGGCCGCCGCGGCCCAGCGCGCGGGCGACCTGCCGACGGCCATCGCGGCGTTGGAGAGCATCCACGCCAAGGCCAGCGGTGCCGAAGCCGGCCAGGTGGCTGAGCAACTGGCCTCGGCCTATGCGCAGCAGAAGAACAATGCCAAGGCCTCCGAGTGGCTGAACAAGGCCATCGCGGCGGGCAACAACGGCCCGTCGATCAAGCAGTTGCAGAGTTACCTGCAGTCGTCCAGTGGCGATTTCGCCGCCATCGCGCGCGACGCCGGCGCTGCGGTTGCAGCCGCCGAGCAGGCGGGTCGGCGCCCCGATGAAGGCGACCTGCTGCGCCTGGCGGATGCGCAACAACGCACCGGGAACATGAACGGCTACGTGGCCAGCCTTGAAAAGCTGCTGCTGAGTTACCCGAAGAAGGACTACTGGAGCGCCTACCTCAGCCGGCTGCCGCGCAAGGCCGGTTTCGCCGACCGGTACACGCTGGACGTCCTGCGCTTGCGACTGGCAAGCGGCACGCTGTCCAAGACCGAGGACTTCATGGAAATGGCGCAGCTGTCCATGCAGGCCGGCCTGCCTGCGGAAGCCTTGCGCGTGGCCGACCAAGGCTACAAGGCGGGTGCGATGGGCACCGGCCCCGAGGCCGGCCGCCACCAGCGCTTGCGCGACCTGGCGACCAAGGAACAAGGCGAGGCCAAGACCAAGCTGGCCGGCCAGCTCAGCGAGGCCGAGGGCTTCAAGGAAGGCGACGGCCTGGTCAAGGTGGGCGCAGCTTACGCCGCGCTGGGTGAGGTGGACAAAGGCATCGACTTGATCCAGAAGGGCATCGCCAAGGGCAACCTGAAGCGCCCCGAAGACGCCAAGCTGCGGCTGGGTCTGGCGCAGTTCCAATCGGCCAAGACCAAGGCCGCGGGTGTGCAGACGCTGCGCGGCGTGAAGGGCAGTGACGGCTCGGCCGAGATCGCCCGGCTGTGGCTGATCCTGGGCGCGGGCTGAAGCCGCAGCGCCAGCCGCCGCCCCACTCGACAGCGCCCTGCGGGGCGCTGTTTCGTTGGCGCGAGGCGGCACCCCTGCCCCGCTACACTGAGGCCCGTCGACAGCCCCGGGCGCAGGCCAACGCAGATGAACGACGACAGCAGGCAGGTTGACTTCGCCTTGCAGGGCCGCGTGGTGGTGATCACCGGCGCAGCGCAAGGCATCGGCGCGGCCTGCGCGCGGCGCCTGGCCCGCGACGGCGCCGCGGTGGCCCTGTGGGATGTGGCGGACGCGCCAGGCCTGGCTCTCGCGGCCGAATTGCAGGGGCAAGGCGCACCAGCGCTGTACTGCCATTGCGATGTCGCCGACAAGGCCCAGGTCGATACGGCGCTGGCGGCCACCCTGGACCGTTTTCACCACGTCGACGGCCTGGTCAACAACGCCGGCATCTTCCGCGCTGCGGCCTTCCTGGACATCACCGAGGCCGACTGGGACGCGGTGCTCGACGTCAACCTCAAGGGCTCTTTCCTGGTTGGCCAGGCGGTGGCCCGCGCGATGGTCCAGGGCGCAGGCCCCATCAAGGGCGCCATCGTGAACATGAGTTCGGTCAACGGCACGCTGGCCATCGCCAGCATCGCCAGCTACAACGCCAGCAAGGGTGCGATCAACCAGCTGACGCGGGTGATGGCGCTGGCGCTGGCCGACCAGGGCGTGCGCGTCAATGCGGTCGCGCCCGGCACCATCGCCACCGATCTGGCCTTGCAGGCCGTGCTGACCAGCGACGAGGCCAAGGCGCGCATCCTCAGCCGAACGCCGATGAAGCGCCTGGGCGAGCCCAGCGAGATCGCCGACGTGGTGGCCTATCTGCTGAGTGATGCGGCCAGCTACGTGACCGGCGAGATCGTGGTGGTCGATGGTGGCCGGATGACGCTCAACTACACCGTCCCCGCCTGAACGCTGCGGCCGGGCAGCGCGGCTCGAAGGCCAGCACGGCCCGTGCGCGCAGGCCGCAGATCGCCGACAGCAGCGACTTCATGGGCAGCCGCCCGCCGTGCCAGCTCATCGGCAAGGCAAAGGTGCTGTCGGGGGCGATCAAGACCCACGTCAAGGGGCGCAGCGCGCTTGCCTTGTCACTCGTGGCAGGATGCCTCGTTTTATACTTGCATATGCAAGTTTGACCCGAATCAAAAGTTCATGACCACCCACACGCCACCGCACCCCGACACCCCACTCGCCACCTGGCTGGCCGAGGAAGCCGCCCAGCGCGCCATCAACGCCGGCGGCGTCGGCCCCGGCCTGTCGCGCATCGACCAGATCATCGGCTTGAGCGGCGCACAGCAGTTCGAGGCCATGCTGGCCGGCCGGCTGCCCTACCCGCACATCGCGCAGACCCTGGACTTCCTGCTCATCTCGGCCGATGCCGGCAGCGCCGTCTTCCAGGGCACGCCCGGCGTCGCGCACCTGAACCCGCTGGGCAGCGTGCACGGCGGCTGGTTCGCCACGCTGCTGGACTCGGCGCTGGGCTGCTGCATCCACGCCAGGCTGCCGGCCGGCCGGAGCTACACCACGCTGGAGTTGAAGGTGAACATGATCCGCGCCCTCACGCCCCAGGTGCCGCGCGTGCGGGCCATCGGCCAGGTCATCCACCTGGGCGGGCAGACGGCCACCGCCGAAGCCCGCCTGGTCGGGCCTGACGGCAAGCTCTACGCCCACGCCAGCACGACCTGCCTGGTGTTCGACATCCGCTGGCCCAAGGCCGCCTGACGACAGCCGCCGGCTGCGCAAGGCCGGCCAGTCGCGCCACAATCGCTGCCATGAAATACCTGCACACCATGGTCCGCGTGACCGACATCGAAGCGTCGCTGGCCTTTTACCGCGACGCCCTGGGGCTCGAAGTGCTCTCGCGCCGCGACCACGCGGGCGGCCAGTTCACGCTGGTCTTCCTGGCGGCGCCGGGCGACACCACGGCCCAGGTCGAGCTGACCTACAACTGGCCCCAGCCCGGCGGCAGCGCCGAGACCTACACCGGCGGGCGCAATTTCGGTCACCTGGCCTATGCGGTGGACGACATCTACGCCACCTGCCAGCGCCTGCTGGACCACGGCGTGACCATCAGCCGCCCGCCGCGCGACGGCAGGATGGCCTTCGTGCGCTCGCCCGACCAGATCTCCATCGAACTGCTGCAGGCCGGTCCGGCCCTGCCAGCGGCCGAACCCTGGACGAGCATGCCCAACGTGGGCGCCTGGTAGACCTCCCGCAGGCGCACACCCCGATGTACCGGCCCAGCCACTTCGAGCAGCACGACGCGGCTGCGCTGCACGCGCTGATGCGCGAACACCCGCTGGCAACCTTGGTGACGCAGCAGGCCGGCGGCATCACCGCCGACGCCATCCCGCTGGAATACGACGCCGCCAGCCACACGCTGCGCGGGCATGTGGCCCGCGCCAACCCGCTGTGGCGCGAGGCCGCCGGCCAGCCCGTGCTGGCTGTCTTCAACGGGCCGCAGGCCTACATCACGCCCAGTTGGTACCCCAGCAAGGCGGCCACGCACAAGGTGGTGCCGACCTGGAACTACACGCTGGTGCACGCCCACGGTGTACTGCGTGCAGTGGAAGATGCCCCCTGGCTGCACGCGCTGGTCACCGGCCTGACGGCCCACCACGAGGCCGGCCGCGACTCACCCTGGGCAGTGGCCGATGCGCCCGACGACTACGTGCAGCAGATGCTGCGCGCCATCGTCGGCATCGAGATCGCGGTAGATCAGCTGATCGGCAAGTGGAAGATCAGCCAGAACCGCAGCGACGCTGACCGGCTGGGCGTGGCCGCCGGCCTGGCCAAAGGCGCGGCACCGGCCCCGGCCTTGGCGAAGCTGGTGGCCGGCACAGGCTGACGGCGGCCGACCGATCGAGGCAGCACAGCCGGGTCAAGCCGGCCGGCTGATCGCTGCAGCCTCGCGCGCAAGCTGCGTGATGCGCGCCCAGTCACCCGCCTCCACGGCGTCTTGCGGGGTCAGCCAGGACCCGCCGCAGACCTTCACGTTGGGCAGCGCCAGGAACTGCGCTGCGGTCTGCAGCGTGATGCCGCCGGTGGGGCAGAAGACGACGTCGGGGAAAGGCCCCGCCAGGGCCTTGAGCAGGGGGATGCCACCGGCCGCTGTCGCCGGGAAGAACTTCAGGAAGTCGATGCCGTCGGCCTGGGCGGACATCACTTCACCGGCCGTGGCCACCCCGGGCAGCAGCGGCAGGCCGACCTCGCGGCAGGCCGCGCCCACGGCGGCGGTGTAACCCGGGCTGACACCGAAGAGGCTGCCCGCCGACTTGGCGGCGCGGGCATCGGCGGCGCTGCGGATGGTGCCGGCGCCGACGATGGCCCCCGGCACGCTGCGCGCGATGGCCTCGATGCAGGCCAGGCCCACCGGTGTGCGCAGCGTCACTTCCAACACGCGCACGCCGCCGTCCACCAGCGCCTGCGCCAGCGGCACGGCATCGGCCAGGCGGTGGATGACGATGACCGGGATCACCGGGCCGTGGGCGATGAGTTCGAGGGTGTTGTTCATAGTCAGTTTTCGGTGGTTTAACCCAGCTTCCCGCCGCGGAACCGGCTTCGCCGGGCCGCTGACGGACGGCATGCGGCGAGGACGCCGCAGGCGCTCGCAGGCGAGAAAAAGTCCTCAGGACTTTTGTCTCGTCCGGCTCGCCCCCCTCGGGGGGTCGCGAGCGCTAGCGAGCTTGGGGGCTCCATCACAGCCACGTGATGGCACCTTCCTCGGCGCTGCGGACGTTGCGGCGCAGACCGGCAAACAGTTCGCGTCCGAGATCGTGGCCGTTGATTTCGGCCTGCTCGGGCGTGATCAGGGCCTGCTCGCGGGCGGCCCAGACGGCCGCCGGCACCAGGGCCTGCAGCGTACCAGCCTCGGCATCCAGCCGGATGAGGTCGCCATCACGCACCTTGCCCAGCGGTCCGCCGGCCAGCGCCTCGGGGCTGACGTGGATGGCCGCCGGCACCTTGCCGCTGGCGCCGCTCATGCGGCCGTCGGTCACCAGCGCCACCTGGTAGCCCTTGCCCTGCAGCACGGCCAGCGGCGGCGTCAGCTTGTGCAGTTCGGGCATGCCGCAAGCCTGCGGACCCTGGAAGCGCACCACGGCCACGAAGTCGCGTTCCAGAAGGCCGGCCTTGAAGGAGGCCAGCAGTTCTTCCTGGGTCGTGAAGACCAGGGCCGGTGCTTCGATGACGTGGCGGTCGTCGGGCACCGACGAGGTCTTGATGACCGCTCGACCCATGTTGCCGGTCAGCAGCGTCAGGCCGCCATGCTCGCTGAACGGCGCGGCGGCGCTGCGCACGATGCTGTCGTCGCGGCTGACGGCGGGCAGGTCGGTCCACTCGATGCCGCTGGGGCGGCCGGTGGCAGCCGCTGCCGGCACCTGGGCATAGCGGCGCAGGCCGCCTTCGGCCACCGTGGCCACGTCGGGGTGCATCAGGCCGCCATCGATCAGCTCGCGGATCACCCAGCCCGGCCCGCCGGCCGCCTGGAACTGGTTCACGTCGGCGCTGCCGTTGGGGTAGACGCGGCACAGCAGCGGCGTGGCGTGCGACAGGTCGGAAAAATCGCTCCAGTCGATCAGGATGCCCGCCGCGCGCGCCACCGCCACCCAGTGGATCAGGTGGTTGGTGCTGCCCCCGGTGGCCAGCAAGGCGACCATCGCGTTGACGATGACCCGCTCATCGACCAGGCGGCCGATGGGCCGTTGGCGCTGCGGCTGCGCGATGTCGAGCACGGTGTCCACCGCAGCGCGGGTCAGGGCCTCACGCAGGCCGTCGTGAGGGTGGACGAAGGCCGCGCCCGGCACTTGCAGGCCCATGGCTTCCAGCAGCATCTGGTTGCTGTTGGCGGTGCCGTAAAAGGTGCAGGTGCCGGGGCCGTGGTAAGCCGCCGATTCGGCCTGCAGCAGTTCATCGCGGCCCACCAGGCCCTGCGCGTACTGCTCGCGGACCTGGCTCTTGGCGTTGTTCGACAGGCCGCTGCCCATGGGCCCGGCCGGCACGAAAACGCAAGGCAGGTGGCCGAAGTGCAGCGCGCCGATCAGCAACCCCGGCACGATCTTGTCGCACACGCCGAGCAAGAGGACGGCGTCGAACACATCGTGGCTGAGGGCCACGGCCGTGGCCATGGCGATGGTGTCGCGCGAGAACAGGCTGAGTTCCATGCCCGGCAGGCCCTGCGTGACGCCGTCGCACATGGCCGGCACGCCACCGGCCACCTGCACCGTGGCGCCCCGCTGGCGCGCCTGGTCGCGGATCAGCGCCGGGTAGCCCTCATAGGGCTGGTGCGCCGACAGCATGTCGTTGTAGGCCGTGACGATGCCCACGTTGGGCGCCTTCTGCGCCACCACGCGCAGCTTGTCGTTGGCCGGCAGGGCGGCGAAGGCGTGGGCCACGTTGGCGCAGCCCATGCGGTCAGGCCCGCGCGGGCGCTGCAGCAGCCGCGTGACGCGGCCGAGGTAGGCGGCGCGGGTGGCGGCGCTGCGCTCGGTGATGCGCTGGGTGATCTCGAGGACGGCGGATTTCATGGTGCGGCCTTGTAACCTGACCATTGATTGTCATGTAATCAAGTTACATCGTCAAATCGAGCGGGGCGCGTATCGCCGATGCCGTGGCATGCTCAGGCGCCATGACGAGCCCTCCCCAGCCCAGCGACAGCCGCATCGCACCCGAACTCATCGTGCGCGACCCGCAGGCCGCGCTGCAGCGCTTGCGCGAAGAGTGGCCCGGCAGCGGCGAACGCTGGGTCTTCGGCTATGCCTCGCTGATCTGGCGACCCGAATTCGACGCTGCCGAACACCGCAGCGCACGGGTGCATGGCTGGCACCGCAGCCTGCGCATGCGCTCGCGCGTCAACCGCGGCACTCCGGAACAGCCCGGGCTGGTGTTCGCGATGCTGCCCGGTGGCGCCTGCCGCGGCGTGGTTTACCGGCTGCGGGCTGAAACGGCCGAGGCGGAACTGGACCGCCTGTGGGCCCGCGAGCAACCCACCGGTGTCTACGACGCGCGCCTGCTGCCCTGCCACACGCCACTCGGCCCGGTGGTGGCGCTGGCCTTCACGCTGAGCCGGCGCAGCGAGTCCTGCCTGCCGCGTCTGGGCGATGCCGAAGTCCTGCACATCCTGCGGCACGCCCAAGGCCGCTATGGCAGCACGATGGCCTACCTGGCCGAAACGGCGGCGGCCTTGCGCGAGCGCGGCGTGCGCGACCGTGAGATCGAACGCCTGATGGCGCTGGCGCGCCGGCATGGTTTGACCTGAAATGGCCCGGACAAAGACTGCAGCTCAGCCGCCGTCGCCCTTGATGAGTTGCACTTCAGCCTGGACCTTGCGCAGGATGTCCAGGTCGGCTGGCGTGTCGATGTCGAGCAGCACGCCGGGGTCCTCGACCTCCTGGCCGTGAGCCGGGTAACGCAGCATCACCCGGCGCGCGCCGTCGTCACCGCTGAGTTGCACCAGTTCGGAATACAACTCGGCCGCAAAAGCCACCGGGTGACCGCGCCGGCCGCGGTACTGCGCATAGGCCACAGGATGCTGTTCCAGCGCGCCGGCCACCGCCAGGAGGGTGGCGGGCTGCACCAGCGGCATGTCGCCCGGCAACACCAGCCAGCCCCGGGAACCCGAGCGTTCGACCACCCCGGTGGCGATGGAAGCGCCCATGCCGCGTGCGGCTTGGGCCTCGGTCAGCACGACGATGTCGCGCTCAGCGACGACACCGGCCAGCGCCGCGGCACGGCCGGCGGTGGTGACCACGAGCACGGGCAAAGTCGACCGGATGGCGTGGCGCACCGTGGACACCAGCACGGTGGTGCCATCGAAGACCTGGTCCAGCTTGTGCACGGCGCCACCGAAGCGGCTGCCCAGCCCGGCGGCAGTGACGATGATGGCGGGACGGGAACGCATGGTCGGACGGATGACAAAAAGAGAGGCCTGCAACTGGCTCGTTAGCCCGGGGCTGCCCTGTGCGCAGGCTTCAAGAATGAGGGCGCATCGTGCCCATCGAAACTGGGATGTTCACTTACGGCGTTCCCCGTAAGGGATGGCCCCTGTGACGGTGTCGCTGCGAGCGTCCCCGCTCCGGATGGGCGCTCTGGCGGGGCGGGCCTACACTGGCGCCATGGACACCATCGCCCACCTACGCAAGAGCTACGAACGCGACGAACTCGACGAGTCGGCGTCGGCGGCCGACCCGCTGCAGCAGTTCCAGCACTGGCTCGACCAGGCGCTGAAAGCGCAACTGCCGGAACCGAATGCCATGACCCTGGCCACGGTCGGCGCCAGCGGCCGGCCGAGCACGCGTATCGTGCTGATCAAGGGTGTCGATGCACGCGGCCTGGTCTGGTACACCAACTACGACAGCCGCAAGGGCCAGGAACTGGCGCTGCACCCCTGGGCCGCGTTGCAGTTCCATTGGGTGGAACTGGAACGCGTGGTGCGCATCGAAGGCCGGGTGGAAAAAGCCAGCGCCGAGGAGTCCGACGCCTACTACGCCAGCCGCCCGCTCGATTCGCGGCTGGGCGCCTGGGCTTCACCGCAAAGCCAGGTCATACCCGGCCGCGGCATGCTGGTGGCCGCCGCAGCCCAGGCTGCCGCGCAGCACCTGCTGAACCCGCCGCGCCCGCCGCACTGGGGCGGCTACCGCCTGGTGCCCGACAGCTACGAATTCTGGCAAGGCCGCAAGAGCCGGCTGCACGACCGGCTGCGCTACCTTCTGGCCGACGGCGCCTGGCTGCGCGAGCGGCTGGCGCCCTGAGCGCCCCCGCCCGGATCAGGGCCGTGGCGCCGCGGCGTCAGGCGTGACCGCCGCAGCCGTCAGCGCCAGGCCCGCGACGGGCCGCTCATGGATCACCCGCTGCGGGAATGGAATGTCCACACCCGCCGCATTCAGGGTGCGCAGGATGGTGAGGTTGACGTCGGACCGCACAGCGCCCTGGCCGTTCTGCGGATCGGCAATCCAGAAAGCGACGGTCAATTCCAGGCCGTCGGCGGCAAAAGCGGTCAGGATCACCGAGGGCGCGGTGTCGGTCACAACGCGCGCTACGGTCGCCACGGCGGCGGCCAGCCGGGGCATCAGCGTGTCCAGATCGGTGCCGTAGGCCACCTGCACGGTGGTCGTCAACAGCACACGCGGGTCGGCCAGCGACAGGTTCTCGACCCGCTGCGTGATCATCATCTCGTTGGGCACGATGGACTCGCGGCCGTTCAAGGCCCGGATGATGGTGTAACGGGTGCTGATGTCGGTGATGCGGCCTTCGAAGCCGTCGACCTTGACCACGTCGCCTATGCGCATGCTGCGCTCGGCCAGGATGACGAAACCGCTGACGTAGTTGGCGGCCAGCTTTTGCAAGCCGAAGCCGATGCCCACCCCGAGCGCACCACCCAGCACACCCAGCGCCGTCAGGTCGATGCCCGCGGCTTCCAGTGCGAACAGCAGGCCGATGAAGAGCAGCAGCCCGCGCACCGAGTTGGCCGCCATCTTGCGGAGGCTGAGGTTGTCGGTGGCACCCCGCGTCAGCCGGGCCTCCAGCGCCGACGAGATCCACAGCGCCACCATCAGCACCACGACGGCCGTGACCGCGCCTTCGATGATGTTGCGCACGCTGACCTGGCTGGCACCTATCTTCCAGCTGATGGTGTCCAACTCCTGCAGGACCAGCGGCAGGATGCCGGTGATCCACAACGCCACGCCGGCCCAGGCAAACCACGACAGGCTGCGCTCGAAGATGCGCAGCAGGCGCGACTCGGGGAAGACGCTGCGCAGCACGCGGCCTGTCAGGCGGATGATGACCAGCGACACCAGCACAGGAATCACCAGCTTGAACACGGCGATGGAGCCATGCCCGCGCCACAACGCAGCCAGGCCCCAGCGGGCCAGCAGCGCGAAGAGCAGCGCCAGCAGCGGGAAGAGCACGCCGTCGACCACGCCGCGGCCGAACCAGATCGAACCGGGCAGCGCTTCGGGCCCGCGCACCAGGCGCAGCAGGGCCCAGGCCGCCAGCAGGCAAGCGGCGATGACCGCCACTTCGATCAGCGCGGTGGGCCTGAGCAGGGCTTGCCACAGTTCGATCAGGTCGTCGAGATTCATTGCCTGGGCCATGACAGCAGCCTCTTTGTTGCGCTACGCAGGGGTTTCAAGACAAGCCAGCCAGCACCTTCAGGTGGGCGGCCACACTGCTGGCCAGGGCGCCGAGGTTATAGCCGCCTTCCAGGCAGGACACGATGCGGCCCTGGCTGTGCTGCGCGGCCAGCGCGACCAGCTTGCGGGTGATCCACTCGTAGTCGGCCTCGACCAGGCCGAGTTGGCCCAGATCGTCTTCGCGGTGGGCGTCGAAGCCGGCGCTGATGAAGACCATCTGCGGCTTGTAGGCCTCCAGCGCAGGCAACCACATCGCTTCGATGGACTCGCGGACGGCCGGGCCGCGCGTGTAGGGCGCCAGCGGCACGTTGACCATGTTGGTGCCCTTGGGCACGGCGCCGCTGTAGGGGTAGAGCGGGTGCTGGAAGAAGCTGCACATCAGCACGCGCTCGTCGCCGGCAATGATGTCTTCGGTGCCGTTGCCGTGGTGCACATCGAAGTCGATGATGGCCACCCGGCTCAGGCCATGGACGTCCAGCGCATGGCGCGCGGCGATGGCCACGTTGTTGAAGAAGCAAAAGCCCATCGCCTCATCACGCGTGGCGTGATGGCCAGGCGGACGCACGCAGCAAAACGCGGTCTGGGCGCGGCCGGCCAGCACATCATCGGTGGCGGCGATGGCCGCGCCAGCGGCCCGCAGCACGGCGGCCAGCGTTCCGGGGCAGGCGATGGTGTCGGGGTCCAGCGCCCGGGTCAGGCCCTCGTCGTGCACGTGCTGCAGCACATCGGCCATCTCGGTGGCGTAGCGCGAGCTGTGGGCCCGTCCGATTTGCGCCAGCGTGGCCTGCGGCGCGTCGCGGTAGTCCAGCGCGATGTCCAGCCCGGTGGCCAGCAGGTGATCGGTGATGGCGTCCATGCGCTGCGGGCATTCAGGATGGCCAGGGCCCATGTCATGCAGGCGGCAATCCGGGTGGCTGTAGAACACGGTGCTCATCGGGGGATTGCGTCTCGGTCGGTTGGGTTATGGTGCCGCGCATGGAAGCCATCCTTGCACGTCAGCTGTCGCGGCTCGTCGATCAGATTAGCACGATCGTGGTCGGCAAACGCCCGCAGATCGAGGACTGCATCGCCTGCCTGCTGGCCGGCGGCCACCTGCTGATCGAGGACGTTCCCGGCGTCGGCAAGACCACGCTGGCGCACGCGCTGGCGGTCAGCCTGGGGCTGGAATTCCGCCGCGTGCAATTCACGGCCGACCTGATGCCCAGCGACCTCATCGGCGTGAGCGTGTTCGAACGCGCCAAGGACGCCTTTGTCTTTCACCAGGGCCCGGTCTTCGCGCAAGTCCTGCTGGCCGACGAGATCAACCGCGCTGGGCCCAAGACGCAGAGCGCGCTGCTGGAGGCGATGGAGGAGCAGCAGGTCTCGGTCGAGAACGAGACCCGGCCGCTGCCCAAACCCTTCTTCGTCATCGGCACGCAGAACCCCAGCGACCAACTGGGCACCTACCCCCTGCCGGAGAGCCAGCTCGACCGCTTCTTGCTGCGCATCACGCTGGGCTATCCCGACCGCGCCGCCGAACGCGAACTGCTGACCGGTGGCGACCGCCGCGCCGCGGCGATGCAATTGAAGCCGCTGCTGCCGCCCGCCGAACTGGCCGCCGCGCAGCAGGCCGTGCTGGCGGTGCGCGCTGCGGAGCCGCTGCTGGACTATCTGCAGGCGGTGATTGCGGCCACCCGGTCCGGTGCCTGGTTCAGCCAAGGCCTGTCGCCGCGCGCCGGCATCGCCGTGCTGCGCGTCGCGAAAGCCCGCGCCCTGATGGCCGGCCGCGACTATGTGGCGCCCGACGACATCCAGGCCATCCTGCCGCAGGCCATCGCACACCGGCTGACGCCGGTGGCGGGCGCCGGACGCGGGCCGGTCGAACAGGTGCGGGCGATGGTGGAAGCGGTAGCGATCCCGTGATCACGCTGCCTTGTCCCCTCTCCCGCAGGGCGGGAGAGGGCTAGGGTGAGGGTGGGAAGGTGGCCGTGACGCACCCTCACCCCAGCCCTCTCCCGCCAGCGGGAGAGGGAGCCGTATCGTGGCTTTCGCCGCGCGCGTGGTTCCGCCGCTGGTGGCAAAGCCGCCTGCCGCTGACCGACACCTGGGTGCTGGGCCAGCGCAATGTCTACATCCTGCCGACCAAGGCGGGCCTCACCTTCGCCGCCACGCTGGTGGTGATGCTGCTGGCGTCGATCAACTACCAGTTGAACCTGGGATACGCGCTGACCTTTCTGCTGGTCGGCGCCGCGCTGGTGTCGATGCACATGACGCACGGCAACCTGCGCGGGCTGACCCTGCATCTGCGGCCCGCCGGTCCGGGCTACGCGGGCGAGGCGACGCTGCTGGAAGTGGTCATCACCAACCCCGGCCGCGAGCGCACGGCACTGGCTTTGCACTTCGAAGACCGCGGCCTGCACGGCCGCGCTTTCGACTGGAGCGACGCCCCCGCGCAGGGCCAGACCAGCGCCCACGTCAGCATCGTGCCGCCGCGTCGCGGCTGGCATGCGGTGCCGGCCCTGATCGTCGAGACGGCTTTCCCTTTCGGCCTGTTCCGCGCCTGGACGGTGTGGCGGCCGGCGGGCCGTGTGCTGGCCTGGCCGCGGCCCGAAGCGGCGCCGCCGGCCCTGCCCAGCGGCGGTACGTCGGCGTCGGACGAACGCGCCACGCGGCGCAGCAGCGGCAGCGAGCTCGATGGCGTGCGGCCGTGGCGGCGTGGCGACAGCATGCGCCAGGTGGCCTGGAAGAAGGTGGCACGCAGCGGCGAGCTGGTCAGCCGCGAAACCGCCGGCACGGTGCAGCGGGAGCTGTGGCTGGACTGGGCTGAAACCCACGGCAGCGACACCGAATTGCGCCTGTCGCGCCTGTCCGCCTGGGTGCTGCAGGCCGAGCACGAGGGCCGCGTCTGGGGCCTGCGTCTGCCCGGCGGCCAGCTCCCGCCCGGCCAGGGTGACGCGCGGCGCCGCGCCGCGCTGGACCTGCTGGCGCTGTGGGCATGACGACCGTGCAGACGTGGCGCGAACGCGCGCAGCACCTGCCGCGCGACACCCGCGACACCCTCTTCCACCTGGCCGTGCTGGCCTGGGCCAGCGCACCCCATCTGCTGCACCTGCCGCCGTGGTGCGGGGTGATGTCGGTGGCGCTGCTGCTGTGGCGTGCACGGCTGGCCCTGGTGGGCGGCGCCCTGCCCGGCCGCTGGCTGATCGCCGCCGTGCTGGTGCTGGCCGCCGGGCTGACGCTGTGGGGCGAACGCACCCTGCTGGGCAAGGAAGCCGGCATCACCATGCTGGTGGTGCTGATGGCGCTGAAGACGCTGGAATTGCGGGCCCGGCGCGACGCCCTGGTGGTCTTCTTCATGGGCTTCTTCCTGGTGCTGACCAACTTCCTGTACTCGCAGTCGCTGCCGACCGGCCTGTGGCTGCTGGCCGCGGTGTGGGGCTTGCTGACCGCGCTGGCGCTGGCCCACATGCCGGTCGGTCGGCCGCCGCTGTGGCGAGCCGGCACGGTGGCGGCGCGCGCCGCGCTGTGGGGGCTGCCCCTGATGCTGCTGCTCTTCGTGCTGTTCCCGCGCATCGGCCCGCTGTGGGGCCTGCCACAGGACGCCGCCGGCCGCACCGGGCTGTCCGGCACGCTGCGCCTGGGCGGGGTGGCCAGCCTGGCCGAAGACGATGCCATCGCGCTGCGGGTGCGCTTCTTCGGGCGCGTGCCGCCACCCGAGCAGCTCTACTTTCGCGGCCCGGTGCTCAGCACCTTCGACGGCCGCGAATGGACCCGCCTGGTGCCCAACTTCCCTGCCGCCCAGCGCCCGCGACTGGAGCTGGACGTGCGCGGCGAGCCGCTGGCCTACGAGGTGACGGCCGAGGCCAGCCGCCTGCCCTTGCTGCCGTTGCTGGAGATGACGCCCGACACACCGGCCGATGCGCCGCAGGCCGAAGGCTGGCTGCTGACGCTGCGCCCGGATGCGCAGTGGCAGCTGGACCGCCCGGTCATCGAACGCCTGCGCGTCACGGCCCGCGCCTGGCTGGACCACCGCCACGGCCCGCGCCAGGAAGTGCCCGGCTTGCGCGACCTGCTGGACCTGCCGCCGCGGGCCAACCCGCGCACCCTGCAATGGGCCGCTCAGCTGCACGCCCAGCCGGCGCTGCAACAGGCCGACGCGCGCACGCTGACCGACGCGGTGCTGCGCCACATCCGCGGCGGCGACTACACCTACACGCTGGAGCCCGGGCCCTACGGCATCACCGGCAACGACGCCATCGACGAGTTCTGGCTGGACCGCCGGCTGGGCTTCTGCGAACACTACGCCAGCGCCTTCGTCGTCATCATGCGGGCGCTGGGCGTGCCGGCGCGCATCGTCACCGGGTACCAGGGCACCGACCCCGAGCCGCAGGACGGCTACTGGGTCGTGCGCCAGCGCAACGCCCACGCCTGGGCCGAGATCTGGCAGGCCGGCACGGGCTGGATCCGCATCGACCCCACCGCCGCCGTGGCCCCCGACCGCGTTCAGCGCGGCCGCAGCCTGCGCCCGCCGCAGGGCCTGGTGGCCGGCGCGATCAGCAGCATGAACCCGGTGCTGGCCGACCTGCTGCGCAAGCAGTGGGAAGGCATGAACAACCGCTGGAACCAGTGGGTGCTGAACTATGCCCGCGGACAGCAGTTCGACCTGATGAAGGCGCTGGGCTTCGAGGCGCCGAGCTGGCAGGACCTGGCGGTGCTGCTGACCCTGCTGTTGTGCGCTGGCGCCTTGGCCGGCGCCACCTGGGCCTGGTGGGACCGCCGCCGGCAAGACCCCTGGCAGCGCCTGCAGCAGCGGGTGCAGGCGCGTTTGCTGGACCTGGGCGTGCCGGTGCAGGCCCACCATGCACCACGCGCCCGGGCGGCGCTGGTGCGGGCCGCGCTGGGCGCGCGCGGCGCGGCGCTGGCCGACACCCTGGACGCGCTGGACGCCGCGCGCTATGCCCGGCCCGGCCCGGCTCAGGCGCCGCAGCGCGCCTGGTGGCGGCGCTTCCAGGCCGCGGTCCGCGCGTCAGGCTGAGCGCGCGCAAGACCTGACCGGCTGCGCCTGGGGAACCTCCAGCGCCAGCGCTACCGATAATCGGCCATGCCCTCTTCCTCACGACACCCCGGCCCGGGTCTGGTGGCCGGCCTGGGTCTGGCCCTGCTGACGGTCTGCGTGGCGCCCGTGCAGGCCGCTGCACGCCCGCACCCCACGGCGGCCGCCAAGGCCCAGACCCAGCCCCAGAGCGGACCCGCCTACGGCCGCAGCGCCCCCGTGCTGGCCTTTGCCGCCGAAGTGGCCGAACGCCGAGCGTTGCCCCGCGAGTGGCTGACCGGGCAACTGGCCCAGGCCCGGCGCATCGAGGCCGTGCGCAAGCTGGTGATGCCCGCGCCGGCCGGCACGGGCAAGAACTGGTCAGCCTACCGTGCCCGTTTCGTCGAGCCGCAGCGCATCCAGGCCGGGCTGGCATTCTGGCGCCGCAATGACCCCTGGCTGCAGCAGGCGCAAGCGCGCTGGGGCGTGCCGCCGGAAATCATCGTGGCCATCGTGGGCGTGGAAACCTACTACGGCCGCATCACCGGCACCTTCCGCACGCTGGACGCGCTGGCCACGCTGGCCTTCGATTTCCCGCCCGGGCGCAAGGACCGCAGCAGCTACTTCCGCAGCGAACTCGAAGAGTTCTTCGTCCTGAGCGCCCGCGAAGGCATCGATCCGCAGACCTTGAAAGGCTCGTTCGCCGGCGCCCTGGGCCTGCCGCAGTTCATGCCCGGCAGCCTGAACCGTTACGCCGTCGATGGCGATGGCGACGGCCACATCGACCTGCTGAACAGCGCCGACGTGGTCGCCAGCGTCGCGAATTTTCTGGCCACCTTCGGTTGGCAACGCGGGCTGGCCACGCACTTCGAGGTCAGCGCGCCCGCAGACGACCAGGAACGCGCCGTGCTGCTCGGGCCGGACATCCTGCCCAGTTTCACCGCGGCCCAGTTCGCCGACCGTGGTGCCTTGCTGGACGAAGCCGGCCGCGCCCACCCGGGGCCCCTGGCCCTGGTGGCCTTGCTCAACGGTGACCGCGCGCCCCACTATGTGGCCGGTACACAGAACTTCTACACCCTGACCCGTTACAACCAGAGCAGCTACTACGCCTTGGCGGTCATCGAACTGGCACAAGCGCTGACCCAGTCACGGTGACGGGGCCGGGGCCGGCTGGCGCAGACAATACTTTGCCGGCGCCGTCAACCGCCGTCGGCGGGTCGGCGTTTGAAGCACAAGCCCGGCGGATGTCGGGATCGCTCGGCGGGTTCGGAGCTTCTCGAATCCGGTTGTATGGTGAGACAAGATGACCAAGAACCTCCTGATCGCTGCCCTGCTGGCCACCTCTGCGGCTTTCAGCTACGCCCAAGCCCCGGCCAAGGCGCCCGCGCCGGCCGGTGCCGCCCCGACCGCAGCTGCAGCGCCGGCTGCCGAGTCGGCCAAGCCGGCTGCCAAGAAGAGCAGCAAGAAGCACAGCAAGAAGAAGACCACCAAGGCCGCTGCCCCCAAGTAAGCCGCAAGGCTGCGGAAAAGGGCCGGTGCACACCGGCCCTTTTTTTATGCCTACGCGGCAACCGGATCAAGCTTCCCGCCGCGGAACCGGCTTTGCCGGGCCGCTGGCGGACGGCATGTGGCGGGGACGACGCATGCGCTCGCAGGCGACAAACAGTCCTCAGGACTGTTTGTCGTCCGGCTCGCCCCACCCTGGGGGGTAGCGAGCGACAGCGAGCTTGGGGGCCAACTGTCAGGCCGCCATGGGCACCAGGAAGTCGCGGCTGATGCCGTAGCCCAGATCGTTGACACGGTCCAGGAAAGCCGTCAAGTAGGCATGCAGGCCGGTGGCCAGGATTTCGTCGATGCGGCCGTACTGCAGGTCGGAGCGCAAGCGGCCGGCGCGGCGCAGGGTTTCGCTGCTCTGCTCGTTGGCCACCCGCTCCAGGTTGTCGACCACCTCGTTCATGCAGGCGGCCAGCGAGCGCGGCATGTCGGGGCGCAGGATGAGCAGCTCGGCCACCTTGGCCGGGTGGATCACGTTGCGGTAGACCTTGCGGTAGATCTCGAAGCCCGAGACCGAACGCAGGATGGCGCTCCAGTGGTAGAAATCCACTTCGATGGATTCCAGCGCCGAACCCGGGCCGAAATAGTCGCCACCAGCCAGTGCCTGGAACTTCACGTCGAGCAGCCGGGCCGTGTTGTCGGCGCGTTCCAGGAAGGTGCCGATGCGCAGGAAGTGCAGCGCCTCGTCCTGCAGCATGGTGCCGACGGTGACGCCGCGGCTGAGGTGGCTGCGGAACTTCACCCATTCGAAGAGCGTGCCGGGGTCGCGCTGGAATTCGCCCCGGTCGGCATCGATCATGCGGTTGAATTCCAGCCAGGTCTGGTTCTGCGTTTCCCAGACTTCGGTGGTCAGCGCACCGCGCACGGCCCGGGCGTTCTCGCGGGCTGCGTGCAGGCAGGCCACGATGCTGCTGGGGTTGCTGGCCTCGCTGACCATGAAATCCATGACGCTGTGCGGTGTGACCTCGCTGTACTTCTTCGAATAAGGCCCGGTCAGTTCGCTGATCGACAGCAGGCCGCGCCAGCCGCCTTCGGCCATGTCGGCGCTTTGCGGCAGCAGCGAAGTCTGGTAGTTGACGTCCAGCATGCGCGCGGTGTTCTCGGCGCGCTCCATGTAGCGCGCCATCCAGAACAGGTGGTCGGCAGTTCTTGAAAGCATGGTCCGTCCTCCGTTTCAGTCTTCAAGGACCCAGGTGTCCTTGGTGCCGCCGCCCTGCGACGAATTCACCACCAGCGAGCCTTCCTTCAGCGCCACGCGGGTCAGGCCACCCGGCACCGTCTGCACGCTCTTGCCCGAGCTGAGCACATAGGGCCGCAGGTCGATGTGGCGCGGCGCGATGCCGCTGTCGACGAAGGTCGGGCAGGTGCTCAGGCTCAGCGTGGGCTGGGCGATGTAGTTGCTCGGGTTGGACTGGACCACGACCTTGAACGCCTCGATCTCGGACCGGGTGGCGGCCGGGCCCACCAGCATGCCGTAGCCGCCCGCACCGTGGACTTCCTTGACCACCAGTTCGTGCATGTGGTCCAGCACGTACTGCAGGTCGTCGGGGTCACGGCACAGATAGGTCGGCACGTTGTTCAGGATGGGCTTCTCGCCCAGGTAGAACTCGATCATCTTGGGCACGTAGGGATAGATGCTCTTGTCGTCGGCGATGCCGGTGCCCACGGCATTGCTCAGGCTGATGTTGCCGGCGCGGTAGACGTCGAGCAGGCCGGCGCAGCCCAGCGTGCTGTTGGGGCGGAAGGCCTTGGGGTCGAGGAAGTCGTCGTCGACACGGCGGTAGATCACGTCAACCCGCTTGGGGCCTTGCGTGGTGCGCATGTAGACGAAGCCGTCCTTGACGAACAGGTCCTGCCCCTCGACCAGCTCCACCCCCATCTGCTGGGCCAGGAAGGCGTGTTCGAAGTAGGCGCTGTTGTACATGCCGGGGGTCAGCACGACGACGTTGGGTTCGTTGACGCCGGCCGGCGCCACGGCACGCAGCGTTTCCAGCAGCAGGTCGGGGTAGTGCGCCACCGGTGCCACGCGGTGCATGGCGAACAGGTCGGGGAACAGCCGCATCATCATCTTGCGGTTTTCCAGCATGTAGCTGACGCCGCTGGGCACGCGCAGGTTGTCTTCCAGCACGTAGTAGTCGCCGCTGCCATCGGCATTGCCGGCGCGCACGATGTCGATGCCGCTTATGTGCGAATACACATTCCCCGGCAGGTTCACGCCCAGCATCTCGGGCCTGAATTGCGCGTTCTTCAGCACCTGTTCGGTCGGCACGATGCCGGCCTTCAGGATCTCCTGGTCGTGGTAGACGTCGTGCAGGAAGCGGTTCAACGCGGTGACGCGCTGCGCCAGCCCGGCTTCCATGGCCGTCCATTCCTGCTGCGGGATGACGCGCGGGATCAGGTCGAAGGGGATCAGGCGCTCGGTGCCCGAGCCGTCTTCGTCCTTGGCGCCGTAGACGGCGAAGGTGATGCCGACCCGGCGGAAGATCATCTCGGCTTCTTCGCGGCGGGCCTGCATGCTGGCGCGGGGCTGGCGTTCCAGCCAGCGCTCGTAGACGCGGTACTGCTCGCGGACCTCTGCGGTCACGGTGTGCATTTCGTCGTAGGGCGACCTCATGGTGGTGCTCTCTCCTCTTCTTTGTCGTGTCAGGCTAGCAACTCGCGTTCCGGGGCTGCGGCCTGGGGCGGAAAGGCTCGGGTGGTGACACCCACGGTCAGCGTGTGGTGGCCACCGCCGCGGATCACGCCACGCAGGGGGGTGATGTCGCCGAAGTCGCGGCCGACCGCCACCCGCACGTGGCCGCTGCCGGGGACCACCGCGTTGGTCGGATCCAGGTCCAGCCAACCGTCGGCCGGCACGCCGGGCGTGCCCGGGCACCACACCTGCACCCAGGCGTGGGAAGCATCAGCGCCCTGCATCACCGCGCCGTCTTCAGGAGCCCGGGTCAACAGATAGCCGCTGACATAGCGCGCCGGCAGACCGCGCAGGCGCAGCACGCCGGCCATCAGGTGGGCGAAATCCTGGCAGACGCCGCGCTTGTCGCGCCAGACCGTGGCCAGCGGCGTGTCGATGTCGGTGCTCAGGCTTTCGTAGCGGAAGTCGGCGTGGATGCGGTGCATCAGTTCGATGGCGGCGACGGCCACCGGACGGCCTGGCCGGAAGCTGGCGTCGCCGTAGGCGCGCAAGGCCGCCAGGCGCGGCACATAGGGTGACGGCAGGGTGAATTCCACCGCCGGCTCGAAGGACGCCCGTGCCACGTAGCGCAGCCCGGCGGCCAGCTTGTCCCAGGCCGGCGAGGCATCGGCTTGCAGGTGGCCAAAGCGCGCTGCCAGCCGCAGGCGGCTGCTCGCCAGCACGCTCAACCGCTGGTGGGGCTGCGCCAGGCTGAAGTGGCGCGCCGCATTGCCCATGGCGTCGATGCTGTCGCGCGACTGCGCCGGCGCCGGCTCGATGGCCAGATCGAAAGCCAGCAGGCGCTGGTGCTCGTCCTGTACCGGCTGCAGGTGCGCCAGGTGGTGGGCCAGCGAAACCGGCGCGGTGTAGTCGTAGCGCGTCTCGTGGATGACCTCCAGGAGCACGCTCATTTCGGCGCCACCACCAAGGCCCGGCGCGGAACCGGCTTCGCCGGGCCGCTGCCGGAGCCCCCTCGGGGGGTAGCGACCGCAGCGAGCTTGGGGGCCCACGTCATACGCGCTGGTCCACGCCCTGCGCCAGGGTGAAGTAGCGTTCGCTGACGCGATCGGCCAGTGCCCAGGCGCGCCCGGCCAGCGAGGCCGCCAGGCTGCGCAGGGCCTGCGCGATGGCGGCGTCATCGGCGCCGCGCAGGGATTCCAGCGTCATCCCCGTGCCGTCTTCCGGCAACAGCGCCAGCAGGCTGTCGGCGTCGCCCGGCAGCTTGCGCAGTTCGGTACGCAGGCGGCGCAGCACGCCGGCAAAAGCGCGCGGGTTAGCGCTGTCCAGCACCAGCAGGTCGACCAGGGCCAGCAGGTCTTCGTGGCGCTGGTAGCGGGCGCGGAAAGTGATCACGCTGTCGAACAGTTCCAGCAGCAGTTCGATGCCGGCCACGCTGCCCAGGGCCTGCGCCTCGACAAACAGCTGCAGACGCAGGGCCACGCCGATCAGCCGCTCCGCCAGTCGACCCACCGTCAGCAGCCGCCAGCCGTGGTCGCGCGTCATGCGGTCGCTCTGTGCGCCAGTGACGGCCGCCAGCTGCATCGCCAGCGTGTCCAGCGCCGGCACCACCTGCGCCAGCGTGGGCAGCTCGTTGCCGGACACCTCGAGAGCCCGCTTGAAGCCCTCGCGCATGCTGCGAATCAGCCCCCAGTGTTCCGACGACAGCCGTTCGCGCAGCGCCGTCGACGCGCGTTCCAGCGCGGCCAGGTTGTAGGCGATGCTGGTGGCGCCCTTGGCACCATCCAGGTTCGCCAGACCGGCCAGCAGGGCGCGCTCGAACAGCGTCGCCGACTGCACCAGGTTCGGCACACCGACAGGCGTCAGCCCGGTCTTGACGGCCAGCGTCGACAGCGCCTGCAGCACCGGCGGCGGCGCGTCGGTGTCGGCGTCGATGTGCATCAGCGTGGCCCGCGCCAGGCGCACCAGCTGCTCCAGACGCTCGGTGTAGCGACCCAGCCAGAACAGGTTTTCGCCAGTCCGGCTGCTGACCGGGCGGCGGCGCTGCGCGATGTCGTCGACCTGCAGGCGCTGCGGCAGCATGGAGAAGGCGTCGACCGGACCGGTCGTCAGCACCCAGGTGTCCAGGCTGGTCCCGCCGCGCTGCATGCTGACGCTGCCGTCTTCGCGACGCGCCACGCGGGTCATGCCGCCGGGCAGCACGTGCCAGCGCCCGCCGCCGTCGGCGATGGCGTAGACCCGCACCATCGCCGGGCGCGCTTCGGCCACGCCCGAGCCCCAGATCGGTGCGCGCGAAAAGCGCAAGCGGCCTTGCAAGGTCCAGGCATCCGGATCACCGGCTATGGCGCTGTCGGCCGATTCGCGCACCTGCGAGGTCCGCCCGCCACTGGGGTAGGTGCTGCGCACGATCTTGTCGGTGTGCTGGTCGCGGGCATGGCGCCAGGCCGCGCCTTCGCCGCACCACCAGGTCGGCAGCGCCGGCAGCAACAGGTCCTGACCCAGCAGGCGCCGGGCGATGCCGGGCATGAAGCCCTGGATGGCCGGGGACTCGAGGAAGGCACTGCCCAGCGCATTGGCCATCACCACGGTGCCGGCCCGGGCGGCCTGCAACAGGCCGGGCACGCCCAGCGCGCTGTCGGGGCGCAACTCCAGCGGGTCGCACCAGTCGTCGTCCAGGCGGCGCAGCACGCCGTGCACCGCTTCCAGGCCTTCCACGGTCTTCAGGTACAGGCGCTCGCCGCGCACCGTGAGATCGCCGCCCTCCACCAGCGGCACACCCAGGTAGCGGGCCAGGTAGGCGTGCTCGAAATAGGTTTCGCTGTAGGGCCCGGGCGTCAGCAAGACCACGCGCGGCGTGGCGTGGCCCATGCCGCGGGCGACCTCGCGGGCACTGGCTTCCAGCGTGTCGAGCAGCCGGCGGTAGCTGCTGGCGATGCGCTGCACGCGCAGCTCGCGGAAGGCGTCGGGGAACTGCCGGGAGATGACCAGCCGGTTATGCAGCACATAGCCCAGTCCCGAGGGCCCCTGCGTGCGCTGTGCCACCTGCCACCAGCGGCCGTCGGGGCCGCGCGCCAGGTCGAAGGCCACGATGAACAGGCGCAGGCCCTCGCTGCCGCCCGGGCCGGGGGGCGGCTGCACGCCCACCATCGGACGCAGCCAGCCCGGGTGGCGCAGCAGCAGCGCCGGTGGCAGCAGGCCCTCATGCAACAGGCGCTGACTCTGGGGTCCGCGGCCGTAGAGGTCGGCCAGCATCAGCTGCAGCAATTCGGCGCGCTGGACGACGCCGGCTTCGATGCCCGCCCAGTCGGCTGGCTCGATCAGCAGCGGCAGCAGTTCCAGCGACCAGGCGCGCGACGCAGCGGCCAGGTCGGGGTTGTCGCTGAAGACGTTGTGGGTGACGCCGTCCTGCTTGATGTGCTGCGCCACCTGGGTGACGCGGCGATCCAGGTCTTGCGCCACGTCCAGGGCGCCGGGTGGCGGCGGCAGGCTGCGCGCAAAACCGCGCCAGGCGGGACGCAGCAGGCCGTCGTCGCCGCGCAGTTCGTCCCAGACACCGGCCTCGGGCGGCGTCGCCCGGCTGGCCAGCGTGTGCTCAGCCGCGCTGGCGGCGGCTGACGCCGCCTCGAACGGCAGCTGGCTCTGGGACTGTGACATGCGACCCGTGGATCAAACGCGCAGGTCGAGGGTGAAGGGGTGTTCCAGGCTGGGCCTGGCGGGTGCTACGTCCATCACACCCGGCGTGTGGCCGAAACGGAAGAAACGCGACAGGCGGCGGCTTTCGGCTTCGTAGGAATTGATCGGGAAGGCGTCGCTGCTGCGCCCGCCCGGGTGGGCCACGTGGTAGCGGCAGCCGCCCAGGCTGCGGCGGTTCCAGGTGTCGACCACGTCGAAGGTCAGCGGCACGTGGACCTTGATCGTCGGGTGCAGCGCCGAAGGCGGCTGCCAGGCACGGTAGCGCACGCCGCAGACGAATTCGCCGACGCGGCCGGTGGGCTGCAGCGGCAGCGCACGGCCGTTCACGGTGATGACATGGCGGTTGCCGTTCAAGCCCGTGACCTTGACTTCCAGGCGCTCCAGCGAGGAATCGACATAGCGCGCGGTGCCGCCCGGCGAACCCTCTTCGCCCAGCACATGCCAGGGTTCCAGGGCGCTGTGCAGCGTGAGTTCGATGCCCGCGGTGGCCAGTTCGCCGATGAGCGGGAAGCGGAAGGCGAAGTGCGGCGCGAACCAGGCCTTGTCAAAGGCGAATCCGGCTTCGTTCAGGTCACCCATCACGTCGTCGAATTCCATCTGCACGAAGCTGGGCAGCAGGAAGCGGTCGTGCAGACCGGTGCCCCAGCGCGTCAGGCGCGTGGCGCCGCGGCCGCGGTAGGGCGCTTTCCAGAACCAGGCCACCAGGGCACGCAGCAGCAGCTGCTGCGCCAGGCTCATGCGGGCGTGCGGCGGCATTTCGAAGGCGCGCAGTTCCAGCAAGCCCAGGCGACCGGTCGGCCCGTCGGGCGAATACAGCTTGTCGATGCAGAACTCGCTGCGGTGGGTGTTGCCGGTGACGTCGACCAGCAGGTTGCGCAGCGTGCGGTCGACCAGCCAGGGCGCCACGGCGCCGTCGAGCTTGAGCTTGCGCTCCAGTTCGTTGAGGCCGATCTCCACCTCGTAGACCTGGTCGCTGCGGGCCTCGTCGAAACGCGGCGCCTGGCTGGTCGGGCCGATGAACATGCCGCTGAACAGACAGCTCAGGCTGGGGTGGTTGTGCCAGTAGGTGATCAGGCTGGCCAGCAGGTCGGGCCGGCGCAGAAAGGGGCTGTCGCCCGTGGTCGCGCCGCCCAGCACGAAGTGGTTGCCACCGCCGGTGCCGGTGTGGCGGCCGTCGAGCATGAACTTCTCGGTCGACAGGCGGGTGCGGTGGGCCGCGTCGTAGAGAAATTCCGTGTGGTCGACCAGCTCCGTCCAGTTGCTGGCGGGGTGGATATTGACCTCGATGACGCCGGGGTCGGGGGTCACGGACAGCTGCTTCAGGCGCGGGTCGCGCGGCGGACCGTAGCCCTCGATGACGATCTTGACCTTCAGTTCGGCGGCCGTGGCCTCGATGGCGGCCAGCAGTTCGAGGTAGTCCTCCAGGAACTTCAGCGGCGGCATGAAGACATAGAGCACGCCGCTCTGGCCGCCGTGTTTCGCCTCGGCCTTCGGGCCGTTGCCGCGCTGCGGGTCGCGCACTTCCACGCACAGCGCGGTGCGCGTCAGTTCGCCAGCCGACTCGAAGCGGGCTGGCACCGCCAGCGGGTCGCGTTGGAAGGCGTGTTCGGGCTCGTGGGCGGTGCTGGCCATGCGGCCGACGCCGGGGGCGCTGGCCGGCGCGGCAGCGGCGCCTGGGCCCTCACCCCTGCCCTCTCCCGCAAGCGGGAGAGGGTGCAATTCTTCGCCTGCATCTGCTCCATCTGCCGCAACGGCGGCATGGGCCATCACGGAGGCATGGGCGGCATGGGCTCCCTCTCCCCCCCGGGGAGAGGGTTGGGGTGAGGGGCTGCTGCGCGCCGCTTGCTGCATGCGCAGCGCGGCCGGTGAGGGCAGCGGCGACAGCGGGGCAAACGGATCCTGGGTCAACAGCTGCGGCCGGTCGCCCTTGGCCGCCCAGGCCTGCGCGTCCAGCGGCAGGCGCAGGCCCATCGGCGAATCGCCGGGCATCAGGTACAGGCGCTCTTCGCGCAGGAACCAGGGGCCGGTCATCCACGACGGACCTGCCATGCCGACCTGCCACTCGCGCTTCAGCGGCAACAGGTAGCCCACAGGGGCGTCCAGGCCTTGCGTGAAGACGCGGCGCAGGCGGGCGCGTTCCAGTTCGTCGTCCAGGCGCGCGTCGAAGGGGTCGACGTTGACCGGCAGCCGGCGTTCGCGCCACAGGTAGTACCAGGTGTCCTCGAAGCCGGGCAGCACGAACTTCGTATCCAGGCCCAGGCGGCGGGTCAGGGTGTGGGTGAAGTTCTTCGCGTCGGCGGCGGTGTAGCGGTGCGCGTCGCGCTCGTCGGCGAACAGCGTCGGGTCGCTCCAGATCGCCTGGCCGTCGGCCAGCCAGCCGATGGTCAGGGCCCAGCGCGGCAGTTGCTCGCCGGGGTACCACTTGCCCTGGCCGAAATGCAGGAAGCCGCCGCGGCCGTATTCGGCCATCAGGCGGTGCACCAGTTCGGTGGCCAGGCCACGCTTGGTCGGACCCAGCGCGTCGGTGTTCCATTCGGGTTCGTCGCGGTCGGCCACGGCCACGAAGGTGGGCTCGCCGCCCATCGTCAGGCGCACGTCCTGCGCTGCCAGCCGTTCGTCCACGGCGTGGCCCAGGTCGACGATGGCCTGCCATTGCGCATCGGTGTAGGGCAGCGTGACGCGCGGCGATTCGTAGATCCGCGTCACCGCCATGTGGTGGGCGAACTCGACCTCGCACTCGTCCACCGCGCCGCTGATTGGCGCTGCGGTGCTGGGCTCGGGCGTGCAGGCCACCGGTATATGCCCTTCGCCGGCCAACAGGCCGGAGGTCGGGTCGAATCCGATCCAGCCGGCGCCGGGCAGGTAGACCTCACACCAGGCGTGCAGGTCGGTGAAATCGGTCTCGGCGCCGCTGGGGCCGTCGAGCGACTTGACGTCGGGCTTGAGCTGGATCAGGTAGCCCGACACGAAGCGGGCCGCCAGACCCAGGTGGCGCAAGGTCTGCACCATCAGCCAGCCGGTGTCGCGGCAGGAACCGCTGCCGTTGGTCAGCGTGACCTCGGGCGTCTGCACGCCGGGCTCCATGCGGATCAGGTAGCTGATTTCACGCTGCAGGCGCTGGTTGATGCCGACCAGGAAGTCGATGGTGCGCATCTCCTGCATCGAGATGCTGTCGACGAAGGCCTTGAAACGCGGCGTCAGTTCGCCCTTGGCCAGGTAGGGCCCCAGGTCGTGCAGGGCCTCGGGTGGATATTGCGCATCCTTGCCGTAGCTGAAGGGGAAGTTCTCGGCCTCCGGTTCGAGGAAGAAGTCGAAGGGGTTGAGCACCGACATCTCGGCGACCAGATCGACCGTGATCTTGAATTCCCGCGTCTCCCCGTTGAAGACCAGTCGCGCCGCATAGTTGGCAAAAGGATCCTGCTGCCAGTTGATGAAGTGGTCGACCGGATCGATGCGCAGCGTGTAGCTGAGGATGCGCGTGCGGCAGTGCGGCGCGGGGCGCAGACGGACGACCTGCGGGCCGAGGGCGACGCGGCGGTCGTACTGGTAGTGGGTGACGTGGTTCAGCGCGACATGGATGGACACGGGCTCTAGCTCCTGGGCCGACTGGGGCCGGCGATGCAGATGACTTGCAAGCGGCGGGCCACCTTGCGAAAAAGACGGCCACCGGCGGGGTGTCCGCTGGCGGTTGGGGGCAGGCGCCGGCGCGGCCCGGGTCAGGGCGCGGTGGCGGGGGCCCCATCCACCTGATGATGCCAGTAACGACGGGCCGTTTGCCGCTGGCACCCGGCGGCGCCGTCGGCCTGCATCGTCCAGGCGCCGCAGCGGTCGCTGCGCACCACAGCGATGCCGCGGTCGGCGTAGCGCTGCATGACGTCGGGCGCCGGGTGGCCGTAGCGGCTGCGGTAGGCGGCCTGCACCACCGCCGTGTCAGGCGCCACGGCATCCAGGAAGGCCGCCGTCGATGAAGTCCGGCTGCCATGGTGCGGCACCAGCAACAGCTGCGTGCGCAGCGCGGGGCCCAGCCGCTGCAGCAGGGCGGCCTCCTGCGGGGCTTCGATGTCGCCCGTCAGCAGCGCGCTGCGGCCCTGGGCGGCCTGCACCCGCAGCACGCAACTCAGCGCGTTGGGTTTCAAGCCGCGGTCGTGGTCTTCGGCCAGCGGCTGCAGCACGGCGAAATGCACGCCGTCCCAGTCCCAGGTTTGCCCGGCCACGCACAAGCGGTGCGGCACGCCGCGGCCTTGTGCAGCGGCCCGCAGCGGGTGGTCGGCCGTCAACGAAGAAGACATGGCCGCCACCGGCAGGGCAGCCAGCACCGCCGCTGCACCGCCCACGTGGTCGGTGTCGCGGTGGCTCAGCATCAACAGGGCTATGCGCGACTCACCGCGTGCCCGCAACAGCGGCACCAGCACGCGGCTGCCGGCGTCCACATCGGGCGAGGTCTGCGGGCCGGTGTCGAACAGCAGCAGATGGCCGCGGGTGCGCACCAGCACGGCCGTGCCCTGGCCGATGTCGGCAGCCAGCAGTTCGAACTGGCCCTGCGGCGGTCGATCGACAGCCGGGAACAGCAGCGGCAGCACCAGCGGCAAGGCCAGGGCCCGCAAGCGCAAGGGCAGGGGCAGCACCGCCAGCAGCGCGGCCAGCAGGCCCGCCGCGACAGCCCACGGCGGCGCCGCGGCGGCCGACCACACCACCGCCGGCGCGCTGGCCAGCCACTGCAGATAGGCCGACAGCCCCTGCACCAGCCAGGCCGCCACCGCCCACAGCGGGGGCAGCAACACGCCGAGCAGCGCCAGCGGCGTGATCAGCAGCGTGACCAGCGGAATGGCCAGCAGGTTGGCGGCATAGCCGACCAGCGAGATCTGCTGGAAGAAGGCCAGGCTGAGCGGCGCCAGGCCGATGGTGGCGACGGTCTGCGAACGCAGGCCGTCACGCACGATGTGCCAGCCGCGTGCGCGCCAGCCGCTGGCCAGGGGCGGGGGTGCGCCCTGCACCGGCGCACTGGCCACCAGCAGCGCCACCGCGCCGAATGACAGCCAGTAGCCCGGTTGCAAGATCGCCCAGGGGTCGAAAACCGTGACGGCCACTGCCGCCGCCAGCAGCACCGCGTGCAGCGGCCAGCGCAGGCCGGCCGAGCGCAGCAGCACGACCACGCCGATCATCCACACCGTGCGCTGCGCCGGCACGCCCCAGCCGGCCAGCAAGGCATAGCCGGCCGCAGCCGCCCAACCCAGCCACAGCGCCGCCGTCGGCGCCGGGCAGGCCAGCATCCAGCGCGGCTGCCAGCGCCACCCGCGCCGCACCGCGCCGCCCACCAGCCAGGCGAACAGCGTGATGTGCAAGCCGGAAATGCTCATCAGATGGGCCACGCCGGTGATGCGGAACAA
>JBBAPI010000018.1:0-92352 GCA_040400915.1 Rubrivivax sp.
AATCTCGGGGCTACCAAGGTGTGCGTACTGGATGGCCATTTTTCAGACCTTCCCTTGCCGAGTCCAGGAGCAGTGATGACCAGCGGATTTGGGATGCGCCTACATCCCGTTTTCCAAACGAAGAAACTTCATGGGGGATATGATTTTGTTGGACGAACCTCGCCATGAATAAGTCTCACATAGCTTCGACTTTCAGGCGAGCTCTTATATTATTGGGTTCGACAACGACCACGATGGTTTTTGCTGTAAATGAGGGTTGCTGGCAATGGGAGTTCACTGACCCACAAAGTAATCCCGTCGTGCGTCTCAGTGGAAGGGTGACTACTTCCGAGGCGACGCGGTTGCCGGCAAAAATTGATCTGGCCGAAACCGGTAATTCCATTCCACCATTAATTACATTGAATTTGTCTGGCCATGCTCGTCGCGATAGTTGGCTCGCTGGAACTCTTATTGTTAATGGAAGTGATAGTCCAGCAATTCCAGTTAAAGGTCGGTGGCATTTGACATTTGATCCAAATAGCCCTTCTACAATTTGGCTTACCAACGATCGCGTTGGTGCGTACCTTTTGATGCAACAAGCAAGCACTTCAAGTTGCAAAAAATAGTATTGCTCCGTAGTAGGCCGGGGTTTGCGTCTGCGAAGGCAGGCGCTCTCCGTTTGGGTTGAGATTTTCCGCGCAGGCCGCATACGTTGTGATCTCGCAGTGCGCAGGGCGCCGCCATCCATGTCGTCCATCGACCTTTCAAGCGGGCCGTACAGCCGTTCGCTCCGTCGACCGTTCCCTGGACACCGCCCCTGCCTACACTGCCCCGCATGAAATCCCAACCCATCGACTGGACCCAACTCTGGTACCCCGGTCCGACCCGGATCTACACCCCCGATGAAATGGCGCGCGCCGGCAGCGACGCGCCCAGCGCGACGTTGGTGGCAGTGGCGGGGATCAACTTCGCGCTGCTGGCGTTTGCCGTGATGCAGGTGGCGCCGCCGGAACACACCGCGCGCCTGACGGGCGCCTTGGTGGCGCTGGCGGTGATCGGCAACCAGGCGGCGCGCTGGCTGTGGTGGCGGCCCTGGCGGCGATCGCTGATGTGGGTCTGGGGCTGGATGGTGGCCTTCATGCTGCTGATGAGCCTGGGCATCCGCTGGCGCCTGCACCAGCCCGAAGACCGCCTCACCCTGCACTGGGTGGTGGTGTTGAGCACCCTGGCGCTGACGCTGATGCAGTGGTTCCTGGTGGTCTGGCGCTCGCAGCAGATCGAAGCCCGGCTGAACGCGCAGCAAGAGCGCGAACAGGCCATCGAGATGGCGCGCCGGCTGGCCGCCGCGCAGATCGAGCCGCACTTCCTCTTCAACACCCTGGCCGGCCTGCAACATTGGGTGCAGACCCAGGACGAGCGTGCCGCGCCGCTCTTGGCCGCTCTGACCGGCTACCTGCGTGCCACGCTGCCGCTGTTCGACCGCCCGCTGCTGGCCGCCGGCGACGAACTGCTGGCCATCGAACGCTATCTGCAGGTGATGCAGGCGCGGCTGGGGCCGGCGCGCCTGCAGTGGCGCATCGATGTCGACACCACCGCGCGCGCGGCGCTGCTGCCGCCCGGCCTGCTGCTGACGCTGGTGGAGAACGCTGTGCAGCACGGCGTCGAACCGCGGCTTAGCGGTGGCGAACTGCGCGTCCAGGGCGCCACCCGCGGTGACGAGCTGGTCTTCGAAGTGCTCGACAACGGCCCCGGCCCCGCCGCCGACCCGCGCGACGGCACGGGCCTGGCCAACATCCGCCAGCGCCTGGCGCTGAACTGCGGCCCCGCCGCGCGCTTGAGCCTCGAAGCGGCCGCCGGCGGCGGGTGCCGCGCCGAAATCAGCATTCCCTTGAAGCGACCCTCGACCGTCGACAGCCCATGAACCTGCCCCTGATCCCGCCCGCGAATCCGCCCGTGACGGCCCTGGTGGCCGATGACGAGGAAGCCCCCCGCGAACAGTTGCTGGCGGCGCTGCGTTGGGCCTGGCCCGAACTGCAGGTGGTGGCCGTGGCGGCCAACGGCGTTGACGCCTGGGACGCCTTCCTGGAACACGAGCCGGCGCTGTGCTTCCTGGACATCCGCATGCCGGGGCTGAGCGGCGTCGACGTGGCGCAGCGCATCGGCAGCCAGGCCCAGGTGGTCTTCGCCAGCGCCTACGGCGACCACGCGCTGGCGGCCTTCGACGCCGGCGCGGTGGACTATCTGCTCAAGCCCGTCGAGCCCGACCGCCTGGCCCGCACCGTGGCCCGGGTCCGCGCCCGCCTGCAGGCCAGCGCGCAGCCCGTCGCACCGGCGGGCGCGGCCGACCTGCAGGCCCTGCTGGCCACCCTGGCGCTGCCGCAGCGCCGCACGCCGATGGCCGTGCTGCAGGCCAGCGTGGGGCGCGAAGTGCGGCTCATCCGCAGCGACGAGGTGGTCTATTTCGAAAGCGACAGCCGCTACACGCGGGTGGTCTTCGTCGGGGCCGAGGGCCCGGGCGACGCGCTGATCCGCACGCCGCTGAAAGAACTGCTGGCCCAGCTGGACGAGCAGTTGTTCTGGCAGGTGCACCGCAGCGTCATCGTCAACCACCGCTGTATCGCCAGCGCCGTGCGCGTCGACGAAGGGCAGATGCACCTGACGCTGCGCGGGCGGCCGGAGAAGCTGCCTGTTTCGCGCCACTTCCAGGGCCTGTTCAAGGGTCAGTGAGCAAGCCGGCGCGTTGCGGCGCGGGTAGCATCGACCGCACCTTTGCTGTCCCGAGCTGCCACCCATGTCCGCCCTTCCGGTTCCCCGCTTCGACCAGTTCTACCGGCACGATGAGCTCACCCGGCTGCTGCACGACTACGTGGCGGCGGCGCCCAGCCTGGTGCAACTGAGCAGCCTGGGCAAGAGCTTCGAAGGCCGCGACATCTGGCTGCTGACGATCACCAACACCGCCACCGGCGTCGACACCGACAAGCCGGCCTTCTGGGTCGACGGCAACATCCACGCCGCCGAGCTGACCGCCAGCACGGCCTGCCTGTACTGGCTGCACCAGCTGGTCAGCGGTTACCTGGGGGCCGACGCACAGGCCCGGCAACTGCTCGACACCCGCGTCGTCTACATGGTGCCGCGCCTGAACCCCGACGGCGCCGAGCTGGCGCTGGCCGACCAGCCGCGCCACATCCGCAGCAGCACCCGGCCTTATCCCTTCGGCGAAGAGCCGGTCGACGGCCTGACCATCGAGGACGTGGACGGCGACGGCCGCGTGCTGCAGATGCGGGTGCCCGACCCGCACGGCGGCTACAAGCAGCACCCGGACGACGCGCGGCTGATGATCCCGCGCGAGCCTGGCGATTTCGGCGGCAGCTACTTCCGCATGATTCCGGAAGGCACGCTGAAGAACTACGACGGCCTGAAGATCACGGCCAACCCCGACCGCGAAGGCCTGGACCTGAACCGCAACTTCCCGGCCTACTGGCGCCAGGAATTCGAGCAGGTCGGCGCCGGCCCCTACCCGACCAGCGAGCCCGAAGTGCGGGCCATGGTGCACTTCATCACCAGCCACCCCAACATCGGCGCGGCGGTCAGCTTCCACACCCACAGCGGCGTCATCCTGCGGCCCATGGGCATGCAGAGCGACGACGACATGACGCCCGAAGACCTGTGGGCCTACAAGCGCTTTTCCGAACTGGGCACCCAGCTCACCGGCTACCCGGCCATCAGCATCTGGCACGACTTCAAATACCACCCCAAGCAGGTCATCACGGGCACCCAGGACTGGATCTATGAACACCTGGGCGCGCTGTTCTGGACGGTGGAGCTGTGGGCGCCGAACAAGGAAGCCGGCATCACCGACTACAAGTGGATCGACTGGTACCGCGAACACCCGGCCGAAGACGACCTGAAGCTGCTGAAATGGAGCGACGAGCAGTGCGGCGGGCTGGCCCACGTCGACTGGTACCCCTACCGCCACCCGCAGCTGGGCATGGTCGAGCTCGGCGGCTGGGACAAGATGAATTACTGGCGCAACCCGCCGCCCCATCTGCGCGAACGCGAGGCCGCGCGGTTTCCGGCCTGGCTGACGCAGATCGCCCTGAGCCTGCCCAAGCTGGAGGTGCTGCGCGCCGAAGTGCGGGCGCTGGGCCCCGACACCTGGCGCGTGCGGTTCGCGGTGGCCAACAGCGGCTGGCTGCCGGCTTACGTCAGCAAGCGCGCCCTGGAGCGCAAGACCGTGCGCGGCACCGTTTTCCAGATTCACCTGCCGCCCGGCGTGACGCTGACCACCGGCCGCGAACGGGTCGAAGGCGCGCACCTGGAAGGCCATGCGCCCAAGGGCTCCTTGCAGGCCTTCTTGCCCAACCGCGACATCACCGGCGACCGCGCCGTCGTCGAGTGGGTGGTGCGCGGTCCGCGCGGCACGACCATCGCGGTCACGGCCACGGCCGACCGGGCGGGCACGGTGCGCACCGAAGTCACCCTGGACTGAACCCCGCGCACCGATCACCAACCACCGACCATGCAGACTGCACCGACGCTCTGGGGCGACAGCCCGACCAGCCGCGCACCAGGCCGCGTCTACACCGACGAAGGCCTGTACCGGGAGGAGCTGGCGCGCCTCTTCTACCGCGGTCACTGGTGCTACGTCGGCCTGGAATGTGAGGTGCCCGACCCAGGCAACTTCATGAAGTCGGCCGTCGGCGAGCGCAGCGTGATCATGGTGCGCGACGCGCAGGGCGAGATCCATGTCGTCGAGAACCGCTGCGCCCACCGCGGCGTGGCCTTCTGCCGCGAACGCACGGGCACCGTCACGGCCTTTACCTGCCCCTATCACCAGTGGACCTACCGGCTCGACGGCAGCCTGCAAGGCCTGCCCTTCCGTCGCGGCGTGAAGAAAGACGGCCAGGTGCAGGGCGGCATGCCGGCCGATTTCAACTTGGCCGACCATGGCCTGACCAAGCTGAAGGTGGCGCGTCGCGGCGGCGCGGTCTTCGCCAGCTTCGACCACGCGGTGGAATCTTTCGCGGACTACCTGGGGCCAGAGGTGCTGCCCTACTACGACCGCGTCTTCAGCGGCCGGCCGCTGAAGCTGTTGGGCATCAACCGCCAGCGCATCCCGGCCAACTGGAAGCTGATGCAGGAGAACATCAAGGACCCCTACCACCCGGGCTTGCTGCACACCTGGTTCGTCACCTTCGGCCTGTGGCGCGCCGACCAGACCAGCCAGATGGTGATGGACGCCCGCCAGCGCCATGCCTGCATGGTGTCCACGCGCAACGACGGCGGCGCGTCGGCGGTGACGCAAGGGGTGACGAGCTTCCGTTCCGACATGAAGCTGAACGACCCGCGCCTGCTCGACGTGGTGCCCGAGCCCTGGTGGGGCGGGCCTTCGGTGGTGATGATGACGCTCTTCCCCAGTTTGATCATCCAGCAGCAGGTGAATTCGCTGTCGACTCGCCACATCCGGCCGGTGAGCCCGGGCGTCTTCGACTTTGTCTGGACGCATTTCGGCTTCGCCGACGACAGCGACGAGATGACACAACGCCGCCTGCGCCAGGCCAACCTCTTCGGGCCGGCCGGCTTCGTCTCGGCCGACGACGGCGAGGTCATCGAATTCGTGCAGCAGGCCTTCGCCGCCAACCCCGACGCCCGCACCGTCAGCGAACTCGACGGCCTGGACGTCAAGGCCACGCCGCACATGGTCACCGAAACCCTGATTCGCGGCATGTACAGCTACTGGCGCGGGGTGATGGGCCTGTGAGCACGCCACTCGACTTCAACAGCTGGATGGCCTTGCAGGCGCTGTACGCCGACTGCGCGGCAGCGCTCGACGCCCGCGAACTGCACCGCTGGCCCGACTTCTTCACCGCTGACGGTGTTTACCGCCTGCAGTCGCGCGAGAACTTTGAGCGCGGCCTGCCGCTGTGCACGCTGGCCTTCGAAGGCCAGGGCATGCTGAAAGACCGCATCTACGGCGCCACCGAGACCATCTTTCACGACCCCTACGCGCAGCGGCACATCGTCAGCGCGCCGCGTCTGCTGGGCCATGACGGCGCTGGCCTGCGCTGCGAAGCCAGCTATGTCGTGATCCGCACCCATCGCGACGCGATGCCCGAAATCCTCAGCGTGGGGCGCTACCTGGACACCGTGGTGCTCGCGCCCGAAGGCTGGCGCTTTGCGCGCCGCGAAGTCATCTTCGACAACGACCTGATCCCCAACTCGATCATCGACCCGATCTGAGCCGGCGCCTGCTGCGTGCACGCTGCGCGCCTGCGCAGCAGGCTGGCGCGTTCCTCAGCGCTGGCCGAAGCGGAACACCGCCACGCTGGCCCGCAGGTTGGGCCACCAGCGCACGACTTCACCGCCCTGCAGACCGAAGCTGTCGGTCACCGCCAGGCCGCAGCGTTGCGCCAGCAGTTCGAAGTCGGCGTAGGTGCCGACGCGGATGTTGGGCGTGTCGTACCACTGGTAGGGCAGGGCGCGGGTGATGGGCATGCGGCCCTGCAGCACGTGCAGGCGGTTGGCCCAGTGCGCGAAATTCGGGAAGCTGACGATGCCGATGCGCCCCACGCGCGCCGTTTCGCGCAGCATGTTCTCGGTCTTGCGCAGGTGTTGCAGCGTGTCCAGCTGCAGCACCACGTCGAAGCTGTGGTCGTCGAACAGCGCCAGCCCGTCTTCCAGATTCAGCTGGATCACATCGATGCCGCGCTGCACGCAGGCCAGCACGTTGGCGTCGTCCAGTTCGATGCCGTAGCCGGTGCAGCCCTTGTGGTCGCGCAGATGGGCCAGCAGTTCGCCGGTGCCGCAGCCCAGGTCCAGCACGCGGCTGCCGGCCGGCACCAGGTCGGCGATGACTTCCAGGTCCCTGCGTTCGCTCATGCCGCAAATTCCTGGGCGATGCGCTGGAAGTAGGCGCGCATCACGCCGATGTAGCGCGGGTCTTCGAGCAGGAATGCGTCGTGGCCGTGCGGCGCGTCGATCTCGGCGTAGCTGACCGCGATGCGGTTGTCGACCAGCGCCTTGACGATCTCGCGCGAGCGGGCCGGTGCGAAGCGCCAGTCGGTGGTGAAGCTGACCAGCAGGAACTGATTGCCACGCGCGCCTTCGAAGGCCCGGGTCAGGCTGCCGCCGTGGTCGCGCGCCGGGTCGAAATAGTCGAGCGCGCGGGTGATCAGCAAATAGGTGTTGGCGTCGAAATAGGCGCTGAACTTGTCGCCTTGGTGGCGCAGGTAGCTTTCGATCTGGAATTCGACGCCTTGCGTGGTGTAGGCCAGTCCTTCGGCCCTCAGCTCGCGGCCGAACTTGGTCTCCATCGCATCTTCGGCCAGGTAGGTGATGTGGCCGATCATCCGCGCCACGCGCAGCCCGCGCTGCGGCACCACGCCGTGGGCGTAGAAGTGGCCGCCGTGGAAGTCGGGGTCGGTGACGATGGCGCGCCGGGCCACCTCGTTGAAGGCGATGTTCTGCGCCGACAGGTTG
Source organism: Rubrivivax sp. (assembly GCA_040400915.1). Classification (GTDB taxonomy): domain Bacteria; phylum Pseudomonadota; class Gammaproteobacteria; order Burkholderiales; family Burkholderiaceae_C; genus Rubrivivax. The sequence goes on from JBBAPI010000018.1 coordinate 7,459, forward strand.
GGCGCGGTGGCCACGGCCACGCAGTGGCGCAGCTTGTCGGGGTGGCGCAAGGTCCAGGCCAGCGCCTGCATGCCGCCCAGGCTGCCGCCCAGCACGGCAGCCAGCTGCGCGATGCCCAGGCGCTGCACCAGGCGCACCTGCGCATCGACCCAGTCCTCCACCGTCATCACCGGGAAGTCCGCGCCCCAGACCCGGCCGGTTTCCGGGTTGATGTGCATCGGCCCGGTCGAGCCGAAACAGGAACCCAGGTTGTTCACGCCGATGACGAAGTAGCGCTCGGTGTCGAGCGGCTTGCCCGGTCCCACCAGGTTGTCCCACCAGCCGGCCTGCCCCTGCTCGTTCAGCCCGGCTACGTGGTGGCTGGCGTTCAGCGCGTGGCACACCAGGACCGCGTTGCTGCGCTCGGCGTTCAAGGTGCCGTAGGTCTCGAAGCAAAGGTCGTAAGCGGGCAGGGTGGCGCCACTGCGCAGGGGCAGCGGGTCGCTGAAATGCATCTGCTGGGCAGTGACGGAACCGAGGGAGGGCATGGGGGCGCTGGAGTCAGGCGGCGGATTATGCGGGGCCGCTGCGCGCCGCCAGAAGGCGCCCTTGGTGCCGTTCTTCCCGGCGCGTTCCCCGTGGTTTCGCCCTTAGCATCACGCGACGAGACGGCGCTCGGATGTGCCGCCAGGAGATGAACCCATGCACGAGTGGCTGCGCCGCATCGATAGCCTCTTCCCGGTCCGCTATACCGCCTGGGGGCTGTGCGGCGTCGGTGTGCTGGTCTTCGGCTGGGCCTGGCTGGTGATGGGCATGGCCGGCTGGCCGGCGCTGCTGGCGCTGCTGGGGCTGGCCCTGGGCTGGCGCGACCGCCGCCAGACGCGCCACGCCGTGCTGCGCAACTACCCGATCATCGGCCACCTGCGCTTCCTGCTGGAATTCATCCGGCCCGAGATGCGCCAGTACTTCATCGAAAGCGACAGCGAAGCCGCGCCCTACTCACGCCAGCAGCGCAGCCTGGTCTACCAGCGCGCCAAGGGCGATCCTGACAACCGGCCTTTCGGCACGCAGATGGACGTGCAGGCCGGCGGCTACGAGTGGATCAACCACTCCATGGCGCCGGCCGTGGTGGCGGGGCACGACTTCCGCGTCACCATCGGCGCCGACGGCTCGTCGTGCAGCCAGCCTTACAGCGCCAGCATCTTCAACATCTCGGCGATGAGCTTCGGTGCGCTCAGCGCCAACGCTATCCTGGCGCTCAACGGCGGGGCCAGGAAGGGCGGCTTCGCGCACGACACCGGTGAAGGGTCGATCAGCGTGCACCATCGCGTGCACGGCGGCGACCTGATCTGGGAAATCGGCAGCGGCTACTTCGGCTGCCGCAACGACGACGGCAGTTTCAACGCCGAACGCTTCGCGGCCAACGCCCGCGACCCGCAGGTGAAGATGATCGAGATCAAGCTGAGCCAGGGCGCCAAGCCCGGCCACGGCGGCGTGCTGCCCGGCCCGAAAGTCACCGCCGAGATCGCGCAGGCGCGCGGCGTGCCCGCAGGCCAGGCCTGCATCAGCCCGGCGCGCCACAGCGCCTTCAGCACGCCGCTGGAGCTGCTGCAGTTCATCGAAAGGCTGCGCACCCTGTCGGGCGGCAAACCCACCGGCTTCAAGCTGTGCATCGGTCACCCTTGGGAATGGTTCGCCTTGTGCAAGGCCATGCTGGAAAGTGGTCTGATGCCCGACTTCATCGTCGTCGACGGCGCCGAAGGCGGCACCGGGGCGGCGCCGCTGGAGTTCACCGACCATGTCGGCGCGCCGTTGCAGGAAGGCCTGCTGCTGGTGCACAACACGCTGACCGGGCTGGGGCTGCGCGGGCGCATCAAGATCGGCTGCGCGGGCAAGGTCGTCAGCGCCTTCGACATCGTGCGGCTGATGGCCTTGGGCGCCGACTGGTGCAACGCCGCGCGCGGCTTCATGTTCGCGTTGGGCTGTATCCAGGCGCAGACCTGCCATACCGGCGCCTGCCCCACGGGCGTGACCACGCAAGACCCCAAGCGCCAGCAGGCCCTGGTGGTGCCCGACAAGACCGAACGCGTCTGGCGCTTCCACGAAAACACCCTGCACGCGCTGAAGGAACTGGTGCAGGCCGCCGGCCTGACCCACCCCGACCAGATCACCGCGTCGCACATCGTGCGGCGCTCGGCCGACCACGACGTCAAGTTGCTGGTCAACCAGTTGCACTTCCTGAAGCCGGGCGAATTGCTGGCTGCGATGGCCGGGCAGGCGCCCTGGCCGCACCGTGTCTACAGCCTGTACTGGCCACAGGCGCGCAGCGACAGTTTCGCGCCAGCCGGGGCCGAGCCGGTCTGAAGCCGGGCTGCGGCTAGCGCGGCCGGTGCATCCGGAAGCGGTTTTCGGCCTGGATCCCGAAGTAGTCGGCTGGCCCGCCGCCACGCAGGATGGGCTGGGCCGCCGCGGTGTCGTAGACGCCATCCACCAGCAAGCCGCGGGCGATGTGCACCGCCACCACTTCACCCAGCGTCAGCCAGGTCGGCACCGCCACGCCGTCTGCGCCCTGCAGCTGGATCTGCTGGGTCATTCGGCATTCGAAAGCCACCGGGCTTTCACCCACCCGCGGCACCTGGACCAGCCGCGAAGGCACCGCGGTCAGGCCCGCCAGCTCGAATTCGTTGACCTCGGGCGGTACCGCGGCGCAGCTGGCGTTCATGGCCTCGGCCAGCGGGCGGGTCACCAGGTTCCAGACGAATTCACCGGTCTCGGTGATGTGGCGCACCGTGTCCTTGGCGCCGATGCTGGCAAAGCCGATGATCGGCGGCGTGTAGTTGAAGGCGTTGAAGAAGCTGTAGGGCGCCAGGTTGACCAGGCCAGCGCGGCTGCGGCTGCTGATCCAGCCTATCGGTCGCGGACCGACGATGGCGTTGAAAGGGTCGTGGGGCAGCCCGTGGCCTTCTTTGGGCAGGTAGCTGTGCAGGTCTTCGTACACCATGGTGCTGTGTCAGCCGGTTCAGGCTGCCGGGGGCGCCGATTCGATGAAGCTGGGGCGTGTCGACAACTTGTCGAGCAGCCTGTGCAGGTTCGGCTGGCCGCTGCGCCAGTCGATGCGGGCGTAGCGGAAGTCGAGGTAGCTGAGCGCGCAGCCCACCGCCACGTCGGCCAGCGTGAAATGGTTGCCGGCACAGAAGGGCTTGTCGCCCAGGCCCTGGCCCATGGACGTGATGGCGGCCATCACACGGCTCATCTGGCGGTCGATCCAGGCCTGCGAGCGCTGTTCGGCGCTGCGGCCCGTCCAGTGCGCTTCCATGCGCGCGGCGATGCTGGCGTCCAGCAGACCGTCAGCCAGCGCTTCCCAGGTGCGCACTTCCACGCGTTCACGGCCGCTGGGCGGTATCAGCTTGCCCACCGGCGACAGGGTGTCGAGGTATTCGACGATGACCCGCGAATCGAACACCGCTTCGCCGCCGTCCAGCACCAGGCAAGGCACCTTGCCCAGCGGGTTGCTCTTGAGGATGGCGTCGCTGTTCCAGACGTCTTCCACCAGCAACTGGAAGTCGAGCTTTTTTTCGGCCATCACGACGCGCACTTTGCGCACGTAGGGGCTGGTGAGTGAACCGATCAATTTCATCTTGGGGTGCGGGGCCAGCGAGCATCTGTAAGCGTGTCGATTCTAGCCAGGGGCCTGTCGTGTGAAATCCACGGCCGCCGGGCGCCCCGGCAGCGCCAGTTCGGCCGTCGCCGGCGCCATGCGCGACAGCACGCGCCCGCCACGCACCACCAGCAGGCGCTGCGCGCGCAGGCGCACCGCCTCGGGCGGCGTGCGGGCCTGCAGCAGCACGAAGTCGGCGCGGCAGCCCGGCTCCAGCCCGTAGCCCTGCAGGCCCAGCACGCGCGCGTTGTTCACCGTCACGGCGTCGAAGCACTGCCGCTGGCCGGCCACCGAGGTCATCTGCGCCACGTGCAGGCCCATCGCCGCCACCTCCAGCATGTCGGCCGAGCCCAGCGCGTACCAGGGGTCCATCACGCAGTCGTGGCCGAAGCCCACGTTCACGCCCGCGGCCAGCAGTTCGGGCACGCGGGTCATGCCGCGGCGCTTGGGGTAGCTGTCGTGGCGCCCTTGCAGGGTGATGTTGATCAGCGGGTTGGCCACCACGTGCACGCCGGCCTCGCGGATCAGCGGTATCAGTTTGCTGACGTAGTAGTTGTCCATCGAGTGCATGGACGTCAGGTGCGAGCCCGTCACGCGACCCTGCAGGCCCAGGCGCTGGGTGTGCAGGGCCAGCGTCTCGATGTGGCGTGACAGCGGGTCGTCGGTCTCGTCGCAGTGCAGGTCCACGCGCAGTCCGCGTTCGGCCGCCAGTTCGCACAGCACTTTCACGCTGTGCGCCCCTTCTTCCGCCGTGCGTTCGAAGTGGGGGATGCCGCCAACCACGTCCACGCCCAGGTCCAGCGCGCGCTTCAGGTTGGCCAGGGCCGTGGGCGAACGCAGCAGGCCGTCCTGCGGGAAGGCCACCAGTTGCAGGTCGATGTAGCCGGCGACGCGTTGCTTGACGTCCAGCAAGGCGCGCACGGCCAGCAGACGGTCGTCGTAGACATCGACATGGCTGCGGATGGCCAGCAGGCCGCGCGCCACCGCCCAGTCGCAATAGGCCAGCGCGCGTTCGACCAGCGCCTCGGCGGTCAGCAGCGGCTTGAGTTCGCCCCACAGCGCGATGCCTTCCAGCAGCGTGCCGCTGGCATTGACGCGCGGCAGACCGTGGCTGAGCGTCGAATCCATGTGGAAGTGGGCGTCGACGAAGGGCGGGCTGAGCAGCCAGCCGACGGCATCGACGACAGGCGTGCCGGGCGGCGCGGCCAGCGCAGGGCCGACCTCGGCGATGCGGCCGTCCAGGGCCAGCAGGTCGATGCCAGTGCGGCCGTCGGGCAAGGTGGCGTTGCGTATCAGCAGGGGCGTGGCGTGGGGCATGGGCGTTCGGCAAGCGGATGTCGTGCCAGCATAAGGCGCCAGAGTCAGGCAGGCTCCAGCGACGTTGCTTTCGTCACGCCGTCAATCCCCCATTCGCGGTGTTCGCTTGTCAGCCTTGCGCAACCGGTGCACACTGGGTCTGTCGGTTTTCCCGGCCGCCTCCCTTTCCAACCCGTTCTCCCCCCCCCCCCCCCAACACCGAATTCTGGTTTCCCCCTGCCGGCGGCATCGCCGTCGGCGTTTCACTCCCTGCCCCAAGGAGGTTTTGATGAACTTGACGATCAGCGGCCATCATCTCGAAGTCACCCCTGCCCTGCGTGAGTACGTGCTCACCAAGCTGGAGCGCGTGACCCGGCATTTCGATCAGGTGGTGGATGTCACGGTGCTGCTGACGGTGGAGAAGCTGAAGGAGAAAGAGCGAAGGCAGAAGGCCGAGGTGACCTTGCACGTCAAGGGCCGTGACATCTTCATCGAGCAGGCGGCCGAAGACATGTACGCGGCCATCGACCAGCTGATGGACAAGCTCGACCGCCAGGTCGTGCGCCACAAGGACCGGCTGCAGAATCACCACCACGAGTCGCCCAAACGACTGGACGTCGGCGTCGTCTAGGCGGCGCGCCTCCAGCACCACGGCCCTGCGGGGCCGTTTTGCATGCCGGAACGGTTTGTTGTTGCAGCGCCGCATAAGCCGAGAATTCCGCCCGGTTCTGGCGCTACAGGCTGGTCTTGTGCCTGGGGCTGCGGACTATGATGCGACGCTCTGTAACACCCCCACGGTCGCCGCGCACCCCGCTGTTTGCGGCACCAGGACATGGCCCCATGAACCGTCTCGCCGCGATCTTGCCGCCCAGCAATGTGCTGGTGAACGTGGATGCGACCAGCAAGAAGCGCGTCTTCGAGCAGGCCGGCTTGCTGTTCGAAAACCAGCACGCCATCGCGCGCGGCACCGTCACCGACAACCTTTTCGCCCGCGAACGGCTGGGGTCCACCGGGCTGGGCCACGCGGTGGCCATCCCGCACGGCCGCATCAAGGGCCTGAAGCAGCCGCTGGCCGCGGTCCTGCGCGTGCTGCAACCCATCCCCTTCGACGCGCCCGACGACGCCCCCGTCGAGTTGCTGATCTTTCTGCTGGTGCCCGAAGCGGCCACCCAGCGGCACCTGGAAATCCTGTCCGAGATCGCCGAGATGCTGTCCGACCGTGAACTGCGTGAGCGCCTGAAGATCGAGCCTGATGCACAGGCCGTGCACAAGCTGATTTCCGATTGGGAACCGTTGAAGTCGGTTGCCTGATTGAAGCCCACATCGATTAGCGCCGAAGCGCTGTTCGAAGCCCATCGCGAAGCGATGCGCTGGGAGTGGATCGCCGGCCACGCCCACCCCGAACGGCGCTTTGCCGACGCGGCTGTGCGCGATGCGCGCAGCGCGGCCGACCTGGTCGGCTACCTGAACTACATCCACCCCTATCGGGTGCAGATCGTCGGCGTGCGCGAAGTGGAATACCTCACCACCTCGTCGGCCGACGACCAGGAGCGCCGCATCTCGCGCATCGTCACGCTGGAACCACCGGTGTTGATCGTGGCCGACGGCATGGTGCCGCCCGACCGCCTGGTGGCGATGTGCGACCGCGCCGAGATCCCGCTCTTCGTCACCGGTGAATCGGCCGGCCACGTCATCGACGTGGTGCGCGGCTACCTCGGCCAGCACTTCGCCGAGCGCGTCACGCGGCATGGCGTGTTCATGGACATCCTGGGCCTGGGCGTGCTGCTGACGGGTGAATCGGGCCTGGGCAAGAGCGAACTCGGGCTGGAACTGATCAGCCGCGGCCACGGCCTGGTGGCCGACGACGCGGTGGACATCTACCGCACCTCACAGACCCTGCTCGAAGGACGCTGCCCTGAACTGCTGCAGAACCTGCTGGAAGTGCGCGGCATCGGCCTGCTCGACATCAAGGCCATCTTTGGCGAAACGGCGGTCCGGCGCAAGATGAAGGTGCACCTGCTGGTGCATCTGGTGCGCAAGGAAACGATGGAGCGCGAGTTCGAGCGCCTGCCCTACGAGCCGCTCTACGAAGACATCCTGAGCCTGCCGGTGCGCAAGGTGGTGATCGCCGTCGACGCGGGTCGCAACCTGGCCGTTCTGGTGGAAGCCGCAGTGCGCAACACCGTGCTGCAACTGCGCGGCATCGACACCTACCAGGAATTCATCAAGCGCCACCAGGCCGCCATGGAGCGCGGCGAACAGTGACCACCCGCGGAAACTACTTCTGCCGGTGTTCGCAGTCGGTCTTGGTGCAACGGGCGTAGAGCGCCAAGGTGTGTTCTTGCAACTCGAAGCCCCGCGCGCTGGTCACGGCGCGCTGGCGGGCTTCGATTTCGCTGTCGAAGAACTCTTCGACGCGGCCGCAGTCCAGGCACACCAGGTGGTCGTGGTGCTGGCCTTCGTTCAACTCGAACACCGCCTTGCCCGACTCGAAGTTGCTGCGCGACAGCAGACCGGCCTGTTCGAACTGCATCAGCACGCGGTAGACCGTGGCCAGACCGATGTCGGCCCCTTCAAGCAGCAGGGCCTTGTAGACGTCTTCGGCCGCCATGTGGCGGCGCTGGCTGCGCTGGAAGATCTCCAGGATCTTGATGCGCGGCAGCGTGGCCTTCAGGCCGCTGCTCTTCAGTTCGTCAACATGCGTCATGTCGTCCCGCAGCCTGGGCCGCAGCCCTCGCTAGAATCTACCGATCATAGCCAGCCTGCCCGGCGCTATCCCCCTTCTGCGTTGCCGCTCATGCCCCGTTTTTCCTGGACCTTCTGCACGCTGGCAGCCGCCTTCGCACTGAGCGGCTGCGAAGCGCTGCAGCGCACCGACAGCCTGATGGGTTTCATCACGCCCTACCGCATCGACATCGTGCAGGGCAACGCCATCACCAAAGAGCAGGCTGCGGCGCTCAAACCGGGGCTGACGCGGTTGCAGGTCCGCGACCTGCTCGGCACGCCGTTGATGGCCGACCCTTTCCACGCCAGCCGCTGGGACTACATCTTCACGCTGCGCCGCCCGAATGCCGCCCTGCAGCGGCGCAGTGTGGTGGTGCTGTTCGAGAACGATGTGGTGAAGGCCGTCGAAGCCCCCGACCTGCCGTCCGAACGCGAGTTCGTGGCCTCGATCAGCCGCTTCAAGGACTTGCGCGCGCCCAAGCTGGAACTCAGCGAGGCCGAACGTGCCGCCTTGCCCTTGCCGCCGAAGCGCGAGACGCCTGCCGTCGAGCCTGTCGGCGCGGTGCGCGACTACCCGCCTCTCGAATCTTGAACGCGGCGACGGCGCCGATGTTGAACGTCGCCATCGCCGGCGCGGGCGGCCGCATGGGCCGCATGCTGATCGAAGCCGTGCTGGCCAGCGCCGACTGCCGGCTGACGGGCGCGCTGGACGTGACTGGCAGCCCGGCCATCGGCAACGACGCCGGCACCTTCCTGGGCCAGGCGACTGGCGTGGCCGTCACCGCCGACCTGCGCGCCGGCTTGTCCGGTGCCGACGTGCTGATCGACTTCACCCGCCCGGCCGGCACGCTGGCCCATCTGGCGGTCTGCCGCGAACTCGGGGTGCGCGCCGTCGTGGGCACGACCGGGTTCACGCCGGAACAAAAGGCGGCCATCGCCGACCATGCGCAGCAGGTGGCCACGGTGGTGGCCGCCAACATGAGCGTGGGCGTCAACGTGATGCTCAAGCTGCTGGCGCAGGCCGCGCAGGCGCTGGGCCCGGGCTACGACATCGAGGTCGTCGAGGCGCACCACCAGTACAAGGTCGACGCGCCCAGCGGCACCGCCTTGGCGATGGGCGAGGTGCTGGCCCGGGCGCGCGGCGTCGATCTGGCCGAACACGGCGTCTTCAGCCGTCACGGCCACACCGGCGAACGCGCGCCGGGGAGCATCGGCTTTGCCGCCGTGCGCGGTGGCGACATCGTCGGCGAGCACACCGTGCTGTTCTGCGGCACCGGCGAGCGCATCGAGATCGCCCACAAAAGCAGCAGCCGCGCCAACTATGCCGACGGCAGCCTGCGCGCCGTGCGCTTCCTGGCGAACCGCTCGCCGGGGCTGTACGGCATGGACGACGTGCTGGGTCTGGGCTGAGCGGCACCATGCAAGGCTTGCTGTCATTCTGGGACGCCAGCGACGCCGTGGGCCGGTCGGTGGCGGTGCTGTTGCTGGCCATGTCGGTCACGGCCTGGGTGCTGATCTTCTGGAAAGGCTGGTTGCTGCGCCGCGCCACCGGCGACATCGCCCGCGCCGTGCCGGCTTTCTGGGATGCCGCCACGCTGGACGACGGCCGTGCCCGGCTGCAGGCGCTGGACCGCGAGCGCCTGCTGCTGCCTTTGCTGGACGCCGTTTCGGCACGGCCGGCGCAGGGCACGCTGGAAAGCACGGGGCAGCGCGAAAGCCAGCTCACGCGGCGCCTGCGCGACGCCCTGCATCGCGGCCTGGCGCACTTGCAGTTCGGCCAGGTGCTGCTGGCGTCGATCGGCAGCACCGCGCCTTTCGTCGGCCTGTTCGGCACCGTCTGGGCCATCTACCATGCGCTGGGCGGCATTGCGGCCGCCGGCAGCATCACCATCGACAAGGTCTCGGGGCCGATCGGTGAATCGCTGGTGATGACCGCCGCCGGCATCGCCGTGGCGGTACCGGCCGTGCTGGCCTACAACGTCTTCGGCAAGTGGGTGGCCAGCTGCGAAGCCGAACTCGAAGGCTACGCGCACGACCTGCGGCAGATGGTGCTGGACCAGACTGCGGGCCACTGACATGGCCTTCGGCCGCCTGGAGCGCAACCCCGGCTCGCAGCCGATGAGCGAGATCAACATGACGCCGCTGATCGACGTGATGCTGGTGCTGCTGGTCATCTTCATCCTGACCGCGCCGCTGATCAGCAGCAGCCTGAAGCTGGACCTGCCCAAGGCCGACGGCGCGGCAGCCAGCGACGCGCCTGCCGTGGTGGCGCTGTCCATCGACGCCCAGGGCCGCCTGTTCCTGGGTGACGAAGCCCTGGACATCCAGTCCGAGCGCGAGCAGATCGCGCTGCGTGTGCGCGCCGCCGCGCAGCGCAATCCGGCCACCGAAGTTCAGCTGCGCGCCGACAGCCGCGTGCCCTACGGCCGCGTCGCCGAATTGATCGGCTGGGTACAGTCGGCCGGGCTGACGCGCATCGGTTTGGTCACCGAGGCGCCGCCGGCCCGCTGAAAGCGGCCGGGCGCACGGAGCGCCTTCGTAGAATCGGGCGATGAACGAGAAATACGCCCCAGCCGAAGTCGAAGCCGCCGCCCAGGCGCATTGGGCGGCCACCGACGCCTACCGCGTGACCGAGGACGCCACGCGCCCCAAGTTCTACGCCTGCAGCATGCTGCCCTACCCCAGCGGCAAGCTGCACATGGGGCATGTGCGCAACTACACCATCGGCGACATGATGGGCCGCCACCTGCGCATGAAGGGCATGAACGTGCTGATGCCCATGGGCTGGGACGCGTTCGGCCTGCCGGCCGAGAACGCGGCCATGGACAACCGGGTGCCGCCCGCCGCCTGGACGCGCGCCAACATCGCCGACATGAAGGCGCAGATGCAGCCCTTGGGTCTGGCCTTCGACTGGACCCGCGAACTCGCCACCTGCGACCCCAGCTACTACAAGTGGAACCAGTGGTTCTTCCTGAAGATGCTGGACAAGGGCATCGCCTACAAGAAGACGCAGGTCGTCAACTGGGACCCGGTCGACCAGACCGTGCTGGCCAACGAACAGGTCGTCGACGGGCGCGGCTGGCGCAGCGGCGCCCTCGTGGAAAAGCGCGAGATCCCGGGCTACTACCTGGCCATCACGCAGTACGCCGACGAACTGCTGGCCGGCGTCACCGACGCCACCGCGCCCAATTACCTGGAAGGCTGGCCCGAACGCGTGCGCCTGATGCAGGAGCACTGGATCGGCAAGAGCGAAGGCGTGCGCTTCGCCTTCCCGCACACCATCCGCAGCGCCGACGGCGAGCTGGTGCAGGGCGGCAAGCTCTGGGTCTTCACGACGCGCGTCGACACCATCAAGGGGGTCACCTTCTGCGCCGTCGCCCCCGAACACCCGCTGGCCACACTCGCCGCGCAGGGCAATGCCGACCTCGGCGCCTTCATCGATGAATGCAAGAAGGGCGGCACCACCGAGGCCGAACTGGCCTTGCGCGAGAAAGCCGGCCGGCCCCTGGGCCTGCACGTGACGCACCCGCTGACTGGCGCCGACGTGCCGGTCTGGGTCGGCAACTACGTCCTGATGGGCTACGGCGACGGCGCCGTGATGGGTGTGCCGGCGCACGACGAGCGCGACTTCGCCTTCGCCAAGAAATACGGCATCGACATCCTGCAGGTGGTGCAGATCGACGGCGAGCACTTCAGTTATGACCACTGGCAGGAGTGGTACGGCGACAAGACCCGCGGTTTCACCGTGAACAGCGGCAATTACAGCGGTCTGTCCTACCGGCTGGCCGTGGATGCCATCGCCGCCGCGCTGGCCGAACAGGGCCTGGGCGGCAAGCAGACCACCTGGCGCCTGCGCGACTGGGGCATCAGCCGCCAGCGCTACTGGGGCACGCCGATCCCGATCATCCATTGCGACGGCAGCACCGAGCCGGGCGCCGAACGACCCGGTTGCGGCTCGGTGCCCGTGCCCGAGAAGGACCTGCCCGTCCTGCTGCCCGAAGACCTGGTGCCCGACGGCAGCGGCAACCCGCTGAACAAGTGCGCGTCTTTCCTGAACGTCGCCTGCCCGCAGTGCGGCCAGCCGGCGCGCCGCGAGACCGACACCATGGACACCTTCGTCGACAGCGCCTGGTACTACATGCGCTACACCTGCCCCGGCAGCGACGACGCCATGGTCGACGCGCGCAACGAGCACTGGATGCCGATGGACCAGTATATCGGTGGCATCGAGCACGCGGTCTTGCATCTGCTGTACGCGCGTTTCTGGACCAAGGCCATGCGCGACCTGGGCCTGGTGACCTTCAGCGAGCCTTTCACCAAGCTGTTCACCCAGGGCATGTTGCTCAACGAAAGCTACTTCCGCGAGGAAGACAGCGGCAAGAAGCGCTGGTTCTACCCCAGCGAGGTCGACGTGCAGCACGACGAGCGGGGCCAGCCGGTGGGCGCCACAGCCAAGGCCGACGGCCTGCCGGTCAGCCTGGGCGGCATCGAGAAGATGTCCAAGAGCAAGAACAACGTGGTCGAGCCGCGCGACATCATCGCGCGCTTCGGCGCCGACACCGCGCGCCTGTTCACCATGTTCGCCGGCCCGCCCGACCAGAGCGCGGCCTGGAGCGACAGCGGTGCCGAAGGCGCCTTCCGCTTCCTGCGGCGCCTGTGGACCACCGGCCTCAAGCTGGCGGCCCGCACCGATGGCCTGGCTGCGGGCTATGCCGGCATCAGCCCGGCCGGCGCTGCCTTGCGCCGCGAGATCCACCTGCTGCTGCGCCAGGTCAGCCACGACTACGACCGCCTGCAATACAACACCGTGGTCTCGGGCGCGATGAAGATGCTCAACGCCATCGACGACGCCAGGCTCGGCGATGGCCCTGGCGACGGCGCGGCGCTGAACGAGGTTTTCGGCATCCTACTGCGCGCGCTCTATCCGGTCGCCCCGCACATCAGCCACGTCCTGTGGGGCGACCTGCGCTACGCGGCGGTGCACGGCGACATCACCCACGCGCCCTGGCCCGAGGTCGATGAGGACGCGCTGGTGCAGGACGAGATCGAGCTGGTGTTGCAGGTTGGCGGCAAGCTGCGCGGCGCCATCCGCGTGCCGGCTGGCGCCGACCGCCATGCCATCGAGGCGGCGGCCCTGGCCTCGCCCGAGTTCCTGCGCTTCGCCGAAGGCCGGCCGGCGAAGAAGGTGGTGGTGGTGCCGGGGCGCCTGGTGAACGTCGTTGTTTGACGCCCCCCGCCGCACGCTGCTCGTGGCGACAGCCGGCAGCGCCGTGGCGGCCCTGGCCGGCTGCGGCTTCGAGTTGCGCCGCCCGGCCAAGCTGTCCTTCAGCAGCATCGCGCTGACCGGCTTCGCGCCGCGTTCGCCGCTGGCCGAGGCGCTGCGCCGGCAACTGCTGCTGCAGGTGCGCGAACTGCCCACGCCCGACAAGGCCGACGTGGTGCTGCAGGCGCTGCAAGACCTGCGCGAAAAGAGCGTCGTGGCGTCCACCTCGGCCGCCCAGGTGCGTGAATTCCAGCTGCGGCTGAAGTTCCATTTCCGCGCCACCACGCCCTCGGGCTTCGAATGGATCCCCCGCGTCGAACTGCTGTTGACGCGCGACCTCAGCTACACCGAAGTGCAGGCCCTGGCCAAGGAAAGCGAAGAAGCCGAGCTCTACCGCGAGATGACGGCCGATGTGGTGGCGCAGGTGCTGCGCCGCCTGGCTGCGATCCACGTCTAGGCCCGTCCAGGCCCCTTCGATTGCAGCGCCCAGCCCACCATGCAAGTCCGCCCCGACCAGCTTGAAGCCCACCTCGGCCGTGGCCTGAAGCCGCTGTACACCGTGCACGGTGACGAGCCGCTGCTGGCTCAGGAAGCGGCCGACGCCATCCGTGCGGCGGCCAAGGCCGCCGGCTACAGCGAGCGCAAGGTCTTCACCGTCAGTGGCGCGCACTTCGACTGGAGCGCCGTGCTGGGGGCGGCACAGGCCATGAGCCTGTTCGCGGAGCGCCAACTCATCGAGATCCGCATCCCCTCGGGCAAGCCCGGCAAGGACGGTTCCGAGGCCTTGCAGCGCTATGCCGAGCGCCTGCCCGACGAGGTGCTGACCCTGGTCCAGCTGCCCCGTCTCGACTTCCAGCAGCAGAAGGCGGCCTGGTTCGGCGCGCTGGACAGCCGCGGCGTCACGCTGCGCGTGGAAACCCTGGACCGCAGGCTGCTGCCGGCCTGGCTGGCGCAGCGCCTGGCGCGCCAGGGCCAGCGGGTCATGGCCGGTGAGGAAGGCGAGCGCACCCTGGCCTTCTTCGCCGACCGCATCGAGGGCAACCTGCTGGCCGCGCACCAGGAACTGCAGAAGCTGGCGCTGCTGCACCCGGCCGGCGTGCTGGGTTTCGAGCAGATCGAAGCGGCCGTGCTGAACGTGGCCCGCTACGACATCGGCAAGCTGGCCGAAGCGCTGTGGACTGGGCAGGTGGCGCGCACCCTGCGCATGCTGGACGGCTTGCAGGCCGAGGGCGAAGCCGCCGTGCTGGTGCACTGGACGCTGGCCGAGGACCTGCGCGCCCTGGGCCGCGCCCGCGCCGCGCTGGACGACGGCAAGCCCATCCCGATGGCGCTGCGCGAAGCACGTGTCTGGGGCCTGAAGGAAAAGCTCTTCGAACGCGTGTTGCCGGCCCTGGCCAGCCACCAACTGGCCCACCTGCTGGAAGCCGCCAGCATCTGCGACGGCATCGTCAAGGGCCTGAAGCACCCCGAATGGCCGCACGAGGCCTGGCCGGCCTTGCGCCGCCTGGCGTTGATGGCCATCGAGGCCCAGCGCACCACGCCGCTCAAGGGCGGGGCGCGCCGGACCCTGGCGCTTCAGTAACCGCGGCTGCGGTCGACCCGGTTCAAGACCGCGTTGCCGTCGCGCGCCGCGCGCAGGTTGTGCACGGCCACGGCGGCGGCGCTGCGCGGGTCGGTCTGCGCGGCGGCGTGGGGCAGCACGGTCACCTGCGGATGCTGCCAGTAGGGGTGCGCAGCCGGCAGCGGTTCGGCGTGGAAGACGTCCAGCACGGCGTGCCGCAGGTGGCCGCTGTCCAGTGCGGCCAGCAGGTCGGCATCGACCACATGGGCGCCGCGCGCCAGGTTGACCACGGCAGCCTGCGGCGGCAGGGCGGCGAAGAAGTGCGCGTCGAGCAGGCTGCGTGTTTCGGGCGTCAGCGGCAGCAGGTTGATGACGATGTCGGCCTCGGACACCGAGCGCAGCAGCGGCGTGCCGTCGCGCCGCCAGCCCCGCACGGCGTAACCCAGGCTGGCGATGCGCCGGGCCGCTGCGCGGCCCATCTCGCCGCTGCCCAGCACCAGCACGCGGACCTCGTCGGCGCGGCGTTGCGGCTGCAACTGCCAGCGTCCGGCGCGCTGCTGCCGGGCATAGGTGTAGAAGTCGCGGTGCAGGGCCAGCGTGGCCCACAGCGCGGTCTCGGCCATGGCGGCGCTCATGGCCGGGTCGACCATGCGGGCCAGTGGTGGGTCGGTCGGCAGCGTGCTGTCGGCCAGCAGGCGGTCGACACCGGCCCACAGGCTCTGGATCAGGCGCAGATTCGGCAGGCCCTGCAAGCTGCCCGGGGCCGGGTTGGCGACCACGGCGGCGGCCACGGCGCCCGGCTCGCGGCGCGCCGCGTCCAGGTCCAGCCACAGCGCCTCGGGCATCGCGGCCGTCAAGGCGGCCAGCCAGGCCTGCCGCTCGCCGGGGTCGAAATCACCGCACAGCAAGACCTTCATGGCTGCACCTTCATGCTGCGGCTGCGATCAGGCGCTGCAGCGCCGCGCTCACCGTGGCCTTGCGCACGGCGCTGCGGTCGCCCGGCAGTTGCAGCAACTCGGCCTGCGCGCCAGCCGCCGTGGCCCAGGCCAGCCACACCGTGCCGACCGGTTTGCCCGGCACCGCGCCGCCCGGCCCGGCGATGCCGGTGACGGCTACCGCCAGCTGCACCGGCGCCTGCTGCAGGGCGCCTTGCGCCATGGCCAGCGCGACTTCGCGGCTGACCGCACCGTGGGCCGCCAGCAGCGGCTCGGGAACGCCGAGCAGCGCCTGCTTGGCCGCGTTGCTGTAGGTCACGAAGCCGCGCTCGAACCAGTCGCTGGAACCTGCCACCGCCGTGCAGGCGGCGGCGATCAGGCCGCCGGTGCAGCTTTCGGCGGCGGCCATGCGCCAGCCGCGCGCGCGCAGCGCGTCAGCCAGGCGCAGCGCGGCCGGCTCGAAGTCCATCAGGTCCACAGTCGCACCCCCACAGCCAGGACCAGCAGCGTGCAGCCCGCCGCCACGAGGTCGTCGAACAAGATGCCGAAACCCTGCCAGCCGCCGATGGCCTGGCCGGGCTTCAGCTTGCACAGGCGGTCGGCCCAGCCCACGGGGCCGGGCTTGGCGGCGTCGAAATAGCGGAACAGGCCGAAGGTCAGCGTCTGCATCCAGAAGCCGGCCGGCATCAGCAGCCACAGGACGAGCCAGATGGCGACGATCTCGTCCCAGACGATGCAGCCCGGGTCGGCCACGCGCAGGTGGCGTGCGGTGGCCGTGCAGGCCCACCACCCGACGGCCAGCGCAGCGGCGATCAGCCAGCCCCACTGCGCGGCGTCCAGCCAGCGACTGAGAACCAGGAAAGACAGCCAGCCCCAGAGCGTGCCCACGGTGCCCGGCGCCATGGGTGACAGCCCGCTGCCGAAGCCCAGGGCGATGCCGTGCGCGGGGTGGCGCAGCAGGAAGGCGGCGCTGGGGCGCACCGGGCGGCCGGTGTTGTCGGGGCGGATGGTGTCCATCAGGCGAAGTGGTCGTAGCCCTGGAAGGATCGCGCCAGCGGCTGGCCGTCGGCGTTCACCGCGCGCAGGCCGGGCCGGGCCTCGATGGTGCCGCAGCGTGTCACGGCCGTGCCGGCGGCCTGGCCGGCGTCCCGCACCGCGTCGCGTTGCCCCGGCGCAGCGGTGAACAGCAGTTCGTAGTCGTCGCCGCCAGCCAGCAGGCATTCGTGTTGCAGCGCGACCGTTTGCGCCGCCAGGATGGCGCTGCGCGGCAGGGCATCGACATTCACCGTGGCGCCGACACCCGAGCGCTGCAGGATGTGGCCGAGGTCGCCGGCCAGGCCGTCGCTGAGGTCGATGGCGCTGCTCGCCAGGCCGCGCAGCGCCCGGCCCAGCGCCACGCGCGGCTGGGGTTGCTCCATCGCCCGGCGCACGGTTTCGAAGTCGCTGCCGGCCAGTGCCGCACGGCCGCGGAAGACTTCCAGCGCCAGCCGCGCGTCACCCAGCGTGCCGCTGACCCACAGGTCGTCACCCGCGCGCGCGCCGCTGCGCAGCAGGGCCTGGCCCGGCGGCAGCTGGCCGATGACGGTGATGCAGATGTTCAGCGGACCGGCCGTGGTGTCGCCGCCGACGAGTTCGATGCCGTGCGCGTCGGCCAGTGCATACAGGCCGCGCGCGAAACCGGCGACGAAGGCTTCGTCAGCGCGCGGCAGGGCCAGCGCCAGGGTGAAGGCCAGCGGCTCGGCGCCACAGGCGGCCAGATCGCTCAGGTTGACCGCCAGCGCCTTGTGACCCAGCCGGTCCGGCGCCACGGTGGACAGGAAATGCCGGCCTTCGACCAGCATGTCGCTGGACACGGCGAGTTGCAGGCCGGGGGTCGGCCGCAACAGTGCGCAGTCGTCGCCCACGCCCAGGGCGACGCCCGCGGCACCCTGTTCCTGGCCCTCGGCCGCTTGCCGTGCCGGGCGCGTGAAATAGCGCGCAATCAGCTCGAATTCGCCGGCCATCAGTCCAGCCCGCCGTCGCGCAAGAGGTTGGCCAGCTCGACGGCCGACTTCACGTTCATCTTCTCGAACACGCGCGCCCGGTGCACCTCCACCGTGCGCACACTGATGCCCAGTTCGTCGGCAATCAGCTTGTTCGGCCGGCCTTCGATGACCAGCCGCAGCACATCGTGTTCGCGCTCGGTCAGTTCGGCCAGCAGGCGGGCCAGTGCGCCCTGCATCTTGCGGCCCCGCAAGGCCTGCGCGCTGGCCTGCAGCGCGACTTCCACGCGGTCCACCAGGGCGTTGTTCGAGAACGGCTTCTCGACGAAATCGAAAGCCCCGCGCTTGACCGCCGCCACGGCGGTGGGCACGTCGCCATGGCCGGTCAGGAAGATCACCGGCAGCAGCGGCAGCAGGCCGCGTTCGGCCAGGCGCTCGAAGAGCAGCAGGCCGCTGGTGCCGGGCATGCGCACGTCCAGCACCAGGCACGAAGGCGCCTGCGGCCAGGCCGATCGGCCGGGGGCCCGCTGCTCGGCCAGCCAGGTTTCGAAGGCCTCGGCGCTGGCGTAGCCCTGCGACAGCAGGCGGCGCGACCGCAGCAGCCAGGCCAGCGCGTCGCGTACCACGTCTTCATCGTCGACGAGGTAGACGACCGGGATGCCCAGGCCGGCGTCGAGTGGGGGATGCAAGGTGAACGACACGGGAGCGTGGACCATTTCAGCGGGCAGACACGGGGCGGCCAGTTTCGCTGCTTTCGGCTGCCGCCGTCGTCGCCAGCGTGAAGCAGAATTCGGTGCCGACGCCGTCCGGCCCGGGGCCGTAGTCCAGCGTGCCGCCATGCTGTTCGATGACGGTGCGGCACAGGCTCAGGCCCAGGCCCATGCCTTCGGCGCGGGTGGTGAAGAAGGGGGTGAACAGGCGAGCGGCCACCTCCTCGGCAATGCCGGGGCCGCGGTCGATGACGCTGAAGGTGGTGCGGCCGGGTTGCGCGGCGCGCACGCGCAGGGTCAGCACGCGGTCGGCGGGCTGGGTGGCGACTTCCATCGCCTGGATGCCGTTGCGCGCCAGGTTCAGCAGCACCTGTTCGACCATGGTACGGTCGCAGCGCACGCGCTGCGGGCGGGACGCCGCGCCCGCAGCGCCGGGCGGCAGGTCCAGCTCGATCCGCGTGCCGCTCTTGCGCGCATGCAGGCGGGCCAGCGGCAGGACGGCTTCCAGCAAGGCGTCGGCGCCCAGCGTCTCGTGCAGCTGTTCGCGGCGGCGCACGAAGTCGTGCACGCTCTTGATCACGCGGCCGGCCCGCTCGGCCTGTTCGGCGATGCGTTCCAGCGCCTGCTTGAGCAGGCCGGGTGTGTCCGCCGCCGGATCGTTGATGAGGTTCAGCGAACCGCTGGCATAACTGGCGATGGCGGCCAGCGGCTGGTTCAGTTCGTGGCTCAGCAGCGAGGCCATCTCGCCGACGGTGGCCAGCCGCGCCGTGGCCTGCAGGCGTTCTTGCTGCTGACGCGAGATTTCTTCGACCCGGCGTTGCGCGCTCAAGTCCAGCACCGCGCTCATCCAGCCGGTCTGCAGACCCTGGCCGTCGACCAGCGGCGCCTCGTAGATCATGACCGGGAAGCGCTCGCCCGACTTGCGCATGAACACCGTCTCGAAGCCTTCGCGCAGTTCGCTGGGGCTGCGCCCGGAGCCTTCGAGGCGCTGCTGCTGACGGTGCTGGTACAGCGCCGCGTACTCCGGCGGCCAGTAGGGCGGCGCGTACTGCGAGGCTGGCTGCGACGTGTCCAGGGCCAGCGCGTCCCCCGCTGTTGGCGCCGGTCGGCCCGGCAGGCCGGCCGCGGGCAGGAGCTCGTCCGCCGCGAAGCCGACCATGGCGCAGAAGGCCGGGTTGACATAGCTGATCACGCCTTGCATGTCGCGCGCCCGCAGGCCGGTGGACAGCGAGTCTTCCATCGCCTTGCGAAAGGCCAGTGCCTCGGCCAGCGCGCGTTCGGCCTGGGCGCGCCGGCGCACGTCGCGGGCCAGCAGCAGCACCACGCCAAACAGCGCGATCGACAGGCCCAGCACCAGCGCGGTGGCCAGGTTGGGGATCAGGCTGGGCCGGCCGGCGGCGCTGTCGGCGCGCAACTGCAAGGTGGCGCCGGGCAGGTCCACCACGCGCTCGGCCACGTAGACGCCGGCGCCGCGGCGCACGCCGGCACGGGCCAGCCGCGTGCCGTCGCCCTCGACGAAAGAGAACTCGTGGCGGCGCGCCTGCCGGCTCGGCGACAAGGCTTCCAGCAGGGGTGCCAGTGCAAAGGTGCCGACCAGGAAGCCGGTCTCGCGCCCGGCCCGCTGTTCGGGCACGCACAGGTCGATGACTTCCAGGCCCAGTGCGCCCGCTTGCGGCACGAAGTAGCTGCGCGAGTACATCGGTGCGGCTGCTCGCCGCGCGGCATTGCAGGCCAGTTCGACTTCCACGCCGAGATCGGCGCGCGGCATCTGGCTGAACAACTGCGGCCTGAAGGGGGTGTCCACGGCCTGGGTCACGCGCAGGTTCTGGTCGCGCCATTCCACGCGCTTGAAGGTCGGCCGGGCCTTGAGCAGGGCTTGGGCAGCTTGCAGCGGATCGGGCTGCGGCCCGGGGTTCCAGGCCAGGGCCTGCAGGGTCTGGATGGCGCCCAGCAACTCGTGGCGGACGTCCGCGGCCGCTTCGGTCGCCACCGCGTCGACCTCCTCTTGCGCGCGCACCGATTCGTAGCCCACCGTCAGCGCCACCAACAGGGTCTGCGCCACACCCAGCAGCGCCAGCAGCGCCCCCCACAGCGCCGCCCGTCGCCAGCGCCACAGTGGCTTCATGCCCGCTGGGCGCGGTGACCCGGTTGCGATGGCGCCCTCCCGCGGGCCGAGCTCGGCGGCGGTGAGGAGGGCTTGGGGGGTCAGGGTGGACATGGCAGACCTGCAGTTTCGCGCATCGGCGGCGCCAGGGCCGGTGGGCGTGGTCGCGACCTACAATTCGCGCCGCTTCGGACCTGTCTGCCGCGACACAGTCTGCAAACCCTGAGGAGACGAGAGCGATGGCGATGACCGACCCCACCGAAGACCAGCAAGCAGCCGAAGCGCTGTCCCGGCAACTGGCCCGGCAGCGGGCCGCCGAGCTCAAGCAGGCGGCGCTGGAGTACCACGAGTTTCCCGTGCCCGGCAAATTGCAGGTCACCGCCACCAAGCAACTGATCAACCAGCGTGATCTGGCGCTGGCCTACAGCCCCGGCGTGGCCTATGCCTGTGAAGCCATCGTCGAAGACCCGGCGAATGCCTTCCGCTACACCGCGCGGGGCAACCTAGTCGGCGTCATCACCAACGGCACCGCCGTGCTGGGTCTGGGCAACATCGGCCCGTTGGCGGCCAAGCCGGTGATGGAAGGCAAGGCGGTCCTGTTCAAGAAGTTCGCCGGCATCGACGTCTTCGACATCGAGGTCAACGAGACCGACCTCGACAAGCTGGTCGATGTCATCGCCGCGCTGGAACCCACGTTCGGCGGCATCAACCTCGAAGACATCAAGGCGCCGGACTGCTTCTACATCGAGCGCAAGCTGCGCGAACGGATGAAGATTCCGGTCTTCCACGACGACCAGCACGGGACGGCCATCGTCGTCGGTGCGGCCCTGCTCAACGGCCTGAAGGTCACCGGCAGGCCCATCGGCGAGGTCAAGCTCGTGACCTCGGGTGCGGGCGCTGCGGCGCTGGCCTGCCTGGGCCTGCTGATGAAGCTGGGCCTGAAGCGCGAAAACATCTGGGTCACCGACCTGGCGGGCGTGGTCTACGAAGGCCGCGTCGAATTGATGGACGCCGACAAGATCGGGTTTTCGCAGAAGACCGACCAGCGCAGGCTGGCCGAAGTCATCGTCGGCGCCGACGTCTTCCTCGGGCTGTCGGCCGGTGGTGTGCTCAAGCCCGAGATGGTGGCCACCATGGCGCCCAGCCCGCTGATCTTCGCGCTGGCCAACCCGACGCCCGAGATCGCGCCGGAAGCCGCGCTGGCCGTGCGGCCCGATGCCATCATCGCCACCGGCCGCACCGACTACCCGAACCAGGTCAACAACGTCCTGTGCTTCCCCTACATCTTTCGCGGTGCGCTCGACTGCGGCGCCACCACCGTGACCGACGCGATGGAAATCGCGGCTGTGCACGCCATCGCCGAGTTGGCCCAGGCCGAGCAGAGTGAAGTGGTGGCGGCGGCCTATGTCGGCGCCACCCTGTCCTTCGGGCCGGCCTACCTGATTCCCAAGCCTTTCGACCCGCGGCTGATGATGATGATTGCGCCCGCCGTCGCGCAGGCCGCCCTGGAGTCGGGCGTGGCCTTGCGGCCCATCCTGGACCTCGACGCCTACCGCGAGAAGCTCAAGAGCTTCGTCTACGCCTCGGGCACCACGATGAAGCCCATCTTCGCCCAGGCCAAGGCCGCCGTGAACAAGCGCGTGGCCTATGCCGAGGGCGAGGAAGAGCGCGTGCTGCGCGCCGTGCAGGTGGTGGTCGACGAGGGGCTGGCCCGGCCCACGCTGATCGGCCGGCCGGCGGTGATCGCCGCGCGCGTCGAGAAGTTCGGCCTGCGCCTGCAGGAAGGGCTGGACTACGACGTCGTCAACGTCGAGAACGACCATCGCTACCGCGACTTCTGGACCACCTACCACCGCATGACCGCGCGCAAGGGCGTGACGGCCCAGATGGCGAAGATCGAAATGCGCCGGCGGCTGACGCTGATCGGCGCCATGATGCTGAAGAAGGGTGAAGTCGACGGCATGCTGTGCGGCACCTGGGGCACCACGGCCGACCACTTGCGCTATATCGATCAGGTCATCGGCAAGCGCCAGGGTGGCAGCCCCAGCACGACGCAGGACGTGCAGGTCTATGCCTGCATGAACGCCCTGATGCTGCCGGGCCGGCAGATCTTCCTGGTCGACACCCACGTCAACGCCGATCCCAGCGCCGAGGAACTGTGCGAGATCACGGTGATGGCCGCCGAGGAAATGATGCGCTTCGGCATCGCGCCGCGGGCCGCTCTGCTGTCGCATTCCAACTTTGGCAGCAGTGACCAGCCCAGCGCCATCAAGATGCGCCGAACCCTGGCCTTGTTGCGCGAACAGGCGCCCTGGCTGGAAGTCGACGGCGAGATGCACGGCGATCTCGCACTGGACACCGAGGCCCGCAGGAAACTGATGCCCGACAGCACGCTGAAGGGCGAGGCCAACCTGCTGGTGCTGCCCAATATCGACGCCGCCAACATCGCCTACAACCTGTTGAAGACGGCGGCCGGTGGGGGTATCGCCATCGGCCCGGTGTTGCTGGGCGCTGACAAGCCGGTGCACGTGCTGACCGCTTCTGCCACGGTCAGGCGCATCGTCAACATGACGGCCTTGACGGTGGCCGATGCCGAAGCCGGAAGAACCGCTGGACCTGCGGCCTGAAGTTCGCTTGCACACAAAGCCACATGTGAGCGCCCACTAATACCCCTGGTATCTGCCCCATTTTTGGGCAATGGCTTGAGTTTTTCGGGGGGTTCAGGTAGCATTCTGGTTTGATTTTCGAGGGTTAACCCGTGTTTCGGACCGCATTGGGGCTGGCAGACCGGCTGTCAGGGCTGCTTGCTTTTGCCTCGGGGCGGCGTATCGGCATCGGGCCGGCCCTGGTGGCCGGGTTGGTGGCTGGTGTGGCGCTGGCGCCCGTCGCGCAGGCCCGTGAGTCTGCGCCGACGGCTGTGGCGGTCGCCTTGTCCGCCTTGCCGGTTCAGGCCCAGGAAACGCACCAACTGGTTTTCAAGGGCGGACCTTTCCCCTACGCCAAGGACGGTATTTCGTTCGGCAACCGGGAGCGTCAGTTGCCGCGGAAGTCCCGGGGGTATTACCGCGAATACACAGTGAAGACGCCGGGGTCGCGCGACCGGGGCGCCCGCCGTATCGTGTGCGGTGGTGAGCCGCCGACCCAGCCTGAAATTTGTTATTACACCGATGACCATTACGCGAGTTTTCGCCCAATTGCGCCATGAACACCGGTCATCTCGTTCCTGAATCTTTCCATCGCCCACCAAGGAGGATCGCGACCATGGAGTTGCAGACCATCCGCCCCAATCTCGTACAAGCCATTCGGGCCTATCGCGTCGAAGATCTGATGTCCGCAGCGCAAGTTGCCGGCCAGCATTTCCTTTACGCCAATCTCTCTTCGGCGCAGTCCAAGCAGGATGTTCTGGAGGGGATCGCCCAGTCTTTCCTGTTTCCGGCCCACTTCGGCAAGAACCTGGACGCGCTGTTCGACTGCATGACCGATCTGGTGCACAAGGCCGGCCAGCAGCCGGGTTTCGTGCTGGTCCTGGAACAACTGCCCGACAACGCCCGCTTCGACCGCGAGGCGCGTGAGCAACTGCTCGAGGTCTTCCGCGACGCTGCTGAATACTGGGGCGAACGGCGAATACCGTTCCGGTGTTTCTATTCTTTTCAGTAGCCCGCTCCCAAGAAACAGGGTCATGGGAGCGGGCTACTGAGGTGGCCCCGACGACTGTAGCCAAGCCGGCTGCCAAGGTTGTGCCTAAGAACGGAACGAATCCCAATTTCGGGATGAACATGCCGATGATGAGCAGCGCATTCGATACCGCTGCCTGGCTGAACGCAGCCTAGCCTTTCCGCTTGAGGCAGCAACGGCCCTCGCTTGCGAGGGCCGTTTGCTTTCCGCTCAACCGGGCCGACGGGCCAGGGCCAGGTATTCGGCGACCGGCACCTGTTCGGCGCGGCGGCTCAGGTCGAAGGGCGTGCTGATGCCCTGCTGCTCCATCCACCGCCCCAGCGTGCCGCGCAGGATCTTGCGGCGCTGCGAAAACGCCACCGCCACCAGCGCACTCAAGCGCGCGGGGTCGACGCTCGTGTCCACCGGCAGCGGTTCCATGCGCACCACGGCCGAATCGACGCGCGGGGGCGGGTCGAAGGCCTCGGGCGGGACGTCCAGCACGCTCTCGATGCGGTAGCGCCACTGCAGCATCACGCTCAGGCGCCCATAGTCCTTGCTGCCGGGCGCCGCCGCCATGCGCTCGACGACTTCCTTTTGTAGCATGAAGTGCTGGTCCACCACATGGTCCGAACTGGCCAGCAGGTGGAACAGGATGGGCGTGGAGATGTTGTAGGGCAGGTTGCCGACGATGCGCAGGCGCCCGCCCAGGCGCCCGCCCAGGCGCGCGGTCAGAGCCGCGAAGTCGACGTTGAGCACATCGGCTTCGACGACATCCAGGCCGGGCTGCCGACGCAGGCGCGCGGCCAGATCACGGTCCAGCTCGATCACCGTCAGCGCCTTGCAGCGCTCCTTCAAGGGGCCCGTGAGGGCGCCCAGACCGGGGCCGATCTCGACCAGCGCCTGCCCCGGCAGCGGGTTGATGGCCCGCACGATGCCATCGATGACCGCGCCATCCGTCAGGAAGTGCTGACCGAAGCGCTTGCGGGCGCGGTGCGTGTCGCTGCCGCCCGAACTCAAGTGCGGCTCACTGCGGCGGCTCGCGGTACTCGAGATAGGCCTTGGCGCGCAGTTCCTTGGCCCAGTCGAGGTAGGTCTGCTCGAAGCGCTGTTCGCGCAAGGCGGTGCGCGCCTGCTCGCGCATCTGCTTGGGTTCCAATGCCGTGTCGCGGCGCTCCAGCACCTGGATCAGGTGCACGCCGAAGCGCGACACCACGGGCGCCGACAGCCCATTGATCGACAGCGCGTTCATCGCGTTCTCGAACTCCGGCACCATCACCCCGGGCGAGGCCCAGCCCAGATCGCCGCCGGATGCGGCCGAGCCGTCTTCGCTGTACTGCTTGGCGATGTCCTCGAAGCTGCGCGAGCCGCTCTCGATCTGCTTGCGGTACTCGGCCAGGCGCCGGGCAGCGACTTCGGCGTTGAGTTGCGGCGAGGTGCGCAGCAAGACGTGGCGCGCCCGGGTCTGGACGATGCGTCCGATCTGGGTCTCCTTGCGGTCGATCAGCTTCAGCACGTGGAAGCCGGCGCCGGTGCGCAGCAGTTCCGGGGCCACCTGGCCGGGCTTCAGGGGCTTGGTGGTGGTGACGAAGATGTCGGGCAGCCGCGAGGCCGGCCGCAGCCCGAGGTCGCCGCCCTTGAGCTTGTTGCTGTCTTCGGACAGTTCACGGGCGACCGTTTCGAAGGCCTCACCCTGGTTGACGCGGTCGAGTGCGCGCTGCGCGATGGCGCGCCGGGCGGCGATGACCGCCGGGCTGGCGTCGTCGGGCACGCTGACCAGGATCTGCGCCAGCTGCGTCTCGGGATCGAGGTTCGCAGCGTCGCGCTGTTGCGCCAGGTAGCGGTCGATGTCCTCGTCGCTGATCTTGATGCGCCCGTAGACCTCGCGCTCGCGCAGCCGCTCGATCATGATCTGGTCGCGCAGATTGCTGCGGAAGCGGCCGTAGTCGGTGCCCTCGGCGCGCAGGCGCTCGCGCAGCACGTCCAGGGTGATCTGGTTCTGCGACGCGATGCTCTGCACCGCGCGGTCGACCTCGGGGTCGTCGACCCGCATGCCGCTGTCGCGGGCGCTGGAGATCATCACGCGCTCGTCGATCAGGGCGTCCAGGGCCTGCTTGCGCAATTCGGCCTCGGGCGGCAGTTGCACATTGCGCCCGGCGTCGGCCACGGCGCGCTCGATCCGGCGCTCCACCTCGCCCGCCGTGACCAATTCCTGGTTGATGATGACGGCGATGTAGTCACCCGGGCGCAGCGCCAGGCGCCCTTGCGCTGCCGCCAGCGTTCCGGCGCCAGCCAGGGTGGCCACCAGGGCCCAGCGAGCCCAGGCCGTCCCGGCAGGTCGCGAAGGGGGCCAGCAAAAAGGGGATTCAGTCATAGGAGGAAGCGGTCTGCCGGTCATCGGTGGCCGACCCGCTGCGTCTTTCGTCGCGCAGCAGGCGGTAACCAGGGATATTGTCCTTCAAGACTTTCAGCGGGTTGGAGCCGATGCGTGACAGTCCCACCAGCTCCAGCTGCAGCATCACCCGTGTCGTGGCTTCGCTGCGTCCGGTGGACAGGCGCTCGGCCACCGCGCGAGCGATCCAGCAGCCCGCGTCGTATTCGGCGCCCACCACCGAGTCGGTGATGCGGCTGTCCTTCAGGCTGTAGTTGATGCGCCCCACGGCATACCAGGTGCCGCTGCATGCCGATCCGCTGCTGCTGCTGCCGCTGGCTCGCGCCGATGCCGGCTGGCTCGACCAGATCGGCCACTGCCAGCCGACTTCCATCTGCTCGCTCAGGCCGTGCGTGTAGCGGTAGGTGGCGCTGATGGTGCGATAGGGCCCCGGCGAGTAGCGCGCGCCGATGATGGAGCGCACCGAGCGCTGGCTGGCGGGGCTGTACTGCAGCGCCGAATCCAGCGTCCAGCCCGGCAGAACGCTGGTCGAGCCCAGCAGCAGCAGGTCCGACAGCCGCTTGTCGGTGGGCTCGCCGTCGGGCGTGCCATCGGCCTGGGCGGTCACCCGCTGCGCGCGGAACAGGTAGCGCTGCACCAGTCCCAGGCGCAGCGCCTCGGCGCCGGTGTTGGCGTCGACGAAGCGGGTGGTGAAGCCGGCGGTCAGCTGGTTGGCGTCGGAGACGCGGTCGACGCCCGAGAACTGGTTGTCGGTGTAGATCGAACTGAAATTGAAGTCCTTGGCCGCTGCGTCGTAGTTGGGCAGCTGGCTCTGCTCGCGGTAGGGCGTCAGCACGTAGAGCAGGCGCGGCTCCAGCGTCTGGCGCAGGGCGCGGCCGAAGGCCTCGGTCTGGCGTTCGAGTTCGAAGCCCGCATCCACGCTCAGCGTCGGGATGGTGCGCGTGTGCCGGGCGCTGGCTGTGGGCAGCACGCCGCTGTCGCCGTAGGTGGCGGCGTTCAGGCTCAGGCGCGGCACCACGAACCAGCCGGGCTCGCGCCAGGGTCGGGCCACGCCGCCCAGCAGGTGCCAGCGCTCGCCGCCCACGCGGCCGGCCTTGGCCAGTTCGCCAGCGGGCAGGCTGAAGCGGTTGAATTCGCTCTCCAGCGTGTAGTCCCAACCTCCGTCGAGGCCACCGCCGAGGCGCACGCCGACTTGCGGGCTGCGTTCGTAGGGCGCGACCAGCGCGGAGTCCGAACCCTGCAGCGCCTGCCAGCGCAGCGTGCGGGCGTAGACCAGCCCCTGGCCGCCGCCGGCCAGATCGAAGGGCTTTTCCAGGCCCAGCCGCAGGGGCAGCAAGCGCGCCGTCGGGCCGCGGTTGGCGTTGGGAAAGTCCTTCCACCAGTTATCGTCCGACACGCGCACACCGTCGACGGTGGCCCGGAAACCGCCCTGCAGCAGGCTTTCATGCGACCACTGCAGGGCTTCGCGCGCACGGCCGGCGGTGCGGTCGTTGGGCAGCCATTCCAGAGCCAGCGCACCGCGCAGGGACGGTTCGAGGTAGCGGAATTCGGTATTCAGGCCCAGCCCGCGCCGCGTCATGAGACGTGGCGTCAGCGTGGCGTCGCGGTTGGGCGCGATGTTCCAGTAGTAAGGCGCTGCCAACTGGATACCGCTGCGGTTGTCGCTTTCGATGGCCGGCGGCAACCAGCCCGAACGGCGGATGTCGGACAGCGGAAAACTGAGCGAGGGCAGGGCCAGGATGGGCACGCCCTGAAAGCGCAGCACAGCGCCTTCGGCCACGCCTTCGCTGGCTTCCAGGTCGAGGGTCACGCTGTCGGTGCGCAGCAGCCAGGCCGGCTCTTCGACGCCGTTGCGCGGGCAACTGGTGTACTCGGCCGCCGTGGCGCGCGAGCGGGTGCGGTCGAGGAAGTCGATGCGGTCGGCGCGGCCGCCCGAGCCCAGCACGGGGAACTCGAATTCGGGCTGCAGGAAATAGCCCTCGAAGCGCTGCACTTTCAACTGGAACTCGGGACCGCTGTAGCGTGCGCCGTCGCGGCTGACCCTGACCTGGCCGGTGCCCGTGGCGAGGTCTTGCGCGTCGTCATAGGCCAGTCGGTCGGCGCGGATCAGCAAACCGCCGCGGCGGAACTCGGCGTGGCCTTCGGCGAGGCTGCCGATGTCAGGCTGTATGCGCAGCTTGTCGGCCTGCAGGAAAGTCGGCAGGTCGCGGGCCGCGGTGCCGCGCGGCAAGGGCTGCAACTGCGGACTGGCTTGCAAGCCCAGCCCGGGTGCCGAGGCGGGCGCCGGGCCGCCGGCAGGGCCCTGGGCGCGGACTGCGGCTGCGCCGGCGAGCAGGCCCGCCGCCAGGGCCAGCGGAGTGATGCGCATCGGGGACAAGGCGGGCAGGGAGGAAAGCGGGGGCGGGTTCGTAGAATCGATTATCCATGAGGGGTCTGTCGTCACGGACCTCCAAACCAGCCGATGCAGCCCCTACCCCCAGCGCCCGCCGCCCAGACCGACCTGCGCATGCGCGCCCGCTTGCACACGCTGGTGGCCGAACAGCAGGTGGCGCTGGCCGGGGGCCTGCCACCCTGGGACCGCGCCGGGCATGAGGCCGCCCTGGCCGCCTTCCCCGTCTGGTGCGTGCGGCGCGAATTCGGCATCGACTGGAGCGCCGCCGAGCAGGCCGTCTGGCAGCGCGTGTCCGAGCTCCTGCTGGCCGAGGCGAAGGCGCAGGCGCAGGCGCTGGACGGGGGTCTGGTGGCGCTGTTGCGCGACCCGGCCCTTGACTGCGACGAGGCGCAGGAAATCGACTGGGTGGTGCGCTGGTGGGACGCCGCCCGGCTGGCCGGTCTGCCAGTCGATGCGGATTTCGGCGCGTGCTGGCGGGCCTTCGAGTGGCTGGGCCTGGTGCACGACCTGAGCGCACTGGGCCGTGTCTGCTGCGCCCGGCACCGCGACGGCGCCGCGGCCCCGGCCCCCGCCGAGCTGGCGCGCCTGCTGGCCCACGCCAGCCGCGTGGCCCTGCGCTACGGCCCGCTCAAGCCGCTGCTGCGGCTGCTCGAACCGCTGTCGGGCGCGCGCGTGCAGGCCGGCTTCACTTTTTGACCGGGGCGCTGTCGGCCCGGACCGGGCCCGGTTGCGTCGCGCAGCCGGCCGCCGACAGCCAGGGGTCGTTGTCTTCGCCGCCGAAGATCGACAGCAGAAAGTCCAGGAAGGCCCGCGTGCGCGCCGGCAGGTGGCGCCGCGTCGGCATGCCGGCCCACAGCGTCACGTCGAACAAGCGCCAGGCCGGCAGCACGCGTTCCAGCGCCTGTTCCAGCAAGGCGTCTTCGATGACGTAGGACGGCAGCCCGGCGATGCCCAGCCCGGCCAGCGCGGCGGCGTACATGGTGTCGATGTGCGCCGTGGCCAGTGACGGGTGGCGCTGTGGTGCGAGGGTGTAGGACTCGACCGGACCCGCGTCGGCGCCGCCGCTGGCCGCCAGCGGGCCGCTGTAGAAGACCAGGCCGCGCGAGACCGCCGAGATGGGCGGGATGACGGCTTCGTGGTGCACCAGGTCGCGCGGGTGCTGCGGCCGCCCACGGCGGTCGAGGTAGTCGGGCGAGGCGCAAACCACCACTTCGGTGCGCGCCAGCCGCCGTGCGATGAAGTCGCCGTCGGGTGCATCCAGGCGGCTGAACACCGTCAGGTCGTAGGCTTCGTTGACGGTGTCCACGGCGCCCGGCGAGTCGATCTCCAGGGTCACCTGCGGGAACAGCGCCTGGAAGCGCGGCAGGTGCTTGGCCAGCTGGTGCACCGCCACGGCCGGCGGGCAGAGCACGCGCAGGTGGCCGCGCGGCACCTGGGTCGACTCGCTGGCCAGGGTTTCCGATTCCTCGACGTCGATCAGGATGGCGCGGACCTTTTCCAGGTACTGCTCGCCGGTTTCGGTGAGCGCGATGCTGCGCGTGGTGCGGTTCAGCAGGCGGGCACCGAGGTGGTTCTCCAACTCGGCCACGACGCGCGTGACCACCGGCGGCGCCATGTCCAGCGCGCGTGCGGCTTTCGCAAAACCGCCTTCGTCGACGACGCGCGCAAACACCTTCATCGCCTTCAGTTGGTCCATCTGCCTTCCTTCGTCTGGGGCTTTCGCCGTGCCTGCGGTGACAATCCGCAGCACCATGGAATACGCCGCTTACCTCATCGATTTCATCCTGCACGTCGACCGGCATCTGTCGGAATTCGTGCAAGCCTATGGCGGCTGGGTCTACGCCCTGCTGTTCGTCATCATCTTCGTCGAGACCGGTCTCGTCGTGATGCCTTTCCTGCCCGGCGATTCGCTGCTCTTCGTGGTCGGCGCGCTGTGCGGGCTGGGCCTGATGAACCTGCCGCTGGCCATGGCCTTGCTGACGGCGGCGGCGGTGCTGGGCAACCAGACCAACTACGTTATCGGGCGCCGCGTCGGGCCGCGGGTCTTCGGCTGGCAGCAGTCGCGCTGGTTCAACCGCGCCGCTTTCGACCGCATGCACGCCTTCTACGAAAAGAACGGCGGCATCACCATCGTCGTGGCGCGCTTCATGCCCTTTCTGCGCACCTTCGCGCCCTTCGTCGCCGGCGTGGCGCAGATGACCCGGCGCAAGTTCACCTTCTACGACATCACCGGTGGCGTGCTGTGGGTCTGCGGTATCACGCTGGCCGGCTACCTGTTCGGCAACCTGCCCTGGGTCAAGGCGCATCTCAGCCACATCATCTGGGCCATGATCGGCATTCCTGGCGCTGTCGTGCTGTTCGGTGCGTGGCGCTCCAGCCGCGCGGCCAAGGCCGCCTGAGGCCGGGGGCTCAGGGACACGCGGCGATGACCTGGGCCACGGCGGCCGTCAGCTTCTTGCCGTAAGGCACGTGCAGGAATTCGTTGGGCCCGTGGGCGTTGCTCTTCGGGCCCAGCACGCCGCAGACCATCATCTGCGCCTGCGGGAAGCCCTGTTGCAGCATGCTCATCAGCGGGATGGTGCCGCCCTGGCCGACGTAGCCCAGCGGCGCGCCGAAGTGGGCTTGCGAGGCCTCGTTCAGCACCGTCTGCAGCCACGGCGACAAGTCCGGCGCGTTCCAGCCTGTCGCGCCCAAGGCGCCAGCGCGGCCGTCGGGGTGGAAGGTGACGCGGGCGTTGTAGGGCGCGTTGTCTTCCAGCAGCGTTTTCAGCTTCAGGCTGGCCTCGTTGCCGTCGACCAGCGGCGGCAGGCGCAGGCTCAGCTTGAAGGCCGTGTAGGGGCGCAGCACATTGCCGGCGCTCGTCATCTCGGGGAAACCGTCGGCGCCGGTGACGCTGAGCGTGGGCCGCCAGGTGCGGTTCAGCAGGCCTTCGACGGGGTCGGTGGTGGTCGGCAGCGTGGGCCCGCCATCGGCGCCGCAGGCCCAGGGCATGCGCTTCCAGACCTCGTCTTTGAGGATCGCCGCCGTGGCCTGCGCCTGGGCCAGCCGGGCGGCCGGCAGTTCGCAGTGAAAACTCTCGGGCAGCAGGCGGCCGGTGGCGCTGTCTTCCAGGCGGTCGAGCACATGGCGCAGGATGCGAAAGCTGCTGGGCACCAGGCCGCTGGCGTCACCGCTGTGGATGCCTTCGCTCAGGATCTCGACCTTCAGCACGCCGCTGACCATGCCGCGCAGGCTGGTCGTCAGCCACAGCTGGTCGTAGTTGCCGGCGCCGCTGTCCAGGCACACCACCAGGCCGACGGGGCCCAGGCGCGGTTTGAGCGCCGCCAGGTAGGCCGGCAGGTCGGGCGAGCCGCTTTCCTCACAGGCTTCGATGATGCCGACGACCCGCGGGCGCGGGATGTTCTGTTTGTCCAGCGCCTCGATGGCGGTGATGGCGGCGTAGACCGCGTAGCCGTCGTCGGCGCCGCCGCGGCCGTAGAGCAGGCCGTTCTCGTACTTCGGCGTCCACGGGCCCAGGTCGCTGCGCCAGCCGTTGAATTCGGGTTGCTTGTCGAGGTGGCCGTACATCAGCACGGTGTCGACACTGCCGGCCTTGGTGGCCGGGATGTCGAAAAAGATGACCGGCGTGCGGCCTTCGATGCGCACCACGTCCAGCTTCAGCCCGGCCACATTGCGGCCTTCGACCCAGGCGGCGGCGTCGCGCACCACGCGGTCGAGCAGGCCGTGGGCGGCCCAGTCGGCGTCGAACATCGGGCTCTTGGCCGGCACCGCGATGTAGTCGGTCAGGGCGGGCACGATGCGTTCGTCCCAGGCCTGGTTGGCGTAGGCGCCCAGGGCGCTGGCTTCGGCGGGTTGCAGGGGTGCGTTCATGGCAGGTTCTCCGGGGCGGGTTGTCAGTCTAGAACCGCTGCAGCCAGGTGGTGAGGGTCTGCAGCACCTGATGGCGCTCGGGTTCGTTGAAGATTTCGTGGAACAGCATCGGGAACTCGCGCGCGGTGAGCCGCTCGGCGGGCGCCTGCCGCGCGAAGGTGGCGCTGCCGGCCGGCGCGACGCAGCGGTCGGCGCCGGCCCACATCAGCAAGGTCGGGGTGCGCCATGGCGCCGCGCGGCTCAGCACCCGTTCGCCCGCGTCGACGATGAAGCGCGCCAGCTGGGGCGTGATGCGGCTGTGCACCAACGGGTCTTCGCGGTAGCGGCGCACGACAGCCGGGTCGCGGCTGATCCACGCGGGGTCGAGCCCGTTGGGCAGCGGCAAGTCGGGCAGCGTGCGGGCCAGCAGGCTGACCAGCGCGCCGCGCAGCCGCCCCAGTCCGGCGTCGAAGGCGGGCGAAGACAGCACCAGGCCGTCGACATCGCGGGCCCAGGGTGTAGCGCTGTTCATCAGCGACTCGGCCACGAAGCGCGCCGCGATCAGGCCGCCCAGGCTGTGTCCCAGCAGCACGTGCGGGCCCCCGCCGGCTTCCCGCAGGTGGTCGATGGCGGCCGCCAGGTCGACCAGCAGGGTGTACTCCCCGGCAATCTGGCCGCGCGGCCCTTCGCTGCGGCCATGGCCGCGCAGGTCGTGACCCACGGCATGCCAGCCCGCGGCATTCAGCGCGGCGGCAAGACCTTCGTAGCGGCCGATGTGTTCGCCCAGGCCGTGCACGATCTGCACCGTGCCGCGAACCGGGCCCTGGGCCGGCCAACGCCGCATATGCAGCTGCAGTCCGTCGCCGGTGAGCAAGGTTTCCATGGCCGGGGATTGGAGCACGCCTGGCGCAGCGGGCCTTCAGCTGCCCGCCTTCAAGCGCTGGCCGGCGGCCTGCCAAAGACGTTCATCCGGGCCGCCCAGGAAAAGGCCGCGATGCCATCACGCATCGCGGCCTGGGGTCCAGCGCCGAGTGGGGCTCAGGGGCTCGTCAGTTGAACTTGATCGAGCCGATGTTCAGGCCATTCGGGTAGCCCGCAGGGGTGCCGGTGTCGGGCGTGGCGTACTGGATGGCCGTGCCGGTCATCAGCACATTGACCTGCGCGATGTGCTTGAGCACCTGGGCCACCGTGGTGTCGCCACCGCAGCCGCCGACCAGCGTGAACGAACTCAGCGGCAGGGTGTAGATCGACGCGGCGCCCTGCTGCGTCGTGTTGAAGGTGGCGCTGATTTCCGAGCCGCCCGAGCTGGTGCTGCAACCCGCCACAGCCGGGCCTTGCAGCACCGCTTTCAAGGTCGGGTAGGTGCCCGCTGCACCCTTCAACTGGCCGAACTGCTGGTCGGGGCCCCAGACGTTGAGCTTGATGTTGGCAAAGGCCGAAACGTCGACGGTCGCGTTACCCGGCGCCTTGACGTAGGCACCGAAGTAGGCGTCCGTCAAGGCCGGCTTGCTGAGGCCCAGGCCGTAGTAGAAGTTGTGCACGCCGGCCGGGTCCTGCGCCGTGCCGGACACGCCGCCATAGTCGTAGACCTTGGTGTTGAACAGGCGGGCGTCGTAGAAGAAGCCTACGTCGCCGCCTTGCACCGACTTGGATGTCGAGGGCAAGTTGCCGACGTAGTCGTCGGCAAAGATACCGCCGGTGAAGGGGCCCGCACCGCCGCCGCCCGCTGCCGTGCCGTAGAAGTGGATGTTGTCCACGTACAGCGTGCCCGGTGCGCCCGTCGATTCCAGCTTGATCTGGAAGATCGCCGTCAGATCCTGCACCGTGTAGCTGCTCAGATCGATGTCGATGCTGTTCCAGCCCCCTGCCGTCAAAGTCTTGGTCACGGCGCTCTCCTTGGGGCCGGGACTGATGAGGGAGACCTTCACGGCGCTCAAGTCAGGCGACCAGAAGTCGAAGTGAACCTTGCTCTTGCCGGCCACATTGACCGCCGCGAACTCGATGCCCTCGTAGGTCAGGCCGGTGTACTTTAGCGACTTGTTGCCGGCGATGGTCACCTCGCTGTAGGCCGTGGGTTGGCCCCAGTCCGGGCGCGGGATGAATCCGGCGGTCGTCGACGCATCGCTGTAGATCGTCACCGAACCGGCCGGGATCGCCGTGGTCGGCGCGCAGGTCGGGGCCGTGGTTCCGCAAGCCGCACCGGCGGCCGCGCCGTAGAAGTAGATGTTGTCCACGTACAGCGTGCCGACGGTGCTGGGTTCCAGCTTGATCTGGATGATGGCCGTCTTGTCCGGCACCGTGTACTGCGCCAGGTCGATGTCGATGGCGTTCCAGCTGCCGGCGGTAACCGCCTTGGTGACCGCGTTCTCCTTGCCCGCGCTGATGATGGACACCTTCACGCTGGTGATGTCGGCCGAGAAGAAGTCCAGGTGCAGCGTGGTCTTGGTGGACACGTTCTGCGGGTTGCCCGACCAGTCGATGCCTTCGTACAGCGCCGTGCCGCTGAATGTGTACTTCAGGGACTTGTTGCCGGCGATCGTGGGCTCGCTGAAGACCACCGCCGGGTTCTGTCCCCAGTCCGGTTTCGTGTCCAGCCCGGTGACCGAAGCGGCGTCGCTGTAGATCACCGTGGAACCGGCCGGAATCTCCGTCGTCGGCGCGCTGGTTGGCGCCGTCATGTTGTAGGTCTGCTGCGCGGTGGCGCCCGCCGTGTTGGCGTTGCCCGCCAGGTCGCTGAAGGTGCCAGCCGGAACGCTGACGTTGATGGTGCCGGCGGTGTTGGCCGTCGGCGTGACCACCAGCGTGGCCTGCGTGGCGCTGACCTTGGTGAACACGCCGGCGGTGCCGCCGGTGACGACCACGTCGCTGGCGGTGAAGCTGGCGCCGACGTCCTCGCTGAAGACGAAGGTGAAGGTCACCGGGCCGGTGGCGGTGGCCGCCGGGGTGTCGTCGAAGATGGTGACGGTCGGCGCCTTGGTGTCGGGTGCAGGCGCCGTGGTGCCCGCATTGATGTTCGACGACCCGGGCGGCGGCGTGGCGTCGCCACCGCCGCAGGCGGCCACCAGCAACGATGTCGCGGCCGCCGTGGCGGTCTGTGCGAAAAGCTTCGTGAGTCGGTTCATGGTGTCTTCCTGACTGGAGCGAGGCGCGATGGCGGCCCGATCGGTGATGCGGTTTTCAAAAACCAAGAAAAAGCTATGAAAGCGCTTTCAGCATTCAGCTTAAAGCGTCACCGGGTGCAAGGCAAGCGCCGACCACCCTGTGCTTTCCCTTAGACGGTCACGGTGCGCGGCCCAGTGCGCCGGGTGCGACGACGAGCTGTTTGCCGTCGCTGAAGCGCACCGTGATGGGCGCGGGGCCGGCGTTGAAGGCCAGGTGGGTGCGCCGCCCGTCGGGGCGCTTGAACACCTGGTACAGCACGGTGTCGGCGGTGACGCTGAAGTCGGGCGTGCCCAGGGCCTGCAGGCTCAGCATCCAGTGCAGCGTGTGGGTCGCGGTGTTGCCGTCCTGCACGCTGCCGCGGGGATTGAACTTCGCCAGCGCTGCGGCCGGGTCGGCCAGCGCCAGCACCTTGGCGAAGATGTCTTGCCAGACGTCTTCGGGCGGCGGGTTGGGCGGGAACTTGCCGCGCTGCTTGTAGGCCTCGCTCTCGGCGTCCATGGTGGCCAGGTTGCGCCGGATGAAGGCCGGGTCGCGCCCGAGGTAGGTGGAAAACCCCGCGACCGGCAGCAGGTTGATGCCGTGGATCTGGCGCGGCTCGTCGGTCCACCAGGTGTTGTGCACGTACATGCCGCCGAAGACCATGCTGGTCTCGACCGGCTGGTACCCGGGCGGAAACACCAGCTTGTGGATGTCGAACCAGTAGTGGTCTATCGAATTCGTCTCGTTGGCGTACAGGTAGATGCCCAGGTCGCGCAGTTCGCGGTTGCCGGTGACCTCGCCCCACAGGATCAGCCCGGCCCAGGCGTTGACGGCCTCGCTGCTGGATTCCTGGTTGTTGCCGAAGTTGCCGTACTTGTCGACGCCGCCGATGCCCACGGCCCAGGAATGACCCTCGTAGGCGTCGTAGTTGCGGATGTAGGGGAAGTCGGCACTGCCGCGCTGGGTGTGCGCGATGTCCTTGATCAGCAATTCGATGATGCCGCCGTACTGGTCCTTGGCGGCCCAGGCCGGGTCGCGCAGGGCGATCTCGGCGGCGGCGCGAATCCAGTAGCCATAGTGGAAGTGGTGGTCGTTCATCTGCTCGACCGAGAAGAACTCGTCGGGGTAGGCCACCACCGTGCCCAGCTTTCTGTCGAGCATGAAGTAGCTGGCCTTGCCCTTGCCGGCGAACCAGAACGCCATGCGCTCCTTGGCCAGCGCCAGCAGCTCGTCGCGGTCGGCGTTGTTGCCCTGTTGCTCGGCCAGCGCGGCCAGCTGCGTCACGCGGGTCAGGCCGAGTCCGGCCCAGTAGGGACTGACGCGCCAGTTGTCCGGGTTCTCGCGGCTGGGCAGCAGGTCGCGGCGGCGGCGGAAGTCGCGCTTGTATTCGTCGTTGAAAGCGGACACGCCCGGCCCGTCGGCCAGCCCCGGCCAGTGCGGCAGGTAGCCCTGCCAGGGCCGTTCGGTCTTGAAGCTGGCAGCCGCCAGCAGGCGCAGCTTGCCGCGCACGGTGTCGTAGCCGGGGCCCAGCTTGTCGACCACCGAGGCGTTCTGGTACCAGTGGTGCGGGTACAGGCCCAGCAAGGGGCCGTTGTCGGCGCCCTCCATCACGCGGGTCTTGGCGCTGAAGGTCGTCTCGACCCTGGCGCCGGGGGCGTCGTACTGCCAGGCCACCGTGGTGTCGGTGACGAAGGCGTAGGCGTGGCGCGCCAGCAGTTGCAGGGTCTCGGGCTTCTCGTCAGGCAGCGCGGCCGCAGAAAAATAGCCTTTCCCTTCGGGCATCCGCCCGACCCATTCGGTGGGCGACACCTGCTCCCAGCGCACGCCGGTCGGCCCGAAGACCACGTAAGCAGTGCCTTGCACGCGCAGGCCGAGATGGCGCGCGTCGGTGACCGCGGCCAGGCGCTCGCCCGGCGCCGGCAGGCGGATGCGCACATCACCCCGGCTCAGCTGGAAGTAGGCGTAGGGGCTGCCATGGCCGACCGTGGCCAGCAGTTGGTCGGCGCCGCGCGCCATGACGATGTCCACGGACCAGTCGGAGACCCGCGCCAGCTTGGCCGGCTCGGGCTGGAAGGCCGCTGGCGAGAACACCAGCGCGTCGGTGTGCGGGTAGGCCACCACGTGCTCGGGGCTGACCGGGAAGGGAATCAGATCGGCCACGCCTTGCTGGCGCGGCAGGGCCATCTCCAAGCCGGACGGCGTGGTCTTGAAGCTCAGCGGCTGCGCAAAAACGGGGCCGGGGTTGACGTTGAAGGCCACCGTCGAATACCACTGGCTGCTGGGGGCGGCCTGCTTGAGCAGGGCTTCGGTGCGCAGCGGTGCGGCCGGCGGCGCCTTGTCGCCGCCCTTGGGCTGCAGCATCAGGGTGGCGGCGCCCACTTTCAAGGTGTTCGCCGGCTGGGCCCAGCCGGCGCCGCTGGCGCCCGCGGCCAGTGCAAGGCTCCACAAGATCTGCTGAATCAGCTTCATTGACAACCTCCACACGGGTCGCATCGACCCAGCGCACCCTATTATTGAAAGCGCTTTCAGATCGCCCACCCGGGGCTTACCCGGACGCCTGGCGGTCAAAGTGCCGGGCCCACGGGAAAACACGGGGCGTGTGGCCGTTGACGCCAAGTCAGATCATCGACTAATGTGCTGAAAGCGCTTTCACGGTTCCATCAGCCCGCTTCCCTTCTTTCCATTCCGCGCGCCTTCACCGGCGACCCGAACATGAAACCACTCTTCCCGTCCCGCGCGCCCCAGCTGATTGCGGCTGCCATCGGGCTGTTGCTTGCAGGCTCGGTGCACGCCATCGACTACGGCCCTTTCAGCCTGACCGGTTTTGCCAAGGCCGAGCTGACGCCGGTCTGGCCCTACTGCGACAACTGCCAGGTGGCTGCCGGTGAAGACAAGCAGCGTTACTGGGCCGACCAGCTGCGCCAGAACCAGACCACCGACACGCACATGGCGCATGTCACCTTGTTCCAGCCCTACCTGGGCGTGAAGACCGATGTCGGCGGCGGCTTCAAGGTCGGCGCCCTGCTCAGCCAGCGCTTGCGCGACGGCAGGCCGGACTACAAGGGCTTTTGGTACGACAAGAACGCCTACGTCAGCAACGACGACTACGGCAGCGTGCGCGTCGGCGCGATGACCACGCGCGGCTGGAGCGTGGCCGACTACCCCTACGGCACCGCGGTGGGTGTGGCCGATGTCTGGGGCTCCAGCGGCGCCGGTTACGGCATCCTGACGCGCGCCGTGCGCGTGGCAACGCGCCCGCTGGATGTCTTGCAGGGCGACCTGGTGCTGGAAGCCAGCTACGACATCGGCAAGGCCGGTTGGGACAAGAACAAGCCGCAGTTCCTGGAGCTCTATGCGCAGTATCACAAGGGTGACCTGGTGGTCGATGCCATCTTCCAGTCGACCAAGAACGGCACGCCAACCGCCTTCGGCCACGGTGTGTTCACCGGCCTGACGCCCTTCCCCGTGGACGACAGCAAGCTGGGCAGTTCCAGCCAGGGTATCGCCATGGTCATGGGCCGCTACCAGGTCGATTCCAACCTGGAAGTTTCCGGCGGGCTGCGCGCCA
Organism: Rubrivivax sp.; assembly: GCA_040400915.1. GTDB lineage: Bacteria > Pseudomonadota > Gammaproteobacteria > Burkholderiales > Burkholderiaceae_C > Rubrivivax. The sequence goes on from JBBAPI010000018.1 coordinate 46,667, forward strand.
ACCGCTGGAGCGGCGCCTACGCCGTGGTCACCACGCCGCCCAACACCCACACCGGCAGCGGCCTGATCGACGACGCGCGCTGGAACAATATGTTCAACGTCGACTGGACCAAGGACCTGGGTGGCGGCGTCTTCAAGGGCTACCCGGCCACCTCGATGGACCTGATGCTGGGCTTGCGCTACCGCGTCGGCCCCTGGACGGCGTCCACCGGCATGGTGCACCTGGGCGCCGCGGCCACGTCCAACCCCAGCGATCGCGGCCAGTCCAACGCCGCCACCATCAACACCGTGGGCGTGAACTACAACTTCCGCAACGGCTTCGAGGCCTACAGCACGCTGGGCATGGTGCAGTACGCCAAGCTGGGCCTGTCGCCGATGTCCATGCCCGGCAACGCGGCGTTCACCAACGTCGATTCACGCGTCAAGACGCGGGGCAACTGGCTCACGGTGGGTGCGGTCTATGTTTTCTGAATCGCCTTCTGAAATGCACGAGCTCGAGGTCCAGGCCATGAAGCAAACACCCGTCACCACCCTGTCCGCGCGCGCCGGCCGCTGGGTTTTCGCCGCCGTGGCCGCCACCCTGACCGCCGTGCTGGTGGCTTGCGGCGGTGGTGGCAGCACGCCCGTCACGGGCGTCGAGGTGGCCAAAGTGCGCCCGCTGAGCGCGGAATTCACGACCCGCAAGGCCATCAACTACTCGCCCTTTCGCAGCTACAACCGCGCCACCGAGGTCATCACCAAGACGATGATCAAGCAGGACATGGACCTGCTGGTGGCCGGCGGCTTCAAGCTGATCCGGCTGTTCGACAGCTCGGACATGGTGGCCAAGCAGACGCTGGAGGTCATCCGCGACAACAGCCTGGACATCAAGGTCTATCTGGGTGCCTACCTGCAGGGCTACGGCAACAGCAAGAGCAGCGCCAACGACGCCGAAGTGGCGCGGGCCATCGCGCTGGCCAACCAGTTCAGCGCCATCGTGCTGGCGGTCAGCGTCGGCAATGAAATGCTGATCTTCGACTACAACAAGATCGACAGCCCGGCCACGCTGGCGGGCTACATCACCAAGGTGCGCAACGCCGTCAACCAGCCGGTGACCACCGACGACAACTACGGCTTCTGGAAGACGGCGCCGAGTTCCATCACCGACACCGTCGATTTCGTGGCGCTGCACACCTATGTCGAGCAGGACACCATCTACGCCCCCGGCCTCTGGGACTGGCAACAGCTGGCCATCGCGCCCGCAGCCCGCGCCGCAGCGATGATGGACGCGGCCATCGCGGCCACCAAGGTGCAGTACAACTCGGTGCGCAGCTACCTCGACTTCGCGGGCCTGCAGCACCTGCCCATCGTCGTGGGTGAAACCGGCTGGCACGCCGTGAACACCGGCAACGGCGGCGGCAACCTGGCTTTCCGCGCCAGCCCGGCCAACCAGAAGATGTTCGTGGACCGCCTGCGCACCTGGGAAGCCGCTGACCGCACCGGCGCCGGTCCGCGCACCGTTTTCGTCTTCGAGGCCTTCGACGAACCCTGGAAGCTCGACGACAACTTCTGGGGCATGTTCACGGTGGACCGCAAGGCCCGCTGCGCGATCCAGGCCCTGAAGCCCAACAACAGCGTGGCCGGCGGCGCAACCTGGGTCTGGGACACCTCGTCGCCCTGCGACGCGGCCAGTGCCGTGTACTTCCAGACCTTGACCGTGGGCGCGGCCGTCACGGCCAGCCGCTTCACGATCTTTGCCGACGTGGCCACGGCCGGCGAGGCGGTGCAGGCTGGCGGCGATTGGGCGGCCTTCGGCAAGCAGACGGGCGGCGTCACGGCCGACCGGCCACTGACCACGGCCACCTATGCGCCGGGCGACGCACCGCAGAGCCTGGAAATCACGCCGACGCCGGCCGACTACGGCTGGGGCGTCCTGCGCTACGGCCCGGCCAACAATTTGTCGGGCTACGCGGGCGGCAGCGTCACAGCCTGGATCAAGACCACCGGCTACCCGGGCAAGATCGAGATCGGCATCAGCACCGACACCGAAGACCGCAAGGGTGCCGAGGCCTACCTGCAACTGTCACCCGGCGACTACAGCTACTGCAGCACCGGGGCCTGGTGCAAGGTGACGATCCCGGTCTCGGCCTTCCTGGCGGTGAACCCCAAGCTCGACCTGCGCGCCGTGCTCTTGCCTTTCATCATCGCCGACCGCTACAGCTTCACCGGCAAGCCGCTGAACACGACCGGGCTGCCCAAGGTCTACGTCGATTCGATCTACTGGTCGAAGTGAGCGCCAGGCACGGCCTGTCCGGGCTGCGCGTCTGGCTGAGCAGCCGCGACAGCGGCGCCCGGCTGGCCGCGCAAGCGGATCTGGCTGCGCACGAAGGCCCGGCCCCGGCGGGGCCTTCGGTGTTTGTCGATCCGGCGCGCCGCATGCAGACCTTGATGGGCTTCGGCGGCGCCTTCACCGAGGCCGCCGCGCTGACCTGGCAGCAACTGACACCGGCTGCCGCGGATGAATTCCTGCAGGCCTGCTTCAGCCCGACGCAGGGCCATGGCTACACGCTGTGCCGGGTGCCGATGGGCAGCAGCGACTTCGGACTGGGCAACCACGCCCACGCCGATGTGGCGGGCGACTTCGCGCTGGAACACTTCAGCATCGAGCGCGACCGGCGCCACATCCTGCCGTTGATCCACGCGGCCCAGCGCGTGGCCGGCCGGCCCATCACACTGCTGGCGTCACCCTGGAGCCCGCCGGCCTGGATGAAGACCAACGGCGAGATGAACCACGGCGGCCACCTGCGCCCCGAGTGCCGTGCCGCCTGGGCGCAGTGCTACGTCAAGTTCATCCAGGCCTATGCCGCCGAGGGGGTGCCCATCTGGGGCGTGTCGGTGCAGAACGAACCGCAGGCCGTGCAGCGCTGGGACTCCTGCATCTACAGCGCCGAAGAAGAACGCGACTTCGTGCGCGACCACCTCGGCCCCGCCCTGCACGCCGCCGGGCTGGCGCACGTGAAGATCGTTGTGCACGACCACAACCGCGATGAATTGCTGCAGCGCGCCGCCACCCTCTACGCCGACCCCGAAGCCGCGAAGTACGTCTGGGGCGCCGGCTTCCACTGGTATGTCGAAGACCATTTTGACCACGTGCAGCGCCTGCACGACGCCTGGCCCGACAAGCAACTGCTGTTCACCGAAGGCTGCCAGGAAGGCGGCCCGCACCACGGCGAGTGGTCGTTGGCCGAGCGCTACGCGCGGTCCCTCATCGCCGACCTGAACCACTGGACGGTGGGCTGGATCGACTGGAACCTGCTGCTCGACGAATTCGGCGGGCCCAACCACGTCGGCAACTACTGCAGCGCGCCCGTGCTGGCCGACGCGGGCCGTTCAGCACTGCATTTCCAGAGTTCCTACGCCGCCTTGGGTCACTTCGCCCGCTTCATGCACCCCGGCGCGCAGCGCGTGCTGTGCGCCGCCACGCGCGAGGCGCTGGAATGCACCGCTGCCGTCAACCCTGACGGCAGCCTGGCCGTGGTGGTGCTCAACCGCAGCGATGTCGCCTTGCATTTCAATCTGCAGGTCGGCACTCGGCATGCCGCGCTGAACCTGCCGGCGCACGCCCTGCTCACCGTGCAGGCCGACGCCCACTGAGCCGTACCGGCGCCCCAAGGTTCGCCGCCGTCAGGGCGGCGCCCGCCAGATGCGCACGTGGTCGATTTCCAGTGTGACCGGGAAGATGGCGTCGTCCACAAAACCGCCCAGCGTGCCACCGATGGCCAGGTTCAACAGCAGGTACTGCGGCGCGTCGAAAGGCCAGGTGGTCTTGCCGGCACGCGGGTTGGCGTAGCGGTAGTAGACGACGCCATCCAAGGCCATCGCGATCTCGTCGGCGGTCCAGTGCATCTGGTAGTTGTGGAAGACGCTGCTGCCGCAGACATCGGGCACCTGTATCGCAGCGCCCGTGCCCGAGCCGCCGCTGGCCAGCGTGTGCACGGTGCTGAAGGCGCGCGTCGGGTTGCTGCCGACCTGCTCCATGATGTCGAGTTCGCCGTCGTCGGGCCAGACGCCGCCGCTGCCCAGCGTCCAGATCGCCGGCCAGGTGCCGCGGCCGCAGGGCAGCCGGGCACGGACCTCGAAGTAGCCATAGGTCCAGGCTGCCTTGCCGCGCGTGATCAGCCGCGCCGAGGTGTAGCGCTGGCCGCCCCAGTCGGCCGCGCTGCCCAGACTTTCGCGCCGTGCCGTGATGCGCAGCGTGCCACCGCTGACCTGCGAGTTTTCCAGCCGGCTGGCCGCGTAATACTGCAGTTCGTTGTTGTACCAACCCAGACGGTTGCGCTCGATGTCGTAGCCCCAGCGCGTGGCGTCGGGCAGGCCATCGACGTTGAATTCGTCGGCCCAGACCAGGCGGTAGTTCGCTGGCACATAGCTCGGGTTCGGCGCGGGTGCCGGAGCGGGTGCGGGAGCTGGCGCTGGCGCTGGAGCTGGAGCTGCAGTGGGCGCTGGCGCTGCGGCCGTGATCGTCGCATCCCCACCACCACCACAGGCGGCGAGTGGCAGCAGGACCAGCAGCAGGGCCCGCCTCACGGCGCTTCGATCGGCTGTTTGCGCCGCTGCAGTTCGGCGTTGACCGCCATGGCGCGTTGCTCGTCCAGGTCGTAGTTGCGCATGATCCACAGGGCCAGCAGCGTGCCGACGATGGGCACGCCGGAGTAGAAGAGCCGCAGCCCATCGACCGCGCCGGCGGGCTGCACGGGGGCGCCGGGCGTGAAGGCGACGTAGGCCATGATGGCCCCGCTGAGCAGGCCGGCGACGGCAAAGCCCAGCTTCACCATCCACCAGTAGATGGCGCCGAAGATGCCCTCGCGCCGCTTGCCGGTGGCCAGTTCGTCGAGGTCGCAGACGTCGGCTGTCATCGACATCATCAGCGTGAACAGGCCGCCGATGCCGAAGGAGAAGAAAGGCAGCGCGAACATGAACATCCAGGGCTTGCCGGGCACCATCAGGAACCACAGCAAGGCGTAGCCGATCAGCGAGATGCCCTGCGACAGCATGAAGGCGTTCTTCTTGCCCATCCGCTTGGACATCCAGGCCACGGCGGGGATCACGGCAAAGGTGGTGACCAGCGCGCCGATGCTGCCGAACAGCGTGGGCCAGATGCCGGCGGCCACGGTGTCGCCCTTGAACAGGTGGTAGACGACGATGAAGAAGGAGAAGGCCGCCACGGTGTTGAAAGCGTTGAAGATCAGGAAGGTGGCAAAGCACAGCTTGCGAAAGGGCGCGCAGCCGAAGGCCTCCTTGAAGCCGTTCAACAGGTCCTTCACACCGGCGCCCACGTTGGCCAGCGTCAGCGGGGCCAGATGCTCGTCGTCCAGGGTCGATCGGCTGGGGATGAACAGGGCCGGCACCATGGCCAGCCCCATGCAGATCACGCCGACCCAGACCGACAGGGTGCGGGCCGCCGAGTCGGCGTTGGCGAACCACTTGGGGTCGTACATCACGACCCAGAACCAGGGCGCGATGACCCAGGCCCACTGGCCTATCCATTGCGCCACGGCCATGATGCTGGTGCGCTCGTGGAAGTCGTCGCTCATCTCGTAGCCGATGGCCACGTAGGGGATGCTGAACACCGTCAGCCCGGTGAAGAACACCAGCGACCAGATCAGGAAATAGACGAAGTTGTAGGTCAGGCCGTCGGCGCGGTGCAGCTGCCACATCGCCACGAAGGCGACGCCCATCAGGATGGCGCCGACGAAGACGTACTGCCGCCGCCGGCCCCACTTCGAGCGCGTGTTGTCGGACACGAAGCCCATGATCGGGTCGAGGATGGCGTCATAGGCCCGCGGCAGGAAGAACAGGATGCCCCACATCCAGGTCGGGAAGCCCATGTCCTGCACCAGCACCACCATGAAGATGCCCAGGGCGGCCGGGAACATCTGGTTGGCCAGCATGCCCAGGCCAAAGGCGACCTTCTGCCCGAAAGGCACCTTGTGGGGGGCTGTGGCTGCGGTCATGAATGGCTTTCTGCAGTGACCTGGGGCATGCGCTCGGGGTAGACGCCTGCATCACCAGCTGTCTGCGCCTCGCCTTGCGCGCTGCCGTGGTCAACGCTCTGGTGCAGCGCATCGCTGCGAGCGGAGGTGGTTCTGGACAGGGTTGCTCTCCTCAAGCGGGCTGCTTGACCTGCCAGGGGAAGCGGCCCTTGCCGATGGGCTGGACCGGACCGTAGCCGCCGGCCTTGTCGTAGACGCGCACGTAGTCCACCACCATGTCGGCCGGGAACGGCGTGGCCTCATCGGGCGCGCCGGGGAGATTGCCGCCCACGGCCACGTTCATCACCAGGTAGAAGGGCTGGTCGAAGGGCGCAGGCCAGGGGTTCAGCTCGGCGGCCTTGCGGGCCTCCACGCCCTGGCCGTCCTTGAGCTGGCTGCAGCTCCACCAGTGGTTGTAGCTGCAGGTCTGCACGCCGTCGACGTAGCAGCGGATCTCGCCCGGCTCCCATTCCACGGCGTAGACGTGCCAGTCGGCCACCTTGCTGCCGTCCGGCAATTCGTGCACCGTGGTGATCATCGTGCGCTTGGGGTGGGTCGAGCCGAAGTGGATGCTGCTCAGCACCTCGTGCGGCTGGTCGCCGACGATCTCCATCAGGTCGATTTCGCCGCTGGCGGCCCAGCCGCCGTAGCGGTCCTGCTGCGGCAGCATCCACAGCGCCGGCCACAGGCCCTTGCCCCAGGGCACCTGGGCGCGAAATTCGACGCGGCCGTACTGCTTGGTGAACAGCGGGGTGCCGTCGCGCCGGCGGGTTTTCAGCCGCGCCGAGGTGTAGCCGCAGCCATGCAGCGCTTCCTTCTGCGCGCGGATCGTCAACCGTCCGTCTTTCACCTGCGCATTGGCCGGTGCGTCGGTGTAGTACTGCAGTTCCTCGTTGCCCCAGCCCGGCACCCAGACGTGGTTCTTGTCGTCGTAGAAGCCGTTGCCGATGTCGAAGTCCCACTTCGTCCGGTCGATCTCCGTGCCCTCGAATTCATCGTGCCAGACCAGTTTCCAGCCCGGGACTTTCTGGGGTTTCTTGGCCATGTTCAGGCTGCCAGTTGCTGTTGGGCGTCGAAGGCCAGGGCCCACGACGCATCGGGCGCCAGGCCCACGCTCTGCCCCGCGTGCACCTGGCTGTGTTCGGCGCTGACCTTGGCACTGAGCAGGTCGGCCACGCCGTCGACGCGCAGGTGGATGACCGAGGCATCGCCCAGGTGCTCGGCCAGCGCCACGCGGGCCGGGATGCCTTGCCCCGCTGCCACCAGATGCAGGTGCTCGGGCCGCAAGCCCGCGCGCTGGGCCTGCACCGGCGCGTCACGGGCGATGGCCGCCCACAGCGCGCGGTGGGCCGCGCTGGCCCCGGCGCCGGGCCGGTCCACGATGTTGATCCTGGGCGCGCCGATGAAGGTGGCGACGAACTCGTTGGCCGGCCGCCGGTACAGCATCAACGGCGCGCCGAGTTGCGCCACCTTCCCCTGGTTGAAGACGGCGATGCGGTCGCCCATGGTCATGGCCTCGACCTGGTCGTGGGTGACGTAGATCATCGTCGTGCCCAGTTCCTGGTGCAAGCGCGTCAGTTCGATGCGCATGTTCACGCGCAGCGCAGCGTCCAGGTTGGACAGCGGCTCGTCGAACAGAAACACCTTGGGCTTGCGCACGATGGCGCGGCCGATGGCCACCCGCTGGCGCTGGCCGCCCGACAGCGCTTTCGGGTAGCGGTCCAGCAGTTCGGTGATGCGCAGGATCTCGGCCGTCTTGCCGACCTGGGCCTTGCGCTCGGCCTGGCCCACGCCCGACATCTTCAGCGCAAAGCCCATGTTCTCGCCCACCGTCATGTGCGGGTAGAGGGCGTAGCTCTGGAACACCATGGCCGTGCCGCGGTCGGCCGGGCGCATGTCATTGATGCGCTGGCCATCGATGGTGATGTCACCGGCCGTGATGTCTTCCAGCCCCGCGATCATGCGCAGCGTGGTGCTCTTGCCGCAGCCGCTGGGGCCCACGAAGACCAGGAACTCGCCGTCCTGGACTTCCAGGTCTATGCCCTGGATCACGGGCAGCTCACCGTAGCGCTTGTGGATGCCCTTCAGCGTGACCTGGCCCATCGTCAACCCCGCGGGGACGCAGCAGCGCAGCGCGTGGCGCGCAGGGCCTGCTGCTGTTGCAGAAAGTCGCGGTACCAGAGCGCGCTGTCTTTCAGCGTGCGCTGCTGCGTGGCGTAGTCCACGTGCACGATGCCGAAGCGCTTCTCGTAGCCCGAAGCCCACTCGAAGTTGTCCAGCAGGCTCCACACCATGTAGCCGGCCATCGGCACGCCCAGGCGCAGGGCCTCGCCGACTGCGGCGATGTGCGAGGCGATGTAGCGCGTGCGGCCCGCGTCGTCGATGCGCCCGTCCAGCAGCGTGTCCTGGAAGGCGGCGCCGTTTTCGGTCACGAAGAGCGGCGGCACGGCGTAGTCGCGGTGCAGGCGCAGCAGCAACTCGGTCAGGCCTTCGGGGTAGATCTCCCAGCCCATGTCGGTCAGCTCCAGCCCGCTTTGCTGGACGTCCCACGGCCCCTGCGCGCTGGCCACGGCGCGCGTGTAGTAGTTCAGGCCCATGAAGTCCATGGGCTGCGCGATGGCGGCCATGTCACCGGGCGCCACCTCGGGCGCGTCGGCGCCCAGGAAGTCGACGATGTCCTGCGGGTAGCGCCCGCGGTACAGCGGGTCCATGTACCAGCGCACCAGGCGGCCGTCTTCGAAGTGGGCCTGCGCGATGTCGGCCGGCGTCGGGCTGGCCGGCTGCACCGGGCTCAGGTTCAGCACGATACCCAGGGCGCAGGCGCAGCCGTCGGCACGCAGCGCCTGCAGCGCCAGGCCGTGGCTGAGCAGCAGGTGGTGCGCGACCTGCATGGCCTGCCGGCGGTCCCGGATGCCGGGCGCGAAGATGCCGGTCTCGTGGCCCAGGTTGGCCATCACCCATGGTTCGTTGTGGGTGGTGATGCTGGCGACGCGGTCGCCGAAGCGGGCGGCCATGCCCCGCGCGTAGTCGACGAAGCGGTGCACGGTGTCGCGGTTCGCCCAGCCGCCGGCGTCCTGCAGCGCCTGCGGCAGGTCCCAGTGGTTGAGCGTGAGGTAGGGCGCCACGCCGCGCTCGAGCAGGCCGTCGATCAGGCGTTCGTAGAAGTCCAGCCCGGCTGTGCTCCAGGCGCCGCTGCCGCTGGGCTGCACGCGCGGCCAGCTGACGCTGAAGCGGTAGGCGTCGACGCCCAGGCTCTGCACGATGTCCAGGTCGCTGGCCCAGCGGTGGACGTGGTCGCAGGCGATGTCGCCGTTGCTGCCATCGGCGATGGCGCCGGGCACGCGGCAGAAGGTGTCCCAGATCGACGGACCCTTGCCGCCAAGCGTGGCGCCGCCTTCGATCTGGAAAGCACTGGTGGCCACGCCCCAGACGAAGTCGGCGGGGAAGGACAGGGCAGGAGCCATCGGTGCGGTAGGGGTCATGGAGCGAAGCAGGAAACGGGGTTACTTGACGGCACCCGCGGTGAGACCGCTGATGAGTTGGCGGGACGACAGCATGAACAGGATGACGAGCGGCAGGGTCGCGATGGCCGCGCCGGCCATCAGCGCGCCCCACTCGGTATCGACCGGGCTTTGCAGGCTGCGCAGGGCCAGCGGCAGCGTGAACATCTCGGGGCTGCGCATGACGATCAGCGGGCCGATGAAGTTGTTCCAGCTGGCGATGAAGGTGATCAGCCCCAGCGTGCCCAATGCGGGCTTGAGCAGCGGCAGCACGATGCGCAGGTAGATGCCGATTTCGCTGCAGCCGTCCATGCGCGCCGCCTCGATCAGCTCTTTCGGCACCGAGGTGCTGACGAACTGGCGCATCAGGAAGATGCCGAAGGCGCTGGCCGCACCGGGGATGTAGAGGGCGCGCGGCTGGTCGATCCAGCCCAGCGCGTCCATGATCATGAAGGTGGGGATCATGTTCATGAAGCTGGGCAGCAGCAGGGTCGCCATGACGATGGCGAAGAGCGCGTTCTTGTAGCGGAACTCGAAGAGGCCGAAGGCGTAGCCGCCCATGCTGCAGAACAGCAGCGTCAGCGCGGTGTTGGCCAGCGCCACGTAGAGGCTCCAGCCCAGGTTGCGCCAGAAGGGGAGGCGCGTGGTCAGGATCTTCAGGTTGTTGAAGAAGTCGTCGCCGAAGAACAGCGGCGGCGGCAGGCTGAAGATCTCGGTGCGCGAGTGCGTGGCGAACACGAACATGAAATAGAAGGGCGCCAGCATGATCAGCGAGCCCACGCCGACGAAGGCGTAGGCGGCCCAGGGTGCGAGCTTGTCGGTCTTCATGGTTTCGGCTTGAACGCGAGATTCGTCAACCACGTCAACACGACGACCACCAGGAACAGCAGCCACGACATCGCGCTGGCCGCGCCGAAGTCGTTGAAGTCGAAGGCCATGCGGTAGAGGTAGATGGCCGTCGTCATGCCGGCCTGGTCGGAGCCGCCACGGCCGCCGGTCAGGATGAAGGGTTCTTCGAAGATCTGCAGGCCGCCGATGACGCTCAGCGTCACGCCGAAGAAGATCATCGGCTTGATGCTGGGCAGCGTGATGAAGAAGAACTGCTGCAGGCGGCCGGCGCCATCCATCGTCGCCGCCTCGTAGAGGTCTTGCGGGATGGTCTGCAGCGCGGCCAGGTAGAGCACCACGTTGAAGCCGACGTAGCGCCAGAAGACGATCATCGCGATGGCCGGCTTGATGGCCTCGGGCGCGCCCAGCCAGTCGATGGGCGGGCCGCCGAACAGCGCCAGCAGACCCTGGTTGAGCAGACCGAAGTCTTTCGAGAACAGGCTGCTGAACAGGATGGCGATGGCCACCGTGCTGGTGATGTAGGGCAGGAAATAGACGCCCACCACACCGTTGCGCAGGCGCTTGAAGCGGGTGTGGATGAAGGCCGCCAGCGGCAGGGCCACGAGGTGCTGCGGCACGCCCGAGGCCACGGCCAGCCAGCCGGTGTTCTTCAGGCTCTTCCAGAACCATTCGTCCTGCAGCGCGAAGGCGAAGTTGTCCAGCGCCACGAACTGCATGGCCGACAGGCCGCTGGTCGGCTCCCAGCTTTGAAACGCCAGGTAGAGCGAAAAGGCCAGCGGGAACATGCCGAACACGCAGAACAGGATGACGAAAGGGCTCAGCAGCACATACGGTGTGAGCCGGGGCGACAGGCGCAGCAAGGCGGGCAGCTTCATGGCTGTTTCAGCGCTTGGCGCGCTTCTCCAGCAATCGGGCGGCATCGGCCAGGGCCACCGCGATGTCCTTGCCCTGGTCCAGCACCTTGTCCAGTTCGGTGTCGATCACCTCGGCGGCGAAGGCGTCCTGCTTGTGCACGCTGGGCGCGGTGATCCTGCGCGTGGCCTCGCGCCACAGCAGGCGCGCCGGCTGGCCGCCCAGGAAGGCAATGGGCAGGTCGAAGAAGGGGTCGTCGTAGGCCGACAGCAGGGCCGGGAAGGCGTCCTGGCTCTTGAAGGCGGCCAGTTGCTGGGTGCGGTCCAGCGTCATCAGCTGGATGAATTGCCACGCCAAGGCCTTGTTGGCTGCCGTCGCACCGCGGGCGATGGCGAAGAAGCTGCCACCGTAGGCTGCGAACGCGCCCTCGGGCAATTGCGCCGCGTGCCACTTGCCGCGCGTGCCGGGCGCCAGCCAGTTGTTCAGGTGCCCGGCCAGCCAGGCGCCCGACATCTGCGTGGCCAGCGTGCCGCGCTTGAAGCCTGCGCTCCACTCGTTGGACCAGGTGGACACGCGGGCATCGAGCTGCTTGCGGCGGATCTCCCGGGCCAGGGTGAAGGCCCGCACGAAGCGCGGCGTGGTCACCAGCACCTGGCTGTCCTGGTCGAAGTACAGACCTTCGCCGGGCCGCAGGCCGGTGCGGATCAGCAGGTCCTTCATGTCCCGCGCGTGGGGCAGCAGGTAGGCGCCGGTGCTGCGCTTGATCTGCACGCCGGCCGCGACATAGCTGTCCCACGACCGTGTGAGCTCGGCCTCGGTGACGCCGGCTTTTTCCAGCACGTCGGTGCGCAGCAGCAAGGTGCCCGGGCCGATGTCGGTCGGCGCGGCCACGATGGCGCCCTTGCGGTTGGTGGCCTGGGCCAGCGCGTAGGGCACATAGCGGTCGGCAAAGTGGGCTATGCCGTAGGGCGGCTGGCGCAGGTCTTCCAGCCCGCCGCCGGTGGCGAAGCGGCCCACGTAGCCGACTTCGAGCGCCATCACGTCGGGCAGGTGGGCACTGGTCGACAGCGCCGTGGTCATGGCGGTGTGGTGGTCGGCGAATTCGCGGCTGACCACCTGGATGTCGACGTCGGGGTGCAGCTTCTTCCAGGCCGGGATGGCGGCCTTGACGATCTCGTCCACCGCCGGGTAGGCGGCCACGGTCAGCACCTGCCGGGCCTGGGCCTGGGCCAGCGTCGCGCACAGCCCGACGGCCAAGGCCAGCCAGCCTCGGCGCCGCAGCGGGCTGCCGGCCTTGTCAGTCATGTCTGCGCTCCGCGAAAAGAAACCAGCGCTCACACCCGGGACGACCCCGTGAAAGCGCTTTCATAATTTACGGGGCGTGACCCGGGCTGTCAATCGAGGGTTATCGCCAAGCGCCCGGGCCGCCCCGGGCGGGCTGCCTAGCGCGTTCGCAACGCGCGGCTGCTGTCGCGGGCGATGAAGCGCGGTGCCGGCAGCCGGGCCGTGGGCACCTCGCCGGTCAGCAGTTGCAGCATCGCGGTGGCGGCGATCTGCCCCAGTTCGTAGACTGGGTGGTGCACGGTGCTCAGCGGCGGCACGGTGTACAGGGCGCCGGCGATGTCGTCGAAGCCGACCAGCGAGACATCGTCGGGCACCCGCAGGTGGCGCCGGTGCAGGGCCAGCGCCGCGCCGAAGGCCATCTGGTCGTTGGCCGCAAAGATGGCGGTGAAAGACTCGCGGCTGTCCAGCAGCCGCTCGACCGCCATGCGGCCGCTGTCTTCGGTGTACTGGCCGGGCACCACCAGGTCCTGTTCCAGATGCAGGCCGGCGGCTTGCAGCGCAGCCCGGTAGCCGCGCTGGCGTTCTTTCGCGTCGGGGTGCCGCGGGTCGCCGGCGATGAAGGCGATGCGCCGGTGGCCAAGGCTCAGCAGGTGCTGCGTGGCCAGTCGGGCGCCTTCGAAGTCGTCGAAGTTCAGCGCGTACAGGCCCGGCGCCTTCAGCGCACGGCCGGTGACCACCACCGGCAACTGCTGCGCATGGGCCGTCAGCGTGGCGTCGGGCAGGCGCCCGTTCAGCACGATGATGCCGTCCACGCGCCGCGAGCGCAGCATGTCGATGCAGCGCGCTTCTTGCGCGACGTTCCAGTGCCCGCTGACAAACAGCGGGCTGTAGCCGGCGCGGCTGAGTTCGTCTTCCACGCCGCGCAGGGCGCTGCCGAAGAAGGGGCTGTCGATGGTCTGCGTGATCACGCCCACGCTCAGCGTGCGCCCGCCGGCCAGGCCGCGCGCCACCGGGTTGGGCACGAAGCCCAGGCGGGCCACCGCCTCGTCCACGGCCGTGCGCTTATCGGCGCTGACTTTGGCGGTGCCGTTCAGGATGCGCGACACCGTGCTGGGCGACACGCCGGCGGCCGCCGCCACCATCTCGAGCGTGACCTTGCCGTCGTCATGGAAGGCGGCGCGGCGGCCGGCCTTCACGTCGCTGCTCTTGTTCATGCGCTCCCCGGCTCTGTATCTGCGGGAGTTTACGCAGGCGGCTTGCCGCGCGGTCTGGCGGCGCCGGCCGGCACGCTCAGCCCAGGGCGTCGTTCACCTGTTCGTTGAATTCCGACAGGCTGACCGCGGTGTTGACTTCACGCGGCAGGGCGTCGCGCACCGAGAACACGCCCAGGATCTGGCCGCTGTCGGCCAGCACCGGCAGGTGGCGGAAACCGCGCTCGATCATGATCAGCACCGCGTCGGCCACCTTCAGCTCGGGCTGCACGCACTGCGGGTTGGGGGTCATGATCTGGCTGACCGGCGTGGTGTTCGGGTCCAGCGCCTTGGCCAGCACGCGCGTCATCAGGTCGCGCTCGGTGACGATGCCCAGCAGCGCGCTGCTGCGGTCGATGATCAGCACGCTGCCGCAGTTGGCGCGCGTCATCACGCAGGCGGCCTCGTGCACGCTGGCGCTGGGCCCCAGGCTGAGCACGTGGCGCCGCGACATGGCCTGGGCGATGGTGCGTTCGGACATGGCGTCCTCCTCGGCTGGCGCTTCAGCGCAGCGCCGCGTTGATCTGGGCCAGCGCGTCAGCGCCCGGGCAGAGCTGGGCCTCGCGCAGCGCGTTCAGCGGCGTGGCGCAGGTGTTGAAGGCGGTGTGCAGGTCGGTGGCCAGCGGGTCCAGGTAGAGCAGGCCGGTGACCACCTCGCCATGCTGGGCGTGGGCGTTCATGTAGCTCAGCGCGCCGTAGCGGTCGGTCGGGTCGTAGTCCTCGTGCAGCTTGCGCAGGCGCAGCACGCTGCCGTCGTGCTGCGCCACATCCACCACGTCGCCGGGGGCGTAGGCTGTGGTGATCTCTTCGCCCGGGGTCATGAAGTCGATGCGGCTGACGGCCTCGTTGTGCTGGCGCACGTAGTCGTAGCTCTTGGTGCTGCCGCCGTGGTTGTTGAAGGTCACGCAGGGGCTGATGACATCGATGAAGGCCGCGCCGCCGTGCGCCATCGCGCCCTTGATCAGCGGCACCAGTTGCGCCTTGTCGCCCGAGAAGCTGCGCGCCACGAAGGTGGCGCCGAGCTGCAGCGCCAGCGCCACCAGGTCCACCGGGCTGTCGGCATTGACCACGCCTTTCTTGCTCTTGCTGCCGCGGTCGGCGGTGGCGCTGAACTGGCCCTTGGTGAGGCCGTAGACGCCGTTGTTCTCGACGATGTAGGCCATGCGCACGCCGCGCCGCATGGCGTTGGCGAACTGGCCCAGCCCGATGCTGGCGCTATCGCCGTCGCCGCTGACGCCCAGGTAGAGCAGCGAGCGGTTGGCCAGGTTGGCGCCGGTCAGCACGCTGGGCATGCGGCCGTGCACGGTGTTGAAGCCGTGGCTGGCGCCCAGGAAGTAGTCGGGCGTCTTGCTGCTGCAGCCTATGCCGCTCAACTTGGCGACGCGGTGCGGCTCGATGTCGAGTTCCCAGCAGGCCTGGATGATCGCCGCGGATATCGAATCGTGGCCGCAGCCGGCGCACAGCGTGCTGATCCGGCCTTCGTAGTCGCGCCGCGTGTAGCCGACCCGGTTCTTGTGCAGCGTCGGGTGGTGCAGCTTGGGCTTGGCGATGAAGGTCATGCGGTCACCTCCTGGGCCTGTGCGGGGGTCCGCGCGGCGATGGCCTTGCGGATGGCCGCGACGATGAAGCGCGCGGTGATGGGCGTGCCGTCGTAGTGCAGCACCGCAGGCAGACGGGCCGGGTCGATCTGCAGTTCGTTAATGAGCAGGCTGCGCATCTGGGCGTCGCGGTTCTGCTCGACGACGAAGACCTGCTCGTGGGCCGCAATGAAGTCGGGCACCACGGGCGGGAAGGGGAAGGCGCGCAGGCGCAGCGCGTCGATGTGGATGCCCTCGGCGTGCAGCACGTCGAGCGCCTCGCGCATCGCCGGCGCGGTGCTGCCGTAATAGATGACGCCCAGGGCCGTCGGCTCGTCGCCCAGGCGCAGCAAGGGTTGCGGCACCCAGGCGGCGGCGGTGCGGAACTTCTTCAGCAGCCGCTCCATGTTGTCGATGTAGTCAGGCCCTCGCTCGCTGTACTGGGCGTAGGGGTTGCGCGTCGTGCCGCGGGTGAAGAAGCTGCCCTTGGTGGGGTGGGTGCCGGGCAGCGTGCGCCAGGGGATGCCGTCGCCGTCGACGTCCTTGTAGCGGCCGAAGTCCTTGCCGGCCTCGAGTTCTGCGGCGCTCATCACCTTGCCGCGGTCGTAGCGGCGCGCGTCGTCCCAGGCGAAGGGCTTGCTCAGGCGCTGGTTCATGCCGATGTCGAGGTCGGTCATCACGAAGATCGGCGTCTGCAGCCGGTCGGCCAGGTCGAGTGCTGCGGCCGCGAACTCGAAGCACTCGTGCGGGTCTTGCGGCAGCAACAGCACATGCTTGGTGTCGCCGTGCGAGGCGTAGGCGCAAGCCAGGATGTCGCTCTGCTGCGTGCGTGTGGGCATGCCGGTGGACGGCCCGCCGCGCTGCACGTCGATGATGGTGACCGGGATCTCGGCGAAATAGGCCAGGCCGATGAACTCCTGCATCAGGCTGATGCCGGGGCCCGAGGTGACGGTGAAGGCGCGGGCGCCGTTCCAGCCCGCCCCCACCACCATGCCGATCGAGGCCAGTTCGTCTTCGGCCTGCACGATGGCATAGCGGTGGGTGCCGGTGGCCGGGTCGATGCGGAACTGGTCGGCGACCTTCTGGAAGGCTTCCGGTATCGACGACGAAGGCGTGATCGGGTACCAGGCACAGACCGTGGCGCCGCCATAGATGCAACCCAAAGCGGCGGCGCTGTTGCCGTCGGTGAAGATCTGGTCGCCCACCCGGTCGGAACGGCGCACGCGCAGGCCCAGCGGGTGCGGCAGGTGCTGCTTCACGTGGTCGCGGCCCAGGTGCAGCGCCTGCACATTGCTGTCGAGCAGGCGTTCTTTGCCCTTGTACTGCTCGGCGAACAGGCGTTCGAAGACTTCAGCGTCGATGTTCAGCAGCACCGACAGCGCACCCACGTAGATGATGTTCTTGAACAGCTGGCGCTGGCGGGGGTCGGTGTAGTTGGCGTTGGCGATGGCGGTCAGCGGCACCGGGATGACGTTGAGGTCGTCGCGCAGGCTGCCCGGCGGCAGCGGCCGCGTGCTGTCGTAGAACAGGTAGCCACCGGGTTCGATCTCGGCCACGTCCTGCGCCCAGGTCTGCGGGTTCATGGCCACCATCATGTCCACGCCGCCGCGGCGGCCGTGGTAGCCCTGCTCGCAGATGCGGGCTTCGTACCAGGTCGGCATGCCCTGGATGTTGCTGGGGAAGATGTTGCGCGGGCTGACCGGCACGCCCATGCGCATCACCGCCTTGGCGAACAGCTCGTTGGCCGACGCCGAGCCCGAGCCGTTGACGTTGGCGAACTTGATGACGAAGTCGTTGACCGCTGCTAGGGGTTGGGCCGGCTGGCTCATGCGGCAACTCCTGCGCGATGGGCGGTGGGCAGGGCGCCCCGGCAAGCGGGGCCGGCCTGTGTCGTTTTCAGCAGGAACTTCTGCATGTCCCAGGCGCCGGTGGGGCAGCGTTCGGCGCACAGGCCGCAGTGCAGGCAGACGTCTTCGTCCTTGACCATCACGTGGGTGGTCTTCAGCGCGGCGCTGACATACAGCGCCTGCTCGGTATGGCGCGATGGCGCCTTGAGCCGGCCGCGCAGTTCGGCCTCGGTGCCGGGCGCAGTGAAGGTGATGCAATCCGTCGGGCAGATGTCGACGCAGGCGTCGCACTCGATGCACAGCTGGTCGGCGAACACCGTCTGCACATCGCAGTTCAGGCAGCGCTCGGCTTCCTTGAAGGCCACGGCGGCGTCGAAGCCGAGTTCCACCTCGACCCGGATGCTGGCCAGCGCCTTTTCGGCCGCCGCCCAGGGCACCTTGTTGCGCGTGTCGTCGCTGGGTGCGTTGTGGTAACTCCACTCGTGGATGCCCATCTTCTGCGACACCAGGTTGACCATCGGCGGCGGCCGGTTGCCGACCGGTACACCGTGCAGGTAGCGGTCGATGCTGACTGCGGCCTCGTGCCCGTGGGCCACCGCCGTGATGATGTTCCTGGGGCCGAAGGCCGCGTCGCCGCCGAAGAACACATGGGGCACGGTGGACTGGAAGCTGGCTGCGTCGAGCTGGGGCAGGCCCCGGTGGTCGAATTCGATGCCGGTGCTGCGTTCGATCCACGGGAAGGCGTTCTCCTGGCCCACGGCCACCAGCACCTCGTCGCAGTCGATTTCGACTTCGGGCTCGCCGGTGGGCACCAGGCTGCGCCGGCCCTGCGCGTCGCAGACCGCCGCGACGATCTGGAAGCGCATGCCGGTGAGCGTGCCGCCTTCATGCACGAAGGCCGTGGGCACGTGGAAGTTCAGGATCGGGATGCCTTCGTGCAGCGTGTCTTCCTTCTCCCAGGGGCTGGCCTTCATCTCGTCGAAACCCGAGCGCACCACCACCTTCACGTCCTGGGCGCCCAGGCGGCGCGCCGAGCGGCAGCAGTCCATCGCGGTGTTGCCGCCACCCAGCACGATGACGCGCGGCTTCACCCGGGTGACATGCTGGAAGGACACGCTGGCCAGCCAGTCGATGCCGATGTGGATGTCGGCCGCGGCGTCTTGCCGGCCTGGCAGCTGCAGGTCGCGCCCGCGCGGCGCGCCGCAGCCGACGAAGAGGGCGTCGTAGCCTTGCGCCATCAGCGCCTGCATGGAATCGACGCGTTGGCCGGACCTGAATTCGACGCCCAGGTTCAGGATGTAGCCGGTCTCTTCGTCGATGACGGCTTCGGGCAGCCTGAAGCGCGGGATCTGCGTGCGGATGAAGCCGCCAGCCTTCTGTTCGCCATCGAAAACCGTCACCGCGTAGCCCTGGGTGGCGAGGTCGCGGGCCACCGTCAGCGACGACGGCCCGGCGCCGACGCAGGCGACTTTCTTGCCATTGCGCGGCAGCGGCGTCGGCATCTGCGCCTGCACGCCGTCGGCCTGCTTGAAATCGGCCGCCACGCGCTTCAGCCGGCAGATCGCCACCGGCTCGGGCTTGGCCGTGTTGTGCTCTTCCACGCGGCCGCGCCGGCAGGCCGGTTCGCAGGGGCGGTCGCAGGTGCGGCCGAGCACGCCCGGGAAGACGTTGCTGACCCAGTTGACCATGTAGGCGTCGTCGTAGCGGCCCTGGGCGATGAGCCGGATGTATTCCGGCACCGGGGTGTGGGCCGGGCAGGCCCACTGGCAATCGACGACCTTGTGGAAGTAGGCCGGTTGGCTGACGTCGGTTGCGCGCACGGGCTGTCTCCTCGCGGGGCCGTGGACTGCCCGCGCCTGAGGCGCTGGCTGCAGCCCGTCCTGTGGTGTGGCTTCAGTCTAGGCCGCGCTCGGCCGCTTGGGGGGCCGCCGCCTTGTGTTGGCGCAAGAAGCCTGCAAAAAGTCGGCGCGCATCGCCGGGCGCGTCATGCGTCAGGCTGCGCCTCGTTCCGGGCGACGCGCCGGATGGCCAGGGCGATGTCTTCGGGCGACAGCACGAAGTCGATGCACCCGGTGGCGATCGCGCTCTCGGGCATGTCGGGTTGCTGGGCCTTGTCCAGCTTCTGCGCGATGGTGATGCCGCCGACCTGCTGGATGCCGCACATCGCCGCCGCGCCGTCGCCGTCGTAGCCCGACACGATGATGGCCACCAGCTTGCCGTCCCAATGCGCGGTGAGCGAGCGCAGGAAGACCGTGATCACGTCGGGCCAGCCGCGCGGCTTGGAGATCGGCCTCAGCTGGAACTCGCCACCCTGGGCGTGCAAGTCGCAGTTCGAGGGAATGATGAAGACCCGGTTGGGTTCGATCAGCAAGCGGTCGCTGATGAGGTCGACCGGCATGGCCGTGTACAGCGGCAGGATGGTGTGCAGCTGTGTCGGGAAGAGCGTGATGTGGTTGACGATGACGACGGCCACGCCCAGATCGGCGGGCAGGCACTTCAGCAGCCGGATGTAGGCGTCCAGCCCACCGGCCGAGCCGCCCACGCAAACCACGGGGAAGTCCCGGCGCAGGGACAGGTGGCGCTCCGGCAAGCCGTCTCCTGACTCGGGCAGCCGGAACGCCTGGGGCGCGGCATGCAGCCCGATTTCGCCCTGCGGATGGTCAGCCAAGTTCGGTCTCCTGAACAGCGGCCGCACGGGCCACCCCCGTGCGATGGGGCCGCGTGCAGTCCATGCCCTGGAGTGTCATCGGCGGGCCGGGCCTCGGTCCGTGCGTTACCAGACCCAGCGCCGCGCACCGTGCCCCGCGCCGCCGAGCGATGTGCTCCGGCGCACCGACCGCGGCAGGCACCCGCCGCCACCATGAGGCCCGCCTCCAGCGCACCCAGCGCATGCACCCTGACCGGTGCCCACCGAGCGCGGTACAACCAGGGCACCACCATGAATCGGCACGCGCATGGCTGACGGCGAACGTTTGCTGCTGCTGGGTCTCTTGTGGCCGGTGCTCTGGCTGCAGGCCCGACACGTCCGGCGCAATGCGCCGCGGCTGCCTGAGCCGCCGGGGCGCCGCGTGGGCACTGCCGGACGCGGCCCGCTGATGCGCTTGCTGGTGGCCGGCGACTCGGGCGCCGCCGGCGTCGGCGCGGCCAGCCAGGAGCAGGCGCTGTGCGGGCACCTGGTTCGACGGCTCAGCCGCCATCACACCGTGCAGTGGTGCGTGCTGGCCGTCAACGGGCTGGACTCACCGGGCCTGTTCCGGTTGCTGCAGGACGCCCCTTCGACGCGTTACGACGTGGTGGTGCTCTCCATGGGCGCCAACGATGCCACCGCCCTGTGCGCCCCGCTGCAGTGGGCGCAGTGGCAGCATCGTTTGGCCGCACTGATCGCCGACCGTTTTGCGCCCGACCTGCTGGTGCACAGTGCGGTGCCGCCGATGCATGACTGCAGAGCCCTGCCGCAGCCCCTGCGCTGGTTCATGGGCCGGTGGGCGCAGCAGATGAACACCACCCTGGCGAGCCAGCTGGCCGACCAGCACCGGCGCACCTTGCACTGGCATCCGCAGACCACGACGAGCGCCGGCATGGCCGAGGACGGCCTGCACCCGAGTGGTCATGGCTACGCGGTGTGGGCTGACGGCTTGAGCCGGCACATCCTCGCCGGCCAGCGGAAACCGCCGGACTGAGCGGGGCCCGAGGCCAGGGCGGCGCAACCGGTGGCGCATCGGCTTCCTGTGTCTGTGCCTGACGCAGGCGCTGGTCCTGTTCGGGGAGCCGTTCCGAGGCTGCTTGCGATGGCGTCTGTACGTCCCGCCGCCATCGCCGCGGACAGCCCCCGCACCCCCGATTCAAGGGGGTGTACAGGCCCAATCGGATCGGCCCCGGCGTTACTTTGTCACGGAGCGCTACTAAAAACGGGTTGGGGAACGGCCACGTCGCGAGCCTGACGGTCAGCGACAGGAACCGCCCAACTCATCCCGCAACTTCCCGCAATCGCCTCATGAACAAGTTCTGCATGCGCGGTACGCCGCTGACCCTGAAGTCCATCTGCCTGGCGCTGGCCGTTGTTGCCCTGGCAACCACCGCACACGCGCAAACGGATCCCGTCGTGCTGTCGTTCTCGACGGTGGGTGACTCACGCCAAGACCCGGTTTCGCCGGACGGCACGACGCCGCTGGCCACGATGTCGGGCCAGGACAAGCTGTGGCTGCAGAACAGCAAGGCCTTCTCGCGCATCCTGCGCAGCATCCAGGCGCAAAAGCCCAGCATGCTGTTCTTCAACGGCGACATGGTGCACGGCTATGGCTGGGCCGATTTCACCCACACTTCCAATGCGGCTGGCTCGGCCTTCACCAGCACCGCCGCGCCGACCACGGTCAGCGAAGTGGTCAACAGCGACCTGGTCAAGTTCTACCAGCAATACGCGTTCTGGCGCGGCATGGTCGCTCCGGTGATGGAGACCGGCACCTACATCGTGCCGGTGCCCGGCAACCACGAGGTGCAGTGCAAGGCCTGCGGCAAGAAGGCCAAGGTCGAGAACGAGAACGCCTGGCGCGCCAACATGGGCGACCTGATCATCGATGCCACCCGCTTCAAGGCCACCACCGGCTACGACGTGAGCAACGTCAACACGGGCGACAACAAGGCCTACGACAGCCTGAGCACGCCGCAGAACCAGCTGTCCTACAGCTTCGACGTCGGCACCTCGCACTTCGCGGTGATCAACACCGACCCGGTGGGCGCGGACGGCACTGGCCCTTCGATTTGGCTGTCGGCTGACCTGACCGCGGCCCAAGGCCGGGGCGCCAAGAACTTCTTCGTCTTCGGTCACAAGCCGATCTACACCTACAGCTATTCGGCCAATGCCACGCCCACGCCGCCCGCCGGACTGGACAGCAACCTGGCGGCACGCGACGCGCTGTGGACCGTCATCAGCAGCTTTGGCGCCACGTATTTCTGCGGCCACGAGCACATCTTCAACATGCAGCAGCCCACCGGCGGCGCCTGGCAAGTGCTGGTCGGCGCCGGCGGCTCGCCGTTCGAATCGAAGCAGGGCGTGGCTTCGCTGAACGCGGCCACCGACCGCAGCTACTCCTGGGCCACGGTCTCGGTGCGCAAGAGCGGCAAGGTCGACATCACCGCCTACGGCTTCAGCGACAGCTACGGCCCGACCCAGGTGCTCAAGCAAGTGACGCTGGCCCACTGATGCAAACCAAGCCCACCATCATGTTCAAACAACTCACGGTGGCCCTGGCCGCCACCCTCATGCTGGCCGGCAGCGCCAGCGCGGCCAACCTGCTCGACACCGGAACGCCCAACGGCAGCACCTTTGCGGGCACCGTCGACACCACCGACTTCCTGGCACTGCGATTCAACGCCCCGTCGGCCTGGCAGATCGACGGCATTGCCGCCTTCCTGACTGGCGGCAATGCCGGCGAGCACTTCTCGGTGTCGCTCTACCAGGACGCAGCCAACCACCTGCCCGGCGACTTGCTGGCCAGCGCCAAGGTGAGCTTTACGGTCGATGGCTGGAACGGGGTCTCGGGGCTGGGCTGGCAACTGCCGTCGGCCGGCCTGTATTGGCTGGCCGTGGAAGGCACCACGCTGGAAACAGTGCCGGGCTTGCCCGTGCCAGATGGAGCCTTCCAGGCGCCCGCAGGGGGCCTGAGCATGCCGGGGGCGACGGCATACGCCGCAGGCGGTCCTTACCAGGCAGCCCCTCTGCAATTCGGACTGCAGGTCACCGGTGCGGTGCCCGAGCCCATGAGCGCGCTGATGCTCGCCTGTGGGCTGATCGGCGTGGTCGTCACGGCGCGTCGCAAGTCGATGTGACACCGCGGCTGCCGGCCGTCGAGGGCGGTGGCTGCATCAGCTGCAACAACGACTGGGAGATCATCACGATCGCCGGCCGAGCCGAAATGATCGCGATGATCTTCGACAGGCCGCAGACCGGGTCTGGGCCATGAGCCATTGCCAACGCAGTGCTCATGCTCACCGCAAGTCAGGCAGATCAGGTCGCTCCGACCCGGCCGTTGTTCAGTACCGGCCCAGGGCCGGAGGCTGACCCAAGGCGCCACCGAAGTCGACAGCAGCGGCAGCCGCTGGCCGCCTTGGACGCCCCTTGCGACCCCGCAGAGCCGCAGCAGCTCGCCTGCGGCGTTGGCACCTTCAGGGCGGCAGGCCGCCATGTCGAACGCGTCGGGTGCCCTGTCCGGGGTGAGGCCGGCACCGAAAAGGACGTTCGAAAAGCCTATCCTTAGGGCTGATACGGAACCACCCAGCCGGGGCGCGCCCCGCCCTGCGGCGCCGTCGCGGCGCATCCGAACCACCACCAAGGGAATTGCAGTGAACGAATTGCGCAGAACGATCCTGGCCGGCATCGCGGCCAGCGGACTCGGTGCCATGAACCGGGCCATGGCCCAGCAAAAAGTGCTGCGGATGGTCGTGCCGGTGACGCCCGGCACCACACCCGACACGATCGCGCGCGCACTCGGCCCGGCGCTGCAGACGCAACTGAGCAGCGGTTACGTGGTCGACAACCGCGCCGGCGCGTCGGGCATGATCGGGATGAGCTATGTCGCGAAGTCGAGCGACCTCGCCACGCTGATGATCGTGCCGGCGACGACGCTGACGCTGCCGCTGTTCTACAAGCAGGTCGACTTCGACGTCATCGACGGCTTCTCGCCGATCACCCAGGTGTGCTCGACGTCGTTCGCGCTTGTGGTCAACAAGGATGTGCCGGCCAGCAACGTCAGCGAATTCGTCGCCTGGGCCAGGGCCAACAAGGGCCGTTTCTACGCATCGCCGGGCCAGGGCACGCACCACCATCTGTGCATGGAGCTGTTCAAGCAGCAGATGAATGTTTCGCTCGAGCACGTGGCCTACAAAGGTTCGGCCCCGGCGGTCACCGACGTGCTGGGTGGGCAGGTGCCGACGATGTTCATGCCGATACAGACCGCGGTGGCACAGGTCAAGGCCGGCCGCATCAAGATCATCGGCGGCTCGCTGCGCGAGCGTCATCCGGACTTCAAGGACATACCCAGCCTGCACGAGCAGGGTGCGACCAACTACCACGTCGATCCCTGGTACGCCATCTGGGGCCCGCCCAAGATGCCGGCTGCGCTGGTGCAGCAGTACCAGCAGGCCATCGTGGCCGCACTCAACGATCCGGCCGTGAAGGACAGCTTCCAGCAGCAGGGCCTGATCCTGAAGACCGGCACGCCCGCGGAGCTGCTGGTCCTGGCCAGGGCCGAATCGCAGCTGTGGACGCGCGTGGTGCGCGAGGCCAATATCAAGCCCGAATGAAGGTCCGGTCGGCGGCCTTGCGCAGACCGAAGCAAAGTCGTCACCGGTGAGGCCAGGGCGGCACGCCCGACAGCCTGGCCTTCGCACCTGAGTTTCTTGGAGGCTGGGTGCGGTCGCTTCGCGGCGGTGAAGGGCAGCGGCCGGTCGTGCTGAGTCAAGGTTGGGTGCGCAGCCGCGGGTCAAGGGCAAAGCGCTCGGATTGGATGTTCGTCATCAGCGGCAGCGCCGTTGTGACGTTGACGAGCAGATTCCACGAGTGCCCGCTCACTGCGCTGGGCAGCAGCACGTAGGGGTGGGCGTTGATCAGCTGGTCGCCAAACGCCTGCTGGTCGTTGTTCGGCGGGATGGGGTGGAGCCAGTGCGGATTGGGCACCTCACCCGGTTGCACGACGCGGACTTGGCCAGGATCGGTGATCGTGAACGAGTAGAGGTTGTGGGCGACCGTGTTGAGCACCTTGAACCCCTTGTGCACCGCCACCTCCAGAATGGCGGTGGCCGGGTCCAGGGCCGCGTAGATCACGTGCTTGCCGGTGGAGTTCCAGCGGCCGCCGTAGGTGGCCGAGCCGATGCCTGAGTTCCAGGTGACGGCATAGCGCGCGTCCTGGAGCGTCCACCCGGCGAGTGCGGCGGTGCCGCCCAGGGACGCCGGCAGCGGGATCAAGCGTAGACCCCGTATTTCATCCGCTGCAGCAGGGTCTTGACGGCTTCGGCGCCCGGCGAAGTGATGATCAGGTCAATGGGCTTCCTGAACTCCAGACCCACCGCCTCGGTATCCAGCCACTCGTTGGCGGCCTCCGCGCTGCCCAGCACTTCGTGCGCCAACGCGCGCACGGACTCGAGCCGGTAGATTCCGTCCGTCGTGCGTGCATCCAACTGCTTGTCCGGATCGGTCTTGATGCGGTGTGCGGTGCGCGCGCTCACGCCTATGGCCTTGAGAATGGCATCTGTGGACAGAGCACCCTTGGTGCTCTCCCAGATGCGTGTCAGCACCCGGCCTGACACGCCTTTCATCACCGCATCGTGGGCCATGACGCCGGAGCCTGAAAAAGCGACGGAGTCACCGGCCTGTCGCTCACGACTTCCGCCGGTGATGCCCATCACCCTCACGGCTTTCTGGCCTGGGACGACATCGACCTGCCCAGAGGCCGGCGTGCGCGTCTTCTTCGCGAGGGCTGCTGGTGCGACAGCCTTGGAGGCGCCCTTTTTGGGCTTCGTGGTCGGGGATGGGCCTGACGGTTTCATGCTGTGACTCCTGCCATTTGGCGACTGCCATTTGGCGATGATAGTGCGCCACATGGCAAATCATCTCAATGGGCACCGTGCCCGGTGACGAACGGGGGCAATCAGCCGCAATCGGTCATGGCTCTGGCTGGCACCGCAACCCGTTCCAGGTGGCTGGCCACGAAAGCAGCCACCAGTGACAGCAGCACGCAGCCCATGATCAAGGCCAGCAGCGCGCCCGGCGTGGCGGCGCGCTCGACCACCACCGCGGTCAGCGTGCTCAGCACAGCCCCCAGCGCCATGGACAGGGCGCCGCTCAAGCCCGCCGCCGTGCCGGCCAGCGCGGGGCGAACCGACATCGTGCCGGCGTTGGCGGCGGGCAGGGTCAGGCCGTTGCCCAGGCCCACGAAGACGGTCAGCCCGAACAGCGCCAGCGGGTGCGACACGCCGGCAGCGAACACCGTCAAGGCCAGCGCCACCGCCGTCACCGAAACCGCCCGGCCCGACACCAGCAGCACAGCCATGCCGAGGCGGCGGGCCTGGCGCGCACTGATGGCGGCGCCGACGAGGAAGCCGCCGGTGATCGACCCCACGCCGATGCCCACTTCGGCGGGCGTCAGGCCCCAGACCGCCGTGGCCACATAGGGCACGCCGGTGACGAAGACATAGAAGGCGCCGACCGAGAAGGCCGTGCACAGCACGTAAGCCCAGTAGCGGCCCGATTGCAGCAAGGCCAGCCAGTCGCCCAACCTCGGCGCGGGCAGCCCGGGCGCGCGGGTCTCACCCATGTCGGCCCAGGCCAGCACCAGCAAGGCGCCGCCCAGCGCGGCGTACAGCGCGAACACCGAACGCCAGCCCAAGGTCACATCCAGCAAGCCCCCCAGCATGGGCCCCATCATCGGCGCCACCGCCATGGCCGAGGCGATCAGGCTCAGCTTGGCGGCCGAATCGATGGCCGAATGCTGGTCGCGCATGGCCGCGCTGGACACCACGGCGCCCGCGATGACCACGGCTTGCATCACGCGGCAGGCCAGCAACACCGCCACGCTCTGCGCCAGCATGCAGCCCAGGGACGCAGCGACGAAGATCATCAAGGCGCCCAGCATCACCGGCCGGCGGCCGTAGCGGTCGGACAGCGGGCCGAGCCCCAACTGGAAAATCGCCGACGCCAGCATGTAGCCCGACACCGCCAGCGCCGTCACCGACTCGCGCGCGGCCAGATCCCGTGCCATCGAGGGCAGCGACGGCAGGATCATGTTCAAGGTCAGTGCCGACAGTGCGGTCAGCAGCGTCAGCGTCAGGAGGCGGGGGGGTGTGCGGGGCAAGCTCGGGATTGTGACCGACAGCGCAGCGGCTTCTTGCTTCGACAACGCGGCCCGCCTGCGGAATCGACGTGATGGTGAGTATGGGTCTTGCAAAAGACGTCCTCCATTCCGAAGGTAACCTGAACACGGCATTCAAGCCTCGGGGTGGCGCTCCCGGCCAGTTCCAGCCGGACGCGAATGACGGCTGCTCTGCGCGATGCTTGGTCACCACGGGGCGCCTCGTGCCGGTTTCGCCTACATGGGCTTGCAGCGTCGGGGATACGGGCACAGGCGGTCCAGAACGAGCACGCGGTCGGCTTGAGGGTGGGCCGGCGTGTGCAGGACCGGCGCGCGCTCATGGCAAGCCGACTGGACGTCGGCCCCTCGGCCGTGCAAGATCCCTCACGGCGCCTGCAGGCAGTGCCAGGGTCACGGATGTCGCGCGCTCGGTGTCCGTTCACTCAGGTTGCCGCCCACATGCCAGCACCCTCGACGGCCCCTGGGAGACCGGTATGGATGTACTTTCCACGTCATTTGAAGCGGGTCGGCTGCCCGCCCTGGCAGTCGTTCTCTGCAAGGGAAAACGGCGCCTCCGGCCTGCGAAAATTGCAGCACTGGTTCTTGCGTTGGCCGGTGTGGCGGGTCGCGCTGACACGGTGGGGGAAGCGGCTGTGCCCGCTTTCGACAGGCGCTCAGCGCCCATCCCCCAGCGTGCTGCCGCATCGGCCTGGACGCTGGCGGGCCTGTTCGGCGCGGCCGAACTGAAGGCGAGCCGCGGCGTCGAGCCGCTTGGCCGTCGGACCTACGACCCGCTGCTGTCCGAACCTGGCAACGTGTGCACGCCGGCCGCCACCGGACGCCCGCCGTTGCTCCGACAACTGGTCCTCGCGCAAGCCGAGACCCAACCGTTCAGGCCGCAGCCGATGCAGGCTGCGGGCGGCGACGTGCCGTTGTACGACAACCTGGGCACGCTGTCCTTCAAGGTGGGCACCCGCGACGCGAAGGCGCAGGCCTATTTCGATCAGGGTCTCCGCTGGGCCTTCGCGTTCAATCACGCCGAGGCTCAGCGTGCCTTCCAGGCGGCGCAGAAAGCAGACCCGAAGCTGGCGATGGCCTGGTGGGGCGAGGCGCTGGTGTTGGGGCCGAACATCAACGCGCCGATGATGCCCGAGGCGGTGGCGCCCGCGCTGGCGGCGCTGGCCAAGGCCGTCGAACTGGCGCCCGGCGCGCCGCCGAAGGACCGTGCGTTGATCGCGGCGCTGCAGAAGCGCTATTCGGTGGATCCGAAGGCCGAGCGCGCCGCGCTCGATGCCGCCTTCGCCGACGCGATGAAGGCAGTGGCCGCGCGTCACCCGGGTGACGACACCCTCCTCACGCTGTATGCCGAGTCCGTGATGGACACGCAGCCCTGGGACTACTGGGAAGCGGCGGGCGCCAGGCCCAAGGGCCGCGCGGGCGAGCTGCTTGCTGCGCTGGAGAAGGTGCTGGCGCGCAACCCGAATCACCCGGGAGCGATCCATCTCTACATCCATGCGGTCGAGGCGTCCACGAAGCCCGAGCGCGCGCTGTCGCACGCCCGCCGGCTGGCGGCCTTGATGCCGGGCGCGGGCCACGTCGTGCACATGCCGGCTCACATCTACTACCGCCTCGGCCTCTACAACGACTCTCTCGACATCAACAAGCGCGCGATGGCCGTCGACGAGCAGTACTTCCGCACCTCGCCCTCGGACCCGATGTACCGGTCGGCCTACTACCCGCACAACATCCACTTCGTGCTGGTCTCAGCGCAGATGGGTGGAGACGGACCAACCGCCATCGATGCCGCGGCAAAACTCGATGCGTCGCTGTCGGACGCGGTGATCGCGCAGTTTGCGGTGCTGGAACCCATCAAGGCCGCGCCCTACCTGGCGCACGCGCTCTTCAGTGCGCCCGAGACGATCCTCGCCTTGAAGGTTCCGCCGAAGGAGCAGGTGCTGGTCGCCGCGCTGGCGCACTACGCACGCGCGCTGGCTCTCGCGGTGCGCAAGGACGCGGCCGGCGCCCAGCGCGAGATCGATGCCATCGCCGCCATCGAGCAAAAGGCCGACTTCAAGCCGTACATCGACTGGGGCGTGCCGGGCAAGGAGATCCTGCAGACCGCGCTCTTCGTGGCCAGCGCCCGCCTGGCCGATGCGCAAGGCAACCTCGTCGGGGCAGCGAAGGCCTATGAGGAGGCGGTCGCGGTCGAAGACGCACTGGCCTACATGGAGCCGCCCTACTGGTACTATCCGATACGCTAGTCCCTGGGCTCGGTGTACCTGCGGCAGGGCCGGCTCGACGCAGCCGAGAAGGCGCTGCGCGATTCACTCGCCCGCGTGCGCAGCAACGGCTGGGCGCTGGCAGGCCTGGCGGAAGTCTACAAACGCAAGGGCGACGCGAAGGCCGAGGCCTTGGCGCGCCAGGCTTACACGCGGGCCTGGCTCGGCGGCGGCGCCCCCGACATGGGCCGGCTGTAGAGGGCAGGGCCGGCGGTCGTGCGGACCTCCAACCTCGCCGTCCCGGGCAGAGGCCCGATCCGGGCTGATCAACGCCGACGCGGCCCTGACACCAAGGCACACGCCGGCCAGTGACGTCGCCGTCGAATCCGAACCGTGCTCGGTGGTCCGGGTGCCGATGTCGCGGCTTGCGCCCGCAGTCGGGCGTCACGCCATTGAGTGACATCCTCGCCGCAGCGAAGCGCACGAGTAGAAATTCTGCTGTCGGTCGGTTTCTGTCGCCCGCCCGGCATCACCTGAACGATCGCTGCGACCGCCGGCGGGCGTTCAGAAGTTCAGAGGGAAGTCAGAGGTCGAAGTCGTAGTCGTAGTCGATGATCAGCGGCGCATGGTCGGAGAAGCGCTGGTCCAGATAGATGTGCTCTCGTATGGCGAGCGCGGCGATGCCTGGCGTGGCCAGGTGGTGGTCACTCGCACAAGGGACCGACACGAATCCCGGGGTCTGGCGCGTACCGGAAGAGCGCCGTCGGGCTCGAACTTCGCGACCCCTGCGTCCGGTGGACGCAGGTCCGCCCTATGCCGCGAGAGTCGTCAGTGAGTCGGATACCGGGCGCTGATCGCGCTGCGTCGGCCGTCGGCCCCCCATTCGCGGGGTCGACGGCGGATTTAAAGGCTGGCTTAAGCCGCCGCTTCTATAGCCTTGTTGGTTGACTTCGATGTCTGCAGTAATCCACTGCGCGCCAACTGCAGACCTTGAATGGCGATCTCCACGAAGCAATTGAAAACCTGGGCGGCCACGGCCGCGATGCTGGCACTGGCCGGCACGGCGCAGGCTGCGCTGGTCAACCGCGGCGGCGGCATGGTCTATGACACCACGCTGAACATCACTTGGCTGGCGGACATGAACTTCGCCAAGACCAGCGGCTACACCGGTACCGGCGTGAATGCCAATGGCTCCATGAACTGGGCGGCCGCCAAGGTCTGGGCCGATCAACTGGTCTACGGCGGCTACAGCGACTGGCGCCTGGCCACGCAGAACCCGACGGATGCCAGTTGCAGCAACCAGCCCGGCGAAGGCTATGGGTGCACCAGCGGCGAACTGAGCCATCTCTTCGTCGTCGACCTGGGCAGCAACGATCGCCTGTCCGTGCTGGACCAGGCCGCCGACACGGCCGAGCAGAAAGCCAACTTCGCGCTGTTCTCGAACGTGCAGGCGCAGGCCTATTACTCCGGGACGGCCGATCCGGGCAACAACGCCGCCTGGGGCTTCTACGCCAACATGGGCTGGCAGGGGAACTTCAACGTCGGCGATTCCTTGTACGCCCTGGCGGTGCGCCCCGGCGAGGCGGCCGTGGCGGTGCCGGAGCCCCAGACCCTGGCGCTCGCGCTGCTGGCGCTGGGCGCGGCGGGCGCCGCGCGCAAAAGGCGGCCTGCCTGAGGCTGAGCTGCGGGGCGCGCGCCCGGCTCACAGCGTGAAGTCGTAGTCGATCGTCAGCGGCGCGTGGTCGGAAAACCGTTGCGCCAGGTAGATCGACTCCCGCCGGGCCAGCGCGGCGATGCCCGGCGTGGCCAGGTGGTAGTCGATGCGCCAGCCCACGTTCTTCGCCCAGGCCTGGCCGCGTGCACTCCACCAGGTGTACTGGTCGGGCTGCTGGTTCAGGGTGCGGAAGACGTCCACCAGGCCGCCTTCGGTCAGCAGGGCCGTCATCCAGGCGCGCTCTTCGGGCAGGAAGCCGCTGTTCTTGCGGTTGCCCTTCCAGTTCTTCAGGTCGATTTCGTGGTGGGCGATGTTGATGTCGCCGACCAGGATGAATTCGCGCTCGGCCTTGAGTTGCATCAGGTAAGGGGTCATCGCAGCCAGGAAGCGGAACTTGGCCGCCTGGCGCTCTTCGCCGCTGCTGCCGCTGGGGAAGTAGCAACTGATCAGGCTGAGCTTGCGCCGCGGCGTGTCGAAGCGGCATTCCACCCAGCGGCCTTCGGGGTCGAATTCGGCGTTGTTCCAGCCGATGACCACCTCGCTGGGCTCCTTGCGGCTGTACAGCCCGACGCCCGAGTAGCCCTTCTTCTCGGCGTAGTGGAAGTGGGCGTGCATGCCGGCGATGGCGTCGAAACAACCGGTCACATCTTCGGTCTGGGCCTTGAGTTCCTGCACCCCCATACAATCGAAGGCCTCGTTTTCGACCCATTCGACGAAGCCCTTGCGGGCGGCCGACCGGATGCCATTCAGATTGAGCGATGCGAGCCGAAAAGCCAAGGAAACCCCCAGTCAGGACAATGAGCGACGCAGACGATCCCACCTTGGCGCTTGAATTTGTGCAGTTCGCCTTGGAAGCCGGCGTGCTGCGCTTCGGTGAATTCAAGACCAAGGCCGGGCGCCTGTCGCCGTACTTCTTCAACGCGGGCCTGTTCGACGACGGTGCCAAGCTGGGCCGCTTGGCGGAATTCTATGCACGCCGCCTGCTGGCGCCGGTTGATGCCGCGCCGCCTTTCGACATGCTCTTCGGCCCGGCCTACAAGGGCATCACCCTGGCCGCCACGCTGGCTGTCGAACTGGCCCGGCGCGGCCGCAGCGTGCCGCTGGCCTTCAACCGCAAGGAAGCCAAAGACCACGGTGAAGGCGGCATGCTGATCGGCGCGCCGATCCAGGGCCGCGTGCTGATCGTTGACGACGTGATTTCGGCCGGCACCTCGGTGCGTGAATCGGTGGCGATGATCCGCGCTGCTGGCGGCACGCCGTGCGGCGTGGCCATTGCCCTGGACCGTCAGGAACGCACCGGTGGCGGGGCGGATGGCGACGCGGGCGGCGCAGCGCAAAGCGCGGTGCAGTTCGTGCAGCAGCAGCTGCAGTTGCCGGTGGTGGCCATTGCCACCCTGGCCGACCTGCTGCAGTACCTGCGCCACGCCGACGCACCCGCGCTGGCCGCCCACGCAGGCCCGGTCCAGGCCTACCGCGACCGCTACGGGGTCTGAATGCCCGCCACCGCTGCCGTTCTCCAGGCGCTGCCGGCCGTGCTCGGCGTCGCGCTGTGCCTGGCCTGGGCGCCGGGCCACGCCGCGCCAGCCCCGGCCGCCTCGGCGGCCATTTACGCCTGTGTCGACGACAAGGGCCGGCAACTGACCGCCGACCGCCCCATCGTCGAGTGCGCGAACCGCGAACAGCGGCTGCTCAACCGGGACGGCTCGGTGCGCGGGCTGCAGCCGCCCACCTTGACCGCCGATGAGCGGGCCGAGAAAGAGGCCCGTGAACGCGCCGCCGTCGAAAACCGTGCCGCACAGGCCGACGCCCAGCGCCGCGACCGCAACCTGATCGCCCGCTTCCCCACCGAAGCCGCGCACAACCGGGGGCGCGAGGCGGCGCTGGACACGGTGCGTCTGGCCATCAAGTCCACCGAGCAGCGCCTGCGCGACCTGGCCGCCGAACGCAAGCCGCTGCTGGCCGAGTCCGAGTTCTACGTCGGCAAGCCTTTGCCCGGCAAGCTGCGTTCGGCCATCGACGCCAACGACGCGGCCATCGAAGCCCAGCGCTCGTCGGTCAGCAACCAGGCGGCCGAGCTCGACCGCATCAACCGCCTCTACGACGCGGAACTGGCCCGTCTGCGGGCCCTGTGGCAAGGCGCGCCGGCCGGTTCGCTGGGCCCGCTGCCGCCGGTCAGCGTGAAGGCTGTGGCGGCCTCGTCGCCGGCGGCCAAGACGGTGGCGAAACCGGCCTCGTAAGGCGAGGCGCCGGCGGCCTGACGGCCTGGCGGCTCAGCCCAGGCGGCGGCGCAGCAACTCGCCGGCCTGCGCCGGGTTGGCCTTGCCCTGGCTGGCCTTCATGACCTGGCCGACCAGCGCGTTGAAGGCCTTGTCCTTGCCGGCGCGGAATTCCTCCACCGACTTGACGTTGGCCGCGAGCACGGCGTCGACGATGGCTTCGAGCGCGCCGCTGTCGTTCATCTGTTTCAGGCCCTTGGCCGCGATGACGGCGTCGACCTCGGCCAGCGCGTCGGTCCACAACACCTCGAAGACCTGGCGGGCGCCGTTGTTCGACAGCGTGCCGTCGAGCACGCGAACGATCAGTTGCGCCAGCGTGTCCGGCCGCAGCGTGGCCGCCGTGATGTCCCGGCCTTCGGCGTTCAGCCGCTTGGAGACCTCGCCCATCAGCCAGTTGGCGGCCAGCTTGGCGTTGCCGCAAGCGCCGCGCAGCGCTTCGTAGTACTGCGCGAAAGCCAGGCTCTGCGTCATCAGCGCGGCGTCGTCGGTCGACAGGCCGTCGTCGCGCACGAAGCGGGCGGCCATCGCCGCCGGCAGTTCGGGCATCGCCGCGCGCACGCGTTCGATCCAGTCCGCAGCGATCACCAGCGGCGGCAGGTCGGGGTCGGGGAAATAGCGGTAGTCGTGCGCGTCTTCCTTGCTGCGCATGGCCCGGGTTTCGCCGGTGTCGGGGTTGAACAGCACGGTCGCCTGTTCGATCGCCAGGCCGTCTTCGAGGCGGTCGATCTGCCACTGCACTTCGAAATCGATGGCCGCCAGCATGTTGCGGAAGCTGTTCAGGTTCTTGATCTCGCGCCGCGTGCCCAAGGCCGCGCCCGGGCGGCGCACCGACACGTTGGCGTCGCAGCGGAAGCTGCCTTCCTGCATGTTGCCGTCGCAGATGCCGAGCCAGACCACCAACGCGTGCAGGGCCTTGGCGTATTCGACGGCCTCGGCGCCGCTGCGGATGTCGGGCTCGGAGACGATCTCCAGCAGCGGCGTGCCGGCGCGGTTGAGGTCGATGCCGGTCTGGTTGGCGTAGTCCTCGTGCAGGCTCTTGCCCGCGTCTTCTTCGAGGTGGGCGCGGGTCAGGC
Source organism: Rubrivivax sp. (assembly GCA_040400915.1). Classification (GTDB taxonomy): domain Bacteria; phylum Pseudomonadota; class Gammaproteobacteria; order Burkholderiales; family Burkholderiaceae_C; genus Rubrivivax. The sequence goes on from JBBAPI010000018.1 coordinate 80,960, forward strand.
GCACGCTGCGCGGCGCGCCGTCGAGCACGAAGTCGATGCGCCCGCCTTGCACCACCGGCGTCTCGTACTGGCTGATCTGGTAGCCCTTGGGCAGGTCGGGGTAGAAGTAGTTCTTGCGCGCGAAGATCGACACCGGCGCCACCTTCGCGCCGACGGCCAGGCCCAGCCGGATGGCGCGCTCGACGGCGCCGCGGTTCATCACCGGCAGCGTGCCCGGCAAGGCCAGATCGACGGCGCAGGCCTGCGTGTTGGGCGCCGCGCCGAAGCTGGTGGAGGCGCCGCTGAAGATCTTGCTGACGGTCGATAACTGGGCGTGGGTTTCCAGGCCGATGACGACTTCGAAACCGCGGACGAGGGGTGTGTGGGTCGGCATGTCAGTACCCCTGCGGCATGCGCAGGTGGAAATCGGTGGCCTGCTGCAGCGCGTGCGCGGCATGCAGCAGGGTGCCTTCGTCGAAGTAGTTGCCGATGAGTTGCAGGCCCACCGGCATGCCATGCGCGCCCAGGCCGGCCGGCACGCTCATGCCGGGCAGGCCGGCCAGGCTGGCCGGCAAGGTGAAGATGTCCGCGAGATAGGCCTGCAGCGGGTCGTCGCCCTGCTCGCCGAGCTTCCAGGCCACGGTGGGCGCCACCGGCCCGGCGATGACATCGCAACCTTGAGGCCCGGCGGAGAAGCAGGCCTGGAAATCGTCGGCGATCATGCGGCGCAGCTTCTGCGCCTGCAGGTAGTAGGCGTCGTAGTAGCCGTGCGACAGCACATAGGTGCCGATCATGATGCGGCGCTTGACTTCCGGGCCGAAGCCCTCGGCGCGGCTCTTCTTGTACATGTCCATCAGGTCGCCGTACTGCGCCGCGCGGTGGCCGAACTTCACGCCGTCGAAACGGCCCAGGTTGGAACTGGCTTCGGCCGGGGCGATGATGTAGTACACGGGGATGGACAACTCGGTGCGCGGCAGGCTGACATCGACCAGCGTGGCGCCCAGCTTTTCCAGTTCGGCCAGCGCGCCGCGCACGGCGCCGTTGACGTCGGCGGCCAGCGCAGCGGGGAAGAATTCCTTGGGCAGGCCGACGCGCAAACCCCGCAGCGGCTGGCCCGCGGTCGCACCTTCTCGGCCCTTGCGCATCATGGCCGTGTAGTCCTGCGGCGGGCGTTCGGCGCTGGTGGCGTCGCGGGGGTCGAAGCCGCTCATCGCCGACAGCAGCATGGCGCAATCTTCCGCGCTGAGCGCCAGCGGGCCGGCCTGGTCCAGGCTGCTGGCGAAGGCGATCATGCCGTAGCGCGAACACACGCCGTAGGTCGGCTTGATGCCCGTGATGCCGGTGAAGCTGGCCGGCTGCCGGATCGAGCCGCCGGTGTCGGTGCCCGTGGCGGCCGGCACCAGGCGCGCGGCCACCGCCGCTGCGCTGCCGCCCGACGAACCGCCGGGCACCCGTTGGCGGTCCCAGGGGTTGAGCACCGGCCCGTAGGCCGAGTTTTCGTTGGACGAGCCCATCGCGAATTCATCGCAGTTCAGCTTGCCCAGCGTGACCATGCCGGCGCCGCTACCCTGCCCGGCGGTGCCGCCGCACAGGCGCGCCACCACGGTGGCGTCGAAGGGGCTGGCGTAGCCGGCCAGCATCTTCGAGCCGGCGGTGGACGGCAGGCCGCTGCGCGCGTGGTCGGTGACGAAAATGTCCTTGTGCGCAACGGGCACGCCGGTCAGCGGGCCGGCGGTGCCGGCGGCCAGCGCCGCGTCGGCCGCGCGCGCGGCCGCCAGCGCGTGTTCGGCGTCGGTGCACAGGAAGGCGCCCAGCTCGGCGTGGGCTTCGATGCCGGCCAGCAGGCCCCGCGTCAGTTCGACGCTCGAGATCTCGCGCGCCGCCAGGGCCCGCGACAGGCCGGCCACGCCGAGCTTCAGGACGGCCGTCATTCGATCACCCGGGGCACGAGGAACAGGCCGCCTTCGACGGCCGGTGCGCTGTGCTGGTTGGCCAGGCGGTCATTGCCTTCGGTGACCAGGTCGTCACGCAAGCGCAGTTCCACCGCATGCAGGGCCGACAAGGGGGTGGACAGCGGCTCCACACCGCGCGTGTCGACGGCGCGCATCTGCTCGACGATGCCGAAGAAGCCGTTGAGCTGTTCGAGCATCTGCGCCTGCTCGGTCTGCGACAGCTCGAGCCGCGCGAGGTGGGCAATGCGGTTCACGTCCTGGGGGGTCAGCGCCATCGTCTGAAGAGCCATTTCTGTTGCCGCCGGGCCGGGCTGACCTGCTGAAAAAGCAGCCTGCCACCCCGGGGGGCTGAAGTTGATACGGTATTATCTCCGGTTACCCGCAAGCCCTTTGGCGTGCGGCCCCAGGACCCGTCACCGTGCACGACGAACTGTGGCCCCAGACCCCAGAGCAAGCGCTCCAAACACCCCCTGATGCCCACGCGTTCAGCGGTTCGTAGCCTGTCCCGGGCCTGGTTGGCGCCGTTTCCGGTCACCCCGCAAACCCGCCTGCCGATCCGCCGACACCGCCCCGCTGCACGCTCCGTTCTGCTCCCGCCATGTTCGCTGCTTCACTGCGCCGCTATTTCTCCACTGACCTGGCCATCGATCTGGGCACCGCCAACACGTTGATCTACGTGCGCGGCAAGGGCATCGTGCTGGACGAGCCTTCGGTGGTCGCCATCCGCCACGAAGGCGGCCCGCAAGGCAAGAAGACCATCCAGGCCGTCGGCAAGGAAGCCAAGGCCATGCTGGGCAAGGTGCCCGGCAACATCGAAGCCATCCGGCCGATGAAAGACGGCGTCATCGCCGACTTCACCGTCACCGAGCAGATGCTCAAGCAGTTCATCAAGATGGTCCATCCGCGGGGCATCCTGCGGCCCAGCCCGCGCATCATCATCTGCGTGCCCTGCGGCTCGACCCAGGTCGAGCGCCGCGCCATCCGCGAGTCGGCGCTGGGCGCTGGCGCGTCGGATGTCTACCTGATCGAAGAACCAATGGCGGCGGCCATCGGCGCCGGCCTGCCGGTTTCCGAGGCCAGCGGCTCGATGGTGGTGGACATCGGCGGCGGCACCACCGAAGTCGGTGTCATCAGCCTGGGCGGCATGGTCTACAAGGGCAGCATCCGCGTCGGTGGCGACAAGTTCGACGAGTCCATCATCAACTACATCCGCCGCAACTACGGCATGTTGATCGGCGAGCCCACCGCCGAGATGATCAAGAAGAACATCGGCAGCGCCTTCCCGGGCAGCGAAGTCAAGGAAATGGAAGTCAAGGGCCGCAACCTCAGCGAAGGCGTGCCGCGCAGCTTCACCATCTCGTCCAACGAGATCCTGGAAGCCCTGACCGACCCGCTGAACCAGATGGTCAGCGCGGTGAAGAACGCGCTGGAACAGACCCCGCCCGAACTGGGCGCCGACATCGCCGAGCGCGGCATGATGCTGACCGGCGGCGGCGCCCTGCTGCGCGACCTGGACCGCCTGCTGGCCGAAGAAACCGGCCTGCCGGTGCTGGTCGCCGAGGACCCGCTGACCTGCGTGGTGCGCGGCTGCGGCATGGCGCTGGAGCGCATGGAACGCCTGGGCTCGATCTTCACGTCCGAGTGACCCGGCCTGGCCTCCGTTAGCGCCGCGCTCGCCGTACCGCCCCCACGCCGACCGCTGCCATGGCCTTCGGCACGCTCGACCGCACACCGCCGCCGTTCTTTCGTCAGGGGCCGTCGGCCCTCACGAAGCTGATCTTCTTCTCGGCGCTGGCCATCTTCCTGATGGTCGCCGACAGCCGTTTCCAGGTCGCCACGCCGGTGCGCGCCACGCTGGCGGTGCTGCTGCTGCCGGTGCAGCGCACGCTGGCCGTGCCCGTCGAGATCGTCGAAGGCGGCAGCGATTACCTCGGCGGCCTGCGCCAGGCGCTCCAGCGCGAGGCGCAGGCGCAAGGCCGGCTGGCCGCGCAGGCTGAACGCGTGCTGCGCGTCGAGCAACTGGCGCAGGAGAACGCCAGGCTGCGCGCGCTGCTCGAACTGCGTCCCGCCCTCGCCGGCCGCGCGCAACCCGCCGAGGTGATGTACGAAGCCGCCGATCCGTATTCGCGCAAGGTGTTCATCGACCGCGGCAGCGCGCAGGGCGTGCTGGCGGGCTCGCCGGTCATCAACGAAGCGGGCGTGCTGGGCCAGGTGACGCGGGTCTATGCCCTGACCTCGGAAGTCAGCTTGCTGGCCGACAAGGACGCGGCCATACCCGTCCTCAACACCCGAACGCAGCAGCGCAGCGCGGCTTTCGGCGGCGGCACGCCGGGCGGCATGGAATTGCGCTTCACCTCGGCCAATGCCGACGTGCTGGTGGGCGACCTGCTGCAGACCAGCGGCCTGGACGGCGTCTACCCGCCGGGCCTGCCGGTGGCCAAGGTGGCGGCCGTGCAGCGCCGCGTCGAGTCCGGTTTTGCGCGCATTTCCCTGCTGCCCACGGCCAACCCCGACGGCGTGCGCCATGTGCTGGTGCTGGAGCCGCTGAACCTGCAACTGCCACCGCGGCCGGCACCGGCAAGCGAATCAGCCAAGCCCGAGCGCAAGCTGAATGCACCGGGCCGCAAGGCTGCGGCAACGCCATGACGGCCGCACTGTGAGGACCGCGCGATGATCATGCCGCGCGGCGCCGACCAGCTGTTGCTGCCGGTCAAGCCCTTCTTCATCGCCTTCACGCTGGTGCTGGCGCTGGCCTTCGACCTGCTGCCGCTGGGCCGCCAGCCGGCCATGCCCGACCTGCTGGCCGTGGCGGTGGTGTTCTGGAACGTGCACCAGCCGCGGCGCGTCGGCGTGGGCGTGGCTTTCCTGTTCGGGCTGCTGATGGACGTGCACCAGGGCGCCTTGCTCGGCCAGCATGCCTTCGCCTACACCTTGCTCAGCTTCGTGGCCATCACCATCCACCGGCGTTTGCTGTGGTTCGGCGTGGTCGAGCAGGCGGTGCAGATCCTGCCGGTCTTCTTCGCCGCGCACGGCGTGTCGCTGGCCGTGCGCATGCTGGCCGGCGGCATGTTCCCGGGCTGGTCGATCCTGCTGGCGCCCTGCTTCGAAGCCCTGTTGTGGCCGCTGGTGACCCTGTTGTTGCTGGCGCCGCAGCGCCGGGCCCCCGACCCGGATCAAAATCGGCCGCTGTGACTGAACTCAAGGACCTCGAACGCGAACTCGGCCGCTTCCGCGGCCGCTTGCTCGCTGCCGCCGGTTTCGTCTTGCTGGCCTTCTCGCTGCTGGCCGCGCGCCTGGTCTACCTGCAGGTCATCCGCCATGACGAACTGGCCACGCAGGCCGAGGCCAACCGCATTGCCGTCGTGCCCATCGTGCCCAACCGCGGCCTGATCGTCGACCGCAACGGTGTCGTGCTGGCCAGCAACTATTCGGCCTACACGCTGGAGATCACGCCGCAGCGGGGCAAGAACGCCAGCCCCGAACTCGACGCGCTGATCGACGAACTGTCGGCCGTCGTGAGCATCGAAGCCAAGGACCGGCGGCGCTTCAAGCGCCTGCAGGAAGAGCTCAAGGGCGCCGATTCGCTGCCCATCCGCACCCGCCTGTCCGACGAGGAGGTGGCGCGTTTCACCGCCCAGCGTTTCCGCTTTCCGGGTGTCGAGGTCAAGGCGCGGCTGTTCCGCAATTACCCGCTGGGCGAAACCGGGGCCCACCTGCTGGGCTACATCGGACGCGTCAACCAGGCCGAAAAGGCCGCCATGGACGACTGGGACGAAGCCGATCAGGGCAACTACAAAGGCACCGAGTACATCGGCAAGCTGGGCCTGGAGCAAAGCTACGAGAAAGTGCTGCATGGCACGGCCGGCTTCGAGGAGGTCGAAACCAGCGCGGGCGGCCGCGCCGTGCGGCGGCTGAACAGCCACCCGCCGACGCCCGGCGACAAGCTGGTGCTGTCCATCGACATCAAGCTGCAGGCCCTGGTGGAAGACCTGTTCGGTGACCGGCGCGGCGCGCTGGTGGCGCTGGACCCGCGCACGGGCGAGGTGCTGGCTTTCGTCAGCAAGCCGACCTTCGACCCCAACCTCTTCGTCGACGGCATCGACGTGGAAAGCTGGCGCGAACTGAACGAAAGCATCGACAAGCCGCTGCTCAACCGGGCCTTGCGCGGCACCTACCCGCCGGGCTCGACCTACAAGCCCTTCATGGCCATGGCGGCGCTGAACAGCGGCAAGCGCAGCCCGACGACGCTGATCAACGACACCCTGGTCTTCAATTTCGGCGGCCACCGTTTCGGCAGCCCCGAGACCGAGCGGGGCGGCATCATGGACATGCACCGCGCCATCGTGCAGTCGAGCAACGTCTACTTCTACAGCCTGGCCAACGAGATGGGTGTGGACCTGATCCACGAACAGCTCTACCCGATGGGCTTCGGGCGCAAGACCGGCATCGACGTCGAAGGCGAAGTCACCGGCGACCTGCCTTCCACGGCGTGGAAGAAGAAGCGCTTCAGGAAGCCCGAGCAGCAGAAGTGGTACGCCGGCGAGACCATCTCGCTGGGCATCGGCCAGGGTTACAACAACTTCACGATGCTGCAGATGGCCACCGCCATGTCGACGCTGGTGTCGGGCGGGCAGCGCTACAAGCCGCGCCTGGTGCGCGAGATCGAGGACGTCATCAGCGGCCAGCGCCAGCGCGTGGCCAGCGACGCGCTGGAGCCGCTGTCCTACAAGCCTGCCGACGTCGAGGTCATCCGCAGCGCCCTGCAGGGCGTGGCGGCTGAAGGCACTTCGCGCGCGGCCTTCGCCGGGGCCGGCTATGTCAGCGGCGGCAAGACGGGCACGGCGCAGGCCGTCGGCGCGCGGGCCAACGAGAAGTACAACGCCGCCAAGATCGAAGAGACGCGGCGCGACCATGCGCTCTACGTGGCTGCCGCGCCGATGGACGCGCCGACGGTGGCGCTGGCCGTCATCGTCGAGAACGCCGGCTGGGGTTCCGATTCGGCTGCGCCCATCGCCCGCCGCGTCTTCGACTACCTGCTGCTTGGGCAGTACCCCAGCCTGGAGGACCTGGCGGCGATGCGCGAAGGCAAGGCCAAGGCGCCCATCGGAACGCCACGCCGCGCGGCCGACGTGGCGCTGCCGGGGCAGACGCTGTCGCCGGCCGCCGCTGCTGCTGCTGCCGCTGCCGCTGCCGCTTCGGCCCCGGGCCCGGGTCCGGCCCTGGCGGCCCTGGCGCTGCCGGCGACGGCGTCCGTCAGCGCGGGCCCATGAACCGCAACACCGCCTTCGGCCAGCCCTCACGCTGGGCCTGGGTGCGCGGTGTCTTCGGCGGTTTCGACCTGCCGCTGCTGTTCGCCGTGCTGCTGCTGGCCACCATCGGCCTGGTGGCGATGTACTCGGCCGGCTACGACCACGGCACGCGCTTCGTCGATCACGGCCGCAACATGCTGTTGGCCCTGGTGGTGCTGTTCCTGGCCTCGCAGGTGTCGCCGCAGACCTTGCAGAAACTGGCGGTGCCGCTGTACCTGTTCGGCCTGGCCCTGCTGATCGCCACCGCGCTGCCGGGCATCGGGGTGACCAAGAAGGGCGCCACGCGCTGGCTCAACGTGGGCGTGCAGTTCCAGCCCAGCGAGATCTTGAAGATCGCCATGCCGCTGGTCCTGGCCTGGTGGTTCCAGAAGCGCGAAGGCCAGTTGCGGGTGTCGGACTTCGTCATCGCCGGCGTGATCCTGCTGCTGCCGGTGGCGGTGGTGGTCAAGCAGCCCGACCTGGGCACGGCGCTGCTGATCCTGGCCAGCGGTGTCTACGTGATGTTCTTCGCCGGCCTGTCGTGGAAGCTGGTGGTGCCGGTGCTGGTGACGGGGGCCATCGCCATCGCCGCCATCGTGCTGACCGCCGACCGCATCTGCGAGCCCGGCGTGAAGTGGCCGCTGATGCGCGACTACCAGCAGCACCGCGTGTGCACCCTGCTCGACCCGACGACCGACCCGCTGGGCAAGGGCTTCCACATCATCCAGGGCATGATCGCCATCGGCTCGGGCGGGCTGTCGGGCAAGGGTTTCATGCAGGGCACGCAGACCCATCTGGAATTCATCCCCGAGCGCACCACCGACTTCATTTTCGCCGCCTTCAGCGAAGAGTTCGGCCTGGCCGGGGTGCTGCTGTTGATCTGCAGCTTCATCTTCCTGATCTTTCGCGGCCTGATGATCGCCGCCGAGGCGCCCACGGTCTTCACGCGGCTGCTGGCCGGCGCGGTGACCTTGAGCTTCTTCACCTACGCCTTCGTCAACATGGGCATGGTCAGCGGCATCCTGCCGGTGGTCGGCGTGCCGCTGCCCTTCGTCAGCTATGGCGGCACCGCCATGGTGACGCTGGGGCTCGGGCTGGGCATCCTGATGTCGGTGGCCCGCAGCCGCCGCCTGATGCAAAGCTAGGCTGCGGGAATCGGGGTCGCGAGGGCTGAGGTACTCAGCGGGATGCGCACCGTGAACAGCGTGCCCGGCGCCTGGGCCGTGTCGCCGCTGCGCGGTCGCGCATCGCTCACCGTCACCTCGGCGCCGTGGCGCTGCGCCACTTCCAGCACGATGGCCAGGCCCAGGCCGCTGCCGTCCACCTGGGTGCCCAGGGCGCGGTAGAAGGGCCTGAACACCGCTTCGCGTTCGGCCGGCGCGATGCCGGGACCGGTGTCTTCCACCTGCAGCACGACGTGCAGGCCCAGCGGGTCGGGCAGCACGCGGGCGGTCACCGTGCCGCCGTGCGGCGTGTACTGCAGCGCGTTGTCGACGAGATTGCGAACCATCTCGGTCAGCAGCACCGGCTCGCCCATCAGCCGGGTTGCTGCGGATGAGGCGCGGTCCTCGGGGCCTTCGTAGCCCAGGTCGATGCGCCCCTCGATGGCGCGCGGCACGAAGTCGCGCACCACCGCACGCGTCACGGCCGCGATGTCCACCAGCTGGCGGCGCGCAGCCTGGCCGGCGTCCTCGGCGCGGGCCATGGCCAGCAGCTGGTTGACCATGTGCGCGGCCCGCTGCGTCGACAGCGCGATCTGGCGCAGCGTGTGCTTCATCGAAGCGGGGTCGCCGCGGCCGCTGTCGATCTCGCGCGCGGCCAGCTCGGCCTGCATGCGCAGCCCGGCCAGCGGGGTCTTCAGCTGGTGGGCGGCGTCGGCCAGGAAGTGGCGCTGGGCGGCGATGGTGTGGTCCAGCCGCTGCAGCAGATCGTTGATCGCCCGCACCAGCGGTGCCACCTCGTCGGGCACGTCGCCTTCGGCGATCGGGCTCAGGTCGGTGCTCTCGCGCTGGCGGATGCGCTGCTGCAATTCGGCCAGCGGGCGGATGCCGCGGGCCAGCGCGAACCACACCAGCACCACCGCCAGCGGCAGGATGACGAACTGCGGCAGGATCACGCCTTTGATGATTTCCTGGGCCAGCTGCGAGCGCTTGCCCAGTGTTTCGGCCACCTGCACCAGCGACTCGTTGCTGCCCGGCCCGGCCGCCCCGCCGTTGATCCCGGCCATCCACAGGTAGGCCACGCGCACCGGTTCGTCGCCGATCATGTCGTCGCGAAAGCGCACATTGGCATCGGCCAGTTGCGCCAGCTCTTCTGCGGGCACCACCAGACCGGCTTCGCCGGCCAGCAATTCGCCGCGCCGGCCCAGCACCTGGTAGTAGGTGCGGTCGTCGTCGTCCTCGCGCGTCAGCACGGCGGCGGTGCGTTCGAGTTCGGCCTTCACCCGGTCCGCCGGCTGCAGGCCGGTGGCCATTTGTGCGACGGCCTGGCGCGACAGGGCCCGCACCAGATCGGCCAGCTCGCGGTCGTAAGGGCGGTTGGCGATGGTCTGGGCCACCACCCAGGTCAGCCCCAGGCTCATCGGCCACAGCAGCAACAAGGGGGCGAGCATCCAGTCGAGGATCTCGCCGAAGAGCGAACGCTGCTCGGGGTGTTCGGCCGTCATTTCGCCGATTGTGGGTGGGCTGCCCTGCGCCGGACTGACAGGGTCCGGCGCCGCGGCCGCGATCGTCACGGGATCAGGCCGCGATCTTTTCCAGGCAGTAGCCCAGGCCACGCACGGTGGCGATGCGCACCGGGCCTTGTTCGATCTTCTTGCGCAGCCGGTGGATGTAGACCTCGATGGCGTTGTTGCTGACCTCTTCGCCCCATTCGCACAGGCGCTCGACCAACTGGTCCTTGCTGACCAGGCGCCCGGCGCGCTGCAGCAGCACTTCCAGCAGGCTGAGTTCGCGGGCGCTCAACTCGACCATCTGGTCGTTCAGGTAGGCCACCCGGCCGCTGGCGTCGAAGGTCAGCGGGCCGTGCTTGAGCAGGTTCGAGGCCGTGCCCAGCCCGCGCCGCGTCAGCGCCCGCACGCGCGCTTCCAGTTCCTGCAGCGAAAAGGGCTTGGCCATGTAGTCGTCGGCGCCCAGGTCGAGCCCCTTGACGCGCTGTTCGACACTGTCGGCGGCGGTCAGGATCAGCACCGGCACGCTGCTGCCGCGGGCGCGCATCTTGCGCAAGACCTCGAAGCCGTGCAGCTTGGGCAGGCCCAGGTCCAGGATCAGCAGATCGAACTCGTGCGCGGCCAGGGCGGCGTCGGCTTCGCTGCCGTTGCCGACCTGGTCGACGGCATAACCCGATGCGCGCAAGGCCCGCAGCAGGCCGTCGGCCAGAACCTGGTCATCCTCGGCAATCAAGATTCGCATCGATGGGTCTCCTTTTGGATCAGGGTGTTCCCCCTGTGGAGTGCCCCTCAGGAGTTACCCCGAAAGGACTGTACGCATATCCAGCCCTTGACGCATAATGGTGGCAAATCCCGGAACCCAGGAGAACCCCATGGACGCACCCGTCAAAGCGCTGAACACCGAAAAAGCAAAGGCCCTCCAGGCTGCACTCGCCCAGATCGAAAAGCAGTTCGGCAAGGGCTCGATCATGCGCCTGGGCGAAGGCGAAGTCATCGAAGACATCCAGGTGGTTTCCACGGGCTCGCTGGGTCTGGACATCGCCTTGGGTGTCGGCGGTCTGCCGCGCGGCCGGGTCATCGAAATCTACGGCCCTGAATCGTCGGGCAAGACCACGCTGACGCTGCAGGTCATCGCCGAAATGCAGAAGCAGGCCGGCACCTGCGCTTTCATCGATGCCGAGCACGCGCTCGACATCCAGTACGCGCAGAAGCTGGGCGTCAACCTGCAAGAGCTGCTGATCAGCCAGCCCGACACCGGCGAACAGGCGCTGGAAATCGTCGACGCGCTGGTCCGTTCGGGCTCCATCGACCTGATCGTCATCGACTCGGTGGCGGCGCTCACGCCCAAGGCCGAACTCGAAGGTGAAATGGGCGACAGCTTGCCCGGCCTGCAGGCCCGGCTGATGAGCCAGGCGCTGCGCAAGCTCACCGCCACCATCAAGAAGACCAACACCATGGTCATCTTCATCAACCAGATCCGCATGAAGATCGGCGTGATGTTCGGCA
>JBBAPI010000019.1:0-91865 GCA_040400915.1 Rubrivivax sp.
GCAAATTGAAAATCTAGTCCAGCGGTGTCCGTGAGATCAGGGTAAGTCCAAAGCGACGGGCCGAGCCTCGCTCCATTCGTCGAGATCGGAGCTTCTCCACGCTACCGCACGAGGCCCGAGGCGCACTGGGCTCGGGAACTTGTGCTCCGCGATCAGCCTGTAGATGGTCGACCGCCCAAGTCCGGTCATGCGCATGACGGTGGGCATCCGCAGGAAGAGCGGCGTCACTACCTCAGTGCGGCGAGGTGTTGGTACGGACGGGTTGCGTAGCACGGGCTGTCTCCAGAGAGATGCATATCGGCAACTCTAGGGTGCAAGCGGGATTGGCAGCGTGCTGGATTCGGGCCGAAATCCTGCGTTGTCGTTCACCCCGACACCGGCTGAGTCGGCAAGGGTCAACCACTCGCCACCACGCTCACACGCCTGGCCTTCTTCGCTGGAACGCGGGGCGCCTTGGTCGGACTGGCGGGCACCTTGCCGCTTTCGACCTTCGTAAGCAACGATGCCCACGCTCCCAGCGCGGCGGCTCGTTCGGCAAAGTAGTCGTGCCGGTCGTAGATCCCCTCGACATTGCCCAGCTTGTGGTTCAGCGAGCGCTCGGCGACGAAGCGATCGACGCCGAGCACGGCGAGGTGCGTCCGCGCCGTCCGCCGCATGTCGTGAACCGTGAAGTGCTCGATGTCGAGAAACTTCAACCGCTTGAGCGCGACGTTGAGGGTGTCTGGGCCGACGTGCTCGTACCGATTCCTGCAATTCACACCCAGGCGCGAACGGACGAGCCGGCGGGCGGGAAAGACGTAGGGCTTGCTGAATGAGAAGACCCTGGCCTCTTTGAGCCATGCGATGACCGGCTCCGCCAGCGGAATACGGATCGAAGCGCGGGTCTTCGTGTTTTCTTTGGCCAGGGTCCAGATGCCCGCGTCTAGATCGAAGGCGTCCCAGCGGGCCGACAGCAGCTCCATCTTGCGCACACACAGCGCAAGCAGCAGCCAGACGGCCAGCTCGTTCTCGCGCCCGTAGTTCGATGTCGTCCGCATGGCCACGGCGAGTTGCTGCAGCTCTTCCACAGTCAGCCAGCGGTCGCGCGAGACCTCGTCGCCCCCGGCATCCACCAGGTCGAAGTCGGCCGCTGGATTGCGATCTATCCAGTGGTTACGCACGGCCATGCGGAACATGCGACTCATGTAGCGCAGCGCGTCGTTGGCAACGGTCGGTGCACCGCCGGCCACGATGCGCGTCAGCACGCGGTCGATGTGGACGGGCTGCACGTCGGGTGGAGCGACAGGCCCCAGCACCGGATTGATGTGCTTGCGCAGGATGCGTGCCACGACTTCCGGATGTTTGTAGCGCGGCTGGATGTACTTCGCGAACCAGACTTCACCGAGCCGCTGCACGGTGGGCACCTCGAGCTGCAGGGCCTTCTCTGCCTGCTTGGCTGCCGTGACGTCGATGCCGCGCTCGATCTGTGCTCGGTCCTGCCGTACCTGCTCGCGCGCATCCTTGAGCGACAGCTCAGGGTAGCGCCCGAGCACCTTCTCCTTGGAGCGTCCGTTCAGTCGGTAGCGAAGGATCCACGAGGCCTTGCCGGCCCGCGCTGCGATGGTGCTGGCGACGAAGGTCAGGCCTTCGCCCACGCCGCGGTCTACGGCGCCGGCAGCGAGCCAGGCCTTGATCTCGCGGTCAGTGATCGGTCGTTGCTGTCTGCTCATGTCCCATAGGCTCCTGTGAGGCTGTGGGGTTTTTGATCGGATGAACGCCTCAGAAGCGGCGCGAACCCCAAAAACCCCACAATAAACCCCACAGGTTGCGCGCGCTTCGCTGCGACGCCCTGGGACGGCTCGGGACAAAATATCCTTACACGACAGTGGGTTAGCTGATTTCTGGGGACCCCATGGGACCCCCTGAAAAGCTACTCAATGTTCTGCACCTGCTCGCGCATCTGCTCGATGGCCACCTTCATGTCCACGGCCACCGTGGTCAGCTCCATCGCGGCCGATTTCGAGCCCAGGGTGTTGGCCTCGCGCTGCAGTTCCTGGATCAGGAATTCCAGGCGCTTGCCGAGTTCGCCGCCGGCCTTCAGCAGGCGCTCGATCTCGTCCAGGTGCGAAGCCAGCCGGCCCAGTTCCTCGGCCACGTCGATGCGGATGGCAAAGGACGCGGCTTCGCCCATCGCGCGTTCGTGCAGCGACTGCTCGGGCACGGCCGCGCCGGCCTGCACCGTGGCCAGGGCCTCGGCCCAGCGTTCCAGGAAGCGCTGCTGCTGGCGCTGCACCACGGCGGGCACCAGCGGCGCGGCCTGCGCCGCCAGTTCGCGCAAGCGGGTCACGCGCTCCATCAGGATGGCAGCCAGCCGCGCGCCTTCGCGGGCGCGGGCCTCGCGCAGGCCTTCGATGCAGCGCCGGGCGGCTTCCAGCGCCGGTTCGTCCAGCCGCTGCAGCGTGCTGCCGCCCTGGCACCAGTGCAGCACCTCGTTGACGGTCAGGCTGCGCGCCTGCGGCAGCCAGCCCTGGATGGCCGACTGCTGGTAGGCCAGGCGGTTCAAATGGTCGGAGGTGGGCGCGGGCAGGGCGCTGTCGGACTCGCGCGCGGCGCTCACCCGCAGCTCGATCTTGCCGCGCCGGAAAGCGCCGGTCAGCTGCTCGCGCAGTGCCGGTTCCAGCCCGCGCAGGTCGTCGGGCAGGCGCAGCGCCAGGTCGAGAAAACGGCCGTTCACCGAGCGCGCTTCCACGCTCACCGAACCCCCGGTCTCCGAGGCTGCGGACGCCGCATTGGCGTAACCCGTCATGCTATAAACAGCCATCTTTACTGCCCCCAGAGTGATCGTCGATTATGTCCAAGCCCAAGCCCGCACCCCTGCCTTCGGGCACTGTGGTGGGCGGCTACAAGATCGTCAAGAAACTGGCGGCTGGCGGCTTCGGCGTGGTCTACCTGGCCGAGCACGACAAAGACCACCTGGTGGCGATCAAGGAATACCTGCCGGCCTCGCTGGCCGAACGCTCCACCGGTGAACTGACGCCCCGCGTCAAGCCCGACAAGCAGCCGCTGTACCGGCTGGGGCTGAAGAGCTTCTTCGAGGAAGGCCGTTCGCTGGCCCAGATCAGCCACCCCAGCGTGGTCAGCGTGCTGAATTTCTTCCGCGAGAACGAAACCGTCTACATGGTGATGAACTACCTGCAGGGCGACACCCTGCAGGACTTCATCGTCACCGCGCGCGACCTCAAGCGCGACAAGGTGTTCCGCGAATCCAGCATCCGCAGCCTGTTCGACGAGATGCTGCGCGGTCTGCGCATCGTGCACCAGCACAAGATGCTGCACCTGGACATCAAGCCCGCCAACGTCTTCGTCACCAACGACAACCGGGCCGTGATGCTGGACTTCGGCGCCGCGCGCGAGGTGTTGAGCAAGGAAGGCAACTTCATCCGCCCGATGTACACACCGGGCTTTGCCGCGCCCGAGATGTACCGCCGCGACGGCACGCTGGGCCCCTGGACCGACATCTATGCCATCGGCGCCTGCATCTACGCCTGCATGCAGGGCTACCCGCCCAACGACGCGCCCCAGCGCATCGAGAAAGACCGCCTCACGCTGAGCCTGTCCCGGCTGCGCAACATCTACTCCGACAACCTCATCGAGGTGACGGAATGGTGCATGTCGCTC
Organism: Rubrivivax sp.; assembly: GCA_040400915.1. Classification (GTDB taxonomy): domain Bacteria; phylum Pseudomonadota; class Gammaproteobacteria; order Burkholderiales; family Burkholderiaceae_C; genus Rubrivivax. The sequence continues at coordinate 3,658 of JBBAPI010000019.1, forward strand.
GACCCGCTGAGCCGGCCGCAAAGCGTGTTCGCCCTGCAGAAGGAACTGGCGCGCGAATCCGAGCGCCGCTACACCAAGCTCAGTTTCAGCGAACGCCTGAAGCTGCAGCTGGAAACGCTGAAGACCGGACAAAAGGCATGAGTCCTTGCGGGTGCCGCCAGGGCCCGTCGGTGGCTTGACCAACCGTGCAGTTTTCCGTCTACCAGGTCAGCCGTCGCGGCGGCCGCGAAAAGAACGAAGACCGCATGGGCTATTGCTACACGCGGGACGCCGGCCTGTTCGCGCTGGCCGACGGCATGGGCGGCCACCCCGAAGGCGAGGTCGCCTCGCAGATGGCGCTGCAGACGCTGGCGGCGATGTTCCAGCGCGAGGCCAAGCCCCGGCTGCGCGACCCGCTGCGCTTTCTGCACGACGCCACCATCGCCGGCCACCACCAGCTCTTGCGCTACGCCACCGAGCGGGCGCTGCTGGACACGCCGCGCACGACGCTGGTGGCCTGCGTCATCCAGGACAACACGGCCTACTGGGCGCACTGCGGCGACTCGCGCCTGTACCTGGTGCGCGGCGAGCAGCTGGTCGCCCGCACCCGCGACCATTCCTATTCCGAACTGCAGGAGACGCTGTCACTGGTGGTGCCCGTCGGCAGCCGCGTCAACCGCAACGTGTTGTTCACCTGCCTGGGCAGCCCGGGCAAGCCCGTGGTCGACACCGCCGGCCCGCTTCCGGTGCGCCCAGGCGACCGCGTGATGCTGTGTTCCGACGGCCTGTGGGGTGCGATCAGCGACAGCGCCATCACCGAGGTGCTGGGCAAGCGCACGGTGGCCGACGCCGTTCCCGAACTGGTCGAACGCGCGCTGCGCACGGCCGGCGAAAAGAGCGACAACGTCACGGTGCTGGCCGTGGAATGGGAATCGGCCGAGGACCTGGAAAAGAACGCCGGCGTGTCGACACGCTTGCTCGGCGAAGAGGTCTTCGCATCCACCATCCAGGCCAGCCTGGCCGACACGGGCCCCGTGGAAGATCTCGATGACGCCGAGATCGAACGCTCGATCCGCGAGATCAACGAGGCTATCGAACGCAGTTCGAAGAAGCGACGCTGAGCCGACTACGCAGCCGCCCACGGGCGCTGCTTGCACCCCCTTGCACCTGAGAAAGAAGACATGAGCTACCAACGTTCTGCCGGCCGCCTGGCCGATGCCCTGCGCCCGGTTTCCATCCAGCGCGGCTACACCCGCCACGCCGAAGGTTCGGTGCTGGTCTGCTTCGGCGCCACCCAGGTGCTGTGCACCGCGTCGGTCGAAGAGAAGGTGCCGCCGCACAAGCGCGGCAGCGGCCAAGGCTGGGTGACGGCCGAATACGGCATGCTGCCGCGCGCCACCCACACCCGCAGCGACCGCGAGGCCGCGCGCGGCAAGCAAAGCGGGCGCACGCAGGAGATCCAGCGCCTGATCGGGCGCAGCCTGCGCACGGTGTTCGACCTGGGCGCGTTGGGTGAGCGCAGCATCCTGCTCGATTGCGACGTGCTGCAGGCCGACGGCGGCACCCGCACGGCCGCCATCACCGGCGCCTTCGTGGCCGCGCACGACGCCGTCAGCTTCCTGCTCAAGCAGGGCCGCATCGCTGCCAGCCCGATCCGCGACTTCGTGGCCGCGGTGTCGGTGGGCGTGGTGCAGGGCACGCCGCTGCTCGACCTGGAATACACCGAAGACTCGACCTGCGACACCGACATGAACGTGGTCATGACCGGCAGCGGTGGCTTCGTCGAGGTGCAGGGCACTGCCGAGGGCGTGCCGTTCAGCCGCGCCGAGATGGACGCCCTGCTGGCGCTGGCGGCCCAGGGCATCGCCGAGCTCAACGCCTTGCAGAAGCAGGCCCTCGGCCTCGCCTGATGCGCCTCGTCCTCGCTTCGAACAACGCCAAGAAGCTCGGCGAATTGCGCGCGCTGCTGGCCGGCGTCGGGGTCGAGCTGGTGGCCCAGGGCGAACTGGGCATTGCCGAAGCCGACGAGCCCTTCCACACCTTCATCGAGAACGCCCTGGTGAAGGCGCGACAGGCCGCGCAGGCTGCGGGCGCGGCGGCCGTCGCCGACGACTCGGGTGTCTGCGTGGACGCCCTGGGCGGCGAGCCGGGCGTGGTGTCGGCGACCTACGCGGCCATGGCCAGCGACGAGCCCGACCGCGAAGCCCGGCGCCGCCTGCAGGACGCGGCCAACAACCGGCGCCTGCTGCACGAGCTGGCAGGGGCCACGGACCGCCGCGCGCACTTCGTCAGCACGCTGGTGGCCGTGCGCCACGCACTGGATCCGCAGCCGCTGGTGGCCGTCGGGCGCTGGCCGGGTGAGATCCTGACCGCGCCCCGCGGCACGCTGGGCTTCGGCTACGACCCGCTGATGTTCATCCCCGAGCTCGGCTGCACGGTGGCCGAGATGGACGCGGCGCAGAAGAATGCCCACAGCCACCGGGCCTTGGCCTGTGAGCAGATGCGCGTGTTGCTGCGCGACGTCTGGCGGCTGTGAAGATCGAACCGGCCGGCGCCGAGCCCCAGTCGGTGGCCCATTACATGCGCCCGGGCACCCTGCAACTGGCAGCCTTGCCGCCGCTGGCGCTGTATGTGCACCTGCCGTGGTGCCTGAAGAAGTGCCCCTACTGCGACTTCAATTCCCACGAAAACCAGGGTGAACTGCCCGAAGCGCGCTACCTGGCCGCGCTGCGCGCCGACCTCGAGGCCGCGCTGCCGCTGATCTGGGGCCGGCGCGTCGTCAGCATCTTCATCGGCGGCGGCACGCCCAGCCTGTTCTCGCCGGCCGGCATCGAGCAGCTGATCGCCGACATCCGCGCCCGCCTGCCGCTGGCGCCCGGCATCGAGATCACGCTGGAAGCCAACCCCGGCACCTTCGAACGCGAGCGCTTCAGGGCCTACCGCGCGGCCGGCGTCACGCGGCTGTCCATTGGCGTGCAGAGCTTCAACGACGAGGCCCTGCGCACCTTGGGCCGCGTGCACAACGCCGAGCAGGCGAGGGCGGCCATCGCCGAGGCGCGCGAGGCTTTCGAGACCTTCAACATCGACCTGATGTACGCCCTGCCGGGGCAGGACCTGGCCGCGCTGCAGGCCGATCTGGACGCGGCGCTGTCATTCAAACCACCGCACCTGTCGATCTACCACCTGACCGTTGAGCCCAACACCGTCTTCGCGACGCGGCCGCCTGGCGGCCTGCCCGACGACGATCTGGCCAGCGACATGCTGGACCTGATCACCGCGCGCACGGCCGAAGTCGGCCTGCAGCGCTACGAGGTTTCGGCCTTCGCGCAGCCCGGCCACCGCTGCGGCCACAACCTGAACTACTGGCAGTTCGGCGATTACCTGGGCATCGGCGCGGGCGCACACGGCAAGCTGAGCTTCCCGCACCGCGTGCTGCGCCAGGTGCGCTGGCGCGAACCGGCGGCCTATATGCAGCACGCCTTGGCGGGCCATGCGGTGTCCAACGCGCACGAGGTGGCGCGGCGCGACCTGCCCTTCGAGTACATGCTGGGGGCGCTGCGCCTGCGCGAAGGTTTCGAGCTGGCGCGCTACACCGAACGCACGGGCCTGCCGCTGTCCAGCGTCAACGCCGCCTTGGCGCAGGCCGAGGCGAAGGGGCTGGTCGAGTGCGACACGCAGGCCGGTCTGGTGCGGCCGACGGTGCGCGGCTTCGACTTCCTGTCCGACCTGCAGTCTCTGTTTCTGGCGTCCAAGCCGTCGGGCCACCGGCCCGGCTGACAGTCAGGCCAACCGGAACAAGCTGACGGCCTGCGCCAGCTTGTCGGCCTGCTGGCGCAGGCTTTCCGCTGCAGCGGCACTTTCTTCGACCAGCGCAGCGTTCTGCTGCGTCACGCGGTCCAGGTCGGTGACGGCCTGACCGACCTGCGCGATGCCGCCCGACTGCTCGCTGGCGGCGCCGCTGATCTCGCTGATCAACTGGCTGACGCGTGCGACCTGGCTGACGATGTGCTCCATCGAACTGCCGGCTTCGTTGACCTGGCGGGCGCCCAGTTCCACCTTCTCGACGCTGGCGCCGATCAGGCTCTTGATCTCGCGCGCCGCACCGGCGCTGCGCTGCGCCAGATTGCGCACCTCGGCAGCCACGACCGCGAAGCCGCGGCCCTGCTCGCCGGCGCGAGCCGCTTCCACGGCGGCATTCAGCGCCAGGATGTTGGTCTGGAAGGCGATGCCGTCGATGACACCGATGATGTCGGCGATCTTGCGCGACGAAGCGGCGATGTCCTGCATGGTGGCCACCACCTGGCCCACCACCTGGCCGCCCTGCGTGGCGGCACTGGACGCAGCGCTGGCCAGCTGGGTGGCCTGGCTGGCCGTTGCAGCGCTCTGCCTGACGGTGCCTGACAGCTGCTCCATCGAGGCCGCCGTCTGCTGCAGGTTGCTGGCCTGCTGCTCGGTGCGCTGGCTGAGGTCGGCGTTGCCGCTGGCGATCTGGCTGGACCCGGTGGCGATGCTGTCGCTGCTGGCGCGCACCTGGCTGACGATGCCCGACAGGCTGTCGTTCATGTGGGCCAGCGAGCGCAGCAATTCGGCCACTTCGTCGCGGCCCGCGGCCTCCACCCGGCTTCTCAGGTCGCCGGCGGCCACGGCCGCCGAGAGTTTCACGGCCAGGCTCAGGGGCTGGGTGATCGACCGCGTGATGAGCAAGGCGATGCCCAAACCCAGCGCCAGCGCCGCCAGCACGATGACGGGCAGGGCGATCTTGGCTTGTCGGTAGGTGTTTTGCGCCTGCACGGTCTCGTCGTTGGACAGCTTGACGTTGTAGGCCCAGGACGCCTCGACGGCACGCTGGGCCGCATCGAAGGGCACCAGGTTGGCCAGCGCCAGGCGCTTGCCTTCGCTGGCCTGCGCGGGGTCGGTGAGGCCGGCCCGCGAGGCCTTCAACACCTGCTGCGCGGCGTCGACATAGGTCTTGGCCGTGGCCCTGGCTGCGCCCACCAAGACCTTGTCCTGGTCGTCAGACAGCAGTTCCTTTTCATACCGCGCGAAGCTGGTTTCCATGATTTCGCGGGCCTTCGCGAAATTGCGCTCGATCTGCTCCTTGGCCGGCTCGCTGTCTTCCAGCAGGTGGCGCAGTTCGAAACGCCGCAGGGCCATCAGTTGCATGCCCATGGTCCGCTCTTCCTGGTACGACGGCACCAGGTTGACGGCGAAGGTTTCCGTGGCAGCCGCCAGCCGCGACATCTGCCAGCCGGCCAACGCCGCCAGCAGGCACAGCAGCGACAACACGGCGCCGAATGCCAGGATCAGCCGTTGGCCGATCTTGAGGTTGACGAATCGTGACGACATGGCGGGCATCTCCTGAGGTGGGTGCGTTGGGGCGTTCGCCGGGCTGGTGACTGGGGCGAGACGACCGTAAAGGAAGGCCTGGCGGGTCAGACCCGCGACGTGCTGGCGCCTGCATTCGCGCGCAGCCACTCGATCAGCCGCGTTGCGATATGCGACAGCGGCAAGACCTCGTGCGCCGCGCCGTGGGCGATGGCTTCGCGCGGCATGCCGAAGACGACGCAGCTGGCCTCGTCCTGGCAGACGTTCCAGCTGCCGGCGTCGCGCATGGTCTTCATGGCGGCCGCGCCGTCGGCGCCCATGCCGGTGAGCATCACGCCCAGCGCATTGCGGCCGACCACGCGGGCGGCCGATTCGAACAGCACTTCCACGCTGGGCTTGTGGCGGTTGACGGGTTCGCCGTCCTGCACCCGGGCGATGTAGTTGGCGCCCGAACGTTCGACCGACAAATGGAAACCGCCCGGCGCGATGTAGGCGTGGCCCGGCAGCACGCGCTCGCCGTCGCTGGCCTCGGCCACCCGGATGCGCGACAGGCTGTTCAGCCGCGCCGCGTAGCTCTTGGTGAAGCCCGGCGGCATGTGCTGCGTGATCATCACGGCCGGGCAGTCGGCCGGCAGGTTGACCAGCACCTCGCGGGTGGCTTCGGTGCCGCCGGTGGAAGCGCCGATGAAGATGATCTTCTCCGTCGACAGCCGGCCCATGGCGGCCACTGCGGGGGGCCGCGGCGCGCTGGTCGCGGCTGACGCGGCGGCGCCGACCGCAGCCGGTGCCGATGCCGATGCCAGGCGGTGCACGCGCGCCTTCGACGCGGTGCGGATCTTGTCGGTGATGTCCTTGCCCAGCTGGCGCAGGCCGTCGGCCACACCGATCTTGGGCTTGGACACGAAGTCCACGGCGCCCAGTTCCAGCGCTTTCAGCGTCACATCGGCGCCGCGCTCGGTCAGCGTGGACACCATCACCACCGGCATGGGGCGCAGGCGCATCAGGCGGGCCAGGAAGTCCAGCCCGTCCATGCGCGGCATTTCCACGTCCAGGGTGATCACGTCGGGGTTGAGCGTGCGGATCATCTCGCGCGCCAGCAGCGGGTCGGCGGCGGCGCCGACGCAGATCATGTCGGGCTGGCGGTTGATGATCTCGGTGAGCAGGCTGCGCACCAGGGCCGAGTCGTCCACCACGACGACGGTGGTCTTGTTGGGGGTCATCTTGAAGTCTCGGGTCAGAAGAGGTCGACCGAGCCGCCGCTGGCGACCGCCGGTATCGCGCGGCTGGCGGCGGCGCGTTCCAGCACCGCCAGCGCTTCGGTGTTGGCCGAAGCCAGGCGCTTGACCATCGCCTTGCCGCTGGCCGGCAGGAAACAGACCTTGCGCGGGTAGATGTCCATCACGTCCTTGCTGACCACGGTGATGCGCTCGGTGCGCAGGTAATCCAGCACGAAGGCGGTGTTGCGTTCGCCAACGTTGATGGTGTTCATGCCGCTGATGACGGCGCCGCCGCCGAAGACCTTGGCCTCCAGGGTCGAGCGCGTGGCGCCGCGCTTGACCATCTCGCCGATCAGCTGGTCCATCGCGAAGTTGCCGTAGCGGCCGCTGTCGCCGTCCCTGCCGTTGCCTTCGGGCAGCAGGAAGTGGTTCATGCCGCCGATGCGCTTGTCGCGGTCCCACAGGCAGGCGGCGATGCACGAGCCCAGCGTGGTCATGACCAGGATGTCTTCGTCGTGGACGAAGAACTCGCCCGGCAGCACCTTGACGGCTTCGTTGCGGAAGTGGGCGTCGTAGAAGAAGAAGGACGCCTCGCCGTTCCTGCGCGGCCGTGCCTTCAGCCGCTCCAGGCGGTCAGGGTGGGTGCGCGCCGTCGGCGTGGCTGAGGCTGCCGACGGGGTGGCTTGCAGGGTGGAGGTCATCGACAGGGATATCGGCAACGCCATGCAGGCCTTGAGCTGGCTGCTCAGACGCGTTCGTAGACCGTCTTGCCGCGCAGGCGGAACAGATCACGCGCCTCGGTGAAGTTTTCGGAATGCCCCACGTAGAGCAAGCCGCCGGGTTTCATCGCGGCGTGCATGCGCTCCAGCACCTTGCGCTGGGTCGGGTTGTCGAAATAGATCATCACGTTGCGGCAGAACACCAGGTCGAAGGGCTCGCCCAGCGACGCCCAGCTGGCGCTCATCAGGTTGAAGCTGCGGAATTCGATGAGGCGCGCCAGTTCGGGCTTGGCGCGGATGTGGCCGTCGTTGCCGCCCTTGCCGCGCATGAAGTGGCGCTTGAGACGTTCCGGGCTGAGGCCCCGTGCATCGGCCGCGTACACGCCGCGTTGGGCGGTGGCGAGCACCTTGGTGTCGATGTCGCTGCAGACGATCTTGACCTGCGCCGAGGTACCCAGCGTCTCGGCCACCGTCATGGCCAGCGAGTAGGGCTCTTCGCCGGTCGAGGCGGCGTTGCACCACAGCCGGATCGGCCGCGCGGCGCGCGCCTTGAGGTCTTCGACCAGCGCGTGGAAGTGGTGCTCCTCGCGAAAGAAGGCGGTCAGGTTGGTGGTCAGGCAGTTGATGAACTCCTGCCACTCGGCTTCGCCTTCGGCACCCCCGGCACGGGCCAGCCAGTCCAGGTAGGCGGCGAAGCTGTTGAACGGCGTTTCGCGCAGGCGACGCGACAGCCGGCTGTAGACCATGGCCTGCTTGCCGGCGTGCAGGCTGATGCCGGCGCGCTGGTAGATGAGCTGGCGCACGCGCTCGAAGTCGCCTTCGGTCAGCTTGAACTCCTGCGCGCTGGCAAGGCTCTGCTGAGCGGGGCTGGTGGTGTCGGCGGCTGAGGTCATGGTGGTCCGGTCGGGCTACAAGCCTGCAGTGTCCGGCGTGGCCCAAGGGCCTCAAGCCCAGAGTTGGACCTTCAATTCCTGCCAAATCGTGCCACGGCCGCACCCGGGGCCGCTGCTAGACTGCCAGCACTGCATGCCCGGACGGCCACGCGCCGCCCCGCAAGGGGTGGTTTGCTCGATCCAACCAAGACACCACCACCTTGGACCACGTCCCGCCCTTGCCCACACCCAACACGGTGCCGCTCCAGCTGGAGCGCGCGCTGCAATTGCTCGCGCACTCGGGCCAGGAGCCGCCGCCCGGCGACCCGGCCAGCGCGGGCTGGATGCAGGCCCTCATCGACGCCCTCGTCGAGCTGTCCAGCCGTGACGCCCTGACCGGCCTGGCCAACCGCCGCGCCTTCGAACTGGCGCTGGCCCGCGAAATCGACCGCGTGGCGCGCAGTGGTGAGCCGGCCCTGTTGCTGGTGCTGGACATCGACCACTTCAAGCGCGTCAACGACAGCTGGGGCCACAACGCGGGCGACCAGGTCATCAAGGCCGTGGCCCATGCCCTGATCGACAGCGTGCGGCCGATGGACCTGGTGGCGCGCGTGGGCGGCGAAGAATTCGCCATCATCCTGCCCAACTGCGCCAGTGCCTTCGGTGAAACGGTGGCCGAACGGGTGCGCCGCCGCGTCGAGCGCACGCCGGTGCAGATCGGGCTGGGCCAGCAGGTGTCGGTCTCGGTCAGCGTGGGCGGTGCCTTCGCACCGCAATGGGTGCGCTCGACGCCCGCGCTGTGGGTGGAGCGGGCCGACCAGCAGCTCTACCGCGCCAAGAGCGAGGGTCGCAACCTGGTTCAGTTGGAACCCACGGCCGTGTCCGTCGTCAGCAGTGAAGAGCGGCGCCTGCTCTTCGAGACCTTTCAGATCCAGGATCACGAATGACGGCGCCCGAGCTCACCACCCTTCCCTCGTCCAAGATCATCGCCGTCACCAGCGGCAAGGGTGGCGTGGGCAAGACTTTCGTCGCCGCGAACCTGGCCGCTGCACTGGCCCGTGCCGGCCGCAAGGTGCTGGTGCTGGACGCCGACCTGGGTCTGGCCAATCTCGACGTGGTGCTGAACCTCTTTCCCAAGATCACCCTGCACGACGTCTTCACCGGCAAGCACGGGCTGCCCGACGCGCTGCTGCGCGCGCCCGGCGGCTTCTGGGTGCTGCTGGCCGGCTCGGGCATGGTCGAGTATTCGCGCATGACCGGCGAGATCCGCGACCAGTTCCAGAAGGTCATCAACGAGGTCGAGCCTCGCTTCGACCACGTCTTGCTGGACACCGGCGCCGGCATCTCCGACGTGGTGCTGTACACCGTATCGCTGGCCGGCGAGGTGCTCGTCGTGGTCACGCCCGAACCCACCTCGCTGACCGATGCCTACGCCACCATCAAGGTGCTGGCCACCACGCAAGGCCGGCGCAAGATCAGCCTGCTGGTCAACCAGACGCGCAAGCTGGGCGAAGGCCGCGCCGTGCGCCAGCAGTTGCAGCAGGTGATCGACCGCTATGTCAACCTGACGCTGGACAGCCCGGTGCGGCTGGAACTGGTGGGCGAAATTCCGGCCGACGCTGCCGTGCGCGAATGCGTGCAGCGGCGCACGCTGATGCTGGAGGCGCTGCCCGGTGCCCCGGCGTCCATCGCGATGGTGGCGGTCGCCACCCGGATGCTGCCCGCATGAGCGAAGGCGCTGCTGCTGCGCCGGCGCCGCCCTTTGCACGCCTGGGTGGCGAGCCGGGTGTGCGGGCCCTGGTCGATCGCTTCTACGACCTGATGGATCTGGAGCCGCACTACGGCGCGTTGCGGGCCCTCCACCCGTCGGCGCTGGACAGCTCGCGCGACAAGCTGTTCTGGTTCCTGTGCGGCTGGCTCGGTGGCCCGCAGCACTACACCGACCGCTACGGCCACCCGATGCTGCGCGCGCGGCATCTGCCCTACCGCATCGCCACGCCGGAACGCGACCAGTGGCTGGCCTGCATGATCCAGGCGATGGACGATCTGGCGGTCGAGCCGGCACTGGCGCAGCAGTTGGCCGAGTCCTTCTTCGGCACGGCCGACTGGATGCGCAACACGCGGGACGCCGCAGCGCCCGGATCGGGGTGAGGGCCTACGGGTTCGAGCGCCAGAGCCGGTGCTCGAGCACCGCGCCCGCGCCGGCCGCCGGGGCCGCTGCTTCGGCCGCGGCCGCGGCGGGTTGACGCACTTCGCGGCGGCGCCCCACCAGCAGCACGATCAGCGCCCCGGCGCCACCCAGCGGCCCGCTGGCCTGGGCGAAGGCGATGACGGCGTCGCTCTGCCCCAGCCAGCGCTGGACCTTGCTTTTCAACACCGGTTGGCGGCCCGGTGAGCCATGGCCCTTGCCATGCACCACGCGCAGGCAGCGCTGGCCGCGCAGGGCGGCGCCGCGCACGAAGGCCGCCAGGCTGTCGCGCGCTTCCTCGCGGCGCAGGCCGTGCAGGTCGATCTCGGCCTGTATGGACCAGTGCCCGCGGCGCAGCCGCGCCACCACGTCCTGCCCGACACCGCTGCGGCGAAAGCTCAGGCCGTCATCGGTGAGCAGCAGGGTCTCGATGTCGACCTCGTCGGACATGGCCTCCTGCAAAGCCGCCTGCTCGTCCAGTTCGCGCTGGCGCGGTTCGGGCGCCGGTCGCGCCAGCGAGGGCAGGGCGCGATCGTCGGGGCGCAGCCGGGTGACGGGGCCCACGCTCTCGGCAAACAGCCGACGGTGGCGCTCGGCCGCAGCGCGCGCGGCGCGCTCGTGTGCGGCGTGCTCGGCCGCCTCGCGGGCGCGGCGTTGCAGGGCGTCGCGCAGGTGCGCCAGGTCGGCCAGCGACCGGACCTTCATCGCCCGGCCTTCACACCAGGCCCCGCTCGGCCAGCGACACCACCTGGCCTTGGCCGACGATGAGGTGGTCCAGCACCTGCACGTCGACCAGACGCAGTGCGGCCTTCAGCGTCTGGGTCAGGAATTCATCGGCGCGCGAAGGCTCGGCCACGCCGGACGGGTGGTTGTGCGCCAGCACCACCGCACCGGCGTTGTGCCGCAGCGCCAGGCGCACGACTTCACGCGGGTAGACCGAGGTCTGCGTCAAGGTGCCGAAGAACATCTCTTCGCTGTGCACGAGGCGGTGCTGGCCGTCCAGGAAGAGCACCATGAAAACCTCCTGCGGTCGGCTGCCCAGCTGCAGCGCCAGGTAGTCCTTCACGCGGCCCGGGGCGTCGAACACCGGCGCGGCCTGCAACTGCTGCTTCAGGGCCCGGCGGGCCAGTTCCATCACGGCCAGCAACTCGGCCCGCTTGGCCGGGCCCAGGCCCTTGATGGCTTTCAGCCTGGCCGGTTCGGTGTTCAGCAGGCCGGCCATGCCGCCACAGGCCTGGATGACATCGCCCGCCAGCGCGACCACGCCGCGGCCCTGGTAGCCGGTGCGCAGCAGCAGGGCCAGCAGTTCGGCATCGGTCAGGGCCACGGCACCGTGGGCCAGCAGCTTTTCGCGCGGGCGCTGCTCGGCGGGCAGGTCTTTCATGGCCGCACCGCCTGGCGGTTCCAGAGGTGCAGCGCGAACGAAGTGATCTCGGGGGTCATGTCCGCTCGTTAGAATCGATGGCAGTCTATGCGACGCCTGCTCAGCCGGCCCCGGCCAGCGCCCATCACCCGAGAAACCCGCCGTGTATACCGTCCAGCCGGGATCTTTCCTGACTCTGCACTACCGCCTTGCCGGCCCCGATGGCGCCGACGTGGTGAACACCTTCGCCGACAAGCCGGCCACGCTGTCACTGGGCACCGGCCAGTTGGCACCGGCCATCGAAGCGCACCTGATCGGCCTGCCCGAAGGCGCGCACGAGGCCTTCGACCTGCCCGCTGGCGCCGCTTTCGGCCCGCGCAACCCCGAGATGCTGCAGCGCGTGAAGCTCAGCCTGTTGCACGAACTGGGTGACCCCGCGGCCGAATACGCCGTCAGCGACGTGGTGCAGTTCCCCACACCCGACGGCCAGGGCAGCTATGCCGGCGTGGTGCGCGAGGTCGGCACCGACTGGTTGCTGTTCGACTTCAATCATCCGCTGGCCGGCCAGCCGGTGCGCTTCGAAGTGAAATTGCTGGGGGTGTTGTGATGGCTGAAGGACCGATCCAACTGCACGAAGTGCTGCTGGCCGAACCACGCGGTTTCTGTGCCGGCGTGGACCGCGCCATCGAGATCGTCGAACGGGCCCTGACGCGCTTCGGCGCGCCCATCTACGTGCGCCACGAAATCGTCCACAACACCTACGTGGTCGACGACCTGAAGCGCAAGGGCGCGATCTTCATCGAAGACCTCGACGACGTGCCCGCCGGCGCCACCCTGGTCTTCAGTGCCCATGGTGTCAGCCAGGTGGTGCGCAAGGAAGCGACGCAGCGCGGCTTTCAGGTCTTCGACGCCACCTGCCCCCTGGTCACCAAGGTGCATGTCGAAGTCGCCAAGCTGGCCAAGGAAGGCTACGAATTCATCATGATCGGCCACAAGGGCCACCCCGAGGTCGAAGGCACCATGGGCCAGCTGACCGAAGGCATCTACCTGGTCGAAGACGCCCAGGACGTGGTGCGGGTCAGTCCGCGCGGCGCCAAGCTGGCGGTGGTGACGCAGACCACGCTGAGCGTGGACGACGCCGCCCAGATCCTGGCCGAGGTCAAACGCGTTTTCCCCCACGTGCGCGAACCGAAGAAGCAGGACATCTGCTACGCCACGCAGAACCGGCAGGACGCAGTCAAGGTGCTGGCCCCGGCCGTGGACGTGGTCATCGTGGTCGGCAGCCCGTCCAGCAGCAACAGCAACCGCCTGCGCGAACTGGCCGAGCGCCTGGGTACGCCGGCCTACATGGTCGAAGGCGCGCAAGACCTGCAGCCGCAGTGGTTCGAAGGCGGCCGGCGTGTCGGGCTGACCGCGGGCGCGTCGGCGCCCGACGTGCTGGTGCAGCAGGTCATCAAGGCGCTGCGCGGCCTGGGCGCCACCACCATCCGCCGGATGGAGGGCGTGACGGAAAATGTGCACTTCCCGCTGCCGCGCGGCCTGGGCGACCGCAGCATGGCCGACATGGTGCCCTCGCGATCCTGACGCTGCCGCCTGAGTCGCCTCCGACACGCAGACGGCGCCCTCCACGGCGCCGTTTGCACATGCACCGAACCTGACCCAAGGAAGACCCATGCTCGACATCAACCTCATGCGCCGCGACCTCGACGCCGTCGTCGCGCAGTTGCAACGGCGCAAGAACCCGCAGCCCTTTCTGGACGTGGCCCGCTACAGCGCGCTGGAAGCCGAACGCAAGCAGATCCAGACGGCGACCGAACAGTTGCAGGCGCAGCGCAACGCGCTCAGCAAGCAGATCGGCCAGCTCAAGGGCAAGGGGGGTGACACCACGGCCCTGATGGCCGAGGTCGCTGGCATCGCCGATCAGCTCAAGGCCGGTGGCGAACGCCTGGAAACCTTGCAGGCCGAACTGCAGGCTTTGCTGATGAGCCTGCCCAACCTGCCGCAGGCCGACGTGCCCGACGGCACCGACGAGCAGGGCAACGTGGAAGTGCGGCGCTGGGGCACGCCCGCCACCTTCGACCACCCGCCGCGCGACCATGTCGACCTGGGCGCCGCGCTAGGCCTGGATTTCGAGACCGGCGCCAAGCTCAGCGGCGCACGCTTCACCTTCCTGCGCGGCCCCGCCGCCCGCTTGCACCGGGCGCTGGCCCAGCTGATGCTGGACACCCACACCACCCAGCACGGCTACACCGAGTGCTACACGCCCTACATCGTCAACCGCGAGGTGCTCGAAGGCACCGGGCAGCTGCCCAAATTCAAGGAGGACATGTTTTGGGTCCTCAGGGGTGGCGACGATGCGCAGCCCGAGCAGTACCTGATCAGCACCAGCGAGATCAGCCTGACCAACAGCGTGCGCGAGCAGATCCTGGAAGCCAGCGCGCTGCCCATCAAGCTGACGGCGCACAGCCCGTGCTTTCGCAGCGAGGCCGGCAGCGCCGGGCGCGACACGCGCGGCATGATCCGCCAGCACCAGTTCGACAAGGTCGAGATGGTGCAGATCGTCCACCCCGAACACAGCGATGCCGCGCTGCACGAGATGGTCGGCCATGCCGAGGCCATCCTGCAGAAGCTGGAACTGCCTTACCGGGTGGTGGCGCTGTGCGCCGGCGACATGGGCTTCGGCGCCGTCAGGACCTACGACCTGGAGGTCTGGATACCGGCGCAGGACACCTACCGCGAGATCAGTTCCTGCAGCAACTGCGACGCGTTCCAGGCGCGGCGCATGCAGACGCGCTTTCGCAACGCAGCCGGCAAGCCCGAGTACGTGCACACGCTGAACGGCTCGGGGCTGGCGGTGGGGCGGGCGCTGGTGGCGGTGCTGGAGAACCACCAGCAGGCCGATGGTTCCATCCGCGTGCCCGTGGCCTTGCGGCCCTACCTGGGTGGATTGGACGTGCTGCGCGCCTGATCGGCTAGAATCCAGCTCTCCGAACGAGCGAAACCACGCAAGAACCTGGAGAGGTGGCAGAGTGGCCGAATGTACCTGACTCGAAATCAGGCGTACCGCAAGGTACCGTGGGTTCGAATCCCACCCTCTCCGCCAACAAGCCGTTGACCTTCAACGGCTTTTTTGGTTTTTGGGATCACCGGGAGCCCGCATGACCATCACGCTTTACGACTGCGCCACCGCACCCAGCCCGCGCCGCGCGCGTATCGTGCTGGCTGAAAAGGGCGTGGCGCACGCCACCGTCCAGGTCGATCTGGCGCGCGGCGAGCAACTCGGGCAGGCCTACCGCGCCATCAACCCCTTGTGCACCGTGCCCGCGCTGCGCCTGGAAGATGGGCTGCTGCTGACCGACAACGCCGCCATCGCGGCTTACCTGGAAGCCCGCTACCCCGAGCCGCCGCTGCGCGGGCGTTCGGCGGCGGACCAGGCTGAAGTCGCCAGCTGGAACTGGCGCGCCGAATTTGAAGGCCTGATGGCCATCGCCGAGGCCCTGCGCAACAGTTCGCCGGCGATGGTCAACCGCGCCTTGCCCGGCCCCGTGGACTACCCGCAGATCGCCGAACTGGCCCAGCGCGGCCTGGCGCGGCTGCAGCAGTTCTTCGACAGCCTGGACGCGCAACTCGCGGGGCGCGACACCATCGCCGCCGGCGGCTTCAGCATCGCCGACATCACCGCCGTGGTGGCCGTGGACTTCGCGCGCGTGGTTCGCGTCAAGCCCGGCGAGCAGCATGCCAACCTGCGCCGCTGGCGCGAGGCAATGGCGCTGCGCCCGTCCTTCAAGCTGTAGGGCGCGGCCGTTCGGGCCGGGCCCGCAACGCGGGTTCTCCAGGTCAGCCCAGGCCTTCGGGCTCTGGCAAGATCGACGGCTGAAGGGCGTTGCTGACAGTCCTGCATGGGCATGCAGGCGGGCATCATCCAGCCACCCGGAGACTGTCATGTCCTTTCTGCCCACCCTGAGGCTGCTCGCTGGCGCGCTGGCGCTGTCCGCCGCCTGCGCCGCCTGTGCCGCCAGCGCCGCCGAGACCGTGAAGATCGCCTTCATCGACGTGCTCTCCGGCCCCTTCGCGGCAACCGGCGAGGGCTCGCTCAAGCAACTGCGCGAGGTAGTGGCGCAGCTCAATGCCGGCAGCCTGGCGACGGACCCCAAGTTCGAGGTCGTCGCCTTCGACGGCAAGGGCACGCCGCAGGAAAGCCTCAACGCCTTGAAGTCGGCGTCCGACCAGGGCATCCGCTACATCACGCAGGGCGGCGGCTCGGGCGTGGCCTTCGCGCTGGTCGAGGCCCTGAACAAGTTGGCCGACCGCGAACCGCAGAAGGCCGCGCTGTTCCTGAACTATTCGGCGATGGACCCGGGGCTGACCAACGACCGCTGCAGCTTCTGGCACTTCCGCTTCTACCCGTCCAGCGAGATGAAGATCGAGGCGCTGACCACCTACCTGCTGAAGCGGCCCGACATCAAGAAGGTCTACCTGTTCAACCAGAACTACACGCACGGCCAGCAGGTCTCGAAGGCGTCGCGTGCCTACCTGGCGCGCAAGCGGCCCGATGTCGAGATCGTCGGTGACGACTTCGTCCCCATCGCCTCGGTGCGCGACTTCTCGCCCTACATCGCCAAGATCAAGGCCTCGGGTGCGGACACGGTCATCACCTCCAACTGGGGCAGCGACCTGACCTTGTTCTTCAAGGCGGCCAAGGACTTCGGCCTGAACATCAACTACTTCACGATGAACGCCAACAACCCGGGCGTCCCGGCGCAGTTGGGTTCGTGGGGCGGCGAAAAGGTCGGCGTGATCTGGAACTGGGGCCACAACGCGCCCACACCCGAGCTGGAAAAGATCGCCGTCGCCTACAAGAAGAAGACCAACGAGGACTTCATCTTCGCCGCCCACTGGAACAGCATGCACATGCTGGTCGAGGGCATGCGCAAGGCCAAGTCGATCGACCCCAAGGCCGTGGGTTACGCGCTGGAAGGCATGCGCTACAAGAGCCCGCTGGGCGAGCTGGAGATGCGCAAGACCGACCACCAGTTGCAGGCGCCGCTGTACCTGGGCATCTGGGCCAAGCAGGGCAGCAAGGGCGTGAAGTACGACGCCGAGAACACCGGCTACGGTTTCCGCTCTGAAGTGGTGTGGGACGCCTACGTGGCCTCGCAGCCCACCTCGTGCCAGATGACGCGGCCGGGCTCCTGACAGGACCCTGAGGGAGCGGCAGCCCCGAACGCGCCCCCCAGGCGACTGCGGCTGACGGCATGTGCACCCGCTACATCGCCCCCGAAGCCGGCGACATCGAACGCCAGTGGCAGGTCGGTGCCCGCAACGCGCCACACTGGGTGCGCGACGTCTTCCCGCGCTATGCCGGGCCTTTCATCCGCGCCGTGCGCAATGCCGCCAGCCCCGAGCGCGAACTGGTGGTGGGGCAGTGGTCGCTGGTGCCCTGGTTCGCCAAGACCGCCAGGCTCAGCTACCCGACCAGCAATGCGCGCTCGGAAGAACTCAGCGCCAAGGCCAGCTACAAGCTGCCGTGGGCGCGCGGGCAGCGCTGCATCATCCCGGCGCTGGCCTTCTTCGAACCGAACTGGGAAAGCGGCCGGCACGTGCCCTGGCGCTTTCGCCGCAGCGACGGGCTGGCCTGGGGCCTGGCCGGTTTGTGGAACACCTGGGTCGACAAGACCACGGGCGAGGTGGTCGAGAGCTACACCCTGCTGACCCTCAACGCCGACGCCCATCCGCTGATGAAGCGCATGCACAAGCCCGACCCGAAGCGGCCGCCGGCGATGCAGGACAAGCGCAGCGTGGTGCCCATCGAAGGGGCCGATGTCGACGCCTGGCTGCACGCCCCCGTGGCCGAGGCCGCACAGCTGCTGCGCCTGGCGCCCGTCGAGTGTTTCCTGGCCGAGCCCGCAGGGCCGGCCGTCAAGCCGGCTGCCGAGCCGTCTGGCGAACTGTTCGGCGCGGATCCGGGCTGAGGAAGCAGCGCTCGAGTTGCGCCTTGGGCGCGCGCTGCAGTTCGCACAGGTGGCGGTGCCGCGGCGCGGTGTGGCCCAGTGCCGCGCCCCAGCGCGCCTGCACGTCCTGCTGCATCTGCAGCAGCAGGTGGGCCGTCACCTCGGCGTCGGCCAGCGCACGGTGGGCGCGCCCGCTGCGCGGCAGGTGGTGGAAGTCGGCCAGCGTGCCCAGCTTGTGGTTGGGCGCCTGCGGGTACAGGCGCCGTGACAGCAGCAGGGTGCAGGCGAAGTCGTGTGCCGGGTCGGCATCGGCGTCGGCATGGGTGGTTTCAGATTGCCAGAAGCTGCGGTCGAAAGCCGCATTGTGCGCAACCAGCGGGCAGCCGCGCGTGAACTGCAGCACCTCGCGCATGACCGCGCGTGACGGTGGCGCCTGGGCCAGCATGGCGTTGCTGATGCCGGTGTAGGCCTCGATGAATGGGGGCACCCAGGTGCCGCTGTTCATCAGGCTCTGGAAGCGGCCGACGATCTGCCCGCCGCGGACCAGCACGGCCGCGATCTCGGTGGCACGCGAGCCCATGCCGGGCGACATACCGGTGGTCTCGAAGTCGATCACCGCGATGGTTTCGTCAGCGCTTACCGGCCAGGCTCCGGCGCTGGTCAGGTCGCGAACCGACGAGGCCGTGGCCTTCACCTCGGCGCCGATGCCGTCACCGCTTTCGTGACCTCGTTGGTGCCCTGCGCGCTGCCGCTGCCGGGCACCTGTTCGCCCACGCGGCTGGAGATGGCGTCGAAGTGGGCTGCCACGGCCTCGGCGTCCTCGCGCGCCGCGCCGATGTACAGCCCTTCGGTCAGCGTGATGTGGGCGCGCTCGAAAGTGCCGGCACCGGCGCACAGGATGGTGCGCGTCGGCGCTTCATCGGAAACCAGGAACAGCAGCCCCGGCGTCACCGCCTCGGGCTGCAGACGGGCCAGCACCTCGGCCGTCATCAGGCCTTCGGTCATGCGCGTGGCGGCGGTCGGTGCCAGGCAGTTGACGTGGATGCCGTCCTTGGCGCCTTCCAGGGCCAGGGTCTGCATCAGGCCGACCAGCGCCATCTTGGCCGCGCCGTAATTGGCCTGGCCAAAGTTGCCGTACAGGCCCGTGGACGAGGTTGTCATCACGATGCGGCCGTACTTCTGCGCCCGCATGATCGGCCACACCGCGTGGGTGCAGACGGCGGCGCCCATCAGGTGCACGTCGACGACCAGGCGGAAGTCGTCCATCGTCATCTTGGCGAAGCTCTTGTCGCGCAGGATGCCGGCGTTGTTGACCAGGATGTCGATGCGGCCCCAGGCTGCCATCACGGCCGTCACCATCGCGGCCACGGCGGCTTCGTCGCTGACCGAGGCCTGGTTGGCCATCGCCGTGCCGCCCGCCGCCCGGATCTCGGCCACCACGGCATCGGCCGCGCTGATCTCGCTGCCGTCGGGCTGGGCGACGGGACGGCCGAAGTCGTTGACCACGACCCGGGCGCCGCGTGCGGCCAGGGCCAGCGCATGCTGACGGCCCAGGCCACCGCCAGCGCCGGTGACGATGGCGACCTTGTCCTTGAAATTCATGCCGTTCCTTCGGGATGTTGTGGATCGTTCGTCCAGGCCTCGCGCAATTCGCGCTTGAGCACCTTGCCGATGGCGCTGCGCGGCAGCTCGCCGACGAGCTTGAGCGCGCTCAGCCGCTGCGTCTTGCCCAGTTGGGCATTGGCCCAGGCGCGCAGCGCTTCTTCCGTTGCGCCGTGCCCGGCGTGGCGCACCACGAAGGCCACCGGCGTTTCTCCCCACTGCACCGAAGGCACGCCGACCACGGCCGCGTCCGCCACCGCCGGGTGTTGCCGCAGCACGGCTTCCAGGTCGCTGGGGTAGATGTTGAAACCGCCACTGATGACCATGTCCTTGCGCCGGTCCTGCAGGATCAGGAAGCCGTCTTCGTCGAAGCGGCCGACGTCGCCGGTGCGGATGTAGCGCCGGCCTTCGCCATCGAACCACTCGGCGGCCGCCGTCAGGTCGGGTCGGCCGTGGTAGCCGCTCATCATGCCGGGCGAACGGCCGACGACCTCACCGCTGACCGCGCTGGCCACGCCGGGCTGCTGCGCCAGTTCGACACCGTCTTCGTCGATGAGCCGGATGTCGTGGCCTTCTGAAGGCTGGCCCACGGTGTGCAGCTTGGTCGGGTGCAGGTGGGCTTGCAGGATCACCGTGCCGCCGCCTTCGGTCATGCCGTAGTACTCGGTCAGCGCACCCGGCCAGCGGGCCAGGATGTCGGCTTTCAACTCGGCGTGGAAGGGTGCGCTGGTGCTGAACTTGTGGCGGAAGCTGCTCAGGTCGAACCGGCCGAAATCGGGCCGCGCCATCAGGCGCTGGTATTGCACCGGCACCAGCATGGTGTGGGTGGCGCGGTGTTGCTGCGCCAGTTGCAGATAGGCGCCGGCCTCGAACTTCGGCATCAGCACCACGCAGCCGCCCAGGGCCAGCGTGGGGATCACCGAGACCAGCGTGGTGTTGCTGTACAGCGGCGTGGCGATCAGCGTGACGGCCTCGGGGCCATAGCCCGACAAGGCCGCGCGCTGGATGTGGGCCCAGCGCATGGCATGCGGCTGCACGATGCCCTTGGGCGTGCCGGTGGTGCCCGAGGAATAGATCAGGTTGAACGGCCAGGCGGGCTCGATGACGACAGGCTGCGGCCGCGCAACGGGTGTCGCCAGCCAGGCGGCCAGGGTCGGGCCGCTGTCGGCCGCATCCATGCGCAGGACGGTGCTGCCGGCCGGCCAGTCGACGCCCATCGCCGCCACCGTGCCGTCGATGAAAACGAGCTTCGCGCCCGCGTCGGCCACCATCGCCGCCAGTTGCGCCGGCGTGGAGGAGGGTGCCAGCGGCGCCGCCGCCAGGCCGGCCCGCAGCGCGCCGATGAACAGCGCCACATAGGCGATGCTGGACGCGCCACAGATCGCGATGCACTGCTGCGGCTGCAGTCCATCGCGCTGCAAGGCGGCGGCGACGCGGTCGCTCAGCGCGTCCAGCCCGGCGTAGTCCAGGCGCAGTCCATCGACGATGACCGCCGCGGCCTGCGGCTGGCGTGCCGCGTGTTCGGCGACCAGCGCAGACAGGTCGCGGAAGTCCGCATTCGGTGGGGCAGGGCGGTCTGGGTTCATCAGGGCGGCTCGGGACAGGGAAGACCAGCGAAGTGCGGCGATTCTAGGGACCGACAATGCGGCCCTCCGTCGCCTCCGAGACCCCGCCATGAACCTGTTCGACAGCCCCCTTTGCCGCCTGTCCGCCTGGGCCCTGATTGCCGCCGCGGCCTGCGCCAGCCCGGCCTGGGCCGCGCCCGATGCCGCCGTCTGGTCGGCCGTGCAAGTCCAGAAGCAACCGCTGCTGGACACGCTGAAAGACCTGGTCGCCATCGAGTCGGGCAGCGGCGACCGCGAAGGCCTGGACCGCATCTCGCAACTCATCTTCGACCGCCTGCAGGCCCTGGGCGGCGCCGTCGAATTCATCGAACCCGGCGCCGACGCCTACCGCATGCACGACACGCCGCCGAAGATCGGCCGCATGGTCAAGGCGACGTTCCAGGGCAGCGGCACCCGGAAGATCCTGCTGATCGCGCACATGGACACCGTCTACCTGCGCGGCATGGGGGCCAAGCAGCCTTTCCGTATCGACGGCAACCGGGCTTACGGCCTGGGCATCGGCGACGACAAGGCCGGCGTGGCCGTCATCCTGCACACCCTGGCCACGCTGAAGGCGCTGAACTTCCGCGAATACGGCACGTTGACGGTGCTCATCAACGGCGACGAGGAAATCAGCTCGCCCGGTTCGCGCAGCACCTTCGCCCAGCTGGGCGCCGAGCACGACCTGACGATGTCGCACGAAGGCACCAGCATCAGCAGCGACCAGCTGTCCCTGGCCACCGCGGGCATCGCGGCGGTGACGCTGAAAGTGACCGGCAAGGCCAGCCACGCCGGCAGCGCGCCCGAGCGCGGACTGAACGCCATCTACGAGCTGTCGCACCAGATGCTGCAGACCAAGGACTTCAGCGACCCGTCGCGCGGCCTGAAGATGAACTGGACCATGGTCAGTGGCGGCACCAACCGCAACGTCATTCCGGCCGAAGCCAACGGCGCGGCCGACGTGCGGGTGGAGAAGGTGGCCGACTACGCCGGGCTGGAGGCGCGGCTGCGCGAGACCATCAAGAAGCAGTTGATCCCGGGCACCCAGGTCGAGCTGACCTTCGAGCAGCGCCGTCCGCCGCTGGAAGTCAACCCGGCGCAGATCGCGGTGGGTCGCCACGCCACGCGCATCTACGCCGAACTGGGCAAGGTGCTGAAGGTGCTGGACGGCGTGTCCGGCGGCGGCACCGACGCGGCCTTCGCGGCTTTGAAGACCCAGAACCCGGTGCTGGAGCGCTTCGGCCTGCAGAGCTTCGGCGCGCACAGCAACGACGACGAGTACGTGCTGATCGACTCCATCGAGCCGCGCCTGTACCTGGCCAGCCGGTTGATCATCGAGTTCTCGCGCGGCCTGGCCCGCTGACGCTGACCGTGCCGGCACTCTTGCGCACGATGCCGATGCCACACGGCGCCCACCCCGGGCGCCTGGCCCGCGCCGCGCTGGCGGTGCTCGGCCTGGGGCTCGGTCTGGGTCTGTCAGGCTGTGCCACGCGCTCGGCCGATGTGCTGCCGGTGACGGTCAACCCGGCCGATTTCCTGGGCTGGGATTGCGACCGCATCGCCGACGAACTGGACCGCGTGCAGCAGCGCGCCGCCGAGCGCGCCTACACGGTGGACGAGCGCGCTGCCAACAACATCATTGCCCTGGGTCTGGGTGTCACCATCTTCTGGCCGGCCTTGGTGGCCCTGCGCACCAATGGCCCCGACGCCGAGGCGCTGGCGCTGCTCAAGGGCCGCGACGAGGCCTTGCGCGGGGCCGCCCGCGACCGCGCCTGCCCGCCGCCCGACAGCCGGCTGTCGGCCTCGCGCACCGCCGCCCTGCCGCTGGCGCTGGGCGAGCGCCTGGTCTACGAAGAGCGCAGCGGGCCGCGCGCCCCGGCGGTCGAGTGGGCCTTGCGCCTGACCGCCTTGCGGCGCGGTGACCTGGAGTACCGCAGCGAGGCCCCGCGAGCCCCACCCGGTACCCCAGCAGCGGTCGCGCTGCGGCTGCCGGCCGGGGTGCCGGATGGCGTCTGGAATCAGAACCCGCTGGGCAA
Organism: Rubrivivax sp.; assembly: GCA_040400915.1. Classification (GTDB taxonomy): domain Bacteria; phylum Pseudomonadota; class Gammaproteobacteria; order Burkholderiales; family Burkholderiaceae_C; genus Rubrivivax. Next base: position 26,514 of record JBBAPI010000019.1, read on the forward strand.
CGTCACCGCGTCGCCCGACGGGGCGCTGCAGTGGCCGCGCCTGTTGCGCGCGGACCTGGACCTGGGCGGCGTCACCGCCGGCGACATCCTGGTCAGCGGCGACCCGGCGGCCCGGGCGCGCGTGCGCGGCCAGGTCGTGGCGGTCGGGCCGCAGACGGTGGCCGGGCGCCGCTTCGATGTGGCGGTGGTCGAACTTTTCGGCGATGCGCAGCGGGGCGAGGTCTCGACCCGGCTGGACGGCGTCATCGTCATCGACCGCAGCAGCGGCCTGCTGTTGCGGCTGGACTTGCGCAGCGCACTGCCCGAGTTCACGCTGCAGCGCCGCCTGATCCGGGTCGACCCGGCTGCGCCCTGAGCCGCCGCGTGCCGCCGGGCAGGTTACAGATCTTTACGTCGGGCCCACAGCGGCGACACGGGGCTGGCCGAGCATCCATCCCACGTTGAACCTCAACCCCCGGAGAATCCATGAACACGAACTCACGCACCCTGATGCACCGCCTGCCCCACGCTGTGCAGGCCCTGATGGCGACCTTGCTCGTTGCCGCGGCCGCCGGCTTGGCATTGCCCGCCCACGCCCAACCGATGGCTGGCATGGCGGGCGGCCCGGAAGGCCTGCACGGCGGCGGCATGCACGGCGGTGGCATGGGCATGGGCGGCGCCCACATGGGTCGTGTGCTGGATGCGGTCAAGGCCACGCCCGAACAGCGCAGCCAGATCAAGGCCATCATGGATGCCGCGCGCACCGACATGAAGGCCCAGCGCGAAGCCGGCCGCGGCCTGCGCCAGCAGATGCAGGCGGCCTTCGCCCAGCCGACGGTGGATGCCCGTGCCGTGGAAACCCTGCGCGCGCAGATGCTGGCCCAGCACGACACCGCCAGCAAGCGCATGACGCAGGCCATGCTGGACGTCAGCAAGGTGCTGACGCCGGAGCAACGCAAGACCATGGCCGACCTGATGGCCAAGCGCCAAGCCATGATGCAGCGCCATGCCAGCGAGCGTGCCACGCTGGACAAGAGCACGAAGTAGACCCAAGACGCCCAGCGCAGGACGCCGTGCCCCGGGCCGCCGAGAGGGGCACTGCGTCGCGCTATGCTGAAGCTTCACTCGGAGAGCCTGCCGTTGACGGCGCGCTTCTTTCGCCCCGGTGCCTGTGCGCCGGGGCGTTTTTGATAGCCGGACGCGGTTCATGAGCCACTTGCTGCTGATCGACGACGACTTGCGCCTGACCGACATGGTCAGCGGCTACCTGCGCAACAACGGCTACACCGTGGACACCGCCGGGTCGCTGTCGGCCGGTCGCGAGCGACTCAAGCAGACGCCCTACGACGCGCTGGTGCTCGACTTGATGCTGCCCGACGGCGACGGCCTGGACTTCACCCGCGAACTGCGCAGCCAGGCGCGCAGCCGGCGTTTGCCGCTGTTGATGTTGACGGCGCGCGGCGAGCCGATGGACCGCATCGTCGGCCTGGAAATCGGCGCCGACGACTACCTGCCCAAGCCCTTCGAGCCCCGCGAATTGCTGGCCCGCGTGAAGGCCTTGTTGCGCCGTTCCGCGCCCGACCGGGGCGACGACGAGGTGCTGGTCTTCGGCCGGCTGGAAGTCGACCTCGGTGCGCGGCAGGCGCGCCTGGCCGGCCAGCCCTGCGACCTGACCAGCCACCAGTTCGAACTGCTGATGGTGCTGGCCAAGAGCCCCGGCCGCGTGCTCACGCGCGACCAGATCATGGATTCCTTGAAGGGGCATCCGCTGGAAGCCTTCGACCGCAGCATCGATGTCCACATCTCGCGCATCCGGGCCTTGATCGAAGACGACCCGAAGAACCCCAAGCGGGTGCTGACGGTGCGGGGTGCGGGCTATGTCTTCGCCAAGAAGCAGGACGCCGAATGAAGCCGGGCCGCCAGCTGGCTCCCGATTAGCCCCCGATGCGTTCGCTCTACCTGCGCATCTACCTGACGGTGGTCACCGCACTGGCGCTGTTCGCGCTGGTCTCGGGCTGGCTCGTGCAGCGCCACCTCGAAGAGCAGCGCCTGGCGGTGGAAGGCACGGTGCGCGAACGCAACGAAGGCGCAGCGCGCGACCGTGCAGAAGCCTGGGGCGACCTGCTGGAGCGCGCCTTGCCGGCCGCCAGCGCACCGCTGCCCGAACAGACAGCGGCGCTGCGCGAATGGTCGCAACGCCTGCGCCTGCCGATGGCCCTGGACGACGCCAAGGGCCAGCGCATCGCGGTGTCCGAATCCTTTCTGCGCCGCGAATTCGACACGCCCGCCATGGCCAGCCGCTTGCAGTCCATCCGCTTCGACGACGGCCGCTTGCTGTGGGTGCCCAAGCCCAACCCGCTGCGCCAGGCCGCCGTGGCGCGCGCCGCCGAGATGCACCCACCGGCGCCGTGGATGGGCGGCCCGCGCGCCTGGCCCAACGGCGTCGGGCTGGCGGCCTTGCTGGTGGTGCTGTTCCTGGCTGTGGCCGGCGGCGCCTACCCGGTGGTGCGGCGCCTGACGCGCCGGCTGGAGGCGCTGAAGCAGGGCGTCGAGGCCTTTGGCGCCGGCGCCCTGCACCAGCGCGTGGCCGAAGATGGCCAGGACGAGGTCGCCGCCGTCGGCGCCAGCTTCAACCGCGCAGCCGGGCGCATCGAAACCCTCTTGCGTTCGCACCAGAGCCTGCTGGCAAACGCCAGCCACGAACTGCGGTCGCCGCTGGCCCGGCTGAAGATGGCCATGGCCATGCTCGAAGGCGCCGGTCCCGAGCAGCGCATCGCCTTGCGCCAGGAAATCGAGACCAACGTGGCCGAATTGGACGCGCTGGTTGAAGAAGTGCTGCTGGCCAGCCGGCTGGACGCCACCGCGCAGGCCGAGCACCACGACCGTGTCGACCTGCTGGCTGTGGCCGCCGAAGAAGCGGCCCGCGTCGGCGCCCCGGCGCAGGGGGCCGACCTGCAGGTGACGGGCGACGAACGCCTGCTGCGCCGCGCGCTGCGCAACCTGCTGGAAAACGCCCGCCGTTACGGTGGCGACGAGGTCGAGGTGCAGGTGTCGGCCGCGGGCACGCAGGTCGAGGTGCGCGTCTGCGACCGCGGCCCGGGTGTGCCCGAGGCCTATCGCCAGCGCATCTTCGAAGCCTTTTTCCGCTTGCCCGGCCACGCCGAGCGCGCCGGCGGCGTGGGGCTGGGCCTGTCGCTGGTGCGGCAGATCGCCGAGCGCCATGGCGGCAGCGTGCGCTGCGAAGCGCGCGAGGGCGGCGGCAGCTGCTTCGTGCTGGCCTTGCCGTCGGCCTGAGCCGCGCGTCGGCGCCGATGTCACCCCGGCGTCACCTGCGGGCGGCCCGGCGCGCGGTCGGTCGCGGCCACACTGGGTGCCATCGTCATTCCGCTCGGTGCGCCATGCCCAAACCACGCAAACTGCACCACCTCGCCGCCGCCCTGGCCTTTGCGCTGGGCAGTGCCGGCGCTGGCGCCACGCTGCTCATCGACGCCTTTGCCGACGCCAGCCCGGCGGGCTTCACCAACTACGGCCTGTTCGAGACTTCCAGCGTGCAAACCGGGGCCATGGTCGGCGGTGCCCGGTTTGAAGGCCTGCTGTGCTACTTCGCCTGTGACTACAACGCGCCCTACCGCGCCGCGCTGACCGTCGGCGATGGTGCGCTGGCCGTGACGCCGCCGCCGGCGGGCTTGGCCACGACCCGGGTGCTGTGGGGCGATGTCACCCCCGGCCCGACGCTGTTCCCCTTTGCCCCGCTGGGCCTGGACCTGAGCAGCGAAAACGCCTTCCAGCTGCACTTCGGCAGCGTGTCGGGGGATCTGCTGGTGCAGTTCGTGGTGGTCAGCGCCGCCGGGCAGTCCGTCTACAGCCCGCAGCTGAACAACCCGGGGGTGGTGCTGCATGCCGGCGCCGGGCAGACCCTGACGTTGCCTTTCAGTGCCTTCGTCGGCGTGGCCGATTGGTCCGCTGTCGCCGGGCTGGGCCTGGTCCTGGGCGGCAACAACGGCCACGGTACCGAGGCTGCGCTGGCCAGCTTCGCGCTGGGGTCGGTGTCGGCCGTGCCCGAACCGGCGGCCGGCGCCCTCGGGCTGGCCGGCCTGCTGGCCCTGGCCGCTGCGCGGCTGCGCCGCCGCCGCTAGCTGCCCATACCAGCCAGGGGATGTCCCTGGCGGGGGTTCCGGGGTATGTTGCGGCGGTCACGCCATGGCCGCCGCCCCTGCAACCCCCCCGTCGCCCGCGCGCACCACCGGGCCGTCTGCGCCCGACGCGCCCGTGCGCGGCGCCGTGCAGGACGAACTGGCCCGCGTGCTGGCCGCACCCGCGTTCGCCGGCGCGCTGGCCCATCAGCGCCTGCTGCGCCACCTGGTGCAGGGCATGCTGGACGGCCGCGCCGATGAATTGAAGGAGATGCTGCTCGGCATCGAGGTCTTCCAGCGCCCTGCCCACAGCTTCGACCCGCGCCGCGACAGCATCGTGCGGGTCGAGGCGCGCCGTTTGCGCCTGCGCCTGCGCCAGCACTACGCGGCCACGCCGCTCAGCCCGCTGCAGATCGTGCTGCCCACCGGCAGCTACCGGCCGCTGTTCGTGGCCGCGACGCCCGACGCCTCACGGGCCCGCGCCATGGAACTGGTCGAGCGCGGGCAGTTCTTCCTGCGCCAGGGCCACGAGGCGGGCCACCGCAAGGCGCTGGCCCGCTTCGAGGCTGCCGCGCTGGCCGAGCCGGGGCACGCGGCGGCCCACGCCGGCGTGGCGCGGGCCTGGCTGCAGCTGGTGGCCACCAACCTCGAAGCACCCCAGCCCGGTGTGACCCTGGCCTTGGCCGCCGTGCGCCGCGCGCTGGCGTTGCAGCCGGCACAGGCCGACGCCCTGGTGCTGGCGGCCCAGCTGACCCATCGCTTCGAGTTCGACTGGCCCGCCGCACGCATCCTGTTCGCGCGGGCCGCCCGAGCCGCCCCCGAGTCGGCCTATGTGCACCACGCCCAGGCCCTGTCGCTGATGATGCGGGCCGACTTCGACGGCGCCGATGTGGAACTGGCCCGTGCCCGCCAGCACGATCCGCTGCACCTGGGCTTGCGCGCCCACCAGGCGCTGCTGCACCTGTACCGCCGGCAGTGGCCGGCCGCCACGGCCGTGCTGCGCGGGCTGCTCGACATGAGCGCCGACAACGTGCTGGGCATGAGCCTGCTGGCCTATGTGGCGCTGTGCCAGGGCGACGCCGCCAGCGCGCGGGCCCAGTACGAGCAGGTGGCTGCGCAGCATCCGGCGCTGAGCATCGGCCCGCTCGGCGCGGTGCTGGCCCTGGCCGCAGGGGGCCAGCGTCGTGCCGCCCGTTTGGCGCTGGAGGCCCTGGTGCAGGCTTGGTCAGGGCGCTACCTCAGCCCCTACCAGCTGGCCATGGCCGAAGTCCGCCTCGGTCAGGCGGCAGCCGCGCTGGCCTTGCTGCAGCGCGCCGTGGACGAGCGCGATCCGAATGTCCTGTGCCTGCCGGTGGACCCGGCGTTCGACAGCCTGCACGGCGAGCCCGCGTTCAGGGCCCTGCGCCAGCGCGTGCTGGGGCTGGCGTCCGGCCGTGCGGCGCGGAGCGTGGCGCTCAACGGGCCGCTTGCCGGCCTTCCTGGCGCATCAGCCACAGCATCAGGGCGCTGAGCGCGACGCCGGCCAGCACCAGCCCGCTGGTCGACGCGAACCAGAAGCCGCGTGCGCCCTGCAAGGCGGCCGGCACGCTGCCCAGCACGTTGAAGGCCAGCGCGTAGCCACCGCCCAGGCCCACACCCCACAGCGCGGCCACGTAGATGGCCATCGGCAACACGGTGACCTTGTAGGCCCGCAGCACGAAGGCGGCGATGGTCTGCGCCGCGTCGGCGACGTGGAACACCGCCACCCAGGCCAGCAGCGGCAGGGCCGCGGCGATGACCAGCGGGTCCTGTGTGTAGAGCCGCAGCACCGGTTCGCGCGCGAACAACATGCCGGCGCCCATCACCGCCGCTACGCCGCAGCCCAGCAGCAGGCCATGCCAGCCCAGGCGGCGCGCCGCAGCCGGCTGCTGCGCGCCGATGCGCAAGGCCACCAGCGTGCTGGTGGCGTTGGCCAGCGCCAGCGGCATCATGAACATCAGCGAGACCAGGTTGACCGCGATCTGGTGCCCGGCCACCGGCGTGGTGCCCAGCCGGGCGATGAAGATGGCCATGAAGGAAAAGCCCGTGACTTCCACCAGGATGCCGCCGCCCATCGGCACGCCCAGTTTCAGCTGCTGGCGCAGCGTCGGGCCGTCGGGGCGGTGCAGGCCTTGGCCGAAGAGCTCGAAACGATCGTAGGTGCGGTCGCTGCGCATCACCAGCCAGGCCACCAGCACCTGCGTCCACATGGCCACGGCGGTGGCGATGCCGCAGCCCAGCACGCCCAGCGCGGGCAGGCCCAGCGCCGGGACGCCGAAGACCAGCGCCGCCGACAGCGGCAGCTTGATCAGCAGCGCGCCGACCTGCAGCGCCATCACCGCCTTGGGCCGGCCGACGGCCGTGTTGAATGCGCGGTAGACGGTGAAGAGCAGGGAAGCCGGCAGCGAAAAGGCCAGCGCCAGCAGGTAGCCGCGGACCTTGTCGGCGACCTCGGGGCTGACGCGCGACAGGGCCAGGAAAGGGTAGGGGAAGGCCAGCAGCGTGCTGCCCAGCAGGGCCAGCGCCGCCGCGATCCACAGCGCCTGGTGCACCTGTCGGCCGGCTTGTGCCGGGCGCCCGGCGCCGGTCAACTGCCCGACGATGGGCGCCAGCGCCATCAGCACGCCCATGAAGCCGATGAAGATGCTGATGTAGGCCGAAGCGCCCACCGCCAGCGCGGCCAGGTCGATGGCCGAAGCACGCGCCACCAGCAGGGTGTCGATGGTGCCGAAGGCCAGCACCGAAACCTGCCCGATGAACACCGGCCAGGCCAGCGGCGCGATCTGCCGCGCGCTGTCCAGCCAGCGGGCGCCCGGTGGCCCGTCCGCAGCCGGGTCGGCAGTCAAGGCCGTGGCGCTGCCGGCCCGGCGGCTGCGGCCGGTGCGGGCGGCGATGGCGCTTCGAAGACCTCGGGCGGCGGGTGGTCCGTGCCGCTGGCCTGGCGGGCGCGTTCGGCATAGCGGTTGAAGCGCCAGGCCTTGCCCTCCATGGTGATGCGCCGCCAGACGCTGCGTTTTTCAGCCGGGCTGTAGCCGGGCCAGTGCTGCACTTCGTCGAAGCTGCGGCCGCAGCCCTTGCACTGTTCGTCACCCTGGCTGGTCGAACAGATGGCGATGCAGGGCGCGTCGGGCGTGCTGTCGTACCAGGCCAGCCAGGCGTCCCGCGCCTTCGCCGGCATGCTGCGCTCGTCGCACAGCGGCTCGCGGTAATAGACCATCAGCCCATAGATCTCGGCCAGGGCACGCACCTCGGCGCAGGCACTGATGCCGTCGGGCGAGGGCGAACGCTCGCGCCACCAGTTGATGGCGGCTTCGATGTCGGTGATGTGGATGCCGGGCATGGGACGCGTTCGACGAGGGAGGCGGAGTCTACCCAGGCCGCTCCGACCCTGCGGCGGTGTCGCTGTATGGGCTCCGGCGGGCCGCTCAGGCCGGCGGGTAGCCGGCTTCCACCAGGCTGGCCACCACGGCCTCGCGGGCGGCGCCCGTGTCGACCTGCACGCGGTGCTGCGGCAGGTCGGCCTGCACCCGGGCGGCCGGATCCACCGCGTGCACGGCCTCGGTGATGGCGCGCACGCAGTGGCCGCAACTCATGTCGGGAATCTCGAAATTCAGCATGGTCGAGCCTGGCTTGTCAGCATGTTGAAGGAAACTGTCGTTGACACCCTGTTGACATGGTGCCAGTTCGACCCATGTCAAGACCATGACACCGACCACCACCCTCCTGTCTGCCCAGCCGACGGCCGCTGCGGCCCGGGCTGCCGAGTGGCGCTTCGCCATCGAGGACATGAGCTGCGCGTCCTGCGTGGCGCGGGTCGAGAAGGCCGCGCTCAAGGTGCCCGGCGTGACCCAGGCCAGCGTCAACCTGGCCAACGAGACCCTGAGCCTCAGCGCCGCGCCGGGCTTCACGCCAGCCGCCTTGATGACCGCCGTGCAGGCCGCCGGCTACGGCATCCACGCGCTGGACGCACCCGCGCCGCCGCCGCCCCGCTACAGCGAAGGGGCCCGCCTGGCCGCTGCCGCCCTGCTGGCCTTGCCGCTGGCGCTGCCGATGCTGGGCCTGCTCTTCGGTCGGCACTGGATGTTGAACGGCTGGCTGCAACTCGCCCTGGCCACGCCCGTGCAGTTCGTGCTCGGCGCGCGCTTCTACCGCGCCGCCTACAGCGCGCTCCGCGCGGGCAGCGGCAATATGGACCTGCTGGTCGCCATCGGCACCAGCGCGGCCTACGGGCTGAGCGTCTTCGAGCTGCTCAGCGCCCCGGCCGGCGGCATGCCGGCGCTGTACTTCGAGGGCTCGGCGGTGGTCATCACGCTGGTGCTGCTGGGCAAGTGGCTGGAAGCGCGGGCGCGCCGGCAGACCACCTCGGCCATCCGCGCGCTGAACGCGCTGCGGCCTGAAACGGCGCGCGTGTTGCACGGCGACCAGGAAGTGGCCGTGGCCCTGGCCGAGGTGCGGGTCGGCGACGTGGTCGTGGTGCGCCCCGGCGAACGGCTGGCGGTGGATGGCGTGGTGGTGCTGGGCGCCAGCCACGTCGATGAGTCGCTGATCACCGGCGAAAGCCTGCCCGTGGCGCGCGAAGTCGGCCAGCAGGTCACCGGTGGCGCCATCAACGCCGAAGGCCTGCTGCACATCCGCACCACGGCGGTCGGCGCCGAATCGGTGCTGGCGCGCATCGTGCGGCTGGTCGAATCGGCGCAGGGCAAGAAGGCGCCCATCCAGCGTCTGGTCGATCGGGTCAGCGCGGTTTTCGTGCCGGTGGTGCTGCTCGTCGCGCTGGCCACGCTGCTCGGCTGGGGCTGGGCGGTCGGCGACTGGCGCACGGCGGTGCTCAACGCCGTCGCCGTGCTGGTCATCGCCTGCCCCTGCGCACTGGGCCTGGCCACGCCGGCGGCGCTGATGGCCGGCACCGGCGTGGCGGCGCAGCGCGGCATCCTGATCACCGACCCGCAGGCGCTGGAAGTGGCCCATGCCTTGCGCGTGGTGGCCTTCGACAAGACCGGCACGCTGACCGAGGGCCGGCCGCAGCTGGTGGCGGCTGAAGGCGTGGACGCTGCCTCGGCGGCCTCGGCCGCCGAGCGCCGTGCGCTGCTGGAAGCGGCTGTCGCCCTGCAGTCCGGCAGCGAACATCCGCTGGCCCGCGCGGTGCTGGAAGCGGCCCGGGCCGAAGGCATCACGGCGCTGGCTGCCGACGGCCTGCAGGCGGTGGCCGGCCGCGGCATGACGGGCGAAGTCGGTGGCACGGCGCTGCGCCTGGGGAGTGCGCGCTGGATGGCCGAATCGGGCGTCGATCTGGCTGCGCTGAACGACCGCGCTGCGGCGCTGGAAAGCGCGGGCCGCACGGTGTCCTTCGTCGCGGCGATGAGCCCCGCCCCGCATGTGCTGGGCCTGCTGGCCTTCGGCGACACGCTCAAGCCCGGCGCGCTGGCCGCGGTGCAGCGCATCCAGGCGCTGGGCGTGCGCGCGGTGCTGATCTCGGGCGACAACCGCGGCAGCGCGCAGGCCGTGGCGGCGCTGCTGGGCATCACCGACGTGCGCGCCGAGGTGCTGCCCGAGGACAAGGCCCGTATCGTCACCGAATTGAAAGGCGACGGCCGCGTGGCCATGGTCGGCGACGGCATCAACGACGCCCCGGCGCTGGCCGCGGCCGACGTCGGCATCGCCATCGTCCACGCCGATGGCAGCGGCACCGACGTGGCCATGCAGGCGGCCGGCATCACGCTGATGCGCAGCGACCCCGGCCTGGTCGCCGACGCCATCGACATCTCGCGCCGCACCACCAGCAAGATCCGCCAGAACCTGTTCTGGGCCTTTGCCTTCAACGCCATCGGCATTCCGCTGGCGGCCTTCGGCGAACTGAACCCGGTGCTGGCCGGCGCGGCGATGGCGCTCAGCAGCGTCAGCGTGGTCAGCAACGCGCTGCTGCTGCGGCGCTGGCGCGGCACGGCCACGCACTGACTGCGGGCCGGGCATTGCGCTCGCGTCCTGCGGGCGCTGACTTTGGATAGAGTCCGCGCTTTGTTGGCACAGCGGGAAACTCGATGCATCGCCCCAGAATTCAAGATCGCCTGCCCCTGTGGTCAGCCGCGCTGTGCCTGCTGGGCGCCGCCTGGGCCGCCCAGGCCCAGACCAGCGCCGAACGCCCCGACGGCCAGCGCGAGAACACGCCGCGCTGGCACGCGCTGACCGGTGCGCGCCTGGTGCTGGCGCCCGGCAAGGTGGTGGAAAACGGCACCCTGGTGCTGCGTGACGGTGTCATCGTCGCGGCCGGGCGCGACGTCGCCGTGCCCGCCGGTGCGCGGGTGTGGCAGCTGGACGGCAAGACGGTCTACGCCGGCTTCATCGACCTGGCCAGCACGCTGGGCGTGCCGGCCGCGATGCGCCCGGGCCGTGCCGGCCGGCCGTTCTGGGGCCTGGCGGCCGAATTGCCGCCGGCGCCGCCCAGCCCCGCCGAAGCCCCGCGCCGCCTGAACGGCCGCGTGCTGGCCGCGCGCAACAACGCCGTGCGCGCCGAGCAGGACGTGGCGCAGCAGCTCGAATTCAAGGCCGACGAGATCAAGGCCGTGCGCGACCTGGGTTTCACCACCCTGCTGACCGGCCCGGCCAGCGGCATCTTCCGCGGCCAGGGCGCCTTGATCGCCACCGCCGAGCCGCGCGACAGCAAGGCGCTGGTGATGGTGCCGCGCGTCGCCCAGCACCTGTCCAGCGAAATCGACCTGACCGCCGACAGCGCCTACCCGTCGTCCCTGATGGGGGCAGTGGCCTTGTTGCGCCAGACGCTGAACGATGCCCGCTGGTACGGCACGGCGGTGGCCGCTGCGGCGAAGAAGGGCGGCGAACGCGTCGAGCCCAATGCCACGCTGGAAGCACTGGCGCCGGTGCTGGACGGCAGGCAACTGGTGGTCTTCGCGGCCGGCGACGAGCAGGACTACGCCAACATCACCCGCTTGCGCGACGAATTCAAGCTGCGCGTCGTGGCCCAGGGCAATGGCCACGAGTACCGCCGCGCGGCACAGCTGAAGGCGGCCGGGCTGCCGGTCATCGTGCCGCTGGCCTACACGGCCGCGCCCGAGGTCGAAAACCCGGACAGCGCCCTGGACGTGCAACTGCAGACGCTGCAGCACTGGGAACAGGCGCCGTCCAACCTGGCGCTGCTGGATCGCGCTGGCGTGACGGTGGCCATCAGCGCCACGGGCTTGAAGGACCCGGCCAAGGAGTTCTGGCCCCGCCTGCGCACGGCCATTCAACGCGGCTTGCCGGCCGACGCGGCGCTGGCCGGGCTGACCACGGTGCCCGCCCGCCTGATCGGCGAGCAGGCGCGCCTGGGCACGCTGGAGCCGGGCCGCATTGCCAACATCGTGGTGGCCAGCGGCGACCTGTTCACCAGCGACGAGGCCAGGGTGGAGCTGGCTTTCGTCGATGGCAACCCGCTGACCACCGAAGGCTGGGACCGCTACGATGCCCGCGGCACGTGGACGGTGGACGCCGCCGGCGGGGCGGCGCAGCGCTGGGAGATCACGGGCACGGCCGACAAGCCGGCCCTGGCCATCGACGGTGCGGCCTGTGAGCTCAGCGTGCGCGGCGTGCAACTGGTGTTGCGCCTGCCTTGCGGCAAGGCCACAGCCGGCCCGGCCAGCACCGTCGTCGCCGAAGGCCGCGGCAGCCGGCTGCTGGGCACCCTGCAAGCCGGCAGCGGCGCGCAGCAACCCTGGTCGGCGCAGCGCACGACGGCTCCGGCGGCCAAACCCGCCCGCGCCGCTGAAGCCCCGCCGCCCGCCCCTGCCGCCAGCTACCCGGCCGGCGCCTTCGGCATCACCCCGCCGGCCCAGCCGGCGGTGCTGCTGGTGCGCAATGCCACCGTCTGGACGCAAGGCCCGGCCGGCCGGCTGGCGCGGGCCGACCTGCTGGTGCGCGGTGGCCGGATCGCCGCCGTCGGCACCGATCTGGCGGTGCCGGCCGGCGCCCTCGTCATCGACGCCGCCGGCAAGCACCTCACCCCCGGCCTGATCGACGCGCACTCGCATGTCGCGATGCGCGGCGGCATCAACGAGGCGATGAATTCGGTGACCGCCCAGGTGCGCGTCACCGACGCCGTGGACGCCACCGACATCGACATCTACCGCGGCCTGGCCGGCGGTCTGACGACCTCGCACGTGCTGCACGGTTCGGCCAACACCATCGGCGGGCAGAGCCAGCTGATCAAGCTGCGCTGGGGCAGCGACGCGCAGGGCCTGGTCTTCGAAGGCGCGGTGCCGACCATCAAGTTCGCGCTGGGCGAAAACGTCAAGGGTTCGAACTGGGGCGGCCGCCGCTACCCGGTCACGCGCATGGGCGTGGAGCAGGTGCTGCGAGATGCCTTCGCCGCCGCCCGCGAGTACCGCGCGGCCTGGCAAGCCTGGCGTGACCGGTCGGCCGGCCAGCCGGCGCCGCGCCGCGACCTGCAACTCGACGCGCTGGTCGAGGTGCTGGACGGCCAGCGCCTGGTGCACATCCATTCCTACCGCGCCGACGAGATCCTGATGTTCGTGCGCCTGTCCAAGGAACTGGGCATTCCGGTGGCGGCTTTCCAGCACGTGCTGGAAGGCTACAAGGTGGCCGACGCGATGGCCAGCATCAACGCCGGCGGCTCGACCTTTTCCGATTGGTGGGCCTACAAGATGGAGGTCTACGACGCCGTGCCGGGCAATGGCGCCATGATGCACAAGGCCGGCGTGCTGACCAGCTTCAACTCCGACAGCGCCGAGTTGCACCGCCGCCTGAACACCGAAGCCGCCAAGGCCGTGAAGTACGGTGGTCTGGGCGAAGTCGAAGCGCTGAATTTCGTGACGCTGAACCCGGCGAAGCAGCTGCGCATAGCCCAGCGCACCGGGTCGCTGGAAGTTGGCAAGGACGCCGACTTCGTGGTCTGGAGCGGTCACCCGCTGTCCACCGCCACCCGCGCCGAGCAGACCTGGATCGAAGGCCGCCGCTACTTCGACCTCGGGCAGGACCTGCAGTTGCGCGCCGCCGCGCAAACCGAACGCGAACGCCTGCTGGCCAAGGCTTTGCCGGCGCGCCTGGCGCAGCTGGGCGGCGGTGCGCCGCCACCGCCCAAACCGCCCGCCACGACGCTGGCGCAGGCCGACGGCCAGGGCGACCCGGCCTGGCACGAATGGTTCGACCAGGCCCGCGCCCAACGCGGCAGCTACAACGGCATGAATGCCTGGTACGAATGCACCGAGGACGCACGATGAGCCGCCAACCCTCCCCCATCTCCCGGCGTCTGGCCGCCCTGTTGGCGGCCAGCCTGGTGACGCTCACGGCGCAGGCTTCCGACCAGGTCACGCCACCGCCGCAAAAGCAGGCCCTGCTGATCACCGGCGCCACGCTGCACACGGTGAGTGGCGCGGTCATCGAAGGCGGCAGCATGCTGGTCGAGCGCGGGCGCATCCGCGCCATCGCTGCAGCGGGTGTCGCGCTGCCCGCCGCCGAGACCGGCCCGGCCACCGTGCTGGACCTCCGCGGCCGCCACATCTACCCCGGCTTCATCGCGGCCAACAGTTCGCTGGGCCTGGTCGAAGTGCAGGCGGTGCGGGCCACCGTCGACACCACCGAGATCGGCGTCATCAACCCCAACGCGCGGGCGCTGGTGGCGGTCAACGCCGACAGCGAACTGCTGCCGGTGGCCCGCAGCAACGGCGTGCTGGCGGCGCTGGCGGTGCCGGGTTCGTCGACCTTCGGCAGCATCGCGGGCACCTCGGCGCTGCTGCAGATCGACGGCTGGACCTGGGAAGACATGGCGCTGGTGCGTGAGGTCGGCCTGCACGTCGTGCTGCCCATCCTGCGCACCAACAGTGACGTGCTCAGCGGCTCGCTGGAGCCTTTCAAGGACGAGATCCGCAAGCTCAGCGCGCAGCGCCTGCAGCTGATCGACCAGGCCTTCGATGCCGCCGCCGCCTACGCCCGGGCCCGCGCCGCCGAGCCGGGCGCCACGCCGCGCGACCCGCGCTGGGAAGCCATGCTGACGGTGGTGCAGGGCGAGCGGCCGGTTTTCGTGCACGCCGACGACGCGGCGCAAATCCGCTACGCCCTGGGTCTGGCCGAACGCCATGGCCTGAAGCTGGTGATCGTCGGCGGTGCCGACGCCGCGCGCTTCGCGCCGGTGCTGAAGGCGCGCGGCGCGGCGGTGGTCATTGCCGGTGTGCACAGCCTGCCGCAGCGCCGCGACGATGCCTATGACGCGCGCTACACGCTGGCTGCGCAACTGGCGCAGGCGGGTGTCGTGTTCTGCATCGCCGGTGAGGGCAGCGCCTTCGCGGCGGCGTCCGAGCGCAACCTGCCCTACCAGGCCGCGATGGCCATCGCCTACGGTCTGCCGCGCGACGAAGCGCTGAAGGCCATCACCCTGTATCCGGCGCAGATCCTGGGCGTGGCCGACCGCCTGGGTTCGCTGGCGCCCGGTCGGCTGGCCAGTTTCATCGTCACCGACGGCGACCCGCTGGAAATCGCCACCCAGGTGCAACGCGTGTTCATCCAGGGGCGCGAGGTCGATGTGGGCAACCGGCAGCGGCGTCTGGAGCAGAAGTACCGGCAAAAAGCCGCGGCCATGGCAGCGCCCTGAGCGGCCCGGCTCGGCGGGCCGCCGCGCGCCGGGACCCGCTGCCTGGCTAGGGTTTGAAGGCGGCCGACCTGCTTGCCGGGCGCGCGACCAGCTGGACAGGCCCGTACCAGGCCAGCGCAGTAGACGCAGTGTTGTCGCTGTCCGTCATGATGCCCACCGCCAGCAGGGCGCCAGGGGCCTCGCCGAAGGCCCGTTCGAAATCAGCGCGGATGTCGCGTTCGTAGTCCAGCCAGCGGTTCAGGTTGCGGCTGCCGGACTCCATCACCAGCTTGCGGATGCGGTCGGTCCGGGGGTTGATGACCACCGAACCCGGTTCCTGCTGGTTGCTCCAGACGTACATCAAGGTGGCGTAGGGCATGGCCTCGCCCGTGAAGGCCTGGGACAACTCGGACAGCAGCGCGTTCTTGGCCGAGAACTTGGCGCGATCGCCTTCGAAGGCCAAGACGATGCGCACCGGCGAATCGTCCAGCTCGCGTTGCGCCAGGTCGGCGCCAGCGATCAGCGCGGGTACTTTCCAGGCGAAACGCAGGTGGTCCAGGTCGGCGGCCTCGACGCGCACCCGCTGGCGCAGCATGCTGGCCGATGACATGGCGTGCGCCGCCATGGCGTTGCGGCCGTCCATCTGAATGGGGCTGTAGAGGCTGGCTCTCTTGCCGGGGAACTCGGTGTGCGTCCACAGTGCAGCCCGTTCAGAGGCCGCCGCATCGCCGCCGACCGGCGCCACGGCCGGGTTCCACAGCAGGGTGGCTGCGGCGGCCGGTGCGGCGGCTGCCGGGTCGTCGTCGATGCCCGATTCGGCATCGGGCGCAACCGTGGCGCAAGCCGACACCAGCAGCCAGCCCAAGGTCGGCAACAGCCGGCGCCCGGCGGTCATCGGGCCAGCCAGGGCAGGGCGGACGGCGAACGGGCCACCGCGTTCACATCCCGGCGTAGTTCGGCCCGCCGCCGCCTTCGGGCGTGACCCAGACGATGTTCTGGGTCGGGTCCTTGATGTCGCAGGCCTTGCAGTGCACGCAGTTCTGCGCGTTGATCTGCAGGCGGTCGCTGTCGTCGGGGTTCTTCACGTATTCGTAGACGCCGGCCGGGCAGTAGCGGCTCTCGGGCCCGGCGTACTTCGCCAGGTTGATGGCCACCGGCACGCGGTCGTCCTTCAGCGTCAGGTGGGCCGGCTGGTTTTCCTCGTGGTTGGTGTTGCTGATGAACACCGAACTCAGGCGGTCGAAGGTCAACCGGCCGTCGGGCTTGGGGTAGTGGATAGCGGCAACCTGGCTCGCAGCATGCAGGCGCGCGTGGTCGGGCGTCTTGCGGTGCACCGTCCAGGGCGGGCTCTTGAGGCCCAGCTTGGGCAGCAGCCACTGTTCGACGCCGGTCATCAGCGTGCCGATGGTGTTGCCCTGCTTGAACCACTGCTTGAAATTGCGCGTCTGGTTCAGTTCATCGAAGAGCCAGCTCTTCTCGAAGGCGGCCGGGTAGGCGCTGAGTTCGTCGCCCGAACGGCCGGCCTGCAGCGCCGCGGCGGCGGCTTCAGCGGCCAGCATGCCGCTCTTGATGGCGGCGTGGCTGCCCTTGATGCGCGCCGCGTTGAGCATGCCGGCGTCGCAGCCCACCAGCGCGCCACCCGGGAAGACCAGCTTGGGCAGGCTCAACAGGCCGCCGGCGACGATGGCCCGCGCGCCATAGCCGATGCGCTGGCCGCCTTCGAGGTGGGCGCGGATGGCCGGGTGGGTCTTCCAGCGCTGCATCTCCTCGAAAGGGCTGATCCAGGGGTTCAGGTAGTCCAGCCCGGTGACGAAGCCCAGGGTGACCTTGTTGCCTTCCAGGTGGTACAGGAAACCGCCGCCATAGGTGTGCTCGTCCATCGGCCAGCCGGCGGTGTGCACCACTAGGCCGGGGCGGGCCTGGGCGGCCGGTATTTCCCACAGTTCCTTCACCCCCAGCGCGTAGCTCTGCGGGTCGCGGCCCTTGTCCAGTTCGAAGCGGGCGATCACCTGCTTGCCCAGATGGCCCCGCGCGCCCTCGGCGAAGACGGTGTACTTGCCCCGCAATTCCATGCCCAGCTGGAAGCCGTCGTGCGGCTGGCCGTCCTTGCCGACGCCCAGGTTGCCGGTGGCCACGCCGCGCACCGAACCGTCTTCGGCGTAGAGCACTTCGGCGCCGCTGAAGCCGGGGAAGATCTCCACGCCCAGCGCTTCGGCCTGCTCGGCCAGCCATTTGCTGACCGCCCCCAGGCTGATGACGTAGTTGCCCGCGTTGTGCAGGCAGTCGGGGATCAACCACTGCGGCGTGACCGTGGCCCCGTCGGCCTTCAGGAAGGCGACCTCGTCGTGCGTCACCGGCTGGTTCAGCGGGGCGCCGCGTTCTTTCCAGTCGGGGAACAGTTCGGTGATGGCGCGGGGGTCCATGACGGCGCCGCTGAGGATGTGGGCGCCGGGCTCCGAGCCCTTTTCCAGCACCACCACCGAGAGCTCGGCGTTCAGCTGCTTGAGGCGGATGGCCGTGGCCAGGCCACCGGGTCCGCCGCCCACCACCACCACGTCGTAGTCCATGCTTTCGCGGGGGCCATATTGGGACAGGATTTCGGCAGGGCTCATGGGGGCGGGGTCCGCGCGGGGCGGTGCTGTCGGGGGCAGCACGGATTCTATGAGCCGGCCCCCATTTCGTTACCATGACCCACGGGATTCCCGGGTGTCGGGACGGTCAAGATGGCGATGGACGTGGTCGATTACGAAATCAAGGGCGGCGAGATGCAGTTCGTCGAGGTCGAGCTCGACCCTGGCGAGGCCGCCATTGGCGAAGCGGGCAGCCTGTTCTTCATGGAAGCGGGCATCACCATGGACACCGTTTTCGGCGACGCCAGCAGTTCGGGCGGCGGCGGTCTGTTCGACAAGCTGCTCAGCGCCGGCAAGCGGCTGGTGACGGGCGAATCGCTGTTCACCACCGTCTACCTCAACCAGGGCGCCCGCAAGGCCCGGGTGGCTTTCGCGGCACCCTACCCGGGCAAGATCCTGGCCATGGATCTGCGCCAGCTCGGCGGCACGCTGATCTGCCAGAAGGAAGCCTTCCTGTGTGCAGCACGCGGTGTCAGCCTCGGTCTGGCCTTCCAGCGCAAGCTGGGTGCCGGCTTCTTCGGCGGCGAAGGCTTCGTCATGCAGAAGCTCGACGGCGACGGCCTGGCCTTCGTGCACGCCGGCGGCACCATCCTGCGCCGCGAACTGCAGCCGGGCGAGACCCTGCGCGTGGACACCGGTTGTCTGGTGGCCTACACGCCCGGTGTCGACTTCGATATCCAGTACGTCGGCAAGATCAAGACCGCACTCTTCAGCGGCGAAGGCCTGTTCCTGGCCACCCTCGGCGGGCCGGGCACGGTGTGGCTGCAAAGCCTGCCGTTCAGCCGTCTGGCCTCGCGCGTCTTCGCCGCCGCACCGCAGCATGGCGGGCGCAAGGAAGAGGGGAGCCTGCTGGGCGTGGCGGCCGCTGGCGGCCTGCTGGGCGGCGGGCTCCTGAGCGGGCTGATGTCGGGTGACGACGAGTAGCCGCAGCCCCCGGGTGATGCTGGCCGTCCCGTCTGTGGCCCGTGTGGCGCGGCGTTGGCGGGTCCTGCTGCTGCTGGCGGCCTTGCAGGCCCCGGCCTGGGCAGCCGGGTCGACTTCGGTGCTGCTGGAAGACCTGACCGGCCCGGAGTTGCGCGAGCGCATCGCTGGCGGCGCCACCACGGCGCTGATCCCCATCGGCGGCACCGAACAGAACGGGTCGCACATGGCACTGGGCAAGCACAACGTGCGGGGCCGCTTGCTGGCGGTGCGCATCGCGCAGCAACTGGGTGACGCCATCGTGGCGCCGGTGCTGGCCTATGTGCCCGAAGGCAGCATCTCGCCGCCGACGCAGCACATGCGCTGGGCCGGCACGATCAGCATCTCCGATGCCGCTTTCGAGGCCCTGCTGGCCGGTGCCGCGCGCAGCCTGCGCGCCCACGGCTTGTGCCACATCGTGCTGCTGGGTGAGCACGGCGGCTACCGCAGCAGCCTGGACCGCGTGGCGGCCAGCCTCAACCGGGAATGGGCGCCGCGCTCGGCCTGCCGCGTCCACGCGCTGCCCGAGTACTACCGCGCCGCCGTTGCGGGCTACGCACAGACGCTGAAAGCGCAGGGCTACAGCGCCGCGGAAATCGGCACCCACGCCGGCCTGGCGGACACCGCCTTGACGCTGGCGCTGGACCCGTCGCTGGTGCGCACCGACAGGCTGGCGCAAGCCGGCGCGGCCCTGCATCCCGACAATGGCGTGGCCGGTGATCCGGCCAAGGCCACGGCCGAGCTGGGACGGGCCGGTGTCGAGCTGATCGTGCGCGCCGCCGTGGCGGCGGTGCGTGCAGCGACCGGGCCGGCCAAATAGCCATCGCGCGCAGCCCAGCGCGTGCAGGGGCGCGACGGGGCCAAAATCCAATTCAGACTGAGGAGTGACGACGATGATTTCGATGACGAAGACGCGGCCTGGCACCGTGGCCACAGCGGCCCGCGCGGCCGCGGTGCTGGCAGGCGGCACGCTGGCCTGGGTGGCGGCCCAGGCTGCACCAACAGCCCCTGCGGCATCGACAGCCCCGTCAGCCCCGCCCGCGGCAACGGCCAACGTCTACAGCACCAGCGCCGCCGACAAGCTGAGCGCGGTGGTCGCGGGCGACCCGGAGCGCATCTATGTGCCCAATCTGCGCAGCGGCGATGTCTTCGTCATCGACCCGGCCAAGATGAAGGTCGTCGATCGTTTCAAGGTCGGCATCGGCCCGCAGCACATCGTGCCGGCCTGGGACCTGCGCACGCTGTGGGTCACCAACAATGCCGAGAACACCGACAAGGGCAGCCTGACGCCGATCGACCCGCGCACCGGCAAGCCGGGCAAGGCCATCGCCGTGGACGACCCCTACAACATGTACAACACGCCCGACGGCAAGTCGGCCATCGTGGTGGCCGAAGCCCGCAAGCGGCTGGACTTCCGCGACCCCAAGACGATGGCGCTGCAGTATTCGATCGCCACCCCGGGCTGCCCCGGCATCAACCACGCCGACTTCTCGATCGACGGCAGGTACGCCGTCTTCACTTGCGAGTTCTCCGGCACGGTGGCCAAGATCGACCTCGAAGGCCGCAAGGTGGCCGGCTATCTGAAGCTGGAGATGCCCAAGACGCGCATCAAGGAAGTGCCGGGCGCGCCGCGTACGACGGCGGGCGGTGTGTGGGAGCCGGGCGAGAGCGAGATCTGCACCGTCACCAAGGGCATGCCGCAGGACATCCGCATCTCGCCCGACGGCAAGCGCTTCTACATTGCCGACATGATGGCCGACGGCGTGCACATCATCGACGGCGAAGCCTTCAAGCAGATCGGCTTCATCCCGACCAGCATCGGCGCGCACGGCCTGTACCCCAGCCGCGACGGCAAGCGCCTGTACGTAGCCAACCGCGGTTCGCACAAGGTTCGCGGTTCGCGCCTGGGCAATGGCGGTGTCACCGTCATCGACTTCGCCACCGTGAAGGTGGTGGCGCGCTGGCCGGTGCCGGGCGGCGGCAGCCCCGACATGGGCAACGTCAGCGCCGATGGCAAGTGGTTGTGGCTGGCGGCGCGCTATGACGACGTGGTCTACCGATTCGACACGGGCACGGGCGAGGTGACGCAAATCAAGGTCGGCAGCGAGCCGCATGGCCTGACCGTGTGGCCGCAGCCCGGCCGCTACTCGCTGGGCCACACCGGAAACACGCGCTAGGCCTGACCGTGTCCGCCGTCTTCGATGCCTTCTGGCGCGCTGCCGCCTACTGCCTGCACCCGCGCGTGATGCTGTGGTCGCTGCTGCCGCTGGCGGTGGCCGGTGGCGCGGTGGCGGTGCTGGGTTGGAATTACTGGGAAAGCACGGTGTCGGCCGTGCGCGGCGCCCTGGAGCGCTGGTCGCTGGTGGCGGCGATGTTGCAGTGGCTGGAGTCGGTGGGCGCCAACCAGCTGCGCACGCTGATGGCGCCGCTGATCGTCGTGGCGCTGTCGGTGCCGGTGGTGGTCGTGGTGACGCTGTTGCTGGTCACGGTGCTGGTCACGCCGACGGTGGTGCGCCTGGTCGGCCTGCGCCGCTTCCCGACGCTGGAGCGCCGCGAGGGCGGCTCGTGGTGGCAGGGCCTGCTGTGGTCGCTGCTGTGCACGGCGGCGGCGCTGCTGGCCATGCTGCTCAGCGTGCCGCTGTGGTTCGTTCCGCCGCTGGTGATGATCCTGCCGCCGCTGATCTGGGGCTGGCTGACCTACCGCGTTTTCGCCTTCGACGTGCTGGCTGCCCACGCCACAGCCGATGAGCGCCGGCTGCTGATCCGCCGCCACCGCCTTCCGCTGCTGGCCATGGGCGTGGTCTGCGGCACCATGGGCGCCCTGCCTTCGCTGCTGTGGGCGCTGAGCGCGGCCACCCTGATCTTCGCGCCCGTGCTGGTCATCGTCTCGGTCTGGCTCTACACGCTGATCTTCGCTTTCGCCGCGTCGTGGTTTGCGCACTACCTGCTGGCCGCCCTGCAGCGCCTGCGCGCGGCCCCCATGCCCTTCGCGGCGCCCGTCATCGACACCCCCAACACAACACGGAGCACAACGTGAAAATCGGACTCATCATCGTCGGCGACGAAATACTCTCGGGCAAGCGCGCCGACAAGCACATGCCCAAGGTCATCGAGCTGCTGGCCGCGCGCGGCCTGATGCTGTCGTGGGTGCACTACGCCGGCGACGACCGGCCGAGCATCACGGCCGCCCTGCGCCAGGCCTTCGCCGGGGGCGACCTGGTGTTTTCCTGCGGCGGTATCGGTGCCACGCCCGACGACCACACCCGCCAGTGCGCGGCCGCGGCGCGCGACCTCGAACTGGTGCTGCACCCGGATGCCAAGCGGCTGATCCAGGAGCGCATGCGCGAGACGGCTGCCGAGCAGGGCATCCCTTTCGAGCCCGAGCGTGCCGACAACCTGCACCGCCTGAACATGGGTGTCTTCCCGGCCGGCTGCACGCTCATCCCCAACCCTTACAACAAGATTCCGGGCTTCTCGGTGGCCGATGTGCACTTCGTGCCCGGCTTCCCGGTGATGGCCTGGCCGATGATCGAATGGGTGCTGGACCACCGCTACGTCCATCTGCACGGCGGGGCGCGCAGCCTGGAGCGCTCGGTCATCGTCTTCGGTGCGATGGAAGCCAGCCTGACGCCGCTGATGGAAGACATCGAAGTGCGCTACCCCAGCGTGAAGGTGTTCAGCCTGCCCAGCGTGGACCACCCGCAGTACGGTCGCCACATCGAACTGGGCGTCAAGGCTGCCGTCGATCCGCAGGCGGCCTATGCCGCCCTGAAGGACGGCCTGCAGGCTTTCGGCAGCCGCTTGGGCCCCGAATTGGTGCGACTTTAGAGCCCGTTCGGCCCTGATGTGGTGCGGCTTGCTGCACCGCAACCCGGCGCGGCGTGCGCGGCACCGTCGCTCGAGACGCAGGCGGGTACAGGCATGCTTTCTGCTAAATTTCCAGGTGCCCTGTCGGGGCTGACCGCCTTCGGCAGACAGCCCCCGCACCCTTACCGACCCACAAGCCCCCGCTAGGAG
Source organism: Rubrivivax sp. (assembly GCA_040400915.1). Lineage (GTDB taxonomy): Bacteria > Pseudomonadota > Gammaproteobacteria > Burkholderiales > Burkholderiaceae_C > Rubrivivax. The sequence goes on from JBBAPI010000019.1 coordinate 48,827, forward strand.
AGATCTGCATGGCAAAAACTATTGCCGACGTGATGAAGATGGTGAAGGACAACGAAATCAAGTTCGTTGACTTCCGCTTCACCGACACCCGTGGCAAAGAACAGCATGTGACCGTGCCCGTTTCCGCCTTCAGCGAAGAGAAGTTCGAATCCGGCCATGCGTTTGACGGCTCGTCCATCGCCGGCTGGAAGGGCATCGAAGCCTCGGACATGCAGCTGATGCCCGACCCCAACACGGTCAACATCGACCCCTTCTTCGAAGAGCCGACGCTGATCCTGACCTGCGACGTCATCGACCCGGCCGACGGCAAGCCCTACGAGCGCGACCCGCGCAGCCTGGCCAAGCGCGCCGAGGCCTACATGAAGAGCACCGGCCTGGGCGACACCGCCTACTTCGGCCCGGAACCCGAATTCTTCGTTTTCGACGGCGTGCGCTGGAAGAACGACATGTCGGGCTGCTTCGTGAAGATCGAATCCGAAGAAGGCGCCTGGAACACCGACAAGGAATTCGAAGGCGGCAACATGGGTCACCGCCCGACCGTCAAGGGCGGCTACTTCCCGGTGCCCCCGGTCGACAGCTCGCAGGACATGCGCTCGGAAATGTGCCTGGTGCTGGAATCGCTGGGCATCCCGGTCGAAGTGCACCACCACGAAGTGGCGAACGCCGGCCAGCTGGAAATCGGCACCAAGTTCAGCACGCTGCTGCAGCGCGCCGACTGGGTGCAGCTGCAGAAGTACGTGATCCACAACGTGGCCCACGCCTACGGCAAGACCGCCACCTTCATGCCCAAGCCCATCGTCGGCGACAACGGCAGCGGCATGCACGTGCACCAGTCGGTCTGGAAGGACGGCGTCAACCTGTTCGCCGGTGACGGCTACGCCGGCCTGAGCGAATTCGCGCTGTACTACATCGGCGGCATCATCAAGCACGCCCGCGCGCTGAACGCCATCACCAACCCGGGTACGAACTCGTACAAGCGTCTGGTGCCGGGCTTCGAAGCCCCGGTCAAGCTGGCCTATTCGGCGAAGAACCGCTCGGCCTCGATCCGCATCCCGTACGTGGCCAACCCCAAGGGCCGTCGCGTGGAAGCCCGCTTCCCCGATCCCCTGATGAACCCCTACCTGGGTTTCAGCGCGCTGCTGATGGCCGGTCTGGACGGCGTGGAAAACAAGATCCACCCGGGCGAAGCCGCCACCAAGGACCTGTACCACCTGCCGCCGGAAGAAGACGCGAAGATCCCGACCGTCTGCAACAGCCTGGACCAGGCCCTGGACTACCTGGACAAGGACCGCGCCTTCCTGACCAAGGGTGGTGTCTTCACCGACGCCTACATCGACGCCTACATCGAGCTGAAGATGCAGGAAGTCACGCGCTTCCGCATGGCTACGCACCCGGTCGAGTTCGACATGTACTACTCGCTCTGATCGCAGCCTGCGCAGCGCAAGACGGGCCCTTCGGGGCCCGTTTTTCATGCTGCGCCACAATCCCGACATGCAGCCCAAGCAAGCACTACTTTTTCCGGGTCGCCTGCTGGCACTGGGTCTGGCCCTGTGGTCGGCCACGGCCGTGCAAGCCCAGGACAAGCCGGTCTACCGCTGCCCCGGGCCGCCGGTGCTCTACACCGATGCGATGACGGCACAAGAGGCCCGCGACAAGGGTTGCCGCACCATCGAGGGGGCACCCATCACCATCGTGCCGGCGACCCGGCCGCGCACGCCGGCGGCGGCTTCGGGCGCCGCCGGCCGGCCCGGCGGCGACAACCGCGTCGACCCGGCCGAACAGCGCTCGCGCGACAGCGACGCCCGGCGCATCCTGGGCGAGGAACTGCGCCGCGAGGAAGACCGGCTGGCGCAGCTGCGGCGCGACTTCAACAACGGCGAACCCGAACGCAACGGCGACGAGCGCAACTACCAGAAGTACCTCGACCGCGTGGCCGAGATGAAGGCGGCCATCGTGCGCAAGGAGGCCGACGTCGCGGCCATCCGGCGCGAGCTGGGCAAGCTGCCGCCGTGAGCCCTTCCTCGGCAGCCCTCGACGGCGCCCCGACGGGTTTCGAGCCTTTCGACCAACTGGCCAGCATGGTCGCCCTGGTGGCGCCGGGCGGCCAGTGCCTGCAGGCCAATTCGGCGCTGGAGAACGTGGTCGGCCTGTCGCGCCGGGCGCTCAAGCGCAGCAATGTGCTGGACTGGCTGGTCGACCCCACGCAGTTGCGCGAAACGCTGTCGCTGGTGGCCGGCAACCAGGTCGCCACCAGCCGTTTCGATGGCCAGATGAAACGCCTGCCCGCCGGCAGCGCCGACCTGCCGGTGCACCTCATCGTCAGCCAGACCGAATGGCCCGACCGTGTGCTGGTCGAGATGATCGAGATCCAGCAGCAGACGCGCATGGACCGCGAGGAACGGACGCTCGGGCTGGCGCAGGCCAACAAGGAGCTGGTGCGCAACCTGGCCCACGAGATCAAGAACCCGCTGGGCGGCATCCGCGGCGCGGCGCAGTTGCTGGCGATGGAAATCACCTCGCGCGAACTCACCGAGTACACCCGCATCATCATCCAGGAAGCCGACCGCCTGCAGGCCCTGGTCGACCGCCTGCTGGCGCCGCACCGCCGGCCGCAGGTGGTGGCCGACGTCAACATCCACGAGGTCTGCGAGCGGGTGCGCTCGCTGGTGCTGGCCGAGTACCCACGAGGACTGACCGTCGAGCGCGACTACGACACCTCGATACCGGAGTTTCGCGGCGACCGCGAACAGCTAATCCAGGCGGTGCTGAACATCGCCCACAACGCCACGCAGGCGCTCAGCGAGCGCATCGCGGCCGGCGACGCCCACCTCAAGCTGCGCACCCGCATCGCGCGGCAGGCCACCTTCGGGCGCCAGCGTTTTCGACTGGCATTGGAATTGCATATCGAAGACAACGGGCCTGGCGTGCCCGAGGACATCCGCGATCGCATCTTCCACCCTCTGGTGTCGGGACGCGAGGGCGGGTCGGGCCTCGGGTTGACGCTGGCGCAGACCTTCGTGCAACAACATCAGGGCACGATCGAATGCGACAGCGTGCCAGGGCTGACGGTTTTCAAGATCCTGATCCCTCTGCCTTGACTGGCGCTCACCCGGCGCCCCCACCCGCATGAAACCCATCTGGGTCGTAGACGACGATCAATCCATCCGTTTCGTGCTCGAGAAGGCGCTGCTGCGCGAGCAGTTCACGGTGCGCACCTTCGCCAACCCGCGCGAGGTGCTGCGGGCGCTGGAAGAAGACGCGCCGCAGGTGCTGGTCAGCGACATCCGCATGCCCGGCGGCAGCGGCATCGACCTGCTGGCCACCGTGAAGGCGCGCCATCCGGGGCTGCCGGTCATCATCATGACGGCCTTCTCGGACCTCGACAGCGCCGTCTCGGCCTTCCAGGGCGGGGCTTTCGAATACCTGCCCAAGCCTTTCGACCTGACCACCGCCGTGGACCTGATCCGCCGCGCCTGCGAAGAGAGCCTGCGTGAAGAGGTGGCCGAGACGGCGCCGGTACAGGCGCCCGAGATGCTGGGCCAGGCCTCGGCCATGCAGGACGTGTTCCGCGCCATCGGCCGCCTCAGCCAGAGCCAGGTCACGGTGATGATCACCGGCGAAAGTGGCACCGGCAAGGAACTGGTCGCGCGTGCGCTGCACAAGCACAGCCCGCGCGGGCAGGGCCCCTTCATCGCCATCAATACCGCGGCGATACCGAAAGACCTGCTGGAGTCCGAACTCTTCGGCCACGAACGCGGCGCTTTCACGGGCGCGCAGACCACGCGGCGCGGCCGCTTCGAGCAGGCCGACGGCGGCACGCTGTTCCTGGACGAAATCGGCGACATGCCCTTCGACCTGCAGACGCGGCTGCTGCGCGTGCTCAGCGACGGCCAGTTCTACCGCGTCGGCGGCCACCAGCCGCTGAAGAGCAATGTGCGCGTCATCGCCGCCACCCACCAGAACCTGGAAGAGCGGGTGCGCCTGGGTGGCTTTCGTGAAGACCTGTTCCACCGTCTGAACGTCATCCGCCTGCGCTTGCCCGCGCTGCGTGAACGGCGTGAAGACATCCCCATGCTGACGCGCTTCTTCCTGGGCAAGAGCGCGCGCGAACTGGGCGTCGATGCCAAGCGCATCACCGACAGCGCGCTCGAACGGCTGGCCCATTTCGACTTTCCGGGCAATGTGCGGCAGCTGGAAAACCTCTGCCACTGGTTGACCGTGATGGCGCCGGCCCAGGTTGTCGAACCGAAAGACCTGCCGCCCGAATTGATGAACGCGCCGGTCGGGCCTGCACCCAGCGCGGCCGCCACGGTGGCTGAAGCAGCCGGCGGCGGGTCCGCGGCCTTGCCGCCGGCTGGCGCGACGGCGGCTGCTGCTCACCTTGGGGCCGAGGCCGCCGTGATGGTCGGTGCGCCGACCTGGCTGAGCGACCTCGAACGGGAAGCCCGCAGGCGTCTGGACAGCGGCGAGAACGAAGTCTGGGACGCGCTGACCCGGCAGTTCGAAGCCTGCCTGATCCACACAGCCCTGGACCTGACCCGCGGGCGGCGCATCGAAGCCGCACAGCGCCTGGGCATCGGCCGCAACACCATCACGCGCAAGATCCAGGAACTGGGTCTCGACGACTAGGCCAGTTCGACCACCACCGGCGCGTGGTCGCTGGGCCGCTCGTGCTTGCGCGGCAGCTTGTCGATGTGACAAGCCTGCACGCGGGGCTGCAGCGCCGCGCTGACCAGGATGTGGTCGATGCGCAAGCCCTGGTTCCGGCGGAAGGCCAGGTTGCGATAGTCCCACCACGACCACGACTTGGGCGGCTGTTCGAAGAGCCTGAAGGCATCGACCAGGCCCAGACCGACCAGGCCCTGGAAGTGTGCGCGTTCTTGCGGCGTGCAGTGGATCTGCCCGTCCATGCCGATGGGGTCGTAGACATCGCGGTCGTCGGGCGCGATGTTGAAGTCGCCCATCAGCAGCAGTTGCGGGTGGGCCTGCAACTCGGTCTTGACCCAGGCCGCCAGGGCGTCGAGCCAGCCCATCTTGTAGGTGAACTTGTCGCTGTCGGGCGCCTGTCCGTTCGGGAAATAGCACCCAATGGCGCGCACGCCGTCGACCGTGGCCGCAATGACCCGGGCCTGCGCATCGGCCAGGCCCGGGATGTTGCGCACCACGTCCAGCGCCGCGCTGCGACTGAGCAGGGCCACGCCGTTGTAGGTCTTCTGGCCGAAGAACTGCACCTGGTAGCCGGCGGCTTCGATGGCCGCCTGCGGGAACTTGTCGTCGGTGAGCTTGGTTTCCTGCAGGGCCAGGACGTCCACCGGGTTGAGCGCCAGCCAGTCCAGCACCTGCGGCAGGCGCACGGCCAGGGAGTTCACGTTCCAGGTGGCAAGCCGCATATCTGTGAAAGTCCCATGTCCATCAAAGGCTTGCAGGTGCGTGGCTTGAGCCCGCCCCGCACTGGGCTGCGCGCACCATCGCTGCGATCCTTGAATTGTGCCTCGCTGAGCGTGCAGCACGGTTGGCGCCAGGGCGACGGTCGCACGCGCGCGCCGCCTGCGGCGCGACCGGGCTGACTGTTCGTTAGCGCACAGACGAACTGAAAGCGGGATGCGATTCTGTAAAGTGATGCCGCATACGCCCCCCTCGACCATCGACTGCGCCTTCGCGCCCGGGCTGACGCCGCCTGACGCCGGTGGCGGGGCGCTGCCCTGGGGCACGGGGCCCTACAGCACCAAGCGCCATGGCACGACCCTGGCCACTTGCGACAGCGAGCCGGTGCAGACGCCAGGCTGCATCCAGGCCCACGGCGCCCTGCTGGTGCTGCGCCTGGGCGACCTGCGCATCCTGCAGGCCAGTGAAAACACGTTCGAGCTGCTGGGTGTGGCGGCGGCGTCCTTGCTGGGGCAGCCGGTACACCGGGTGGTGGCAGCAGCCGGCGAGGCGCGCCTGCGCGAGCTGCTGCAAGGCCCGACCCTGGAGCGCAGCACGGCCTATGCCTTGACGCTGCCGGCGCGCGCCGGCCAGCCCGCGCTGGACGTCTGCGTGCACATGCTGGACGGCGTGGTGATGCTGGAGTTGGAGCCCACCGGACGGGCCGGCGGCCACACCGATGGCGACTGCTTCCTGCTGGTCAAGTCGGCCGTGGGTCGCCTGCAGGGCGCCAGCAACGTGCGCCGCTTCTGCCAGCAGCTGACCGAAGAGGTGCGCACGATCACCGGGCTGGACCGCGTGATGGTCTACCGCTTCCATGCCGACCTGCACGGCGAGGTCATCGCCGAGAGCCAGCGCGACGGCCTGGCGCCCTGGCTGGGCCTGCACTACCCGGCCGGCGACATCCCGCAGCCGACGCGCGAGATCTTCAAGCGCATCTGGATCCGCCCCCTCCCCGATGCCGCTGGCCCGCTGGTGGAAATGCTGCCCCTGGCCAACCCGGACAGCGGCCGGCCGCTCGACATGACGCATTGCGCCTTGCGCGGCGCGTCGGTGATGTACACCGAGTACCTGGCGAACATGGGCGTGGCGGCATCCTTGACCATGCCCATCCTGCGTGATGGTGAACTCTGGGGCCTGATCGCCTGCCACCACGAGACGGCGACGCAGTTTCCCTATCCGGTGCGCGCGGCTTGCGAGTTGCTGGCCCAGGTGGCCTCGCTGCAGTTGAAGTCGGCCGAGCATGCCGAGGAACTGGCCTACCGCCTGCGGCTGGAGGACGTCCACCAGCAGCTGGTGGCCCGTTCGGCGCGCGAAGGCGACCTGTTGGCCCTGACCGCGCACCGGCCCTCCTTGCTGGATGCCATCGACGTCAGTGGCGCCGCGCTGTACCACCTGGACCGCTGGTGGTGCGTGGGCCAGGTGCCCGAAATGACGCAGCTCGACGCGTTGGCCGTCTGGCTGCAGGCGCAGCCTGCCATGGAGTCGACCACCCGGCCGGTCTTCGTCTCCGATGCGCTGTCGCGGGTGTGCCCGGCCGCCAGCGGGCTGGAGGATGTCGCCAGTGGGGTGCTGGCGGCGGCGCTCTCGCGCCAGCGACGCGGCCTGCTGATCTGGTTTCGCCCGCAGACGCTGCACAACGTCCACTGGGCCGGCAACCCCAACGACGACCAGCCCCCAGGGGGCGCGCACGGCCAGCGTCTGACGCCGCGGGCGTCCTTCGAACTGTTCACTGAGTCGGTCCGCGGCCGTTCGCTGCCCTGGACGGACCTCGAGATCGACGCGGCGCTGCGCCTGCGCTCGCTGGTGCTGGAACTGGTCATCACCCGCGCCGAAAGGCTGGCGGATCTGAACGCCGACCTGACCCGCAGCAACGAAGAGCTCGACGCCTTCGCCTATGTCGCCTCACACGACTTGAAGGAGCCTTTGCGCGGTATCCACCGCTACGCCCACCAGTTGCTGGAGGACGCCACAGCGATCACCGGCGACAACCGTCTGCGGGTGGAAAACCTGACGCGCCTGACCGTGCGCATGGACAGCCTGCTCGACTCCTTGCTGCACTTCTCGCGCGTGGGCCGGATGGAGCTGGAGCTCGAGGACGCCGACCTCAACGCGGTGCTGGATGAAGCCATCGAGATGATCGGCGCCGGGCGCGCCGGCTGCCCGTGCCGCATCGGCAGACCGCGTCGGCTGCCCAACGTGCACTGCGACCCGGTGCGGGTGCGCGAGATCTACAGCAACCTGCTGACCAACGCCGTGAAGTACAGGCGGAACGCCGAAGCGCACATCGAGGTGGGTTGTATCGACGCCGACGACAGCGCCGGGCGCGGCGCCGCGCCCGGCGAGACGGTCGGGCAGCGGGTGTTCTACGTGCGCGACGACGGCATCGGCATCGAGCGGCGCCACCATGAACAGGTCTTCCGCATGTTCAAGCGCCTGCATGCGCGCGACGACCATGGCGGCGGGGTGGGCGCCGGCCTGACCATCGTGCAGAAGCTGGTGCAGCGCCACGGCGGCCGCGTCTGGCTTGATTCGACCTTGGGCATCGGCACCACGTTCTACTTCACGCTGCCGGGCCCGGCCGAGGTTCAGCGCTGATGCCGACCCGGCACATCCTGGTGGTCGAGGACTGCGACGAGGACTTCGACACTGTGCTGGATGCCGCCCGGCTCGCCGGGCTGCCCCATTCCATCGTGCGCGCCCGGACTGGCGACGAAGGCCTGCGCCTGTTGCGCGCGGCCTCGCGCGGCCGCGAGGCGCTGCCCCTGATGGTGCTGCTCGACCTGAACACCCCGAACGACGATGGCCGCGAAGCCTTGCGCTCGATCCGCAACGACGACGCCCTGCACATCCTGCCCCTGGTCGTGCTGAGCGCCTCGGCCAACCCGCGCGACCTGCTGTTCTGCTACGCCGGCGGCGCCAACGCCTACCACGTCAAGCCGGTGGATCACGCCAGGCATCTTCAGGTCTTGCAACTGATCTTCAGCTACTGGCTGGGCAGCGTCGCGCTGCCCGCCTGACGGTACCCCGAACCCATGACCACACCGCCCTGGCACATCCTGCTCGTCGATGACTGCGCCGAAGACCGCGCCGACATGCGCCAGATGCTGCTGCGCGGCGGCAACCGCCGCTACCGCTTCAGCGAAGCCCAGCTGGGCGCCGATGGGGTGCGCAGGGTGCTGGCCTCCGAGCACGGGCCTATCGATTGCGTGCTGCTCGACTACGCCCTGCCCGACATGGACGCGCCGCAGGTGCTGGCGGCCCTGTGCCAGGGCAGTGGCATCTCGCCTTGCCCGGTGGTGGTGATCACCGGTGAGGCGCTCGACGACGGCTTGAGCCTGCTGGGTGCTGGCGCGCAGGACTACATCGGCAAGCATTGGACCAGCCCGCAAAGCCTGAAGCGGGTGGTCGAGAACGCCATCGAGCGTTACGCGCTGCAGGCCCGCCACCAGCGCACGGAAGCGGCCCTGCGCCTGTCCGAGGAACGCTACCGCGCGCTGTTCAATTCCATCGATGCGGGTTACGCGGTGGTGGAAGTGATGTTCGACGCACAGGGCAAAGCCAACGACGCCCGCTACCTCGAAGTCAACCCGGCCTTCACGCAGCAGACCGGGCTGACGGACGTCGTGGGACGGACCATTCGCAGCCTGATGCCGGACACCGAGCCGCTGTGGATCGAAGTCTACGGCGCCGTGGCCTTGACCGGCGTACCGCTGCGCCTGGAGCGGCACGCCCAGGCCTTGCAGCGCTGGTTCGATATCTACGCCTTCCGCCTGGGTGAGCCGCAGGCCTGCCAGGTGGCGGTGCTGTTCAACGACACCACCGAGCGCATGCGCGTCGAGTTGGCGCTGAACAAGGCCAAGGCCGGTGCCGAGGCGGCGAACCGCGCCAAGTCGGATTTCCTGCTGGCCATGAGCCACGAGTTGCGCTCGCCACTGAGCTCGATGCTGGGCTATGCGCAGTTGCTCGAAATCAGCAAGCCCCCGCCGGCACTGGCGCAGCAGGACAGCATCGGGCAGATCCTGCGCGCCGGCTGGTACCTGCTGGGCCTGATCAACGAGATCCTGGATCTGACGGCCATCGAGTCGGGCCGGCTGGTGCTGTCTTCGCAGGCCATGTCGATGGACGAGGTGCTGGACGATTGCCAGGCCATGGCCGTACCGCTGGCGCAAGCCAGCGCCATCCAGCTCGCCTTCCGGAGCCCCGCACCGTCCTGTCGGGTCTGGGCCGATCCGATCCGGGTCAAGCAGGTGCTCATCAACCTGTTGACCAATGCCATCAAATACAACCGCCCCGGCGGACGGGTCGATGTGTGCTGTACGGCCAGCGCGGCGGGGACGGTGCGCGTCAGCGTGCGGGACACCGGGCTGGGCCTTACGGCGTCGCAGCTCGAGCAGCTCTTCCAGCCCTTCAACCGCCTGGGTCAGGAGGCGGGCAGCGAGTCGGGCACGGGCATCGGCCTGGTGATCTGCAAACGCCTGGTCGAACTGATGGGCGGCCGCATTGGCGTCGACAGCGAGCCCGGCGTGGGCAGCTGTTTCTGGTTCGAACTGGACCCCGAGACACCGCTGGCCGTGAACAGCCTGGACCTGCCGGCGCGCACCCTGCTCTGCGTCGAAGCCGATGCCGAGAGCCTGCAACGCGTCGAAGCGCTGGTCGCCGGGCGGCCCGACCTCTGCCTGCTGCGGGCGCCCGACATCGCCTGTGGTCTCCAGATCGCGCGATCGGCCAGGCCGGACGCCATCCTGCTGAGCGTCCACCTGCCCGACATGCAGGCGACGCAGGCCCTGCTGCTGCTGGCGAAAGACCCGGCCACAGCGCTGATCCCGGTCATCGCACTCGGGGCGGATCTGCTGCGGCAGGACAGCGACGCCAGACTGACGGCCAATTTCTCCGGTTTTCTCGCCCAGCCGGTGCACCCGGATGCGTTCACGCTGGCACTGGAACTGGTTTTTCAACACCAAGGCGCGGCCGGCCAACAGGCTGGCGCCGGGGAGCCCATCTGATGCTGCACGAAGCCGACATCCTGCAGGCCCGCATCCTCATCGTCGACGACCAGTCGGCGCACGCGCTGCTGCTGGAGCGGGTGCTGCGGGATGCCGGTTACCGCCACATCAGCACGACGCTCGACCCCCAGCAGGTGTGCAGGCTGTACCGTGAGCAGCAGCACGACCTGATCCTTCTCGACCTGCAGATGCCGGTGCTGGACGGCTTTGCCGTGATGGCGGCGCTGAAGGCCGAGCGCGGCGATGCTGACGACAGCAGCCTGCCGGTGATCGCCCTGACAGCCCAGCCCGGGCACAAGCTGCGGGCCCTGCAGGCGGGCGCGCGCGATTTCATCAACAAGCCTTTTGACCTGCTGGAAGTCAAGCTGCGCATCCACCACCTGCTGGAAGTGCGCCTGCTCCAGAAGGCACTGCAAGCCCACAACCAGGACCTCGAACGCCAGGTGCAGGCGCGCACGGCTGAACTGCGCGACAGCGAAGCCCGCTACCGCAGCCTGACCGAGCTGGCTGCCCAGTGGTACTGGGAACAGAACGACGCGGGTGAGTTCACCCGGGTGCACGGCCCGGTGCTGGAAATGCTGGGCCTGGGCGCCCCGGGCGCCGAGGACGCCGGCGGCGACCCTGCCGACAGCACCTGGGACGCCGCCGAACGGCAGACGCTGCGCGAGCGCATCGCGGCGCGCCAGCCCTTCCTCGACTTCCTGGTGCACCGCGTCCGCACCGACGGTACACGCCAACAGTTCAGGATGAGCGGCGAGCCCGTGTTCGACAGCCACTGCCGCGTGACCGGCTACCGCGGCGTGGGGGTCGAGGTACTGGCCGCGCGCTGACCGCCCTGCAGATCTGGCAGCCGTTCGCGAAGCGGGGTGAGCGCGCGACCTTCTGCGTTCAGGCCAGACTGATCCGCCGGACGTCGAGGGCGAAGCGGCCCGCCTGGCGGTCGGCCGTCATCAGCCCGACCTGGCGGATGCGTGCGGGGTCGAGCCGAGGTGCGCCGGCGACCTCCCGGCCGCGGAAGGTCGCCTGGAAGGCTGACATCGGCAGGCGCAGCGTCTGCCAGTCGCCGACGCTGGGCGCGAAGCGGGCCTGGTAGTTCAGGGTGTCGAAGCCGTCATCGGTCAGCAGGCTGAGCTTGAACCGCCCGGCGACACCGCGGATGTCAAGCAGGCAGACTTCGGCGCTGGGCAGGCCTCTCGGGCCGGGGCTGGAGCGCACCGAGGCAAAGCCGCCATTCCGCTCCAGCGACACCTCGCCCTCGAAGACCGCATGGCCTGCGGCATCGTGACGCAGTGTGCTCACCGAGCCACCACCCATCACGCGATCGTCGATGGCTGTCCAGGCGCGCACGGCCACGGGCTCGCTGAAGTCGAACAGGGGCAGCGGGTGATCGGCTGGGGTCACGCAGCGTCTCGCAGGGGCATGCCGGGGCGCGTCAGCGGCGCCTGTAGGTCACGAAGTGGTAGGCGACGCCGCCGGCGGTGACGCCGCTGCGGCGTTCGGTCTCGACGAAGGCCGCGCGTTCCCAGTCGGGGAAGTGGACGTCGCCGGCCAAGTCGGCATCGACCTCGGTCAGCAGCAATTCGGTGGCCAGCGGCAGCGCCTGCGCATAGAGCTGTGCGCCGCCGATCACGAAGACGCGCGGGGCGCCGCTGACGCAGGCCAGGGCCGCCGGCAGGCTGGCGGCCAGCTCGGCGCCCGGGGCCGCGTAGGCGCTGTTGCGGCTGACCACCACATTGCGCCGGCCCGGCAGCGGCCGGAAGCGCGCCGGCAGCGATTCCCAGGTCTTGCGGCCCATGATCACCGGGCAGCCCAGGGTGGCCTGGCGGAAGTGCTGCTGGTCGGCCGGGTCCTTGAAGATCAGCTCGTTGCCCAGGCCGATGGTGCCCCCGCGCGCCACGGCAGCGATCAGCACCAGGTCCGGCGTCATGTCGGGTGCCATGCTCAAACCGCCACCGGCGCCTTGATCAGCGGGTGCGGGTCGTAGCCCAGCAGCGTGAAGTCCTCGAAGGCGTAGTCCAGGATGGAATCCGGCCGGCGGTGGATCTGCAGCGTGGGGTAGGGCCGGGGCTCGCGCGACAACTGCAGCGCGACCTGTTCGCGGTGGTTGTCGTAGATGTGGCAGTCGCCGCCGGTCCAGATGAAGTCGCCGACGTCGAGGTCGCACTGCTGCGCCAGCATGTGGGTCAGCAGCGCGTAGCTGGCGATGTTGAAAGGCACGCCCAGGAAGATGTCGGCGCTGCGCTGGTAGAGCTGGCAGCTGAGCCGGCCGCGCCCGCCAGCCGTGCTGGCCGGCGCCACGTAGAACTGGAAGAAGGCGTGGCAGGGCAGCAGTGCCATCTGCGACAACTCGGCCACGTTCCAGGCGCTGACGATGATGCGGCGGCTGTCGGGGTTGGTTCTGAGTTGGCGGACGACTTCGGCGATCTGGTCGATGTGGCCGCCATCGGGTGTGGGCCAACTGCGCCATTGCACGCCGTAGACCGGGCCCAGATCGCCGTCGGGCGCGGCCCATTCGTCCCAGATCGTCACGCCGCGTTCCTGCAGCCAGCGGGCATTGCCGTCGCCGCGCAGGAACCACAGCAGTTCCAGCACGACGGCTTTCCAGAACACGCGCTTGGTGGTGATGAGGGGGAAGCCCTGCGTCAGGTCGAAGCGCATCTGGTGGCCGAAGACGCTGGTGGTGCCGGTGCCGGTGCGGTCGCCCTTGGCCACGCCGTGCTCGGACACGTGGCGCATCAGGGCTTCGTAGGGGTGTTGGTGCGTGGGCATGGTGCGGGCGGACTCAGAAGCCCGTGAAAAGGAAATCCAGGGCGTCTTCGATGGGCAGTCGTTCAGCCCGCAGTGAGGCCACAGGGCGCTTCAGCAGGCCCAAGGGAAACGCACCGATGTCCGCCATGTCGGCATAAACCTGAACGCCCTCGACCGTGAATGCCGGATTCAGTCTTTGCTGCAGGGGCTGCTTGGCGCTGGTGCGGCGCAGCGGCACGATGACCCGCGTGCCCAGGTCTTGCAGATGATCGGCTTGCACATCCAGCCAGAACGGCGTGTGCCGACGTTCTTCAACGATGGGCGTGGCGTAGACGTCAAAGCGCGTCATCAGTCCGCAGCCGCCTTGGCCGCCGCTTGTTCGCTCAGGTAGCGGCTGATGCGCTGGGCGAAAGTGCCCTCGCGCTCGATGCGCGCGTTGTAGTGCGCAATCGCCTCGGCGTTGTCGGCGTTCCAGTTTTGGCTGTATTGCTTCAGCACCGCTTCGGTCAGCAGCGCATCCACGGTCTGCGAGATGTTCATGTTCATTTCGCGGGCCATGTCCAGCACCTTGGAATTCAAGGACAAGTTGATGGCGCGCTTGGGTGCGTGACGGATGCTTCTCATCGATGGCTCCCCTTGATGCGCATGAATTATGCCGGTGCCGCCGCCCTGTCAGACGCCGGATCAGCGGGCTGCACGTCGAACTGCATCGCCGCCAGCCGCGCATACAGCCCGCCCCGCGCCACCAGTTCGGCGTGGCTGCCGATGTCGACGATGTGGCCGCCGTCCACCACCACGATGCGGTCGGCCTTCAGCACGGTGGCCAGGCGGTGCGCGATGACCAGGGTCGTGCGGCCGGCCATGGCGGCTTCCAGCGCCGCCTGCACCATGCGTTCGCTTTCGGCGTCCAGCGCGCTGGTGGCTTCGTCCAGCAGCAGCAGCGGCGGGTTCTTCAGCATGGCTCGGGCGATGCTGATGCGCTGGCGCTGGCCGCCGCTCAGGCGCACGCCGCGTTCCCCCAGGTAGGTGGCGTAGCCTTCGGGCAGGGCGCTGATGAAGTCGTGGGCGTAGGCGGCCCGGGCGGCGGCCATCACCTCGGCGTCGCTTGCGTCGGGCCGGCCGTAGCGGATGTTTTCCAGCGCGCTGGTGCTGAACACCGTGCTGTCCTGCGGCACGATGCCCACCCGGCCGCGCAGATCGGCCAGCGCCAGGTCGGTCAGCGGCACGCCGTCCAGGCTGATCTGCCCCTGCTGCACGTCGTAGTAGCGCAGCAGCAACTGGAAGACCGTGCTCTTGCCCGCACCGCTGGGGCCGACCAGGGCGACCGTCTCGCCAGCTTGCACGTGCAGCGTGAAGTCGTTCAGCGCGGCCTGCAAGGGCCGTGAGGGGTAGCGGAAGGTGACCTGCTGCAGGCTGACTGCCGAGCCGCCCTGCGCGGCCGGCAGGGCCCGCGGTGCGGCGGCGTCGGCCACCGGCGACTGCGCGGCCAGCAATTCCATCAGGCGTTCGGTGGCGCCCGCAGCGCGCAGCAGGTCGCCATAGACCTCGGACAGCACCGCCACCGCGCCGACGAAGATGATGACGAAGACCACCGTCTGCCCCAGGTGGCCGGCGCTGATGGTGCCGGCCAGCACCGCCTGCGTGCCCTGGTACAAGCCCCACAGCAGTGCGCCGAAGGTGGCGGTGATCATGAAGGCCACCAGGAAGGCGCGCACGCGGGTGCGCTTGCGGGCGGTGTCGAAGGCGTCTTCGGTGCTCTTGTCGAAGCGCGCGGCCTCGCGGCTTTCCTGCGCGTAGCTCTGCACGACGGGGATGGCCCCCAGCACCTCGGCAGCGATGGCGCTGCTGTCGGCCACGCGGTCCTGGCTGGCGCGGCTGAGCTTGCGCACGCGGCGACCGAAATACAGGCTGGGCAGCACCACGACCACCAGGATGCCCAGCACCTGCGTCATCACCCAGGGGTTGGTGATGACCAGCGCGGCCAGCGCGCCGATGCCCATCACGGCGTTGCGCAGGCCCATGCTGAGGCTGCTGCCGACGACGGTCTGCACCAACGTCGTGTCGGTGGTCAGCCGGCTCAGCACCTCGCCGGTCCTGGTGCTTTCGAAGAACGCCGGGCTTTGCCGCAGCACATGGGCGTAGACGGCATTGCGCAGGTCGGCGGTGATGCGTTCGCCCAGCCAGCTGACGACATAGAAGCGCGCCGCCGAGAAGCCCCCCAGCGCGGCGGCCACCCCAAACAGCGCGATGAAGTGCTCGCGCAGCTGGATCACCCGGGCGCCGGGCTCGGCGGCGATCAGACCTTGGTCGATCAAGGTCTTCAGCGCCAGCGGGAAGGCCAGGGTGCTCAACGCGGCCAGCACCAGGAACAGGCCGGCCAGCGCCACGGTGCCGCGGTAGGGGCGGATGAAAGGCAGCAGGCCCGATAGCGAGCGCGGTGATTTGCCGGTGGGGCGGTTCGATTCTTCTTTGGCCATGACCCCAGTCTATGCGGCGGCCGCCAGCACCCCTTGCGCCACCACGCCGCCTGTCCGCTTGCCGCTTCGATCACACCCCCCGCGTTCAGATGGTCCTTCAGAAGGCCTCGTTTGTGGTCGAATAAGGCTCGAACCTCAGCGCGCGATGAATCCAGCCCGAAATCCCCTCAGCACCCAGCCCGTCTCCTCGGCCGCGCAGCCAGCCCTGTCAGCCCCGCCATCACCGGGCAAGCTGGCGCTGGGCCTGGCTGCGGTGGCGGCCGGCGCTGGCTGTGCCTTCGGCCTGGCCTGGGCCATCGGCCCGCAGGCGGTCTGGGCTGCCCCAGTGGCGGCCGCAGTGGGTGTGCTGGTTGGCGTGCTGCCGCACCAGTTGTTGCAGCGGCACCAGGCCCGCGTCGGCCATGCCGCTGGCGACCGGGTCGGCGGGATGCGACCCAGCGGCATGGCCCGGCCGCTGTTCCTGGACCTGGCCCAGCGCGAATGGGCCCGTGCCCGCCGCTACGGCAGTGGTGCCGCGCTGGTGATCATCGATTTCGACCGTTACGCCCGTCTGTGCGAAGTGCGCGGCCCGCAGGCTGGCGATGCCGTACTGGCCGAGTTGTTGCGCCTGACTGCACCCACGCTGCGGCCGGCCGACATCCTGACCCGCTACACGCAGACCCAGATTGCCGTGTTGCTGGCCCAGTCCGACGCCACGGGCGCCCTGGACGTGGCCGAGCGCATCCGCGAACGCGCCGAGCAGATCGAAGTCAAGCTGGAAGGCGCCGCCGCATCGGAGCAGCATCTGCGCGTGACGGTCAGCGTCGGCGTGGCGCAGTTGCGCCCGGCGCACCTGAGTCTGCAGGCCCTGATCGACGATGCCGAAGACGCCGTCACCGCCGCCCGCCAGGCCGGCGGCAACTGCGTGCGTTCGGCGCCCATCGAGCCCGGCCGCGCGAGCAGCAGCGGCGCGGCCCGCGCCGAGCGCCGCGCCCAGCCCAACCCGGACGGCGCGGCCTGATCGCTCGCGGTTCGCAGCGCGCGAGGCGGGCGGTTCAGCCCATCACCAGGCGGCCTGCGTAGCCGGTCATTTCCAGGTAGCCCAGTCCGACCCGCCGTCCCTGCGTATCGAGCAGCTCGCTCAAGCCTTCCCAGTACACCGTGCCCGTGCTGCCGCGGCCGTCCAGTTCCTGGGCGTTCATCAAGGCGCGCAGGGCAAAGTCCCCGGCGGGTGTGGCGACCGTCCATTCCACCGGGTAGTTGGCGGCACTCGACGGGCTGCGCCAGCGCCGTCCCGGACTGAAGCGCACCGCCTCGGGCCCGAAGGCTTGCGCCGCCTGGCCGCTGCGCCGCCAGCTGCCACCGGCCCACAGCGTGCTGCCGTCGGCGCGGCGCAGCACGAAGGCGGTCAACGCGCTGCCGTCGAACAGGTTGATGCCGATCCAGTCCCAGCCCACCGCCTGCGGGTGCAGGTAGTCGTCGCTCCACTCGTGGTCCATCCAGGCCCGCCCGGCGTTGGCCGGCACGCTGCGGCCCTGCACGCCGAGGCTGCCGCTGGGGACCAGTTGCGGTTCGCTGACGTAGTGGCTGGCCTGGCCCGCTTCGGGGCCCTTGCGCGAGTAGCCGGCTTCGCCCTGCAGCAGCAGCGGCTGGGTGCGCGCCAGTCGCAGGTTCAGGGCCAGATCGCGGCCCTGCACCTGGGCCTGCCAGGCGCTGCCGGTGTCGCGCAGCGACCAGCCGTGCAACGTCACCGCGCCGCCGTCCAGCTGGGCCGCGCCCAGGGCCGCCGCCGGGTCGCCGGACCAGCGCGCGATGCGTTGCTCGTGCAGGTGCAGGCCGGGCTGACCAGGTTGGCCGACTCGGCTGCCCGCGCCGAGCACGCTGACGGCCGCATGCGCGAACAGCAATTGCCGCGCCGCGAAACGGCTGGCGTTGCCCGGCGCCAGCCCGGTGCGGCTGCGGAAGAAGGTGACCTGGAAGCCGTGCGTGGGCTGCTCGGTGCTGCCCAGCCAGCCGGTGGCGTACCACCACTCGGTGCGGGTTTCGGGGTGGGCGCCGTGGTCGCGCGGGAAGGCCAGCACGCGGCCGCGCTGTACGCCGTCGGCACGCGCCAGCGTCGGCAGCCCGGCCAGCGGCCATGCAGCCAGCCGGGTCAGGCGCAGCAGGGCCGCGCGGCGCAAAGGGCTCATCACCAGTCCTCCTTCACCGACAGCACGGCCGACCGGCCTGCCGCACGCCGCGCGCTGAAAGCGGCGGTGACCGTGCCGGCGGCCACGACAGCCAGCGCCAGCCAGGCCAGCCGGCCCCACGGCAGCACCAGCTTCATCGTCCAGTGGAAGCTCTGCGGGTTGACCACGAAGACCAGCACCATGCTGATCGCCAGGCCCAGCGCCAGGCCGACCAGCGCGCCGGCCGTCACCCAGGCCAGGCCTTCGCCGGCCACCACGGCCACGATTTGCCGCCGCGTCAGCCCCAGGTGCGTGAGCAGGCCGAATTCCTTGCGCCGCGCCAGCACCTGCGCCGACAGGCTGGCCGCGATGCCGATCAGACCGATGGCGATGGCCACCGCCTGCAGGTAGTAGGTGACGGCGAAGCTGCGGTCGAAGATCTGCAGCGACAGCTTGCGCAAGTCGGCGCTGGACGCGAAATCCAGCAGGGCCGGGTCGGGCAGCAGGCCGCGCAGGCCCTGCTGCACGGCGGCGGTGTCGGCGCCGGGCTGCAGCCACAGCGCCAGGTCGTTGATGCGGGCGTCGGCGGTCAGGCGGCGGTAGTCGCTGTCCAGCATCACGATGCTGCCGAACTGGCGGGCGTAGTCGCGCCAGACGCCGAGCACGCGGCCGCGCACCGGCCCTGGCGTTGGCTGGCCCGCCAGCGGCAGCTCGATGAGCTTGCCCTTGCCTGCACCGTAGAGCGTGACCATCGCTTCGCTGACGTAGACCGCCACTTCACCCGGCTGCACCGTGCTGGCGGGCAGCGGCGCTTCGAGCATCGGCAGCTCGTCCTGCGGGCTGTCCAGCGGGCGGGCGATCAGCGCCACCGCCGGCCGGCCGGGGGCGAGTTGCAGCGCACGCGACCGCGAGGCCTGCACCCGCTGCACGCCGGGCAGGCCGGCAGCGCGGGTCGCGAAATCGGGCGGCAGCCAGGCCTGCTCGGCGATGGCGCCGTTGCCGGCGGTGCGGGCATACAGATCGGCCGGCAGCACACTGCCCAGCCAGTCGCTGACGCCGCTGCGGAAGCTGGCGACCATCACCGTCAGCGCCACCGACAGCGCCAGGCTGGCGACCACGCCGGCCACCGCCGCCGTCGCCGTGCGGCGCTGAAAACGCGCCCGCTGCAGGGCCAGCAAGGGCAGCGCGCCCTGCACCGCCGGCACCGCCCCCAGTAGCGCGTGGACCACCGCCGGCACCAGCGCCACGCCGCCAAAGAGCAGCGCCGCCACCGCCGCGTAGGCGGCCAGCGGCAGGCCGTACAGCGGCGGCGCGAAGGCCGCCGCGGTGCCCGCCGCCAGCAAGGCCAGGCCCGGCCAGCTGGCTGGCGCCGTGCCCTCGGGTGTACCCAGGCCTTTGAGCGCCAGAGCCGGCGCGATGTGCGCGGCCTGCAGCGCCGGCCACCAGCCGCCGACCACGGCCGAGGCCGTGCCCAGCAGCGCGAACCCGGCCGTGCTGAGGAGGTCGATCTGCAGCGGCGGCACGATGCCGGGGAAGTAGCCACCACCCAGGTCGCCGGCCAGGAAGCGCAGCGCGGCGGCAGCCAGTCCGGCGCCCATCAGCAGGCCGATGGCGCTGCCCACGGCGCCCAGCACGGCACATTCGGCCAGCACCCAGGCCAGCCGCTGGCGCGCCGTCAGGCCCAGCACGCCCAGCAGGGCGAAGCTGGCCGTGCGCTGGGCCACCGACAGCGAGACCACCGAGAAGACCAGGAAGGCGCCGACGAAGAGCGCCACCAGCGCCAGCACCGTCAGGTTCACGCGGTAGGCGCGCGACAGATTGCTCACGCGCGCTTGCGCTTCGTCGGCCGCCGCCGGGCGGACGTCGGCCGGCAGCTGCAGCCGGTCCAGCAACACGCTGCGGTCGGTGCCGGGCACCAGGCGCAGATCGATGCGGCTGATGCGGCCCAGGGCGGCGAAGTGCTGCTGCGCGCCGGCGATGTCCATCACCACCAGTGCGGTCCCCGGGGCCGCCACGCTGCCGGCCACGCGCAGCCGCTGGTAGTCCGGGCCGGACTGCAGCGCGAGGCGGCCGCCATCGGCCAGACCGAGTTGCTCGCGCGCGGCGCTGTTGGGGAAGGCCGCGTCGGGGTCGAGGAAGACCAGTCTGTCTTCGCCCGCCGCAGGCCGTGGCAGCAGCGCGGGCGCCAGCGTGGCGAGCTGCAGCGTGTCCACGCCCAGCACGCGCAGCGGCACGCGGTGGCCGTCAGCGGCCTGGCCGTAGGTGTCGATTTCCAGCACCGCGCTGGCCACGGCCACGCCGGGGTCGCGGGCGACGCGGTCGAAGACGGCGTCGTCGTAGCCCTCGCGCGGGCCGCGCAGCGTCAGGTCGGGTTCGCCATTCGCGGTGCGCACGGCGGCCGAGAATTCGGCCAGCGCCGAGCTGTTGATCAGGTGCACCGAGTAGGCCAGGGCGACACCCAGCGCCACCGCCAGCAGGGCCACCGCATGCCGCCACGGGTGGTGGCGCCATTCGCGCAGCACCAGCAGCGGCAGCAGGCCGCGCGTCATGTGGGCCCCTCGTCAGGCGGGACCGCCTGCCGATCCCCCGAGGGGATACCGACCGGCTGGGCAGCGGCTCGGCCCGCGTCCACGGTCTGTATGCCCTGCGCGGTGAGCCGCAGCACGCGGTCGGCCCGTGCCGCGGCTGCGGCCGAATGGGTCACCAGCAGGCAGGCCGCGCCGGCGTCGCGCACCTGGGTGCGCAGCACGGCCAGCACGCGTTCGGCGGTTTCCGGGTCGAGGTTGCCGGTGGGCTCGTCGGCCAGGATCAAGGCCGGTGCATGCACCACCGCGCGGGCGATGGCCACGCGCTGCAACTGCCCGCCCGACAACTGCGCCGGGAAGCGCGCGCCCAGCCCGCCCAGGCCGACCGCTTCCAGCAGCGCGTCGACCCGCGCGTCGTCATGCCGGCCCAGCAAGCGCAGCGGCAGGCTGACGTTTTCGGCCACGCTCAGGTGCGGCAGCACGTGGAAGGCCTGGAAGACGAAACCGAGCTGGGCGCGGCGCAACAAGGCGCAGCCGTCGTCGCTCAGCCCGGTGAGGGCGGTGCCGGCGATGGCCACCGTGCCGCTGTCGGCGCGGTCGAGCCCGGCGATGCAGTTCAGCAGCGTCGATTTCCCGACACCCGATTCGCCCAGCAAGGCGACGAATTCGCCGCCCGCCACCTGCAAGGTCACATCGTGGAAGACGGGGGTCTGGTCGTACTTCTTGCTCAGGGATTCAAGGGTCAGCATGGGCCGGGATGATGGGGCCAGAAGCCCCCTTGCGCTGGCGATCGCCCAGCAGGCTGCGTGCTATCGTTCCCGCAGAAGGTCCGTCGAAACACGCCGGAACACCCCATCCAGAACAGGTTGCCCAGCATGGCTTACGAGATCGATCTGTCGGGCCGCGTGGCCTTCGTCACCGGCGCCTCCAGCGGCCTAGGCGCGCAATTCGCCAGGACCCTGGCCGCCGCCGGCGCTGGCGTGGTGCTGGCGGCCCGCCGCGAAGATCGCTTGAAGAGCCTGCGCGCCGAGATCGAGAGCCAAGGCGGGGTGGCCCACGTGGTGACGCTGGACGTGACCGACCCGGACAGCATCTGCGCCGCCGTGGCCCACGCCGAAACCGAGATGGGCGCCATCGACATCCTGGTCAACAACTCGGGCGTGGGCCTGACCGGCAAGCTCACCGACGTGACGCCCGACGACTTCGACTACGTGATGGGCGTCAACACCAAAGGCGCCTTCTTCGTGGCCCAGGAAGTGGCCAAGCGCATGATCGCCCGCAGCAAGGGCGAACTGCCGGGCACCTTCACCGGCGGGCGCATCGTCAACGTGGCCTCGATGGCCGGCCTGCGCGTGTTCCCGCAGATCGGCGTGTACTGCATGAGCAAGGCCGCCGTGGTGCAGATGACGCGGGCCATGGCGCTGGAATGGGGCCGCTACGGCATCAACGTCAACGCGCTGTGCCCGGGCTATATCGACACCGAGATCAACCACCACGTCTGGCAGACCGAGGCCGGCCAGAAGATGGTGCAGTCCATGCCGCGCAAGCGCGTGGGCAAGCCGCAGGATCTGGATGCCGCCTTGATGATGCTGTGCGCCAACCAGAGCGGTTTCGTCAACGGCGCCGTCATTTCCGCCGACGACGGCCAGGCGATCTGAACCCGCTGCCGGCATGCGCCACCTGACACCGCTCGAAGCCCGCGTGCTGGGCGTGCTGATCGAAAAGCAATCGACGGTGCCCGACACCTACCCGCTGTCGCTGAACGCGCTGGTGGCCGGCTCCAACCAGAAGACCGCGCGGCAGCCGGTCATCGAAGCCGCCGAGGCCGAGGTGCTGACCGCCCTCGACGGCCTGAAGGGCCTGAGCCTGGTCTTCGAGGGCAGCAGCAGCCGCGTCGTCAAGTTCGAGCACAACACCGCCCGCGTGCTGCAGGTGCCCTCGCAGGCCGTGGCGCTGCTGGCCGTGCTGATGCTGCGCGGCCCGCAGACGGCGGCCGAATTGCGCTTGAACTGCGAGCGGCTGTACCGCTTCGCCGACATCTCGTCGGTGGAGGGTTTTCTGGACGAACTGGCCAACAAGGCCACGCCGATGACGGTCAAGCTGGCGCGTGCGCCGGGCGCGCGCGAATCGCGTTGGGCGCAACTGCTGTGCGGCGACGCCGGCCTGACGCCGGCACCGACGGGCGAGGGCGCCGACGATGCGGTCAGCGCCGGCGAGCTGTCGGCCCTGAAGGCCGAGCAGACGCGCATGGCAAACGAGCTGGAAACGCTGAAGGCCCTGGTGCTGCGCATGGCGCGCGAGCTGGGCGTCGAGTAGACAGCCGGTTGCCGCGATGCGATTCGAACTGCCCGCCGAGAAGAAGTTCGTCCACGAGGTCATCGTCCCCGTGCGCTGGGGCGACATGGACGTGATGGGCCATGTCAACAACACGATTTACTTCCGCTACATGGAAATCGTGCGGCTGGACTGGATCTTCAAGGTCGGCGGTAGCACCGACCTGAACGGCAGTGGCCCGATCATCATCAACGCCTTCTGCAACTTCCTGCGCCAGCTGACCTTTCCGGGCGACGCGCGGGTGACGATGTTCGTGGCCAGCCCGGGCCGCAGCAGCTTCGAGACCTACCACACCATCGAGCGCACCGACGAGCCCGGTGTGGTCTACGCCGAAGGCGGCGCGCGCACCGTGTGGACCGATTTCGCGGCCAAGAAGTCGGCGCCGATGCCGGACTGGTTCCGCCAGCACCTGGGCTAGAGCGCGCCTCAGAGCGTGTAGGGCCCGCCCACGGCCAGCGCGCGCTGGTAAGCCGGCCGCGCGTGGATCTTCGCCAGCCAGGCGGCCAGCGCCGGGTAGCGGCCGACCAGCCCGCCGCGCGCGGCGGCGGCTTCCAGTGGAAAACTCATCTGCACATCGGCGGCGCTGAACTCGTCACCCGCGAACCAGGGCCGCTGCTTCAGTTCGGCTTCCATGTAGTCCAGCTGGCGCTCCAGGTTCGGCGCGATGAAGGTCTTGGTGACCTGGTCGGCGATGCCCTTGCTGACCGGCTTCAGGAAGAAGGGCAGCGGTGCCGTGCGCACCTTGTCGAAGACCAGCTTGAGCAACAGGAAGGGCATGGCGCTGCCCTCTGCGAAGTGCAGCCAGTAGGTGTAGCGCCGGCGCTGCGCCGTGCCGGCGGCCGGGCGCAGCCGGCCTGCGCCATGGGCGTCGAGCAGGTGCTCGACGATGGCGCCCGACTCGGCCACCGTGATGTCGCCATCGGTGATCACCGGACTCTTGCCCAGCGGGTGAACCTGCAGCAATGCAGGCGGCGCCAGCATCGTCTTGGGGTCGCGGGCGTAGCGCTGCACTTCATAGGGCAGGCCCAGTTCCTCCAGCAACCACAGCACGCGCTGCGAACGGGAGTTTTCGAGGTGGTGCAGGATGATCATGGCGGCGATGATGCCGCATCACAGGGCCGCTGCCGTGCAGTCCAAGGCTGAGCCTGCCGCCGTGAGGGCCACCGGCCCGGCGTGCAGGTGGCGGCGGACCAGCCCCCGAAAAGCGGTGGCCGGCGCGTTCCGCTGCACCGATGCGATGCCGGCCACCAAGCCTGCCCGGGTGCTGCACCCGAGGCTGCGGGCGAGCGGCCTGCCAGCGCCATCCAGCAGCTCGAAATAGTGGCTGCCATCGCTGCCGACGCGTCGCGCAAAGCAGCGCGGGTCCTGCGAATACAGGCGCACTGCGGCCACGGCGTCCAGTGTGGCCTGACGCGACCAGTACACACCGCTTTCGAGGATGGTTTCGTGGTTGCCGGCGCGCAGGGCAAACATGAAGTTGCCCGCGTGGCCTTCGATAAGTTGGTAATAGCCTCTCATCGCGGTGCAAGGGGCTCCAGTTCAACCAGTTCGTGGCGCAGTGCGACCAGCACGGCCTCGGTGCGGTTGGTCGCCCCCAACTTGGTCAGGATGTGGGTGACGTGGTATTTCGCCGTGGGCAGGGCGATGCCCAGGGCGAGGCAGATCTCCTGGTTCGAGTAGCCGCGCGCCATCAGGGCCAGCAGATCGCGTTCTCGCTGGGTCAGGTTGTCGCCGACGCCGATCGGCGCCACGTCCGGCTGGGCGGGCCGCAGCGGTGGCAGGGCCTGGTGGCCCTCGTGGGCGGCGCGGATCGCCTGCACCACCTCGGGCGCGCTGGCGCTCTTGGGCAGGACTGCGCTGGCGCCCGCAGCCCAGGCCCGGCGGCGTTCACGCGGGGTGATGTCGCTGCCCAGCATCACGAAGCGCGCGGCCGGCAGCCGCAGGCGCAAGGCCTGCATGGCGGTGATGCCGCCCATGCGGGGCATGTCGATGTCCATCACCACCACGTGGGGCGAGACCGATGGCGCCCGGCTCAAGGCCTCGTCGCCGTCGCCGGCTTCGCCGACGCAAAGCAGGCCTTGCCCTGACCGCAGCAGGGCCGCCACGCCGAGTCGGACCATCGGGTGGTCGTCGACGACGAACACCCGGATGGCAGCACCGGGGCCTGAGGCCCCTTCCATTTCGTCGACATCCATATCCAAAGTGACGCCCTCCCTGGTCAACCAGACTTTGCACAGACCTCAACGATATGTTCGTTGACGCACATAAATGATCACATCTTAGGCCGGCCAGCCGACACGAAAAACATACTCTGGTCTGGGTAGGCGCTGGGCCCCGGCCTGCCGCGCCGGCCTGCACTAGGGTCAGTGCCGCATCAGGGTTAGCCCCTCGGTCGGTGTACGCTTGCCGGCTTCGGCAGCTTCGCCCGATGGAGAGACACCCCATGAACAAGGTTTATCCCAGTGCCGCAGCGGCACTGGCCGACGTCGTCAAGGACGGTTTGCTGTTGGGCGTCGGCGGCTTCGGCCTGTGTGGCATCCCCGAAGCCTTGATCGATGCCCTGCGCGACAGCGGCGCCAAGAACCTCACCGCGATATCCAACAACGCCGGGGTCGATGACTTCGGCCTGGGCAAGCTGCTGCAGACGCGCCAGATCAAGAAAATGATCAGCAGCTATGTCGGCGAGAACAAGGAGTTCGAGCGCCAGTACCTGGCCGGCGAACTCGAACTGGAATTCACGCCGCAGGGCACGCTGGCCGAAAAGCTGCGCGCTGGCGGCTGCGGCATCCCGGCCTTCTACACGCGCACCGGCGTTGGCACGCTGGTGGCCGAAGGCAAGGAAGTGCGCGAATTCGACGGCCACCGCTACGTGATGGAACGCGCGCTGTTGCCCGACATCTCGCTGGTCAAGGCCTGGAAGGCCGACCAATCGGGCAACCTGGTGTTCCGACTGACGGCGCGCAACTTCAACCCGGCGGTGGCCATGGCCGGCAAGCTGACCATCGTCGAGGTGGAAGAACTGGTGCCCACCGGCGCCATCGCCCCCGACGACGTGCACCTGCCCGGCATCTATGTGCACCGCATCGTGGTCAACGCCACGCCCGAGAAGCGCATCGAGAAGAGAACGATCACCGAAAAGGCAGGGGTTTGAGATGAGCTGGACCCACGATCAAATGGCCGCCCGCGCGGCGCAGGAACTGCACGACGGCTACTACGTCAACCTGGGCATCGGTCTGCCCACGCTGGTGGCCAACTTCGTGCGCGCCGACATCGAAGTCTGGCTGCAGGGCGAAAACGGCATGCTCGGCATCGGGCCCTTCCCGACCGAGGACGAGGTCGATGCCGACCTGATCAACGCCGGCAAGCAGACCGTCACCACCATCCCCGGCAGCAGCATCTTCGGTAGCGACCTCAGCTTCGGCATGATCCGCGCCGGCAAGATCGACCTCAGCATCCTGGGCGCGATGCAGGTCAGCGAAAAAGGCGACCTGGCCAACTGGATGATTCCCGGCAAGATGGTCAAGGGCATGGGCGGCGCGATGGACCTGGTGGCCGGCGTGGCCCGCGTGCTGGTGCTGATGGAGCATGTCGCGAAGAAGAAGGACGGCAGCATCGATCTGAAGATCCTGCCCAACTGCACGCTGCCCCTGACCGGCGTGGGCGTGGTCAACCGCATCATCACCGACCTGGCCGTGCTGGACGTGACGCCCGTAGGCCTGAAGCTGGTGGAACTGGCGCCCGGCGTGACGCGCGAAGAACTGCAAAGCAAGACGGGCGTGGCAGTGCTTTGAACGCCGCAGGGGCCGGGCTGGCGGCTGGCGCGCTGCTCGGGCTCTCGGCTTGCACAGCGCCCGCGGTCTTGCCGCCTCCCTTGGCGACCGCAGCGGCCGCAGCGGCCGTCGCGACACGGGAAGCCGCAGCGGCCGAGTCGGCATCGGGCTGGACGGCCAAGCCGGGCTGGGCCGGCAGCCGGCAGATGGTGGCGGCGGCCAACCCGCTGGCCACCGAAGCCGGCTACCAGATGCTGCGCGCCGGCGGTTCGGCGGTGGACGCGGCCATCGCCGTTCAGATGGTGCTGAACCTGGTCGAGCCGCAGTCCAGCGGCATCGGCGGCGGCGCCATGTTGATGACCTGGGACGGCCAGCAGGTGCAGGCCTGGGACGGCCGCGAGACCGCACCGGCCGCGGCCGACGCGCGCATGTTCCTCGGCGCCGACGGCAAGCCGGTGCCTTTCCAGCAAGCCGTGTTCGGTGGCCGCGCCGTGGCCACGCCGGGCGCCGTGAAGATGCTGGAAGCGGCGCATGCGCGGCTGGGCCAGCTGCCGTGGGCGCGCTTGTTCGAGCCGGCGATCGCGCTGGCCGAGGGCGGCTTCGCGGTCAGCCCGCGCCTGCACGGCCTGCTCGACAGCGACACCCTGCTGCGCCAGGACGCCGCCGCCCGCGCCTACTTCTACGGTCCGGACGGCCGGGCCCTCCCGGTCGGCCATCGTCTGAAGAACCCTGCGCTGGGCGCGGTGTTGCGCGCCATCGCGCTGAACGGCAGCGCGGCCCTGCACAGCGGCCCCATTGCCGCCGACATGGTGGCGCGCGTGCGCGGCCACACCGTGCCCGGCCGCCTGTCCTTGGCCGACCTGGCGGGCTACACGCCGCAAGTGCGCAAGCCGATCTGCACCGACTGGCAGGCCCTCTACCGCGTCTGCGGCTTCCCGCCGCCGGCATCGGGGCACCTGGCCATCATGCAGATCCTCGGCCTGCTGGCGGCCACTGAAGGGCCCGGGCCGGCGCAGTCGCCAGCGCCAAGGCCGGTCCTGGCGCTGCAGGACGGCATCCCCAACCCCGACTGGCTGCACCGCTACACCGAGGCCAGCCGCCTGGCCTATGCCGACCGCGGCCAGTTCGTTGCCGACCCCGACTTCGTCAGCCCGCCTGGCGGTGACTGGCGCACGCTGCTGGACCCGGCCTATCTGGCGCAGCGTGCGGCCTTGATCGGCCCGCGCAGCATGGGTGCGGCGCCAGCCGGCCAGCCGGGCGCCGTGCAGACGGCCTATGCGCCCATGCCCGAGCAGATCGAGCACGGCACCAGCCACATCAGCGTCATCGACGACCAAGGCCGCGCGGTGGCCATGACCACCACCATCGAAGCTGCCTTCGGGGCCCGGCTGCTGGCCGATGGCGGCAGCGGCCTGGCCGGTGGCTACCTGCTGAACAACCAGATGACCGACTTCTCGCTGGCGCCCGCCGACGCGCAGGGCCGGCCCATCGCCAACCGGGTGCAGCCCGGCAAGCGCCCGCGCAGCAGCATGAGCCCGACGCTGGTCTTCGACAGTCGCGGCCCGGGGCCGGGCCGGCTGCTGATGACGCTGGGTTCGCCTGGCGGCCCGGTGATCATCCACTTCACCGCCAAGACGCTGCTGGGCAGCCTGCAGTGGGGGCTGGATGTGCAACGCGCCATCGACCTGCCGAATTTCGGCACGCTCGGCGGCCCGGTCTTCCTGGAGCGCGGGCAGTTTCCGGCGGCCACGCTGCAGGCGCTGCGCGAGCGCGGCCACACGGTGGTCGAATTCGACCTGACCAGCGGCCTGCAGGCCATCCAGCGCACAGCCACTGGCTGGTACGGCGGCGCCGACCCGCGGCGCGAAGGCATCGTCCGCGGCGACTGAAGGCGGCCGACGGCCGCCGCGCCGGATCTCAGCGCCGGGCCAGCGCCCGCGCGGCTTCGCCGACCAGGGCCGGCCCCTTGTAGATCAGCCCGGTGTAGATCTGCACCAGGTCGGCGCCAGCGGCCACCTTGGCCCGGGCGTCGGCGCCGCTCATGACGCCACCCACGCCGATGATCGGGTAGCCCGGCCCCAGCGCCGCCCGCAGCAGGCGGATGACGCGGTTGCTGGCTTCGAAGACGGGCTTGCCGCTGAGGCCGCCGGCTTCGTCGGCATGCGCCAGGCCCTGCACCGCGCTGCGGTCTATGGTGGTGTTGGTGGCGACGACGCCGTCGATGCCGTTGTGGCGCAGCGTGGCCGCGATCACGCCGACCTGCGCTTCGTCCAGATCGGGGGCGATCTTCACGAACATCGGCACGGCCTTGCCGTGCTGTTGCGCCAGTTCGGTCTTGCGCGCCTGCAAGGCCGACAGCAGCGCGTCCAGCGCGGCGTCGCTCTGCAGCGCGCGCAGGTTCTTGGTGTTCGGGCTGCTGATGTTGACGGTGATGTAGTCGGCGTGCGGGTAGACACCGGCCAGGCCGAGGAGGTAGTCGTCCACCGCCCGCTCGATGGGCGTGGCCGCGTTCTTGCCGATGTTCAGGCCGACGATGCCGCCGCCCTGGCGGAAACTGCGCGCCTGCTGCACGTTGGCCAGGAAGGCGGCCAGCCCTTCGTTGTTGAAGCCCAGGCGGTTGATCAGCGCTTCCTGCGCCGGCAGGCGGAACATGCGCGGCTTGGGGTTGCCGGGCTGGGCCAGTGGCGTGACGGTGCCGACCTCGATGAAGCCGAAACCCATCGCGCCCAGGCCGTCGATGCAGCGGCCGTTCTTGTCCAGCCCCGCCGCCAGGCCGACGCGGTTGGGGAACTTCAGGCCAGCGACCGTGACCGGGTCGCTGATCCGCGCTTGCTGCCACAGGCATTGCGCCGGCGTGTTCTGCAGCCGCGCCAGGCTGCCCAGCGTCAGGTCGTGGGCGGCCTCGGGGTCGAGGCCGAAGAGGAAGGGGCGGGTCAGGGCGTAGGGCAAGGGCAGCATGCGGGGGATTGTCTCAGCCGGCGTGCCGATAATCGTCAGCATGACCCAAGACGAACTCAAGGCCCTGGTGGGGCAAGCGGCGCTGCAGTACGTGGTGCCCGGTGAACTGGTGGGCGTGGGCACGGGTTCCACCGTGAACCACTTCATCGATGCGCTGGCGACGATCAAGACCACCATCCGCGGTGCGGTGTCCAGTTCGGTGAAAAGCACCGAACGCCTGCGGGCCCACGGCATCCCGGTCTTCGAGGCCAGCGAGGTGCAGCGCCTGGCCGTCTATGTGGACGGCGCCGACGAGATCGACCACCACGGGTACATGATCAAGGGCGGTGGCGCGGCGCTGACGCGCGAGAAGATCGTCGCCGACCTGGCCGAGCGCTTCGTCTGCATCGCCGACGAGAGCAAGCGGGTGGCGGTGCTGGGCGCCTTTGCGCTGCCGGTGGAAGTGATTGCGATGGCCGCGGCGCAGATCACCCGGCGTTTCGAAAAGCGGGGTGGCACGGCCACCTTGCGGCCCGGCGTGATCACCGACAACGGCCACCCCATCCTGGACGTGCGGGGCCTGCAGATCACCGATCCGCTGGCGCTGGAGACCGAAATCAACCAGTGGCCGGGCGTCGTCACCGTGGGTTTGTTTGCCCGCCACCGCGCCAGCCTGTGCCTGCTGGGCACGGCGCAGGGCGTGCAGACCTTGGTGTTCTAATCAGCCACCCGCCAGGACACCCGAGGACCCACTTTGGCCAAGCCCAACTATTCGTTCGAAAAGCGCCAACGCGAGTTGGCCAAGAAGAAGAAGAAAGAAGAGAAGGACAAGGAAAAGGCCGCCCGCAAGGCCGCCGGCCTGCCGCCGCTGGAAGACGGTGCTGAAGAGCCCGAAGAAGGCGAAGCCGGTAGCGAACCGGGTCAGACCGCGGCCTGACCCCGCCGCGCGGCGCGCACGCGCCAGCGGGCCGGGTCGACCGCATCGGCCAGGTCCTGCTCCAGCGGCCACGGCGTGCCGCTGGCCTGCGCAGCCACCAGGCGCCCCAGCAGCGGCGCCAGCGTCAAACCCCGCGCACCCAGCGCGGTCAACACGAACAAGCCTTCGACACGCGGCAGCAGCCGCGCCTGGTCGCGGCGTTGCCCGGGCGGCAGCTCGCGCAGCGGCACCGCGCCGGCGATGGGCAGGCGGTCATCGGTGTGCAGGCGCCAGGCACAGCGGCCTGACAAGTCCGCTGCGTCGGCCGGCGGCTGCAGCCCGGTCAGTCGCTGCAGGCGTTCCAGGTTGTGCTGGTGCGCGGCCCAGGTGGCCTCGCCGCTGATGTCCGGCGCGCCCAGCATCTCGGCCAGCGTGCCGGTCTGGCGGGTGGCGCCGCACAGCAGGCTGCCGTCAGCCAGCGGGATGGCGTAGCCGTCGCCGGCCACGGCGCAGCGCAAAGGCGTGGCGGGGCCAGCGCCGGCGCAGCGGGTGACCTGGCCTCGCGTGGCGTCCAGCGGCCACGGTTCTGCACACCAGGCTTGCAGCAAGCGGGGCGTTGAAGCGGTGCAGGCCAGTATCAGCACGGGGGCCGTGGCCAGCGGGCGCTGCGCGGCGTCCCAGACGGTCCACAGGCCGTCTTCGAATCCGATGCGGGCTGCCTGCGCGTCGCCCTGAAACCGCACCCCCTTTTGCGTCAGCACGCTGCGCACCCAGCGCGCCGGATCCAGCCAGCCACCGCCCGGGTAGAGCCAGGCCGGCGCTGGCAAGGGCATCCGGGCGCAGGCGCTGGCCGCCGCGCTGTCCAGGGCCTGCACCCACTCGGCCGGCAGGCCCAGGCGGTCCAGCGTGGCCTGCAGCGCGGGCTGTCCGCCAGCGCCCAGGTCCAGCCGCAGCAGGCCGCTCAAGGCGCCCATCTGCGGGTCGTTCAAAAAGGCTGCGCCGTAGGTGCGCGCGGCCTGCAGCGCGGCGGCCCTGAACAGGCGTGCGTAGGGGCCATCGTCGCCGTTGACGGTGCCGTGGAACAGGCCGGCCGGGTTGCCCGATGCTTCCTGCGCCGGCGCGCTGCGGCGGTCCAGCACGGTCACCGACTGTCCCTGCCGGGCCAAGGCGTGGGCCACCGCAGCGCCCGCCACGCCTGCACCCACCACCACGGCCGTCCGCGGCCGCTGTGCGGTCGTGTGCCGGGGTACAGGCCGGGGCGGCGCCCCGCTGCGCGGCGTGTGGCGCGGCGCCCACTGCGCCACGGTGCAGGCCTGGGTTGGCGGGGTGGCTGGACTCGACGGGCCTGCGGCGTCGGCAGCCGGCGCCGACGGCAGCACCGCGAAGCCCGCGCTGCCCAGGTCGTGCTGCAGTTCCGGCGCCGTGCGCGCCGACGCCAACAGCGCGCCGACGGCCGCCTTGCGGCCCAGCGCCTTCAGCACCCGCGGCTGCCACATCGCCGGCTTGTGTTCAGGCGCAAAGCCGTCGAGGAAGATGGCGTCGGCCTGCAGTTGGAGCGCCGGCAGCAGCAGCGCCACGTCACCCAGTGCCAGCAGCAGTTGCACCGCGCCACCCTCGAAATCCAGGGCATGCAGGTTCGGCGTCAGCACCGGCCAGGCGGCCAGCAGTTCGGCCACCCGCTCGGGCCGTGGTGACGCCGCATGCGCACGGGCCAGGTCCGCTGCGCTGGGCGGGTGGCTGGCGATGGCCACGACGTGCAGCCGCGTGCAGCGCGCCGGGTCGTCGCGCCAGGCCTGCCAGGTCGCCAGGAAGTTGTGGCCCAGGCCGAAGTCGGTTTCCAGCACGGTGAACTGCGCCCGCCCGGCCCAGCGCGCGGGCAGGGCTGTGCCTTGCAGGAAGACCTGCCGGCCGCGCGCCAGCCCGGCCTCGGCCGCCGGCCAGTCGGCGTCGAAATCCAGCGAGTGCGGCGCGCTGTCGGGGCCGGCACCGAAGGCGATGCGCGCCGGCCGGATCGGCGCGGTCTTCAAGCGCGCGCCGCCAGCCAGGCCAGCAGTGCGTCGCGAACGCCGCCCAGGTTGCGGTAAGCCAGCACCGCCGGGCTCATCGAAGCGATGGCGGCATGCAGGCGTTGGGCATGCCCGGGCGTGGGCAGGGCGTCGGCCAGGCGCTGCACCTCCACGGCGATGGTGAAGATGGCCTGCTGCTGGCCGAGCACCGGGATGAAGGTCTGCCTTTCGGTGCGCCACCAGGCCTGCTCGACCGCCGTGTGCTGCCAGCGCGCCGGGTCCACGTGCGCCGGGTGGGCGTGCAAGCGGGGTTGGTCGGTGACGTTCCAGACGAAGCGCTCCCAGCGGTCGGCGCTGGTGATGACGCGCAGCAGGCTGTCGCTGGCTTTCAGCAGCAGCGCGTTGTCGGCCACAGTCGCGTGGACCGCGGTGAAGTGCTGGCCCAGCTTGGCTTCGGGCGCCCAGTGGCTGGGCAGCGCGACGGCCAGCCACGGGATGCAGCCGTTGGTGCCGTCCACCACGGCGACATCTTCGGCGAAAGCCAGGCTCAGCAGGCCGGGCAGGCGCCAGGGCGCGGGCAGGCCCTGCAGGCAGCGGGCGATTTCGTCGCCCAGGCCGAAGGCGCCGCCCGCCCGTTGCTCGATGTCGCCGCTGTCAGCGACGGCCACGCCCAGCGAGTGGGCCACAGCGGTGGCGCCGTCCCAGGACCAGGCTGGCGGCTGCTCGGCGGCAGCGTGGGCGCACAAGGCGTGCAAAGCCGGCGCCGCGTCGAAGCCGGGCAGGGCGCACAGCGCCTGCGTGGGAAAGGCCGACAGCACGGCCAGTTTCTCGCGCTGGTGGCGCGAGCCGGGCGCCAGCGGGGTGAGTTGCGGCGTGCCCGCTGCGATGCGCCGCAGGCCGGGCTGCATGCGAAACGGGGCGTTGACGGCGGCGTCGAAATCGAAAGTCATGCGCTGATGATGCCCAAGCCTGCGCCCCAGGCCGCAGCCAAGCCCGCGCCCAGGCCCGCGCCCAGGTGAACGAGCCAAGAAAAAGGCGCCCCTCGGGGCGCCCTCTGCAGCGTTCGAACGGGATTCAGACGCGCTTCTTGTACTCGTGCGTGCGGGTGTCGATTTCGATCTTGTCGCCGTTTTCCACGAATATGGGGACGCTGATGACAAAGCCCGTGCCGACCAGCTTGGCCGGCTTCAGCACCTTGCCCGAGGTGTCGCCCTTGACAGCGGGGTCGGTCTCGATTTCGCGCACCACGGTGGTCGGCAGTTCGACGGAAATGGCCTTGCCGTCGTAGAACACCACTTCGACGGCCATGCCGTCTTCAAGGTAGTTGATGGCGTCGCCCATGTTCTCGGACTCGACCTCGAACTGGTTGTACTCGGCGTCCATGAAGGCGTACATGGGGTCGGCGAAGTAAGAATACGTGCAGTCCTTCTTGTCCAGGATGATCTGGTCCATCTTGTCGTCGGCCTTGAAGACGATTTCAGCACCGCCGCCGTTCAGCAGGTTCTTCATTTTCAGGCGCACGGTGGCGGCATTGCGGCCACCGCGGCTGTATTCGGTCTTGAGCACGACCATCGGGTTGCTGGCGTGCATGATGACGTTGCCGGCGCGGATTTCCTGGGCGATTTTCATGGCGTGTTTCCGAAGAGCTTTCGCAGCTGGTTAGGGCTCGCGCGTGCAGCGCAAAGCCGCTGATTCTATCAGCGAGCGTCCCGCTTGCCGTGCACATAGGCACGCAAGCGGCTGCCCAGATCGCTCAGGCCGAGCAGGCGACGGCGAAATGCCTGCGCGTCCTGCGCCCACGGCCCCAGCGCCGGCAGGCCGGGCCAGGCCGTGGCAGACAGGCCGTTCCAGGCCCACCACAGCGCCACCTCGGGCGGCTGGGCCTGCATCACTTCCAGCATCGCCTGCAGCTTGATGGCGTGGGCGCCATCGTCCTGCGGGTAGATCTGCCAGACGCAGGGGGCGCCGGCCCACAGCGCCCGCACCAGGGAATCTTCACCGCGCACGAAGTTCAGGTCGCTGGCCCACAGCAGGCGGTCGTAGCCGGGCTGGTCCAGCCAGGGCAGGGCGTGGCTGCGCAGGCCGCCGCGTGCGCCGTCCGGTGGCATCCGGGCCTGCACCTGGTCTTGTGCATGGCCCGGCGTCAGCAGCAGCAGCGTGGGTGTTGTCGCCAGGCCATCGAGCAGCGCCGGGATCTGCGGGTTGGCATAGCAGAACAGGCTGACCACGCGCTCGCCCGGCCGCAGTTGCAAGCCCTGCTGCGCCAGCCAGGCGTCGCGGTCGAAGGCAGCGCGTTGCGCCATCAACGGCGGTTCGCGCAGCAGGCCGCCGGTGCGTGCCGTGAAGCCGGGGTAGAAGAACCACTTGGTCAGCCCGCAGGCCTGCGGCGAGGGCAGACCGTGCGAGCGCCCGACATAGCTTTCCGCGCTGAGGTACTCCAGGTTGATCCAGACCGGCGGCTGCGCGCAGGCGGCCATGGCGGCGATGCGTTCCGGCGGCGGGTCGCAGCCGAAGGCTTCGACGACGACATCGCCCGGCGCGTCCTGCGGCCCCGGCCAGGCAAAGACCGTGACGCCCGGCGCACCCTGCGGCGCCATGAAGGCCAGCGGCGCGGCGTCGTCGATGACCAGGCGCACGCGGTCGCCGCGCGCCGCCAGGTCGGCGGCCAGGCGCCAGCAGACGCCGGCGTCGCCGAAGTTGTCGATGACGCGGCAGTAGAGGTCCCAGTTCAGCGCCGGGGTTGGGGGCAATGGCGGCATGGCGGGATTGTCGAAGCTTTGATAATCGGCGCCGATGAGCGCCACCCAGCCCCCCCGCGACCCGCCACCCGACAGCAGCCCGGCCGTCCTCGACCGCCTGCTCGCCGAGGTGGCCGCGCTGCCCCACATGCCGGGCGTCTACCGCTGGTTCGACGCGCAGGACGCGCTGCTCTATGTGGGCAAGGCGCGCGACCTGAAGAAACGGGTTTCCAGCTACCTGCAGAAGGACCACGGTGGCACGCGCATCGGGCACATGGTCAGCCGCATCGCGCGCCTGGAAACAACGGTGGTGCGCAGCGAGGCCGAGGCCCTGCTGCTGGAAAACAACCTCATCAAGACGCTGTCGCCGAAGTTCAACATCCTGTTCCGCGACGACAAGAGCTACCCGTATCTGAAGATCACGGGCGTCAAGACCGGCAGCGGCGGCGCCGACGGGGCAGGGGCCCTGTCGGCTCCAAGGTTTCCGCGGATGGCCTACTTCCGCGGCGCCATCGACCGCAAGCACCGCTACTTCGGCCCCTACCCGAACGCCTGGGCGGTGAAGCAGACCATCCAGCTGATGCAGAAGGTCTTCCGCCTGCGCACCTGTGAAGACTCGGTCTTCAACCACCGCTCGCGGCCCTGCCTGCTGTACCAGATCCAGCGTTGCTCGGGCCCCTGCGTGGGCCTGGTGTCGGCGGCCGATTACGGCCGCGACGTGCGCGACGCCGAGCGCTTCCTGCTGGGTGAGCCGCAGGAGGTCATCAAGGACCTGCAGTCCCAGATGATGGTCTACGCCGAGGCGCTGGAATTCGAGCGCGCGGCCGCCCTGCGCGACCGCATCGGGTCGCTGTCCAAGGTGCTGCACCAGCAGAGCGTCGAGGCCAGCAGCCTGTCGGCGATGGACAAGGACGTCGACATCCTGGCGGTGAAGGTGGCCGGTGGCCGGGCCTGCGTCAACCTGGCCATGGTGCGCGGCAGCCGGCACCTGGGTGACCGGGCCTATTTCCCGACCCATGTGGACGACGGCGCGGCGCTCAGCGAGCAGGAAGCCGAAGACCGCTTCGAAGAAGACCTGGCCGGGCCCGAGGCCGTGTACTCGGCCGAGCACGCGGTGCTGGAAGCCTTCATCGCGCAGCACTACATCGGCCAGACCATCCCGCCGCAACTGGTGACCAGCCACGCGGTGGACGTGAACCTGCTGGACGCGCTGAGCGAGGCCGCCGGCGTGAAGGTGCGCGCCCAGCATCATCCGCGCGAACAGCGGCGCATCTGGCTGGAGATGGCGGCCAAGGGCGCCGAGCTGTCGCTGGCCCGCTTGCTGGCCGAAGAAGGTTCGGCGCAGGCGCGGACCCGCTCGCTGGTCGAAGCGCTGGACCTCGACTGCGCCGACCCGGCGCAACTGCGCATCGAGTGCTTCGACATCAGCCACACGGCCGGCGAGGCCACGCAGGCGTCTTGCGTGGTTTATGAAGGCCACGCCATGCAGAGCGGCCAGTACCGCCGTTTCAACATCGAGGGCATCGTTGGCGGCGACGACTACGCCGCGATGCGCCAGGTGCTGACGCGGCGCTACGCCAAGCTGGTGGAACTGGCCCCCCCCCGAAGCGCCTTCGGCGCTCCCCCCCAGGGGGTCGACCCGAGTGGCCCGGCAGAGCCGGATCCACCGCGTCCGCTGGATGGTCCGCCGGCCGATGCCAAGCCGCGTCGCGGCCCAGCGCGCCTGCCCGACCTGGTGCTGGTCGACGGCGGCCGCGGCCAGGTCAGCATGGCGCGTGGGGTCTTCGAGGAACTGGGCCTGGACCTGAGCCTGATCGTCGGCGTCGAGAAGGGCGAAGGCCGCAAGGTGGGCCTGGAAGAGCTGGTCTTCGCCGACGGCCGCGAGAAGGTCTATCTCGGCCACGATTCGGCCGCGCTGATGCTGGTGGCGCAGATCCGCGACGAGGCCCACCGCTTCGCCATCACCGGCATGCGTGCCAAGCGGGCCAGCGTGCGCACCGGCGGCAGCAAGCTCGAAGACATCGCCGGCGTGGGGCCGCGCAAGCGGGCGCGGCTGCTGCAGCGCTTCGGCGGGATCCGCGGCGTGGCCAGCGCAGGCGTCGAGGATCTGGCCACCGTCGAGGGCATCTCGAAAGACTTGGCCGAGGAGATCTACCGTGCCTTGCACTAAGGGCCGTGGCTGGGCACTGGCCGCTCTGCTGCTGCTGGCGGCGTGCGCCCCGCCGGCCGCCGCCGATGGCCCCGTCTCCGCAGCGGCCGCAGCGACAGCCCCCGCGCCGCGCGTGCTGCGCCTGGGCCCGCCGGCCACGCCGCGCAACGCCGAGGAACTGCGCCTGCAATTCGCCCAGCGCCTGGTGGCGGCCCACCCCGACAGCACCTACCTCGGCCGCACGCCCGACCGGCTGTGGGCCATTCCGGTGCTGGAAGTCGAACTCGACGCCGACGGTGGCGTGCGCCGGATCGTGGTGTTGCGGCGCCCGACAACGGGTGACGAGGCCACGGCACTGGCCATTGCCGCGGTGAAGCACGCGGCGCCCTATGGCACCGTCGCCCGGCTGCCCAAACCGTGGAAGGTCGTCGAGACCTTTCTGTTCGACGACGAGCTGCGTTTCAAGCCCCGCACGCTGGATATCGACTGAGCCCGCGCCGCGCACACCGGTCGTGCGCCCGCTTGGGCACAATCCAGCCATGTTCCTGACCATCCCCACGCTGTTGACCTCGGCGCGCATCGCGGCCATCCCCTTCATCGTGGGCGTCTACTACCTGCCCTGGGACATGGCCAGCAAGAACAAGGCCGCCACGCTGATGTTCGTGCTGTTCGCCGCCACCGACTGGCTCGACGGCTGGCTGGCCCGCAAGCTCAACCAGACCTCGGCCTTCGGCGCCTTCCTCGACCCGGTGGCCGACAAGATCCTGGTCTGTGCCTCGCTGTTGGTGCTGCTGCAGCAAGACCGCGTCGACACGCTGATTGCGCTGGTCATCATCGGCCGCGAGATCGCCATTTCCGCACTGCGCGAATGGATGGCCCAGATCGGCGCTTCGCGCAGCGTGGCTGTGCACATGCTGGGCAAGCTGAAAACGCTTTCCCAGATGATCGCCATTCCTTTCCTGCTCTATGACGGGCGCCTGTTCGGCGTCTTCAGCACGCGGCAGTGGGGCGGCTGGCTGATGACCATCGCGGCGGTGCTGACCATCTGGTCGATGGTCTATTACCTGCGCAAGGCGATCCCCGAGATCCGCGCCAAGGCGCCCTGAGTGGGCGAGGGCTCGAATTCGGCGCTGGTCCGCGCCACGCCGGTCGTCTTCGTGCTGATCTGGAGCACCGGCTTTGTCGTCGCGCGGCTGGGCATGCCGCACGCCCAGCCGCTGACCTTCCTGATGTTCCGCTACGGCCTGTCGGCGCTGCTGTTCACGCTGTGGGTGCGGGCTGCGGGCGTCGCCTGGCCGCAGGGCCGCCGGCAGTGGCTGCACCTGGCGGTCGTCGGCACGCTGATCCAGGCCGGCTACCTGGGCGGCGTGTGGTGCGCCGTGAAGGCCGGGCTGGGCGCCGGGCTGGTGGCCCTGATCGTCGGCCTGCAGCCGGTGCTGACGGCGCTGTGGGTGAATTCGCGCGGCGCCACGCACCGGGTGCTGCCGCTGCAGTGGCTGGGCCTGGCACTGGGGCTGAGCGGGCTGTTGCTGGTGGTGTGGCAGAAGCTGCATGTCGGAGAAGCCCACGTCCACACGGTGGCCCTGGCCGGTCTGGCCTTGCTCAGCATCACCGCGGGCACGCTGTACCAGAAGCGCTGGGTGCGGGCCTGCGATGTGCGCAGCGCCAACACCGTGCAGATGCTGGCCGCCTTCACGGTCACCTTGCCGCTGGCGCTGCTGGAACCCTGGCAATTCGACCCGCATCCCGATCTGTTCATCGCGCTGGCCTGGTCGGTGCTGGTGCTGACCCTGGGTGGCAGTTCCTTGCTGTCGCTGCTGATCCAGCGCGGCGCCGCCACCGCCGTCACCAGCCTGATGTACCTGGTGCCGCCGACCACCGCGGTCATGGCCTGGTGGCTGTTCAAGGAAACGCTGACCACCACCGTCTTCACCGGCATGGCCCTCACCGCGGCAGGCGTTGCCCTGGTGGTGCGCCAGGGCCGGCCCGCCACCCCTGTCCTGAAGGAGCCAACACCATGACGAATGACCTCAAAAGCGCCGCCCGCAAACACCGCATCGCCGTCATTCCGGGCGACGGCATCGGCAAGGAGGTGATGCCGGTGGGCGTGGCCGCACTCGAGGCCGCGGCCTCGCGCTTCGGCATCGACGTGCACCTCGACCACTTCGACTTCGCCAGCTGCGATTACTACGCCCAGCACGGCACCATGATGCCGGCCGACTGGAAGGACCAGATCGGCGGCCACGAGGCCATCCTGTTCGGCGCCGTGGGCTGGCCGGCCACCGTGCCCGACCATATCTCGCTGTGGGGTTCGCTGATCAAGTTCCGCCGCGACTTCGACCAGTACGTCAACTTGCGTCCGGCGCGCCTGATGCCCGGCATCCGCTCGCCGCTGGTCAACCGCCAGGGCGAGCCGCTCAAGCCAGGCGAGATCGACATGTGGATCGTGCGCGAGAACACCGAGGGCGAGTACTCCAGCGTCGGCGGCCGCATGTTCGAAGGCAGCGACCGCGAGTTCGTCACCCAGCTCACGGTGATGTCGCGCACCGGTGTCGACCGGGTGCTGAAGTTCGCCTTCGAGCTGGCCGCCTCGCGGCCGCGCCACCGGCTGACTTCGGCCACCAAGAGCAATGGCATCGCCATCACCATGCCCTATTGGGACGAGCGCGTCGAAGCCATGGCCAAGTCCTACCCGCAGGTGGCGGTGGACCGCTACCACATCGACATCCTGACGGCCTTCTTCGTGCAGCGCCCGCAGCTCTTCGACGTGGTGGTGGCCAGCAACCTGTTCGGCGACATCCTGTCCGACCTGGGCCCGGCCTGCACCGGCACCATCGGCATCGCGCCGTCGGCCAACCTCAACCCGACGCGGCAGTGGCCCAGCCTCTTCGAGCCGGTGCACGGCTCGGCGCCCGACATCGCCGGCAAGGGTATCGCCAACCCCATCGGCCAGGTCTGGTCGGTGGCCATGCTGCTCGACTTCCTGGGCCACCGCGACGCCCGCGATGCGGTGATGGCGGCCATCGAGAGCGTGCTGGCCGACCCCGAAGCGCCGAAGACGCCCGACCTCGGCGGGCGCGCTGGAACCGGTGATCTGGGCCGGGCGCTGGTCCAGACGCTGGCGCGCCGGTAGGGCCGCCCGGCGGCCTTGTCAAGCGAGGAAGCACGCTGCCCGAACGGGCAGTCTGCCCCCTGGCTTGCGGGGTGGCAGGGCCTAGAATCGCGAAGTCGCCTGACACCGCTGAAAGCCGCGGGATGTCATGTTTTCAGGCGGTGAATACAGCCCAACCCAGACCGCCAGCGAGGGAACAGCAACGTGAACAAGAGCGAACTCATCGAGCACATAGCCCAGCAAGCCGACCTGTCCAAGGCCGCTGCGTCGCGTTCGCTCGAAGCCCTGATCGGCGCTGTGAAGACCACGCTGAGGAAAGGCAACAGCGTCACCATCACGGGCTTCGGCACTTTCACCGCGCCGAAGCGGGCGGCCCGCATGGGACGCAATCCGCGCACCGGTGCGGCCATCAAGATCAAGTCCGCCAAGGTACCCAAATTCCGGCCCGGCAAGGGCCTGCGCGACGCGCTGTAAGGCGCGGTTCGCGCATCCGCATTGCGGGTGCTTAGCTCAGTTGGTAGAGCGTCGCCTTTACACGGCGCAGGTCGGCGGTTCGAGCCCGTCAGCACCCACCACCTCGAATAGAATTCGCGGCCCGCGCATCCGGCCCGTCGTCGGTCGCGGGCCTCGCTTGTCGCGCCTGCCTCCAGCGCGAAGATTCAGCGCGTAAGCAGCGCGCAGCCCCGTTCCCTGAAGGTCCCCCTGATGTTTGATTTCTTTCGCGAACACACCCGCCTGGCACTGGGCTTCATGCTCCTGCTGATCATCCCGTCATTCATCTTCTTTGGTGTGCAGGGCTATTCGCGCTTCACCGATGGCAGCAACACCACGGTGGCCAAGGTCGACGGTCAGAGCATCACCCGCAACGAATGGGACGACGCGCACAAGCGCTATGTCGACCTGGTGCGGCGCCAGTCGCCGAACGTCGACATCGCGCAGATCGACACGCCGCAGCTGCGCCGCGACACGCTGGATGGTCTGGTACGCGACCGCGTCTTGATCGCCACGGCCAACCACCTGCAGCTCTACCCCACGGTGGGGCGCATGGCACGCCTGTTCGACAGCGACCCGCAATTCGCCGGGCTGCGCGGCGCTGACGGCAAGATCAACCGCGAGCTGCTGGCCATGCAGGGCATGAGCCCGGAGCTGTTCGACCAGCGCCTGCGCCAGGATCTGGCCACCCGGCAGGTGCTGGCCGGTGTCACCCAGACCGTGCCCGTGCCGGCGCAGTCCGCCTCGGCCGCGCTGGGCGCCTACTTCCAGCGCCGCGAGGTGCAGATCCAGCGCTTCGACCCCGCCACCTACCGCGCCAAGGTCAGCCCCAGCGACGCCGAGGTCGAGGCCTACTACAAGGCGAATGAAGCCCAGTTCAAGGCGCCCGAGCAGGCCACCATCGACTACGTGTTGCTCGATCTCGAGACCCTGGCCAAGGGCATCACACTGACCGAGCCCGAACTGCGCAAGGCCTACGACGACGGCATCGCCAAATACACCGTGGCCGAAGAGCGCCGCGCCAGCCACATCCTGATCAAGGCCGAGAAAGACGCGTCGTCGGCCGAGCGCGACAAGGCCAAGGCCAAGGCGCAAGGCCTGCTGGCTGAAGTGCGCAAGAACCCGGCGCTGTTCGCCGAACTGGCGCGCAAGAACTCCGACGACCCGGGTTCGGCGGCCAAGGGTGGTGACCTCGACTTCTTCGGCCGCGGGGCCATGGTCAAGCCCTTCGAGGACACCATCTTCAAGCTCAAGGCCGGCGAGATCAGCGAGGTGGTGGAAACCGATTTCGGCTTCCACGTCATGACCCTGACGGCGGTGCGCGGTGGCCAGAGCAAGCCCTTCGAAGCGGTTCGCGGCGAAATCGAAACCGAGTTGCGCAAGGCCCAGGCCCAGCGCCGCTGGGCGGAGAACGCCGAGTTGTTCACCAACACCGTCTACGAACAGAGCGACAGCCTGAAGCCGGCCATCGACAAGCTCAAGCTCGAGAAGAAGACCGCGACCGTGATGCGCACGGCCCCTGCCGCGGCCAAGGGCCCGCTGGCATCGGCCAAGTTCCTGGACGCGGTCTTCGGCAGCGACAGCCTGCGCAACAAGCGCAACACCGACGCGGTGGAGGTCGGCCCCAACCAGCTCATAGCCGGCCATGTGCTGCAGTACCAAGCCGCCCGCATCGTGCCCTTCGCCGACGTCAAGGACGCCGCCCGCGAGCGTGTCATCGACATCCAGGCGGCCGCGCTGGCCCGCAAGGACGGCGAGGCCCGTGTGGCCGCCCTGCGCAGCAGTCCGGCCGAGGCCCTGCCGAACACCTTGACTGTGTCGCGCAGCAATGCGCAGGGCCTGCCCAAGACGCTGCTCGACCCCCTGATGCGCGCCGATGCGGGCAAGTTGCCGGCCGTGCTGGGTCTGGACCTGCCGGGCCAGGGCTATGTCGTCCTGCGTGTGACGCAGGTGCTGCCGCGCGAACCGATGCCCGGTGGTGACGAGCCACTGCGCGCCCAGTACGCGCAGGCCTGGGCCGCGGCCGAGGCCGATGCCTACCTGGCGGCCTTGAAGAAGCGCTACAAGGTCGAGATCAAACCGGCCGCCGATGGACCCGCCGAAGCCGCTTCGGCCGCGCGCTGACGGGGAAG
The DNA here is from genome assembly GCA_040400915.1 of Rubrivivax sp. Lineage (GTDB taxonomy): Bacteria > Pseudomonadota > Gammaproteobacteria > Burkholderiales > Burkholderiaceae_C > Rubrivivax. The sequence continues at coordinate 91,740 of JBBAPI010000019.1, forward strand.
TGGTCGCTGCATGAAGGCGGGGGTATACTCAAAGGCTCTGCGGTGGCTGTAGCTCAGTTGGTAGAGTCCAGGATTGTGATTCCTGTTGTCGTGGGTTCGAGCCCCATCAGCCACCCCATCCCTGCT